>NZ_JBITEX010000001.1:0-393797 GCF_044455585.1 Lentzea sp. NPDC051213
TCGTCACCAGCGCAGACAGGCGCAAACACAAGCACCACAACACAACCGAGCCCTGCCACCCACACCCGGACCGAACAGGTTAAAACTCAAGCTAGAAGCGGGACATGTCCGGCCGAAGGCCGAGCCGCAGCATGGAGTACGTCTCAAACAGACGCCGCGACACCACTGTGTGCTGGGCGGCCACGTGCACGTCCCGGAAGCACCGTTGCAGCGCGGACGACTCGAACACCGAGCTGCCACCACCCGCCGCGAACGCCTTCTGCGTCACGTCCGCGGCCTCACCCGAGGCGAACGAACAGGCCAGCCGCAGCCGTGCCTTCGCCGGGTCCGGTGTCGGCGCGCCCTGCACCGCGAACTCCCAGGCCGTGCTCAGCGCCTCGTGCAGGAACGCGGCCGCCGCCGACAGCCGTGCCTCCATCAGCGCGATCTCGATCTGCACGCCGGCCTGCTCGGCGAGCCTCGTCGTGGCGTGCTGCGGGGTCTTCGCGACGGCCAGCGCCTCGATCTCGTCGATCGCGCGGCGGGCCGCACCCAGACCCACGGACGCGACGCCCACGGCCAGGAAGCTGAAGTACGGGAACGCCGTGATCGGGCCCGCGATGCCGGGAGTGCCGCCGATCGGCCACACCGTGCGCCGCAACGGCAGGAAGGCGTCAGCGACGGAGAACTCGTGCGAGCCGGTGGCGCGCAGGCCCGCGGCGTGCCAGGTGTCGTGGATCGTCACGTCCGAGCGCGGATACACGGCCAGACGTGGGCCCACGGGCGTGAGAGTGCCGCCGATGACCCACGCGGCGTGCGTGACGGCGCTGCCCCAGCCCCAACGGCCGGTCACGCGGTAACCGCCGTCGGCCTCGACGGCTTTGCCGAGAGGGGCGGCCGTGCCCGCGATCAACGCGCGCGGGTCGCCGAAGACCTCGTCCGCGGCCTCCTGGGGCAGGTGCCAGGCCAGTGAGGACGAGATGGTCGTGGTCATCGCGGTCCAGCCCGTCGAGGCGTCGGACCGCGACAGCTCCTGGATCTCGCGGCTCCACTCGGGCAGGCCGAGTTCGGCGCCGCCGTAGCGCTTCGGGGCGATCAGGCGGTGCACGCCGTGGTCGACGAGTGCGGCCAGCGCCGGTTCGGTGAGGGCGCGCTGTTGCTCGGCCACCGGCGCTTCGGCGCGGATCAGGGCGTGGAGATCCATGCGCGCGATCTTGCTCGACGCGCTACAGCTTGGCGAGCGCCTCAACGAGTGGCTTGAGCTCCGGCACGCCCTCGGCCTCCGCGAGCGACGCGGACAGGACCTCGTCGTGCGTCGGCCGCGCCAGAGCGAGCAGCTCATGGCCCTTCTCGGTGACCTCGGTGTAGATGCCGCGCCGGTCGGTGGGGCAGAGGTAGCGCGCGAGCAGGCCGCGGTCCTCCAGGCGGGTGACCAGCCGCGTTGTCGCCGACTGGCTGAGCACCACGGCGTTGGAGAGCTGGTTCATCCGGAGGTGGAAGCCGTCCTGACGGTTGAGGACGTCCAGAACGGTGTACTCGCTGACGGAGAGTTCGTGCGCCTTCTGCAGAGCTCTCTCGAGGCGATCCTCGATGCGTGCGTGCAACGCCGCGAGCGTGCGCCAGCCCTGTGCGCGCGCCTGGACGGCGTCGTCGTCCAGTGACATAGGTCAACCCTTCTCGAATAGACAGCGTGTGCAACTATTGCGTACGCTCGTAATCGTCTTCAACAAGTCTAGCGGGGAGAGACATGGATCTGTCGGGACGCACGGCTCTTGTGACGGGCTCCACCTCCGGAATCGGCTTCGCCGCGGCGGAAGGGCTGCTCAGGGCCGGTGCGACGGTGGTCGTGAACGGCCGGAGTCAGGCTCGAGTCGACGAGGCCGTCGCCAAGTTGGACGGTGACGTGCGCGGTATCGCCGCGGACATCTCGACCGGCGCGGGTGCCGCGGAGCTGATCGACCAGCTGCCCGACGTGGACGTGCTGGTCAACAACCTGGGCATCTACTCGGCGACGCCGGTCTTCGAGATCGACGACGCCGAATGGCAGCGGTTCTTCGACACCAACGTCATGTCCGGCGTGCGGCTCGCACGGCACTACACGCCGCGCATGGTCGAGCGGGGCTGGGGCCGGGTGATCTTCGTGAGCAGCGAGTCCGGGGTCTTCACGCCCACCGAGATGGTCCATTACGGCATGACCAAGACCGCGCAGATCGCCATCTCCCGCGGCATGGCCCAGGCGGTCGCGGGTACCGGTGTCACCGTGAACTCGGTGCTGCCCGGCCCGACGCTCACCGACGGCGTCGAGGAGTTCATCCGCGACCGCGTCGGCGACGGCGGCGAGGCGGAGTTCGTCCGCACCGAACGCCCCACGTTGCTGCTGGGCCGCCTGATCCGCCCGCACGAGGTCGCGAACCTCATCACCTACGTCGCGTCGGACCTCTCGTCCGCGACGACCGGAGCCGCGTTGCGCGTCGACGGCGGCACCGCCCCGACGCTGATTCCGTAGAACGCTGATCCCACAAGTCCTACCGTTTAAGGAATTCGTCTTGAACATCGTCAAGCTCAACAACGGCGTGTCCATGCCCCAGCTCGGTTTCGGCGTCTTCCAGGTGCCGGACGCGGAGGCCACCCCGGCCGTCGCGGAGGCGCTGAAGGCGGGCTACCGCAGCATCGACACCGCCGCCATCTACGGCAACGAGGCCGGCACCGGCGAGGCGATCGCGCAGTCCGGTGTGGACCGTGACGACGTCTTCGTCACCACGAAGCTGTGGAACGCCGACCAGGGTTACGACGCGACGCTGCGTGCGTTCGACGAGTCCCTGGGCAAGCTGAAGCTCGACACGCTGGACCTGTACCTGATCCACTGGCCGGCCCCGGCGCGCGAGCTCTACACCGAGACCTTCAAGGCGTTCGTCCAGCTGCAGAAGGAGGGCCGGGTCCGCGCGATCGGCGTCTCCAACTTCCAGCCCGCGCACCTGCGGCGGCTCATCGACGAGACCGGTGTCGTGCCCGCCGTCAACCAGGTCGAGCTGCACCCGTACCTGCAGCAGGCCGAGCTGCGCGCCTTCCACGCCGAGCACGGCATCCAGACCGAGGCCTGGTCGCCGCTGGGCCAGGGCGGCGAGCTGCTGTCCGACCCGGTCGTCACCGAGATCGCGGCCAGGCACGGCCGGTCGGCGGCGCAGGTCGTGCTGCGCTGGCACCTGCAGATCGGCAACGTCGTGATCCCGAAGTCCGTGACACCGTCCCGCATCCGGGAGAACATCGCGGTGTTCGACTTCGAGCTGCCGGACGAGGAGATCGCCGCACTGTCCACTCTGGACCGCGGTGGCCGCATCGGCCCGGATCCGGACGCGTTCAACGAGGTGTGACGCAAATACGAAGCCCCGGACCGCTTGATCGCGATCCGGGGCTTCGCCGGCGACGGGCCAAGGACCAGGCCCGCATGACTTAGGCCCGCATGACCGTGGCGATCGGGATCCGGGCCGCCCGGATCGCCGGGATGAGACCGCCGAGCACACCGGCGATGAGACCCGCGATCACACCGGCGACACCGGCCTCCCACGGGAAGGTGGTGCCCTGCAACGACGGGAAGCGGCTGCCGAACATCATCAGCGCCACCTGCAGGCCGGCCGCGCCCGCGCCGATCGCCAGCGCCGCGGTCAGCAGGCCGGTCAGCAGCGTCTCGGCGAGCACGATGCCCGCGAGCAGCATCCGGGACATGCCCACCGCGCGGCGCAGGGCGAACTCCTCGACCCGCTCGCCGACCGTGGCGAGACCGACGTTGAGGATGCCCGCGACACCGATCAGCAGCACCAGGAACGCCATGCCGAGGAAGATCAGTCGCATGATCTTCAGCTCGGACTGCATGCGCTCCTTGGAGTTCACCGTGTTGAAGTGCAGCTGGTCCGGCTGCACACCGGCGCCGACCACCTTGGCCTTGATCAGCTGCTGCAGGTCGTCGGTGCCCGGCGCCATGTACACCTCGAGATTGGTGCCGCCGCCGGTGAACTTGTTCGCGTCGTTGGTCTCGGTGGCCGACGGCATCCAGGTGCGCAGCTCGTCGAGGCGCATGTAGATCCGCGGCGACGAGTTGCCGTCCTGCACCACGCCGATGATCTGCGGCGACACGTGGTGGGTGGCGCCGTCGATCATCATCTCGCCCGGGATGCGGAACTGCCGCAGGCCCTTCGCGGCCTCCTCGTTCAGCACGATGCGCGGCGCCATCGAGGGGGCGGAGGTGAAGTCGAGCCAGCTGCCCGAGACCGGGCGGAACGGGCGGAACGGCCTGATGTCGCCGGTCAGCGCGACCATGCTGACCTCGATCGCCTGGCCATCCGGCTTCTTCTCCTGCGGCTTCTGCTCGTGGCAGACGCCGCTGGAGTCGCAGTACGTCATGGGGCCGTAGTAACCGCCCTGACCCGCGTACTCGAACGGCATGCCGCCCTCGTTGATCGGCCGCACGCCGGGCTCGCCGATGATCGCCTTCGAGCCGATCAGCGCGACCGCGTCGGTGCGGCCCTTCAACATCGACTCCACGATCCCCGACGCGCCCTTCTCGCCGGGGATGTAGCCCATGATCGTGCCGTCCTTGCCGGCCTGCAGCTCGACGTCGGTGAGCATCGCGCGTTCGGCGATCTCCGAACCCGCCTGCACCGCCACGACCGCGAGGACACCGAGGAACAGCGAGACCATCGACAGGAACGTGCGCAGCTTGCGGGCGCGGATGCCCTGTCCGCCGATCACCAGGGCGGACCGCAACTTGCCGGAAAGCATCAGTTGAACCGTCCGTCCCGCAGCTCCATCACGCGGCCCATCTTGCGCGCGTGGTCGTGGTCGTGCGTGACCAGCACGAGGCCGCAGCCCTGCCTGGTCGTGTTGAGCAGCACCTCGATGACGAGGTTGCCGGTCTCGGTGTCGAGCGCGCCCGTCGGCTCGTCGGCGAGGATGATGCGCGGCTGCCGCACGAGTGCCCGTGCGATCGCGACGCGCTGCTGCTCACCGCCGGAGAGCCGGGACGGCTTGCTCTTGGCCAGGTGCGCGATGCCGACCTGCTCGAGCGCCTCCAGCACCTGCTGCTTGCGCTTGCGGCGCGACGACCAGCCCTGGCCGTTCACCAGCGCCATCGCCACGTTCTGCGCCGCGGTGAGGTGCTTGAGCAGGAAGAAGCGCTGGAACACGAACCCGAACTCCGCGCTGCGCAACGCCGCGGCCTTGCGCTCGGGCAGCTTCGTGATGTCGTTGCCCTGCAGGTAGTACTGGCCTTCGTCGGCGCGGTCGAACAGGCCGATCAGGCTCAGCAGCGTCGACTTGCCGGAGCCGGAACGGCCGAGGATCGCGACGCTCTGCCCCGGCAGGACGGTGAGGTCCACACCGGACAGGATCGTGCGCGGTTCCTCTTGGCCCTTCAGGATTTTCGTGATGCCGTTGAGCTGCAGCAGCGGTGCCGCGGTCGTGACCTGGGGCTGGGTCATCACGGTCCCGTCGGCTTGGTCTGGTCGGCGCCGCCCTGCTGCTGCGGTTCCGCCAGGTTCGGGCCGGGGATCGCGAGCTCCTCGTCACCGGTGAGGCCGGACTTGACCTCGATGACCTTGCCGTCGGTGAGGCCGAGCGTCACGTCCGTGGTGCGGCGCGAGCCGTCCGGCTGCAGCACGTCGACCTTGCCCTTGCCCTGCTGACCGGCGACGGCCTCGACCGGGACCACCAGCGCCTGGGTGGACTTGCCGGTGGTGACCTCGATCGACGCGCTGGCGCCGTTGATCATCTGCACGTCGGCGGGCGCGGTGCACACGATGCGCAGGCCCGTCGACGCGCTCGGCTGCTGCGGCTGCTGCGGCTGTTCCGGGGTCTTGGGCTGCTGACCGGCCGGCGGGTTCTTGGTGTCCGGCGTGACCGGCGGCTTCTCCGGGATGGTGCCCTGCGGCAGCGCGGCGATCGTGCCGAGCACGGTGCACGGGAACGGGCCCGGCCCGTTCTTGATCTGCACGGTCACGTCGGTGAGCGCGCCGCTGATCTTGTACGCCTGCTGGCCGTCGATGTCGCCGACGATCGCGTAGCCGACGTGCTTGGCCGACGCGATCGGCATGCCCGCCGTCACCGTCGCCTTGTCGTCCACCAGCCTGCCGCCGAACGTGGCGCCCGCCGGGGCCTCCACGTAGTTCGGCGCGCCGTCCTTCCACACCGTCGCGACCCGGATGGGCTTGGTCGGCGTGCCGTTCGGCGCCGGGACGTCGAAGTACCTGACCTGCCCCGCGACCGGCGCGACGAGCCCGAACGTCGGGTTCATCTCGACCTTGCCCGAGATGCTCAGCTTCGTCGTGAGGTCCTGCTTGGTGGGCTTGACCTTGGTCATCGCGGTGCCGCGCGGCGCCAGTTCCGGGTTGGTCTGATCCGGACCTGACGGACTGCACGCCACCACGCCCACCGTGATCAGCGCGCACAGCGGCGCGAGAAGAATATTGCGCACGAATGTCCCCCATGTCGTTTCGACCAACCTACCGATAAGGACACCTGATGGGTCCGGGAGGTTGCATCGGACTTTCGGCCGATGCGCATCGACCTGGTGGCTACGTCAAGCGCTATCCGTTCTGCGACATCCGCCACCGCCGGCGCGTGCGCAGCGACGACTCGCCCGCCTCCCACGACGACAACAGGTGACCGGTGAGCCGTGCCTCCAGCACCTCGGTCGCCTGGATGCCGAACACCACGTCCGGCTTGAGCGACGGTTCCTGCTCCAGCAGCGAGCCGATGACGTCGAGCCGCATGATCTGCTCGTGCCCGGCATCGGCCGCGATGCGCTGGGCGAAGAACTCGAAGCACCTCGGGTCGGCGTTCAACCGCGTCAACGCCTGCGCCATGCGCCGGGCCCTCGGCGCCGTGGTGATCTCGGCGGCGGCGAAGTGGCCGACCAGCGCGCCCCGCAACGACCCGTGCAGGCCGAACAGCGACATCATGTTGACGATCGCGATGGCGGGCGCGGGCACGTCGTCCAGGTAGTGCAGGTAGTCCGGGCGCATCCCGGCGCCTTCGAGCAGGTCCGCGAACAGCCGCGCGTGCATCCGCTCTGCCCGGCCGCCGCCGAACTCGTCGAACTCGACGGCGGCCACGGATGCTTTCGCCTGGCCCCGCAGCCGCGGAATGACCCACACGTGCGGATCGGCTTCCTTGTGGTGGTACACCGAACGGTGCGCGAACAACTCGCGCATCTGGTCCCAGGTTCCGTTGTCCCGCAGGTGATGCGACACACCGCCGTGCTCGACCGTCAACGCTTCCAGTGCGGCGTCGATGTCGTCCCCACCGTCCACATCGGACCGCAGTCGGTTGAGGAAGATGCGTTCGACCCGTGCCCGCAGCCGCAGCAGCTCCGGATCCCACTCCCAGGCCGGGTCCACGCCGTCGAAACCGCCGTAGTGCAGCTCGTACAACGTGTGCAGGGCGATGGTGAGGTCTTCGCCGTACGGGTCGGCGGCGATGAAGGCGATCGTGCGCCCGTCCGGTTCACCGCTCAGCGCGGCGACGACGTGCTGGGAGAGAGGACCTCGTGGTGAAGGAAGGCGCACTCGGGTGTAATACCCGCTGGAAGCAGGCGTCATACCTGTGGAGAGAGCGGTCACACCCGTCAGCGGCCCAGCGCCGCCGCGTACGCCGACAACGACTCGCGGTCCGGCTTGCCCGTCTTCGCGATCAGCGAGGCGACGTGCTTCTCCACCGTGCGCGGGGAGATGTGCAGGCGGGTGCCGATCGCCTTGTTGCCCATCCGGTCGGCCAGCAGCACGAACACCTCGAACTCGCGCACGGTCACGCCGTGCCCGCGCAACTGCTGAGGCACCTGGTCCGTTCCGCTGCGGCGTTGCTGCACCGGCGCACCCGCCTGGCGCAACAGGCCGCGGCACGCCGACGCCACCGCCGGGATGCCGGCCTGGTGGAAGTGCTCCTCGGCGGCGCGCAACCAGGTCACCGGATCACCCCAGGGCTCGGACTCCGGTGCGGTCAGCCGCAGCCCCAGGTGTTTCGCCATCGGGTAGAGCGACGCGGCCTCCTGGGCCCTGGCGAAGGCGTCCTTGGCCTCGGCGTACCGGTTGTCACGGCCGAGCAGGACCGCGTGCGCGAGATCGGCGAACTGCCGGTTCCACCGCATGCCGGCGGCCGACGACGTGACCTGTGCCCGGTATTCGTCCCAGCCGAAGCGCCGGTCGAGCACGCCGAGCAGCAGGCGCATGCCGTGCGTGCCGGAGAGGTGGAACGTCGTGGGGTTCTGCGACTCCTGGGCCGCCGCGCGGTCGAGCTCCTCCGTTGCCAGCGCGCGGTTCTCCTCCAGCAGGGCGCAGAACGCGCGGGCGAGCCCGTGGCAGAGCGGGATCTCCTGCGCGCCGCCTTTCGCGACCGCCTCGAACCTCCTGGTGGCGTCGTCGGTGTCCGGGCGGTTGCCGCGGTGCCCGGCCAGCGTCGCCTTCACCATCAGCAGGTAGCGGGTCAGCGCGTGGAGCTGGAGCCGCCCCGTGGCCTGCAGGCAGCGGTCGATCTGCTCGGCGGCCGCCGCGTAGGCGCCGGTGAGCACCAGCTGCAGGGACATGATGGCGTCCACGTTGTACGCCACCGTGATCGCGCCCGCCCGGCACGCCTCTTCGTGCGCACGGCCGAGCGCCGCGGTGCTGCCGGAGGCCAGCCAGTCGTTGCCCGCCATCCGCACCAGGGCGTAGATGTGCTGAATGGGCATCTGATGCGCGTCCGCGATCGCCCGCGCCTTGTCGAAGCACGCGTTGGCCTCGTCGAGGTCCTGCTCGCGCGCGATGATCCCGAGCAGTTGCCACGCCTCGCACGCGACCATCGGCAGCTCTGCCCGTGCCGCCGCCTCGGCCGCCTGCCTGGCGAGCCGCGCCGCCGAGGAGATCCGGTCGGTGCTCGGGATGTTCAGCGCGAGATAGGCGGAGTTGATGTCCAGCGGCGCGGTCAGGTCGTCGGGCGCGTCCGGGCCGAGCAACGTGCGCGCGGTGCGGACCTGCTCGACGCCTTCGGTGAACCGGCCGGCCATGTACGCGGCGCGGGCGAGTCGCGTGTGGAGCTTCGCCCGGCGCGCGCTGTCCAGACCGGCCGTGCTGAGCTCGGTCACGTCCCGCTCCAGGCCGAACGCGCGCTCGAACTCGCCCGTCTCGGCCAGCGCGGGCAGCAGCGCGTCCAGCACGTCGGCCCGCGCGGTGATCTCGTCGGCCAGCAGGCGTTGTGCGCGATCCAGCAACGTCACCGCGGACCCCGCCGCGCCACCGGCCAGCGCCCGCCTGCCCGCCTCGGCGAACAGCCTGCCCGCCTGGGCCGGGGAGCCGGCGTCGGACCTCAGCGCGGCGACCAGGGGACACCAGTCGCCGGGCAGGCCGGGGTGCAGGTCCTCGACGGCGTCGGCGGTCCTTGCGGACAGGTCGGCGCGTTCGGCCGGGGTCAGCTGGGCGAGCAGCGCGTCCGCGGTCAGCGGGTGGCGGAAGGCGTACCAGTCGGGCGTGGGCTCGTCGGGCGTCACGAGCTGCGCGGCCACCCCGGCGTGCAGGTGGCTCAGCAGCTGCCGGTCGTCGATGCCGGTCACCTTCTGCACCACCGAGAGCGGGAACCGGTGGCCCAGTACCGCGGCGATGGACAGCACCTCCCGGCCCTGCGGTCCGAGCCGGTCCGTGCGGTGCGCGACGCTGCGCACGAACGCCGCCGGCACCGGGAGCTTGAGCTCACCGAGCACCTGCCAGCCGTCCGCACCCGCGACCAGCAGCCCGCCGCTCACCATGCCGTGCAGCAGTTCCTCGATGACGAACGGGTTCCCGGCGCTGTCCGTCCACAAGCGAGCGGAGAGCTCGGCCGGGATCTGCTCGCTCTCCAGGCAGGCGGCGGTCATCCGCACGACCTCGTGCTGGGTCAGCCTGCGCAGTTCCAGCCGCGTCGCCGCCCCGCGCTGGACGATCCGGTGGATCAGCTCCAGCGCGTTGCCGGGCTCGTTGCGGATCGTGGCCAGCAGCAGAACCGGTTGCTCCTCCAGGTTGTCCGCCAGGTACTCGATGACCGCGAGGGTCTCGGCGTCCGCGTCGTGCAGGTCCTCGAGCACGAGCAGGCAGGGCGTCTTGCGCGCCACCGAGGCCAGCAGCCGCAGCACCGCCTCGGCCAGCACCACGACCGACTCCGTCGTGGACTGCTGGTCCTGCCATTCGGGGATCAGCTTGCCCAGCACCGGTTTGTACGGTCCGAGCGCCGAGTCGTCCGGGGGCGTGCCGCGGAAGAGGCCCAGCAGGGCCTCCGCGATCGGCCGGAACGGCACCATCGGGCCGATGGACGTGCCGCGCCCCTTGAGCACCCGCATGCCCTCGTCGAACGCCTGGCCCGCGGCGAACCGCGCCAGCCGCGACTTGCCGATCCCGGCCTCACCGGTCAGGAAGATCGCTCCGCCACGGGCGTGCCGGGTGCGTTCGAGTGCCTCCGCGAGGGCCTTGACCTCCGGGTCACGGCCGACCACGTGGGGCGCTCGGGTCTGCATGGCAGGACCTTAACGGCCCCGTGGTGCCGTCTGTATCGGCTGCACAGGCGTATTCACCGTGGCGCGCGGCGAGTCCCGGCGATTCCCGGCGATCAGGAAAGGACCTTTCCGCGATCGGCGGAGAAGGGGCCGGGCGAACCCGGCCCCCGGAGGTCACCTCACGCTGACTGTCGTGTCCGACAGCACGGGGGTGATGGAGGCGAACGCGCCCATCGCGAGTGTGATGCCGACCAGGGCTCGGGCTCTCGCACCGGCAAGTGTCTTCGGCGCGAGCTCCATCTCCCCGAGCACGGGCTCGGCCGGTTCGGGCGTGGCGGCCGGGCGGTGCAGGGACTCGTTCATCGGGTGCACTCCTCGTTGTCTGCCAGACGGATGGTGGTTGTCGATTCGAGCAGCAGGGCCGACGGCACCGGAAACCCCTGACGCAGCAGGCCGTGACCGATGCCGGCGAGCCCGGTGAGCAGACCGGGCGTCGGGACGCCGCCGGGGGTGGCGCAACGGGCGCCGTGTTCGTCCAACGCGCCCAGCAGCAGCGCCGTGCGGCGGGTCGCGGCGCTCGGGTGGTGGGTGGACAGCGCCTCGATGACGCCCAGTTCGCCGTGGCAGAGACTCATGTCCCGCAACGGTTCCCGGGACACCAGCAGCGCGGCCAGGCGTTCGTCGTCGCGGGCCAGTGCGGCACCCGCGAGACCACCGCACCAGCCGATGTCGGTCGCGTCGATGGCGTCGCTCTCGAGATGGACCCGCCCCGCCACGTCCGCTGCCGCCGCCACACTAGATGACTCGCTCGAAACCCTTGCCGCGTAACGGCGCAGAGCCCATCCGATTCCGGCATGGCCCCGGGCGAAGCCATTCGAATCGCAAATGACGCCACGTAGGACCGACGCGTAGTGATCAGCGAGCATCAGCGATTCAGGCGTACCCACGGCGAGCATCGCGGCCAGCGACCCCGCGACGCCGTCCACGACGCTCACCGAAGCATCCTCGAGGGGCATCAACGACACGGCCGACGACAGCCAGGACGGGTCGAGTCCGAGCAACGGCGTCAGCCGGGCCAGCCCGTAACAGATCCCGCCCATGCCGTGGAATCCGCCGCCCACGGCCGCGACCAGGTCCGGCGACGAGGCGAACGTCTCCAGCAACGACGGCAGCGGGCGCAGGGCGTTCCGCGCGAAGTCGACGTACCGCGCGGCACCGGTCAACGCGCCGAGCTCGGCGAGGAACAGCGCGACACCTGTGTAGCCGGTGGACAAACCGGCACCGAGCGGCTGCACGGTCCAGTGCCGGTCGTCGATGAGCTCGAGCCCGAGCCAGTTGACCCGGTCCCTGCCCGTCACGGCGTGCGCGAGGATCTGGTCGGCGATCCCGCACGCGGCGACGAGCAGCCGCGCCGGGTCCGGGTCGACCGCGGCGACGTGGCCGGGCAGCGGAGCACCGCTGCGGTGCGACACCGGGCGTGGCCGCGACGCCAGCGCGGCCGCGATCACCCACTGCTGGTCGTGCCGGTCGACCTCGCTCATCGCCGCGATCTTGCGTTCCACCGCGTGCAGTCCGGGCTCCGGCAGCATCCCCGGCAGCCGGAGCCCGGACCCGGTCCACAGATCACGTGCACCCGGCCGGCACGTGAACAGCGGCACGTCACCCCGCCACAGGTCGGCTACCTCGAACGGCACCAGCCGGTCGAGCACCGGGTCGTCGACGACCAGCACCCCGAACGCCAGGTCCCGGTCCAGGGCATCGGCCAGGACGGACGGATGCGTCGACTCGTCGAGCAATCTCGCGTACTGACGCGTCGCCCGCGCCACGAACCGCACCTCGTCGTCCGCGCAGTCGCGAACCAGCTGCAGCAGCTCGTCGCGGTGCGCCACGATCGCGTCGTAGCCCGCGCGGAACCCGGCCAGCACCGAGTCCTGGTAGTCGGCTGGTTCGGCCGGCACGCCACCCAGCAGCGGCCGGTTGCACGCACCGGATGTCTCGCGTGGCCGCCGCACGAGCCGCATGCGGTCGGTGCCCGCGTCGGCCCAGTCGACGACGTCCAGCGGCGACAGCACCCCCTGGTCGCCGCCGACGCCGGACACGTCCGCGCCGCCGTTGTCGCCGAGCAGCACGAGGGGGAGCAGCGCCGTGCGTTGCACCGAGCGGGCCAGCGCCAGTGCGGCCGGGTCGGTGTCCGGGGTGAGCGTCGGGTGGAACAGCGTCTCCACGTCCACCAGCACCGGCTGGTCGCCGCACGCGATCAGGTTCTCGTAGTGCATGTCCGTGCCGTCGACCGCGTAGAGCAGCGCCAGCAACGCGCCGAGCCGCCGGTAGAACTCGGCGACACCGGCCACGTCCGCGCACGGCTCGTAGGCGACGTGTTCGAGCCAGCCGTACCCGTCGCGCGCCAGCAGCCGCGGCGAGCGGAACTCGATTCCAGTTCGTGTGGAAAACCAGGCGAGCTGGGCGGTGAACCGCGCGTGCAGCCCGGTGGGACGCGGCCGGTAGATCAGCCGGGCGCCGGAGCCGAACTCCAGCACGGCCACCGTGCGCCCCTGCTGGTGCGGATCACCCTGACCCGTCTCCACGGACACGAGCGCGCCGGGATCGGTCCCGCCGAACAGCACCCGCACGATCTCCGCGCGGTCTCTGGTGAACCGCGACGACAGCTCGTGGTGCGCGGAGACTGCCTGCTCACAGGCCTGCGCGAGCAACCGGGCCAGCACCGGGTAGCGGGCGAACAGGCCGGGCAGGTCCACGGTCCTGGTGAACTCGGTGAACCTTTCGGCGCCGGTGGACCCGGCCAGCGCACCGCGGGTCTGGTGCAGCTCCAGGACCAGCGTGCGGGCCGCGATGGCCACCAGGCGCCGGCCGAGCTGCTCGGCGAACGGCGCGTCGAACGGCGGCGCCACCTCGGTGCGGGCGGCGTCGATCAGCGGGCGCAGCGCGTGCGCGAAAGCCGCTGTCCAGCTCTCGCCCGTCCTGGTCCCGGCCGCGGAGGTCACCGGCTGAACCTCGCACGTGCGCGCGTGGGACACATGGGGGCCGAGCCCCCAGATTTGACGTCGAAGATGAATATGGGGGGCCACCACCCATGTTCCGCGGCGCCGCTCACCCGAGACTCAGCTCCAGGAGGGAGCTGGACATGAGGGAGTTCGGGGAACTACTGCGCACGCACCGCCTCCGCGCCGGCCTGACCCAGCAGCAGCTGGCCGACTTCGCGATGCTGAGCGTGCGGGCCATCCGCGACCTGGAGTGCGGCCGGACCAGGTCACCACGCGCCGAGACGCTGCGGCTGCTCGCGGACGGGCTGAGGCTCGACGACGGCAGCCGCGCGGACCTGCACCAGGCCGGCGGCCGCCCGGCGGGACGGCTGCCGGTGGCGCCACCCGCGGCGTCCTCGCCGATCGTGGGCAGGGAGGCGGAGGCCGCCGCGCTGATGGACCTGCTGGCCGGAGGCAGGCGGCTGGTCACGATCACCGGCGTAGGCGGTGTCGGCAAGACGCGGCTCGCGCTGGAGGTGGCGGGGGAGCTGCATTTCCGGCGCGGCTGGTCGGTGCTGTGGCTGCCCGCCGTGCGCATGCCGAGCGTCGACGACGCGCAGGACACCGTGCTGGTCACCGACCACCGGCCGGACCCGCGACTGCTGGAGGCGCATCCGCGCCTGCGGATCGTGGTCACCGCGCTGGCACCGACCGGCCTCGCGGGCGAGCGAGTGTTCCCGCTGGGGCCCTTGGCCGACGAGGCCGCGGTCCGGTTGCTGCTCACCCACGTGCGCCGGGTGCGCCCCGGCTTCCGGCAGGAGCCCGCGAACCAGGCCGCGCTGATGGGACTCGTGCACCAGCTCGACTGCCTGCCGTCGGCACTGGAGTTCGCCGCCGGCTGGTTCATGGTCTACTCGCCGCAGCACCTGCTGGAACGGCTGCGGTCCAACCCGCTGGACCCCACCTCGGCGCACCTGCGCGACTCGCTGCGGCGCTCGCTGTCCACATTGGACCTGCGTGAACGCGGGCTGCTGACCAGGATGGCCGACCACACCGGCTACGACTCGGAGGATCCCGTGCACGAACTCTGCGTGCGCGGGCTGGTTCGCCGCGCCGGACCCCGATACGAGGTGCTCAACCTCGTACGCGCGGCGGTGCTGGAACCGGTGTCAGGGCCACACCTCGCTGGGGGTGTGGCCCTGACCTGGCCCTGCTAGGGCCTGTTTCTCGGATCCGTGTTCGCGATAGCCGGGCCTGAGGCGGCCCCTGGCGGCACGGGCGACAGGCCCACATACAACACCGGTATGCGGGCCTGTCGCCCGCACCGCCAGGAACCACCTCAGGCTCGACTCTCATCGAACGAGATCCAAGAAACAGGCCCTGCCCGTGCGGGTGGTCCATGAGGGTGACCTTCATGAACCTCAGGTCCATGAGGGTCACCCTCATGGATCAGAACTGGGCCGTGAGGCAGGCGAGGCGGTCACCGGCGGTGCCCGCCTTGCCGTGCTCGGTGCTGGAGTGCGTGGCGTGGATGATGACCGCGTTCGCCTCGCCCTGGCGGAACTCCCAGTTGACCGTCGCCGTGCCGGTCGCGGCACCCTGCGCGTCGGTGGTGAAGTCGAGCCAGATCTCGTTCTGCGCGTTGGCGTACTTCGCGTCGACGCTCGGCGACACCGGGTCCTTCTCGTTCTGGTAGTGCGGGCCCGAGTCGGCGGGCTTGGCACCGCACGGCTTGGTGTGCACGTGCGAGCCGTACTTCGTGTTCGGCAGCAGGCCGGCCACCTTCAGCTCGACCGTCGTCTGTCCATTCGCGACGGACGAGCCGGTGGAGATCTGCGCGCCCACCGGGATGCGCTTGGCGTCGTAGGTGAGACCCTTCGGCTGCTCGCCGGACGCGGCAGGCGCCGCGACCGCGGTCTCGGCCACCGGCTTGATCGCGGGCGCGGTGGGCTGCGGTGCGGAAGACGGGGCCTCGCTCGAACAGGCGGCGAGTCCCCCGGCGAGCAGTACGGCACCCACGAGGGCCGCCACGTTCGTGCGCATGTTTCTCCTTGAGTCAGCTGCGTTCCAGGTTCCCACCTCCTGCACGTTCACGATCGGGCGACCGGTTCAGATCAATTGAGACGCCTGGGCCTTCGGTACGAGCTTCTCCAGCGCCGCTTCGTAGGCGTCGCAACGGTGGTAGTCGGAGTGAGTCTCCACTTTGTCCGGACTGCCGTTCGTCTCGTTCGCCCACTGGTCCACCGAGTCCTCCGTCGGCCTGGCCCAGGTGAAGACGGGGAAGCCGAGGTAGTCGGTGCGCCGCCACAGGTTGATCCACTTGCCCGCCATCAGGTTCTTGACGGTGTCGTCCGGCTTGACCGTCCGGTCCGCCTCCGGCAGTTCGGCGTCCGGATCGTCCTCGCGCGCCCAGGGGTCGAGCCGCCACAGGGTTCCCCTGCGGCACCGCGGGATGCCGAGCACCTCGGGTCCCAGCAGCTCCGGGAAGATCCGTCCGAAGTACGGGCGCAGCTGCACGCCGTACGTGAGCAGCTTCACCCGCTCCAGGTACTGGCCCGGCAGCGCGTACAGCGCCGCGATCGCGAGCACCGCGCCGAGGCTGTGCGCGGAGAGCACCACAACGGTGCGCTTGTCCTCGTCGGGGTGCTTGTCCAGGAACTCCACGACCCGGCCGGCGATCTCGGGCACCGCCCGCTCGGCGTAGCAGGGCGGGGCGAACGGGTGCGCGGTGCGCGGGAGGAAGCACATCAGGTCCCACAGCAGACCGAGCGGCCGGCGGTTGGCGAGCAGGCCTGCCCCGACGAACGACCCGATCAGCGAGACCCCGGCGAGCGCGGTCACCGTGACACTCCAGTCGATGAGCCAGGCGGCGAATCCCGTGTTCAGCCAGAACGGTTCGGCGAACGACACGTACACCGTCAGCGCGATCGCCAGCGTGCTGAGCGCCGACAGCACACCCACGATGATTTCCGCCCGGTGCGACGTCGCGATCACGTGCCGCCACCGCATGACGAGAGCCCGCTTCTCCTCGGCAACGGACATGCTGGTGTCCAGCAGGAAGTCCTTCGGCTTCAACACCCGCCAGCCGAGGAACCCGGCGACGACGAGGAGGAGCACCGCCAGCAGCGCGAGCACCAGGGTGAACGACCCGGCGAACCACCAGTAGAACCACGGTGCTTCAAGCCTCTTCTTCATCGGCTCGGTGCCGTTCAGCCAGCTTCGCGCCGTCAGCACGAGCACCGTCGACAACAGCAGCGACGAGGTGACCGAGAGTCCCAGCAGCACACCGGGACCGGTGCCGCGCCACGCCTGCCACTTGTGGTTTCCGTTCCAGGCCCAGGCGAAGAGCGCCGCGCCGGTGATCACGACGACGCCCCACAGCCACGGTTGCCTGCCGGTGAACGCGAGCGCGAGCACGAGCGCGAGACCCACCAGCAACCTGACCGGCCACTCCCGCGTGGTCTCGGTGTTGCGGCGCTTGCGCCACGACCACGCGGACAGCGCGATGGCGAGCAGGAAGCCGGTCACGATCGGCGGCCCCCACGTGGTGACCGCCAGCGGTGCGTGGAACTCCGGCTCGGCAACGTTGAGGGCGATGGCGTGCGCCGCCAGCAGAAGACCTGTGGCCACGACGAGCAGCCACGAGTACACGCCGCCCTTCTCCTTCTTCGGCGCGTCCGGGCAGTCGGTCGCCGTCATCGCCACGCGGAGTGCGACGAAGAACAGGAACAGGAAGGCGAGACCGGTGATGATGGAGAAGGTGGTGCTTCCGGGCGCGAGTTCCCAACTGGTAACCAGGGTCACGACGCAGAATCCGGCGGCCAGGTGCAGCCTCGTCAACCGGCGCAGGCGCGGACTTCCTTCCCACATCCCCTGCCTGCTGAAGAGCACGCCCGCGCGGAACACCGGCTTCTCCTTCGCGGGCGCCATCTCGTACCTGCTGCGCGACAACGAGGTCAGCAGCAGGAGGCCGACGAGAAGCAGCACCGGTACCGCGGAGGCGGCCAGGACCCGGACGTGCCGGGCGGGGTTGCGCAGGACGTCGAGCCACTCGGGCAGTTGGCGGCAGGTGACGTCCGCGAACGAGCACTGGACCGCGTAGAGGTCGATCACCACCGCGCACACCGAGAGCACCAGCAGGATGGTCAGCCCGAGCCCGAACAACCGCGTGCTCGCGGCGCCTCGGCCGGCGTTGAACCACCAGCGGCTCTTCTTCTCCTCAGACGCCGCGGCAGCGTTCGCCGTGGCCGCGGTGGGCGCCTCGGTGGTGTTGCTCTGGCTTTGGGCAGGGGACCCGATCGGCGCCGCGTCCTCCTCCTCGGGCTCGGAGGCAGACGCGTCTTCCGCCTCGGCTCTCTGCGGCTCGTCCTCCGCGGTCCAGTTCCGGGGGATCTCGCGGCTCCAGTAGGCCACGTTGGCCAAGCCGAAGGGCAGCAGCAGCGCCCACCCGATGCGGCCGAGCACGTTGGCCGCCACCGACGCGACACCGCTGCCCGGCGCTCCCGGCGTGCTGCGTGCCATGCCTCCCCACGAGTAGGCCTCGCGCTCGATGTCCTCGCGCGGGATGCCGGAATGGCCGTCGTGCAGCTCGGCCACCTTGTCCTTGAGAGGTCGCCAGAAGCTGCCGAACTTGTCCCCCCGGAACTGCTCAACGGCTTGCTCGGGAAGCGCCAGCATCGCCGGCGGAGGCGTGTTGTTGACACCGTGAATGCGCAATTCCAAGGCCCGTGGACTCATGGTCGGCCTCCCTCTTACTCCAGTTGTCGTCCAGGGAATTGCTCCGGTTAGCGGCCGAACGGGTGAAAAAGGTGTATCCAGGCGCCCTGGAAAGCCTCTACTTGGCAAGGAGGCCCCACCATGACCGCAACCGCTCACCCGAACGTCGCCAACTCCGTCGGACTCGCCGAGTTCCTCGCCACGGCGGGGACCCTCACGCTGGCGCAGCGCAAGCTCATCGTCGACCAGGCCCTGGTGTTGCTGGAACAGAACTACGCGCATCTGCCGCTCAAAGTCGCGATGCACGCGGTGAATCCCGTGCAGAGACTCAGGGTCTTACGAGCCAGACTGGAACGCCAGACCGACGCCACTGCCGAGCCCGAGTGGCAGTTCCACCGCGATCTCTCGAGCACCTTCCACTCGGTTCGCGACCTGCACACGAACTACCTGCTGCCCGCGCCGTTCGCGGGCAAGATCGCCTTCCTGCCGTTCCAGCTCGAGCGTTGCTTCGCCGCGGACGGCACCGAGCTGTACCTCGTCGCGCGCACTGTCGCGAACTTCAACGGCTTGAGCATCGGCGCCGAGGTCACGCACTGGAACGGCACGCCGATCGCCCGCGCGGTCGCGTTGAACGGCGCGATCTTCTGCGGCAGCAACACCGCCGCGAACCTCGCCCGCGGCCTCGAGTCGCTCACGCTGCGCCCCTTGGTGATCCAGCTTCCGCCGGACGAGGACTGGGTGGTCGTCAGCTACCGCAACGCCGCCGGTGCCGCCGAGGACATCCGCGTCGACTGGCAGGTGACCGACAACCTGCCTCCGATGACCGACGTCGACTCACTCAGCCCGGCCGCCGCCGCGCAGGGGGTCGACCTCGACTCGGACGAGAAGGCCCGCGCCAAGAAGTTGTTGCACGCGCCCAAGGTCGTGCAGGCGGAGGCGGCGGGCGGCGCGGTCGCGATGGCCTCGCAGGACGTCGCGACGACCATGCCCGGTGTGTTCCGGGCGCGGCCGATCACCACGCCGTCCGGCACGTTCGGCCACCTGCGGATCTTCACGTTCAGCGTGGACGACCCGGACGCGTTCCTCGCGGAGTTCATCCGGCTCGCGAACCTGTTGCCGCAGAACGGACTCATCGTCGACGTCCGGGACAACGGCGGTGGCCACATCTTCGCGTCGGAGTTCCTGCTGCAGACGATGACGCCGCGGCGCATCGAGCCGGAACCCGTGCAGTTCCTGAGCACTCCGCTGAACCTGCGGATCTGCCGCCGCCACGCGGACGACCCGACCGGCCAGATCGACCTCGGCCCGTGGTTCCCGTCGCTCGACAGCTCGACCGAGACCGGCCAGGCCTTCTCCTGCGCGCACACGATCACGCCGACGGACGGTGCGAACGCCGTGGGCCAGACCTATCACGGGCCGGTCGTGCTGATCACCGACGCGCGCTGCTACTCGGCGACCGACATCTTCGCCGCGGGCTGGGCCGACCACGAGCTCGGCCCGATCCTCGGCGTGGACGACAACACCGGTGCGGGCGGCGCGAACGTGTGGACGCACGGCCTGCTCGCGACGCTGCTGAAGATCCCGGCGCCGGGCGATCCCGAGTCGCCGTACAAGACGTTGCCCAACAGGGCGAACATGCGTGTCTCGATCCGCCGCACGCTGCGGGTCGGCAAGCTCGCCGGCACGCCGGTGGAGGACCTGGGCGTGCGGCCGACGCACCAGCACCGGCTGACGCGCGCGGACCTGTTGCAGGGCAACACCGATCTGCTCGCACGCGCGGGCTCGCTGCTCGCCGCACTGCCGGTGCGGCGGCTCGGAGTGGCGGTCGCCGGGGCGACCGTCTCCTTGGACACCGTGAACCTCGACCGGGTGGACATCTACGTGGACGGCCGCCCGGCCACCTCGCTCGACGTCACCGACGGCGCCCACACGGCGACGTTGAGTGCCATCGGCAGCGAGGTGCGCGTCGAGGGGTTCGCGGACGGACGGCTGGTGGCCGCGCGCAAGGTCACCAGTTGATCGAGCGGGCGCTTCCGGTGACTCCATGACCGGAAGCGCCCGCTCTTCACCGCGTTACCTCGTGAACGTGAGAGCGCGGTCGGAGGCCGCGGCCGCCAGCTGCGCCTCGGTGCCCGGCGTCCAGCTCTGCACCCAGACCACCTCGCCGTTCGGGCGGAAGTTGCGGGCCGACGTGATGCCGAACTGCTCGTACTTGCTGAAGACGATCAGGCCGCCCCGGTGGTCGCTGACGCTGCCGGTGCAGGTGGTCACCTCGCAGTACTCCTTCGGCGACCACGCGTGCTGGCCCGGAGCGTTGACCTGCGTGTACGTCGTGACGTTCTGGCCCTTGTAGGTGAACGTCACCGTGTTGCCCATGTACTGCATGTCGTCGAACACGCCTTCGGCCTCGCCGCCCCAGTTGCCCGGCGAGACGTTCTGCGCGCCGCGGAAGACCCGCGGGTAGGTCTGCTGCTGGCGTGCGGAGAACCCGTCCGCCTGCTTCTGCAGCTCCGCCTTGGTCTTGTGGACCGGCGTGACGTCCTTCGGCGGCCACGGGTAGTCCGCGACAGCCGAGTCAGAAGCCGATGCCGATGCCGTGCCCGCGAGACCGATGAGCGCCAGGCCCGTCAGGGCAGCCGCCATCACCTTGCGCATGCGCATGAATCCCCCTGGTGAGTACTTGCTTGCACAGAGTCAGACGCCGCAAGATCACCAAAGGTTGCCTTGGTTCCGCGCTAGAGCCAGCCTCGCCGCATCGCCTGTACCCCGGCCTGGAACCGGGTCTGCGCGCCGCACCGGTCCATCAGCTGCCGCACCCGCCGTTGCACGGTCCTCGGCGCCAGCCCGAGTTGCCGCGCGATCGACTCGTCGGTCAGCCCGGCCGCGAGCAGCCCGAGCAGGTTCGGGTCCACATCGGCCGCCGCGGCGTAGATCCCGCCGGGACTGAACGGGATCCCCTTGTCCCAGTACAGCTCGAACGTCGACCGCAGCACGTCCAGCAACGCCGACGGCCGGATCAGCAGCACCTTGTCGACCACGTCGCCGTTCGCCACGGGCAGCACGGCCGCGTGCGTGTCGATCACGGCGAGCTTGAACGGCAGGGTCGGGGTGACGCGAGCCCGTTCGCCGGCCGCGACGAGCTCGATGATCTCGGTGACCCGGCCCGGGATGTCCACAGCGGACCGGTCGTAGACCACGCGCCACTGCACGTCTCGTTCGCGTGTCTCGTCTTCCAGCGCGACGTGTTCGCCCAGGGGCGTCACGTACGGCGGTTGGTCGAGCACGCAGACCTCGTCGCGGGCGCTGCGCAGCAGGGTGTGCCACAGCTCGCGCACCGCGCCCGCCCCGGACACCACCTCGACGAACGCGTTGTCGGCCAGCTCCTCGTCGCGGTTGCGCAGGTAGAGCTCCATCAACGGCCCGACGTTCGCGCGCGCCCTGCGGTTCTGCTCCTCACGGCCCGCGATCAGCGCTTCGACGGCCAGGTCGGGGGCGACGGCCTGCCACACGTCGCCGGGCAGGTGCCGGACCAGTCCGAGCTCGCGCATCGACTCCAGCAGTGACGCCGCGGCGCCGATCTCGTCGGTCGTGCGGCTGCCGCCCGTTACCAGAAGCTCGTAAACAGCAGTCTGTTCCGCGTTGACGCCCAGGTGTCCGAACACGGCCACATTGTGCGCCATTCAGAGCAGTACCCCTGTCGTGAACACGCCAGTGTCGTTAAACGGCCTCGACTAGACCTGTTTTCGCAGCTGTGACCCGGCTTACGGTCCCGGCACCCCCGCAGCCGGTTCAGAACCCTGACGCCCTCAACGGCACGCGGTGGCCCTGTTCGGAAGGACCCCGTCTCGTGAACGGATTGCGACGCACGAGCCTGTGCGCCGCGGCTGTCTCCGCCGCCGTGCTCAGCGTTGTCTCACCAGTCAGCGCAGCTCCTGCCCAGATCCAGTCCCAACCGGACTCGACCCAGGTGAACCGCCCGTTCGAACGGCTGATCGTCGGCTACAAGCCGGGGACCGCCGAAGCCTCGTCCGACTCCGCTGCCTCGGACGATGCACGTAACAAGGGCAAGTCCGTGCACCGCCGGATGTCCAGCGGTGCGGTCGTGGTCGATCTCGGCTCCAAGACCAGCAACGCCGACTCGACGATCCAGGCGTTCAAGAACGACCCCGATGTCGCGTTCGTCGAGCCCGACCTGCTGATGCAGCCGCTCGCGGACCCGAACGACACCGAGTACTCCCGGCAGTGGGACCTGTTCGAGGCCACCGCGGGTATGAACGTGCCCGGCGCGTGGGCCAGCACCACCGGTTCCGGCGTGACCGTCGCGGTCATCGACACCGGCTACGTCGCGCACAGCGACCTGGCCTCCAAGGTCGTCGCGGGCTACGACTTCGTGTCCGACTCCGCGCGTGCCCGTGACAACAACGGCCGCGACTCGAACCCGGCCGACGAGGGTGACTGGGTGGCGCGCGGCGAGTGCGGCACCGACGCCAGCGGCAACCCGGTGCCCGCGCAGGACCAGGGTTCGTCCTGGCACGGCACCCACGTGGCCGGCACGATCGCCGCGTCCACGAACAACAGCAAGGGCATCGCCGGCATCGCTTACGACGCCAAGATCCAGCCGCTGCGCGTGCTCGCGAAGTGCGGTGGCGCGACCTCGGACATCGCCGACGCGATCACCTGGGCGTCCGGTGGCACGGTGAGCGGCGTTCCCGCGAACACCAACGTCGCCAAGGTCATCAACATGTCGCTGGGCGGTCAGTCGTCCTGCTCGACGACCTACCAGAACGCGATCAACGGTGCCATCAACCGCGGCACCACGGTCGTCGTCGCGGCCGGCAACTCGAACGCCAACGTCGCGAACTTCACCCCGGCCAACTGCTCGGGTGTGCTCACCGTCGCGGCCTCCAGCCGTGAGGGCAACAAGGCGTTCTACTCCAACTTCGGCTCCCGCATCGACATCGCCGCCCCCGGTGGCGAGACCCGTCGCGGCACCGACACCCCCGGCACCATCACCACGCCGGAGAACGGCATCTGGTCGACGCTGAACGCGGGCGCCACCACGCCGGGTGCGGAGAACTACAAGCCCTACCAGGGCACGTCGATGGCCGCTCCGCACATCGCGGGCCTCGCGGCACTGCTCGTGGCCAAGAAGCCGTCGCTCACGCCGGCGAACGTCAAGGACCTGATCAAGACCAACTCCCGCCCGTTCCCCGGCACCTGCTCGGGTGGCTGCGGTGCAGGCCTCGCGGACGCGACCAAGACCGTGAACGCCGTGGACACCACGCCGCCGCCCAGCGGTGGCCTGGAGAACACGACGGACGTCGCGATCGCGGACCTCGGCACGGCGGAGTCCTCGATCAGCTCCTCGGTGACGGGCAACGCCTCCTCGGCCGTCAAGGTCGGCGTGGACATCGTCCACACCTACCGCGGCGACCTGGTGATCGACCTGATCGCGCCGGACGGCACCGCCTACCGGCTGAAGAACTCGTCCACTTCGGACAGTGCCGACAACGTGGTGGCGACCTACACGGTCAACGCCTCGTCCGAGGTCGCGGCGGGCACGTGGAAGCTGCGGGTCCAGGACATGTACTCCGGTGACACCGGGTACATCAACGCCTGGAACCTGACCCTGCGATAGCTCCACCTGTTCGCCGAGGGGCGGCGCCTTCCAGACTGGACTTCCTGGGGGAGGCGCCGCCCTTTCACATGCTCACGAGCCGCCGGTTGCGCAGCACGACCCGCTCCAGGTACCCGGCCACCGCACGGAGCGGGGGCAGCCCCAGCACGTGCCGCTGAGCCCTCTTAACGCTGTGCGCGATCTCCTGGCTCGTGAGCGCCTGCCTGCAGGCGTGTTCGACCGCGTCCGGGTGGAAGTCCGGCACCCGCACCCCGAGCTTCAGCTCGCAGACGCGGTGGGCGTTGTGCATCTGGTCGTGCATCACCGGCAGCACGGCCGTCGGCACCCCGGCCCGCATGGCCTCGCGGATCGAGTTGTAGCCGCCGTGCGACACCAGCAGATCGGCGGTGTGCAACAACAACGCCTGCGGCAGCGACTCGGCCAGGTGCACGTGCGCGGCCGCCGGTGCCTCGACCGGGAGTCCGCCGGTGAGCACCACCGCCTCGCAGTCCACCGCGGACAGCCCCGCCACCAGCGTTTCCAGATGTGCCAGCGGGGAGTGCCGCAGCGCCTGGTCGGGGATGGCGTCGAAGTCGAAGAGCCGCAACGCGGACTCGGTCGCGAACACCCCGCCGGACGTGCTGGTCGACGCGATGACGAGCGGCCGGGCCGGATCGAGGTCCGCAAGCCATTGGGGGAGACGCTCGCCCGGGCTGTGGTGCGCGGGCTGCTGGTAGCCGAACGCGGCGGGCATCCGCTGGCGGGCGAAGGAGTAACCCGGCGGAACGGCGTCCAGGCGGCCGTAGCGGTGCGCCGAGTCGAGCGACTCGTGCAGCGGCAGCCGCAGCTCCGCCCGCCGTTCGTTGAGCGCGTTCAGCAGGGTCAGGCGGTCCATGTAGTGGGCGGCCCCGGACGGTGCGGCCACGTGCGGCACCCCGAGCCGTTCCGCGACCAGCACCCCCGCGAACTCGATGCCCGCGCGCAGCACCAGGTCCGGGCGGAAGTCGGCGGCGATCGTCAGCAGCGCCCGAGCGGTCGGCGTGATGTGCGGGCCCGCCGCGAACTCGACGAGCATCTCGTCCGCGAACGGGTCGTAGTCCGGTGGGAGCGCGAGCACCTCGCCCTGCAGCAGGTCCGCGAGCTGGTCGCACACCTCGGGCAGTGCCGCGACGGTGCGCACGGGTTCGGCGGCGAACCCGTGCAGCACGCTCGCCGGTCCCGCCACCAGCACCTCGTGGCCCTTTTCGGCGAGCGTGGCGACGAGCGGGAGGACGGCCCTCGCGTGGGCGGCCGAGAACGCCACTGTGCACAGCACGCGCACGACATCCTCCCCTGCGGCCTAGGGTCTGTCCCCACGGTAGGTACCGCGCGGGAGCATCGGAATGGCGGAGTTCCACTGCCGGGTAACGTCGCGGGCATGGCGACACTGGTGACGTTCCACGCACATCCCGACGACGAGTGCATCGTCACGGGCGGCGTGATGCGGAAGGCGTTCGAGGAGGGACACCGGGTCGTGCTCGTCGTCGCGACCCGCGGGGAGGCCGGCGAGATCCCGGACTTCCTGGAGGAGGGCGAAGAGCTCTGGCAACGGCGAGTGGTGGAGACGCACGCGGCGGCCGACCTGCTGGGGGTGGCGCGCGTGGAGTTCCTGGGCTACCTGGACTCCGGGATGATGGGCGACGAGCTCAACTCGCAGCCGGGCTCGTTCTGGACAGCCGACGTCGAGGAGGCCGCGCGCAAACTCGCTGCGATCCTTGAAGAAGAGGACGCTTCCGCGCTCACGATCTACGACAGCTTCGGCGGCTACGGCCATCCGGACCACATCCAGGTGCACCGGGTGGGCAAACGTGCGGCGGAGATCGCGGGAACTCCGGCGGTCTACCAGGCGATGGTGAAGGAGTCGGAGTTCCGGGAAGCCATGCGGCTGGCCGGAATGGAAGAACCGCCCGAGATGGAGGGCGCGGTGCCGGAGTCCGAGATCAACGTCGGTGTCGACGTCACGAAGTACCTGGACGTGAAGCGGGCGGCGATGCGGGCGCACGCCTCACAGATCCCCGAGCAGTCGTTCTTCCTGGCGCTCGACGACGAGACGTTCGCGGTCGCGTTCAGCACCGAGTGGTTCATCCGCGAAGGGCACGGACCGGCGTCCACTTTGGACCTCTAGGAAGCAGAACGGGGGCGGCATCGTTGCCGCCCCCGCTTCTTTGCTCAGCTAGTTCACGCGCGACGGCGGCGCAGGAACAGCAGGGTGCCGGCACCGGCGCCCACGAGGCCCAGACCCGAGAGCAGCAGCCACATCGGGGAAGCACCGGTCGCCGCGAGCGGCGGTTCCGGAGTGCTGCCACCGGGGGCCGGTGCGTTCGGGGTCGACGACGGCGGCACGACGGAGGACGAGGGCACCTCCGGGGTCGAGCTGGTCGGCTCGGTGGGCTTGGTCGGCTTCGTCGGTTCAGTCGGCTTGGTCGGCGGCGTCTTGACGCAGTCCTTGACCAACTTGGACCAGCTGTAGTTGTAGTTCTTCTTCGGCGTGGTGTCGGAGGCGATCACCTCGACGCTGAAGTTGTGTTCAACGGTGGCGTCGAGCTTGTCCCACGTCTTCGACCAGCTCTCGCCGAAGTTCTTGGTGGGCTGGAGCTCCGTGTTCCCGTCCTTGACGAGCACGGTGTTCTTGTTACCGCCCGCGTACTGCGTGAGCGACACCTTCAGCACGGTCACTTTTGCGTTCTGGTCGCAGTAGGCCTCCACCTTGGGGGTGTGAGCGCTTGCCGGAGTGGCGAGCGCCAGCGAGGCCAGAACCGTGGTGCCTGCCACCACGAACGCGCCGAGAACTCTACTTGCCAACGGATTTCTCCTGCTCTGGTTGGTGCGCGGCGGATCGAGCACATTCACTTTCTGAATCACCCGACTGGGTGAACCGCGCCACGCTAGCAACGGAGAGCGCTCAAAAGGTCACCGTATGACAACGGTGAGGTGTCACCACGGACAGATCCTCATGTTCTCTGTTAGGCCGATGACCCCGGCGACCAGCCGCATCTGTTCCACGCCCCGGACATCGGCATCCAGCAGCCGTGGCGAGCAGATCATCACGGCGAGCGCCTGGGCACGGGAGAGTGCCACGTTCAATCTGTTACGTGACAAAAGAAAGTCCAGGCCACGCGGTAGGTCCACGGTGGACGACGACGTCATGGACATGATGACCGCGGGTGCTTCCTGCCCCTGGAAGCGGTCCACTGTGCCCACCCGAGTTTCGTCGAAACCCGCATCTGCCAGCCTTCTGCGGATCACCCTGACCTGCAGGTTGTACGGCGCGACGACGAGGATGTCCGCATCGGTCAGTTCGCGCGTTTTGCCGTTGTCCGTCCACGTACGACCGACGATCTGCCGCACCGACTCCACCACGGCGTCGGCCTCCTCGGTCGACGACGTGATGTTGTGCCGGTGATCGACCTCGCGCAGGTAGATGCCGGGCTCGATGCCGTCGATCCAGCGGTGAGCGGCGGATTCGTGCGAATGGAGTAGTCCGGCATAAGAAAGTTCGGACACGGGCTTGCACACTGCCGGGTGCATCCGGCGCGTCTCGGCCAGGAAGTAACCGAGGTGGTCCGGGATCACCTCCCGGTCGCCGAGCAGGTGGCCGAGCGCGGACGCGTCACTGCCCGGCGGGTGCACACCCTGCACGACCTGCGGCAGCTGCTGCGGATCTCCCAGCAGCACGAGGTTCTTGGCGGCAGTCGCCACCGCGACCGCGTCGGCCAGTGCGAACTGGCCGGCCTCGTCGATGATCATCACGTCGAACGGCTGCGCCTTGATCACCGCGTTGGAGAACGTCCACGCCGTGCCGCCGACCAGATGTCCCTGCGGGTGTTCCTCGCGCCACCGGGCCAGCGCACCGTTGTCCTTCGGCTGGTCCCACGGCGGGACCGGGTCGTCTTTGGAGGGCTTTCCCTTGGGGCGCTTGGCCATGGGGATGTCCGGGTCGACCGAGTTCATGACGTTCTCGACGGCCTTGTGGCTGTTCGACGTCACCGCGACGGTCTTGCCCTGGTCGATGAGGTGCCTGATGAGCTTGGTCGCCAGGTAGGTCTTGCCGGCGCCGGGCGGTCCCTGGACGGCGAGCGTGCCGCCGTCGAGCTGGTCGACCGCCTTCAGCACGGCCTGCACCACATCATCGTGCTGTGGCAACGGTTGTGCGGGCGGGGTGCGCAGCAGCAGGTCGATGCCGGGGTTGCGGGGGAGCAGTGGCAGCAGGCCGACGGACTGCTCCGCGAGTTCCGCGACGGCCTCGTCCTTCGGCGACGCGGGCACCGGGCTGCCTGGCAGCACGGCGATCGGCATGTCGCCGTGTTCCTGGCTCGCGCTCTCGGTGATCACGAGCTCGTACGGGTTGTCGTCGGCGACGGCCGCGTTGCGCGTGACGCCACCGGGGTAGAGGAGCCGGACCTGCTCGCCCTGGCCGAACGGGTGCGGCCGCTCGGGGTCGATCCGCGCGTGGACCTGGCGTTTGTGGGTGCGGGTCCGGCCGCTCGGCGGCACCCAGTCCTCGGCCTTCAGCGTGATCGGGACCGCGCAGTTGGAGTCGGTCTCCAGGTCGGAGATGGGCGCGCTGGCCTGCCGGAAGAAGTCACCCCATGCGGGACTTGCCTCACGGCGGTGGTAGCCGACCGTGGCCGCGAACAACGCGTGCCCCTCCGCGAGCAACGGCTCGGTCAGCGCGGCCATCCGCCGTGCCCGCTCGGCGGCCTTCTCCCTGGCCGCCTCGTCCTGCTCCTGCGGTGCCGCGGTCTCGATGTCGTTCTCGAGCTTGATCCGGTGCAGCAGATCCCGGATGCCCCGGGTCGGGATGTCGTTCTGCAGCAACGGTTTCAGGGCCTGGAGCGTGTACTCCCGAGTGGAGACCCGCAGGACCCGGCGGGTGAGCGCGCCGAGATCGACGCAGCGGCGCACCAGTTCGTCCACTTCGGACTCTTTGGTCGCGGTCCGCGCAGCCCGCCCGGCGAGGTCGTGCGGGGTGAAGTGGTAGACCGTGCCCGCCGGCGTGCGGTCGACGAACTCCGCGAACGTGCCCTCCCAGCCCGGAGTGCGGAACGTGTCGCCGTCGACCTCCAGGAAGACGTCGTCCTCCCGCGGTTCCGGCAGGTTCTGCAGGGCTTCCGGCGCGACGACCTCGTAGGTGGTCACGCCGGTGCGTTCCTGCTGCACCTGAAGCCTCGCCTGCGCGGTCAACGCCGTGAAGCTCGCGGGGGAGAGGGTGGCCGGCCGTTCCTCGGTCCGCGCAAGCGCGTCGATCGTGTCAATGCCGGCCGAAACCAGCTTGCGGCGCTGGTCGGCCCGCAGCCCGGCCACGAGCGAGAGGTCGCGGGCCTCCTCGCGCCCGGTCGCGCAGTGACGGACGAAGCGGCAGCCGTTGCACGCGGCCCTGACGTCGCCCCAGGTGCGCTTCGGTGCAGGTCCGGGCTTCGCCAGGCGGGTCTTCAGGCGCTGCAGGAGTGGGGTGAAGTCGGCGACGCGGAACGAGGTGCGCCGCCCGTCGACGAGCAGGTGGGCCCGTTCGGCGCCGATGGCCTGGGCGGCGGCGGTCAGGCTCAGCACTGCCTGCGGGGTTGCCTCGTCCTCGCACGGTTCGTAGCCGTTCGGGGTGAAGACGAGCGTCTGCGCCGTGCAGTGGAAAACGCCGTCGAAGAAGACGGCGTTCTCGATGAGCTCTTTGTTCGTGCGCATCTCGGCGGCCGTGCGCTCGGCCTCGGCGTGCAGACTGCCGGGGTCGCCCTGCCTGTCGTTGCGGCCCAGGTAGCTGCGGTGCTCGCACTCGAGCAGGTCGACGAGGTCCGACGGGCTGGCGAGCATGGACAGGATGCTAGTCAGGCCTCACCGCGGCGGTGGGACCTCGGCCCGGCGTGGCAGGAGCTACACGTTCGCCTCGACCAGCCGCAGCAAGGTCTCGGCGTTGGTGTTCGGGTAGTCGTGCGGCTTGAACGGCCGCGTCTGCGCCCGCACCAGCGCCGCCGCGGCCGCGAGTTCGCCGGTGCGCACCTCGGTGTCGCGGTGCAGGAACGCGAAGTGCGGGTCGCGGACCTCGTCCGGCCACAGCAGGGTGTGCAGCACGAGCACGCCGTACTGCGGCCTGATCGCCGCGAGCGTCTCCTTGTTGCGCAGCCCGAACTTCACGATGGCGGCGGTCTTGGTCCGCTCCAGGGTCTCGCGCAGCAGCACGTAGGAGCGCACCGAGAGGTCGTCCGGCTCGACGTAGTAGCTGCGGTGCAACGAGATCGGGTCGACGTCGGCCTGCGGCGCGAACTGCTGGACGTCGATGATCCCGTCCTCGGGCGCCGGCAGCTCTCCCGGGTCGATCTGCACGATCCGGCCGTCGTCGAGTTCGTAGCCGCGGCCGATGTCGTCCGGCCCCAGCCGCAGCGAGCACTCGCCGCACACCTGCTGGTGCCGGACGCGGCCGCTGTCCTCCCGGTGCACCAGGTGCACCCTGCTGCGGTGCTCGGTGGCCGCGGCCACCAGCCGCACCGTCATCGTCGTCATGCCGAACCGAAGTGCTCCCCGCCACACAGTCCTCATGACAAATGGGTACTCGAACACACGGTCGAATAGACCTGTGCCGTGACGAAAGGGCTCGTTCGGGCGCGTCCGACGGGTACCTCGGACGCGTGCGTCAGTGACATTCCTAGAAGCTGGGCTGGTGACGTGTCACCAATTCGAGGGCGCGTAGTCCTTCAAGAAGCACCCGTACAGGTCCTCGCCGGCCTCACCGCGCACGATCGGGTCGTACACCCGCGCCGCGCCGTCGACCAGGTCCAACGGGGCGTGGAAGCCCTCGTCGGCGAGCCGCATCTTCATCGGGTGCGGGCGCTCGTCGGTGATCCAGCCGGTGTCGACGGCCGTCATCAGAATGCCGTCGGCCTGCAGCATCTCCTCGGCGCTCGTCCGCGTCAACATGTTCAGCGCGGCCTTGGCCATGTTCGTGTGCGGGTGCCCGGAACCCTTGTAGGCGCGGGAGAACTGACCCTCCATCGCGGACACGTTCACGACGTACTTGCGTCGATGAGCGGACTTCGCCATCGACGAACGCAACCGCGAGATGAGCAGGAACGGCGCCGTCGAGTTGCACAGCTGCACCTCGAGCAGTTCGACAGGGTCGACCTCCTCGACGTTCTGGATCCACGAGTTGACCGCCGCGGTGTCCGGCACGAGGCCGCCCGCGTCGATGTCCTTCGATCCCGCCATCAACGCCAGCGTGGTGACGGAGTGCGCCTCGGGCACCGCAGTACCGGGGAGTGCCAGCTGGCCGTGCCCGCCGAACGAGATCAGCTCGGGCCGAGTCGCGTCGCCGGTCAGCGCCTCGTGCTCGGCGTTCGCCAGCGGCGTGTAGGCGCCGGCGGACCGGCGGACGGTCTGCGCCGCGTTGTTGATGAGCACGTCGAGCGGTCCGTGCGCGGCCACCTCGTCGGCGAGCGCCAGCACCTGGGCCGGGTCGCGCAGGTCGATGCCGACGATCTTGAGCCGGTCGATCCAGTCCGCGGCGTCGGGCATCGAGGCGAACCGGCGTGCGGCGTCCTTCGGGAACCGGGTGGTGATGGTGGTGTGCGCGCCGTCACGCAGGAGCCGCAGCGCGATGTACATGCCGATCTTCGCCCGGCCACCGGTCAGCAGCGCGTTGCGGCCGGTCAGGTCCGTGCGCGCGTCACGCTTGCCGTGGTTGAACGCGGCGCAGTCCGGGCAGAGGTTGTGGTAGAAGGCGTCGACCTCGACGAACCGCTTGCGGCACGTGTAACAGGACCGCGCGCGCAGCAACGTCCCCGCCGTCGCACCCTGAGCGTTGGACACGAGGGGCAGCCCCTGCGTCTCGTCGTCGATGCGGTCCGGCGACCCGGTGGCGGTCAGTGCCGTCACGGCACGGTCGTTGGCCGTGATGGCGGCCTTGCGCTCGGACTTACGGAACTTCTTGGCGGCCTTGAAGATCTTCGCGGTGGCCCGGCGGACGCGCACCGCGTCCTCGTGCTCGGCGGGAAGGTCCTCGACCTGGGCCAGTACGCGCAGGCAGACTTCCAGCTCTGCGGGGTCGATCGAGGTCATGAGCTGGGATTTTACGGGTTGGGGGGTGGTGGGGCGGTGACCGGGCCCGAACTGCTGGTCCTGTGGGACATCGACAACACGCTGATCGCCGCACGAGGCTTCGGTGGCCTGATGTACCGGGAAGCGTTCCGGAAGGCCTTCGGCCAGGAGCTCGCCTGGCCCGTGGACCTGGGCGGACGCACCGAGCTGGACATCATCGCCGAGACCCTGCGCCAGCACGACATCGATCACACCGAGGAAGCGACGCAGCTGCTGGCCAACGCGCTCGCCACCTCCTTCGAGCACCGCCGCGGGGAGCTCAACGGGCACGGCGAGGTGCTGCCCGGCGCGCAGCGGGCGCTGGAGGCGTTCGCGGACGACCCGCGCGTGCACCAGGGCGTGCTGACCGCGAACCTCAAGAGCGTCGCGAAGATCAAGCTGGAGGAGTTCGGGCTCGCGCATCTCGTGGACTGGGACGTCAGCGCGTTCGGGGACGACCACGCGGACCGGGCCGAGCTGGTGACGTTCGCCCGGCGCAGGGCGAAGCACATCCGGGTTTTCACACATGACGAAGTCGTGCTCATCGGTGACACGCCTCACGACGTCTACGCGGCCACGACGGCGGGTGTGCGGCTGGTGGCGGTGGCCACCGGGCGCAGCAGCAAAGAGGACCTCCACCAAGCAGGAGCCACGACCGTGCTCGACGATCTCTCCAACCTCAACGAGCTGATCAGGCGCGTGTGGGCCACCTGAGACGGGTCTGAACGGCTCTGGTCTGGGATCGATCACGGCGTTATGGTGCGCGGCATGCCCACAGCAGTCGGCCCGACAGTCAAACGGCTGTCCCAGCCGGACGCCGACATCAAACCGCGCGCCCTCGGCTTGCCCCGAGGCCGGACGGTGATCTCGGTCTTCGGCTCCACCCAAGACATCGAGACCGATCTCGCGGCGAAGTTGTTGCCGGTGCTGAGATCCGTCGTGGTGACCGCGGCGCGCAACGGTGCGGTGTTCGTGACCGAAGGCACCGACAGAGGCGTTGTCCACTTGCTCGGCATGGCGTTGCAGGCCTGTGAGCAACGGTGGCCCGTCGTGGTCGGTGTGGCGCCCAGCAGCAAGGTCCACGACGTCACGGAGGACTCCACCAACGGCCAGATCGCGTTGGAGCCCAACCACAGCGTCGCCGTCATCGTGCCCGGTTCGGAGTGGACGGACGCGACACCGGTGCTGTTCCGCGCGATCGACGCCATCCGGCACAAGAAGCCCGTGGTCGCACTCGTCGTCGGAGGCGAGAGCGAAAAAGAGGTCATCGACCACCTCAGCGGCGACAACCCGCTGCTGGTGCTCGCCGGCACCGGTGGCCTCGCGGACCGCATCGCGACGGGTGACCTCACCGGTGACCTCGCGGTGCTGGTGCGCAGCGGCAAGATCTTCATCATCCACGTCGACGAGGGCGCGGGGAAGACGGTCACGGCGCTGGAACGGTTGCTGAGCAAGGAAAAGCCCGCCAAGCCGCCGAAGGTCCTGCCCAAGATCCGTTATCAGGCACCGGAACCGCGGCCGCTCGTCGATCCCGGCTTCGTGGTCGCGTACCCGATGCTCGCCGACGCCATCCACGACGCCAACCAGGTCGTGGCGCCGGCCTTCCAGGAGCTCGACGCGCAGGCCGAGGTCGAGCAGAACCGGTATCGCCTCACGGCGGTGCTCGCGATCGCCGGTGGGTTGACGACGACGGTGTTCGCCGCACTGCAGACGTGGCTGCGGGACACGCCGTGGCCCGGTGTGCTGGTCGTGGCGGGCGGGGCGTTCGCGGCGGCCATCACGATCGTGGCGCGCAAGCGCGAGTCGCTGGACAAGTACCTCACCGCGCGGTCGCGGGCCGAACGCCTGCGTGCCCTCTACTTCGCTCACCTCGCGGCGCCCGCGCCGGCGACGGAGGAGGAGCGGCAGGACAGGGTGGCCGATCTGGAAGCCGCGGTCAGCAACCGCAAGCACGAGGTGGTCAGGACATGACTGTGCCGACTGATGTGAAGCCCGAGAACGCCGAGGAAGCGGTCGTCGAGCCGAAAGAGCCGAAACTGGCGCAAGTGCCGGTCAAGCAGCGGCAGGCCCAGTTCGTCGAGGCGTATCTGAGGCACCGCTTCCAGGACCGGCTCGACCACTTCGAACGCGGCCGCAAGAAGTACTCCCAGGCTCGCACGTGGACGGTCGCGCTCGCCGCGACGCTCTTCATCGTGGCCGCCGCGGCCGCCGCGATCGGCATGGCGGACGGGCCGCGCAGGGCCATGTGGGGTTTCGTGGCAACGACTTTGGCTGCTTTGGGCACCGCGATGTCGCTTTACGAGGCGACCTTCGGGTTCCGCCGCCTGGCGCGGGAGCACGCCACCACTTCCGTTGCGCTGCAACGGCTTGCAGTGGACGGTCCCACGCCGGACGATGTGGACGATGAACGGCTGGTCGCATTTGTGACCGAAGTGGAGTCGGTGCTGCGCTACGGCCGTTGAAGCAAATTTCTGGCAACAAACTTCGCGGCCGATGTCCGGTAAACGCTTTCTCGATTTACACGCTCTGTGGGTGATCGATTACGGTAAGCACAAGTTCTGGTGTTTCAGTGATCCCGTTGTCATGATGAGGTCATCCCCCGATGCGGAAGCAGGCACAACATGACTTGGGCGCGTCCCGCGATCGCCGAGCCCGAAACCGGCACGTTCGCCGAGGCCAAGGCTCTGGAAAAGGAGCACAGCACGATTCAGAACAGCAAGGCGGCGCGCACCGTCGCGTGTCACGCGACCGACGCGCTCGACTGCGCCGACCTGCTGGAGATGCTGGGCCTCAGTGCGACGGAGGGCAAGGTCCGGGTGTAACCCCGCGACTGGATCCACCACTCGGCGACCAGCAGGTTCACCACGAACGACAGCCAGTTCGCGGTGGCGAAGACGACCAGCCCGTCCCCCTCGGGCAGGAGGCCGCCGAGTAGCAGGCCCCACAGCCGACCGGTCACGGCGGCGCCAGTCAGTGCGAAACCGCGGATCATCCAGATGCGGTGCGCGCCGAACTGGCGCCGCCGTGCCGTCTGCAGGCCGTAGACCGCGCTGACGAACCACAGCACGGACAGCACCGTCAGCGGTGCCGAAGCCGCCAGTCCGTTCAGTGACAACTGAGCGCACACGACGCCGAGCACCGACGACGGCAGCACCCCGGCGAAGTAGACGCGGCCCATCACCCGGTGGACGCGCGGGTGTCGGCCGCGCAGTCCCGGCCAGAACTGCGACACCCCCGCGAGGATCGCGACCGTTCCGGTGAAGATGTGCGCGACCAGCAGGCCGTAGTGGACTCCGCCGTGCAGATCCGGCCTGGCCTGGCTCATGTCGAGCGTCACGTACGCGCTCGCGGCGAAGACCGTGATCGCCACGCAGACCAATCCCGACACCGCCAGCCAGGCGGCGTACCCCCAAGAAGTTTTCATAAGCGCAAGCCTGTCAACGACATCACCCGGATGCGCTGGTGTCCTCCCCCGAGCGAGCAGTAGGGATCGCCCTACTGGGATGATGTGGCTCATGCGGACGGTGGAGATCTCGGAAGAGCCGATCAGGCTAGGGCAGTTCCTCAAGCTGGCTCAGCTCGCCGAGGACGGCGGGCACGCCAAAGAGCTCATCGAGGACGGAGAGGTCCACGTCAACGGCGCTGTCGAAGTGCGCCGCGGAGCACAGCTCCGGGCCGGCGACATCGTGGTGGTCGGCAGTGACGAGGTTCGCATTTCCGTTCGGCCGTAGGGGATTACTCCGTTCAGCGGTAAGTGCATGCATAAACGCAGCCGATCAGACTAGGGCCTGAAGTCCCTCTTCTGGACCATTCCCCGGCCTATGTGCACCATTTATGTCCCTTGTGGACATGTGGAATCGTCTTGTGCTGCCACCGTTTCCAGACGATGAGACGCGCGTCACGTCCGATATTCGGGCGCTGGGGAAACTTTTTTCCACAGCATGTAACGCGGATGCCTGGGCGTACGAATCATCGGTTGCGAGCTTCGGCCGCGACGCCTGATTCAGGCGTGACAGTCGTTTGAAGGATCAAGGTCCTCGGGGTGGCCTGCGTACTTGCACGTCCGGAATCGCCGCTGAGCCGGGGAGATCACAACGATGAGTGAGCAGGTCCGCGCTGCCCGTGACGTTCACGGGCAGGGCTCCAGGCTCAATCCGCTGTCCGAACACAGACAGACGCACCCACCGGTCGCCCGCTGGGAAAGTCGATACCGCTATGCCGTGATCACGGCCGATGTGCTGACCATTGCCCTGGTCGTCATCGCCGTCGGAGCGGTCATGCACATGCGTCATGCCGCCTTTGGCCCGATTTCTCTTGCGCTGCTGGACATACTCACAGTGGTCGTGGTGGCGGGTTCGCTCGCGATCAACCGCGTGTGGACGTCCACCGTTCTGGGTCAGGGAGCTGAAGAGTTCCGAAGACTCGGCCGGGGTTTGTTCGGTGCGGTGGTAGCGCTCGGCCTAGGAGCGCTCGCCGTCGACATCCCCGGCGCCCGCCTGTGGGTCTTCGTCGTCGTCCCCGCGATCGCCCTGGTCGCCTTCCCCATGCGCTACGCCTTGCGCCGCCCGCTGCACCGCGGCCGCAGTGAAGGGCGCTTCCTGCTGTCCGTCCTCGCCGCCGGCAACCTCGAGACCGTCGAGGACCTGATCACCCGCACCCGCCGCATCGCCCACCTGGGCTGGCGCGTGGACGCGGTCTGCACGATCGACGGCCGTGGCCGCGCCGGCCTGGAGGTCGACGGCGTGCCCGTCGTCGGTCAGCTGCGCGAACTCGCCGACCACGTGCGCCGTGGTGGCTACCGCATCGTCGCGGTGACACCGGACGCCTACTGGACGCCTCGCCGCCTCCAGCAGCTCGCCTGGGCCCTCGAGGGCTCCGGTGCCGAGATGGTCGTGTCGCCAGGCCTCATGGAGGTCGCCGGTCCCCGCCTGCACATGAGCGCCGTGCTCGGCATGCCGCTGCTCAGGGTGAGCGAACCAGCCCTCACCGGTTTCCGCCGTCTCGTCAAGGGCGTGGTCGACCGCGTCGGCGCGTTCCTGTTGTTGCTCGCGCTGGCCCCGCTGATGTTCGCGGTCGCCGCCTTCGTGATGATCGACAGCCGCGGTCCCGTGTTCTACCGCCAGAAACGCGTCGGCAAGGACGGCTCGCCCTTCACGATCATCAAGTTCCGCACGATGGTCACCAACGCTGACGCCCTGCGCGCCAGGCTGGCCGCCGCCAACGAGGGCCACGGCCTGCTGTTCAAGATGAAGAAGGACCCGCGCATCACCAAGGTCGGCATCTTCCTGCGCCGGTACTCGATCGACGAGTTGCCCCAGCTGTTCAACGTGCTGGGCGGCACCATGTCGCTCGTCGGCCCGCGCCCGCCGCTGCCGGAGGAGACCGCGAAGTACTCCTCCGACGTGCGGCGCCGCCTGCTCGTGAAGCCTGGTTTGACCGGGTTGTGGCAGGTCAGCGGCCGCAGCGACCTGTCGTGGGAGGAGTCGATCCGGCTCGACCTGCGCTACGTCGAGGACTGGTCGCTCGCCCTCGACGCCGTGATCTTGTGGAAGACCTTCCGCGCCGTCTTCGGCGGTCAGGGGGCCTACTGATGGAGACTTCTGTGATCGGCATCGCCGTCATCGGCGCGGGCTACTGGGGACCGAACCTGGTCCGCAACGCCCAGGCCACCCCCGAGCTGCGCCTGCGCTACCTCTGCGACCTCGACGTCGCGAAGGCTCGGCGCGTGCTGGGGGAGTACTCGACCGTGCGCGCCACCGCGTCGCTGGACGAGGTGCTCGCCGACCCCGAGGTGCAGGCCGTCGCGATCGCGACACCCGCCGCCACGCACCTGCCCGTCGCGCTGGCGGCCCTGGAGGCCGGCAAGCACGTCCTGGTCGAGAAGCCGCTCGCGGCCACCTTCGAGGACGGCCTCAAGCTCGTCGAGACCGCCGAGTCCCGCGGCCTCACGCTGATGCTGGACCACACGTTCGCGTACACCTCCGCCGTGCAGCACCTGCGCAAGATCATCCGCGGCGGTGAGCTCGGCGAGATCCAGTACATCGACTCGGTGCGCATCAACCTCGGCTTGGTGCAGCCGGACGTGGACGTGCTGTGGGACCTCGCCCCGCACGACCTGTCGATCTTCGAGGCGATCCTGCCCGACGACGTGACGCCGGTGGAGGTCGCGGCGCACGGCTCGGACCCGATCGGCGCGGGCGTCGCCTGCGTCGGCCACCTCACGGTCCGGCTGTCGAACGGCGCGATCACCCACGTGCACGTGAACTGGCTGTCGCCGACCAAGATCCGCACGATGGTCATCGGCGGTTCGCAGCGCACGGTGGTGTGGGACGACAACAACCCGGCGCAGCGACTGTCCATTTACGACCGCGGCGTCGACCGTTCCGAGGAACAGCAGAAGATCTCCTACCGCACCGGCGACATGGTCGCGCCGGCGCTGGTGGAACGCGAGGCGCTGCGCACGATGATGGCCGAGTTCGCGGCGTCCATCACCGAGAAGCGTCCGCCGCTCACGGACGGCCGCGCGGGTCTGCGCGTGCTGGCCGTGCTGGAGGCGGCGTCGGAGTCGTTGCGCTCCGGCGGAGTTTTCGTTCCCGTTCAACAAGTCGAAGGCAAGGTGTCTTGATGTCGGCCCAGAATCATCTGGCGCAGCCGATCAGTGGTCAGCGGGTGCTCGTCACGGGCGGCGCGGGCACGATCGGGTCGTCGGTGGTGGACCAGCTCGTCGAGGCGGGTGCCGCCGAGGTCGTCGTGCTCGACAACTTCGTGCGCGGCCGCCGGGAGAACCTCGCCGGCGCGCTGAAGTCCGGTGTCGTGCGCATCGTCGAAGGCGACATCAACGACAAGGTGCTCGTCCACGAGCTGACGGTGGGCAAGGACCTGGTCTTCCACCTGGCCGCCATCCGCATCACCCAGTGCGCGGAGGAACCGCGCCTCGCGCTGGAGTGTCTGGTCGACGGCACGTTCACGGTGCTGGAGGCCGCCGCCGCGGCCGGCGTGAAGAAGGTCATCGCGTCGTCGTCGGCGTCGATCTACGGCCTCGCGGAGTCGTTCCCCACCAACGAACGGCACCACCCGTACAACAACGACACCTTCTACGGCGCCGCGAAGGCGTTCAACGAAGGGATGTTGCGCAGCTTCAAGGCGATGTACGACCTGGACTACGTGGCGCTGCGGTACTTCAACGTCTACGGCCCGCGGATGGACGTGCACGGCCTGTACACCGAGGTGCTCATCCGGTGGATGGAGCGCATCGTGGACGGCAAGTCGCCGCTGATCTTCGGTGACGGCGCGCAGACGATGGACTTCGTGCACGTGCACGACATCGCCCGCGCGAACATCCTCGCCGCCCAGGCCCCGGTGACCGACACCGTCTACAACATCGCGTCCTCGAAGGAGACGTCGCTCAAGGAGCTCGCCCTCGCGTTGCTTGCCGCGATGGACTCCGACCTGCCGCTGGAGCACGGCCCGGAGCGGAAGGTGAACGGCGTGACCCGCCGGCTCGCCGACATCAGCGCCGCGGCCACCGAACTCGGCTGGAAGCCCGAGATCGAGATGGACGGCGGACTGCGCGACCTGGTCGCGTGGTGGCGTGCGGAGAAGCACGCCGCAGAAATCGCCGCAGAAATCGTCGCAGAGAACGCCTGATCTACCCCAGAAGCCGCGGCTGCGGCGTCCGCCGGCACCCCCAGGCCGGCGCGGCGCCGCGGCCGCACCCACAGATCGAGGTACGACAGTGATTCCGGTTATGCGGCCGTTGCTCGGTGAGGAAGAAGCGCTCGCCGCCGCCGAGGCCGTCCGGTCCGGGTGGGTGGCGCAGGGACCCCGGGTCCGGGAGTTCGAGGAACGCTTCGCGGCGTCCGTCGGCGCGGAGCACGGCGTCGCCGTGTCCTCCTGCACCACGGGCCTGCACCTCGCCGTGCACCTGCTCGGTGTCGGCCCCGGCGACGAGGTCGTGGTGCCGTCGCTGTCGTTCATCGCGACCGCGAACGCCGTGCGCTACACCGGCGCCACACCGGTGTTCGCCGACGTCGAGGCCGAGACCGGCAACCTGAGCGCGTCCACAGTGGAGGCGGTGCTCACCGAGCGCACCCGCGCGGTCATGGTCGTGCACCAGGCCGGCGTGCCCGCCGACGTGGAGAGCCTGAAGGCGTTGTGCGAGCCGCGCGGCATCGTGGTGATCGAGGACGCGGCGTGTGCCGCGGGCTCGACCTACCAGGGCAAGCCGGTCGGCACCAACGCCGTGCTGGCGGCCTGGTCGTTCCACCCGCGCAAGCTCCTCACCACCGGTGAGGGCGGCATGGTCACCACCGACGACGAGGACTGGGCCATTCGGCTCAAGCGCCTGCGCGAACACGGGATGAGCGTGTCCGCGGCGGACCGCCACCACGGCGGGTCGGCGGTCATCGAGCAGTACCTGGAGACCGCGTTCAACTACCGGATGACCGACATCCAGGCCGCCGTCGGCCTGGTGCAGCTGTCCAAACTGGACGTGATCATCGCCCGCCGCCGTGAGCTCGCGGCGCGCTACCACGAGCTGCTGGCCGATCTGCCCGGCCTCACGGCGGTTCGTGACCCTGAGTACGGAACGACGAACTACCAGTCGTTCTGGGTGTGGTTGCCGGAGGGTGCTCCGGACCGCACGGAAATCCTTGCGGGCCTTGCCGAACGCGGAGTTTCGGCACGGCGCGGAATCATGGCGTCACACCTCGAACCCGCCTACGCGGGCCACCCCAGCGCGCCGCTGCCGGTGACGGAGGCGTTCACCGCCAGGACGCTGATTCTCCCGCTGTTCCACGACATGACGTACGACCAGCAGGACACGGTCGTGTCAGCGTTGTCGGAAACTCTCCACACATTCCATCTGACCGTCCGTGGTTGAAAGATAAATATTGAGCCCGCAGCGGAACATTTTTGTGTTGGCACGTAACAGCTTCAATCAAATCGCCGACGTTCGGAGTAGCAGCCCTGTGCTGTCCAGCGTAGTGCGCGGATCACACACGGTAACTCCGTCCGAGAGGTGAACTCCCATGGTGGCTCAGCAGTCGCGTCTCGTGCGGGTGCTTGTGATCACGGCATTAATCGCATCGACGATGTTCGTGCTGGGAGTCTTCAACGCCCCCAACGCCAACGCCGCCCCGTGTGACATCCCCGTGACCAACAAGGTCGCCTGCGAGAACACGCAGCCCGGCGCGGACAACTGGCAGGCCCAGTACCGCGACGACGCGATCCTCGGCTACACGACGGACATCAGCTACAACGTCGGCCAGACGGTCGGCTTCAAGATGCTGACCTCCGCGTCGTCCTACAAGCTCGACATCTACCGGCTCGGCTGGTACGCGGGCAAGGGCGCGCGCTACATGGGCACGGTCAACCGGAACACGCCGCAGAACCAGCCACCCTGTCTGCGGGACGGGCCGACCGCGCTCATCGACTGCGGCAACTGGGCCGTGTCGGTCAACTGGACCATCCCGTCGAACGCGGTGTCCGGTCTGTACTACGCCCGCGTGACGCGCAACGACACCGGCGCCGAGAACGAGATCGTGTTCGTCGTCCGCGACGACGCGTCCCAGTCGAAGGTGTTCTTCCAGACCTCCGACGCCACCTGGGTCGCGTACAACCGCTACGGCGGCAACAGCCTCTACTTCGGTGACGGCCCCGGCCAGGGCGGCTCGTCCTACAAGGTCAGCTACAACCGCCCGTACACCGGCGGCGACGGCGACGAGAACTTCATCTTCAACGCCGAGTACCCGATGCTGAGATTCCTGGAACGCAACGGGTACGACATGAGCTACACGACCGATGTGGACTCGGCGCGACGCGGGCACCTGATCAAGAACCACAAGGTGTTCATGGCCGTCGGCCACGACGAGTACTGGTCGAACGAGCAGATGGCGAACGTGATGTCCGCCCGCGACGCCGGCGTGCACATGGCGTTCCTGACCGGCAACGAGATCTTCTGGAAGACCCGGTGGGAGAAGAGCATCGACTCCTCCCAGACCGACTGGCGCACGATGGCGTGCTTCAAGGAGACCAAGGGCACCCAGAACGACGGCCTGGCCACCTGGACCGGCACGTGGCGCGATCCGCGCTTCAGCCCGCCGCAGGACGGTGGACGGCCGGAGAACGCGTTGCTGGGCAACATGTTCACCGTCAACGGTCGGCGCGACGACTCGCTGCAGGTGCCCGCCGCGTACGGCAAGATGCGGCTCTGGCGCAACACCGACCTGCAGAACCTGGCCTCCGGCAGCACGTACACGTTCCAGCCCGGCACGCTCGGCTACGAGTGGAACACCGTGTACGACAACGGCTCCCAGCCCGCCGGCGTCGCGCAGATGTCGCGCACCACGGTGAACCTGGACGGGTACTACGCGCTGAAGAACTACGGCGACGAGTACGGTTCGGGCCCCGAGACGCACGCGATCACGTACTACCGCGCGCCCTCCGGCTCGCTGGTGTTCGGCGCGGGCACGGTGCAGTGGGCGTGGGGCGTGGACGACGAACACGCGTTCCTCACGAACACCCCGACCTCGGACAAGCGGATCAAGCAGGCGACCGTCAACTTCCTCGCGGACATGGGCGTCCAGCCCTACCAGCTGTGGGGTGCCGACGAGCTCGTGATCTCCGGTGCCATCTCCGACGGCGCGGCGCCCGGCGTGCAGATCACCACGCTGCCGTCCCAGTCGACGGTCGGCCAGCCGTACACGTTCTCCGGCACCGTGATCGACGCGGCCGGCAAGGTGGCCGGCGTCGAGGTCTCGACCGACGGCGGCACCCGCTGGCACTACGCCACCTGGACGGCCGGGCAGACGACGTGGAGCTACACCTACACGCCGTCGCAGTCCGGTGCCGCCGCGCTGCGCGTCCGCGCGGTCGACGACTCGCTGAACCTGTCCACCCCGGTGCAGGCCTCGCCGAACGTCGCCGCCCGCACCTGCCCGTGCGGCATGTTCTCCGGCCAGGAGGTCCCGAAGGTCACCTCCGCCGACGACAGCTCGCAGCTCGAGCTCGGTGTGAAATGGCGTGCCGCGAGCAACGGCTACGTCCGCGGCGTGAAGTTCTACAAGGGCACGGGCAACACCGGCTCGCACACCGGTTCGCTCTGGGCCGCCAACGGTGATCTGCTCGCCACCGGCACGTTCACCAACGAGAGCCCGACGGGCTGGCAGACGCTGCTCTTCCCGTCGCCGATCGCGGTGACCGCGAACACGACCTACGTCGTCTCGTACTTCACGCCGACCGGCCACTTCGCGTACGACACCGGCGGGTTCTACAACCAGCAGGCGTACATGGAACCGGTCACCGGCCTGAAGTCCGGTGTGGACGGTCCGAACGGCGTGTTCCGCTTCGGCGCGGGCTTCCCGAACAGCACGTTCGACAACACCAACTACTGGGTCGACGTGGTGTGGGCGCTCGACCCGGGCCCCGACACCCGTGCGCCGATCCAGACCGCGATGTCGCCGGTGTCCAACGCCGGTTCGGTCGCGCTGAACACCACGGTGTCCGGCACGTTCGACGAGAACGTCACGCTGAGCTCGGCGCAGGTCACGGTGACCGGCCCGGCCGGCGCGGTGACCGGCACGAAGTCGATCTCGAACGACGCCCGCACGATCACGTTCACCCCGTCCGCCCCGCTGGCCGCGGCGACGGCCTACACGGTCTCGATGAAGGCCGCCGACTCGTCGAACAACCTGTCCTCGCAGGCGAACTGGACGTTCACGACGGGCTCGCCACGTCCGGCGACCTGCCCGTGCACGATCTGGGACGACTTCGCGGCACCGGCGGTGATCGACGCAGGTGACACCACCGCGGTCGAGCTCGGCACGAAGGTCCGCTTCGACGGCAAGGGCGAGGTGCTCGGCGTCCGGTTCTACAAGGGATCCGGCAACACCGGCACGCACACCGGTTCACTGTGGACGTCGACGGGTCTGCTGCTCGCGACCGGCACCTTCACCGCCGAGACCACGTCCGGCTGGCAGAAGCTGATGTTCAACTCGCCGGTCCAGGTGCAGGCGAACACGACCTACGTCGTGTCGTACTACGCCCCGAACGGCCGGTACTCCGTCAGCTCCGGCTTCTTCAACGGCCAGGGCGCGGACTACCAGTCGCTGCACGCGCTGCCCAACGGTGAGGACGGCGGCAACGGCATCTACCGCTACGGCAGCGGCGGCGGGTTCCCGAACTCGTCGTACAACGCCACGAACTACTGGGTCGACGTCATCTACCGCAACGGTCTCAACGGCGACACCACGCCGCCGACGCTGACGAACCGCTCGCCGGCCGTCAACGCGACGAACGTGGGCCTGCAGACCACGCTGACGTCCACGTTCAGCGAACCGGTCGACCCGGCGTCGGCGCAGATCTGGCTGACCGACCCCAAGGGCGGCAAGCTGACCGGCTCGGTGTCGTTGTCCGGCGACCAGAAGACGGTCACCTGGACGCCCGCCGGCAAGCTCGTGGCCGGTACGCAGTACAAGGCGCACGTGGGCATCGCCGACGTCAACGGCATCGCGATGGCGGCCCCGGCGGAGTGGAACTTCACCACCACGACGACGCCGACCTGCCCGTGCTCGTTGTTCAGCACGGCGACGGTGCCGGCGGTGACGTCGGCGGACGACAGCGGCGCCTACGAACTGGGCGTGCGGTTCAGCCCGACCCAGTCCGGCCAGCTCACCGGTGTCCGTTTCTACAAGGGCGCGGGCAACACCGGTACGCACACGGGTTCGCTGTGGAGCGCCTCCGGCTCGCGTCTCGCGACCGGCACGTTCACCGGTGAGACCGCGACCGGCTGGCAGACGCTGACGTTCTCGCAGCCGGTGGTCGTCAGCGCCGGGCAGACCTACACCGCCTCGTACACGACGACCACCGGGCACTACGCGGTGAACGGCGGGTACTTCGGGACGGGTCCGGTGAACTCGCCGCCGCTCACGGCACCGCAGGAGCAGAACGGCGTGTTCGTGCCGGGCGCCGGGTTCCCGACGATGACGTACGGCTCCGGCAACTACTGGGTCGACGTCGTCTACCAGCCCAACGCGGACAACGACGCGCCGGTGCTGCAGTCGCACACCCCGCTGTCCGGGGCGTCCGAAGTGGACCTGACGTCGACGGTGACGATGTCGTTCGACGAGCAGGTCGACCTGAACACCGCGCAGTTCGCCGTCACCGACCCCGGTGGCGCGAGGATCGGCGGCACGCTGGCGCTCTCGCCGGACGGCAGGATGGTGACCTTCACCCCGGCCGCCAGGCTCGCGGCGTCCACTGTGTACACGGCGAGCATGCGGATCGAGGACACGTTCGGCAACGTGATGGCGAACCCCGTCACGTGGTCGTTCACCTCGGCGACGACGCAGACCTGTCCGTGCTCGTTGTTCAGCGCGGCGACGGTGCCGACGGTAACTTCGGCCGATGACAGCAGCGCGTACGAGCTGGGCGTGAAGTTCACGTCGTCGGCGAACGGCCAGATCACCGGCGTGAAGTTCTACAAGGGCGCGGGCAACACCGGCAGCCACACCGGCTCGCTGTGGTCCGCGGACGGCACCCGTCTGGCGACCGGCACGTTCTCGAACGAGACCGGGTCGGGCTGGCAGACGCTGACGTTCGCCCAGCCGGTGGCGATCACGTCCGGGACCACCTACGTGGCCTCGTACACGACCACCACAGGGCATTACGCGGTGAACGCCGGCTACTTCGGCTCGGTGAACTCGCCGCCGCTGGGTGCCACGGCCTCGGCCGGTGTGTTCACGTCCGGGTCCGGGTTCCCGACCTCGTCCTACAACGGTGGCAACTACTGGGTCGACGTGGTCTTCCAGTGACCCCACGGCCACTGCTGCTCGTCGGAGCAGGCGGACTCGCCCGCGAGGTGATCGCGGCGGTCCGCCTCCTCCCGGACGTCTGGAACCCGATCGGGGCTCTCGACGACTCCGCCGCCCTGCACGGCACCCGGATCGACGGGGTGCCCGTGCTGGGCGGGCTCGATCAGCTCGGCCGACACCGAGACGCGGCCGTCGTGGCGTGCATCGCGAACGCGCGGCGGCCGTTGTCGCGGCTCTCGCTGGTGTCGCGTCTTGACCTGCCGGAGGAGCGGTGGGCGACCATCGTGCATCCGGCGGCTGTTACTTCCGGAGCTTCCCTGGGTTGCGGCACGGTCGTGCTCGCGGGTGTCGTGATCACGACGCCTTTGGAGATCGGCCGGCACGTGGTGGTGATGCCCCAGGTGCTGATCACCCACGACGACGTGGTGTCGGACGGCGTGACGTTCGCCGGCCGCGCATCGCTCGCCGGGGGAGTGTTCGTCGGAGAATCCGCGTACCTGGGCCAGGGCTCGATGGTGCGCGAGGGGTGCAAGATCGGCGCCGGTGCCGTGGTGGGCATGGGAGCCGTTGTCCTGCAGGACGTTCCGGCAGGAGAGACGTGGGCCGGCGTGCCGGCCCGCCCGTTGCGTGGGGAGAGCGCGTGATCGAGATTCCGCTGGTGGACCTGCGTGCCCAGCACGAGCAGGTGGCCGAGGAGGTGGCGGACGGCTGGGCAGAAGTGCTCAAGACGACAGCCTTCATCAACGGCCCCCAGGTCGCCCGGTTCGAGTCGGAGTTCGCCGCCTACCAGGAAGTCCCGCACGCCATCGGCGTCGGCAACGGCACCGACGCCATCGAACTCGCGCTGCGGGCACTCGGCGTGGGCCACGGCGACGAGGTCGTGCTGCCCGCCAACACCTTCATCGCCACCGCCGAGGCCGTCGCCCGCTGCGGCGCCACCCCGGTGCTGGTGGACTGCGTCGACGACACGCTGCTGATCGACGTCGACCAGGTGTCGTCCGTGGTCACCTCGCGCACCAAGGCCGTGGTGCCGGTGCACCTCTACGGCCAGGCCGCCCCGGTCGAGCTGCTGCCGCTGGGTGTTCCGGTCGTCGAGGACGCCGCCCAGGCCCAGGGCGCGCGCCGCAACGGTGTCGCCGTCGGCGGCCTCGGTGTCGCGGCCGCGACCTCGTTCTACCCCGGCAAGAACCTCGGCGCGTACGGCGACGGCGGCGCGGTGATGACGACGTCCGACGCGATCGCCGAGTCGGTCCGGTTGCTGCGCGAGCACGGTTCGCCGCGCAAGTACGAGCACCCGGTGCTCGGGTTCAACAGCCGCCTTGACACGCTGCAGGCCGTGGTCCTCTCGGCCAAGCTGCGCCGCCTGGAGGGCTGGAATCAGGCCCGCCGCGCCGCCGCGGACCGGTACACCGAGCTGCTCGCGGACGTCGAACGGGTGCGGGTTCCGGTCGTGCTGGACGGCAACCTGCCCGTCTGGCACCTGTACGTGGTGCGCGTGCCGGACCGCGACCGGGTGCTTTCCGCGCTGCACGCCGCGGGCGTCGGTGCCGGCATCCACTACCCGACGCCGCTGCACAAGACCGGCGCGTTCGCCCATCTGGACGGGTCGTTCCCGGTGGCCGAGTCGTCGGCTTCGGAGCTGCTGTCGCTACCGTTGTTCCCGGAGATCACCGAGTCGCAGCAGGCTCGGGTCGTGCAGGCGCTGACGGAGGCCCTTCGATGACTGGCGTGCGGGTGCATCCCCAGGGACTCTGCGAGTCCGATGACGTCGGTGATGGCACCAGGGTGTGGGCGTTCGCGCATGTGCTGCCGGGCGCCCGCATCGGCCGCGACTGCAACATCTGCGACGGCGCGTTCGTCGAGTCGGGCGCGGTGCTGGGCGACAACGTGACGGTCAAGAACGGCACGCTGGTGTTCGACGGCGTGACGTGCGAGGACGACGTGTTCCTCGGGCCGAACGTGTTGTTCACCAACGATCTGCGGCCTCGCGCGCACGTCAAGAAGACGGGCGACGCGCTGGAGACCACCCTGGTCCGCCGTGGCGCGACGCTCGGCGCGGGCGCGGTCGTGGTGTGCGGTACCGAGATCGGTGAGCACGCGTTCGCGGCGGCCGGCGCGGTGGTCACGAAGTCGGTGCCCGCGCACGCGTTCGTGGCCGGCAACCCGGCGGTGGTGAAGGGCTGGGTCTGCTCCTGCGGGGCGCGGCTCTCAGCCGACTACACGTGCCCGGAGTGCGGGATCCGGCACGAGGAGACCCCGGACGGCCTGAAAGCCCTCTGACAACGAACTGAGGCCCTCACACCGCACTGGTGTGAGGGCCTCGTCGTTGGTGCCGGCGTCTTGTCGGCGAACCGCGCGGCAACTCGCCAGCCACAGGATCGCTTCCTTTTGGCGCGAAAAGCACGTTGGTGCCGCTAGATGGCCCGAACGTGCTTTTCGCGCCAAAAATCATGCCCGGTGCCGCCATCGGGCGCGGGTGCTAGGACGGCTCTGAAGCCGCCGGAGCAGGCTCCCTGTTCTCGGCGGCTTCCTGTTTGGCGATCCGCAGCAACGCCCCGGAAGACCCGACCAGCAGGAACATCAGCCCGGTCGCCACGCTGAAGCTCAGCGAGTCGAACGTGGCCGCGCCCAGCGCCCCCGTCAGCATCGCCGCCACCAGGCACACCGCGATCCCGCGCACGCTCTCGTCCTGCGACAGCGAGCGGGCCCGCAGCGCCGCGAAGATGCCGGCCAGGAACAGCAGGGCCAGCGCGAGCAGGCCCAGGTAGCCGTTCTCGATCATGGTGAGCAGGTACTGGTTGTCGAGGATCGTGTACTTGGACGGCAGGAACGTGCCGAACCCGCGGCCCAGCCACGGATGCTTGGCGATCTCGAGCCACGCACCGTCGTAGTCCTTGGTGCGGCCCTGGAACGACGGGTCGTCCTCGATGTTCGAGAACATCGACGTCACCGTGCCGAACAGGCCCGGCACGACGGCCGAGGCGCCGCCCAGGAACACCGCGCCGACGCCGAGCAGCGGCAGGCCGCGCTTGCGCGGGAACAGCAGGCCGAGCACGACGCCCGTCACCACCAGGCCGATGATCGCGGTGCGGGACAACGACAGGATCGCCATCAGGCTGAGCAGGCCGAGCGCCAGCCACCAGCGGCCCTGCGGCTCGCCGCGGTCACGCGCCTGGAACACGAAGTGCGCGGCGAACGGCACGCCCAGCACGCAGACCAGCCCGAACTCGATGGGGTGGTTCACCGTGCCGGCCGGGCGGAAGAAGATCGACCGCGACTCCAGCGCCGAGTAGCCGTTGTCCTGCGCGCGCAGGCCGGGCAGCGTCACGAACGACGCGAGGTCGAGGCCCAGCGCGAACTGGAACAGGCCGATGAACGCGCCGAACGTCAGGCACCCCACCATCACCTTGAGCAGGCGGCTCAGCCGGTCGCGGCTGCGCACGGCGTCGCACACGAACACCGCCAGCGCCGACATCGCCACGATCCGGATCAACGCCGAGTCCGACACCTGGAGCTCGTCGGCGGGCAGGTAGCGGCGCGTGGCGATGGCGTACGTCATCAGGTGCAGGATCACGTAGATCGCGAGCACCGTGCGGACCGCGTTGCGGCCCTTGGCCATGAACAGGTGGTCGACCAGGTGCGCGGCGAACCACAGCACCGCGAGGCACAGCGCCACGAACAGCGCGGGCGGCAGGGTGATCGGGACGAACGCGATGGTGAACCTCGCAGGCACGACGAGCAGCGCCAGCAGGTAGAAGATCACCAGTGTGGCGCCGTCGGCGCGCTTGCGGGTCAGTCGTCTTTGGTCGGCCATGCCGGGTTCGGGGGCTTCGGCGCGGGGATGATCACGGTCCTCTGGTGCGCGTTGTGCACGTTCTGGTTCTGCGGCCGGTGCTGCCCGTTCTGCCCCAGCGGCTGGGGATGCTGCCGGGCCGGAGGTGCCGACGGCGTCAACGGTGCGGGAGGCGGCGCGTCCTTTTCGGACGCCGCCGCGGCTTCCTTGTCCTTGCGGCGCTTGATCTTCAGCAGCATCGAGTCGGCGGCGAACGTCGAGGCGATGGTCAGCAGCAGCAACACGACTGTCGCCGCGCCCACGTACCGGACCTTGCCGCCGACCTTGGCCTCGGCCGTGGTCGGCTGGACCAGGGTCTGGGCCGTGATGAACGTCTGCTCCGGCGCGTTGAGGGCCTTCTGCTGCCCCGCGAGCTCGGCGATCGTGCGTTCCAGCACCTTGCCGACCAGGCCCTGCGCCGACTCCGCCGAGTCGGCCTCGGTCGTGACGAACAGCAGCGGTCCGCCCACCGGGCCGGTGTTGGCGGTGTAGGTCGCCGTCGAGCCCTTGCCCGCGAGCTCCTCGTGCGTCTTCGGGTCGCCCAGCACCTGCGTCAGGATCTGCGCGGTGGTGGTGAGGCTGCCGTCGAACTGCAGCAGCGGGTTGACCCTGACCACGTCCTCGGGCTTCGTCTTCTCCGAGTACCGTCCGCCGGCCGCGGGGGAGGTCAGCACCAGCACGCCGGTCGACTCGTAGCGGGTCGGTACCGAGATGTACACGGACAGGGCGAGGACTCCCGTGAGCAGCACTGCGGGCAGGGCGATGTACCACCGCCGCCGCAGCACTCGTACGGTTCCCCAGAAGTCCATCTAAAAACCCCGCTCCGCGGCTCGGTCTTGCGCGCTCGATGTTCGTAGGGTATCGCCTGCCTGGAAAATCGGGGTGAGCCGCCAACTGTTACAGGCCGTAGCAGTTCGGCGATGAAGGTAGGGAACCCTGGAGGCAGCAGCATGCGTGTTGGACGACTGACCGTGACCGTCGCGGCCATTCTCGTGGTCGTCGGCGGGACAGCGGCTTACGTCGTCACGGCCGCCACCGACGCGAACGAGCCGGTGGCCGGCTCCGAGCACGTGTCGCAGGCCAAGACCGGTGATCTGCTCTTCGTCGACCTCGCCGGCGGGCAGAACCGGGTGGAGAAGCTCGCCGAGGGCGGTGCCCGCACCCAGACAGAGCTTGCCTGCCAGCGGTTCTACGTCGCCGGGGACTCGAGGGTGTGCCTCAAGCTGTCGGGCCCCGGCCCGTCCTACGCCGCCGAGATCAGCCGCGCCGGTCAGCAGGTCAAGTCGGTGGCCCTGCCCGGCATCCCGAGCAGGGCGAAGGTGTCGCGGTCCGGGAACGTGGTGTCGTGGACGAGTTTCGTCACGGGTGACTCGTACTCGGTGCCCGGCGGGTTCTCCACCCGCACCGGGTTCTACGACGTGCGCACCGGTGAGTCCGTCGAGTCGCTGGAGCACTTCGCCGCCACTGTGGAAGGTTCCCCGCTCACCGCGCGTGACATCAACTACTGGGGCCTGACCGTCGGTTCCGACGACCGGACCTTCTACGCCACGCTCGCCAGCGGTGGCTTCACGTGGCTCGTGAAGGGCGATCTGGTGGCCAAGACGGTCACGTCGCTGCGCCGCGACGCCGAGTGCCCGTCGCTCTCGCCGGACGGCACGAAGGTCGCCTACAAGAAGCGCATCGGCCGGCTCGGTCCGTGGGACCTGGCCGTGCTCGACCTCGCCTCCGGCACGGAGAAGCGGCTGCCCGGCACCGCCGGCATCGACGACCAGGCGACCTGGCTCAACTCCAACGAGCTCGCGTTCGCCGCGGTGCCCAAGAACGCCAAGCTGCCCGCGGTTCACGTCGTGCCCGCGGACGGTTCGCAGCCGGCGACCGTGCTGATCCCCGACGCCACGTCGCCGTCCCCGGTCATGTAGACAGTTCGCGGCGAAGCACCTTCTCCAGTTCATGACCGGCGGCTTCCCACGAACGTCCCTCCACACTGGACGCGGCCGCCGCGGCGATCGCGCCGAAGTCCGGCGATGTGACCACTTCGGACAGCGCACGCGCCAGTGAGTGCGGGGTGGGTGCCGCGTACCGGACGTGGTCGTTGTCCAGGACCACGCGGTTGAAGTGCGCGTCGTTCACGACGGGGATGCACCCGGCCGCGAGCATCTCGTGCGGCACGAGCGACACGTTGGTCATCGACAGCGACAACCCGGCGAAGCACCGGTTGTAGATGGAGTTCAGCTCGTCCGGCGTGACCAGGCCGTGGTCGACGAACTGCGGTCCGAGCTGCCCGATCTTCTCGCCGTAGACGTGGATCTTGACGTCCGGGTGCTTCTCGGCGAACACCTCCAGCGCGAGCAGGCCGAGCTCGAACGCACGCCGCGGTGCCTTGCGGCGCGCGTAGAACACGATGCCGTCGCGCTGCTCGGAACCGAGTCGGTACCGGTCGGCGTCGCAGCCGAAGTCGAAGTGGTCGGCGGGCATGCCGTGCTCGTCGCGGACCTTGTCGGCGAGGAACCGCCCGGCCGTGAAGCCGTGCATGCCCATCCGGTAGGTGTTCTCCGCCAGCGCGTAGAGCCCGCCGGACGGGTAGAACCACGGCTCGTAGTCCTGCACGAGGTAGAACCTCTTGCCCGCGCACGGGTCGTTGAACGCCGGGTACGCGGTGATCCACGCCGTCGCGAACACCGCGTGCGCGTCCGCCATGCCTTCGGTCACGTCGTGGATCGAGCCCTTGAAGAACGGGAACGCGTCCCTGATACCGGGTTCGAGGTCGGCGACCGTGTTGCCGAACGTGTCGTACAGGTACAGCCTGCAGTCGTGGCCGAGCGACTCGAGGTGCCGGACGAGCCGGAACATCGTGGTGTGGCCGCCGGATCCCTTGGACGGGGGAGTGGTCACCCAGTTGATCGTGAGCTTGCCGTCCTGCGGGATCGGCGGGATCACGACCGGCCTGCGCGACTCGACGTCGGCCTTGCGGACGTCCTCCAGCCGCACGGGCAGCTCTTCGCCCTCGGCACCGAGCCGGCGCGTCGCGGCGGTCAGCAACCGGACACCCAACTGGCGCGGGCCCTGCTCGCGGACGATCTTCGTGACCTGTCTGAGCCGCCTCATGACGCCTTCCTCCGCAACACGCCAAGGATTTCGTGTCTCATCGGGAACACCACGAGCGCGTAGGCGAGGCACGAGAGCGCGCCGCCGACGAGGATCTGCAGCAGCTCGCTGTCGATCACGTTCCGGACCCCGAGCACCACGACGACCATGAGCACGCCGCCGAGGAACGGCCTGAGCAGGCGCGCGCCGAGCGCTCCGGCGCGGACGCCGTAGGGCTTGAACGCGATCAGGTACGCGGGCGTGATGACCAGCACGCCGACGATCACGTGCGCCGCCGCGACCCCGCGGATGCCGTCGAGCTTCGCGCCCAGCGCCAGCAACGGCACCAGCGCGCCCAGCCACACCAGGTGGATCACCAGGATGGCCCGCGACCGGCCCGCGGACGCCAGGAAGTCGTAGCCGAGTTCCAACGCCACCCTGACCGCGCCGAGCAGCACCAGCAACGCCAGAGCGGTCGCCGCGGGTGCCCAGCGCTCGCCGTAGACCACGCGGATGAGCGGCTCGGCCAGTGCGGCCAGGAGCACGCACGCGGGCACCGTGACGAGCGCCAGGAGGCCCAGCGCGCGGCCGAACGACTTCTGGAACAGCTCGGGGTCTTCGCGGACCTTGGAGAAGGCGGCCAGCGAGACGCTCCTGACCGGCGCGGAGAACGCCGCCACCGGCCAGCTCGCCAGGTTGAACGCCAGCAGGTAGAAGCCCAGCTGCACGGTGCCGAGCATCGCGCCGACCACGATGTAGTCGACGTTCATCACGCCGAAGATCAGCAGGCTCGACCCTGCCAGCGGGAGGCCGAACGCCAGCAGTTCCTTCGCCTGGACCGGGTTCCAGCCCGGGCGGAAGCGGTCCTTGGTGAGCCAGAACATGATGACCGCGGCCGAGAGGTTCTGCGCGATCCGCTGCCACGCGAGGCTCCACGCGCCGAACCCCATCAGCGCCAGCACGACGGCGACCGCGGTGCCGCAGACGAACGCGGCGGTGTCGGCGTAGAACTTGTGGTCCTGCCGGAAGTTCCGCTGCATCATCGCGCCCGGCACGGCGGTGGCGCCGGCGACGACCAGCGCGATCGACATGAGCTGGATGACGCCGGCCGCTTCCGGGGCGTCCATCGCGTTCGAGAACCACGGTGCGCCGGCCACGCAGATCAACGCCAGCAGCGTGCCGGACGCCAGCGACAGCGTCGTGACGGTCGGCGCCATCTCCTCGACCGGGCCGTTGTGGCGGACCAGGGCCGCGCTGACACCGAGCTCGGACACGCTCAGCACGATGTTGAGCACGACCAGGGCGACCGCGAAGACGCCGAACTGTTCGGGGGCGATGAGGCGGGCGAGCAGGACGCTGATGCCGACGGCGGCGAGCCGTTGCAGCAGCGAGTTGACGGCACTCCAGCGGATGGCGCTGGAGACCTTGCCTTCGAGTTGTTGCGTGCTCACCACTCGCCCCGCCACTTCCAGCGCTGCGTGCCGGCCCACAGCCTGGCGCGCTTCACCGCGTGCGGCGCGAGGAACAGCTGGGTGCGGCTCAGGAACGACGGGCTGAACTTCTTGCGCCGCAGCAGGGCCCGGTACTCGGGCAGTTCCTCCACCGCGGGGTAGGTCTCGCGGGCGAAGTCGAGCAGCTCCTGCTCGGTGCCGTCGAGCTGGTCGCGGTCGTGCAGCCGGACCGCGCGCCACAACGCGTCACTCGCGATCGCCTTGCGCGCCAACGGCTTGAGCCTCGAGGGCAGGCCGGGGTTCTGCTCCAGCACGAGGTCGAACACGTCGCGGCGCTGCTCCAGGTCGGCGAACACCGACTTGAACGTCGTGCGCATCATCGAGTTCTCGTGCACCCGGTAGTACGCGCCGGGTTTGCCGCTGACGTACCCGATGTCGGACACGGCCGCGATGCGCAGCCACATCTCCAGGTCGCCCGCGTGCGGCAGGTCCGCGCGGTAGCCGCCGACCTTCTGCTGGATCTTGGTGCGCACCACGACCTCCGGCGAGGAGATCACGTTGCGGCTGCTGCGGAAGCGGTTCTCGATCCACTGCTCGCCCGCCCAGACGCGCGACGTCGTGGGCAGCTGGGTGACCTTCGGCAACGAGTTGTGGTCGTTGTAGTAGACGACCCGCCCGTAGACCATGCCCACCTCGGGGTTGCGCTCGAAGACCTCGGCCGCGCGCAGCAGTGCGCCGGGCGCCAGCAGGTCGTCCGCGGACAGCAGCACCGTGTAGTCGGCGCCGGCCCACTCCAGCAGACCCTCGTTGTAGGTGGCGATGTGCCCCTTGTTCACCTCGTGCCGGCGTCCCTCGACGCGCTTGTCGGCGGCCATCAGCTCGGCCATCACCTCAGGCGTGTTGTCCGAGGACGTGTCGTCGATCACAAGGACCCGCACGTCCACGCCTGGCTGGTCGAGGACGCTGCGGACACACGCGGGCAGGAAGTGGGCGTAGTTGTAACAGGGGATCACGACGTCCACTGTGGGAAGCGTTGGCACAACTTAGCTATCGGTACGGCCGCGCTTTCGTTAGCCCCGCAACGTTTTGGGCCCTTCGGACGATGTAGGCGATGACCGGAGTAAGGGGAGTCATGGACCACGTCATCCTGACGCGTTTCAACCTGCCGTCGAAGGGCGCCGAAAGCTACGTCCGGGCAAAGGAAGGATGGCTCACCGAGCGCGTTGCGCTGTTCGAGCGCTACTGCCTGCCGTCGGTGGTCGGCCAGACCGACAAACGGTCGAAGTGGCTCATCTACTTCGACCCCGAATCACCGCAATGGCTCAAGGACAAGATCGCCGAGCACGGCGACGCGTACACACCCGTGTACCGCGCGGAGGTCTCGCGAGCAGAGCTGCGATCGGACATCCGGTCCCTTTTCGGGCAGATCGGCGATGAGCTGGTCACCACGAACCTGGACAACGACGACGGTCTCGCCACCGACTTCGTCGAACGCCTCTGCGCTGCACCCCGCCCGACCACCACGGCGGCGTACTACCTGGTCAACGGCCTGATCAAGTCGCCGGGAGGCCTGTACCACCGGGTGGACCGGCACAACGCGTTCGTCTCGGTCCGCGAGACGTGGGACGAGCCCGTGACGTGCTGGGCGCACTGGCACAACCACATGCACCTGCACTTCCCGGTCGTGGAACTGGGCGGCGCGCCGGGCTGGCTGCAGGTCGTGCACGGCGGCAACGTGTCCAACCGCACCCGTGGCCGCCTCGTCTCGCCCGAGCCCTACAAGGCCGCGTTCGGGGCCTCTTTGGACGACGTCGGCACGCCCGCGTTCAGCGCAGTGGCACAGGACCGTCTGGTCGCCCAGCCGGTCCGGTTCGTCCGCGACTCCGGCCGGGTGGCCGCCAAGAACGCGGCCATGAAGGTGCTCGGCAAGGGTGGCTTCGAGGCCATCAAGCAGAAGCTGGCTGCTCGCGGTTGATTCCGTAAGCGACCACGAGGGTGACGGTGAGCGTGACGAGCGCCACCGTCACACCGGTTCCGAAGGACGCGTACTGCAGCAGCAGTCCAAATGAGACGGACGACACCAGCCGGCCCAGTGCCTGCCCGGTCTGCACGACGCTCAGCCCCGACGCCCGCAGTGATTCCGGCGCCGACTCGCTCACCTTCGCCGACAGCACGCCGTCGGTGGCCGCGTAGAACAGCCCGTGCAGCAGCAGCGCGGCGATCGCCACGCCCATCCCGCCTTCCGGGATGAACAGCAGCGCGTACACGCCCAGCAGCAGCCCGTGGCCGATCAGGAACATCCGCCAGCGCCCGATGCTGTCCGAGAGCTTCCCGAGGGGCGCGGCGGCCGCGAGGAAGACGACCGCCGTGCCGAGCGGGAGCAGGGGCAGGTAGCCCAGCGAGATGTTCGTCGCCTTCTGCACGAGCACGTAGACGAACGCGTCCGACACGGTCGCGAGCCCGAGCAGACCGGCCGAGATGGTGGTCCGCCGGAACTTCGTGTCGGTGAGCAGTCCCAGCCCGGCTTTGAACGACGGCCGCGGGCCCTTGGGCTTCGTGGTCGCCGGCGTCTCGCGCACGAACGAGATCAGCACGATCAGGCCGATGACCGCGAACGCCGCGGACACCGCGAAGATCGGTCCCGGCACCATGCCGATCTGGGCGAGCAGCAGGAACGTCACCAGCGGGCCGAGCAGCGCGCCGACCGTGTCCATGCTGCGGTGCACGCCGAACGCCGCGCCGAGCCGGTCCTCCGGGGTGGCCAGCGAGATCATCGCGTCACGCGGCGCCGTCCGGATGCCCTTGCCCGCCCGGTCCGCGGCCATCAGCGCGCCGATCCCGAACGGCGAGCCGCCGACCAGCGGGAAGAAGACCTTCGTCGCGGCGGAGAGGCCGTACCCGGCCGCCGCGACCGCCTTGGGCCTGCGGAAGCGGTCCGACACGTGCCCGCCGACCAGCCGGAGCACCGCCGTGGCACCCGTGTAGATGCCGTCCAGCAGGCCGAACTGCGCGTAGCCCAGCTGGAGGGTGAAGAGCAGGTACACCGGCAGGAACGCGGTGATCATCTCGGCGGAGATGTCGGTGAGCAGGCTGACCGTGCCGAGCGCGAACACGGTGCCCGGCAACCGTTTGCGGAAGTCGGTCCGGCCCGGCCGTGACGAGGCGACGTACATGGGCGGCCTACCAGCTCAGGGTCTGGTGCCACACCTCGAGCGACAGCAGCGTCCAGATGCGCGGCTGCTCGTTGCGGTCACCCGAGTCGTGGTCGTCGAGCAGCGAGCGCACCGCGGCCCGGTCGAAGGTCTTGCCCACGAACGACGTGGGGCCGGTCAGCAGGTCGTAGGCCATGTCCCGCAGGCCGTCGCGGAACCACGCGTCCAGCGGCACCTTGAAGCCGGACTTCGGCCGGTCCACGATCTCGGCCGGCAGGTGCTGGCGCGCCACCTCCTTGACGACCCACTTGGTCTTGCCGCCGCGCACCTTCACGTTGCTGGGCAACGAGAACGCGAGCTCGGCGACCCGGTGGTCGAGGAACGGCGGCCGCAGCTCCAGCGACGCGGCCATCGACATGCGGTCGCCGCGTTCCAGCAGGTTGTCCGCGAGCCAGGTGTGGGAGTCGGCGTAGAGCATGCGCCGCAACGCATCCCCGCGCCCGTCGAGGTACGGCGCCAGCACCGACCGAGTGGCCGGCCCGCCCAGCAGCGCGGCCCGCTCGGCCACCGTGAACGGGGCGAACCAGCCTCGCATGCGTTCGGCGTACGAGGGTTCCGCGATCGCCCGCAGCGCGATGCCCAGCCGGGCCTTCGACGCCGGCAGGGCCTTCTCCAGGCGGCGCAGGGCGAACGACGGCAGTGCGCCGGCGTAGCGGGTGGCGGCGGCGAAGCGGTACTTCGGGTAGCCGCCGAACAGTTCGTCGCTGCCCTCACCCGACAGCACGACCTTCACGTCCCGGCGGGCGAGCTCGGCGAGCCGGAACACGGCCACGTCGGCGGGTTCGGACAGCGGCGCGTCGCGGTGCCAGGACAGCTTCGCCCAGCTGTCGCGGAAGTCGTCGGCGGTCACGATGACGTTGTGGTGCTGACTGCCGACGATCCCGGCGACCTTCTCGGCCCAGTGGATCTCGTCGACGCGGGGGTCGCCGAAGCCGGCGGAGAACGTGTGCAGCGGGGCGCCGTTGCGTTCACGGGCGACCAGCGCGGTGATCAGCGACGAGTCCACGCCGCCGGACAGGTACGCGCCGACCGGCACGTCCGCCACCAGCGCGTCCCGCACCGACGCCGTCAGCGCCTCGTCGACCAGCCGGACGGCCTCCTGCGGCGTCACGGACCGGATCTGCGACTCGCGCGGCAGTTCCCAGTAAGGCGACGTCCTGACCTCACCGTTGGCCGAAACGACCAGGTGGTGGCCCTGCGGCACCTTTCGCACGCCGCGCAGCAGCGTGTACGGCGCGGGGACCGAGCGATGTGCCAGGTAGTCGTGCAGCGACTCCTGGTCGACCTCGGGCGACCCGATCGCGGGCAGCAGCGCCTTGATCTCGGACGCGAACGCGAACATCTTCGAGTCCGCGTAGTAGTACAGCGGCAGGATGCCCAGCCGGTCGCGGAACAGATGCGTCTCGCCGGTCTTCGCGTCGTGGATGGCGTACGCGAACTGGCCGCGCAGCCTGGCCACCCCGGCAGGCCCGTGCTGTTCGTACAGCGCGAGCAGCACCTCGGTGTCGCCCTGCGTGCGGAACGGGTACGCGAGCGCGGTGCGCAGCTGCTTGTAGTTCAGGATCTCGCCGTTGAACGCGATCTGCGTGGTGCCCGACGCGCCCGCCATCGGCTGTGGCGACCCGGCGAGGTCGATGATCGAGAGCCTGGTGTGGGCGAAGCCGATCGAGCCGTCCGACCAGAACCCGTTGTCGTCCGGGCCCCGGTGGTGCAGCCGCTTCGCCATCTCCGCGAGCACTTCGCGGGAGACGGGCGCGCCGTCGAACCGTCTGACGCCTGCGATTCCGCACATGTCAGCGATCCTCCGCGAGCTTCATGAGTTCCCGTGCGCGGGAGTCCCACGACGAGGTCAGCACGGCCGCACGCCGCTCGGCCGGGGTCTTCAGGCCGCCGTCCTTGAGAGTGAGCCTGATCTGGTCGATGAAGTCGGCCTCGCCGGAGGCGATCCGGATGACGTCGGAGTACCGCTCGACCTCGGGGAAGTCCGTGGACACCACGGCCAGGCCGAGTGCCAGGTACTCCTTCATCTTGATCGGGTTCGCGTGCTTGATCCAGTCGTTGTCCAGCCACGGCATCAGCGCCACGTCGAAACCGGAGCCGTAGCCGGGAATCTGCTCGTACGAACGGAAGTCCAGCCAATGCACGTTGGGGTACTTCTCGTAGCGCTCCATCGAGCAGGTGGCGTCACCGATCAGCACCACGGACGCCTCGGGGAACTCCTGCGCGACCCGTTCGATCAGGTCGAAGTCGACCAGGTAGTCGTCGAGGCTGCCGAAGAAACCGATGCGCGGCCCCGGAATCGACGCGATGTCGGCGGGCAGCCCGGTGCGGCGGGTGAAGTGGTCGACGTCCACGCCGTGGTCGAGGAAGTGCGCGCGCTGACCGGTCAGCGCGGACTCTTCCTCCTGCAGGGCGCGGGAAACGTAGAGCACGGTGTCCGAATTGGACAGCAGCTGGTTCTCCAGCGCGGCGATGGTGCCCTGGTCGGCCTCGGGGAACGCCGAGTGCCGGTCCGAGCGGTTGAAGACGAGACCCCTGTGCCGCATGGGCTTCACGACGTCCCACGCGGTGGGGATCGTCGCGACCACGACCGGCGTGCCCATCCGCAGGAAGAAGCACACCGCGCGGACCTGCGTGCGTACCAGCACGGAGTTCAGCTTGCGCAGCCACGGCTTGCCGTAAAACGGCAGGGGAGCGGGCGTCATCACGTAGAAGTTGGGCGTCTCCGGGATCGGCCGGCGCACCAGCATCGCGACGCTCTTGGCCTTGCGCAGGATCCGGCGCAGGAACTGCGTGCTCTTGCCCGGTGACGGCATCCGCAGGCCGATGCTGTTGACCAGCAACACCTTGCGGTGCTTCGCGACGCGGCGCAGCAGCTGGAAGTCCGAGTGCGCCCGGTTGTGGTACCACCAGTCCTGCGCCGAGAAGCACAGGTAGCTCGGGCCCTCCGAGGCCACTTCCTCCGGCCACTGCCGCATGCCGAACAGCCCCTTCAACGCCGTGCGGTGCTTCGGCGACCGCGCCCGCAGCCCCTCGTTCACCACCATCGCGAGCCACATGAAGAACGCGGCGAACCGGCCGTGCTGCTCGCGGTGCAGCCGGACCTTGTTCGCGGTGAGCATCGACCAGAGGCGTGCGTTCGTGGACACCTCGCCGCCGATGTGCACGACCTGCGCACGTGGCTCGAACCACACCCCGCCGGCGCGCAACATGTAGTCGGTTTCCTCCGAATAGAGGAAGTACCGTTCGTCCAAAAGGCCGTGCCGCTCGATGACCTCGCGCTTGATGAGCCAGGCGCAGCCGGTCGCCCAGTCGGCGGCGTGCGCGTGCTGGTAGGCCTTGGCATCGGTGACCGTCTCGCCGAGCCCGATCCGGCCGGCGCGGCCACCGCCGATCAGGGCCTCCGCGAACGCTCCGACTGCACGGGGCTTGCGGCGCAGCGAGTGGGCCAGCGCACCGCCCTCGTCGACCAGACGGGGAACGACGATGGGCCGGTCGGCGGCGCGGAGTGTCTCGACGGCTCCGTCGTGCAACCGGATGTCGGCGTTGAGCACCAAAACGTCGTGGCCCTCTGCGGCTTTGATGCCCAGATTCACACCCGCGGCGTATCCGCCGTTCACGGGATTTCGCACGATCTGCACGCCCGGACGAGTGGCGAGCGCCACAGTGCCGTCAGTGGAAGCGTTGTCGACGACGATCACTTTCACGTCGTCCGGCAGCGAGTCCAGGCACCCCTCGATGACCTGTTCGCTCTGGTACGTGACGATGACCACCGCGACAGGTGACCGTTCCACAACCGCTCCTCGCTTTGGGGCTTGTGCCCGCTACATCGAGTGTTTCCGAACGCCCGTTACGAGATCGGCGGAAGCTGTAACCGTTTTGCCCTCTGGAACGAGAACCAAAGCGTGACGTCATCGCCGCACGTGTTGATCATCGTGCAGAACCTCCCCGTGCCGCTGGACCGCCGGGTGTGGCTGGAGTGCCGCGCACTCACCGCCGCCGGGTACGAGGTTTCGGTGATCTGCCCCAAGGGTCCCGGTGACCCCGCTTACCAACTCCTCGACGGAGTGCACCTGTACAAGTACGCTCCGCCGCCCCAGGCCGAGGGTGCGCTGGGCTACGCCTGGGAGTTCCTGTACTGCTGGGTGCGCACCGCGTTGCTGAGCGTGAAGGTGCGGGCGCGCCGCCGGTTCGACGTGATGCAGGCGTGCAACCCGCCGGACACCTACTGGGCCCTCGCGCTGCTGTGGCGGCTGGGCGGCGTCAAGTTCGTCTTCGACCACCACGACCTCAACCCCGAGGTCTTCCTCTCGCGGTTCGGCGAGCCCAAGGGCGTCGCGGGCAAAGTGCAGTACCGGATCCTCAAGTGGCTGGAGCGCCGGACGTTCCGCACGGCCAACCGGGTGACGTCGACCAACACCTCGTACCAGAAGATCGCGTGGACGCGGGGTTCCGTGCCGCCCGAGCACACCACCGTCGTGCGCTCCGGCCCGGACACCACCGTGATGCGACCTGTCGAGGGCGTGGACGAGCTCCGACGCGGCGGCAAACACTTGGTGGCCTATCTGGGAATCATGGGCCCGCAGGACGGCGTTGACGGCGTCCTGGAAGTCGCGAAGAGGGTCGTTTTCGACCGCGGCCGCACCGACGTCCGGTTCGCGCTGCTGGGCTTCGGCGACTGCCTCGAAGACCTGAAGAAGCAGGCCACGGCCTGGGGGCTCGACCCGTACGTCGAGTTCACCGGACGTGTTGGGCCCGAACAGATCACCCGTTACCTGTCCACGTCCTCCGCCGGACTGGGCCCGGACCCGTTGTCGCCTTTGAACGACGTGTCCACTATGAACAAGACCATGGAGTACATGGCCTACGCGCTGCCGGTCGTCACGTACCGGCTGGCGGAGACCGTGGTGTCGGCCGGCGACTGCGCCGTCTTCGTCGAGCCGGGTGACGTCGAGGCGTTCACCACGGCGCTGCTCGACCTGCTCGACGACGCGGAGCGCCGCGGCCGCCTCGGCTTCGAGGGCAGGCGGCGCTGCGAGGCCGAGCTCGACTGGCGCCCCCAGGCCGAGAACTACGTGGCCGTGTTCGACGGGCTCACCGGCTTCGCCTCGCGCGGACCGTTCCCCGACGGCAGGCCCGAGCTGGGCGCCGGCAGCGACCAGTGGGGCAACAAGATGATCGACGTGAGCGACGACGCCGTGCTCCGCGCGTTCGCCGTGAACCGAACGGGAGAATGATGTTCGTCAGAAGGATCGCGGTCGTCGGCACCGGCTACGTCGGGCTGACCACCGGCGCCTGCCTCGCCTCACTCGGCCACGCGGTCGTGTGCGCGGACGTCGACGCGGCCAAGATCGAGCGGCTCTCGCGCGGCGAGGTCGACATCCTCGAGCCGGGTCTCGCGGAGCTGGTCGCCGAGGGCCTCGCGTCCGGCCGGTTGACCTTCGTGCTGGGCGCCTCCGCCGCGGTGGCCGACGCCGAGGTCGTGTTCCTCTGCGTGCCGACGCCGATGGGCGTCGGCGGCATCGCGGACCTGAAGGCCGTCGAGTCCGTTGTGGACGAGACCCGCGACCTGCTGCCGTCCGGCTGCGTGATCGTGAACAAGTCCACGGTTCCGGTCGGCACGGCGGTGCGCACCGCGGAGCTGCTGCGGCGCGACGACGTCGCCGTCGTCTCGAACCCCGAGTTCCTGCGCGAAGGCTCGGCGGTCAAGGACTTCCTGAACCCGGACCGCATCGTCGTCGGCTGCGACCAGCAGGACGCGGCCGAGCGCGTCGCGGCGCTGTACGCCCGCCTCGGCGCGCCGACGGTGCTGACCGACGCGGCGTCGGCCGAGATGGTCAAGTACGCGGCGAACTGCTTCCTCGCCATGAAGCTGTCGTACGTCAACGCCGTCGCGGAGCTGTGCGAACGGCTCGGCGCGAACATCACCGACGTCACCGAGGGCATGGGCTACGACCGGCGCATCGGCCAGGCGTTCCTCAACCCCGGCCCGGGCTGGGGCGGGTCGTGCCTGCCCAAGGACACGCACGCGCTGCTCCAGGTCGCCGACGCCGCCGACTTCGAGTTCCGCCTGCTGCGCGCCACGATCGACACGAACGAGCGCCAGCGGCTGCGGATGGTCGAGAAGATCCGGCTCGCGGTGACCGGCAAGCGCGGCGGCTCGCTGTCCCACGTGCGACTGGGACTGCTGGGCCTCACGTTCAAGGCGGGCACCGACGACCTGCGCGACTCGCCGGCCCTGTCCGTGGCGGCGCTGCTCAACCAGGCGGGCGCCGAACTCGTGGGCTACGACCCGGCGCTGTCCGGCGGCACTGACCTCGCCGCGGTGTCCGTTGTGGACGATCCGTACCAGGTCGCGAAGGACGTCGACGCGCTGGTCGTGCTGACCGAGTGGCCGGACTTCCGCTCGCTGGACTGGGCGCGGCTGGCCGAACTGGTGCGCCAGCCGGTCGTCGTGGACACGCGCAACATTCTGGACCCGGACGTCATTCGCCGTGCGGGCTTCACGTGCACGTCGCTCGGACGCCCCTGAAAGACGGAAGTTCGGTCCATTTGAGACAGTCCTTTTAGCTCAATGGTGTGACAAGGCGAGCGGTGGTCGTGTGCTAGCGCTTTGATCTCCGGCAACACCCCGGCGGGACCAGCCCGCCGGGATTCGTCGGGGAGGTTCCCATCGTGGATGCGCTCATGGACACGATCAGCGGTCTCGTAGCTCAGGCCAGCGGTCTCATCGCCAAGCTCGCCGACGTCGTCAGCGGCCTGCTGGGCGGGCTTGGGATCTAACGAGGCCTCGGCGAGGCCTGCGCCGAAACCTCAGCGGGGCCCCAGCGAGGCAGATCCGGACCGTGGTTCGTCACACCGGCGAACAGGTCCGTCTCCGGGAGCGGGGCGTTCGTCGTGTCCAGATCGCGGAAGTAGTGCTCCCGCACGGCGAACGCCTCGTCCGGTCCCTGGCTGGCGTGACACCGCAGCGCCTCGCGCTTCACGCCGGCCACCGCGCTGATGTCGACCGCGGTGGCGCCTTCGCGGGCCGTCAGGTAGAGCTTGGCCGGGATGCCGGTGCGGTAGATGGCCAGCTTGGTAGCCCTCAACGCGTGCATGTGGTCGCGGTGCGGGCTGTGGTGGGTGATCACGACCTGCGGCCGGTAGCGCTCGATCAGCGCGGCGATCCGCCCGGCGATGGTGTCCGCCGGTACCGCGCAGAACCCGGCGTCCGGCACCTCGCCGCTCGCGCCGGAGTCGTGGTAGCCCAGCGTTTCCAGGTCCGCGATGCCCATCACGTCGCACGCCGCCTTCAACTCGGCTCTGCGGTGCGCGGAGACGGCCTGGGGGTGGTGCCCCGGATCGCCGGGTCTGGTGCCGCCCGGCCCGATCCCGAACTCGCCGCCGGTACAGGTGATCACCACGGTTCTGGCGCCGTCACGCGCGTAGTGCGCCAGCACGCCGCCCGTGTGCACCGACTCGTCGGTGGGATGGGCGTGGACGACGAGCAGGGTTCTGGGTCCGGCGAACTGCACGCCGGGACCGTACCCGCTCACTATTCTGCGCCACGTGACCGACTTGCCGTCCGGCCTGAAGCCGCTGGAACTCGCCAACCACCTCCGCGACCAGATCGAACGCGGCCACACCTACGCCCGCTCCCGCAAGCACAGGTTCCGCTGGAAATCCGTGGCCGTGCGGCTCACCACGCTGGTCCTTTCGGCCGCGTCGACGATCATCCTCGGGCTGCAGAACCTCGATCCCTGGACCGGCACGGCGTTCTCGCTCGTCGCCGTGGTGACGGTCGTGTCCGCCCTGGAGCCGTTCTTCGCCTGGCGGTCGCTGTGGGTGCTGATGGAGGAGGCCAGCTACCGGTTCCACCGGCTGCAGGACGACCTGGAGTACTACATCGCCGCGCACCCGGCCGCGGAGATCGACCCCGAGCGGGTGCGGGAGATGTTCCAGCAGTACCAGGAGATCTGGGACGGGTTGAGCTCGCGCTGGCTCAAGTACCGGGAGAACGGGTAGGGCTCGGCACTCCACAGGATCGCTTCCTTTGGCGCGAAAAGCACGTTCGGGCCATCTAGCGGCCCGAACGTGCTTTTCGCGCCAGCAAGTCAGGGAGAGCCCGCGGGCTTGCCCTTCGCGTCCGCCGCGTTCATGTCCAGCAGGAAGTTGTCCTGCCACACGGCCCACTTGTAGCCGACGCCGTTCGCGGTCACGTACGCCGCGCCCCAGCCGCTGCCGGTGAACCGGTTGTTGATCGAACGCATGTTGCGGCCGTACTGGTTGCCGTGGCTCGACTCCAGGCCGAGCTGGTAGCCGCCGCCCTCCAGCAGGTTGCCCTCGACGGTGACGTTGTCGATGTCGCCGCCGTAGGTCTGGATGAACAGGGCACCCGTGTCCTGGCCGGTGGAGCAGTCGATGCGGTTGTTGCGGAACGTCAGCTTGCGGCCGGCGTTGCGGTCCAGCGGGAAGTCGCGGACCGTGGCGCCGTCGTTGTGCGCGTCACCGGCCGTGCGCAGGCCGCGGACGTAGTTGCCCTCGGCGAGGCCGTCGAGGCTGTGCCCGGTGTTGTAGAAGCAGATGCCGGAACCCATGCCCGAGATGTAGTTGCGCTGCAGGGTGCCGACGCCGAGGAACGCGCAGGACTTCGCGATCGTGCCCGCGGACAGCTTCGAACCGTCGATGTTCGAGTCGCGGATGGTCACCGGCGCGGACGTGACCTGGCAGGAGTTGCTGCCGCACGGGCCGTTGGTCGTGACCAGCGGGGCGGCCTCGTTGAGCTTGGTCGGGCGGATGCACGACTTCTCGATGGTGATGTTGCCGGCGAACAGGGTCAGCGCCTGCTCGACGCGCTTGCCGGAGATGACCGTGCCCGCCGCGGGGGAGGAGGGGCCGGTGTAGGCAGGCAGGGAGTCGCAGTTCAGGCCGTGCGCGGCGAGACCGGTGTTGCCCTGGGTGAGCTTCCAGCCGGGTGAACCGGCCGGCGCGGGGGTGCCGGGGTTCGGGGGCTGCACGGGGCCGTTGGTGGCGGTCTTCGTCGAAGAACTCGTCGGTGCCGCGGAGCTGCTGCTCGGGGCGGCGGAGGAACTGCTGGTGCTGGTCGAGGTGGCGCTGGTGCTGCCGGCGACGGGGGTCGGTTGGGCCGCCTTGGTCGGGGAACAGGCGGCTAACGCGATGACACCACCGGCCAGCAGAACGGCCAATCTCAGTTTCACGCTGGTTCTACCTCCACGCGCGTTCACGACGGGGGACCGTGAACCGCTCGTTGATTGTGTCGTCGGCCGTTGCGGAATGTGTACAAAACTCGTGCGACGGAGTTTCGTACCAGCCGGTGAACGGTCAGCACACTGCACGTGCGGACGGGTGGAGTCAAGCTGATCTCGTTGTGCCGCAACATCATCTTCCTGCCCGGTAGGAATGCTCCATCCGTGTGAGCAGGTAGATCACGGTTTTATCACTGTGCCATTTGAATCTCTGATGAGTGAGATCAGCGACCAATGAAAGTCGCGCGGCCGGGACCGTCTGTGAGGAAGCTGTGCACAGCGCGTGGCAGATCTTCGGTGTCGTACAGCGCGGCCGCGATCGTCGTGACGTGAGCATCGGCTTCCGGAACGCCGCCGTGCTCGAAATGAGCGAGGACCTGTTTGGTCGCGGCGTGCGCCTGCGTCGGGCCGACGGCGAGGCTCAGCGCGAGCTGTTCGCAGGCGAGCGCGAAGCCGTCGGCGGGCAGCACGCGGTTCACCACGTTCCAGCGCTCCATCGTCGCGGCGTCGTACAGGTCGCCGGTCATCACGAACTCCTTCGCGCGACCCACGCCCGCGCGAGCGGCCAGGCGCTGCGTGCCGCCCATCGTCGGCGTGAGGCCCACGACCTTCTCCACCAGGCCGAACTTCGCGTTCGGCGTCGCGACGATCAGGTCGCACGCCACCGCCAGCTCGAACGCCCAGGTCAGGCACAGCGCGTGCGCCGCGAAGACGGTCGGGATCGGCAGGGCGGCGAGCCGTTGCGGCAGCAGCATCATGCGGTCGAACAGCTGCTGTGCCTCCTCGCGGTACTCCTGCGCCCTGAACAACGAGACGTCGACACCGCCGCTGACGACCTTGCCGGCGGCGTTGACCAGCAACGCCCGTGCGTCGCCGAGGTCGTCGAGGGCCTCGTGGAACTCGGCGTCGAGGTCGAGGGAGTACAGGTTGAGCGGCGGCGCGTCGATCGTGATGATCGCGAGCTCGTCCCGGCGGGTCAGGTGGATCTTCATGATGGGGCGGTCCTCACAGCCAATCGCGTCGCTTGAACATCACGTACAGGAGGTAGGAGAGGCCGAAGATACCCACGGTGGCCGCCCAGAAGCCCCATTTCTGCTCAAAGCCGGGGTAAGGGACGTTCATGCCGTAGTACCCGGAGATGGCCGTCGGCACCGCGATGATCGCGGCCCAGCTGGTCACCTTCTTCATGATCGAGTTCAGCCGGTTGCCCTGCACCGCCACCTCGGCCTCGCGCAGGTTCGCCACCAGCTCGCGCATCGACTCGGTCAGCTCGGCGGTGAACAGCGTGTGGTCCTTGACGTCCAGGTAGTACGGCATCATCGCGTCGTCCACGATGGAGTGGTCGCGGTGCATCAGCGACCCCAGGACCTCCCGCATCGGCAACGCGACCCGGCGCAGCTGCACCAGGGCCCGCCGCAGCTGGAGCGCCTTGCGGCCGACGTGCGGCTTCTCCTGGTAGATCCGGTCTTCGAGCGCCTCGATGTCGTCGTCGATCCGCTGGGCCACCGCGTAGTGGCCGTCCACGACGTCGTCGAGCAGGCCGTGCAGCAGGAACCCGACACCGGACGTGGCCAGCGACGGCGCGCTGTCCCACCGGCGGAGCACACCCGTGAGTTCGTACGACTCGTTCTCGCGCACGGTCACCAACGCGCGTTCGGTCAGGAACACGTCGATCTCGGTGGTCTTGATCTCATGATCGTCGCCGTACTCGACCGCGTACACGGAGAGGAAGAGGTGGGTCGGGTAGCGGTCGACCTTCGGGCGCTGCCGTTCGGTGAACGCGTCCTCGATGGCGAGCTCGTGCAGTCCCAGCTCGTCGCGCAACAGACCTATCTCTTCCTCGGACGGAGCGCAGAGGTCGAACCACACCACCGCGCCGGGCTCTTCGAGGTGGCTCGCGACGTCGGCGACCGGGAAGTCCCGGTCCACGAGTTCGCCGTTGCGGTACAAGCGGGTCCGACCCATGGGTGACAACGATACGTAGATCTACTCAGATGTGAGGATTGGCGGCCAGTTCCCGCTACCCTCGATCCGGTGAAGGTGGACCAACCACAACGCATAGGCGACTACCTGCTGCTCGGCAGGCTTGGTCGTGGTGCCATGGGAACGGTCTACCTGGGGCAAGGCAGCGACGGACGGCAGGTCGCCGTCAAGGTGGCCCGCGCCGAGCTCGCCGACGACCCGCGCTTCCGCGAGCGGTTCCGCCGCGAGGTGCAGATGGCCCGCGCGGTCGGGTCGGTGGGCACGGCGGCGGTCGTGGACGCGGACACGCGCGCGGCACGGCCGTGGATGGCGACGGAGTACGTGCCCGGCCCGACGCTGCAGGAGGCCGTCGAACGGCACGGCCCGCTACCGGAACACCACCTGCGCAGGCTCGCGGAGGGCCTGGCCGAGGCGCTCACCGCGATCCACCGGGCGGGTCTCGTGCACCGCGACCTCAAGCCGTCCAACGTGCTCTTGGGCGCCGACGGGCCGCGCGTCATCGACTTCGGCATCTCGCGGGCGATGGAGCACACCGCGCTGACCGAGACCGGCATGGTGTTCGGCACGCCGGGCTTCCTCTCGCCGGAGCAGATCACCGGCCAGGAGGTCGGTTCTCCGTCCGACGTGTTCGCTCTGGGCGCGGTCCTGGTCTACGCCGCGACGGGCAAGGGCCCGTTCGGCGAGGGCCCGACGGCGACCCTGCTCTACCGCGCCGCGCACGGCGAACCGGACCTCGAGGGCGTGCCGAAGTCGTTGCGGCCGTTGGTGCAGAAGTGCATGCACCGCGACCCGGCCCGGCGCCCGGAGCCGGCCGAGGTGACCAGGCTGATCGCGCAGGTCGTCACGCCGAAGCCGCCGACCGCGAAACTGCCCGCACCGATGACGCCCGCCGCGGCGACGTTCTCGACGTCGCGGATCGTGCCGATGGCGTGGGGCGCGCTGAACCTCGCGGCGGGCCTGCTCGCCGCCGCGATCGCCGACCCGGCCGCGAAGGCCAACGGCGCCACCCAGCTGCTGGCGCTGGCCGCGTTCTGCGTGCTGGTGGTGCGGGCGGTGCGGTTCTTCGGCGCCGCCGCCCGCCGCAAGGTCGTCATCGAGATCAGCCGCGAGGGCATCGCGACCACCCGCAACGGCAAGTTCCACCAGTACTGGTGGTACGAGCTGGCACGGGTGCGCGTCGTGCCGCACAAGAAACGGCCGTGGGTCGTGGTGTGGCTGAAAGACCCGGCACCGCGCCGCTTCTTCGGTGCCGCGCACGGAGGCGTGCGGGTGTTCCCGATCGCCCACGAGCGGACCAAGCGGCGGCGCGAGCGTGACGTTGCCGAGGTGCGCGCCGCCCTGGCCTGGTACCTGCCGCGGTCCTACGACGGCCGCTGATCGGGCCGCCGTCGTAGTTGGAGCGCCGCGTTGTCCCTACGGTCGCTGATCAGTCCACTCGTAAGTGACGGTCACAGACAGCATCACGGTGCCCGCGGGCAGGAGCTCACTGGCCGTCAGCCTGCGTTCCTCCGAGCCGACGATCTCGCCGGTCTTGGGATCGATGGTGAAGCTGATCTTGCTGCCGTCGACGGACACCGCGCCGTTCTCGTACCGCATCCCGGGGATGGCGGCGAGCTGGCGGTAGAGCGATGCCTTCTTGTCGTGGGTGGTGAACGGCGACAGCAACGCCGCCGAGGCGGAGCCCAGCGTCTCCTGGGGGTTCAGGCTCAGCGGGTCGAGCAGGCTCGTCTCGTGGCACGGGGTGGTCGGGCAGAGCGTGCTCCACAGCGCGGGTTCCTTGTACACCTTGTTCGCGCCGACCACGGGGGCCTCCGCGACGCCGGCGATCGCGCGCTGCCGGTCGGTGGTCCGGCGGGTGATGTGCACCGGCTGGCCCTTCGCGCTGGGCAGCCACACCTCGGTGATGAACTGGACCTGCGCGGCGCCCACGCTCTTGTCCGGCAACAACTGCCCGGTGATCGTCTGCCAGGTCTCGTAGGTGATGTGCCGGTACTTGCCGCGCGGCGCCCTGGTCACCTCGAGCAGGGCCGCCGCCTCGGCCAGCGTCGTGGCGGGTGCGATCGGCATCTCGGCGACCTGGGTGTCGACGCGGCCCGGCCGCAGGAACGTCACGAGTCCGGCGATCAGCACGACCACCACGGCGGCCGCGGCGATGCCGACCCAGTTGCGCGTGCGGCGCTTCGGCTTCTCGGCGAACAGCTGCTCGCGCAGGCGGGCCAGCCGCACGTCGTCGGCGGGCCGCACCGGGAACAGCTCGGCGAGGTCGTCGTCCAGCAGGTCACGCATGGCGGAGCTCCAGTTCCTTCAGCTTGGTGCGCAGCCGGTGCAGGCGGGAGCGGGCCGTCGAGGCGTTCACGTCCAGCGCCTGCGCCGCCTCCTGCACGGTCAGCCCGGCCAGCGACACGAGCAGCAGCAGGTCGCGGTCACCGTCGGACATCTTCGCCAGCTCTCCTGCGATCAGCCGCAGGTGCGAGCGGGCGTCGATCCGGCTGACCACCGTGTGCTCCAGCGACTCGGCGACGGCGAGGTCGATGCCGTACCGCTCGGCCGTGCGCAACAGCCGGACCTCGCGTTTCGCGTGGCCGCGCAACAGGTTCGTCGCGATGCCGTAGAGCCAGCCGACCACGCTGCCCCGTTCCGGGTCGTAGCCCTGCTTGCCGCGCATGGCCGCCAGGAAGGTCTCGCTGACGAGGTCGTCAGCCACGTCGACACCGACCCGTCGCGCCAGATATCTGTGCAGCGGACCGGCGTGCTCGTCGAACAGCTCCGCGAACATCACGCCCCCAGTTGGCATTCCGCGGCACCAGTGTCCCAGTGACCTGGGTCACAATTCACTGGACGGCTTCCCGATGATGGTCGCATGAACAACTGGATCGTCACGGCCGGTGTCTGGGCGGCGGACTCACCGCTCAACCACGATTACTACGTGGACATCATCGGCCGTTATTGGGGGAAGGACGACGTCGCCGCCGAGGTCGAGGGGTACCAGCGCGACGAGGAGGACAGCGATGTGCCGGTGTTCCTCGTGGTGTCGCGCGACGGCGAGGACGCCGGGTGCCTGGGGATGCGGTTCCTGGGGGACGGGATCGGCGAGCTGACCAGGATGTTCGTGCGCAAACCCTTCCGCGGGCAGGGAGCCGCGTCGGCGTTGCTGCGGGGGATCGAGGCGGCGGCGCTGGAACGCGGAGTCACCACGCTGCGACTCGACGTGCGCAGCGACCTGGTCGAGGCGCGGAATCTCTATGCGAAGCACGGTTTCGCGGAGATCGAGAACTACAACGACGCGCAGTACGCCGGGCACTGGTTCGAAAAACGGCTAACGTCCGCTCGGCCAGTCGCGATGTCGTGATCAGGTCGGGATTACGCTCGCCAGGAGGCATTTAACATGCGGTTGCTCGCACTGGTGACGGCGACTGCCGTCACCGCGGCACTGGTGGTGACCCCGGCCTCGGCGGCTCCCGCCGGCCGGGTGCTCGGCTATGTCGCCAACAACGGCGGTGGTGTGTCGGTCATCGACACGGCCACGAACGCGGTGACGGAGACGGTCGCCGACAGCGGTGGCAACTCGCCGTACATGGCCGCGGTGGCGTTCGACGGCACCCGCGGGTACGTCACGAACACCGTGCAAGGCAAGCTCACCGTGATCGACACGCCGACCAACACGGTCGACGCGTCCATTCCCGTCGGCACGCACCCGGCGGGTGTCGCGGTCGCCCCCGGTGGCGGCCACGTCTACGTCACGAACTACGCCGACGGCACGGTCTCCGTGGTCGACACGGCCACGCTGACGGTCACCGCCACCGTGACGGTCGGCCAGAACCCGGACGGCGTGGTCGTCACGCGCGACGGCAAGTCCGTCTACGTCACGCACGACGTCGTCGGCCCGAGCAAGGTCTCGGTGATCGACACGACCGCCAACGCGGTGGTCGACACGATCAACGTGGGCAGCACCCCGACGGCCGTCGCGGCGTCGGCGGACGGCACCCGCGTGTACGTGGTGAACAAGGGCTCTGACGACATCTCCGCCATCGACGTCGCGACCCGCACGGTCGTCGGCACCGCCAAGGTCGGTTTCGTGCCGCACGGCATCGCGTTGTCGCCCAACGGCACCCGCGCGTACGTGACGAACAGCGAGTTCGACTCGGTGTCCGTCGTGGACCTCGGGGCGATGGTGGAACTGCAGAAGGTCGTCGTCGGCGACCGGCCGATCAGCGTGGCCCTCACGCCGGACGGTGCCAGCGCCTACGTCACGAACTACAACAGCAACACGGTGTCGATCATCGACACCGCGTCCAACACGGTCACCGGCTCCATCGCGGTCGGCCAGCGCCCGGTGGGCATCGCGATCAACTTCGTGCCGCCCGCCGCGTCGAAGCTCGTGGCCGGCAGCGCCCAGCTGCAGCTGCGGATCCTCGGCTTCACGGTCCGCTCGCTCGACGCGACGCTGACCGAGAAGCACACCGGCACGCCGATCGCCGGTGAGAAGGTCGTGTTCCGCACGGTCAAGGGCAACCCGTTGTGCACCGCCACGACGAACGCCTCCGGCAAGGCCACCTGTGACGCGCAGGTGTCGTTGCTGGTCGGTCTGGCGACGCTGCTGCAGGGCTTCACGGCGTCGTACGCGGGCAACAACGAGCACGGTGGTGCGGCCGCGCACGGAGGCATCAACCTGCTCTAGTCATTGATTGTCACGGTTGTTACATCCCTTGACTCGGACGAAATGCCCGGCATAGCGTCCGGGTCGAGGGATGTACTCCGGTGACCGCCGCCCCGGTTCACGAGGGGAGTGTCCGTGGCGGTCAGAACGCTTGCCCTGGTTGCTGTGCTGGCAGGGCTGGTGGTCGTCCCGCCGGCGCAGGCCGGTGAACGCGGCCCGCGGGCGGTCGTCAGCACGTCGAACGGCAGCGTCACGCTCGCCGTGACGCACAACGGCAGGACGATCGTGGCACCGTCGCCGGTCGGGATCATGACCGAGCGCGCCGACCTGTCCTCCGGTCTCACCCCCGCCGGGAAGTCGCGGCGGGCGATCTTCGAGTACTACCGCACGACGTCCGGCAAGAAGCGGGACCGGTCGGTGCGGGCGGTGGAGACCACCTACCGGTTCACCTCGGGTGCGCACCGGCTGAACCTGGTGGTGCGTGAGTCTTCTGACGGCGTCGCCTACCGGTACGAGCTGCCGCAGGACACCGGCGCGGTCACCGGTGAGACCTCGGCGTTCGTGCTGCCCGCGGAGTCCGCGGCCTGGCTCGCGAAGTTCAGGCGCGACTACGAGAACCCGTACCTGCAGACCACGGCCGGGACCGCGGAACAGGCCGAGTACATGCACCCGGCGTTGTTCGAGGTCGGCGGCACCTACGCGTTGATCACCGAGTCCGATGTGGACGGTCGCTACTCCGGTGGCCACCTGGTGCACGCCGGTGGCGGGAAGTACCAGATCAAGCTGTGGGACGAGAAGGTCGCGGTCTCCGGCGCGCTGAAGACCCCGTGGCGCACCATGATCGTGGGCTCGCTGGCCGACGTCACCGAGTCGACGCTGGTGGACGACCTGGCGCCGCGGTCCCGCGTGCGCGACACCTCGTGGATCGAGCCGGGCCCGGCGGTGTGGACGTGGCTCGCGGGCAGCCGTGGCGCGCAGCAGGACCTCAACCGGCAGAAGGAGTTCGTCGACTACGCCGCGGCGCGCGGCTGGCCGTACGTCGTGGTCGACGCCGGCTGGTACGACGACCCGAACTGGCGCCGGACGTCGTGGATGCCCGAACTCGTGCGCTACGCCAAGGCCCGCAACGTCGGCATCCACACCTGGGTGCGGTTCTCGTCGGTCGACACGGCCGAGAAGCGCAGGGACTTCCTGCCGCTGCTGCACTCGTGGGGTGTCACCGGCCTGAAGATCGACTTCATGGACTCCGACGGCCAGGAGCGCTACCGCTGGTACGACGAGATCCTGCCGGAGACCGCCGGGATGCACTTCCTGATCAACTTCCACGGCGCCACGCTGCCGCACGGCATCCACCGCACCTGGCCGCACGTGCAGACGACCGAGGCCGTGCACGGCGCGGAGAAGTCCAGCGGTGTCACGACCTCGCACCTGACCGCGCTGCCGTTCACCCGCAACGTCGTGGGCGGCATGGACTTCACGCCCGGCGCGTTCCACCGCACCCGCCAGAACACCGACGGCGGCGAACTCGCGCTCTCGGTCATCTACGAGTCCGGCATCCAGAACCTCGCCGGGCGCCCCGACTCCTACGACGCCAGGCCACTGGCCCGCTGGTACCTCGAGCAGGTACCGACCACGTGGGACGAAACGCGGATGATCTCCGGCCGCCCCACCCAGAGCGCGGTGTTCGCGCGGCGCAGCGGCGACCTGTGGTTCGTGGCGGGCGCGATCTCCGGCGAGGCGCGCGACCTGAGGATTCCGGCACCGGGGCACGGGAGGTGGCTCGTCGAGGTCGTCCACGACGGAGCGGCCGGGCTGGTCAAGGAAACGCACGTGACGCACGGCGAGGTCGTGGTCCCGACGGCGAAGGACGGCGGGTTCGGCGCGCTGGTCTGCCGGTGGCGGCCTGGCCTGCAGACCTGCGCCAGGCCGGTCGACGGCAAGCCGGTCACGACCGTGACGGCCACTCCGGCGTCGGTTTCGGTGCAGCCGGGGCAGAGCGTGCAGATCAACGCCACCTTCACCAACTCCGGCGCCGAGCCGGTGCGCGACGTGACGTTCGCGCCGCTCGTACCCGCGGGCTGGCAGGTCACCTCACCGGTCGTGCGCGCCCGTTCCGTGCAGGCGGGTGAGTCGCTGACCGGGTCGTGGAGCGTCCGGGCCGGTGACTCCGCCGGGCTGGTCGAGGTACCCGCGGTCGCGTCGTTCCGCGCCGCGTCCGGAACCCGCTTCGCCGCCGAGCGGAACGTCGTGACCCACGTGTGGAAGCCGTTGCCCGCCGGGCAGTCCTACGTCGCGGGCAACGACCGTTCCGTCGAGGGCCGGACGCTGACGACCGGTGGCACGCGGTTCGGCAAGGGCATCGGCACTGTGCCCGCCGACAAGACGTTCGAGCTCGGCGCATGCACTGCGTTCCAGGCCACCGTCGGCGTTGATGACGAGGTCGACGGCCGCGTGGACCGTGCGGCTGGTGTCGGTGGCTCTGTGGCGTTCGCGGTCGTCGGCGACGGCCGGGTGCTCTACGAGAGCCCGCTGCGGCGATCCGTCGATCCGGCGTTGCCGATCAGCGTGGACGTCAGCGGTGTGCGGTCGCTGACGCTGCGGGTGACCGACGGCGGTGATGGCACCGGCCTCGACCACGCCGTGTGGGGTGATGCGCGCTTGAGCTGTGGATAGATCAGGCGGCGCTGCGGACAGGTCAGGCGGCGTGCTGCAGGTGGATCTGCCCGGCGGCCACGAAGGCCACGCAGGACTGCCGGGACGCGACGCCGTGGACGACCTGCCAGCCGGCGGGCACCTGCAGCACCGCGGGCCAGATCGAGTACTGGCCCGTTGGGCTGACCAGCACCAGGAACATGGTGTGAGCCTGTGCGAACGGGGATGTCATGACCCCAGAGTGACGTGGACCACCTAGGGCGCGGCTATCTCTACGCTCAAGCTCACTCCACGAACTTCGGGAGCCGTGTTGTCGACCGCGCTGTCGACCGCGGTGTGGACCGCGCTGCCGACTGCTGTGGACCACCCCGCCGACCACCCCGCCGACCACCCTGTCGACCAAGGTGGCGAATCCCCGCGCCCCAGTTCCTGATCTTGGCACCCGTGTGGTTACGTGGGACGGGTGACTGTGGAACAGGTGGTCCTCCTGGCCGAGGACGGTTCGGCCATCGGCGTCGAGGACAAGGCAGTGGTGCACCACGCGGACACCCCGCTGCACCTGGCGTTCTCCAGCTACGTCTTCGACTCGGCCGGCCGCATCGTGCTCACCCGCCGGGCGCTGCACAAGAAGACGTTCCCCGGCGTCTGGACGAACACCTGCTGCGGTCACCCGCTCCCGGACGAGGACATGGCGCAGGCCGTGCTCCGGCGCCTCGAGGACGAGCTCGGCATGAAGTGCTCCGAGCCGGAGCTGCTGCTGCCGCGCTTCCGCTACCGCGCCGAGATGGACGGCGTCGTCGAGAACGAGATGTGCCCGGTGTTCCGGGTGCTCTCCGACGACGAACCCACCCCGAACCCGGACGAGGTCGACTCCACCGAACGCGTGCCGTGGGCCGAGTTCGCGGCCTCGGTTCTCGACGGCACCCGCGAGATCTCGCCGTGGGCCAGGCTGCAGGTCGCCGCGCTCGTCGAGCTGGGGCCCGATCCGCTCACCTGGCCCGTCGCGGACCGGGCCGGACTTCCCAGCGCCGTGCGCCTCGGCTGACCGACCCTGATCACCAACCGGCGATCAGGGTCACCCCGAGACCGATCATCACGGCGGCGATCACGCCGTCCAGCACCCGCCACGCCCACGGCTTCGCGAACAGCGGGCTGAGCAGCCGGGCGCCGAAGCCGAGCGCGACGAACCACAGGACGCTCGCGGTGACCGCGCCGACCCCGAACAGCCACCGGCCGGCCGCGATCGAGCCGAGCAGCAGCAGGGTGTCCAGGTAGACGTGCGGGTTGAGCCAGGTCAGCGCGAGCGCGGTCAGCACCGGCCTGCTGCTCGTCTGCCCGAGGGTCATCGCCCTGGGGTTGAAGGCGCGCCTGGCGGCGAGAAACCCGTAGCCCAGCAGGAAGAGCCCGCCGGCGATCGCCACGACCGTGATCGCCTGCGGCCACCGGCCGATGATCGCGCCGAACCCGGCGACGCCCACGGCGACCAGGATCGCGTCCGAGATGGCGCACACCGCGACCACCTTCGCCACGGCCTGGCGCCGAAGCCCTTGGCGCAGCACGAAACCGTTCTGAGCGCCGATCGCGACGATCAGGGTCATCATGGTGCCGAAGCCGAGCAGCAGGTCAGTCACGTGGTCGACGGTATGGACGCCGTCTTGATGAGACCAGCTAAAGATTTTTACGTATCATTAGCCGCCGTGATGGATCTCGATCTGGTGCGCACGCTGCTCGCGGTGGTGGACGCCGGCACGTTCGACGCGGCCGCCACCGCGCTGCACGTCACCCCTTCCGCTGTCTCCCAACGGATCAAGGCGCTGGAACAGCGCACGGGCCGGGTGCTGCTGGTGCGCGCACGGCCGGTGCGGCTGACGCCCTCGGGGGAGGTGCTGGTCCGCTACGGTCGGCAACTGCTCGCTCTCGATCAGGACCTGGACGCGGCGCTGGGGGACGACGTCGTGGTCCGGGTGCCGATCGCGGTGAACGCCGACTCGCTCGCGACGTGGTTCCTGCCTGCGCTGCAACGAGTTCCAAGAGGCCTGAAGATGTCGTTCGACCTGCACCGCGAGGACCAGGACCACACGACGGCGCTGCTGCGACAGGGCGTGGTGATGGCGGCGGTGACCTCCTCGCGCGAACCCGTCGCGGGGTGTTCGGTCCGCAAGCTCGGCCACATCCGTTACGCGGCAATGGCGACGCAGTCCTTTGTGGATCGCTGGCAGGCCGGTCCGCCGAAGTCGTGGCTGCCCGATGCGCCGGTCGTGGTGTTCGACCGCAACGACGACCTGCAGGACCGTTTCGTGCGCACCCTGACCCGTGGCCGGGGCGCGTCCGAGCACCGCCACCACGTGCCGTCGTCGGAGGTGTACGTCCAGGCGATCGCGGCCGGGTTCGGCTGGGGAATGGTGCTGCTGCAACAGGTCCTCGACGGCCTGGTCGACCTCGTGCCCGGCCGGACCGTCGACGTGCCGCTGTACTGGCAGCAGTGGAAGCTCGACTCCCCGGCGCTGACCGCGGTCGCCGCGGCCGTGGCGGAGGAAGCGGCCATCGCACTGCGCTAGCGACACGGTCCGAAAGTGGCGTTTCATCCGGTCATCACGCCTGACCTTTATTACCCTCGGTGACATGACCGGACGAGAGCTCGAGTTCGAAGACCGGTTCACGACGCTGGACCGGTGGCATCCCCACTACCTGCCGCACTGGAGTTCCCGTGCGGCCACCGCCGCCCGCTATCGCAACGGTGACGGCCTCACCCTCCGCATCGACGCCGACCAGGATCCGTGGTGCCCGGAGTTCGACGGCGACACCAGGGTCTCCGGCTTCCAGACCGCGCTCACCGAGGGCCAGTCCCGGTTCCGCCCCGACCTCCAGGTGCGCGAACCCCAGACCGACCTGCGCCTCTACACCCCGACGTACGGCCGGTTCGAGATCAGGTGCCGCGCGATCGACGACCCCAACTGCATGGTCGCGCTGTGGATGATCGGGCTGGAGGACGTGCCGAAGCACTCCGCCGAGATCTGCATCGCGGAGATCTTCGGCAAGCACGTGTGGCCCGCGAACACCGGCATCGGCATGGGGCTGCACCCGTTCGGCGACCCGGCCATCAAGGACGAGTTCGAGGTCGTGGACGTGCCGATCGACGGGCGTGAGTTCCACGTCTACGCCGCTGACTGGCGGCCCGGCAAGGTCGACTTCTTCGTCGACGACGAGCTGGTGAACACGGTGCGGCAGGCCCCGGACTACCCGATGCAGTTCCAGCTCGCGGTGTTCGAGTTCGGGCCGGAGCGGTCGGGCCGGTACCCGAAGGAGTTCGAGGTCGACTGGTTCCGGGCGTACCGATGAACCTCGACGGGAAGACCGCGGTCGTCTACGGCGCGGGCACGATCGGCGGCGCGATCGCGCGGGCGTTCATCGAAGCCGGTGCCGAGGTGCACCTCGTGGCCCGTACTGAGGCGCCGCTCAAGGCGAAGGCCGAGGCCATCGGCGCCAAGTACGCCGTGGTCGACGCGCTGGACGAACAGAGCGTGGACCAGCACGCCGCCACGTTCGAGCGGCTCGACATCTCGGTCAACGTCATCTCCGACAACGACGTCCAGGGCACGCCGCTGCACGAGATGAGCGTCGAGGACTACCTCAGCCCGGTCGTCACCAACGTCCGCTCGAAGTTCCTCACCGCCCGCGCCGCCGCCCGGCACATGGTCAAACGGCAGGACGGCGTGATCCTGTTCTTCGGCGGCACCGGCGACGGCTCGGTGCACCGCCGCTGGAACCTGGGCGGCCTGGTCACGGCGTTCGACGCGGTGGAGTCGATGCGCCGCCTGCTCGCCGCCGAACTGGGGCCGCACGGCGTCCGGGTCGTCACGCTGCAGACCGGCGGCATCCCCGAGTCCATCCCGGCCGGCGTGCGGGGTCAGGTGGAGCCGGACATCGTCGGGCAGACGCTGCTGGGCCGGGCGGCGACACTGGAGGACGTCGGGCGAACCGCGGTCTTCGCGGCCTCGGACTGGGGCCGCACGATCACGGGAGCGCAGGTCAACATCACCTGCGGGAGCGTGCTGAGTTGAACCTGTCGAAAGCCTGGGGAGATCCTGTCGGCTTCCTGAACCCAGGAACCACGCGGGTTCGCCCCCGCGTTGGCCGTTATGTGCTGATTCCTCGACTCGCCGCCACCGGTGGCTCACTCGCCGTCGTCGCGACGGTGGCCCTGGTCGGTCTGCTGGACCTGACCGTCGGCCCCCTGCGCCGCACGATCAGCGAGTACGCGCTGGGCGACTACCGCCCCGTCTTCGACGCCGCCGTGCTGCTGCTGGCCGCCGGCTCCATCGCCATCCTCGCCGCGCTCGTGCACAAGGGGCTGACGAGATGGCGTTCCGGCGGTTCGATCGCGCTGATCGCGTGGTCCGTCGGCCTGCTGCTCGTGGTCGCGTTCCCGAAGACCAACTGGGCCGCGGGCACCAACGAGCTCAGCGGCAGCATCCACCGGTTCGGCAGCATGATCGCGTTCGTCAGCCTGCCCATCGCGATCATCCTGCTGGCCCGGCCGTGGCTGAAGGATCACGTGTGGGGCAAGCACGCGAAGTGGACGATGGCGTCCGGTCTGTTGAGCGTTGTCGCATTCATGCCGATCCTCTACGCCATTGTGATGGGCTCGATGGGCGGCGTTCGGTGGTGGCGGGTGTTCCCGTTGGGCTACATCGAGAGGATCTTGCTCGTCGCCGAAGTGGGCGCTGTGCTCGTTGTCGGGCTGTGGGCGATCGCGGCAAGTAGGGTTGCGCCATGGCGAGTTGGGGAGACCTCGCGGATTACGTCCGCGCCGAGTACGACGTCATCAGCGACGAGGACGAGGAGCTGAGGATCCTCTTCACCTTCGGGGATGAAGAGGAGGACGACGACGCGCGCACGCAGGTCGTGATCGTCGTCCGGGAAGTGCTCGACAAGATGCACGAGTGGGTGCAGATCGCCTCACCGTGCGGCCTCGCGAAGGACGTGGACCTGCGCGCGGTGCTGGAGGAGGTCGGCAAGTCGACCGTCGCGTGCGGCCTCGCGATCATGGGGGAGCACGTCGTGGTGCGGCATTCGCTGCCGCTGGCGGACCTCGACATCCACGAGTTCACCGACCCGCTGCAACTGCTCGCCGGCACGGCGGACATGCTCGAGGAACAGTTCTGGGGAGGCGACGGATACTGATGTTCGACTTATCTCCTGCGGCAGACCGGCTCGCGGGGCTGGTGCGCAACGTTTCGGACGGCGACCTGAAGGCGCCGACACCGTGCCCGAACTACACGGTCGGCGACCTGCTCGACCACGTCAACGGCCTGTCGGTGGCGTTCACGATGGCCGCGTTGAAGACCCCGGTGGAGGGGACGGGCTCCGGTGACGCGGCCCGGCTGCCGCTGGACTTCCGCGAGTCGGTGCCGCAACGGCTGGGCGAGCTGGCGCAGGCCTGGCGCCCGCTGGAGGCGTGGGAGGGCATGACCGCCGCGGGCGGTCTCGACCTGCCCGCCGAGGTCGCGGGTGCCGTGGCGCTGGACGAGATCGTGTTGCACGGCTGGGATCTCGCCCGTGCGACCGGCCAGCCGTTCGAGGTCGAGCCCGACCTGCTCGAGGTCGTCTACGGCTTCGTGTCGTCGATCGGACCGGACGACCGCGACGGCTCGCTCTTCGGCCCCGCGGTGGAGGTCGGCTCGAGCGCGTCTCTGCTCGACCGTGTCCTGGGACTCAGTGGGCGAAACCCGGCCTGGAGCTAGGTTAGGCTCTCCTAACGTGAGAGCAATTACGGTGCAGGTTCGGGCGGACCTGGGCGTCGGACGCCTGGCCGCCGCGGTGGATTCCCTCGTGGCACTGCATCCCGAACTGTGTCGTTCCGGCTTCGCGCACCTGCGGGTCGCCGACCCCGCCGCCGCCACGGACGCCGCGCTGGCGCAGGCGGAGGCGGGGCTCGACCTGGGCGCGGGCGTCCTGATGCAGGCCGTGTGGCTCGACGCCGGGCCCGAGCGGTCCGGGCGGATGGTGCTGGTGCTGCACGACATCGTGGCCGACCGGATGCCCCGCATCCTGCCGTGGCTGGTGCAGGCCTGGAAGCAGCCCGCGTTGGTCAGCTGACGCCCTGGGCCAGGAAGACGTATTCGTAGCCCGGCCGGTCCGGCGCATCACGCACGTCGACGACCCGGAAGCCGCACGCCACGAGGCTCGCCTCGATCTCGTCGTGCGAACGGAACCGCAACGTCGAGTCCGAAGCGATCTCCACGCCGTCCGGGAACCGGTAGGTGTGCCGGAACGACACGAACGGCAGGCGCACGTCGAGCAGCTCACGGATCTCCTCGACCCCGTCGATCCTGCGGTGGGTGGTCTCCGCCCAGCCCTCCCACGCCTTCCGTTCCGGCCGCCGCGTCTCGAACACCAGGTGCCCGCCGGGCTTCAGGGCGCCGTGGATCCCGCGCAGGGTGAGCTCCCAGTCGTGCCCGAGGAACACCTGCGCGACGTTCCCGGTCATCGTCGCCAGATCGACCTGAAGCGGCGGCAAAGTCGTTGCGTCACCGTGAATCCAGGTGACCGACGAGTCCTTGGCGCGCGCGATCTCCAGCGACGCCGATGCCGGATCCACCCCGACGACCGAGCGTCCGGACGTCGTGAGCAACACCGCCAGGCACCCGGTGCCACAACCGACGTCGAGCACGCTGGCCGCGCCCAGTTCGTCCGCGATCCCCGTGTACAGGCCGAGATCCTCGCGCGTTCCGTCGAACGCGTCGTAGATCCGCGCCAGCCGCGCGTCGCTGAAGATCAGGTCAGGCATGCCACATCCCCGGTCCGGCGACGAACGGCCTCAGCAACCCGATCACCTCGTGATCCGGTCGTCCGTTGAGTTCTTCCTCCGCGACGCGACGGGCGATGCCGGCCAGGAAGTCGGCGATCTGCACGCGTGCGTCGTGCTGCGAGTCCACCAAAGTCAGGTTCTCCAGCCGTGGCGCGAGTTTCTTCAGCTGCCGGATCCGCCCGTCGGTCAGGGACAGCTGCTGGTCGTGCACGATCGACACCGGCCCACCACCCCCGAAGAACTGCCACTGCGCGACGGCCCGCAGGATCGCCGGGAACAGCGGATCCAGCTGCCCGCGCGGTCCGCGAGCGCGCAGCAGGTCGTTGTACAGCTCCAGCGGCCCCGTGACGGAGCCGAACTCCGCGCGCACCCGCGAGGCCAGGAACCGCCGTTTGTCCACGAGCTGCACGCGCGCCTTGCCGACCAGGGGACCGGCCGGCCCGAGGAACCACAGCAGCACCCACCGGTTCTTCTCCCGCAACAGGTGGTTCGCCTTGTACTCCACCGCGGGCGACTTGATCATCTCTCGCAGCGACTCGATGCACGACGACGCCTCGGCGTGCGAGAGCCGCACACCGGCGTGTGCGAAGACCGCCGTGACCCCGCCGACGAGCTTCTCGCCCTCGGAACCCGACTCGTCGCAGGCGATCTCCATCAGGACATCCGGAAGACGGGGCCGCGTGCGCGGAACGGCAGGTGCGCGCCCGCGGGAATCAGGAACGCGTGCTCGCGCCGGATCCGCAGGACGTCGCACCACCCGTCGGTGATGACCAGGATCGGGCCGGCGGAAGGGAAGTCGGCGGCGCGTTCGAGCAGGTCGATGCCGGGCTGCAGCACCGTGCCGCCGCGCCCGCGCACCTTCACCCGGCCCGCGATGTCTTCGACCGGCACGTATCCGGCGTCATAAGCATCAGCATCGCAGAAAACCACGCGTGCCGCGGGCACGTCACGCGCCGCCGCGTAGGAAGCGATCGCGCCGAGAGCCTTGCCCAGCAACGCGGTGTCCATCGATCCGGACGTGTCGAGCACGACCCCGAACGTCGGCCGCGACTCCAGCGACTCCGGTCGTACCCAGCCAGGCCGTGGAATGTCCGGAGTGGACGCTTGCCGCCGTGACGCGCGGGCGTAGGTGCGCCGCTTTTCCACGGCAGGAACGAATTCCTCGAACCACCGCGCGAGTTGGGCGCCCCACGACAGCGGCGGGTGTTCCAGCGCGCGGATCTCCTCGACCAGCCCGGCGGGCAGGAGGCCGCGCGAGGACGTGTGATAGCTCAGCCCGGTCAGCAACGCCCGCCGGTAGAACTCGTCCAGGTCCGTGAAGTCCGCGGGGCCGCGCAGAGGTGCCCCGAGCAGGTCACCGCCCTTGCCTCGCAACGTGCGCAGCTTCCGGCTGCGCCGCAGGTCGGCGGCGATCCGGTCGTAGACGGACTCCGCCGACAGCCCGCGCAGGTCCGGATCGTGCAGCACGCCTTCGGGAGGCGCCCCGACACCCATCTCGACCAGCCAGCCGTTGACGACGAAGTCCGCGGCGATGTTCCACAGGTGCGGATCCCGCCCGCCGACCCGGTCGCAGTGGCGCAGCGCGGCGTGCAACATCTCGTGTGCGAGCACGAACCGCCACTCCTCGCGGTTGAGCCCGGCGAGCGGATTCACGTAGATCTCGGCGGACGCCGTGGACACCGCCGCGATCGAGATGTCCCAGCCCCGCGCCAGTTCCGCGTCCGCCACCACCTTCATCACCGACGCCAGCGCGCCCAGCAGCGGGTAGTTCGACACGAACCAGCTCAGCGCGAGATCCCACTCGGTCTTCAACGGCCGTGCGTCGGACAACGACGACCGCGCGCCGCCCGCCACGTCGATCGCGGCCACGGCGGCATTCGAGAGGCCCGCGGCGAACCGCTGCGCCCACTTCTCCGGGTCCTTCGACGCTTCGCCGCGCACGCACTTGCCCGGTTCCCACGAGGACGGGCGTGTGCCGACCTTCAGCGCGGGCTGGAAGTCCAGCACGTCGTCGCAGGAGAAGGTGCCGAAGCCGAGGTGCAGCAGGCAATGCGCGAACACCCAGGCCCACTCGTCCTCGCTCGCCTTGCGCGTCGGATGGGCCCGCAGCAGGCCGTCCAGCGAGATGTCGGCCCAGGGATGAGTGGAATCCCGGCGCACGTACGTGCTCAGGCTGGCGAACAGCGGATGGGCGTCGATCCGCTTGTCCGCCGCCGCGAACGCCAGTGCGGCGGGGTCGATGCGAGCCTTCTGCCGGCGGCTCATGCCCTCGCGGCCACCAGCCGGGGCAGATCACGGGTGACCTCGACCAGGAACCACGCGGGCAGCACGGGGTTGCCGTCGTCGTCGGCCGCGATCACCATCTGCGCGATCTCCAGCGACAGCTCGGCCAGCTCCAGCAGCAGCGCCTTGCCGCGGTGCGCGAGCTGCTTGCCCGCCGCCGGCGCGTGCGCCTTGTCGTGCGGCAGTTCCTTCACCAGCCGGGCGCGGAACGCCTCGCCCAGGAAGTACAGCAGGTCGCGGTCGGCGGGTGCGGACGGCCAGCGGACGTCCCCGCGCAGCACGGCCTCCAGCCCGTACGCGTGCCGGACGGTCTTGACGTACGCCTTGAACATCGAGGCGTGGTTCGCGGTGACCGTGCCGAACGCCAGCACGCCGAGGATGTCCTCGGAGACGTCCTCGCCGAACGAGTGCAGCGCGTCGGAGAGCATGTGCCAGCCGCGCGGCGAGGAGAACGTCTCCTCGACCTTCGGCGCCGCGCTCCACAGGTGGTCCGGGCGCTGGGTGAGGTAGTCGACGACCCACGGGTGGATGCCGTTCTCGCGCGCCCATACCAGCCAGTCCTTCGCGGACGCGGTGAGGTGGACGTGCACCATGCGGTTGACCAGCGCGGACGCCATCGGGCGCGCCAGCGCGTTGTCGACCGCCCGGTTGCCGGCGCCGATCACGATCGAGCCCTTGGGCAGCTCGTAGGTGCCGATGCGCCGGTCGAGGATCAGCGAGTAGAACGCCTTCTGCACCTCGGGGCTGCTGGCGTTCAGTTCGTCCAGGAACAGGCAGTACGGGTCGCGCCGCGCGATGGATTCCGGTGGCGCGAACCGCGACCGGCCGCCCACCAGTTCGGGCACGCCGATGAGGTCCTCGGGGGCGAGCTGGGTGCCCAGCAGCGTCACGCACTCCAGCCCGAGCTCGGCCGCGAACTTGCGCACGAGTGAGGACTTGCCGATACCCGGTGCTCCCCAGAGGAAGACCGGTCGGACGACGGCGACGTGCAGCAGCACCTCGGGAAGCTGTGCTGGTGTCACGGTGACGGTGGAACGCATCGCAGGTGAGGATGCCCGACCGGACCAGTTCCGGTCGCGCGAATTTGTTGACAGGAGCAGTGGTCTAGTGCTGTGATTCAACCCACAACAGATAGGAAACCTTCTTAACTAAATCGCCGCCGATCCTGCTGTTCCCTCACACAGGAGGCACCCCTGTGGCCAGATCCCTGTTCCTGGTAGTCCCGGCAGCGTTAGTCCTCGCCGTGCCGGCCGTCGCGATCGCCGCTCCCACGCAGTACCAGGCGGAGAGCGCGGCGATCTCGAACGGCCTCGTGGAGTCCAACCACGCCGGTTTCACCGGCTCGGGCTTCGTCAACTACGACAACGAGGTCGGCAGCTCCGTCGAGTTCACCGTCTCCTCGCCCAGCGCGGGCCAGGCGACGCTCACGTTCCGGTTCGCCAACGGCACCACGGCCAACCGCCCGATGGACGTCACGGTGAACGGCTCGCTGGCGGCGGACGAGCTCTCGTTCCCCGGCACGGGCGCGTGGACGACGTGGCAGACCCGCACCACGACCGTCTCCCTGAACGCGGGCACCAACAAGATCAAGACGACGGCCACCACGGCCAACGGTGGCCCGAACCTCGACCGGGTCGACGTCGAACCGCCGTCGGGCCCGCCGGACACCGTCGCACCCTCGACGCCGGGCAACCTGCGCTCCCCGTCGAAGACCGCGACCTCGGTGTCGCTGGAGTGGGACGCCTCCACGGACAACGTGGGCGTGACCGGGTACGTGCTGTCCAACGGGCAGACCGCGACCGGCACCACGCACACCGTGAGCGGCCTGACGCCGAACACGTCCTACACGTTCACCGTGCAGGCACGTGACGCGGCGGGCAACCTCTCCGGCGCGTCCAACTCGATCTCGGTGACCACCTCGCCGGGCAACCCCGGCGGCACCCGGCCGCACGACATCAACGGCCTGCTGCGCGTGTGCGGTGTGCAGCTGTGCAACCAGTTCGGCAAGCCGATCCAGTTGCGCGGCATGAGCACGCACGGCATCCAGTGGTACCACCAGTGCGCGAAGACCGCGTGGTGGGACGCGCTGGTGAACGACTGGAACGCGGACTTCATCCGCGTCGCCATGTACATCCAGGAGGACGGTTACGAGACCGACCCCCGCAAGTTCACCGACATGATGCACGGTTACATCGAGGAAGCCACGCGTCGCGGCATCTACGTCCTCGTGGACTGGCACCAGCTCTCGCCGGGTGACCCGAACTACAACCTGGCGCGCGCGAAGACCTTCTTCACCGAGATCGCCCAGCGGCACAAGGACAAGACCAACATCATCTACGACATCGCCAACGAGCCGAACGGCACGTCGTGGGCGCGGGTCAAGTCCTACGCCGAGCAGATGATCCCGGTGATCCGCAACATCGACTCGGACAGCCTCATCGTCTCGGGCACCAACGGCTGGTCGACCTTCGGCCACTCCGACGGCGAAGACCCGTCGGTGGTGCTGAACAACAAGGTCAACGCGACCAACTTCATGTACTCGTTCCACTTCTACGCCAACTCGCACAAGCAGGCGTACATCGACGTCCTGAACCGCGTCTCCAGTGCGGTTCCGGTGTTCGTGACCGAGTTCGGCACGCAGACCGCGTCCGGCGGCGGCTCGAACGACTTCACGACGTCGCAGAAGTACATCGACCTGATGGCTCAGAAGAAGATCTCGTGGGCCAACTGGAACTACTCCGACGACGGGCTGTCTGGTGCGGTGTTCAAGACCGGTACCTGTTCAGGCAACACGTTCGCCGGAACCGGTGTCCTGAAGGAAGCGGGTGTCTGGGTGCGCGAGCGCGTCCGCACCCCGGACAACTTCCCGACGGGCTGATGAACCTCGTGGGTGGTTCCGCTTTTCGTGCGGCGGCGGCGGAACCACCCACGACCTTCGGTTCTCAGCTGCTCAACGGCCAGGTGTGCACAGGTTCGTTGGCGTGCATCAGTTCCACATAGGACCGGAGCATCGTGCGCAGCGCGTCCGCCCGGTCAAGGTGAGTGTGGTCGTAGTGGCGGTGGAACTCCCGGGCCTGCCACGTCGCCCCGTTCACCCCGGCGAGGCAGCGCTGCTCGATCACCCCGAGCAGCCTGTCCCGCTCGGCCGAGTCGACGCCCCACCGGATCAGCCCCTCGTGAGCGAGCGGCAACAGCCGGCGCAGCACCAGCTCGACCACCGGCACGGTGCCGACACCCGGCCAGTACATCTGCGCGTCGAGCCCGTTGCGCGAGGCGGCGTTGAAGTTCTCCTCCGCCGCCTGGAAGCTCATCTGCGACCACAGTGGACGCTCGTCCTCGGCCAGCGCCCGCACCAGCCCGAAGTACAGCGCGGCGTTGGCCAGCGTGTCGACGATCGTCGGGCCGGCGGGCAGCACCCGGTTCTCCACCCGCAGGTGCGGCCGGTCGCGCACGACGTCGTACACCGGCCGGTTCCAGCGGTAGATGGTGCCGTTGTGCAGCTTCAGCTCACTGAGAGCAGGCGTGTCACCCTTGTCGAGCACCGCGAGCGGGTCCTCGTCGTCGGTGATCGGCAGCAGCGCGGGGAAGTAGCGGACGTTCTCCTCGAACAGGTCGAAGATCGAGTTGATCCACCGCTCGCCGAACCACACGCGCGGCCGCACGCCCTGCGCCTTGAGCTCGTCGCCGCGGGTGTCGGTGGCCTGCTGGAACAGCGCGATCCGGGTCTCGCGCCACAGCTCCTTGCCGAGGAAGAACGGCGAGTTCGCGCCGACCGCGACCTGCACGCCCGCGATGGCCTGGGCGGCGTTCCAGTAGGCGGGGAACTGCTCGGGACTCACCTGCAGGTGCAGCTGGGTGCTCGTGCACGCCGCCTCGGGGACGATCGAGCTGGCGGTCAGGTGCAGCCGCTCGACGCCGTCGATGGCGATCTGCAGGTCCTCCCCGCGCGCGGCGAGCACCTGCTCGTTGAGCAGCGCGTACCGCGGGTTGCCGGAGAGCAGGTCGGGCGCGATGTGCTTGGTGCGCAGCGTCGGCAGGATGCCCGCGATGACCATGTGCGCGCCGACCGCGCGCGCCTTCTCCTCGGCGGAGTTGAGGCTGCGGCGAACGGTCTCCTCGAACGACGTGATGCCGCCACCCGCGAGCCGGCGCGGGGCCACGTTGATCTCGATGTTCCACTGGCCCAGCTCGGTCACGAAGTCCGGGTCGTCGATGACGTCCAGCGCCTCGCGGTTCTTCATCGCCGGATCGCAGTTCTCGTCGATGAGGTTGATCTCGATCTCCAGGCCGGTCATCGGCCTTTCGAAGTCGAACCTCGCCTCACGCAGCATCCTCGCGAACACGTCGAGGCAGCGCCGCACCTTCGTGCGGTACCGCGTTCGGTCCTCGCGCGTGAACTCGTGCTTCGCGACGTCCTCGCCCATGGTGGCCTCCCGGCGGTCGAGGGTTCACCCCACCACTGTGCACCATGGTTGATCAATCCGACAGTCGTGTTGGTTCGCGCGTAACCGGAGCATGAGTGGTGACTGTGTTTATTCACGCGTAACCGGAGCATGAGTGGTGAACCCCCCGGAGGGAAGCGCCGGGGCGCATCAAGGGCGTCTTGTTCTGGACCGCGGACAGGCCCTGGTGCCCCCGCGTCTGGGCCCTGTCTTGTCTTGTTCCGGACAGCGGACAAGCCCCGGCACCTGGGGTACTGGGGCTTGTCCTCGCCGTCTCAGGTGGTTGCCGTCTCAGTTGGCCGCCAGATCCCAGCCGGCCCAGCCGGACCCGATCTGCACCCCCGACCCGAACCCACCGGCACCGTTGCCCAGCCACTGCCAGAGCGTGTTGTCCGACGTGCGGATGGCCACGAGGTCGGCCCGGTTGTCGCCGTTGACGTCCATCGAGGTCATCTGCCGGAACCCGTTCCACCCCGACCCGACCTGCACGGCCGTGGCGAAGTCGGCGCCGCTGCGCTTCCAGAAGAAGAGTTCACCGGCGCTGTTGGTCGCCCAGATGTCGCCGTCGCTGTCACCGTCGGCGTCCGCGGCGGTGTGCCGGGCCAGCGACGCCCAGCCGGCGCCGACGAGGTCCCGTTCGGCGAACTTGCCGTTGCCGCGGCCGACGTAGAGGTACATCTTGCCGCCGTCACGGGCCAGGATGTCGGTCTTGTTGTCGCCGTTGACGTCGCCGAACGCCACGTTCTCCATGGCCGCCCAGCCGGTGCCGACGGTCGCCGCCGAGGTGAACGTGCCGTCGCCGCGGTTGTGCCAGTAGTGCAGCGAGCCGTTGCCGATGGCCCACAGGTCCGCCCAGCCGTCGGCGTTGGAGTCGCCGATGCCGATCCGGGTGAAGTCTCCCCAGCCGGGGCCGAGCTTGGTCCCGGCGGAGAAGCCGCCGCCTGCCTTGCCGCGGTAGATCCACGCCGTGCCGGTCGGGTCCACGCCCAGGGCGTCGTCGTACTTGTCGCCGTTGACGCTCTTCGACGGCAGCACGGTGGCCGGGGGAGCGCCGATGGCCTGGCGGGCGTCGTCCACGAACTCCTTGTAGCGGCCCGACTTGTAGGTCGACCACGGCGACCAGTCCGTGCCCTGATCCGAGATGCGATATGCGGCGTTGGCGTTGCACTGCGCCGTGTAGGCGCAGGTGTCGCTGACTTCCGGGTGCCAGTAGTCGTTGATCTGCCAGAGGCCTCGGTCGACCGAGTTGTGGCTGTCGCTGTTGACGTAGCGGGCGGACGGGTCGCAGCGGGACTCGGCCATGCCGACCGCCACCGCGAGGACGAGCTTCTCGCCGGTGAACCCGGCGGTGCGGCCGGTGGAGACGCAAGTGTCGATGTCGCCGGCTGCCTGGGCGGTGGGCGCGAAAGACACAACGGCGGCCGCGACGACCAGAAGGCTGGAAAGGAACCTCATGTCAGTTCACCGCCAGGTCGAAGCCGGACCAGCCGCTGCCGATCTGCGCTGACTTGCCGAACGTGCCCCCGCCGCCGCCCAGCCACTGCCAGAGCGTGTTGTCGGAGGTTTTGACCGCCACGAGGTCGGCCTTGTTGTCGCCGTTGACGTCCATTGACACCACGTTGCGGAAGGCGTTCCAGCCGGAACCGACCTGCGTCGCGGAGCCGTAGCCGTCCGCGCCCTTCTTCCAGAAGAAGAGTTCGCCCGCGCTGTTGGTCGCCCAGATGTCACCGTCGCCGTCCGCGTCGGCGTCACCGGCGGTGTGCCGCAGCAGACCCGCCCAGCCCTCGCCGAGCAGCGACCGCGCGGAGAACGCGCCGGAACCCTGGCCGGTGTAGACGTACATCTTGCCGCCGTCACGGGCGAGGATGTCGGTCTTGTTGTCGCCGTTGATGTCCACGAAGGACACGTACTCGAACGCGGCCCAGCCGGGGCCGATCTCCTTCGCCGCGGCGAACGTGCCGTCACCGCGGTTGTGCCAGTAGTAGAGCGTGCCGTTGCCGACGGCGAACAGGTCGGCCCAGCCGTCGGCGTTGGAGTCGTTGATCGCGATGCGGGTGAAGCCGCCCCAGCCGGGGCCGAGCTTGGTCGCCGCGGTGAAGCCACCGCCCGCCTTGCCCTTGTAGACCCACGCGACACCCTCGGGGTCCACGCCGATCGCGTCGTCGTACTTGTCGCCGTTGATGCTCTTGGCCGCCCGGTTGAGCGTGCCGCAGTTCTGGCTGACGTACGTCTCGGTGCCGGTGGCGTAGTCGAACGGGTCGCCGTGGAACGAGGCCGGCTTGATGTAGTTCGGGTAGGCCTGGCCGCCGCCCCGGTTGCGGTATTCGAAGTGGAGGTGCGCGGAAAGCCCCGAGGTGTTTCCGTCGGTGTTGCCGACCGTGCCGATCACTTCGCCCTGACGCACGGTGTCGCCGTCGTGGACCGATTTCTTGTCGAGGTGTGCGTACAGCGTCGAGTAACCGCCGCCGTGGTCGATTTCCAGGTAGTTGCCGTAGGCGGAGCTCTCGCCGCCCTCCAGAACCACGGTGCCGGCCGCCGCGGCGAGCACTGGCTCGCCCAGGTCCTCGTTTCCGCTGGTACCGGTCATGTTGAAGTCGATCTCGTTGTTGCGGTGCGCGCTGCTGGAGCCGGAGTCGCCCTTCCACGAGGTACCGCAGATGAACGGCAGCTCGAGCGCGGGGACGGCCTGGGCGACGGTCGGCGCGAGGGTCAGCGCCATGGCGGCGGCGGTCAGGCCTACTACCGCTTTGCCGATTCTGTGAACCATGGGAGGAATCCGTTTCCTTGGGAAGTTTCCGGCGATCTGGAAACGAATTTATTGAGCTGTTCTACAAGGCCCCTACATGCGTTCTACAGCAATTCCGGGGCCAAATGTGGTGGCACTCCCCAGCGCGGGTATCTGCTGCTACGATCCGTTGCCTGGGGGGCGTGTCGCAGGGTGGGGGAGCCTTGGGTAACACGGCCAGTTTTGGGATTCTGGGGCCACTGCGGGTGGCCAACTCCGGTCAGCCGCTCAAACCGGCGGGGCCGCGGCAGCGCGCGTTGCTCGCCGCACTGCTCTTGCGGGCCGGTCAATCGGTCAGCCAGGCGGGGCTCATCGACGCGCTGTGGGGTGAGAACCCGCCCGTCTCCGCGGTCGCGAACGTGCACACCTACGTGAGCCGGTTGCGCCGAGACCTCACCGCCATCGGCCTGCCGGGCAGGCTCACCACCGACAGCGCCGGCTACCGGCTGCAGATCGAACCGGACGAGCTCGACAGCGAGATCTTCGAGGCCACCGCGGCGAAAGCGCGCGAGGCGCTGGAAGGTGGCGACGCGGGGAAGGCCGTGACGTTCTGGCAGGAGGCCTGGGGCCACTGGCGCGGCACGCTGCTGGAGGACGTCCCGCTGGCCGGGTGGCTCGAGGCCGACGCGGTGCGGCTGGAGGAGACGGCCGCCGCGGCGCGGGAGGACTCCGCCGACGCGCGGCTGGCCGCCGGGCAGTACGGCGCCCTGATCACCGAGCTCGGCGTGCAGGTGCGGCAGTTCCCGTTGCGCGAGGGCCTGTGGTGGCGGCTCATGCGGGCGCAGCACGAGGCCGGTCGCCGCGCCGAGGCGCTGGAGACCTACCGCGCGGTCCGCGAGGTCCTCGTCGACGCGCTCGGGGTCGACCCGTGCGACCAGATCCAGGACCTGCACCAGGACATCCTGCGCGGCGCCAGACCGGAGCGGGCCGAGGTCAACGGCCTGAACCCGGTGCGGCCCATGCAACTGCCGCCCGACGTCGACAACTTCACCGGCCGCGCCACCGAGCTCGCCGAGCTGCGCCGGGTGCTGACCCAGCGGTCGAGGTCCACGCTGGCCGCGATCACCGGCAAGGCGGGCGTCGGCAAGACGTCACTGGCGGTCCGGGCCGCGCACGCGGCCGGCGGTCAGTTCAGCGGTGGCCAGCTCTACTGCCGTCTCGGCGGCACCAGCTCGTCGCCGCGTGACTCCGCGACCGTGCTCGCGGAACTGCTCATCGCCCTCGGCGTGCACCCGCACGCGGTGCCCGAGGACATCGAGGCGCGCGCCGCGTTGTACCGCTCGCAGCTCGCGGCCCGCCAGGTGCTGATCGTGCTGGACGACGCGAAGAGCATGGCCCAGGTCCGCCCGCTGCTGCCCGGATCGGACTCCTCCGCCGTGCTCGTCACGAGCCGCGTGCAGCTGGTCGGCGCGCAGACCGTGCACCTCGACGTGCTGGGCGCCGAGGACGCCGTCCGGCTGCTGGGCGAGATCGCCGGGCAGGACCGCATGACCGCCGAACCGGACGCGGCCGCCGCGGTCGCCCGCTACTGCGGCAACCTCCCGCTGGCACTGCGCATCGCCGCGTCCAGGCTGGCCCGCCGCGGGCACTGGACGGTCGGCCGCCTCGCCGAACGGCTGGAGGGGGAGGGCACCCGGCTCAACGAGCTGCGCATCGACGACCTGGAGGCCCGCGCCAGCCTCGCGTGGAGCTACGAGGCGCTCGACGAGGTGCAGCGCCGGGCGTTCCGGCTGCTCGGCCTGCTGGACGTGCCCGACTTCCCCGGCTGGGTGGTCGCCGCGCTGCTCGACGTCGACGTGCTGGAGGCGGAGGACATCGTCGACGGCCTGGCCGACGTGCACCTGCTGGAGGTCTCCGGCACCGACGTGACGGGGCAGGGCCGCTACCACTTCCACGACCTGCTGCGGGTGTTCGCCCGCGAGCGCGCGAACGAGGCCGATTCGGCGAAGGACCGGATCTCCGCACTGCGCCGGGCTTTCGTCGCGTGGCTGGACCTGGCCGTGCGGGCCGAGTCCGGCCTGCCGTGCCGGTTCCTGAAGGTCGAGCTGACGCCGCAACGCTGCGAGCTCGGCCAGGCCGCGGTGGACCGGCTGCTGGCCGACCCGCTGGCCTGGCTGGAGGCCGAACGGGACGCGCTCGTCGGCGTCGTCGAACAGGCGCTGAAGCTGGACATGACGAACCTGGCCTGCGACCTGGCCGGGTCGCTGACGACGTTGTTCGACCTGCGCAGCCACTACGACCTGTGGCGGCACACGCACGAGCTCGCGCTGGGCGCCGCCGTCGCGCCGCGCCACCAGGCGATCCTGCACCAGGGCCTCGGCGCGCTGGCGTTCTACCGCGACCGCTACGGCGAGGCGAACGAGCACTTCGTGGCGGCGCAGAAGCTCTTCGCCTGGATCGGTGAGCACCGCGGCCACGCCTACGCGAACCTCGGCCTCGGCAGCGTGCACCTGTTCCACGGCAGGCAGGACGAGGCCGCCGAACAGCTGGCGCGCGCCCACGAACTGTTCAGCGGGCAGGACGCCGGCGGCGCGGCCTTCGCGTTGCAGGCACTCGGCATCGTGCACCGCAATCAGGGCCGGCTCGACGAGGCCGCGCAGTGCCTCGGCACCGCGCTGGAGACGTTCCGCGGGCTGGACAGCCGGTACGGGCAGGCCTGCGCGTTGTTCAGCCTCGGCCTGCACCACAAGGCCCGCGGCGATCTCGCGCGGACCGAGGAGGCGTTGCTGGAGGCCGTCGAGCTCTTCCGCACTGCGTCCTGCCCGCGCGACGAGGCGCTGGCGCTGCACGTGCTGGCAGCCACCTACGCCGAGCAAGGCGACGCGGGCAGGGCGTCGGAGATGATGTCCCGCTCGCTGACGGTGTTCTCGCCGGAGGACGAGAGCGCCGGCAAGGCGGCCACCCTGTACAGCCTCGGCTGGGTGGCGCACCGCAACCAGCGCCCCGACGAGGCCGCGGCCTGCTTCGAGCAGGCGCTGCGGCTCTTCGCGCGACTCGACATGCAGGTGCACATCACCAGGACGGTGAACGCGTTGCACCAGCTGGGTCTCAACGTCGCGGACCCGCAAAGCTGACGGTGTCGACCAACCGTCGTTGCACCAGCAGGAACACCAGGAGGCAAGGCAGGCCGGTGACGGTCGCGGCGGACATCAGCTCGGGGACCGTGAGGTGCCCGGCGTCCAGTGTGGACAGCCCGACCGTCAGCGTGCCCGTCTCGCCGCCACCGGAGACGACCAGCGGCCACAGGAAATCGTTCCAGTGCCAGAGGAACACGAACACCGCGAGCGTCGCGAGCACCGGGCGGCACAGCGGCAGCACGATGGACCGGTACACCCGCCAGTCTCCGGCGCCGTCGATCCTGGCGGCGTCGAAGACCTCGTCGGGCAACGCGCGGATGAACTGCCTCAGCAGCAGCACGGCCTGCGCGTTGGCCAGCGTCGGGATGATCAGGCCCCAGTAGGTGTCCGCCCAGCCGAGCAGCTGGATGATCACCACGGACGGCATCAGCACGGCGTGGAACGGCACCATCAGCGTCGACAGCAACGACCACAGCAGCGCGTCACGGCCGGGAAAACGCTTGCGTGCGAACACGTACGCGGCCATCGACGCCGAGAGCAGCACGGCCACCACGGACACCGCCGAGTAGATCACCGTGTTGCCGGTCCACCGCAGGAAGCTCTCGGTCGACAGGATCTGGACGAAGTTGTCGAGCGTGAACGACGCCGGCCACGCGTGCGGGATCGTCCTGGAGTTCCGCGGCGTCAACGCCACCAGCACCATCAGCACGAACGGGCCCGCCGCCACCAGCGACACCAGTGTCAGCAGCCCGGTCAGCCAGAAGCGGGACCGCATCACGGGTTCCGCTCGAACGCTCGGCGCTGGGTGAGCGACACCAGCAGCACGATGGCCCACAGCACCAGGCCCGCCGCCGCGGCCTTGCCGATCTCGAAGTTCTTGAAGCCGTACTCGTACACCGCGTAGGCGAGCGAGTAGCTGGCACGCGCCGGACCGCCGGTCGTCATCACGTAGATGGTGTCGAAGACCTGGAAGGCACCGATGGTCTCCACCACGACGACGAAGAACACCGCGGGCCGCAGCGACGGCAAGAGCATGTGCCGGAAGCGTTGCCAAGCGTTTGCACCGTCCACTGTGGCCGCTTCCAGGCAGTCGGCCGGCACGTTGCGGATGCCCGCGAGCAGGATCAGCATCGCATAGCCGAACCCTTTCCAGACCCCGACGACGGCCAGCGCCGGGAGCACCGTCGACGGGTGTTCGAGGAAGCCCGCGGGCTCGAACACCCACTTCCAGATGACACCGCTGAGCACCAGGCTCGTGACGTACGGGGCGAACAACGCGGCACGGAACAGGCCGCGTCCCCACGGCACCGAGTGCAGCAACAGCGCGGTGCTCAGTGCCACCACGACGATGAGCGGCACGTAGATCGCGACGTAGGTCAGCGTGGTGCGCAGGCTCGCCAGGAAGACGTCGTCCTGGGCGAGGCTCGCGTAGTTCTCCGCACCGACGAACTCGAAGTCGCCGCCCGGCCGGTAGTCCGTGAGGCTCAGCCCCGCCGCGCCCAGCATCGGCAGGAACCGGAACGCGGCGAACACCACCAGTACGGGCAGCAGGAACGCGAGAACGGTGAGGCCCTCGCGCCACCGGCGGGCTGTCACTGCTTCTGCAGCAACGCGTCGACTTCCTTCGCCGCGTCGGCGAGCGCCTGCTCCGGTGACCTCTGCCCGAGCAGGGCCGCCTGCAGATGCGGCGCCAGCAGGCCCATCGCCTTGCGCGCCTGCGGATGCGCGTCCCCGGCCCGCACGAACGGCAGCGTCTGCGCGAAGCCGCGGTCGACGTCGTCGGTGACGGTCGGCGTGGCGTCCACCCACGGCGGGAAGTACCCGGACTGCACGCAGAGGTCCTCGATCACCTTCGGCGTGGTCATGTAGCTGAGGAACTTCTTCGCCGCCTCGGTGTTCTTCGCGGTGCGCAGCAACGACAACGCGCCGGGCTGGCCGAACGTGACCTGCTGCCGGTGCCGCAGGGGAGGCCCGACCACCGTGTTCTCCGCGCCGATCGAGTTGACCACGTTGCGGGCCGTGGTCGCGACCATGGCGTGCGCCATCGCGGCCTTGCCCGCCGCCACGGCGTCGTCGGCCAGCAGGGACCGCTTGGTCGCGGCGTCGCGCGGCAGACCGCCCATCGCCTTGAGGTCGACCAGGAACCGCAGTGCGTCTGCAGCTTCGGCCGAGGCGACCGCGCTCTTGGTGCCCTCGGCGTTGAACACGCTCCCACCCGCCTGCCACAGCAGCGGGTAGAAGGTCATGTTGAGCGTCTCCTCGGTGGAGCCCGCGTAGTCGAGCACCGGGATGCCGCGCGCGGCGAGCTTCGGTGCGGCGGCCTTCACCTCGTCCCACGTGTCCGGCAGCTCGGTGATGCCCGCTTCCGCGAACAGCTTCCGGTTGTACACGGTCGTCGTGACGGTCTGGTAGAGCGGCACCCCGTACGCCTGGTCCTTGACGGTCAGCGCGGCGACCGCCGACGGCCGGTACGTGCGCTCGGCGCCCAGCAGCAGTTCGCCGACCGGTTGCACCGCCTTCTCGCTGACGAATTGCGGAATCATGTCCGGCTGCAGCAGCACGACGTCCGGGCCGTTGCCGGTCATCAGCGCGGCGCCGAGTCTCTGCTCCCTGGTCTCCCACGGCTGCAGTTCGATGTCGAGCTCGATGCCGTGCTCGGCCTCGAAACCCGTCTCGACCCGGTGCCAGAACGCCCGGCTCTGCGCCTGGTCGGCGACGACCGGGTACATCCACATCGTCACCGCGTCGCCTCCCGGCCCCGGCCCGCACGCCGCCAGTGACACGACCAGCGCGGCCGTGATCAGCACTGCCATTTTCCTCATGAGGTGCAGTCCGTTTCGATGCCGAAGAGACGTGCGGCGTTGCGCCACATCACGTAGTCGTATTCGTCCTCGGTCATTCCGGCCTCCACCACCACACCCAGGGAGATTGCCGGGTCGACCAACGTGCTGTCAGTGCCGAACAGCATCTGTTCCACCGGCACCCGGTCGAGCGCGTACCGGAAGCGGCCCGCGTCGGTGATCGAGCAGCACGGTTCGAGGTAGAGCCGGTCGGTGCGCCGCGCCGCCTCGACCGCCGTCCGCCACGCGGGACCACCCATGTGCCCGGCGATCACCCGCAGGTCCGGGTGCCGCTCCAGCACGCCGACCAGGCCGAGCACGGACTCGTCCCAGGTGTGCACCAGCACCGGCAGGCCCGCCTCGGCCGCCAGCGCCATCGTGTCCTCGATGGCCGGGGACAGCAGCGCCTGGCCCGGATAGGTGGTGTGCACCTTGACGCCCACGAACCGCCCGGTCGGCTGGTAGCGCTCCAGCTCTTTGGCACCGGCCTCGATGTCGTTGGGGTTCACCACCACGTAGCCGAGCAACCGCGGGTGGGTCTCGAGCACCTGCGCCATCCACCGGTTGCCCGCGACCATGTCGTAGGTGACGGCCTCCGAGGCGGAGACGATCTGCCGGTCGATGCCGTAGCGGTCCATCAGCGTGATGTTGAGCTCGGCGGCGCCGACGTCCGTGGCGAAGAACCACGGTCCGGCGTGCGCGTGCACGTCGATGATCATCGTGCGTCCTCCAGCCAGCGACCGGCCGTACCACCAGCCACCTGGCGCCACTCCTGTTTGGTGAGACCGGCCATGCGCAACCGCAACGCCGACGGCATGACGTCGTGCACCGGGGTCCGCGACCCGTACGCGAGGTGGTGCGCGCCGACCTCGCCGGCGATCCGCTCGATCGAGTCGGGACCGACCAGCATCCGCGTGGAGGCCACGAAACCGGACTCGCGGCGGGCCATCACGACGAAGTCCGCCACCCGGTAGGCGTGCACGTCCAGGAAGCACACCCGCGCGCCCCTGTCGGCGAACGGCCGCCAGAACTGGCTGAAGTCCCCGCTGGTCAGCACCACCAGGTCGTGCGCGACGGCGATGTCGGCGATGTGCGCGAGACCGGGGGAGGCCGGTTCGACCCACTGCTCGGGCGGGAACAGCCGGAGCAGCCGGACACCGGCCTCGGCGAGCCTGCCGATCTCGTCCTCGGCACCCAGCGCGTCGCGCAGGTCGACGGTGCCGACCGGCACGAACCGGGGCTGCTGCTCGGCGGCCTTGCGCATCTCGTCGTTGCCGGAGCAGACGTCGAACAACGCGCCGCGCAGCGAGCACATCAGGCCGCGGCGGATCCCGTGGCTCTCCTGCCGCTGCACGACCGCGTCCAGCGTCGCGTCGAGCCGGCGGTGGGGTACCGCGCCGAACAGGACGTCGACGTCGAAGCCGATCTCGTGCCGTTCGGCCGGCACCGGGGGAAGGGGTGGCCTCATGAACGGCAGTCTTGCGACCGCCTCTACACAGGCCCTACACGCCGGCAGGCACCGCGATGGTCGTGATCAGCAGGTCGCCCTGCACCAGCCACCTGCCGGTGAACCCCGCGATCGGGGTGTCGGGCAGCAGGATCCGGGAGTGGAAGGTGCCGTCGGCGTGCAGGGTGATGTCGGCGTCCTCGAAGCCCAGCCAGCGCTGGGTGACCGGGTACCAGGCCTTGTAGGTCGACTCCTTGGCGCTGAACAGCAGCCGGTCCCAGCAGATCTTCGGGTCGTCCACCTTCAGCCCGGGCATCCGGCGCAGCTCGGCCGGGAGCGCGATGGCCCCCAGCACGCCGTCCGGTGCCGGCGCGTGCGGTTCGGCGTCGATGCCGATGGTCAGGAAGTCGCTCGAGAGGGCCAGCGCCGCCGCACGGAAGCCCGAGCAGTGGGTGAGGCTGCCGACGACGTTCTCCGGCCAGAGCGGCTCCCGCTTCTTGCCGGGCAGGATCGCCGCCGGCGTGACGCCGAGGCGCTGCATGGCCTCGCGGGCGCACGCGCGGACCGTGCCGAACTCGAACCGGCGCTTGGGCACCGCGTTGCCCAGCAGCGCCTCCTCCTCGGGGAAGAGCTCGACCGGCTGCTCGTCGTTGTACCGCTCCACCGCCGCGATGGGAGGGGGAAGAAGCTTCTCCAGCACCTATGACTCCCGCAGCACGTCGTGCAGCTTCACCGTGGTGGTGCCGCGCGGTTTCCACTCGCGCGGGTAGCCGAGCGAGACCTCGTCGAACCGCACGCCGTCGTAGCGCGTCGTGCGGGGGATGTGCAGGTGGCCGTAGACCATCTCGACCGCGTTGAACCTGCGGTGCCAGTCAGCGGTGAGAGCGGTACCACACCAGAGCGCGAACTCCGGGTAACGCAGCACGAACGTGGGGTCGCGCACGAGCGGGTAGTGGTTGATCAGCACGGTCGGCCCGGTGATCTCCGCGAGCCGCTGCTCGGTCTCGGTGACGCGCGCCTGGCACCAGGCCTCGCGCGACGGGTACGGGTCGGGGTGCAGGAAGTACTCGTCCGTGCACACGACGCCCGCCTCGTGCGCGATCGCGAGGGCCGACTTCACGTCCGTGGCGCCGTGTGGCCGAAAGGAGTAGTCGTACCCGAGGAACAGTGGACAGACCGTGACCGGGCCCTGCGGACCGGGGAACGTGACGTACGGGTCTTCCGGGGTGATGACGTCGAGACCGCGGCACAGCTCGACGAGCTGCTTGTAGCGCACCTCGCCCCGCGCCTGGTTCTCGTCGTCCTTGGTGGTCCACAGCTCGTGGTTGCCCGGCGACCAGATGAGCCTCGCGAACCGGGGACGCAGGGTCTCGAGGGTCCACTCGATGTCCGCGAAGCGTTCTCCGATGTCCCCGGCGATGATCAGCCAGTCGTTCTCGTCGGGTGACGCGATCGCCTCCACAACCTGACGGTTGTCCTGGTAGGAGACGTGCAGGTCGCTGGTGGCCAAAAGCTTCACAGTTCGAACGGTATCTCTCACGTCAACGACCGGATCATTACCCTCCAGTGGGGTGTTCACCGCGGCACCCGGTCGTGTCACAGGTAGCACGACCGGTTATCCGTTCGTCGCAGACAGTGCGCCACTCGTCTCAACAGGACCAGCCGCGTATCGCCATCCCACGTCCGCTCATCGCCTTCCATGGCCTACCTACTTACCTGTTTTCTGGCCTGCTTCTTACTGTGAGCGCTGTCACCTGACGGAAAAGTCCTGGCGGAGGACCACCAATGACTGACTCACAGTTCGCTCGCACCCCGGACCCGCGACTCGCGCGGCAGGTCCCGCCCCGTCACGTGCCTCAGCGGCCCGTACCCCCACGGCAGGTCCCAGGTGTGCCGGCACGTCAGGCCTCGGTGGGCCAGGTGCCGGTGCGTTACCCCCAGCCGGTGGACCCGCGTCTGGCCGGCAACCCCTCGTTCCGCCGCACCGTGGGCGCCGAAATCGCCCGCCACGCGCAGCAGCACCAGGCCTACGCCGTGCCGCAGCGCCGGACCACGGCCGAGGACACGGCCCTGGCCACCCTCCTCCGTTCCCGCCAGCGCGCCGCCGAATCCGCCCGCCAGGACGCCCGGCCCATCGACTCCGCGCCGCGCCACGACTCGTGGATGCGCGCTGGTGCGTGGCCGGAGCACAACGGCGAGACCGGTCGTGGTGACGTCATCGAGCAGCTTTCGGCGCGCCTCGTCTCGCCGAACCTCTGGTCCGTGGTCGAGCCGCTGATCCCGGCGGCCAAGGTCCGGCGTCAGGGTGGTGGACGTGGGCGTGTGTGCAACCGCTCGGTGTTCACCGCGATCGTGTTCGTGCTCTCCTCGGGTTGTGCGTGGCGCCATCTGCCGGCTTCGTTCGGGGTGACCGTGCCGACCGTGCACCGGCGCTTCCAGGAGTGGACCGACCTGGGCCTGTGGGTTCGCCTGCGCCGGGCCGCCGCCGAGGGCGCCTGCGGGACCGAGGAGCTCGACTGGATTCGCGCGGTGCTGGACGCTGCCGACCGTCGTGCCGCGAAGGCCGCCAGCTGAGACGGCCGCTCTGCCTGGTTTTCGCCGGGGTCACCCTGAGGAAGGGTGGCCCCGGCGTTTTTTGCTTGGGGTTTTGGCCGTGGTCGCGGGTTTGTTCGTGTAGCTAAGGATCTACCGCTCATCGCGCGGAGGACCGCTCATCGCGGGACGAGCGGCCGTCGGCACCGCCTGGCCCGGAGTTGGGTTGGGGCGTCTGCAAGTACCGCCGACCCATGATCAAACCGCCTTCAACTACCGCCAACTCGGCCAGCGGTGCACGCCGCGGCCCGCCGCAGGCCGGCCGACCCGGCCCGCGTCTGCCCACCCAGCCCGAGCACCTCACATGCCGTTGATCCCGGCGTGGTACTTCGGCACCCGCACCGTGATCTTCGTCCCGAGCCCGCAGGCGGTCTCGACCACGAGCCCGTACTCGTCCCCGTACACCCGCCGCAGTCGCTCGTCGATGTTCCCGAGCCCGATCCCGGCCGACTCGTCGACCTGCCCGGCCAACGTCCGGCGCAGCTTCTCGGGATCCATCCCGATGCCGTCGTCCTCGATGGTGATGTGGGCCTCGGCGCCGCCGTCGTTGGCGTAGATCTGGATGTGGCCGGGCTCGACCTTGCCCTCCATGCCGTGTCGCACCGCGTTCTCCACCAGCGGCTGCAGGCACAGGAACGGCACGGTCACCGGCAGCACCTCGGGCGCCACCTGCAGGGTGACCTTCAGGCGCTCGCCGAACCGGGCCCGTTCCAGGGCCAGGTACTGGTCGATCGACCGCAGCTCCTCGGCCAGCGTCGTGAAGTCGCCGTGCCGGCGGAACGAGTACCGGGTGAAGTCCGCGAAGTCCAGCAGCAGGGTGCGGGCGCGCTCGGGGTTCGTGCGGACGTAGGAAGCGATGGCGGACAACGAGTTGTAGATGAAGTGCGGCGAGATCTGCGCGCGCAGTGCGCGTACCTCCGCCTCCACCAGGCGGGTTCGTGAGCGGTCCAGCTCGGCCAGTTCGAGCTGGCCGGCGGCCCATCGTGCGACCTGGTTGGTGGCGCGGACCAGACCCGCGGACGCCTCGCGCGAGTAGGCGGCCAGGGTGCCGACCACGCGGCCCTCGACGGTCAGGGGGGCGACGACCGCGCAGTTGATCGGGCAGTTCGGCTCGGTGCAGCCGATGTCGAACGCCTGGGTGCGGCCGGTCAGGAAGACGTCCTCGGCCTGCGCCATCGCCTCGATCGCGTGGTGTTCGGACACGCCTTCCCAGGCGACGACCTCGGTCTCGTCGGTCAACGCGAGCGCCGGGGTGTCGAGCAGGGTGCGCAGGTGCCGGGCCGACTTCTTGGCCGCGTCCGGGACCAGGCCGGCGCGCAGGGGCGGGGCGGCCGACCAGGCCGTGTGCAGTGTTTCGTAGGTGACGCGCTGGGCCTCGGTGGACAGCGACTGCTTGCTGCGCGTGCCCCTCCACAAGACGAGCACGGCCGCTCCGCCGACGATCAGGATCGCGGCGGCGGTGAGGAAGTCCTGCATCTCACGTCACCTTCTAGTGCCTTGGCCCGGGACCTCGCCGGGCCAGGTCGCGGTCAGACGGGTGGATCGTGGGGGCCATGGCACTAGCTTCGCTCATCGGTCGACGAGGAACCGGCTCCGTCGAGCCCGAGGTTCTCGGGTGCATGGAGCTTGACCATCGTCTGCTGCACGCCCGGTGGCACGTGCCGCTGGGTGAGCAGGGAGACGACGTACATGACCGTGAAGCCGAGCGGCACGGTCCACGCGGCGGGGCGGGAGAGCAGCACGTTGTACCAGCTGTCGTTGGTCTCGGTGAACATCGTGACCAGGCCCGCGGTCAGGGCGGGGACACCGCCCGCGAGCATGCCGGCGACGGCGCCGATCGTGGTTATCCGGTTGGACCAGATTCCCAGCAGCAGCAACGGACACAGCGAGGAAGCCGCGACCGCGAACGCCAGCGCGACCATGTCCGCCACGGGCATGCCCGTCGACACGAACGTCATCGCGAGCGGCACGATGACCGCCAGCACCGTGGAGATCCGGAACCCGCGCACGCCGCCGAGCCGCAGCACGTCCTGCGACAGCACCCCGGCCAGCGACACCACCAGGCCCGACGACGTCGACAGGAACGCGGCGAAGGCGCCGCCCGCCACCAGGGCGCCGAGCAGCTGGCCGCCGATGCCGTCGATCATCCTGGTCGGCAGCACCAGGACGACCGCGTCGGTCTGCCCGGTCATCAGCAGCTCGGGTGTGTACAGCCTTCCCAGCGCGCCGTACACCGGTGGCATCAGGTAGAAGACCGAGAGCAGGCCGAGCACGATCAACGTCGTGCGGCGCGCCGCGGTGCCGTTGGGGTTGGTGTAGAAGCGCACGATCACGTGCGGCAGGCCCATCGTGCCCAGGAAGGTCGCGATGATGAGCGAATAGGCGCCGTACAACGGGAAGTGCGCGCCGCTCGACTCCGGCAGCGCCCACGTCGCGTTGGTGTTGTGGGCCATTGTGGACAGATGCGGGACCGGGGCACCCGCGGGGAACGTGAACTCCGAGCCCTGCCCGATGCGGTGGTAGCCGTCGGTCAGCACGTGACCCGCGCTCTCGATGCGCAGGTTGTCGATCTCGCCGGTGCCCTTGATGAAGATGGACTTCTCGGCGTGGATCGTGGTCACGTTGTGGAACTTGACCGAGGTGTCCTGCGGGAACGTCGGGGTCTCCGGCTTGGTCAGTGACTCGGCGCCCTGCACCTGCCACACGACGACCAGGAACAGGATCGGCACGGTGATCGCGGTGAGCTTGAACCAGTACTGGAACGCCTGCACGAACGTGATCGACCGCATCCCGCCGGACATCACGTTCACCGTCACGACCACCGTGACGATCAGCGCGCCCAGCCAGTCCGGCGCGCCGGTCACGGTGTTCAGCGTCAGGCCGGCGCCTTCCAGCTGGGGCAGCAGGTAGAGCCAGCCGATCGACAGCGCCAGGATCGACGCGACCGCGCGCACCGCCCGTGAGCGGAAGCGGGCCTCGGCGAAGTCCGGCAGCGTGTAGGCGCCGGAGCGGCGCAGGGGAGCGGCGACCATCGTCAGCAGCACGAGGTACCCGGCCGTGTAGCCGACCGGGAACCACAGCATGTCCGGCCCGTAGGCGAAGATCAGTCCGGCGATGCCGACGAACGACGCCGCGGACAGGTACTCGCCGCCGATCGCGGACGCGTTCCAGCCGGGGGAGACCGTGCGCGAGGCGACGTAGAAGTCGGATGTGGTGCGGGAGACGCGCAGCCCGTAGGTGCCGACCAGGATCGTGCCCAGTGCCACGACCAGCACCGCCACGATGGCGTATCCACTCGTCATGGACGTTCGACCAGCTCCGCGAACTCGCGTTCACTGCGTTCGGCCTGCCGCACGTAGAACCAGCCCGCGAGCAGCAGCATCGGGAACGTCGCCACGCACAGCAGGAACCACGGCAGCCCGAGCCCGAGCACGCGGACCTTCCCGAGCTCCGGCTCGATGGAGAACAGCAGCGGCAGCAAGCCGAGCGTGCCGCACACGACCAGGCAGACCGAGATCCCGAGCCGCCGCTGCGCCCGGATGAGCGTGCGCATGTAGACGGCGCCGAGCTCGCTCTGCTCGTTGATCTCGCGCGTGCCCGAGTACGGACGGCGCGCTCGCGGTGCCCGCGTGCGCGGGCTCGTCACCACCACGCGCTGGGTCGGTTTCGGTACCGGTTCCGGCCCTTTCCGGGGTGGTGGCGTCGTCACGACCCGAGCCCGTTCCTCGGTTGCACGACACCGGCGGGCGAGGCACCGGACACCGGCGTGGGCCGGGCGCGCCGCACCAGCAGCTGCCGCAGGTGCCGGGCGTGCCGGCGGCTGACCGGCAGCACCGCGCCGCCGATCGTGACGCTGAGGTGGCCGTCTTCCAGCCGCAGCTCGTCGATGTGCCCGAGCGAGACCAGGTGGCTGCGGTGGATGCGGACGAATCCCGCGCTGCGCCAGCGTTCTTCCAGGCCGTTGAGCGCCGCGCGGACCAGGCCGCTGCCGGTCGCGGTGTGCAGGCGGGCGTAGTCGCCGTGCGCCTCCACGTACCGGATGTCGGCGAGCCGGATGAACCGCGTGACGCCACCGAGCTCGACCGGGATGACCTCGTCGCCCATCTCCGGCGGCGTGGTGGGGGTCTGCGACGGGGCGGCGGGCGCGGATTCCTGGGGAGCCTTTGAGTCCCAGACCTCGTGCACGATGCGGTGCACGGACTCGGCGAGCCGCTCCGGGCGCACGGGCTTGAGCAGGTAGTCGAGAGCCTTGAGCTCGAACGCCTCGACGGCGGGCTGCTGGTGCGCCGTCACGAACACGACGGGCGGCGGCTGCGCGAACCGCGACAGCACGCGGGCGAGGTCGAGACCGTCCAGCCCCGGCATGCGGATGTCGAGGAACACCGCGTCCAGCGGCTGCCCGGCGTCCATCGCGCGGTGCAGCACCCGAAGCGCCTTCGTGGCGTCGGTGACCGCTTCGACGTGAGCGATGCGCGGATCGGAGCGCAACAGGTACACGAGGTCTTCCAGCGCGGGCGCCTCGTCGTCGACGGCGAGCACCCGGAGGGAGCGCTCGAGGCTGCCACGTCGATCCGGCCCCTCACAGATGGGGCAGGGCAGACCTGAGGTCATTCGAGATCGAGTCCAAACTGTGTACGGCCGATCCTCACGTGGCGGCGATTAGACCACGTTCGAGTCATTGCGCGCCTGGTGAGCCGAGGCTGTCGGATACGCGATCATGCCCGCTCACGGAGGGTGACTTGCTGCGGGGGTCTGGTAGCGCAACGTAGGCATGGTCCGCACCCCCTCCCACCCGAAAGCCCAATTGGGCGCATCATCCGTCAGGCGGAGGAGGTGCGGAAACCCTCCGAACGGGTGTGTCTCGGGTGGGAACGGGACGCTGTTATCACACAGCGTGCTGTTACCTGGTCAGCTTCGCGGCCGGGTCACGGCTGGCGAATGGCGCGCGGCTGGGCCGCCAGAGCGTCACCGAGCGTGATCTCCAGCTCGATGAAGGACTCCTCGGCGCGGCGCGCGGCGACGCTCACCGAGGCGGCGGCGGCCGGTCCGATCAGTCTGCGGGTCGGCGCACGCAGCGCCTGGATCGCCTCAGACCACTGGTTCGACAGCTTGGCCAGACCGCTCAGCGTGTCGACGAGCTCGTCGGTGTTGTCCGGCGGCGACGCGATGATCTCCGCCAGCCGGTCGCGCAGGGCGTCCAGAGCCGGGTCCACGGAATCCTCCCGTCGTGCTGCGCAATTTCCCCCACTGAGCAACACCATATCTCGAACGCTGTGGTCCAGCGCAATGATGTTGCCTCAATCGGACCGGCCGGTCAATCGCGCCTCCATTCCGTCTCAACAGGTCCCGTCTCAATTGGTGTGCACTTATGGCTCTCGGCTGAAATGCGCTTGTTTCGACGTTTAGTCGATGCTAATCGACGCAGTGTCGGTTCTACGTGCCTGGTAGGCCAGGTGGCGCCGGGGGTGTTGGGCCGAATCGGTGTGTCCTTCGTCGCATCAATCAGCGTATTGCGACGTCACTTGAGGTACTTCTCGACAGTTGTATTAACTCTTTTGCCGCAGAGTTCAGTCGTTCGGGTTCATACAGGGTTTTCGGAACGGCTTCTCGGACGAGGGCCTGTATCGAAGTCTCGTTCGCGATAGCCGGGCCTGAGGCGGCCCCTGGGGGCGCGGCCGAAAGGCCCACATACAACACCGGTATGCGGGCCTTTCGGCCGCGCCGCCAGGAACCACCTCAGGCGCGTCTCTCATCGAACGAGACTTCGATACAGGCCCTAGCAGACCTGTTGAAAGGACGCGTCCGGCACGTACTGCGCCCACTCCGCCCGGCTGAGCGCGCGACCGGCCTGCGCACACAGCGTTTTCTCGACGTCCACCGCGTACCCGACGTCCCACAACCGGACCGCGCTGTCGTCGCCCGCGCTCGCCAGCGTCCGGCCGTCCGGGCTGAACCGCACGGCCCGCACCGGCCCGTCGTGCAGGAGGTGGCCGGGGCTCACCTGGCCGCGGGTGGCGAGATCCCAGATCCGCACGGACGAGTCGCCACTGCCGGTGGCGAGCAGGCGGCCGTCGGGACTGAACGTCACCGAGTACACCGGCCCGGTGTGCCCGAGCAGCTGCTCGCCGGCCAGTGCGCGGGTCGCCACGTCCCAGATCCGCACCACACCGTCCTCACCCGCGCTCGCGAGCTGCGTGCCGTCGGGGGAGAACGCGAGCGCGCCGATCACTCCGGTGTGGCCGGTCAGCTCGTGGACGGTGCCGCCGTCCCACCACCGCAGCACGCCGTCCGTGCCACCACTGACGAGCAGCTTTCCGCTGGGCTGCACCGCGATCGCGAGAACGTCCGTCCCGCTCGACCGGCCGGTGACCCGCCTCGTGGTGTCCCACCAGCCCAGGCTCGGTTCCTCGCTCGCGGCCTGCTGCCCGGTCACCAGCGTGCCGTCCGCCGTGAACGCCGACGCCCGGAACTGGCCACGGCCGGTCATCTCGCCGAGCGACCTGCTGTTGGCGCCGTCCCACAGCATCATCCCGCCGCGGCTGTCGTCACCGGGGTTGAGCCGGATGCCGCCGATGGCGATCCTCCGGTCCGGAGCGGCCGCCAGCGAGGTGACCGCGGTGATCTCGCCGGTCTGCAACGCACCGCGCTCCGCCCGCTTGCCGACGTCGATGAACCGCACGGTCGCGCCGAGCCGCATCGGCGGCCCGAGGTCCTCGTTCGCGTCCGGCAGCGAGTGCGAGATGTTGGGGCCTATCGACATGTGGCCGTTCGAGCTGCACAGCATGAAGCCGGTGTTCTGGCAGGTGTAGTTGCCGTTCTCGTTGTAGACCGCGCCGCCGTTGTCGCCGCCCGTCACGAGCGTCGCGCCGCTTTCGCTGAACAGCAACGAGTACACCGGCCCGGCGAACCCGGACAGCGGCTTGCCGATCTCGTGGTGGGTGCCGATGTCCCAGTGCCGCACGGTGCCGTCGACCGAGGTGCTCGCGAGCGTGCGGCCGTCCGGGCTGAACGCCACCGACGTCACCGGGCGGGTGTGCCCGGCCAGCGGGGTGCCGACCTGCCGGCTGGTTCCGGTGCGCCACAACCGGATCGTGCCGTCCTGACTGCCGGTCGCGACGAGCGACGAGTCCGGGTGCACCGCCACCGACGGCGCCACCAGCGCGCGGTCCTCACGGGTGTAGCCGGTCACCGGGGCGCCGATCGGCGTGCGCTGGGCGAAGTCCCAGAACCGCAGCGTGCCCTCGATGCCGGCCGAGACCAGTGTCTTGCCGTCGTCCGACAACGCCAGCGCCGGACTGAGACCCGAGCTGTCGGCGACGACGTGCGCGTCGAGCGGGGCACCGAGCGCGGACCCGGTCGCCGGGTCCCAGAACCGGATCGTGCCGTCCGTGGACGCGGTCACCACCGAGTTGCCGTCGCGGCCGAAGAGGACGGCGGCGCCGGGCCGTTCGTCGTCGTCGAACGGGTCGCTGCCGATGCCCCAGCCGCGGATCCGGTCACCGGTGGCCGTGTCGAACAGCGCGACCTCGCTGCCCTGCAGGCCCACCGCGAGCGTGCGGCCGTCGGGGTGGAACGCCAGCCCGCCGACCCCGTCGCGGATGAACCGGTCACCGGTGCGCAGCGGTGCGCCGATCCACTCGGCGGCGGCGGGCCGCCACAGCCGGACCTCGCCCTCGGCCGTGCCGAGCGCGAGCACCGACCCGTCGGGGTTGAACACCGCGCTCAGCACGCGGGCGGCGTCCAGTTCCCGGTAGCTGTCGGTGCCTTTCAGGTAGACCCTGCCGTCCGCCACGACCGCGGACCACCTGCCGTCCGAGCTGTAGGCGGCCGCCTGGGCCACCTGCCCGAGGCGCACCACGTCCCGGCTCGGTAACGCGGCCGCGCGCATCATGCCCACGCGCGCTTGCGGGGTCTGGCCTACCTTCCACGCGGCGAGGCTCAGCAGCCGGGCCAGCGCCGGGTCGGTGTCGCCGATCGTCTCGCTGCGGGCGGCGAGCTCGCGGGACAACGACCGGTCGCGCTGCTGCTCGGCCTCCGTCTGCTGCCGTGCCGCGGTCAGCCCGAGCACCAAGGCGATGATCGTGAGCACCGCGAGCGCACCGATCGCGCCCTGCCTGGCGCGCACGGCGCTGCGGTGCAGGCGGACGTCCTCGCTGTCGAGCGCTTCCTTGGGCTTGCCGTGGATCGGGGCGGCCAGCGTCGCGAGCTCGGAGCGGAACCGGCTGTGCCGCACGGAGAGCTGAGTCTCGTAGCGCGCCCAGCTCAGGTTCACCCACAGCGGCTCCGCCTCGAACCAGCCGCTGAGCTGCTTGGGCAGCGCGGTGGTCTGCTTCCAGTCGAAGTCGTTGCCGTCCTCGTCCCAGTTGATCGTGCCGCTGGTGAGCACGATCAGGAACGTCGCCTGCTCGCGGTGCAGCCGCCAGTGCTCGACCTCGCGGCCCACCCACACCGACTCCGCGCTCTCCGGCGACGCCATGAGGATGAAGAACCGCGACTTCCCCAGTGCCGCCTCGATCGCGGCGCCGAGACCGGGACTCGCCTCCAGACCGGTCTGGTCGCGGAAGACGTGCAGCGCGTGGGCTCGGTACCAGGGTTTCGCCAGCCGGCTCAGCCCCTGCTGCACCGCCGGGGCGAGCGCGGGCCCGTCGACCGCGTAGCTGTAGGACAGGAACGCGTCGTAATGCCGTTCGGACACCTGGGGCAGGGTAATCGGGCGCGCACGGAACCGGTTCCGCGCGCGGTGGTCAGAGCCGGCCGACGTCGGTGATCGTCACGGCCGCCTCGCCCAGCTCGTCGGACGCCGCGAGGTCGACCTCCGCGTTGAAGCCCCAGTCCTTGTCACCGGCCGGGTCCTCGAAGATCTGCCGGCACACCCAGCGCTCGCGCTCGACGTTGATGATCAGGAACGCCGGGCCGCGCGCGTTCGGGCCCGCGCCGATGTCGCGGTGCTCCTCGAAGTACGGCTCGAGCGCGTCCATCCACTCCTTGGCCGTCCAGCCCGACTCGTGGTCGAGCTCGCCCAGCGAGTACCAGTCGCGCTTGGCGGCCAGCTCGACGCGGCGGAACAGCGCGTTGCGGACCAGCACGCGGAACGCGCGGACGTTGCGGGTGACCGCGGGCGGCAGGTCGACCCGGACCTCCTCGACCGGCGCGTCCGGATTCGTGAGCTTCTCCCACTCGTCGATCAGCGACGAGTCGACCTGGCGCACCAGCTCGCCGAGCCACGACGTCAGGTCGTTGAGCTCCTCGGTCTTCGCCTCCTCCGGCACCGTCTGCGACAGCGCCTTGTAGGCGTCGGCCAGGTACCGCAGCACCAGGCCCTCGGAGCGGGCGAGGCCGTAGAACGACACGTACTCCGTGAACGTCATCGCACGCTCGTACATGTCGCGCACGACGGCCTTGGGCGACAACGAGTAGTCGTCGACCCACGGGTGGCCGCGGCGGTAGGTGAACATCGCGGCGTCCAGCAGCTCCTCGAGCGGCTTCGGGTACGTGACGTCGTCCAGCATCTCCATCCGCTGGTCGTACTCGATGCCGTCGGCCTTCATCACGCCGATCGCCTCGCCGCGCGCCTTGTGCTCCTGCGCGCCCAGGATCTGCCTCGGATCGTCGAGAATGGACTCGATCACCGACAGCACGTCGAGCTCGTAGCCCGGCGCCTCGCGGTCCAGCAGCTCGATCGCGGCCAGCGCGAACGGCGACAGCGGCTGGTTCAGCGCGAAGTTGAACTGCAGGTCGACGGTCAGCCGGAAGTCGTCGCCGTCGCGTTCCACCACACCCGCCGCGACCAGCGCGCGGTACATCGCGAGCGCCCGCCGGATGTGCCGGAGCTGCTTCGGCCGATCCTCGTGGTTGTCCTCCAGCAGGTGCCGCATCGCCTGGAACGCGCCACCGGCGGGCCGTCCGATGACGTTGAGCAGCATCGCGTGCGAGACCTGGAAGCTCGACGTCAGCGGTTCCGGTTCGGCGCCGACGAGCCGTTCGAACGTCGACTCGCTCCACGAAACGAAGCCCTCGGGCGCCTTCTTGCGCACGATCTTGCGCTTCTTCTTCGGGTCGTCGCCCGCCTTCAGCAGCGCCTTGCGGTTCTCCACCTCGTGCTCGGGTGCCTGCACGACGACGGTGCCCACGGTGTCGTAGCCCGCGCGACCGGCCCGGCCCGCGATCTGGTGGAACTCGCGTGCCTTGAGGATGCGCGTGCGGGTGCCGTCGTACTTCGAGAGCGCGGTGAACACGACCGTGCGGATCGGGACGTTGATACCGACGCCGAGCGTGTCCGTGCCGCAGATGACCTTCATCAGACCGGCCTGCGCCAGCTGCTCCACGAGCCGCCGGTACTTCGGCAGCATGCCCGCGTGGTGCACGCCGATGCCGTGCCGCACGAGCCGCGACAGCGTCTTGCCGAACCCGGAGGAGAAGCGGAAGTTGCCGATCGTGGTGGCGATCGCCTCCTTCTCCTGCTTGGAGCAGACGTTCACGCTCATCAGCGACTGGGCACGCTCCAGCGCGGCGGCCTGGGTGAAGTGCACGACGTAGATCGGCGCCTCACGGCCGTGCAGCAGGTCTTCGATCGTCTCGTGCAACGGCGTGACGACGTACTGGAAGTTCAACGGCACCGGGCGCTGTGCCGACCGCACGACGGCGGTGGGCCGGCCGGTGCGGCGGGTGAGGTCCTTCTCGAAGAACGAGACGTCGCCGAGCGTCGCCGACATCAGCAGGAACTGGGCCTGCGGCAGCTCGACGATCGGCACCTGCCACGCCCAGCCGCGGTCGGGCTCGCTGTAGAAGTGGAACTCGTCCATCACGACCTGGCCGACGTCGGCCGAGGTGCCGTCGCGCAGCGCGATGTTCGCCAGGATCTCCGCGGTGCAGCAGATGATGGGCGCCTGGTCGTTCACCGAGGCGTCGCCGGTCATCATGCCGACGTTCTCCGGCCCGAACACCTCGCACAGCGCGAAGAACTTCTCCGAGACCAGCGCCTTGATCGGCGCGGTGTAGAAGCTGCGCTGACTGCCGGCCATCGCGGTGAGGTGGGCGCCGATCGCGACCAGGCTCTTGCCGGACCCGGTCGGCGTGCTGAGGATGACGTTCGCCCCGGAGACGAGCTCGATGACCGCCTCCTCCTGCGCCGGGTACAGCGCGAGGCCCCGTTCGGCGGCCCAGGTGGAGAAGGTGTCGAACAGTTCGTCTTCGTCGGCGATCGAGAGCAGCCGGTCGGTCAGCGCAGTCATCGCAGGTGACTATAGGTGGTAGGCGTATTCGGTGAACTCCCAGTCGGTCACGAACCGCTGGAACCGGGCCACCTCCTCCCACTTGAAGTCCACATAGGACCGCACGAAGTCCTTGCCCAGCACCTCGACCATCGCCGTGTCCTCTTCCAGGTAGGCCAGGGCGTCGGGGAGCGTGGCGGGCAGCGTCGGGGCCTTCGACGGGTCGTAGCCGTAGCCCGCGGAGGGCCGCGGCGGCTCGATCCGGTCGCGAATGCCCAGGTAGGTGGCCGCGATGAGGCCCGCGATGCCGAGGTACGGGTTCGCGCTCGCGTCACCGAGCCGCAGCTCCAGCCGGGTGGTCTCGCCGCGCTCGGCGGGCACCCGCAGCATCGAGCTGCGGTTGTCCAGGCCCCAGTCGATGAGCCACGGCGCGAGCGAGTCCGGCCCGAACCGCTTGTACGAGTTCACCGTCGGGTTGAGCAGCGCGGCGAGCGCCGGCGCGTGCTTGAGGATGCCGCCGATGGCCCACCGCGCCTCGTCCGACAGGCCGCTCGACGTGCCGGGCGCCTGGAACGCGTTGCGCCCGTCCTTCTCGTGGCACGACAGGTGCAGGTGGAAGCCGCTGCCGCCGCCGTCGTTGAACGGCTTGGCCATGAACGTCGCCAGCCGGCCCTCCCGCCGGGCGAGCTCCTTGACGCTCGTCTTGAAGCGGAACGCGCGGTCGGCCGCGTCCATCGCGGGGGAGTGCACGAGGTTGATCTCGAACTGCCCGCCCGCGTACTCGTGGTTGCCGCCGGTGGTCTGCAGGCCCGCGCTGCTGAGTGTGCGAAGAGTTCTCAACAGATGACCGTCGGAATCGCCGCGGCGGCCGGTCGCGTACACGTTTCCCGGCTCATCGCAGTACGGCCGCCACCCGTTCGGGCGATCTTCGTCCGGTTCGCAGAGGAAATATTCCAACTCGGGACCGATGACCGGGGTCAGTCCGGTCGTCTCGAAAACCTCCAGGGCCCTGCGCAACACCTGCCGCGGCGATTCGTCGACAGGTCTTTCGTCAGCGGGGCTCACCGCGTCCCCGATGCACCACGCCACGCCCGGCTCCCACGGGATCGGCAGGAGCGTGTCGAGGTCCGGCACCACGATCACGTCGGGCAGCCCGGCGTCGAGCACACCGCCGTTCTCGGTGGTCTTGCCGCCGGGCGTGGTGCTGTAGACGGCCCGGCAGAACGACAGGCCGCGCTGCGTTACCGCAGGTAGATGCTCCACGAGGACGTCACGGCCCCGGTCGGTGCCGAGCAGGTCGGGGAAGACGACGCGCACCACGTCGATCCCGTCCTCGCCAAGCCTCGCCGCGAGTTCCCGTGTCACCTGTTCACCGACCACGTCGAACTACCTTTCCGGCACAGTGTGTCGCTGGCGCGGAGGGGATAACGTTGAGGGGCAAACGCTATAGACCCGTCCGTGGAGTAAAGACCATGATCGGTCTCAGCTGGGCGCTCCACACTCATCGTCCACCACGAGGCAACAGTCCGTAACTGGACGGGTGACGACCGTCACGAGATCATGCACGATGTGGGATCGTGATCAAACCGCGTGCGGACTGACTCGCACCACATCACAGACATAGTTCGGAACCGCAAGTATTGTGCCGGGAACACCTGAGCTCGAGCACGGGAGACTTTGAGTTGTCTGGTCACCACACGATTGCCGAGACCGAGAAAGCCGTCCAGGCCAAACTCGGTGCGGTGCCGCTGCATCGCGAGCAGATGGCGGCGGTGTCGAACATCCACCGCGCCGCGACCGCGATCCGCCAGCACCTCGAGAACTCGGTGCTGCGCACCAGCGATCTGACCTGGACCGGCTTCGTCGTGCTCTGGGTCGTGTGGATCTGGGGCGAGATGGAGACGCGTTACGTCGCCGAGGAGGCCGGGATCTCCAAGGGCACCCTGACCGGCGTCGCCAAGACGCTGCAGTCACGGGGCCTGCTGGAGCGCATGGGTCACCCGACCGATGGGCGCCTGGCGGTCCTGCGCCTCACCCCTGAGGGTGAAGAGTTGATGGCGGATCTCTTCCCCAAGTTCAACGAGGAAGAGGTCTTCGTCTCCGACCCGCTGGAGTCGTCCGAGGCCCAGTCGCTGGCCGAGATGCTGCGCCGCATGGTGACGCACCTCGAGGCCAACGGCGAGCAGCGGCGCCTCGACCTGCGCGGGGACACGCCGTTGCCGCCGCGCCGGTCCGGCCGGCGCGCCAAGCACGGCTCGTAGTCACGCCTACTTGGTTTGGCGCGAAAAGCACGTTCGGGCCGCTAGACGGCCCGAACGTGCTTTTCGCGCCAAAACCCCAGGGCTAGAGAAGGCTCAGCACCCGTGCGTGCAGGGTGTCCAGGTAGTCCTCGGACTCCGGCTTCATCAGCACGCTGCGCAGCACCCGCGCACCGTCCACATCGGCCTCGACCCCGGGATGCCGGGCCGCGAAGGCGGCTTTCGAGGCGCGCGCCACGCTCAGGAAGATCGGGTCGACCGCCGCGTTCATACCGGTCTCCATGACCCGGTGGGACGCCGCGTCCACAGCGGACAGCGTCAGCGGGGTAGTCCGCGGGAAGTACGTGACGATGTCCAGTTCGGGCTCCTGGTAGAGCTCCAGCTCCTCGGACTCCCGGATGATCGACGCCCACCGCACGGCCGCCCGCCGCCCGGCGGCCAGCACCTCGCCCAGGCCGTCGCGGGTCAGCGGCAGCAACCGCAGTGTCAGCCAGAGGCCGGCCGCGGCGGCACCGGCGCGGGAGCACTCCAGGCTGATCTCGCCGAGGTGCAGTTCGTCGGACGTGAAGTACGTGTACGGGGAATCGTGCAGGTAGAAGCGGCCGACGGACGGGTCGCGGAACAGGACGGCGCCGCAGCCGTAGGGCTGTAGACCGTGCTTGTGCGGGTCGACCACCACGGAGTCGCACGACCCGATGGCCTCCCACGGCTCCGGTGCCAGGTCGGTGCCGGCGAGCAGCGTGAAGAAGCCGCCGTACGCCGCGTCCACGTGCACCCGTGCGTCGTAGCGGCGTGCGACGTCCAGCACAAGATGCACCGGTTCGATGGCGCCCAATGCGGTGGTACCCGGCGTCACGACCACCGTGCCGACCTTGCCGGTCCGCAGGAGCTCCTCCAGCGCGTCCAGGTCCATGCGGCCGCGGCCGTCCACGGGGACCGGGTGGCCCTCGATGCCGAGGACGCCGCACATGCGTGAGTGCGTGTAGTGCGCCTCGGAGGAGTACGCGACGCCACGACCCGGATGCAGCGAACGGGCCACGAACAGCGCTTCCAGGTTGGCGATCGTGCCGCTGGAGGTCAGGTGCCCGAGGTGCTCGTCGCCGTAGCCGAACATGTGCGCCAGCCCGGAGACGACCTCGCGTTCCATGGTGGCGGTGGCCGGGCCGCCGTCCAGGGCGTGGTTGTTCGGGTTGATCAGCATCGCGGACAAGTAACCCACGACGGCGGCCGGGTGCGGCGGCTTGAGCATCTGCCCGGCGTAGCGGGGGTGGAAGAACGGGTAGTTGTCGCGCAGCCGGTTCTGCAGCTCGGCCAGGGCAGAGCCGAAGACGGCCGGATCGGCCTGGAGGGACGAGTGGGGTGTGAAGGCTCCGTACTCGGCGGTCCACTTCTCGTGGTTGACCAGCGCCTCGTTGAGCCAGTGCTGAAGATCCACCGCACACCCCACTCGTACTCCGAAACGTTCTAACCTGGCTGAATGTTCGAATTTGTACGTTACGGCAGACCCCAGCGGGATGACGAGCCGTTCGGAGTCACATCGCGTGGTGAGACGTCCGGACGTGTGCCGCGCCGCGAGACCACGGCCGTCTGACCTCGGCGAAGCGGAATGGTGATGGCCGAGCCTTGCTGCTTGTAGTCCAGGCGACGGCCGTGCGAGTCGCGCACGTCGATGTCGCCGGTGATGCCGTGCTCCAGCACGAGAGGGGAGCCGGCCTCCGAGTGCACCTGGACCCAGTCGGTGCGTCCGCCCGAACGCGAGGCGTCGATCAGGAACGCACCCTGCGCGCGCAACGACGAGATCGACGCGTCAGCCCACGTGGAGGACACCGACGGGAAGACGCGCACGACGTCGTTGTGCGACTGGAGCATCATCTCCAGCACCGCCTGGCCGGACATCAGCGGCGACTCGATCGCGAGGTTGCCGCCCTCGCGGTAGAAGGTGTTCTCGGTGAGCACGGCGTTGGAGCCGACCGGCTTGCGGTCGAGGAAGTAGCGCAGGAACGACAGCGCGTCCTCCGGGCGGTTCATCGCGGAGTACATCGCGGAGGCGGCGCCGTAGCTGTAGCCCGCCCACGCTTCCCGGCGCGAGGTCCAGAGGTCGACCGTCTTGGTGATCAGGTCGCGGTACTCAGGGTCGTCCCACGTCGTCTCGCGCAGCGGATAGAACCACAGCAGGTGCGAGAAGTGCCGGTGCGAGTCCTCCAGCGCCTTGTCCCTGCCGATCCGGACACCGCTCGCGTCCTGCGAGTAGGGCGTCAGGCGGTTGTGGATGTCGCGCCAGCGCGCGTTCTCCTCGAGAGACAGCAGCGTCTTCACGCCCCAGCGGATCAGCGACAGGTCGTAGGTCGCGTCCACGCTGTTCGCGTACTCCGGCGAACGCGTCTCCGGCAGGTGCAGCTTGCCGTCGACGCCCTCGACGAGGAACCGCGCGTAGTAGTTCACCGCCTTGGTCAGGATCGGGAACAGCACCGTCGAGAGGATCTTCTTGTCCATCGTGTGCCGGTAGCCCAGCCACACGTTGTGGCACGCCCACAGCAGGTTGCCCGTGTGGTCGTTCGGCGCGACGCCGGGCACGCCGCAGTAGCGCGGGCCGGAGCGCAGCGTGCGGTCGCCGGGGTGGCAGATCGCGTACGAGTTGCCGTCGCGGTACGCCGGGTTCACGTTGAGCTCGAGGTTGTGCTCGAAGCGCTTCAACGTCGTGGTCACGGCGTCGAGCTCGTGGTGGTTCGAGCCGTTGATCAGCGGATACGAGATCTGGACGTTGAGGTTCCACCACACGGCCGTCCAGCTGTTGCCCTGCTCCGGGAACCACGGTCCCCACTCGCTGATGACCGGCGCGTCGGCACGAGTGGCGGCGGCCATCTTGTAGAGCTGCAACCAGTAGAAGCGCTGCACGAGCTTGTCCGGCACGGAGACAAGCGACTTCGCGAAGTACGCGTTCCACCAGCGGCGGTGCTGAAGCAGCAGCACCTCGAAGGGGATCGCCAACGCCTGACGCACCTCGCGGATCGCGTCGGAGGTGTGCGTGTCCGCGGGGTGTGTGTACGCCACGTGGGCCGCGAAACGGCGCTCACGGGTGTGCCAGGCCGTCGTGTAGCCGCCGCCCGCGTGCAACGGCTGCGCGGCGTACGAGACGCCGTTCGCGGTGCCCAGGGTCCAGTCCGGGTTCGCCGTGTACTCCGGTGGCTTGCGGATAGTGCGCGTGGTGGCCGACTGCAGCGGCTGGAAGCCCCACGTCACGTCGCCGTGCACGGAGGCGAGGAAGGTGCTGCGCGCGTTGTGCACGAGCATCGTGAACGTGGCGCTGCCCTGGGTGGTGGTCACCGAGCCGGTGAGCTCGGCGTTCCACAGGTCGAGCGTCCAGTCGATCGCGGTGATCGCGCCGGGGAACGCCAGGGTCAGGTACCCGATCGGCAGTCTGGACAGGCCGACCGCGGCCTCCCAGTGCTCGCGCTGGTCCTGCACCTCGGAGTGGCTGAGCATCAGCTTGAGCTCGTTCGGCGTGCGTCCCGCGTAGACCTGGACACCCAGGAGGCCGTTGGCGAGGAACGGGCTGTCGCCCCAGTTCTTCGGCAGCTGTTTCCACTCCATGCGGGCGTCGCGCACGACGTCCCGGTGCACAGTCGCGCTCGCGGGGCGACCCGATGTTTCGGGTGATGCGACCGCGGTGCCTGCACCGAGTGCAGAGGCTCCAACGGCTGCGCCTGTCCCAGATAGAAAGGTCCTACGCGACAGCTCTGTCACTGTTCGTCCTCCAGGCCGTGGCGGCGGCTGAAGGGATCTTACGCACAATTCATCCGATGACTAGGGGCTGGTGAACCCGGAGGACCTCTGGTGCGAACTCTGGACTGTGACTACAGACGCCCTAGTGCCTCCAAATTGTTGTTGCACACGGCTGGCCATAGCCGCCTACCGGCAATTAGCGTGACCGCTCATGTCCCCTGTTGCCATGCACATGAGCGACGGCCTCCTGAACGCGCCGATCTCGGTCGTGCTCCTGGCCCTCGCGGCGGTGGGTGTCGGGTTCGCGCTGGTCAAAGCCCGCGCCGACCTCGATGACCGCACGGCACCGATGGCGGGCCTGGTGGCCACGTTCATCTTCGCCGTCCAGATGATCAACTTTCCGATCCTGCCCGGCGCGTCAGGCCACCTGCTCGGCGGCGCGCTCGCGGCGATCCTGGTCGGGCCGTGGGTCGGCGCGCTGTGCGTGACGATCGTGCTGGTGGTGCAGGCGTTGCTGTTCGCCGACGGCGGGCTCACCGCGCTCGGCGCCAACGTCACCAACATGGCGTTGATCGGCACCGCGGCCGGGTTCGCCGTGGCGGTCGCGCTGCGCGGCCTCGCGAGCCGGGGCAAGGGCGGTCTCGCGGCCGTCGCGTTCATCTCGGCGTTCGTCAACACCCTGCTCGCCGCGACCGGCTTCGTCATCGAGTACGCGGCCGGCGGCGCGGGCGGGGTGGAGATCGGCAAGGTCGCGCTGCTGATGTGGGGCCTGCACGCGTTGATCGGCATCGGCGAGGGCCTGATCACCGCCGTCACGGTCACGTCGGTCGCCTCGATCCGGCCCGACCTCGTGTACCTGCTCAAGGGCAGCCAGAAGCCGTTGGAGGTCCGGTCGTGAAGAAGTTCTTCCTCGGGTTCGCCGTCGTGTCACTGCTGATCGCGGGCGTCCTGTCGTACTTCGCGTCGGGCGACCCGGACGGGCTGGACAAGACCGTCGAGGACACCGGCATCGCCGAGCACGCGCAGGAGCACCCGTTCGCCGGCAGCACGTTCGCCGACTACGCGCTCGGCGGCGACGACAAGTTCACCGGTCTCGCTGGCGTGCTCGGCGTGCTCGTGGTCCTGGCCGTGTCGTTCGGCCTGTTCTGGTTGCTGCGCAAGAAGTCCGCCGTTCGATGAGCGGTGGCCACGACGTCCTGCACCACGCCGGCGACTCGCCGGTGCACCGCCTCGCGCCCCACGTGAAGATCCTCGTGGCGTTCGGGGCGGTGCTGGGCGTCGTGGCCACCCCGCGCACGTTGTTCCCGCTCTTCGGCCTCTACCTGCTGCTGATCGTCGCGGTGTGGGCCGTCGCCCAGGTGCCCGCGCTGTGGTTCGTCAAGCGCGCGGTCATCGAGGTGCCGTTCGTGGTGCTCGCGTTCCTGCTGCCGATCTTCGGCACGGACCCGCGGACGGACTTCCTCGGCTTCTCCGTCTCGGTCGAGGGCACCCTGGCCGGCTGGAACATCCTGGCCAAGGGCACGCTCGGCGTCCTGATCAGCCTCACCCTGGCCGCCACGACGTCGCCCGGCGACCTCCTGAAGGGCCTGCGGACCCTGCGGGTGCCCGCCCCGTTGATCATGATCGCCACCCTGATGCTGCGCTACGGCGAAGTCGTTGTGGGCGAGGCGAAACGGATGCGCGTGGCCCGCATCTCGCGCGGCGACGACCCGCGCTTCCTGTGGCAGGCCGGTGCGGTGGCGCGGTCGGTCGGCACGCTGTTCATCCGGTCCTACGAACGCGGAGAGAGGGTGCACCTGGCGATGGTGTCGCGCGGCTGGACGGGCACGCAGGGAGGATCCGCGGTGATCGTCCCCGAAACGCCGGCGGCCCCGGCGCTGGAGGTCGCCAAGCTCGCCTTCGCCTACCCCGACGGGCACCAGGCGTTGTTCGGCGTGGACCTCAAGGTCGAGCGCGGCGAACGGGTCGCGGTGCTCGGCCCTAACGGCGCGGGCAAGACCACGTTCGCCCTGCACCTCAACGGAGTGCTGGGCGGTGGCTCCGGCACGGTGTCGATCGCCGGCCTGGAGGTGACCAAGCAGAACCTGCGCGAGATCCGCCGCCGGGTCGGACTCGTCTTCCAGGACCCGGACGACCAGCTCTTCTGCCAGACGGCAGGCGAGGACGTGGCGTTCGGCCCGCGCAACTTCGGTCTGTCCGATGTGGACGAACGGGTCCGCGCGGCCCTGCACGCCGTCGGCATGGAGTCCGTCGCGGACCGCTCCCCGCTGCACCTGTCCGGCGGCCAGCGCCGCCGGGTGGCGCTCGCCTCGGTGCTGGCGTGCGATCCGGAGATCCTCGTCCTGGACGAACCGTCCGCGAACCTGGAACCCGTGGCCCGCCGCGAACTGGCGGAGCTGCTCCTGACGTTGGGCCGCACGATGCTGATGGTCACCCACGACCTGCCGTTCGCCCTGCAGATCTGCCCCCGCAGCGTCCTGATCGACAACGGCGTGGTCGTCGCTGACGGCCCGACCCGTTCGCTGCTCGCCGACGCCGACCTGCTCGCGCGGCACCGCCTCGAACTGCCCTACGGCTTCCGCCTCGACTGAAGCCCGTTCAGCACGATCTCCAGCAGCAGCGCGGGGTTCGCACCCTCCTGCATCGACTGCATCAGGCCCTTCATCAACGCGATCAGGTCCACGACCGTGATGTCCGTGCGGACCGCCCCTGCTTCCTGGGCGTTGGTGAGCAGCGTGCCGAGCGCCGCCTGCAGCGCCTTGCGCAACTCCGTCGGCACGGTGATCGCGTCCGACATGTCCCGCTTGTTCGCCGCCTCGTCCGCCATCCGCTCGAGGAACGCGAACAGCGCCGCCCCCGGATCGTCCGCCGGCTCGCTCGCCGTGGCGATCATCGTGGTGACCCGCTCCTCGGTGACGGCCTGGAACAGCGCCTGTTTGGTGGGGAAGTGGCGGTAGACGGTGCCGGGCCCGACCCCCGCCCGGCCCGCGATCTCGTCCAGCGGCACGTCATAGCCCTGATCCGCGAACAACTCCCGTGCCGCGGCCAGCACCTTCTCGCGATTTCGCGCGGCATCGGCCCTCATCGTTGCCAACCGGGGCGTGCGTTCCGTATCGTCATAACCGGGGTCACCGTTCCGATTCTAGAGATGGGGGCACGACGTGGCACGCACCGCAGCAGAGATCGTGGAGAACGTCCGCAGGATGGTCGCGGGGGAGGAGGGGCACGAGGCGTTCGCGGACATGTTCGCCGCGGACGGCGTGATGGCGTACCGGTTCCCGGTGCCGGGCCAGCCGGAGGAGATCAAGGGGCGCACGGAGATCCGTGCCTGGTTCGACCACACCCGCGGGGCGAACGTGCGGTCGAAGATCGAGATCCAGAGCGTGGAGGCGATCTGCCGGCTGACCGACGATCCCGAGGTGGCGGTCTCCGAGATCACCCATCGCGGGTGGTCGGCGCTGAAGCAGGCCGACTACACGTTCACCGCCATCGCGATCATGAGGATTCGCGATGGGGAGATCCTGCGGTACGACGACTACATGAACCCGCTACTGCTCAGCGAGCTGCTGGGCATCGGCAGTGCCGAACCTGCTCACTAGTACCGCGGTCGCGGAGCGGGTCGCCGCGCGGCCGCCGAGCAGATCGGGGTCGTCGGCGAACTGGTCGACGGCCCCGACGAGGGGGAGATCGCGCAGTTCCGGGTCGGTGATGCCGGCGACGAGCGCCTGGCTGAACCGTTCGGCGTGCAGGACCTGGAACGGCCTGTCGTGGTACGGGCGGGTGGCGGGGTCGACGGGCTCGGTCAGTCCGAGCCGGTTGTGCAGCGCGGCGACGGCCGAGTACGCCGTGGCGAGGTGGGTTTCCCGTTCGTGCCAGGTGGTGGCGGCGAGCGCCGCGATCAGTACCGGGGTGAGGGTGGCGGCGAAGGGGAGCCGGGCGAAGGCGCTGCCGAGCCACTTGCTGTACGGCGGGTAGCGGCGGTCCATCAGCAGGCACAGGCGCAGGAGGCCGCGGACCTGCCGGGCGGCGACGACGGCCGATCCGAGTTCGTCGCCGACTTCGCCGCACCGTCCGACGAACGCCTCCGCCTGGGAGACCCGCGCCCACTGGCAGGCCAGGACGTAGCGCCAGATCTGGTCCGGGTACCAGGTGAGGCGGGAGCGAGCGGAGGTCAGTTCCCCTGTTCGATCGTGGAAGACCGCGCCGGCGGTGATCTCGGCCAGGGTCTGGGTGGGCGTGCTCAGCCAGTCGAGGGTGGTGATGACACCGAGGGGATCGAATCCCAGGGCGTCGGCGAGCCATCCGTCAAGGCTGGTGACGTCGACGCGGTGGAAGACCGGTCCGTCGGTGACCTCCATGTGGCGCACGTGGTCGTTGCCGGTGGAGGCGAAGTTCGTGGGGTAGCCGCAGAACGTCTTGGGCAGCTCGTGGCTCAGCGTCGTGACGATGTCGCGGGCGTGCCGGTCGGCGTCGTCACGGCTCAGGAACAACTGCAGGCGTGGACCCCACTCGTGGTCGGCGGATCGGGCGGTGTCGAACCCGAGGACCTCCGAGCCGGTGCCGATCCGCGCCGCTGTGTGGGGGAGGTCGCCGAAGTGCGCGTGGATCAACGGCCGCACTGCCTCCAGGTAGAAGCGGCGCGACAGTTCGAGGCCCGGGATGAACGAGTGGTCCATGAGTTGGCATGGTGTCGCGCCCGGCGTTCGTGCCGCGACCGGATATCGAAACCTTGCTGGCACAGTGTTCGCCATGGATGACCTGCCGACGTGGTTGGCCGGGTGGTGCGTGGACCACCTGGGCGCCGAGCCGGCCGGCGTGCTGTTCGAGCGGCGGTCGATCTCGGCGGTGTTCGGGCTGCGGCTGATCGGTGGGCGCGACGTCGTGGTGAAGGCGCGGGAGGACGACGGCCGGGCCGTGTCGTGCCTGGCCGCGCAGGCCCGGTTGGCGGAGCGGGGATTTCCGTGCCCGCGGCCGATCACACCCGTGACGACCATCGATGCGCTGGCCGTGCACGCCGAGGAGTACCAGCCGGGCGGTGAGGTGCTGCTCGGCGACTCACCGGACATCGCCGTGCGCTACGCGACCGTGTTCGCGCGGCTGATGGCCGAACTGGCCGATGTGACGGTCGCGCCACCCCTGCCGAATCCGCGCTGGTTGCGGTGGGATCACACGGACGACGGGCTGTGGCCGGCGATCGACTTTCTCGACGAGAAAGATCAGAGCGTCGTGCCCGCGTTCGTCGTGGACACGGCCGAACGGCTTCGCAAGCGGTTGCTGGCCGCTGACCTCCCGTGCGTGCTGGGCCACGGTGACTACGAGGCGCAGAACCTCCGTTGGCACGGCTCGGAAGTGTGGGCGGTGCACGACTGGGACAGCCTCGCTTGGCAGCCGGAGGCGGCACTGGCCGGTGCGGCGAGCGGCGCGTTCGCCAACTCCTCGACGCCTTTCCTGCCCCCGGTCGAGAGCTCGGCCGCGTTCCTCACGGCCTACCAGGACTTGCGGGGGCGCCGGCTCACCGCGGAGGAGCAGGAGATCGCGTGGGCGGCCAGCCTGTGGACGGCCGTGCACAACGCCCGCTGGGAGGCTCTGCACGGCGATCCACCCGTGTCCGGTGAGGACGTCCGCGAGCAGGCGGCCGAACGCCTCCGCCGGGCGAACGCCTAGGACGCGCGGCGCCGACGTTCTGCCAGCACTGCGGCCAGGTACGGGTGCGGGTGCGAGTACTCGTGGCGCGGCTCGCGGATGGCGGCACCGACGTCGTCCGCGAGCCGTTTGCCCAGCTCCCACCGGGCCTGGTCGCCCAGCTCGTGGTAGCGGCTGAGGTACTGCCGCACCGCCAGCACCAGCTCGTCGGACAGCTGCGACAGATCCAGCCCGCGCGCCCACGCGGCGAACTCCGGCGGCATCTCGACGAGCTCCACAGTCTGCTTCGGCACGCGCGTGTGGATCACCACGGTGCCCGCCAGGTAGTCACCGACCCGCTTGCCCTGCGCGGAGAACAGCGACACGAACAACGCCACCGTGCCCCCGAGCCCGAGCGCCCAGAAGTCGACGAAGAACCCGCCGAGCGCACGCACCAGCGCGTGCCGGAACCGGATCGCACCGCCGTCGTTGCGCACCACCCGCAGGCCCATGACGAGCTTGCCCAGCGACCGCCCCCGCGTCAGCGACTCGACCGCCGTCGGGTACCCGATCAGCACGGCCACCGTCAGCGTTATCGCCAGCGCCGACCGCAGCGCGCCGTCGAGGTCGATCGGCGAGATCAGGAGCACGAGCAGCAACAGCAGGAACTGCACGGCGACGTCGAACGCGAACGCCACCGCCCTGCTGGCGAGACGCGCGACGCGCAGGTCCAGAACTACCGCTTCACCGGTGACGAGATCCCCCACCCAGATAGTGTGACTCATCGTGGATCTGGACGTGTTCATCGAGCGCCACCGCGCGTCGTGGCACCGGCTCGAGCAGCTGGTGAAACGGTCCCGCACACTCACGGGAGCCGAGGCCGACGAGCTGATCGAGCTCTACCAGCGCGTCACGACGCACCTGTCGATCGTGCGCAGCCAGACCCCGGACGTCGCGACCGTGGAACGCCTGTCGTCGCTGGTAGCTCAAGCCCGCGCGACGCTGACCGGCACGCACACCCCCGCGTGGCGCGTCTTCACCCGCTTCTTCACCCACCGCCTGCCCGCCGCGATCTACCTCGGCTGGCGCTGGTGGGTCCCGGCCGGCGTGGTGTTCTACCTGGTCACCGCCGTGATGGCGGCGTGGATCGCGTCGAACCCCGAGGTGCAGGCGACCATCGCCGCGCCGGAGGATCTCCGCGAGATGACCAGGATCGGCGGCGGCTACGAGGCCTACTACTCCAGCAACCCGGCGGGCTCGTTCGCGGCGCAGGTGTGGACGAACAACGCCTGGGTCGCCGCCACCTGCCTGCTGCTCGGCGTGCTGTTCGCGATCCCGCCGATCTACCTGCTCTTCACCAACGCCCTGAACCTCGCGGTCGGCGTCGGGCTGATGTTCGGTGCGGGGCGTGGGGCGGACTTCCTCGGGTTGTTGGCCCCGCACGGCCTGCTCGAGTTGACGGCGGTGTTCGTCGCGGCGGGCATCGGCATGCGGCTGGGGTGGCAGGTGATCGATCCTGGCAAGCGCACCCGTGCTCAGGCCCTGGCGGCTGAGGGGCGGTCGGTGGTGGCGGTGGCTTTGGGGCTGGTCGTGGTGTTGCTGGTGTCTGGCGTGCTGGAAGGGTTTGTGACGCCGTCCGGGTTGCCGACCTGGGCCCGGGTTGGGATCGGCGTTGTTGCCGAGGTGTTGTTCCTGTTGTACGTGTTCGTTGTTGGGCGGCGGGCTGCGGCTGAGGGGGAGACCGGGGACGTGGACGCGAGTGAGCGGGAGGATGTTGTGCCGACGGCGGTCTAGGCCTTCACGCTGCGCAAGAACGCCGACCAGGCACTCCCAGACACCGGCAGGTGGGCGGTGGGTGCCTTGCTGTCCCGGATGCCGATCCCCCGACCGACCTCGACGCAGTCATTGACCGGGCTGCGGCTGCTCTTGCGCCAGACCGACATGCGGAACATCTCCTCAGAACAGGATGCTGTTGATCAGCCCCTTCGATTCTTCCTCATTCAGGGACTGTTGGTCGAGCAGCCGCAACACCTTGTTGTAGGCGGCCAGGGATGCTTTGTCTTCGAGGAAGAGGCTGGTGCTCTGGCTTTCGATGAAGACGACAGGCTCGAACTTCTCGTACCTGAGCTGCATGAACCCTCCGGACAGCCCAGCGTGTGCGCCGATGGCGGTCGGCAAGATTCGCATCGTCACGTAGGAGCGTTGCGCCATCGCCAAGAGGTGGATGAGTTGATCTTTCATCACCTCTGCGCTTCCCACCGGGAGCCTCAGGGCGTGCTCGTGGATGAAGAACACGAACTCCCGGCTCCAATGGAACAGTTCGCGCCGTGCGAGCCTCGCTGCGATGACTTCGTCGTAGTTGACCGACTGGTCGCGGACCCCTGCCTCCACAACGGCTCGCATGTAGTCGGCAGTCTGGAGCCGGCCAGGGATGAGGTTCATCGACCAGACGGTGATGACGTTGGCGAGGCGTTCCTGGGCGATCAGACTGCGCACCTGGTCGGGCAACCCGTCCGCGGGAATTTGGAGGTACCCGGTTTCGCGCGTCTCGCGGAACAACCCGAGCAGGTAGCGCACTTCGGCGGGCGCGACCCGGCAGAAGGCGAGCAACTGCAACACTTCGGCCTCACCGACCCCGCCCTTGCCCCGGACCAGGTCGGACAGCTTCGACTCGTCCCAGTCGAGCATTTCGGCGATCTTGCGGTGGGTCATCTGGGTCTGCTCGATGGCACGTCGCACACCGTTGCCGAACTCCCGGCCCACCACGCTGGAGCTTCGTCGTGGCATGGCAAGAAACTAGGAGCACAGCCCAGGCAGGCTCCATCGTTTACGCCCGAATCTCCCTGAAGGAAGTACTTCTTGGAGCCGGTACAAGTTCAGAGTTTGCCCGCGCCCTTCAACGACAAGTAGCGATCCGCGAGAGCCCGAGGAAGCTCATCAGGCAGCGCGTCCACAACCTCAACCCCGTGCCGTGCAAGCAACGCGGTGAGATGGCGTCGTTCAGCCAACGTACGTTCCGCAGCAGCAGCGGAATACACGGACTCCAAGTCACCACGCCCAGAAGCCATCGCGTGCACAGCCGGATCGGACACGGACGCGATCAGCAACCGGTGCCGCGACGCCAAAGCCGGCAGCAGCGGCAGCAATCCGTGCTCGATCGACGGTTCCAGCGAGGTCAGCAGCACGATCAACGACCGCCGCGAGGCCCGCCGCAGCACCTCCGCGACCACACCGCGTGCGTCGAACTCGACCAGTTCCGCCTCCAGCGGTGCCATGGCCTGCACGATCACGGGCAACGTCGCGCGCGGCACCGATGCCCGCAGCTTGGTGCTGAAGGCGAGGAAGTCGACCTGGTCGCGTGCCTGCGAAGCCAAGGCGGACAACAACAATGCCGCGTCCATCGACGTGTCCAGGCGCGGCAGGCCGCCCAGTGCGCCCTCCACCCGGCCCGCCGCGGTGCGTGCGGTGTCGAGCACGATCACCACCTGGCGGTCGCGCTCGGGGCGCCACGTGCGGACCACCACGTCCACCGAGCGGGCCGAGGCGCGCCAGTCGATCGAGCGCACGTCGTCGCCGATGACGTAGCTGCGCAGCGAGTCGAACTCCGTGCCCGCGCCGCGAATCAGGGAGGCGCGGCGGCCGTCGAGTTCGCGCAGGCGTTCCAGCAGTGGCGGGAGGTGGCGGCGGCTGTGGAACGGCGGCAACGCGCGCACGGTCCACGGCACGACGTGTGAACCCTGGCGCGCGGCAATCCCCAACGGCCCAACGGAACGCACGGTCACACGGTCCGCAACGCGATCACCTCGGCGCACCGGCCGTAGGTCGAACGAGAGGGTGCGCGAGCCACCAGCGGGAACATCGACCGCAACCCGGTCAGCGACCACACCGGCAGAAGGCGCCCATGCGTCACGAAGAACCCCGCGCAACCGACGGCCTGGGTTGTGCACGGTCAGCTGAACAGCGCACAACTCGCCCGTGCGCACCGAAGTAGCCCCAGCGCGCGTGAAGGTCAAACGGCGAACTCCAGCGGCCAGCAACAAATCGACCGCGACGCACGCCGCCAACACGCCGAGACCGAGAAGAATCCCTTGCCACGACGGCAAGAGCAGCCCGACGACGAGCACCCCGATGAGCGCGAGCAGTCCCGCGCGGCCCGTGAGCGCCACGTCAGCGCGGCACCTGAACGGAGCCGAGCACGCCGTCCAGGATGCCGTCCGCCGTCACGCCCTCCAGTTCGGCTTCCGGCCGCAGCTCCAACCGGTGCCGCAACGCCGGCCGTGCGAGCGCCTTCACGTCGTCCGGCGTCACGTAGTCACGGCCGGACAGCCACGCCCACGCGCGTGCGACTGCCAACAGGGCCGTTGCGCCACGCGGGGAAACGCCCAGTCGCACCGCCGGAGACTGCCGGGTCGCGCGGCACACGTCCACGACGTACGCGATCACCTCGGGCGCCACGGTCAACGCGCGCACCGCCGCCGAACCGGCCTCCAGGTGCGCCGCGCCGGCCACCGGCGAAAGAGCAGACAGATCACGCGGGTCGAAGCCGGACGCGTGCCGGGTCAGCACGTCGATCTCGTGCTCGCGCGCGGGAATCGGCATGGTCACCTTCAGCAGGAACCGGTCCAGCTGCGCCTCGGGCAACGGGTAGGTGCCCTCGTACTCCACCGGGTTCTGCGTGGCGACGACGATGAACGGCGACGGCAGCGGCCGGGTCTTGCCGTCCGCGGAGACCTGCCGTTCCTCCATCGCCTCCAGCAGCGCGGCCTGCGTCTTCGGTGGCGTGCGGTTGATCTCGTCCGCCAGCAGCAGGTGCGTGAAGACGGGGCCCTCGCGGAACGAGAACGCGGCGTTGTGCGAGTCGTAGACCAGCGAGCCGGTCAGGTCGCCGGGCATCAGGTCCGGCGTGAACTGCACGCGCGTGGTGGTGAGGTCCAGCGCACGGGCCATCGCGCGCACGAGCAGCGTCTTCGCCACGCCGGGCACGCCCTCCAACAGCACGTGTCCCTTGCACAGCAACGCGAGGATCAACGACGTCACCGCGGCGTCGTTGCCCACCACGGCCTTGCCGATCTCCGCGCGCAACGCCACCAGCGCCGTGCGTGCTTCTTCGGTCGTGACCACAGCCGTCATGCCTTGCGCACCTCGTTCTCCAGAGCGTCCAGCTCGTCAGCCAGCGCGACCAGCCCCCGGTCGTCCACCGGCACCTGGTCGTAGAGCAGCGTTCGCACCGAAGCGGCCGAACGCGAAGTCCTGCGGGCGATCTCCTCGGACGGATCCTCGCCGAACGGCAGCCCCACCAGAGGAGCCAGCCGGTCGCGCGTCGCCTGTCGCAGCACAGCAGCGGCGTGCTCCGACGCGTGCGAGGAGCGGTACAGCCGTGCCCGGCCCTCCACCGTCTCCGCGGCACGCACCACCACCGGCAGCGGTTCCGGCACGACGCGGCCCAACCGGCGTGCGCGCCACAGCGCGATCACGACGGCCGCGATTCCGAGCTGCCAGGCGGCGAACTTCCAGCCGTCCGGGATCAGGTCGAACAACGACTTCTGCTGCGACCGGTCCGCGGCCGACGGCATGTACCAGACCAGCCGTTCGTGCTGGCCCAGCAACGTCAGCGCGAGCGACGCGTTGCCTTCCTCGTCGATGTCGCGGTTGGTGAGGATGCCGCCGAACCCGAGCATCGTCACCGTGCCGGTGCGGACCAACGACGAGTCGTAGCAACGCTGTTCGCCGTCGTAGGTGAAGCCGCCCGTGCTCACCGCGCCCGCCTTGGCCGCCAGCGGGCAGCCCGGCTGCCTGGTCTCGACGTCGACTCGGCCGCTCGGGCTCGCCGGGGCGACGAGCACCGTGGCCGCGGCTCGCTTGCTCAGGTCCGCAAGCCGTTGCGGGTCGATCAGGTTCGGTTGCGTGACGAGCAGCGTCGCACCGTCCACAGCGGACGCCTCGTCGGTGAGCTCGACGCGCACACCGTTCTGCTCCAGCAACCGCGCCGCCGCGTGGCTGCCTTCCGGGCGGTACGAGCGCGGGTCGAGCGAGCCGCCCTCACCGCTGCCGCGCAGCAACGTGATCACGGCGGCGCCCGCGAGGATGATCGCGCCGATCAGCAGCGGGCCCTTGGCGGCACCCCAGATCCGCCCGGCGTCGGGGGAGACCGCCGTCATGCGCGCACCCTGTCGTCCACGGAGACCAGCTCCTGGTAGCCCTGCGGTGTGGCGGGCCTGCCGCCGTACCAGACGTCGTCGAACTGGACCGCCGCACCGCGCAGGTCCCCGGCGAGCGCGGGCAGTGCCTTGCCCGCCTCGAACGCCACCTCGTCCACGGTGCGGCCGGCCCGTGCGTCGAGCACGCCGCGTTGCTCCAACTCCCGCACCAGAGCACGGAAACGTTCGCGTACGGCCTCGGCGAGGTCACCGGCCGCCGCGGCCCGGTCGGCGGCGGCGCGGTGCTCGTCCGCGGTCATGATCGAGTCGCCGAACACCGTGGCGCCCGACCGCAACGCGCGGCCGGTGCGCCCGGTGCGGAGCCGGAAGATGATCACGCCCAGCACCACCACCGCCACGATGATCGTGATGGCGGTGATGCCGCTGACGCCACCGGCACCGGCGAAGAGTTCGCCGAGCCGGTTCAGCACCCACTCCAGGGCCCGCTCCAGCGGGTTCGGGTCGTCCGAGACGTACGCCGGGTCGCTCAGCTCCCGTACGGCCGCCTCGCGGGCCTCGTCGCGGTCGAGATCTACCGGTACGTCAGAGACCGCCATGCCCCGCGGCCCGCTGGAGTTCGATGTCCATGCCCTCGGCGCGCATCCGGCGGTCGACGTAGACCAGCACGTACACCGCGGAGCTGAACGGCAGCGTGATCGTCGAGGCGATGATGGCGCCGATGGTGGACAGGATCAACGAGCCGATGGTCAGCGCCGCGGTCGGGTCGCTGGAGAAGCCCGTGCTCGCCGCGCCGGCCAGTCCGAACGGGATGCTGATGATCCAGTTGATCACCGCGCTGATCAGCCCGGCCAGCACCAGGATGCCGAAGGTCCGCCACCAGGCGTTCTTCACGAGAGCCCGCGAGCGGCCGAACGCGGCACCGACGGCACCGCGCTCCAGCACCAGGGCGGGCGTGACGAGCGCGAACATCACTCCCAGCCAGATGCCCGGCAGGATGCAGAAGAACAGGCCGACGACCACCACGAGGGTGCTGAGCAGCGACGCGCCCAGCAGCGGCAACAGGCGGGGCTTGAACTCCTCCCACGCCTGCGCGAAGGTCACCGGCTTGCCCAGCACGGCGTGGCCGACGACGACGGTGATGAAGCCGGACAGGAACACCGTGCCCAGCATGACCAGTACGACGGTGATCAGCGTACCGGTCAGGAACCCCGCGACGCCGGACACGAACTGGTCGACCAACTGTTGTTCGGTCAGCGAGTTCGGGTCGAGCGTCGCCACCCTGTTGAGGTCGTCCAGGAACGGCAGCTGCACCAGCAGGCCGAGGATCTGGGTGACCGCCGCGACCACCGCGGCCGCGCCGATGAGCAGCTTCGGGTGCGTGCGCATGGTCTGGACGGCGCCGTCGATGATCTCGCCGACCCCCAGCGGGCGCAGCGGGATCACGCCCGGCTTGATCGTCGGCGGCGGGCCGTACTGGCCTGGCTGCTGTCCGTACTGCGGCTGCTGCTGCCCGTACTGGGGCTGCTGTCCGTACTGAGGGGGCTGCTGCCCAGGCTGTTGCGGCTGGTTCGGCTGGTCGGGAGAGGACCAGCCAGGCGTTTCGGTCATCGCGGCGTACCCCCGGTCGTGGTGTTGGCGGAATCCTGCCAGACCCATGTCGTCGTCACAGTGCAACTCGGCAATGCGACTCGATCACGAATTGGCAGGTGTTGCCGCCGCGAGCTCCGTGCGCGCCCGATGAGGACTCATCGCGCGCATGCCCGCGTCCACACAACGCCGCACCACGCCCGGTTGTTGACGCATCAGCCGCAATCCGCGCCGCAGCAGCACCGGCACAGGCTTGCGCGCCTCGGCCACGTCCCTCGCGAACCGGCGCGCGAACGTCACCGGTGGGCTCGGCGCGAGCACGATGGCGTCCCTGAGCACCCCGGCCTCCCTGGCGCCCGCCACCAGCAGGTCCGCGAACAGGCCTTCCGCGACGAACGCGGGCGCCTCGCCCAGTTCGATCGTCTGGGTGCCGACCGCGCGGTCCTCGCTGATCGAGTACACCGGTGCCTGGACCGTGCCCGTGTCGGACAGCTCGATGATCGCTTCCAGGGCCTTGTCCGCGTTCCACGAGCCGATCGCGTCCCAGTCGGCGCGGCCGTGGTCGTCGCGGGGGAGCAGCGGGTCGTCGCCGTCGCGGTAGAAGTCGTCGAGGCGCAGGACCGGCCAGCCGAGGTGGGCGGCCAGGGTCGACTTGCCTGATCCGGAGGGTCCGGCGAGCAACACGGCTCTGGGGATGGGCACGGATCGCAATCCTCGCACATGAGGTTAGGCTCGAACGCATGAGCGAAGGTCTGTTCGACGAGGGCCTCTTCGGCGCAACCGACGAGGAGAAGGCCGAGCGCATCGCGGCCAACGCCCCGCTGGCCGTGCGGATGCGCCCGGCCTCGCTGGACGAGGTCGTCGGACAGGACCACCTGCTGGGCCCCGGCGCGCCGCTGCGGCGCCTGGTCGAGGGCGCCACGCCCGCGTCGGTGATGCTCTACGGCCCTCCCGGCACCGGCAAGACGACCCTGGCCACGCTGGTCTCCAAGGCGACCGGGCGCCGGTTCGTCGCGCTGTCGGCGTTGTCCGCGGGCGTGAAGGAGGTGCGCGCGGTCATCGACGAGGCCCGCCGCCGCCTCGTGCGCTCCGGTGAGTCGACCGTGTTGTTCATCGACGAGGTGCACCGGTTCTCCAAGACGCAGCAGGACGCGTTGCTCGGTGCCGTCGAGGACCGGATCGTGCTGCTCGTGGCGGCCACCACGGAGAACCCGTTCTTCTCCGTCGTCTCGCCGTTGCTCTCGCGCTCTCTGGTGTTGCAGCTCAAGTCGTTGACCGACGACGGCGTGCGCGCGGTCATCCGCCGTGCGGTGTCGGATTCGCGCGGCCTGGCCGGGTCGGTGACGCTGGCACCTGACGCCGAGGACCACCTGATCCGGCTGGCGGGCGGCGACGCGCGGCGTTCGCTGACCGCGCTGGAGGCGGCGGCGGACTCGGCGGTGGCCTCCAACGGCAGCGTGATCACGCTGGAACTGCTGGAGTCCACTGTGGACAAGGCGGCCGTCCGCTACGACCGCGACGGCGACCAGCACTACGACGTGACGTCGGCGTTCATCAAGTCGATCCGCGGGTCCGACGTGGACGCCGCCCTGCACTACCTGGCGCGGATGATCGAGGCGGGCGAGGACCCGCGGTTCATCGCGCGGCGCCTGGTGATCCACGCCAGCGAGGACATCGGCATGGCCGACCCGACCGCGCTGCAGACCTGCGTCGCGGCTGCCCAGGCCGTGCAGCTCATCGGGTTGCCCGAGTGCGCGCTGAACCTCGCGCAGGCCACCATCCACCTGGCGACCGCGCCGAAGTCGAACGCGGTGACGACCGCGATCAACGCCGCCATGAGCGACGTCCGCAAGGGCGCCATCGGTGCCGTGCCACCACATCTGCGCGACGGCCACTACGCGGGCGCGGAGAAACTCGGCAACGCCCAGGGCTACCGGTATCCGCACGACGTGCCCGAGGGCGTGCTCACGCAGCAGTACGCGCCGGACGACCTGGTGGGCCGCGACTACTACGAGCCGACCGGCCGGGGCAACGAGCGGGCGGTCGCGGACCGGCTGCCGAAGCTGCGCCGGGTGATCAGGGGCGAGTGATCAGGCGCGGCGCCGCCCGTTGAGCCGAGGCGAGTAGTGACGCTGCACTGTGCGGAGTACGATCCGGTTGCGTTGAGTGAGCACACGCACACCGGGGGCTACGATGACCGATCCCGACCAGATCCTCGCGAACTACGAGGGGACGCTCGCGCAGGCGCAACGCCGCGGTGACGCGATCCGCGAGACACTGGCGAACCTGCAGGTCACCGAACGCAGCGCGGACGGCCAGATCTCGGTCACCGTGAACGACGCCGGCAACCTCGTGGACCTCCGCCTCGGCAACGCCCTGCAGCGCAAGGACGGCGACGCGGTGGGCCGTGAAGTGCTGCGCGTCGTGCAGGCCGCGCAGGGCCGCGTGGCCACGACGGTGCAGGAGGCCATGGCGCCGCTGATGGGCCCGGACTCCGAGGCGATGCACATGATGATGGACAAGCTCCGCAGCGCCCAGCCGCCCGCCGAGCCCGAGCGCCCGTCGTGGGGCCCGCAGGAGTCCGGCTTCGGCCAGCTTGAAGAGGACCAGACGCCGCCACCGCGGGCCTCCCGCCCGCCGCAGCCGCCGAGCCGCCCCAGCGACGATGACGACGACTTCAGCGACGGCGGGTACCTGCGATGACGCACGCCAGCAGCGAAGCGGAGATGAGGGCCCACCTCGGCAAACTCGACGACGTGGGCGCCCGCATCAACACCGCCGTGACCTCCGCGAACGCGACGATGGACCCGATGGCGTTCGGCCTGCTCGGCATGCCGCTGGCCGGCATCTGCGCGGCGGCCGCGGCCATCGCCACCAACGCCATCGAGAAGGCCTCGGACTCGGCGACCGGCCACTACCGCGAGTTCGCGGACATGGCCCTGCACATCAAGAGCAACGACGAGGCGCAGGCCACCACGCTCGACGGGACGTACCGCGAATGACGAATCCCCTTTACGTCAAAGGCGAGGAGACCAAGGCGACCGAGGGTCTCGGCCTCGCCCACGACGCGGCCGAGACGGTCTCCGCGATCAGCCAGGGCAACTGGGCCGAGGGCCTGATGAACGCCGCCGGCGGCGCGATGGGTGTCGCCGGCTTCCTGGCGGACCCACTGGCGGGCCTGATCAGCGCGGGCTTCGGCTGGCTGATCGAGCACGTGCCGTTCCTGCAGGAGCCGCTCAACTGGCTGACCGGCAACCAGGAACAGCTCGACTCCATGTCCAAGACGTGGGGCAACATCGGCAATCACCTGGAGCAGGTGTCCACCGACCTCAAACAGTGGGTGAAGACCGACGCCGGCCAGTGGCAGGGCCAGGAGTTCCGCGCGTACGAGACGTTCGGCACCGACAAGGCCGACACCTACGGCTCGGTGGCCAGCGGCGCCCAGGGCATCTCCGTCCTGATCAACGTCTGCAAGACCATCCTCAACGTGGTCCGCGGCATCGTCCGCGACCTGATCTCCGAGGCCGTCGGCAAGCTGGTCAGCATCTGCATCCGCTGGGCCCCGGCGATGGCGGCGTTCGGCGCGGGCATCGCGGGCGCAATCGCCGAGTGCACCGCGACCGCCGTCAAGTACGCCAACAAAGCGCTCGGCTGGTGCAAGAAGCTGTCCAAGGCGTTCAGCAACGCCACGGGCCTGTTCGGCAAGCTGGAGAACGTCTTCGAGGGCGCGATGAACGCGCTGACCAAGCTCTCGAAGGGCGTGCGGACCGGTGCGACGAACTTCTCCGTGGCCAACGCCATCACCAGCAAGGCCACCAACCTGGACGCGCTGAAGTACGGTGCCGCCGAGGCCAAGAAGCACATCGTCGACGGCGTGAAGTCCGCGCCCGCCGACTCGGTGCCGAAGCTCGGAGTCGACCTCGGCAAGGAGGCCGGCAAGGTGTTCGACAGCCAGTCGGGTGACCTCTTCGACTCGGGGTCCGAACAGAAGAAGCAGGGTGGATGAAGCTCGTCCGGTTGATCGGGTTCCTGTTCGTCTTCTTCGTGATGCCGCCACTCGGCTATCTGACGGCGGCCACGGTCTGGACCCACCTCGGCGACCAGGTCGAGCTCCGTGACACCCGCGACGCGTACCGAGTCGCGGTGGCGACGTCCTGTGAGCGACAGGACCCGATCACGCTGACGGGTGGCTTCAAGGCTTGGTACATCTGCGATGCCGACGTCACGGTCCAGCGGGACGGAACCTCGCGCAGGCTGAAGACACGCGGGTTCCTGACCCCGGAGCTGATCGGTGTGCCGGTCGCCGTCAGCCACACCAACACCGCCGGCACCCGGTTGGTCGCGGAGCACCCGCGCTATCCCAACCTCGCCGGACTGGCGCTCATCGGGACCGTCATCGGCTGGATCCTGCTCATGGCGGCGATGCTGTGGGTGTTGAGCCGCAAGCACATGCCCAAGCTCTCCTCCTCGCCGGAGGAGATCACCGCGCACGTGCGGAAGGAGTTCCCCGACGAGGAGAAACCGCGCGACGAGGTCTACGTCCGGGGCCGCAGGAAGTGGCTCAAGGGTTCGTGGATCTTCGGGCTGCTCGTGCTGTGCGTGCTCGGCGCCATCGTCTACTCCGGCGACGCCTTCGAAGGTGACACGACTCAGACCGTGCTCGCCGTCGCCTCCTGGGCCACGCCGGTGCTGCTGTTCCTGAACGCCTTGCGCAAGCTGTTCTTCTGGCCCGCCGTCACGTTCACCGCCGAGGGGGTGGAGTGGATGAGCGAGAAGCCCACCTGGGCTGAGATCGAGCAGATCGGGTTGTCCGAGAAGCACGTGCTGACCGTCCATCGGGTGGGGCGCGCGCCCGAGAAGGTCGGCCGGTTCGGTCCCGGCCAGGCCGAGGAGATCCGCCGGGCGATCCGGAAGTACGGCCAGGCGTCCAAAATGGAACAGATGAGCGCCAAAACCGCGTAAACGATCACTCGGCCTGGTTTGTTGACCCGCATGAAACGCGCGGTGGCCATCCTGCTGATGCTGGGTCCAATCGTGATCGGGGCTCCGCTCGGCTGGTTCCTCACCGCCACGATCGCCTACCACTTCCTCGACCAGTACGGCCCCGACCCCGCCGTGCGCGACGACTACGTGGTGGCGAAGAGCTGTGAGCGCGTCGGACCCGTTACCTCGCACGGGTTCGGCTACTGGTGGGAATGCCGGGTCGACAGCCCGCGAGGGGAGCGGACCGCCGACTTCCTGACGCCCGCGGACATCGGCAAGCCGGTCGCGGCCGTGTGGGATCCCAGGAGTTCCAGCAAGGGGAGAGGTTCCCACTACGACCGGGCCGCCGAGCAGCCGCACGAGGCCGGGGTCTGGTGGGCCGTGGCGTTCGTCCCGGCCTGGATCGGCCTGATCGTGTTGATGATCAAGCTGGGCGGGCGGGTCATCGACCGCATCGACCCCGACCCCAGTGCGCAGGTCGACCGCAGCAAGCGCGTCCGCATCGGCACGCCGCCGTGGCTCGACTGGCTGCACCCGGTCACCTTCTCGCCGGAAGGCATGACGTGGGTCGGCCGGCTGATCCGTTGGCGGGAGATCAGGGAGGTGCGGCTGGTCGGCGACACCCTGCACGTGCGGCCGCTCGACGGTGACTGGATCCCGGTCGGGCCGTTCAGCGGCCGGCGGCTGCTGGTCGTGCACCAGGCGCTGGAGTTGTTCGTGCGCACCCGTTACCGCGACCAGCGGGCCGGGAATCACCAGCCGCCGGAGTCATTCGGCACCTTCGCCGCCGCCTCCATCATCCCGGCCGTGTCCGCCGCGCCGGTCGTCCCGGTCTTCCCCGCCGGACCCGCGGTCCGGATCCGCGGTGGCGCGCACCCGACCTACCTGTTGTGGCCCAACCGGTTCATGCTCGCGGCGACCGGTGTCGCGGTGGCCGTCCAGTCACCGGAACCGGTGATCACGATCATCGCGGCCGCGGTCGCCGTGCTGGTGATCGCGGACGGTCTGCGCCGCCGGGCCGTCTGCCCGCTCCTGACCGTGGGACCCGATGGCGTGTGCTGGAAGGACCACGAGTTCGACTGGCGCGAGATCGCCGAGGTCCGGCTCGTCCGCAACACCCTCTACGTCCAGCCCCGCGTCGGCGAGGTGGCCCAGGTCGGTCCATTCGCACCCAATCAGGCCACCCGGATCCACGCCGGGTTATTCGAGTTCGGCGGAGATCGGTATCGCGTAGCTTCGCTGAAGTGACGATCAGAGACGACTTCCTGACCACCGCCCGCATCGCGCTCGACCTCATGCGCAGCCCGCAGGTCGCCGAGAACTGGGACAAGCCGAGCGCCCTGCCCGAGTTCGGCGTCAGCGGGCTCGCGGGCCACATCGGCTACCAGGCGCTGCCGTTGCCCTCGATGATCGAGACGCCGATCGGCGACGAACCGGTCGTGTCGCTGATGGAGCACTACGCGCGGGCGAACTGGACCGACCTCGACGTCGACTCGGAGTTCCACACCCGCATCCGCGCCGGTGGCGAGAAGCTCGCGGCGCAGGGGCAGGACGACCTCTGTGACAGGTTCGAGCGCACCCTCGAGGAACTCGCGGAGACGTTGCCAGGCCTCGACAACCGGCCCGTCCGGATGCCGCACTGGGGCCCGTGGGCGGTGCCGCTCGACGAGTACCTGCTCAGCCGGCTGATGGAGTTCGTCGTGCACTCCGACGACCTCGCGGTGAGCGTCGGCCTGGACACGCCCGAGTTCCCCGGGCACGTCAACGAGGCCGTCCTCGGCCTGCTGACCCGCATGGCGCTCACCAAGCACAGCGCGGTCGACCTGGTCCGCGCCTTCAGCCGCAAGGAACGCGCGCCACAGGACATCACCGCGTTCTAGGGCACACCATCAGCCAGGCGAGCTTGTTCGGCAGCATGATCTCGTCCGCGATCATGAACCCGCCGGCCTCGAACGACCTGATGGCCCGCTTGTTGCGCACGTCGGGTTCCATGACGATCCGCGTGCAGTGCGGGTCGGCCTCGAACAGCGCGTCGGTGAGCCGGGGGAGCAGCGACCGCACCAGCCCGCGGTCGGTCATCGCCAGCTCGCCGACGGCGAGGTGCAGCCCGAGGTCGTGCGGCCGCGCCTGGTAGCACCGCGCCACGGGGTGCCTGGCTGCGCGGTAGAGCTCGGCGTGGATCACCGGGCGGCCGTGCCAGCTGATCAGCAGCGGCCGGACGTCGTCGCCGCCCAGGTGCGACTGGAGTTCCTCCTGCCAGCGCGCCAGCGTCCAGGCCTGCCGCCGGTACGCGGCCACGTGCGGGGCCTGGTGCCAGCGGTGGATGAGGTGCAGGTCGTAGCCGTCCGAGCGGGCTTCGCGGGCCGTCCACGGTGCGGCCAGGGCCGGGATCCGCGGGGCGTCTGCCGTGACCTGCTTCCGGTACGAGTCGAGATGAGACACCGGCTTCACAGGGCCTCCAGCAGCCGTCTAACTTAGGGTTACCTAACTTCATCTGCGCAGGGTTGCCCGTGTCAAGCCCTGTGTGACGGGTATTTCACAGGCAGTGACCACGCTAGTCAATGAGGCTCCTGGTGCACGTGGGTCGATCGGGCTGATCGGATCACCCCGGACGGACCTGCCCCGTACGGTCGGGCCATGGCGGAGATTCAGCGCGAGCCGGTGCCTCGCGTCGACACGGGTGAGCTCGACGTCGCGCTCGCGTTCCTCGAGTTCCAGCGGCACTGCGTGCTCAAGAAGGCGGAGGGGCTGAGCGACGAACAGCTCCGCCGGCCGATGGTCGCCAGCGGCACGTCGATCCTGTGGCTGATCCGGCACCTCGCCGGATGCGAGCGCGAGTGGTTCGGTCGCCAGTTCGCCGGCGGCGAACCGGCGGAGGAGTCCGAACCCGCCGATCCGCCGGCGGCCGAGGTGATCGCGGAGTACCGCGCGGCGATCGTGGCCAGTGACCGGATCATCAGGGACGCGGGCGATCCCGAGGCGCTCACGGCGATTCTGATCGACGGTGTGCGGAAAACGCTGAGGTGGGTCCTCGCGCACATGACGACAGAGACCGCCAGGCACGCGGGCCACGCGGACATCATCAGGGAGCAGATCGACGGCGCCACGGGCCGTTGAAGATCAACCGCTGATGCCCCTCATCCGGGTGTCGGACCTACCCGGTAATCTCACCGGCAATCAAGCCAAAACGTCCGGTCACCAGGAGGATCCGTGTCGCCAGGGCAGATCGCAGCGCTGGTCGCCGCCGGTGCGTTCGTGCTGCTCGTGCTCCTGCTGGCGATCCCGTTGATCAAGCTGGGGCGCACGCTCGACGAGGCCACGGTCGCGATCCGCAAGGCGCACCAGAACAGCGACCCGTTGTTCACCGAGGCCAACCAGACGCTGACGCACGTGAACACCCAGCTCGAGCGGGTCGACGGGATCACGGCGAACGCGCGCGCCGTCACCGGCAACGTCTCGGCGCTCACCAGCCTCTTCACCGCCACGCTCGGCGGTCCGCTGGTCAAGGCCGCCGCGCTGTCCTACGGCGTGAGCAAGGCCGTCAAGGCCCGCCGCAAGGCCGCCGAGCAGCCGAACAAGCACGCCAAGCGTCGTCCGAGGAAGGGTTCGCGATGAGCCGCCTCTTCTGGTTCGGCCTGGGTGCCGCGGCCGGTCTCTTCGTCGCCAAGAAGGCCAGCGAGGTCACTAAGCAGGCGACTCCTGCGGGTATCGGCGCTAACGTGGGTGAAGGCCTGCGTGAGCTCGCGGGCGCCATCGGGTCCTTCGGGGCAGAGGTGCGCGCGGGCATGGCCGAGCGGGAACAGGAGTTGCAGGAGACCGTGGAACGTCAGACGGGATTCACGCCGGGGCGTCGAGCGCCCAGGGCGAACGGCAAGCACTAGTCGTTCGCCTCGTTCGCGTGCCCTGACAACTCTTTTTCACAGCAAGGAATTTCCCGTGCAGACCCACGAGATCATCAAGCGTTTCCGCGAGCATTTCGAGAACGCCGGCCACAAGTACATCCCCAGCGCCTCGCTGCTGCTCGACGACCCGAACCTGCTGTTCGTCAACGCCGGCATGGTGCCGTTCAAGCCGTACTTCCTCGGTGAGGCCCCGCCGCCAGCCCCGCGGATGACGAGCATCCAGAAGTGCGTGCGCACGCCCGACATCGACGAGGTCGGCAAGACCACGCGCCACCTGACGTTCTTCCAGATGGCCGGCAACTTCTCGCTCGGCGACTACTTCAAGGAAGACGCCATCCGGCTCGCCTGGGAGCTCGTCACCAAGTCGCAGGACGACGGCGGCTACGGCTTCGACCCCGAGCGCATCTGGGTGACGGTCTACCTGGACGACGACGAGGCCATCGAGCTGTGGCAGAAGGTCGCCGGCCTGCCGCTCGAGCGCATCCAGCGCCGCGACATGGAGGACAACTTCTGGTCGATGGGCGTGCCCGGCCCGTGCGGCCCGTGCTCGGAGATCTACTACGACCGCGGCCCCGAGTACGGCAAGGAGGGCGGCCCGGTAGTCGACGAGGACAGGTACCTGGAGATCTGGAACCTCGTCTTCATGCAGAACGTCCGCGGCGAGGGTGGCGCCAAGAAGGGCTACCCGATCCTCGGCGAGCTGCCGGCCAAGAACATCGACACCGGCATGGGCGTCGAGCGCGTCGCCTACCTGCTGCAGGGCGTCGACAACGTCTACGAGACCGACCTGGTCCGCGCCGTCATCAGCAAGGCCGAGGAGCTGTCGGGCCGCAAGTACGGCGCCAGCGAGGTCGACGACGTCCGGTTCCGCGTCATCGCCGACCACGCCCGCAGCGGTGTGCTTCTGGTCGGTGACGGTGTCACGCCCGGCAACGAGGCCCGCGGCTACGTGCTGCGCCGCCTGCTGCGCCGCATCATCCGCTCGTCGCGCCTGCTGGGTGTCACGGAGCCGGTGCTGCAGTCCTACGCCGAGGTCGTGCGCGACTCGATGGGCCAGGCCTACCCCGAGCTGGTCAGCGGCTTCGCCCGCATCCAGCAGGTGCTCAAGGCCGAGGAGGACACGTTCCTGCGCACCCTCGACGCCGGTTCGCGGATCTTCGAGGGTGCCGCCGCCGAGGTGAAGGCCGACGGCCGCGCCACGCTGCCCGGTGACAAGGCCTTCCAGCTGCACGACACCTACGGCTTCCCGATCGACCTCACGCTGGAGATGGCCTCCGAGGCCGGCCTGACCGTGGACGAGGACGGGTTCCGCAAGCTGATGGCCGAGCAGCGCGCTCGCGCCAAGGCCGACGCCGCCGGCAAGAAGACCGGCCACGGCGACCAGACGGTGTACCGGCAGCTGCTGGAGCAGGGCCCGACCGAGTTCACCGGCTACACCGAGCTCGCCTCCGAGGCCACGCTGCGCGGCATCGTGCTCAACGGCCAGCGGGTGAAGAGCGCCAAGGAAGGCGACATCGTCGAGGTCGTCCTCGACCGCACGCCGCTCTACGCCGAGTCCGGTGGCCAGGAGTCCGACGCCGGCACGATCGTCACCGGCAGCGCCGAGCTCGAGGTGCTCGACGTGCAGAAGGTCGCCCGCAAGCTGTGGGTGCACCAGGTGCGCGTCGTGAACGGCGAGGTCAGCGAGGGCGAGCACGTCGAGGCCCGCGTCGACCCGGAGTGGCGCGTCGGTGCCCGCCAGGGCCACTCGGGCACGCACGTCGTGCACGCCGCCCTGCGCCAGGTGCTCGGCCCGTCCGCCCTGCAGAGCGGTTCGTACAACAAGCCCGGCTACCTGCGGCTCGACTTCGCCTGGACCGGTGGTCTGTCGACCGAGGCCAAGAGCGAGATCGAAGAGGTCTCGAACCTCGCGGTGCGCAAGGACCTGCCGGTCAGCATCGTCTACACGGACATGCAGGGCGCTCAGGACCTGGGCGCCGTCGCCCTGTTCGGCGAGACCTACGACGAGACCGTGCGCGTCATCGAGATCGGCGGCCCCTGGTCGCGCGAGCTCTGCGGTGGCACGCACGTCGAGCACTCGTCGCAGATCGGCCCGATCACCCTGCTGGGTGAATCCTCGGTCGGTTCCGGTGTGCGCCGCCTCGAGGCCTACGTCGGCATCGAGGCCATGCGGTTCCTGGCTCGCGAGCGGGCCATCGTGCAGAACCTGTCCGACATGCTCAAGGTCGGTTCGGACGGCCTGCCCGAGCGCATCGAGTCGCTGGTCGAGCGCCTGAAGTCGGCCGAGAAGGAACTCGAGAAGGTCCGTGCCGCCCAGCTGCTCGGCAACGCCGGGTCGCTCGCCGACAAGGCTCTTGACGTGCGCGGACTGTCGCTGGTGGCCCTCGGCCTGGAGGGTGTGTCGGGCAACGACCTGCGCACGCTCGGCGGCGAGGTCCGCAACCGCCTGGGCGCCAAGCCCGGTGTGGTGGCCCTGTTCTCGACCGACGGCGACAAGGTCAGCTTCGTGGTCGCCACCACGGCCGCCGCCCGTGACCTGGGCGTGGCCGCCGGCAAGCTCGTCCCGGTGTTCGGCCCGGCCATCGCCGCCCGCGGCGGCGGCAAGCCGGACCTGGCTCAGGGCGGCGGCACGAACCCGGCCGGTGTCCCAGACGCCATCACGGTCCTGACGAACGAACTGGACAAGGTGCTTGAGCAGCGCTGATTCCTCCGCGGTCGGCGATCCGGGCCCTGGAAGGCGGCTCGGCGTCGACGTCGGATCGGTTCGCGTGGGTGTATCCCTCAGCGATCCATCGGCATTTCTGGCGACTCCGCTGGTTACCCTGCAGCGTGACGAGAAGGGCGGCTCGGACCTCACCGAGCTCGTACGTCTCGTGGCCGAACATGACGTCGTCGAAATCGTGGTCGGCCTGCCCAAGACGCTGGCGGGCCGCCACGGTCCGGCGGCCGAGGCGGCGACCACGTACGCTGCCGCCTTGGCCGGACGCGTCGCTCCTGTGCCGGTTCGGCTCAGCGACGAGCGGCTGACGACGGTCGTGGTGAGCCGCGTGCTGGCGCAGCGCGGTGTGAAGGGCAAGAAACAGCGTGCCGTGGTCGACCAGGCTGCCGCTGTCGAGATCCTGCAGTCTTGGCTCGACGCGCGGGCCCGCTCAGTGGCCGCCCGAAAGGACGAGGTGTGAGCGACGATCTCGGGTTGTTCACCGACCCCGAAGTGGAAGAACGACGCCCGCTCAAGCGCGATCGTGAGCGTGAGAACGCCCGCGCCAAGGCGAAGAAGCGCAAGAAGACGGTCCTCTGGCTCGTCGTGGCGATGGTGCTCGCCGTCGGCATGGGCGGTGCCTACTACGGCTACCGCGAGCTGCGCGGCATCGGCTCCTACGACGACTTCACCGGCAGCGGCGAGACCGACGCCATCGTCGAGGTCCAGGACGGCGACGTGGTCAGCAAGATCGCGTCGACCCTGTACGAGAACGGCGTCATCGCCTCCGCGCGCGCCTTCACCGAGGCCAGCAAGACCGACGCCCGCGTGACGTCGATCCAGCCGGGCTTCTACCTGATGAAGACCAAGATGTCGGGCGACCAGGCCGTCGCCCGCATGGTCGACCCGAAGACCCGAGTGCCCGCCGTCCAGATCGTCGGCGGCATCAAGCTCGCCGACATCAAGGTCGGCGACAAGGTCGTCAAGGGCATCTACTCCCAGCTCGCCGACGCGAGCTGCACGGAGAAGGACGGCGTCAAGAAGTGCCTGACCGGCGACGAGATCAAGGCTGCCGCTGAGCAGACCGACCCGGTCGCCCTCGGCGTGCCGGAGTGGGCGCTGCCCGACGTGAAGCGCGCCGAACCCCTGTACCGCCTCGAAGGCCTGATCATGCGCGGCGTCTACCAGGTCAAGCCGGGTGTCACCGCGGTCGAGCTGATCCGCAGCATCATCGTGTCCTCGGCCGCGAAGCTGCAGGGCGCCGGCATTCCCAGCGGCACCATGAACACCGGCTTCCGCCCGTACGAGGTCCTCGTCATCGCGTCGCTGATCGAGAAGGAGGCCATCGAGAAGGACTTCTCCAAGGTCTCCCAGGTCATCTACAACCGCATGAAGAAGCCGATGGCGCTGCAGTTCGACTCGACCATCAACTACAAGAACAACCAGCCCCACATCCGCACCTCCGACGCGGACCGCAACACCCCGGGGCCGTACAACACCTACATCTCGCAGGGCCTGACGCCGACCCCGATCGGGTCGCCGAGCCAGCAGGCGATCGCCGCCGCGCTGAACCCCGAGGGCGGCGACATCCTGTACTTCGTGAAGTGCCAGCAGGACGGCACTTCGTGCTTCGCCACGACCTTCGCCGAGCACAACGCGAACGACCAGAAGGCACAACGGGACGGCGTCTACTAGTGCACAAAGCGGCCGTGATCGGCTCCCCGATCACACACTCGCTCTCCCCGGTACTGCACAACGCCGCCTACACGGCGCTGGGCCTGGACTGGGAGTACACCAGGCTGGAGTGCACCGAGGCCGAGGTCGAGTCCCTGGTCTCGTCACTCGGCCCGGAGTGGGTAGGCCTGTCCTGCACCATGCCGACCAAACGTGCGGCGCTCGCCTTCGCCTCGTCGGTGACGCCGCGCGCGACGGCGGTCGGTGCGGCGAACACGTTGGTGCGCACCGATTCCGGCTGGCACGCCGACTGCACCGATGTGGACGGCGTCGTGGGAGCGTTGCGGGAGAAGGGTTTCTCCGGCGGTTCGCGCGGGGTCGTGATCGGCGCGGGTGGCACGGCCACCGCCGTGCTGGCCGGGTTCGCGGAGCTCGGGGTCTCGAAGGTTTCCCTTGTGGTGCGCGAACCTTCGCGTGCCCAGGAGGCCGTGGCGACCGCCGAACGGGTCGGGGTGTCGGTCGAGGTGCTGCGCCTGTCCTCTGTGGACCTGGGCGCGCTGGCCGCGGCGTCCGACGTTCTGGTGTCCACGGTTCCCGCCGAAGCCACGGTGGCGTTGGCGGAGGATGTCGCCAGGGCGCCCTACGTGCTGGACGTGATCTATCACCCGTGGCCAACCCCGGTCGCCACGGCGGTGGAGCAGGCGGGGACGCGGCTGGCCACCGGGCTGGACATGTTGCTGCACCAGGCTTTTGGTCAGGTGGAGCAGTTCACCGGGAAGCCGGCGCCGCAGGACGTCATGCGTGCGGCGCTGGCCGCGGAGCTTGCCGCCCGCTCGTAACTTTCGGCCACTTCCGGGCCGGTGGAATTCCGGTGTGCGCCTGTGGTGTGGTTGCCTGCAGATGACTCGTTTGGCTCCGGACGACATCTGCGGCCGGCCGGAGCCATCGCATGCCGGCGCTCTTGCTCGAGGGTGCCGGCGGGCGGGACGCACGGGTGTCTGCCGGGGGCTCCGCACCGGGCGCGGGGGCTGGCCGGTGAACACCTGGCCGCCGGTGCGTCCCGCCTTCCAGAGCGTCCAGAGCGTCCAGAGCGTCCAGAGCGTCCAGAGCGCCCGGACCGCTACGGGCAGTCGAAGCCGGAAGCAGGCACCCCCTCCACCTTGGCCCGGCTCGCGATCGCCGTGCAGTACACCTGGAACTGCGCCATCTTCGACAGCGGCCCCATGTCCTCGGGCAGCAGGATCACGTTGGACACCGCCAGCACCCGCGACGAGGTCGCCGGCACCTCGGTCACCAGCCCGAGCTGCTTCTCCTCGTCGGTGAGCCCGGCGACCAGCAGGTTGACGGCCGTGGTGGTGTCGACGGTGCCGGTGTACGACCGGGTCCGGCGCACCAGGCCCTCGCCCTTGGCCGCCAGGAGGTAGATGGTCACCTCGTGGACCGCGACGGTCGGTGCGTCCGCGCCGGTCAGCACCGGGGTCGGCCGCACCCCGCAGGCCGCGAGCGTCACCAGGGCAACCGCAAGGTGAAGATGGCCCCACCTGAGGGACCGTTGGCTGCTTCGATGGTGCCGCCGTGCAGGCGTGCGTTCTCCCATGCGATCGCCAATCCCAGCCCGCTGCCCTCGGAACGGGCGCGGGCCGTGTCTGCCTTGTAGAACCGGTCGAAGATGTGGGGGAGTGCGTCCGCGGGGACGCCGGGGCCGCTGTCGGCCACCTCGATGACGCCCGGCCGCACCGTGACGCGCACTGGGGCGCGGCCGTGCTTGAGGGCGTTGCCGACGAGGTTCGCGACGATCACGTCGAGCCGGCGGCGGTCCACGCGGCCCGTCACGCCGGAGGGCAGGTCGGCCTCGACCGACGCTGTCCAGCCGCGGGAGGCCAGGCAGTCGCGCACGGCGGTGCCGATGTCCCAGTCGTCGAGTTCCAGGAGGTTGCGGCCCTCGTCGAACCGGGAGATCTCCATCAGGTCGTTGACCAGGCGGGTGAGCTTGCGGGTCTCGCTGGAGACCAGCCGGGCCGCCACAGCGGTGTCCTCGGGCAGCGAGGCGGCGTCCTCGTCCAGGACGGCGGTGACGGCGCTCATCGCGGTCAGCGGGGTGCGGAGCTCGTGGGACACGTCGGCCACGAAACGGCGGGACGCGGCCTGGGTGGCTTCCAGCTGTTCGGCGGCCTGGTTGAACGTGCGGGCGAGTTCGGAGAGCTCGTCGGCGCCGCGGGCATCGACGCGGGTGTCCAGTTTTCCCGCGCCCAGCGCCCGTGCGGCGGCTCCGAGGCGGCGGACCGGGCGCAGGACGCCGCGAGCGGTGAACAGGGCCAGGCCGAGGGCCAGCGGCAGGACCAGGCTGACGCCGACCCAGGCGGCGACCGCGAAGCTGTCGATGGCGCGTTGCGGGCCGCCCAGCGAGGTCCGCGCCCACACCTCGACGCCGGTGGGGGAGCCGTCGGGGCGCAGCAGAGGGATGCCGATGACGACGTACGGCTCGGCCCGGTCGGTGTTGCGCTGCCAGAGGACCGTTTTGCTCGTCTTCATGGCTTCGCGCAGCTCAGCGGGCACGAAGCTGATGTCGAGGCCGTTGCGGGAGCGCATGTTCTGGTAGATCACGACCGACGACCCGCGCAGGTAGATCGCGAAGTCGTCGAGGTCCTCCTGGGAGGGCGGCACGGTCAGGCGAGGGGCGTAGTTGCGGGCGTCCTCGACCAGCGGGTTCATGAAGCCGTTCTGGGCGTCTTCCAGGAGCAGGTTGCGGGCGGTCGCGTAGGAGGCGCCGGCCGCCGCCACCGCGCCCAGGAGCGTCAGCAGGGCGAACGCGGCCATCAGCCGCGGCTTCAGCCCCAGGAAGAACGTCCTCATCGCGGCCCGAAGCGGTACCCGAAGCCGCGCACCGTGTGGATGTAGCGGGGGTCCGCCGGGACGTCCTCGATCTTGGCGCGCACGCGTTGGACGCAGGCGTCGACCAGGCGCGAGTCGCCGAGGTAGTCGTGTTCCCAGACGGCCTCGAGGATCTGCTGGCGGGTCAGCACCCGGCCGGGCGTGCGGGACAGTTCGAGCAGCAGCTTCAGCTCGGTCGGTGTCAGCGCGACCTTCGCCTCGGCCTTCAGCACCTGCAGACCGGCGCGGTCGATCACCAGGTCGCCGTGCCGCTCCACGCTGGACGGTTCGGCCACGGTCCGCCGCAGCACGGCGCGGATGCGGGCCTCCAGCACGCGGGGCTCGACGGGCTTCACCACGTAGTCGTCCGCGCCCGCCTCCAGGCCCGCGACCACGTCGAAGTCGTCACCGCGCGCGGTGAGCATGATGATCGGCACCTCGGCCTGCGCCCGCATCCGGCGGCACGTCTCGAAGCCGTCGATGCCGGGCAGCATGATGTCGAGAACGACGATGTCGGGGCGGGTCTCGCGGAGTCTCTCGACGCCTTCCTCACCGGTCGCCGCCGCTCGCACGTCGTGTCCCTGGCGGCGCAGTGCCAGGCCCAGCCCTTCACGCACCGAGGGGTCGTCCTCGACCAGCAAGACCATCGCCACGAGATCCATTATCTGCGGACCGGCACACCCGCGCTGGTTCTGTGACGGAACCATGACATGGCGTGGACGTTCCCGTAGATCGGCTCGCGGAGTCTCGATCACATGGCCGGAAGTTTGCTGGGATTCCTCTTCACGTTCTTCGCGCTGGTGTGGACGTCGTTCGGGCAGAAGGCGGAGAACGCCGCGTTGCCCGAGCTCTCACTGCAGCGTTCGTGGGCGTCCGACGTGGACATGGTGATCATCATCGCCGCGGTTCTCGTCGTGTTGTTCGCGCGTAAGAAGGCATTTCCGCCGTTGCTCGTGCTCGGCGGTTCGGTGCTGCTCGCGCAGATGCTGAAGCTCTACGTGCTGGTGCGTCCGCCGTTGGACGACGACGCCGTGCTGGTGCACAACAGTTTCCCGAGTGGACACACGACGGCCGCGGTGGCGGCGGTGATCTCGGTCGTGATGGCGGTGCCCAGGCGGTTCGCCCTGTACGTGGCCGTTCCCGGCGCCATCGGGGCGGGTGCGGTCGCGGCGGAGACGGTGTCGCTCGGCTGGCACCGGTTCAGCGACACGCTCGGTGCCGCGCTGCTGGTCTCGACGCTCGCGTTCCTGGTGCTGGGCAAGTGGACCGCGGGGATGATCGTGCCGCCCGCGCTCGCGGCCGGCGGGGTGTGGCTGATGATCACGTACCCCGGCGCCACGCCGTCGATGCTCTCGGGCGTGGTCACCGCCGGGGTCGTGCTGCACTTCGGGTGGGTCGTGGGTGGTCATGGCCGCCGGAACGACCACGACCACCCATGGCCCGAGAAATCACTCGTCGTGATCGGTGGCGATCAGGCCGGCGATGGTGTCGAGAGCAGCGTCCGCTCCGTCCCCGTCGGCGCTCAGCACCACCTCGTCACCGTGCATGGCGCCGAGGGTCATGAGTCCCAGAACACTCGCCGCTTCCACGGCTTCGCCGCCGTCCTTGCGGATGGTGACCGTCACCGGCTGGTCGGCGGCGGCCTTCGCCAGCAGTGCGGCAGGTCGGGCGTGCAGTCCGACCTTGCTGGCCACGGTGACCCGTCGCTCGGCCATGATGGTTCCTCTCGGTAGAGCTGGTAGTGCTTACTTTTCGTTCTTGGCGGGCTTCTCGCTCGCCGAACCGCTGCCGCTGTTGCTGCCGACCACGCTCTCGTCGGCCTCTGGCGACTCGTCGTCCTCGCGACCCGGCGTCCTCAGGTTCCACTTGGTGATGACCCAGCGGAACAGGAAGTAGTAGATCGCACCGTAGATCAGACCCAGAACGATCAGCAGCGCCGGCTTGGTGGCGATGTTCCAGTTCAGGATGAAGTCGATCGCACCGGCCGAGAACGAGAAGCCGTCGTGGATGCCCAGCGCGTTCGAGATGGCCAGCGAGGTGCCGGTCAGGAACGCGTGGATCAGGTACAGCGGCCACGCCACGAACATGAAGGCGAACTCGAGCGGCTCCGTCACACCGGTGATGAACGCGGTGAGCGCGGCGGAGCCCATGATGCCGCCGATGATCTTGCGCTGAGCGGGACGCGCGGTGTGCACGATCGCCAGAGCCGCCGCGGGCAGCGCGAACATGAAGATCGGGAAGAAGCCGGTCTGGAACGTGCCGGCGGACGGGTCCTGCGCGAGGAAGCGCGGGATGTCACCGGTCTTCTCGTTGAACTCGCCGAACTGGAACCACACGACGTTGTTGACGATGTGGTGCAGGCCGAGCGGGATCAGCAGGCGGTTGACGACGCCGTAGATGCCCGCACCGATGATCGTGCTGCCGGTGACCCAGTCGCCGATCGCGGTGAGGCCCGCGCTGAACCACGGGTACACGAGGCCGAGCAGCACACCGGCGACCACCATCGCGCCGGCGACGATGATCGGCACGAACCGGCGGCCGCCGAAGAAGGCCAGGTACGGAGGCAGCTTGATGCGGTGGTACTTCTGCCACAGCAGTGCCGACGCGATACCGACGACGATACCGCCGAGCACCCCGTAGTTGATCAGCACTGGCTTGGCCGCCGGATCTGTCGGCTGGTCGAGGACCAGCGGCGACATGGCCTTGAAGACGCTCGTCAGCACGACGTAGCCGACGACGGCGGCGAGCGCCGTGGAACCGTCACCGCGCCGGGCGAACCCGACGGCGATGCCGACCGCGAACAGCAGCGCGAGGTTGCTGAACAACGCGTCGCCTGCCGCGCCGATCACCGCGGCGACGGCGTTCCAGCCGAGTCCGTCCTTGCCCAGCAGGTCGTCTTGACCGGCGCGGAGCAGAAGGCCTGCCGCGGGCAGCACGGCGATCGGCAGCATGAGGCTGCGACCGAAGCGTTGCAACGTGGCGAGGCCCTTGATCTCGCGACCACCGGTCTGTGTGGCGTCGGTGCTCATCGGGTACCTCCCTTGGCGGAGTTCGGTCCGGGACCCGGGACGGTCCGGTCCAGTTGCATGGTCACCTGGTAGAGATCGCCCCGGTACCAGGAAGTAACGTCCTCACACGGTCGCCCCTGCGCGCTGGCGACCCTTCTGAACACGAGCAACGGGCTGCCCTTGCGGACACCCAGCAGGCCGGCGGAGTGCGCGTCGGCCGTTTCCGCCCACACCGTCTGCCGCGCGTGGTCGAGCTGCACGCCGTACCTGGTCGCCACGAGTTCGTAGAGCGAGCAGGTCAGGTCGTGCCGGTCGAGCCCCGGCAGCACGTGCGGGCTGTACCACCCCTTCTCCACGGCCAGCGGTGCCCCGTCGGCCATGCGCAGTCGAACCAGGTGGTACGCGTATTCGTTCGGTTCGAGCCCGAGGGCGGTGGAGGCCGCGGGGCCCGGTACCGCCTCGGCACAACTGATGACCTGGGTGCTCGGCGTGAGCCCCCGGCCGTGCATGTTCGCGGTGAACGACTCCAGGTAGAGCTGCGCTTCCACCCGGCGGCGTGCCGTGAACGTGCCACGTCCCTTCGCCCGCGTGAGCAGGCCTTCAGCGACCAGTTGGCCGACTGCGGCCCGCACCGTGATGCGAGAGACTCCGTACCGCTCGGCGAGATCGCGTTCGGACGGGATGGGCGAGCCCGGTACGAGGTCCTGCTCGGCGAGCCGGCGCAGGATCTCGCGTAGCTGCGCGTGCTTGGGCTTGGGCCCGTCGACGATCTCGTGCATCAGCTCACCTCCTCGCAGTGGTACTTTCCGGTCTAGACCAGTTGGTGCGGGAGAATGCTCCGCGCACTGAGCGGGTGTCAACCGCTGTTACGGGAACGAGAGGTACGAACGTGGCTGACGAGAGGCCGGAGAAGATCCTCGCCGCGCTTGGTGGCGCGGACAACATCATCGAGATCGAGGGGTGCATCACGCGCCTGCGCTGCGAACTCAACGACGGTTCGCTGGTCAACGAGGCAGCGCTGAAGTCGGCCGGAGCGATGGGCGTCGTGCGGGCGGGCAGCGTCGTGCAGGTCATCGTCGGCCCCGAGGCGGACACGATCGCGCAGGACATCGAGGACCTCCTGTGAGCGTCCGCGTCGGCAGTCCCGTCGCCGGCCGCGTGGTCGCGCTCGCGGCCGTGCCGGACCCGGTCTTCTCCCAGGCGATGGTCGGCCCCGGTGTCGCCGTCGAGCCCGCACGGGTGAAGGCCGACGTCGTCGCGCCGATCGACGGCACCGTCGTGACGCTGCACCCGCACGCGTTCGTGGTGGCCTCGGGTGACGGCGCCGCGATCCTGGTGCACCTCGGGATCGACACGGTCAAGCGCAAGGGCGAGGGCTTCGAGCTGCACGTCGTGAAGGGCGAGGAGGTCAGGGCCGGTCAGCGGATCGTGACCTGGGACCCGGCCGAGGTCGAGGCGGCCGGGTTCGCGCCGATCTGCCCGGTGATCGCGCTGGACGCGTCCGCCGAGGTGCTCGCCGACCTCGCGCTCGACGTGGACGTGGTGGCGAACGACGCCCTGTTCGACTGGTCTCGCTGAGCAATCGATCTTGTCGGTGGTGCTGACTAGATTGGGTTGCGAGGGGATCCCAGGCCGGGGGTACCCCTGCCTGGGCCTGCCGTGCCGGCGATCCGGGGGATTTCCCAGCGCCGGATGAGGCACCGTGAGCGGCGTGCGTGAATGGACCGTTCACGACGGGTCGCGATTTGTGCCCCAGACGTGCCGAGCAGGACCGTGGAGTGATGCCCACGGTCCTGCTCGCGTCTGTGCTGAGTGCGTTGTGGACGGTCGCGGGCGTTCTGGACGCGCCGCCGTCCTCCTACGTGCTGGCCTGCTTCGGCGTGGTCCTCACGGCGATCGACCTGCGCCACCACCGGCTACCGGACGTGCTGACCCTGCCGCTGGGCGTGACGCTGCTGGTGCTCGAATTCCAGAGGCTGGGAGCCGCGCTCCTCGGAGCGGTGATCCTCGGTGGCGCTCATCTCGCCGTCCGGACCTGGAGACCCGCGCTCATGGGCGGCGGCGACGTGAAACTCGCGGCGGGCCTCGGCACGGTGCTCGCGCTGCCGTTGCTCCTACCTGCGGCGATCCTGTCCAGTGCGGTGACGCTCGCCGTCGCGGCCCTGCGCAGGACGCGAAACGTGCCACACGGGCCCGGACTGCTGGCTGCCACCTGGGTTCTGACCGCGCTGTGAAAGGATTGTGACGTGCTGCGCTGGATCACCGCTGGAGAGTCACACGGCCCCGCCCTCGTCGCTGTGCTGGAGGGCATGCCCGCCGGAGTGGAGGTGACCACCGAGGACCTCGTCACCCAGCTGGGACGCCGCAGGCTCGGGTTCGGTCGCAGCCCCCGGATGGGCTTCGAGCAGGACGAGGTCGAGATCCTCGGCGGCGTGCGCCACGGCAAGACCCAGGGCGGGCCGGTCGCGGTCACCATCGGCAACTCCGAGTGGCCCAAGTGGCAGACCGTGATGTCGCCGGACCCGGTCGACCCGAGCCTGCTCAAGACCACCGGCCGCAACGAGGCCCTGACGCGGCCCCGGCCCGGTCACGCTGACCTGCCCGGCATGCAGAAGTTCGGCTTCGACGAGGCACGCCCCGTCCTCGAACGCGCCTCCGCCCGCGAGACGGCCGCCCGCACCGCCCTCGGCACGGTCGCGCGCCAGTTCCTGCAGCAGCTGCTGGGCGTGCAGATCCTCAGCCACGTGGTGTCCATCGGCAAGGCGGAGACGCCCGAGGACAGCGCGCTGCCCACGCCCGACGACCTGCCCGCGATCGACGAGTCGCCGGTGCGCTGCTTCGACGCGCGCGGCACCGAGGCCATGGTCGCCGAGGTCGAGGCCGTCAAGGAGGCCGGTGACACGGTCGGCGGCGTCATCGAGGTGCTCGCGTACGGGTTGCCGCCGGGCCTCGGCTCGCACGTGCACTGGGACCGCCGCCTCGACGCGCGCCTGGCCGCCGCGTTGATGGGTGTGCAGGCCATGAAGGGCGTTGAGATCGGTGACGGGTTCACCTCCGCCAAGCGCTGGGGTTCGCACGCCCACGACGAGATCGACCGCGGCAGCGGCCCGGTCGGCGTCACGCGCCGCTCGAACCGCGCCGGTGGCCTCGAAGGCGGCATCACCAACGGCGAGATCCTCCGTGCGCGCGTGGCGATGAAGCCCATCTCGACCGTCCCCAAGGCACTGTCCACGGTGGACGTCCGCACCGGTGAGCCCGCCGTCGCGATCCACCAGCGTTCGGACGTGTGCGCAGTGCCGCGCGCGGGCGTGGTGCTGGAGTCCGTCGTGGCGCTGGTGCTCGCGGAGGCGGCGCTGGAGAAGTTCGGCGGCGACTCGCTCGACGAGACGCGCCGCAACGCCCACGCGTACCTCAAGGCGCTGGAAGCCCGCTGGGAGGGCATGTGAGCCCGAGGTTCGTCGTGGTCGGCCCGCCAGGCGCGGGCAAGACCACGATCAGCGAGCTGCTGGCGTCCCGGCTCGGCCTGCCGTTCCGCGACGCCGACGCGGACATCGTCGAGCTGGCCGGCAAGCCGATCTCGGACATCTTCACCGACGACGGCGAGCCCGTTTTCCGTGCCATGGAAGAGGAAGCGGTCGCCAAGGCGCTCGTGGAGCACGAGGGCGTGCTGGCGCTGGGCGGGGGAGCGGTGCTGTCCGCCACGACCCGCGAACGCCTTCGTGAGCACACCGTCGTCTTCCTGAACGTGGGCATGGCCGAGGGCGTGCGCCGCACCGGCCTGTCGTCCTCAAGGCCGTTGCTCTCCGGCGTGAACCCGCGCGCCACGTTCAAGGCGCTGCTGGACGCGCGGCTGCCGCTGTACCGCGAGGTCGCGACGGTCGAGGTGCTGACCGACGCACTGAGCCCGGACGAGGTGGCCGACGCGGTGATCAAGGGAGTGGAACGATGACCGAACCCGTGCGCATCCGGGTCGCCGCCGAGAAGCCGTACGACGTGGTGGTCGGCCGCGGCCTGCTCGGCGACATCGTCGAGCACCTGAGCGGCACCGGCAAGATCGCGATCGTGCACCAGCCGACGCTCGCCGAGACCGCCAAGGTGCTGGTCGACGAGCTGAAGGCGACCGGAGCCGACGCGCACCGCGTCGAGGTGCCCGACGCCGAGGACGGCAAGGACCTCGCCGTGGCCGGCTTCTGCTGGGACGTGCTCGGCCGCATCGGCCTGGGCCGCCAGGACGTCGTCGTGGGCCTGGGCGGCGGCGCGGTGACCGACCTCGCCGGCTTCGTCGCCTCCACGTGGATGCGCGGCGTGCGCCTGGTGAACATCCCGACCACACTGCTCGGCATGGTCGACGCCGCGGTCGGCGGCAAGACCGGCATCAACACCGACGCGGGCAAGAACCTGGTCGGCACGTTCTACGAGCCGGACGCCATCTTCGTCGACCTCGCGACCCTCGAGACCCTGCCCCGCAACGAGCTCGTCGCCGGCATGGCCGAGATCGTGAAGGGCGGCTTCATCGCCGACCCGGTGATCCTCGACCTGATCGAGGCCGACCCCGCGGCCGCGCTGGACCCGGCCGGCGAGGTGCTGGCCGAACTGGTCCGCCGCAAGATCCAGATCAAGGCCGACGTCGTCACGAACGACCTGCGCGAGTCGGACCTGCGCGAGATCCTGAACTACGGCCACACCCTGGGCCACGCCATCGAGCGCCGCGAGCGCTACCGCTGGCGCCACGGCGCCGCCGTCAGCGTCGGCCTGGTGTTCGCCGCCGAACTGGCCCGCCTCGCCGGCCGCCTCGACGACGCGACCGCGGACCGGCACAAGGCCGTTCTGCAGCTCATCGGGCTGCCGACCTCCTACGACCCGGACGCGCTCCCGCAGCTGCTCGAGGGCATGAAGGTCGACAAGAAGAACAAGGCGGGCGTGCTGCGCTTCGTGGTGCTGGACGGCCTCGCGAAGCCAGGTCGTCTCGAAGGCCCTGATCCCTCCTTGATCGCCGCCGCCTACTCGGCCGTCGCCGCCGAGCCGACCACGGGCTCCGGGAAGGTGCTGCTGTGAGGGTCCTCGTCCTGAACGGCCCGAACCTGGATCGCCTCGGCACCCGCGAGCCGGACGTCTACGGCCGCACGACGTACGCGGACCTGGTCCAGCTGTGCGTGGCCGAGGGCAAGGAGCTCAACTTCGAGGTCGAGGTGCGCCAGACCGCCCACGAGGGCGAGATGGTGGCGTGGCTGCACGAGGCCGCCGACACCTCGACCCCGGTGGTCCTCAACGGCGCCGCCTGGACGCACTACTCGATCGCGGTCCGCGACGCGTGCTCGCAGCTGACCGCGCCGCTGGTCGAGGTGCACATCTCGAACATCCACCAGCGCGAGGAGTTCCGGCACCACAGCGTGATCTCGGCGGTGGCCACTGGGGTGATCGCCGGGCTGGGCGTGGAGGGCTACCTGCTGGCCCTGCGGTGGCTCGCGCTCAAGAGGTAGGCGCGGATGCTGCACCACGTCGAGCTGTGGGTCCCGGACCTCGCCCGCGCCGAAGCCACGTTCGGGTGGCTCTTCCCCGAGCTCGGCTGGACCGAGCACCAGCGCTGGGACGCGGGCGTGAGCTGGAAACACGGCCGCACCTACGTCGTGGTCGAGCAGTCCCCGGCGATGACCGGTCCACACGATCGGATGAAGGCAGGCCTCAACCACCTCGCCCTGCACGCCGGAAACCGCGCGGAGGTCGACCGGCTGACCGAGCTGGCCCAGGCCCACGGCTGGACGCTGATGTACGCCCACAAGCACCCGTTCGCCGGCGGGCCCGCCCACTACGCGGCGTTCCTGGAGAACGAGGACGGCTTCGAGGTCGAGCTAGTGGCTGGCTGAGTCCTTCTGCACCAGCAGCCGCCCGAGCAGCATCCCCAGCCCGGCCGGCGCCAGGATCAGCAACGCCGTGAACGCCGCCCCGCCGGTCAGCGCCACCCACAGCGCCTCCTGACCGGTCTGGTCGACCAGCAACGCCGACCCGATCACACCGAGCGCCCCGGCGAACGGCCCGGCGATCAACGCGGCGATGAACCACTGCATCCCCGCGGACGGCAGTTCGCGCAGCGTGTCGACCGCGCCCCAGATGACCGCGGCGGCGATCAGCAGCCCGATGGCGATCGGGCCGACCGAGGACGCCTCGGGGCTGCGGACCGCGACAGCGGCCACGCCGGTCTGCACCGCCCCGTGCAGCAACCCCATCCACAACGCACGGACGAACCAAGGACGCATGCGGACAGCTTAGGACTGGCCGTACGCTGCCAGACATGTCCTCGTACGCCGCGCGCCGCACCGCACTGCGCCAGAAGCTCCAGGCCACGAACCTGGACGCGCTGCTCGTCACGAACCTGTTGAACGTCCGCTACCTGACGGGGTTCACCGGATCGAACGCCGCCGTCCTGGTCGACGCGACCGGTGACGAGAAGACGGTGTTCTGCACCGACGGCAGGTATCTCACGCAGTCGGCCAGGCAGGTGCCGGACCTGGAACGCCTCATCGACCGCCCGTGCGACATCGCGCTGGCCACACGGGCGAAGGGACGGCTCGGGTTCGAGAGCCACCACGTCACGGTGGACGGGCTGGAGGGGCTCACCCAGGCCGCCGAGAAGGCGGAGCTGACCAGGGCGAGCGGTCTCATCGAGCAGTTGCGGCTGGTCAAGGACGAGGTCGAGATCGAGGCGCTGCGCATGGCCTGCGCGGCGGCCGACCGGGCGCTGGGCGCGCTGATCGGGCACGGCGGGCTGCGGGCCGGCCGCACGGAACGCGAGGTCGCGCGCGAGCTGGAGAGCCGCATGCTCGACCACGGCGCGGAGGGCCCGTCGTTCTCCTCGATCGTGGCGTTCGGCGCGAACTCGGCGGTGCCGCACCACTCGCCGACCGACGCCGTGCTGCACCAGGGCGACTTCATCAAGCTCGACTTCGGCGCGCTGGTCGACGGCTACCACTCGGACATGACCCGCACGCTGGTGCTCGGCAAGCCCGCAGACTGGCAGCGCGAGCTGTACGACCTGGTCGCACGCGCGCAGGCGGCGGGCCGCAACGCGCTGAAGCCGGGCGTGAAGGTGAGCGACGTCGACCACGCGTCGCGCGAGGTGATCGAGAAGGCAGGGCACGGCGAGGAGTTCCTGCACGGCCTCGGCCACGGGGTCGGCTTGGAGATCCACGAGGCACCGGCGTTGTCGAAGGTGGGTGACGGTACACTTTCGGCCGGTATGGCGGTCACCGTCGAGCCCGGCGTCTACTTGTCGGGGCGGGGCGGAGTCCGCATCGAGGACACCCTCGTGGTCCGCGAAAGCGGGCCGGAGCTCCTCACCCTGACCACGAAAGAACTCGTGGTCGTCTGACATCCCCGTCCTACACAGGAGAAATTCCACCGTGGCCACCACGAACGACCTGAAGAACGGCCTGGTGCTGAACCTCGACGGCCAGCTCTGGACCGTCACCGCGTTCCAGCACGTCAAGCCCGGCAAGGGCGGCGCCTTCGTGCGCACGACCCTCAAGCACGTGCTGACCGGGAAGGTCGTCGACAAGACCTTCAACGCGGGCACCAAGGTCGAGACCGCCACCGTGGACAAGCGCGGAATGACCTACCTGTACAAGGAGGGTTCCGACTTCATCTTCATGGACGGCGACACCTACGACCAGCACCCGGTCCCCGCCGAGACCGTCGGTGACGCCGCGAACTACCTGCTGGAGAACCAGGAGGCGATGGTCGCCACGCACGAGGGCGTGCCGCTGTTCGTCGAGCTCCCGACCTCGGTCGAGCTCGTCATCGAGCACACCGACCCCGGCCTGCAGGGCGACCGCTCCACCGGCGGCACCAAGCCCGCCCGCCTGGAGACCGGCGCCGAGATCCAGGTCCCGCTGTTCGTCACGACCGGCGAGAAGATCAAGGTCGACACCCGCGACGGCCGCTACCTCGGCCGCATCAGTGACAAGTCCTGATGGGTGCTCGTAGCAAGGCCCGCAAGCGCGCGGTCGACTTCCTCTACGAAGCCGACATCCTCGGCAGCGACGCCGTGACGTTGCTCGCCTCGCGCGTCGGGTCCCCGGACGTGCCGCCGGTGAACGACTACACGGTGACGCTCGTCGAGGGCGTCACCGCGCACCGCACGCGCATCGACGACCTCATCTCGGAACACGCCGAGGGCTGGACCCTGCAGCGCATGCCGGCGGTCGACCGCGCGGTGCTGCGCATCGGCCTGTACGAACTGCTGTGGGCGGCCGACGTGCCGGACGCGGTGGCCATCGACGAGGCCGTGGAGCTCGCCAAGGGCCTGTCCACGGACGACTCGCCGCGGTTCGTGAACGGTGTGCTGGGGCGGATCGCGGTCATCGCGGACCAGCTGCGCGCCGTGCTGTAGTTCCCGCTTCGCCTGACGGCCGCTCGTTCCCTCCTGGGACGGGCGGCCGTTGTGCTCCATGCTGATTTCATGAGCGCACGCGAAGGCAAGGTGACCTGCGACCTCTCGATCTCCCTCGACGGCTACGCGGCCGGCCTCGGCCAGACCGAGGACCGCCCGTTCGGCGACGACGGCGGCGACGGCTGGGGCAGCAAGCTGCACGCCTGGATGGAAGACCAGGAAGAACAGCGGGCCCAGCTCGATCTGCTGGCGCAGACCAAGGCGTTCATCATGGGCCGCAACATGTTCGGCCCGGTGCGCGGCGAGTGGGACCGCCCGTGGAACGGCTGGTGGGGCGACAACCCGCCGTACCACGCCCCGGTCTTCGTGCTCACCCACCACCCTCGCGTCCCGCAGCCGATGGACGGCGGCACCACGTTCCACTTCGTCACCGACGGCATCGAGGCCGCGTTCAAACTCGCGCGCGAAGCGGCGGGGGACGGCGCCATCTCGATCCACGGCGGCGCGACCACCGTCAACCAGTACCTCGCCGCGGGCCTGATCGACGAACTGCGGCTGCGCATCGTGCCGATCACGCTCGGCGCCGGCACGCGGTTGTTCGACGGCGTGCCCGGCCTGAACCTCGAGCAGGTGGAGTCGCGCGCGGCCGAGTCGTTCACGCACGTGACCTATCGCGTGGTGCGGCCTGCGTGACGCGTTGGAACGGCGGGCCCAGACCAGGCCCCGCATTAGACGTCACACCGGCGCTCCTCCACGCTGATTCCCATGACACTGCAGGCCTTCATCGACGACGTGACGTCCATCGTCGGCACCACCGACGACCAGTACGAGATCACCAAGCTGGTGGGGCAGCGGCTCTCGGCGCTGCTGGACAGCGGCTACCGGCTCCCGCCCGAACTCACCCGCCCGGCAACCGACCACCACGTCAACTACCCGCTCCACATCGCTCCCGACGGCAGTTGGTCCCTGGCCGCCGTCGTCTGGGCTCCCGGTCAGCGCACGCCCGTGCACGGCCACGAGACCTGGGGCGTCGTGGGCATCTACTCCGGCGCCGAGCGCGAGATCCGGTACGCCAAACCCACCGGGCCCGGCCCACTCACGCCGATGGGCGAGCAGGTCTTCGAAAAAGGACAGGTCACGGTGTGCTGCACGACCGACGACGACGTCCACTCCGTCGCGGCCGAGTCCGACGAACCGACCATCGGGATCCACGTCTACGGAGCCGACATCGGCACCATCGAACGGCGGCGGTACGACCCGGAGACCGGCGAGGTGCAGTGGTTCGTCGGCGGCTGGAACACCCCCTAGTTCTTCCCCGCTCGGTCACCGAGTGCGGCCCCCAGCCGACGCCACTGCGGCAGCGGGAACCCTTCCTGGTCGCCGGTCAGCACCTGGAGAGCGACGTGGTCTGCCCCGGCGGCCAGGTGGTCGTCGACGCGGCGCAGGATCGCGTCCTCGTCACCCCAGACGACCACGGCGTCGACCAGCCGGTCGCTGACCGTCTCGACGTCCTCGGCGGTGAATCCCGACCGCAGCATCTTGTCGGCGTAGGTGGCGTAAGCCAGGTAGCCGTTCAGGAAGTGCCTGCCGATCGCCCGTGCCTCGTCGGCGTCGCTGCTGAGGACGACCGTCTGTTCCGGCAGCAGCAGCGGCCCGACGCCGAGTGCCTCCCGTGCGTCGCGGGTGGCGTCCGGGGTCGCCAGGTAGGGATGCGCGCCGGCGGCCCGCTCGGCCGACAGGCTGAGCATCTTCGGGCCGATCGCGGCGAGGACTCGGCCCTCGCGGGGCACCGGGATCGGTGCGGCGTCGAGGTCGTCGAGGTACGCGCGCATCGCGGCCATCGGCTTGCGATACCGGCCTGGTTCCGCCGCGTCGACCACCGCCGCCTGACTCACGCCGATGCCGAGCAGGAACCGGTCGGCATAGGCCGAGCGAAGCTCCGCGTAGGTCGCGGCGACCTCGGCGGCGTCATGCATCCAGAGGTTGAGCACGCCGGTCGCGACCAGCGCGTGCTCGGTGGACTTCAGCAGGTTCTCCACCGACTCGAGCACCGGCCCGCCGACGTCGGGGATCCACAGGGCGGTGAAACCGAGTTCGTCGAGTTCCGCGGCGGCTTCGGCCGCCTTGCCTGGATCGCCGAAGCGCAATTCCGCACTCCACACGCCAACACCGGTCGGCTTGATCATGGGTCGTCCCTTACAGTATTCGGAGGCTGTCTCCACTTACTGTATACGGAGGCAGCCTCCGTTTGCTGAGGAGGGTGACGTGGCCAACGAATCAGGCGTGCGGCCGCTACGTGCCGATGCGGCGCGCAACCGGCGTGCGGTGATCGACGCGGCCCGCCACGCGTTCGCACAGAACGGCGTCAACGCGTCGTTGGAGGACGTTGCGCGCGCCGCTGGAGTCGGGCCCGGCACGCTGTACCGCCACTTTCCGACCAGGAACGACCTGGTGCTGGCGGTCATCGAGGACGGCCTGGCCGAGTTGCACCGGTTGGGAGTCGAGCTGCTCGACGATCCGGACCCGTTGAGCGCCCTCACCCGGTGGCTGCAGGCCTACATCGACCAGAACAGCATGTACGAGGGCGTGGCCAGGACTTTCGCGAGTCCGCCACCTGACGGGGACGAGCGCAGCAGCTGCCGGCTGGCGCTCGACGTGGGCGCGGCACTGATCCACCGCGCGGTCGACGCCGACGCGGACGACGTGCGCGCCCTGGCCTCGGCCATCGCCTGGATCGACGGGCAGCTGCCGCCCGACCCGGAGCGGCGGGCCCGGCTGTTGCGGATGATGCTGGACGGCATCCGGCCCCGTTGACCTCTCAGACGGCCGCCAGGAACTCCTCCCACGTGTGGGTGCCGTGGTCGCCGTCCAAGGTCAGGTTCCGCCCACCCCGGTAAGCCTTCCCGGCCTTGCCCGGCAACCGCACCGGCACCGTGAGCCGCCGCTTGCCCGCGGTCGTCAGGTAGTCCTGCACGAGCTGCTTCATCTCGTACACAGCAGGTCCGGCCAGATCCGCCACTCGTCCCGCAGGCGCGCCTACAGCGAGTTCCGCGATCCGCTGAGCCACATCGCGTGCGTCGACCGGCTGCAACCGAAGCCCCGGCACCGGCACGATCGGCAGCTTCGCGAGGCCTCGCACCATCGTCAGCGTCAGCTCGTGGAACTGGGCCGCGCGCAGGATCGTGAACGGGACCCCAGACGAAGCGATCGCCTCCTCGCAGGCGAGCTTGGTGCGCAACCAGGCCAGCGGCACGGTGTCGGCGCCGATCACCGAGATGTACACGAAGTGGCGAACACCCGCGCAGGCCGCGAGCAGGTTGCGGGTCGCGATGTCGTCCCCCTTCTGGCCGCCGGCCAGGTGCACCACGACGTCGGCGTCGAGAGCGGGTACCTCGGTGAGCAGATCGCAGGCGATGTCCCCGTGCCTGCTCAGCGTCACCACGTCCGCGCCGGTGGCGCGCAGCAACGGAACGACGTGCTTGCCGAGGGTGCCGGTGCCACCGGTGACGAGGATCTTCATGATTACTCTCCCAAGTGAGTCGTTGCCCGGTTGACCCGGTGGCGCTCGGGAACGTGACACGGTGTGGGCCAGGCCACAGGGGGCAGTGTTGATCGCGCAGTTCGAGCAGGAGCGCACACGGTTGCGGGCGGTCGCCCACCGGATGCTCGGGTCGTTCGCGGAAGCCGACGACGCGCTGCAGGACGCGTGGATCAGGGTCGAGAAGGCCGACACCAGCGAGGTCGAGAACCCGCAGGGCTGGCTCACCACGGTCGTCGCGCGGGTGTGCCTGAACATGCTGCGCGACCGGCGCGAGCACGCGTTCGAGATGCCGGATCCGGTGATCGACAAAGCCGAGGAACCCGAGCAGCAAGCGGTTGCCAAGGACGAGGTCGGGCTCGCGATGCTGATCGTGCTCGACAGCCTCAAGCCAGACGAGCGGCTGGCGTTCGTGCTGCACGACATGTTCGCGGTGCCGTTCGACGACATCGCGCCGTTGATCGACAAGACCCCGGCGACCACCCGTCAGCTCGCGTCGAGGGCGCGCAAGCGCGTGCAGGACCGGCCGCAGCCGAACGTCGACCTGCCGAAGCAGCGGGAAGTGGTGAGCGCGTTCCTCAAAGCGTCGCGCGAAGGCGACCTCGAGGGCCTGGTGTCGGTGCTGCACCCGGACGTCACGCTCAGGGCGGGCGACCTCGAAGTCCTCGGTGCGCGGACGGTGGCCGGCCGGGCGAGCACGTTCCGCAGGTTCGCGACGACGGCGGAGGTGCGCCCGGTGCTCATCGGTGGCGAGGCGGGCTTCCTGAGCTGGGTCGACGGCGTGCTGTTCTCGGCGATGTCGTTCACCGTGCGCGACGACAAGATCGTCGCGATCCACGTCATCCAGGACCGGGAGCAGCTGGCCGCGCTGATTTCGTGAGTAATACCACTGCTGTCGCTGGTCACATCCGGCGCCTGTTCGCTGTCTAGTGAAGTGGGCGCTCGATCGAAGGGACCACACGATGGTCGTCGGGGAGTTGGATCAACAGGACAGACTCGCCTACCGGCTGCTCGGCCGGTTCGCCGAGGCCGCCGCCGCGGTGAAGGAAGCCCGGCGCAAGACCGAGGGTGAGCCGGGCTGGCTGAACACCGTGGTCGCGCGCGTGAGCCTCACGATGTTGCGGACCCGGCACCAGGGCGGGTTCGGCATGCCGGATCCGGTCGTGAGCGCCGGGCCGAACAACGAGGTCGGGCTCGGGGTGCTGACGGCGCTCGACGCGCTGACCCCGGACGAACGGGTCGCGTTCGTGCTGCACGACATGTTCCAGGAGCCGTTCGAGCAGGTCGCGCCGCTGATCGGGCGGACGCCGCTCGGGGCGCTGCAGGTCGAGGCGCGGGCGCGCAAGCGGGTCTCGAACCGGCCCGTGTCCGACGTGGGGCTGACGGAGCAGCGCGAGGTGATCGACGCGTTCATGCGGGGCTCGGACGTGCTGGACCCCGACGTGACGCTGCGTTCGGAGGAGATCTGGCTGCGCGGCCACGGGATGGTCGCGCCCAAGGCGGCGTTGCTGCAGGCGCCCTGCATGGAGCCGGCGGTGGTCGGCGGCGAGGCGGGGCTGGTGTCGATGGTGGAGGACAAGCCGTTCGCGCTCGTGTCGTTCACGGTGCGCGAGGGGCGGATCGCGGCGATTCACGCGATCACGGACCGGGAGCACGTCCGACGGCTGTTCGCACGCACCACACACACGGGGCCTGCCGGGTTCCCCCAAAATCAACAATAGCGAGCAGGTCTGACAGAAAGCCGGTCACACAGAGGGGCCGGTCAGCCAGCAAGCCCGGTCAGCCAGCAAGCCCGGTCAGCCAGCAAGCCCGGTCAGCCAGCAAGCCCAGTCAGACAGCCGTCGCTCCGACCGCGAAAAGCAGCAGTGGCTCCCCCGACGTCCTCAGGGCGACTGACAGGACGTCAAGGGAGCCACTGCTCCATGTGGGTGAAGCTCAGTCTTCCTTCGCGGGACGGGCCTCGGGAGGCAGCACGCCCCAGTCGATGAGCTGCTCGGTGAGCTCACCCGGCGTCATGTCGTAGATGATCGCGAGCGAGCGGAGGTCCTCGGTGCGGATCGAGAGGACCTTGCCGTTGTAGTCACCGCGCTGCGACTGGATGGTCGCGGCGTAGCGGGCCAGCGGGCCCACCTTCTCGACCGGCAGCTGCTGGAGCCGTTCCAGGTTGATCACGATCTTGGTGGCCGGCTCGGCACCCGACGGCACACGGCCCTCAGGCAGGAGCTCGGCGACGGGAACCCCGTAGAAGTCGGCCAGCTCGGCCAGCTTCTGCACGGTCACCGCGCGGTCACCGCGCTCGTAGGAGCCGACGACCACGGCCTTCCAGCGACCGCCGGACTTCTGCTCGACGCCGTGCAGGGACAGACCCTGCTGCTGGCGGATAGCGCGGAGCTTGGCCCCCAGCGCCTTGGCGTAGTCGCCCATGTGGCGGTTCTCCGTTCATTCGCCCCGTCAGCAGTACGGCCGCGCTGCGGGGAGGCTTAGATCGATACGCAGAGTAATGATTACTCGCCGTGGTCGACAGGTCAAGCTGATCTCGTGGAGAGACGCGCGCCACGCCTGGCACACCACTCGGATGGTTGACCGTCCGTAGGTGATACGGTGCAGGTCAGCCTAGTTATTACTAGGTGTCCGACGTCCTTTAAGGACCCGTCCAGTGAGGCGGGGAAGGAGGTCCACCCGTGGCGTCACGTCAACGTGGCGCGACGGATCCGGCCGGAGATCGCGAGATCTTGTCGGCTGGTGATGTCGCGCGCACTGTCGCCCGAATGGCCCATCAGATCATCGAGAAGACCGCTCTCGATGCACCCAGCGCACCCGACGTCGTCTTGATGGGTATTCCCAGCCGGGGAGCCCCCCTCGCACGCCGTCTGGCCGCTAAGATCGCCGAATTTTCCGGCAAGACGGTGCTCGAAGGCACTCTCGACATCACTCTCTACCGCGATGACCTGCGCAGAGGCCCCACGAGGCCGCTGGAGGCGACGAAGCTGCCCGAGGGCGGCATCGACGACAAGCTGGTCGTGCTCGTGGACGACGTGCTGTTCTCCGGTCGCACCATCCGCTCCGCGCTCGACGCGCTGCGCGACCACGGCCGCCCCCGCTCCGTGCAACTCGCCGTGCTGGTCGACCGCGGCCACCGCGAACTGCCGATCCGCGCGGACTACGTCGGCAAGAACCTGCCGACGGCCAAGACCGAGGATGTCGTCGTGCTCCTCGAGGAGTTCGACGGTCGTGACGGAGTGGTGCTGAAGTGAAGCACCTGCTCTCCACGGACGGCCTCGACCGCGACCAGGCCATCGCGATCCTCGACACCGCCGACCGCCTCAAGCAGGCGTTGCTCGGCCGCGAGGTCCGCAAGCTGCCGACGTTGCGCGGCCGCACCGTGATCACGATGTTCTACGAGAACAGCACCCGCACCCGCGTGAGCTTCGAGATCGCGGGCAAGTGGATGTCCGCGGACGTGATCAACGTCAGCAGCTCGGGCTCCAGCGTCAGCAAGGGCGAGTCGCTGCGGGACACCGCACTGACCCTGCAGGCCGCCGGCGCGGACTGCGTGATCGTCCGGCACCCCGCTTCCGGTGCGGCGCACCGGCTCGCGGGCTGGCTCAAGCACACCAACACGTCCGTGGTGAACGCGGGCGACGGCATGCACGAGCACCCCACGCAGGCGCTGCTCGACGCCGCCACGTTGCGCGACCGCCTCGGCAGCCTCGACGGCCGCCGCGTCGCGATCGTCGGCGACGTCCTGCACAGCCGGGTCGCGCGGTCGAACGTGCACCTGCTCACCGCGCTCGGCGCCGAGGTCACCCTGGTGGCCCCGCCCACGCTCCTGCCGACGGGCGTGGAGAAGTGGCCGGTCACGGTCTCGCACGAGATCGACTCCGAGCTCGCCGGCCAGGACGCGGTGATGTTGCTGCGCGTGCAGGCCGAGCGCATGACCGGCGGGTTCTTCCCGAGCTCACGCGAGTACTCGATCGCCTACGGCCTCAACGAGCGCCGCCTGAAGCTGCTGCCAGAACACGCCGTCGTGCTGCACCCCGGCCCGATGCTGCGCGGCATGGAGATCGCCTCCGTCGTCGCCGACAGCCCGCAGGCCGCCATCACCGAGCAGGTCCGCAACGGTGTCCACGTGCGCATGGCCGTGCTGTACCACCTGCTTGCCCACGAGGAGGAAACCGCGTGAAGCCCTTGCTGCTCAAGGGAGTTAGGCCCTACGGCGAGGGAGAACCGATCGACCTGCTGATCCGCGACGGCGTGATCGCAGAGGGCACGGATCCAGAAGCCGAAGTCATCGAGGGCAACGGGGCGGTTCTGCTGCCCGGTTTCGTCGACCTGCACACCCACCTGCGTGAGCCGGGTCGCGAAGACACCGAGACCATCGAAACGGGTTCGCGAGCGGCCGCTCTCGGTGGCTACACGGCGGTGTTCGCCATGGCCAACACCGACCCGGTCGCCGACAACGCGGTGATCGTCGAGCACGTCGCCCGCCGCGGCCAGGAGGTCGGCCTCGTCGACGTCCACCCGGTCGGCGCCGTCACCGTCGGACTCAAGGGCGAGAAGCTCGCCGAGCTCGGCACGATGGCCGGCAGCAAGGCGAACGTCCGGGTGTTCTCCGACGACGGCCACTGCGTGCACGACCCGTTGATCATGCGCCGCGCCCTCGAGTACTCGAAGGCCCTCAACGCGGTGATCGCCCAGCACGCCGAGGAGCCCCGGCTCACGGTCGGCGCGCAGGCCCACGAGGGCGAGAACGCGTCGCGCCTGGGCCTGCAGGGCTGGCCGGCCGCCGCCGAGGAGTCGATCGTCGCCAGAGACTGCATCCTCGCGAAGCAGGTCGACGCGAAGCTGCACGTCTGCCACGTCAGCACGACCGGCACCGCCGACGTCCTGAAGTGGGCGAAAGCGCGCGGCACCAAGGTGTCCGCCGAGGTCACCCCGCATCACCTGATCCTGACCGACGACCGGTTGAGCACCTACGACCCGGTCAACAAGGTCAACCCGCCGCTGCGCACGCAGCACGACGTCGACGCGCTGCGCCAGGCGCTCGCGGACGGCACCATCGACTGCGTCGCGACCGACCACGCCCCGCACGCGATCCAGGACAAGGACTGCGAGTGGTCGGCTGCCCGGCCGGGCATGCTCGGCCTGCAGACCGCGCTCGGCATCGTCGTCGAGACGATGGTGAAGACCGGTCTGCTGGACTGGCGCGGTGTCGCACGGGTGATGAGCGAGAAGCCAGCCGAGATCGCCGGCCTGACCGACCAGGGCCGTCCGATCGAGGCCGGTGAGCCCGCGAACCTCGTGCTGGTCGACCCGGACGCGACGTGGACGGTGAACGGCGCCGAGCTCGCGAGCGTCGCGGGCAACACCCCGTTCGAGGGCATGGAGCTGCCCGGCGCGGTGACGGCCACCATCTTGCGTGGCCGCGTCACCACGCTGGCGGGAAGGATTGCCGAATGACCCGCGTACTTCTCGTCCTGGCGGTCCTCGCCTTCTTCGCGCTCTGCGTCTACGGCATGTACCACGGCTGGAAGCGCCGTCAGCGCAAGCAGGCGGACCTGCCGGCGTTCCCGGTGAGGCCGGAAGCCCTGGGGGAACCGAAGCTGGCGACCACGGGCGTCTACATCGGCACGACGAACGCGGGCAACTGGCAGGACCGCGTCCAGGTCGGCGACATCGGCCACCGCGCCGAGGCCACGCTGAGCCTGGTGCCGGAAGGCATCGCGATCGACCGGACCGGCGCGACACCGCTCTTCATCCCCGCCGAGTCCATCCGGGACGCCCGGACCGACCGCGGGCTCGCCGGGAAGGTCATGTTCAGCGAAGAGGGACTTCTGGTGGTCCAGTGGGAAAACGAAGGCCACCTGTTCGACACCGGTTTCCGCGGTGACGACAAAAGCGTTTACGAGGAATGGGTAGCGGCTCTAGTGGGAGGCAAGGCGTGACGAACGCGGCATTGGTGCTGGAAGACGGTCGCGTCTTCCGCGGTGAGGCGTACGGAGCGACCGGGCGCACACTGGGTGAGGTCGTGTTCTCCACGGCCATGACGGGCTACCAGGAGACCCTGACCGACCCGTCCTACCACCGCCAGATCGTGGTGCAGACCGCGCCGCAGATCGGCAACACCGGCTGGAACGACGAGGACGACGAGTCGTCGCGGATCTGGGTCGCCGGCTACGTGGTGCGCGACCCCGCGCGCACGCCGTCGAACTGGCGCTCGAAGCGCGGTCTCGACGAGGAGCTGACCAACCAGGGCATCGTCGGCATCGCGGGCCTCGACACCCGCACGCTGACCCGCCACATCCGCGAACAGGGCGCGATGCGGGCCGGGGTGTTCTCCGGCGCCGAGCTCACCGACGACGCGTCGATGGTCGAGCAGGTCAAGGCATCGGCGCAGATGGTCGGCGCGAACCTCGCGGTCGACGTGACCACCGAGAACCCTTACGTGGTCGAGGCGATCGGCGAGAAGAAGTTCACCGTCGCGGCGCTCGACCTGGGCATCAAGTCGAACACCCCGCGGATGATGGCGGCGCGCGGCATCGAGGTGCACGTGTTGCCGTTGACCAGCTCCTTCGAGGACATCCTCAAGGTCAGCCCGGACGGGTTGTTCCTGTCGAACGGTCCTGGTGACCCGGCCACGCAGGACCACGCGATCGCGCTCACCCGCGAAGCCTTGGGGCGCAAGCTGCCGCTGTTCGGCATCTGCTTCGGCAACCAGATCCTCGGCCGCGCGGTCGGCCGCGGGACGTACAAGATGCGCTACGGCCACCGCGGCATCAACATCCCGGTGATCGACGTGGCCACCGGCAAGGTCGCCATCACCGCGCAGAACCACGGGTTCGCGCTGGAGGGCACGCCGGGGGAGGAGTTCGGCTCCGAGTTCGGCCGCGCCGTGCTGTCGCACTACTGCCCCAACGACGGCACCGTCGAGGGCGTCCGGCTGCTCGACACCCCGGCGTTCTCCGTGCAGTACCACCCCGAGGCGGCGGCCGGTCCGCACGACGCGGCGCCCCTGTTCGACGAGTTCGTGACGCTGATGAATGAGGCCCGCTGATGCCGAAGAGGACTGATCTCAAGCACATTCTCGTGATCGGCTCCGGGCCGATCGTCATCGGTCAGGCGTGCGAGTTCGACTACTCCGGCACCCAGGCTTGCCGGGTGCTGCGGGAGGAGGGCATCAGGGTGAGCCTGGTGAACTCCAACCCGGCGACGATCATGACCGACCCCGAGTTCGCCGACGCCACCTACATCGAGCCGATCACGGCCGAGTTCGTGGAGAAGGTCATCGCGCAGGAACGCCCGGACGCGATCCTGGCGACGCTGGGCGGCCAGACGGCGCTCAACACGGCCATCGCGCTGCACGAGCGCGGCGTGCTGGAGAAGTACAACGTCGAGCTGATCGGCGCGGACATCGACGCCATCCAGCGCGGCGAGGACCGGCAGATCTTCAAGGACCTGGTGCGGGGCATCGGTTCCGAGGTCCCGCGTTCGGCTGTCTGCAAGACGATGGACGAGGTGCGCGAGACCGTCGCCGAGCTGGGCCTGCCTGTCGTCATCCGCCCGTCGTTCACCATGGGCGGCCTGGGTTCGGGCATGGCGCACACCCCGGACGAGCTCGAGCGTCTCGCGGCCATCGGCCTGGAGGAGTCTCCTGTCACCGAGGTGCTCATCGAGGAGAGCGTGCTCGGGTGGAAGGAGTACGAGCTCGAGCTCATGCGCGACCGCAACGACAACGTGGTCGTCATCTGCTCGATCGAGAACATCGACCCGATGGGCGTGCACACCGGTGACTCGGTGACGGTCGCGCCCGCGATGACGCTGACCGACCGCGAGTACCAGCACATGCGCGACGTCGGCATCCAGGTCATCCGCGAGGTCGGCGTCGACACCGGTGGCTGCAACATCCAGTTCGCGATCCACCCCGACAACGGCCGCATGGTCGTCATCGAGATGAACCCGCGGGTGTCCCGTTCGTCGGCGCTGGCGTCCAAGGCGACGGGTTTCCCGATCGCCAAGATCGCCGCGAAGCTCGCCATCGGCTACACGCTCGACGAGATCACCAACGACATCACGGGGGAGACCCCGGCGTCGTTCGAGCCGTCGCTCGACTACGTGGTCGTGAAGGCGCCGCGGTTCGCCTTCGAGAAGTTCCCCGGCGCGGACCCGACGCTGACGACCACGATGAAGTCGGTCGGCGAGGCCATGTCGATCGGCCGGAACTTCGTCGAGGCGCTGGGCAAGGCGCTGCGTTCGCTGGAAACGAAATCGGTCGGTTTCTGGACTCAGCCGGACCCGGAGGGCGCTACGCTCGAGTCGGTCCTGGAGCAGTTGAAACGCGGTCACGATGGCCGCCTCTACACGGTCGAGCGTGCACTCCGATTCGGTGCGTCCATTGAGGACGTGTACCAGGCGTCGGGGATCGACCCGTGGTTCATCGAGCAGATCGCCTGGCTCGGCACGTTGCGGCAGGAGCTGCTGGACGCGCCGGTGCTGGACGAGTCCTTGCTGCGCAAGGCGAAGCGGGCCGGCCTGTCCGACCGCCAGATCGCGGTGCTGCGGTCTGAGCTGGCCGGGGAAGACGGCGTGCGCGCCCTGCGGCACCGTCTGGGCGTGCGGCCGGTCTACAAGACGGTCGACACGTGCGCGGCGGAGTTCAAGTCCGAGACGCCGTACCACTACTCGGCGTACGAGCTCGACCCTGCGGCCGAGACGGAGGTGGCCGAGCAGCGGGAGAAGCCGAAGGTGCTGATCCTGGGCTCCGGTCCGAACCGCATCGGTCAGGGCATCGAGTTCGACTACTCCTGCGTGCACGCGGCGATGGCGTTGCGCGAGGCCGGGTACGAGACCGTCATGGTCAACTGCAACCCGGAGACGGTGTCGACGGACTACGACACGTCGGACCGGCTGTACTTCGAGCCGCTGACGTTCGAGGACGTGCTGGAGGTCGTGCACTCCGAGCAGCGCTCCGGCACGGTCGTGGGCGTGATCGTCCAGCTCGGCGGCCAGACGCCGCTGGGCCTGGCGCAGCGCCTGGCCGACGCCGGTGTGCCGGTCGTGGGCACCACGCCCGAGGCGATCCACCTCGCCGAGGACCGCGGCCAGTTCGGCAAGGTGCTGACCGACGCCGGCCTGCCCGCGCCCAAGTTCGGCACCGCCACGTCGTTCAGCGAGGCCAAGGAGATCGCCGACGAGATCGGGTACCCGGTGCTCGTGCGACCGTCCTACGTGCTCGGTGGCCGCGGCATGGAGATCGTGTACGACGAGGAGTCGCTGTCGGGCTACATCGCCCGTGCGACCGAGGTGACGCCCGAGCACCCGGTGCTGGTCGACCGGTTCCTCGACGACGCCATCGAGATCGACGTCGACGCGCTGTGCGACGGCGACGAGGTGTTCATCGGTGGCGTGATGGAGCACATCGAGGAGGCCGGCATCCACTCCGGCGACTCGTCGTGCGCGCTGCCGCCGATCACGCTCGGCGCCTCGGACATCGAGAACGTCCGCCGCTCCACCGAGGCCATCGCCAAGGGCATCGGCGTGAAGGGGCTCCTGAACGTCCAGTACGCGCTCAAGGACGACGTGCTGTACGTCCTGGAGGCAAACCCGCGTGCGTCCCGCACGGTGCCGTTCGTGTCCAAGGCGACCGCGGTCTCGATGGCCAAGGCCGCCTCCCGGGTCATGCTCGGCGCGACCATCGCCGAGCTGCGCCAGGAGGGCCTGCTGCCGGCCACCGGTGACGGTGCCCGGCTGCCCGAGCACGCGCCGGTCGCGGTCAAGGAGGCGGTCATGCAGTTCCACCGCTTCCGCACGCCCGAAGGCCACGGCGTGGACTCGCTGCTGGGCCCGGAGATGAAGTCGACCGGCGAGGTCATGGGCATCGACTCGTCGTTCGGCAAGGCGTTCGCGAAGTCGCAGACGGCCTCGTACGGGTCGCTGCCGACGTCGGGCAAGGTGTTCGTGTCGTTCGCGAACCGCGACAAGCGCGCGATGATCTTCCCGGTGAAGCGGCTCGCGGACCTGGGCTTCCAGATCCTCGCGACGGCGGGCACCGCGGAGGTGCTCAAGCGCAACGGGATCGAGTGCACCGAGGTGCGCAAGCACTTCGAGGGCGACGGCAACGTGGTCGACATGATCATGGCCGGGGAGATCGACATGATCTTCAACACGCCGTACGGCAACAGCGGCCCGCGCATCGACGGCTACGAGATCCGCACCGCCGCCGTGGCGAAGGACATCCCGTGTGTGACCACGATCCAGGGCGCTGCCGCGGCCGTGCACGGCATCGAGGCGCTCATCCAGGGTGACATCGGGGTGACGTCGCTGCAGACGCTCCAGGCCGCGCTGAGGGGTGACGCGTGACGTTCGGTGAACGGCTCGAGAAAGCCGTCGCGGCGCATGGGCCGCTTTGTGTCGGGATCGACCCGCATCCGAGCCTGCTCGACGCGTGGGGCCTGTCCCGCACCGCTGAGGGCCTCGAACGGTTCGCTCTGACGGCCGTGGAGGCGTTCGGCGGCCGGGTCTCGATGGTGAAGCCGCAGGCGGCGTTCTTCGAGTCCTACGGGTCGCGTGGGGTCGCCGTGCTCGAACGGGTGATCGCCGGGCTGCGCGACTCCGGCACGCTGGTGCTGGTGGACGCCAAGCGCGGCGACATCGGCTCGACCATGGCCGCCTACGCCGAGGCGTACCTGGGCGACGGCTCGCCGCTGGCCGGTGACGCCGTCACGCTCTCACCGTTCCTCGGCTTCGGGTCCCTGCAGCCCGCCCTGGACACGGCGCGGGCGACCGGCCGCGGGGTGTTCGTGCTGGCGCTCACGTCGAACCCGGAGGGGGCCGAGGTCCAGCGGACCGTTGCTCCGGACGGGCGAACCGTGGCCCAGACGATCATCGATTTCGCCGCCGCTCGGAATTCAGGCATTTCCCCGTGCGGCGATGTGGGTCTTGTCGTTGGTGCCACGATCGGTGAAACGGACGTGGACCTCGCGGGGTTCAACGGACCGATCCTGGCGCCCGGTTTCGGCGCTCAGGGTGGGTCGGTCGCCGATCTAAAACGGCTCTTCGGGTCCGACATGCGCAACGTTTTTCCGACTTCTTCGCGAGATGTTCTCCGGCATGGACCGGACGTATCGTCGCTGGTCAGCGCCGTGCGGAAGGTTCAGGAGAGCCTCTGAGGCCCCGGCGCGCCGCACCTTTTGGGTGTGGCGCGCTCACCTGGGGAAACATGTGTTGGTAGGGTCCAGCCCACCGGCTGCCCCGCTGGTCACCGGCCTCATAGCACACCCAGAGTGTGCGACGAGTCTCCGGTGGGCGGTGATCAGGCCGTCGTAGGGTGTTGGTACTACTACCACCCGCCGCATCACTCATGACCGCTGAAGATTTACCTGACTGGGTCACGTTGTCCCCAGGCAATTGCGGTCGGTACGGTCGCGGCACCGATCCGAAAAGAATCCCCACACCACGGAGGAAATCGTGGCTCTTCCCCAGCTTACCGAGGAGCAGCGGGCCGCAGCGCTGGAGAAGGCTGCTGCCGCTCGTCGCGTTCGGGCTGAGCTCAAGGAGCGCCTCAAGCGTGGCGGCACGACCCTGACGGACGTGCTGAAGTCCGCCGAGAGCGATGAGATCCTTGGCAAGATGAAGGTGTCCGCGCTGCTCGAGGCCCTGCCGGGTGTCGGCAAGGTGCGTGCTCAGCAGATCATGGAGCGCCTCGAGATCGCTCCGAGCCGTCGTCTGCGTGGTCTTGGTGACCGCCAGCGCAAGGCCCTGCTCTCCGAGTTCAGCGGAGAGTGAGTGACACCGAGACGGGGGCGGGTTCTGCCCGCCCCCGTCTCACCGTCTTGTCCGGGCCGTCGGGCGTAGGCAAGTCCAGCGTTCTGACGGAGCTGCGCAGCCAGCAACCCGATATCTACTTTTCTGTCTCGGTGACCACCAGGGAGCCGAGGCCGGGCGAAGTCGACGGAGTGCATTACCACTTCGTCGGCCACGAGAAGTTCCAGCAGATGGTCGAGGCGGGCGAGTTCCTGGAACACGCCGAGTTCGCCGGAAACCGGTACGGAACTCCTCGCAGGCCCGTCGAGGAAGCACTGGCCTCCGGCCGTCCCGCCCTGCTCGAGATCGAACTGCAGGGCGCGCGGCTGGTCAGGGTGGCCATGCCAGAGGCCCAGCTGGTCATGCTGATGCCCCCGTCCTGGGAGCACCTGGTCGACCGGCTGACCGGCAGAGGCACCGAACATCCGGACGTCGTCGAACGCCGGCTCGCCATCGCCCGCGAGGAGCTGGCGGCCGAAAAGGAGTTCGACGAGGTCGTCGTGAACGCCGACGTGCAGTCGGCCGCGGCCGACTTGCTATCCTTGATGGTCGGACCACGAATTTCAGGAGATTGACGAGTGATCACCCACACCGAGTTCGGTCACCTGACCGGTTCCCCGGAGGGCATCACCAACCCGCCGATCGACGACCTGCTGGAGCAGGTGAGCTCGAAGTACGCGTTGGTGATCTACGCCGCGAAGCGTGCCCGCCAGATCAACGACTACTACGCGCAGCTCGGCGAGGGTCTGCTCGAGTACGTCGGCCCGCTCGTCGAGCCGGGTCCGCGTGAGAAGCCCCTCTCGATTGCTCTTCGCGAGATCCACGCGGGTCTCCTTGAGCACACCGAGGGCGAGTGACTGCGTCATCTGACGCTGATGCCCCCGTTAAGCCCCGGATCGTTCTCGGGGTCGGCGGGGGCATCGCTGCGTACAAGGCCTGTGAGGTCCTGCGGCGGCTGACCGAGTCCGGCCACTCGGTGCGGGTCATCCCCACCGAAGGCGCCCTGAAGTTCGTCGGCGCCGCCACCTTCGAGGCGCTGTCCGGCCAGGTCGTGTCCGCGGACCCGTTCGACGACGTGCACGAGGTGCCGCACGTCAAGCTCGGCCAGAACGCCGACCTGGTGGTGGTCGCCCCGGCGACGGCGAACCTCATCGCAAAGGCCGCGCACGGCCTCGCCGACGACCTGCTGACGAACACCCTGCTGACCGCGCGCTGCCCGGTCCTGCTGGTGCCCGCGATGCACACCGAGATGTGGGAGCACCCGGCCACCCAGCACAACGTGGCGCTGCTGCGCTCGCGCGGTGTGATCGTCGCCGAACCCGCCTCCGGCCGGCTGACCGGAAAAGACACAGGCAAGGGCCGCCTGCCCGACCCCGCCGAGATCGTCGAACTGGCCCGGCTGCTGCTCGTGCGCCCGGACGCGCTGACGCGGACCATGGAGGGCGTGCACGTCGCAATCTCCGCAGGTGGCACTCGTGAACCGCTCGACCCGGTCCGCTTCCTCGGAAACCGCTCGTCCGGCAAGCAGGGCTACGCACTGGCCCGGGTCGCGGCTCAGCGTGGCGCCACTGTGACGTTGGTCGCGGGCAATACCGCGGATCTCTCGACGCCCGCTGGAGTCGACCTGGTCCGGGTCGGTTCCGCGGTCGAGCTGCGCGACGCCATGCACAAGGTCGCGGCCGACGCGGACGTGATCGTGATGGCCGCCGCGGTGGCGGATTTCCGGCCCGTCTCGCTGACCGGCCACAAGATCAAGAAGACCGCCGGCGATCCCGACCCCATCTCACTGACCAAGAATCCCGACATCCTCGTGGAGCTCGTTTCCGCACGTCGGGACGGCCAGGTGATCGTCGGATTCGCCGCGGAGACCGGTGACGAGACGACATCGGTGATCGACTACGGTCGAGCCAAGCTACTGCGCAAGGGCTGCGACCTGCTGGTGGTGAACGCGGTCGGCGACGGCAAGGCGTTCGAGCAGGAGGACAACGCCGGGTGGCTGCTCTCGTCCGACGGGGGCGAAACCGCTATACCACATGGATCGAAAGCGCAACTGGCGTCCGTGGTGTGGGATGCAGTTACCGCTCGTTCGGCTGAACGTCAGTAAGCTTTTCTGCAGTCACGCACAGCGAATAAGGAGTGTCCGTGAGCCAGCACAGCAGCAGGCTGTTCACCAGTGAGTCGGTGACTGAGGGACATCCCGACAAGATCTGCGACGCGATCAGCGACTCGATCCTGGACGCGCTGCTGGCGAAGGACCCGCGCTCGCGCGTGGCGGTGGAGACGATGGTCACCACCGGTCAGGTCCACGTCGCGGGTGAGGTCACGACCGAGGCCTACGCGGACATCCCCACGATCGTCCGCGAGAAGATCCTCGAGATCGGGTACGACTCGTCCCAGAAGGGCTTCGACGGCAACTCGTGTGGCGTCAACGTCGCCATCGGGTCGCAGTCCCCGGACATCGCACAGGGTGTCGACGTCGCGTTCGAGAACCGCGTCGAAGGCGCGGCGGACGAGATCGACAAGCAGGGCGCCGGCGACCAGGGCCTGATGTTCGGCTACGCGTGCACCGACACGCCCGAACTCATGCCGCTGCCGATCGCGCTGGCCCACCGCCTCTCGCGGCGCCTGAGCGCGGTCCGCAAGGACGGCACCGTCCCGTACCTGCGCCCGGACGGCAAGACCCAGGTCACCATCGAGTACGCGGGCGACCAGCCGGTGCGTCTCGACACCGTCGTCATCTCCACGCAGCACGCCGACGGCATCGACCTGGAGAAGCTGCTCGGCGTCGACCTCCGCACGCACGTGGTCGCGCCCGAGATCGCCGAGCTGAGCCTCGACACCTCGAACGTCCGCCTGCTCACCAACCCGACCGGCCGCTTCGTCATCGGTGGCCCGATGGGTGACGCGGGCCTGACCGGCCGCAAGATCATCGTCGACACCTACGGCGGCATGGCCCGCCACGGCGGCGGCGCGTTCTCCGGCAAGGACCCGTCGAAGGTCGACCGCTCCGCCGCGTACGCCATGCGCTGGGTCGCCAAGAACACCGTCGCCGCGGGCCTCGCGACCCGCGTCGAGGTCCAGGTCGCCTACGCGATCGGCAAGGCCGCCCCGGTGGGCCTGTTCGTCGAGACGTTCGGCACCGAGACGGTGGACCCGCAGAAGATCCAGCAGGCCATCAACGAGGTGTTCGACCTGCGCCCGGCCGCGATCATCCGCGACCTGGACCTGCTCCGCCCGATCTACGCCCCGACCGCCGCGTACGGCCACTTCGGCCGCACCGACGTGGCCCTGCCCTGGGAGTCGACGGACCGCGCCGACGCCCTGCGCAACGCCGCCGGCGCCTGATCACCGCACGTCCGGACGGCCCGCTTCCCTTCGGGGAGGCGGGCCGTTTCGCGTTGCCCGAACGCTAACCAGCGCCCGCGATGCCGGCCAGATGCCGTTCCACGGCGGGCACAGGTGCCCCGATCTCGTCGCGGATGGCCGCAGCCTCGTCCCGCAGCGTCCGGTTCCGGGTGACGTCCGCGAGCGCCTCCAGCACGCTCGCCTGCCGCCAGCGGTCACCGAGTTCGCGGTGCAGCGTCAGGCTGCGCTCCAGCAACGACCGCGCCGTGGCGGAGTTGCCGGTGCCGTGCTCGACGACACCGAGCAGGTTCAGCGCCCAGGCGATGCCTTCCTTGAACTCCAGCTCCCCGAACGTGTCCAGCGCCTCGTCGAGCAGCGTTCTGGCCCGCGCCGCGTCGCCCCGGTACCACGCGACCGCGCCCAGATAGGTGAGCGAGGAGGTGGCGCCGCGCCGATCGTTCAAATCGCGTAATTGCTTCAGTGATGTCTGAAGAAAGGTCTCAGCGGTGTTGAGATCACCCGCCAACCACGACGTGGCACCGGAAAGCTGCTGAGCGTAGGCGGCGTTCACCGGGTCGAGGGCGGCCGCCCGGTAGTGGTCCAACGCCGTTTCGTACTCACCCCGTTCGCGGGCCACCGAGCCGAGAAGCCGGTGCAGGCGACCGGTTTGCGAGGGATCGGTCGCGAGTCCCTCCTCGGCCAGCCGGATCGCCTCCGCGTAGTCGCACTCCAGCAGGGCCAGTACCGCCGCGGACGCCAAAGCCTTGCCGCGCAACGGTCCCGAGCCTTTCAACGCCACCGCCAGCCATCTTCGGCCCTCGCGGTAGTCGCCGGTGCGGTGCCAGTACCGGTTGAGCGCGACCGCCAGGCGCAGCACCTTGCCGGTCTCGCCGGTGGAGGTGAACCAGTCCATCGTGCGCCGCAGGTTCGCGTGCTCGACCCGCAACTCGTTCAGCAGCGTGCCGGTCGAGTCGGCCTCGGCGCGTTCGGCCAGGCGCAGGAAGAAGTCGGCGGCGCGGGCGTGCGCGCCGGTGTGCTGTTCGAGGGCGAAGGCGTGCACGGTTTCCAGCATGGAGAAACGGGTTTCGCCGTGGACGCGGGAGACCCGCACGAGAGATTTCGCCACCAGGCCGGTCAACGCGTCCAGCGTGCCCGCCAGTGCTTCGACGAGGTCCGCCGGGAACCCGCCCGCGCACACGGCGAGGTCGGCGAACAGCGCGCGTTCTGGCGACGTCAGCAGGTCGTGGCTCCACGTGATGGCGGCCCGCAGCGGGCCCAGCAGGCCGAACCGGTCGCGCAGCCGGCGCACGATCTGGGCCGGGGTGAGCACCGAGGTGCGGGCGGCGGCGAGTTCCAGCGCCAGCGGCAGGCCGTCGAGCGCCGCGCAGAGCTGGGCGATGGCCGGGGCGTCCGCGTCGGTGTAGGTGTAGGCGGCGCGGTCCAGGAACAGCCGGACCGCGTCGTAGGCGGCCAGTTCGGTCAGCGAGCGCGGTACGTCCGGGTCGGGCACGGCCAGTGGCGGGATCGGGTAGACCGTCTCGCCCGCGACGTTGAGGGGTTCACGGCTGGTGGCGAGCACACGCAGCATGGGGTGCGTTGCGACGAACGCGGCGCACTTCGCGCGCAAGTGTTCGCAGTTGTCCAGTACTACCAAGGTGTTGCCGAGCGTGCCGAGCTCTCGTGCGGTGATGGCGAACGCAGCCGCGACCGCGTCCTCGACGCACGAGGCCGAGGTCAGATCGACCACTGTGGACGATGGTGTGACGTGGCCGGCCAGTCGCGACTTCCCGCAGCCGGCCGGACCGGTCAGCGTCACGACGCGGGTTTTTTCCAGCAGCCGCACCACGTCCTGGGTTTCGCGCTGACGTCCGACGAGAGCGGCACCCGAGTCGGGCGGCGGGCACGCGAGTGCCTCGGTCTCGATCGCGCGCAGACCGGGACCGGGATCGACGCCGAGTTCTTCGACGAGCACGGTGCGGGCACGCCGGACCGTGCTCAACGCGTCCGCGCGTCGGTCGCCGCGTAGTTGTGCGTCGGCGAGGAGCTCCCAGAACCGTTCTCGCAGCGGGTGGCTGACGACCAGCCGTTCGAGCTGGGCGGCCGCGGTTGCGCAGGCACCGCGGCTGATGTCCTGCTGTGCCAGGCTTTCCTCGGTCGCGAGCCTGGCCTCGTGCAGCCGGGTGATCTCGGCGGACGCCCACTCGGACACGTCGCAGTCAGCGAGGGGATCGCCGCGCCACAACGCGAGCGCCGCGCGGGGTGACGGGGCGCGTTCGAAGCGGGTGACGTCGACGTGCGCTGGATCGATCTTCAGCGCGTAGCCCGCGGTGGTGGTGACCAGGACGTCCGTGAGGCCGATCGCGGCCAGGGCGGAGCGGACGCGGGCGATGTGGCTGTGCAGCGTGCGCAACGCCGTGGCAGGGGGTTCGGTGCCCCACAACGCGTCGATCAGCTGCGTTGCGGGGAGCACCGAGGGTGCGCGCAACGCCAGCAGCGCCAGGAGGGAGCGCTGGCGCGTACCGGCGAGGCGCAGCACGCCGCCTGGCCCGGTGACTTCCAGGGGTCCGAGCAGGCGGACGTCGAGTAGGTCCACGCACCAGCGGAGTTCTCAGCGGTGCGTTTGATACATCACCCGGAATAGTTCACTGGTAGCACGCGTCGTAGGGACCCTCCGTGCACGTGTCGGTGCCGCCGAGGCCGTACAACTTGTTCGGCCAGACGTTGCCGGACAACGTGTCATCGCCCGCGGTGCCGTAGACGTCCTGCACGTTCTTCAGCTCGTCGGTCTCGCCCGGCCTGGTCGCCGTGCCGGCCGCGAGGTCGATCGTCATGCCTTCGACGTGGTCGCTGAAGTCGGCGCGGTCGCGCATGTTCGCCTTGGCGCCGTCGATCTTGTCGTTGCCGTACCCGCCCTGCAGGAAGTTGCCGCCCGCGTCGGTGGACGGCTCGTCCAGCACGTCGTCGCCGTCCCCGCCGTAGAGCTGGTCCGGGCCGGTGCCGCCGCTCATCGTGTCGTCGCCGTCGCCACCCTGCAGCGTGTCCGCGCCGGAGCCGCCCTGCAGCTGGTCGTCGCCGTCACCGCCGTGCTGCTCGGTGGGCACCTCGCTGTCGTAGAACACCTGGTCGTGGCCGTTGCCCAGGTAGATGACGATCTTCTGGACCTGCGCGCACTGCACACGTGAGGCCGACAGGCGCGTGCAACCGGCGCCCGCCCGCATCGCGCCGGCATCGCTGATGGTGGTGCCGGAGATGTGGAGCTGGCTGGCGCGCGCCGGCGCCCCGGTGACGACGAGCCTGCCGGCCTCGACCCGCGCGACCGTCGCGGGTTCTGGCGCGGCGGCGGTTCCTGAAGCGGCCAGTGCGGCCGCTACGACGAGCTGAAGCATGAGTTCCCCTCAAGTTCGTGACGGGTACACGGATACGCGCGGCCTGTTGTGGATCGGTTGTGGCGACCGCATCCGGGCCACAACCGCGCCGGTTTCTCCTTGTCGCCATCGACGGGCAGTCCGTCGTGAAGGGGAGGGAAACCATGAGAACCGGCATGGCAGCGCTGATCGGCGCGGTTCTCGCGCTGACGGTGACGCCGCACGTCGCCTCGGCCGACGAACCCGAGCAGGAGATCATCGTCAAGTTCCGGGAGGGCGCGTCACGATCCGACGCGCTGGCCCAGTCCCGTTCGCGGGTCGTCGCGGACGCCACCGACGGCGCCGAGGTGCTCGCTTCCGCGGACGGCGCGGAGTCGATCCGGGTGCTGATGGCCCGCGGTGACGTCGAGTACGCCGAGCCGAACATCGTCCTGGACGCGACGGCCGTCCCGAACGACCCGTTGTGGCCGCAGCAGTGGCATTACTGGGAGTCTCCCGGCGGCATCGGGCTGTCCCCGGCGTGGGACCAGGGACCGTCCGGGGCGGGACAGCGGGTCGCGGTGATCGACACCGGGCGCACCTCGCACCCGGACATGACCGCCAACTACCTCGGCGGCTACGACTTCATCAGCAACGCGGGTTTCGCGAAGGACGGCAACGGCCGCGACGCCAACCCGATGGACCAGGGTGACTGGCGGCTGGCGGGGCAGTGCGGTCCGGGTTCGGCGGCACGGCCGTCGAGCTGGCACGGCCTGCACGTCGCGGGCACCGTCGCGGCCCTGCGCAACAACGCGACCGGTGGCACCGGCGTCGCGCCGTTGGCCAAGGTCGTCCCGGTGCGCGTCCTCGGTACGTGCGGCGGCACTTTGGCGGACATCGCGGCGGGCATCGTGTGGGCCGCCGGTGGCGCGGTGCCGGGTGTTCCGGCGAACCCGAACCCGGCCAAGACGCTGAACCTGTCGCTCGGCGGCCCGTCGGCCACGTGCCCGGCGACGTTGCAGAACGCGATCAACACGGCGCGCAACGTGCACGGCGCGACCGTCGTCGTCGCGGCGGGCAACGACAACGTGAACGCTGGTGGGTTCACACCGGCGAACTGCGGTGGCGTGATCACCACGGCGGCCACGGACCGGCAGGCCAACAAGGCGTCGTACTCGAACTTCGGCGCGACGGTCGAGATCTGCGCGCCGGGCGGCGAGACGTCACCGGTGGTGGCGAACGGTGTGCTGTCGACGTTGAACAGCGGTGCGACCGTGCCGGCCGCGTCGATCTACAAGCACTACCAGGGCACCAGCATGGCGACCCCGCACGTCGCCGGTGTGGTGGCGTTGATGCAGCACGCTCGTGTGCAGCACTTCAAGCCGTTGCTGACCCCGGCGCAGGTGTTCGTGAACCTGAAGGCGACGGTGCATCCCGTTGCCGGTCAGTGCGGCAAGGGCAGGCTGGACGCCCGTGCCAGTGTGGCTGCGGCGATTGCAGCCGCCTGAGTGTCACTGTGAACAAGGCCCCGGTGATCCGGGGCCTTTGTTCATACGGGTGACGGTTACCAGACACGTATTGAGACTAGAAACTCGTCCTATGTCGCTCTCTCGTCGTGGGTTCATGGCTGCTGCCGTCGCCGCTGCCTCTGGCACGATGTTGCCACCGTCGGTGTACGCCGCGCTCGCCCGTGAGCCCCGCACGGGAGGGTTGCGCGCGATCAAGCACGTCGTGCTGTTGATGCAGGAGAACAGATCGTTCGACCACTACTACGGGACGTTGCGCGGCGTACGGGGGTTCTCTGACCGCAACGCTCTTCGCGGTGTGTACGAGCAGTCCGGGGTGCTGCCGTTCCCGGTGCGTGAGGCGGCGTCCGGGCGGGACATCCAGTACATCGGCGACCTGGACCACAGCTGGAACGGCGGGCACTCGGCGTTGCGCGGCGGGTGGAACGACAACTGGGTGCCGGCGAAGACCGCGGCGACGATGGCGTTCTACACGCGGCAGGACATCCCGTTCCACCACGAGCTGGCGGACACCTTCACGTTGTGCGACGCCTACCACTGCTCGGTGCCCTCTTCCACGTCGCCGAACCGGAACTACTGGGTGTCCGGGTACACCGGATTCGAGCCGACCGGCGCCCGTGCGACCGGCAACGCGGCCTACAACGAGGACAACCACGCCGGGTACACGTGGACGACCTACCCGGAGCGGCTCGAGGCGGCGGGGAAGTCGTGGCGGGTCTACCAGGAGTGGGACAACTTCCAGGACAACAACCTGGAGTTCTTCGTGCGGTTCAAGGAGATCGCGCGCAAGGTGCTGCCTGCCGGCTTCAAGTCGCTGGACAAGCTCTACGGCACCGGCGACCCCGCGCTGATCGGCAAGATCGATCTTTCTGTCCTGACGCCGGCTGAGAAGTCGTTGTACACGCGCGGATTGCAGCGGGTGCGGCCCGGCGGGCTGGGGGAGGCGTTCCGCGCCGACGTGAACTCCGGGAAGCTGCCGGCGGTCTCCTACCTGGTTCCGTCCTCTGTGGACTCCGAGCACCCCGGCGCGTCGTCGCCCGCGGCCTCCGCCTCGATCACCTACCAGGTGCTGGACGCGTTGGCGTCCAACCAGGAGGTGTGGGAGTCGACGGTCCTGCTCATCACCTACGACGAGAACGACGGCTTCTACGACCACGTGCCGCCGCCGCGCCCGCCGTTGTCCGTCGCCGACGAGTACGTGGGTGACCGGCCGTTGGGGCTGGGTACCCGCGTGCCGATGACCGTCGTCTCGCCGTGGTCCGTTGGCGGGTACGTGTGTTCGCAGGTGTTCGACCACACGTCGATGACGCGGTTCCTGGAGCGGTGGACCGGGGTGCGGTCGGAGGAGATCTCCGCGTGGCGCCGGACCGTGGCGGGCGACCTGACCTCGGCGTTCGACTTCGACCGGCGGCGCACGTGGCCCGAGGTGGGCGAGCCCGCAGCGGTGCCGCCGGCCTCGCCGCGCTGGCGCCCCGCACCGCCTTCCGACCAGAAGATGCCGGAGCAGGAACCCGGACGGCGACGTGCGCGCGCTCTGCCGTACCAGCCTGACGCGTCGTTGCGCGGGTCGCGGCTGGAGATGTCGAACTCCGGTTCCGCGTCGACGCATCTGGCGCTTTACCCGTACTCGGGACAGTTCGCCGTTCCGCAGCACTTCGACGTTGCTTCGACTGCCTCTCTTGAGGTTTCGGGCGATCACGACCTGGTGTTGCTGGGCCCCAACGGCTTCCGCCGTGAGTTCGCCGGAACGTCGTCGGACAGCGCGCGCGTGTCGTCGTCGGTGCGCGGCTACAGCCGTGTGCTCACGCTGACGTTCGAGAACTCGGGCTCATCGCGGCTGACGTTCGTGCTGGGGCGGCGCCGGTACGCGGTTCGTCCAGGGCACCGGCACGTAATCCCGTGGCTGACCGCGATGAACTCCGGCTGGTACGACCTGACCGTGACGGTCGAGGAAGAGCCGAAGTTCCGCCGTCGTCTGTGCGGGCACATCGAGAACGGCCAGGAGTCGATCTCCGGCTAACGTGGGGCCCGTGGAGATCACGGGGGACGAGATCCGGCGGCGCATGGTGGAGTTCGAGTCGCTGGATCCGGGCGGCCTGGTCGTCGAAGGCGCCCGGATCGTCGGCCAGCTAGACCTGTCCGACGTCGTGGCTAAGCGCCCACTAGTGCTGCGTGACTGCACGACCGAACTCCCCGTGGTGCTGGACCGCGCGCAGTTCGCGTTGCTCGACCTGAGCCGGCTTGTCGCGCCGATGGTGCGGGCGAACCGCCTGACCGTCGACCACGACCTGAGGCTGAGCGGGGCGCGGCTCACGTCGGAGGAGGAGTACGCCCTCCACGCGCGAGGGATCCGAGTCGGCGGAAGCCTGTACCTCGACGAGGACTTCAACGCGACCGGAACCGTCGAACTCAACGGCGCGCGCATCGGCGCGGTGCTGTACTGCCGAGGCGCGCAGCTACGCGGCAACGGCGGGGCCGGTGCCGCGCTGTACGCCGTCGACCTGCACGTGGGTTCCGCAGTCTTCCTCTCGAACGGCTTCTCGGCCGTGGGCACCGGCCGCTACGCCGCCGTGCGGATTCGGGGCGCGAAAATCGACGGGCAGCTGATCCTGCGGGACGGCCGGTTCTCGTCGTCGGACACCGCGTTAGACCTGAGACATGTCCAGGTCGGTACGGAACTGCTCATGCCGTTCGACGGCATCGAAGGTCAGGTGCAGCTCGAAGGACTGACCTACCAGGGCCTGCCACGTGACGCCACAGTGGACGAATGGCTGTCGTTGTTGTCCACGCGCACGCCCAACTACTCGACACAGCCGTGGGTGCAACTCGCCGACGCACACGCAGCGGCGGGCAACGAACGTGACGTGCGGCGCATCCGCGTTGCCCAGCAACGTGATCTGCGCCGCCGCGGCCAGCTCTCACGCTGGGGCCGCACCTGGCACTTCGTCCGCGGCGTGACCGTCGGCCACGGCTACCGCCCCGCTCTGGCATTGCTGTGGCTGGCCGGTGTGCTGGCTCTGTCGGTGGGCATCGTTACGCTGTCGGGAGCGGTGCGTTGCTCGGCGGTAGAGCAGGTCGGCTATGCCCTGAACGTGGCAACACCCCTGGTCAAGGTAGATGCGGGTCGCTGCACGGTGGCCCCTTCGTCTGCCGGCCAGTTCGTCCTGGCCTCGACGTGGCTGCTGCAGATCCTGGCCTGGGCGTTCGCGACCCTGTTCGTGGCGGGCTTCACCGGTTTGGTGAGGCGCAACGCGTGACTGTCGGACCGGTCTGATACACCAGGAGGTATGAGCGCGAAGGCCGGAGCGAGAAAAGGGGAGCGAGTCCCCGCTGCCTCGCTGCCGGTCGCCCGGATCGTGGTGGACGTGCCGCTGGCCCACCTGGACCGCCCCTTCGACTACTCGGTTCCGTCCGAACTGGACGCCGTTGCAGTTGTTGGGTGCCGCGTCCGCGTCCGGTTCGCTGGCCAGCTGGTCGACGGCTACCTGTTGGAACGCGTGGCCAGCTCCGACTACGGGAAGAAGCTCGCGTTCATCGAGAAGGTCGTCTCGCCCGAACCGGTGCTGTCTCCCGAGATCGCCGCATTGGCCCGCACTATCGCCGACCGGTATGCGGGCGGGATGATCGACGTGCTGCGGCTCGCCATCCCGCCCCGGCATGCCCGTGCCGAGGCGGCCGCGCCTGGGGAGCCGGCGCCGTTGCCTCGGGTTCCGGCTTGGGTGCCTTCGCATTCTCGCGCCGTTTCTGGTGGTGGGGCGGCGTTGGTGGGCGGGGTGGAGTCCGGTGGGGACCAGCCCGGTGGGGTGGAGTTCGCCGGGGCGAAGACCGGCGAGGTCGCGGAAGCGCCGTCGGCCTCGCTCATCGCGCCTTCCGCCGCTCCGGCCGCATCGTCCGGCGGCCCGGCCACGTCGCCTGACGCGCACTCGGCAGCGTCCCCGGCCGACGCTCAGCCACCAGCCTCGACCCTCGGACCCTCCGACACCTCGACCGCCCCATCGGCCGCACCCGATCCACCCCCACCCGGACGTTCGCAGCTTCCCGCCGTCCCCGCCGACGCCTGGTCCCGCTACCCCCGCGGCCTCTCCTACCTGGAAGCCCTGCGCTCAGGCCGCCCCGCCCACGCCGTCTGGCAGGCCCTGCCCTCCGAAGACTGGCCGGCCCGCCTGGCCGAGGCGGCGGCCGCCGTCGCCTCCACGGGGCGCGGCGTCGTCATCGTCGTGCCTGACCACCGCGACTCGGCGCGGGTCGCGGAGGCCTGTGGCGCGCTGATCGAGGGCGTGGTCACGCTGTCGGCTGACCTGGGGCCGTCGGAGCGCTACAAGCGGTGGCTGGCGGTGCGCCGCGGCATTGCGCGGGTGGTGATCGGCACGCGGGCGACCGCTTTCGCGCCGGTGGTCGATCCCGGGCTGCTGGTGGTGTGGGACGACGGTGACGACCTGCACGTCGAGCCGCGGTCGCCGTATCCGAACGTGCGCGATGTGCTGGTGCAGCGCGCTCACATGAACGGTGCCGCTCTGTTGATCGGCGGTTTCGCCCGCACTGCCGAGGCCCAGTTGCTGGTGGAAACGGGCTGGGCGCACGAGATCGTGGCGTCGCGGGATACCCTCCGGGCCGTGGCGCCGCGCGTGGTCTCCGTGGGCGACAACGAGTGGCAGGACGTCAAAGACTCGGCGGCCCGCACCGCTCGCCTGCCGTCGATCGCGTTCGACGCCGCCCGGTTCGCGCTTTCCGACTCGCCGGTGCTGATCCAGGTGCCGCGCCGCGGGTACGTGCCGGCGCTGGCGTGCGGGCAGTGCCGTGGTCCCGCGCGATGTCGCCGGTGTGCCGGGCCGCTGGCGTTGCCGGGCGGTATGGAGGACGGGCTGCCCAAGCCCGCTTACTGCCGGTGGTGCGCGGCGACGGAGGCCGGGTTCCGGTGCCCGACGTGCGGGTCGCGGCGGCTGCGCGGGCAGATCATCGGGGCTCGGCGCACGGCGGAGGAGCTGGGGCGGGCGTTTCCCGGGTTCGCGGTGCGCACCAGCGGTGCGGACGAGGTGCTGACGAAGGTGCCGGGCAAGCCGGCGTTGGTGGTGGCTACGCCGGGGGCCGAACCTGTGGCCGAGGGCGGGTACGGCGCGGTGCTGCTGCTCGACGGGTGGGCGTTGCTGGGCAGGGCCGACCTGCGCGCGTCCGAGGAGACGCTCCGGCGGTGGATGACGGCGGCGGGGCTGGTGCGGCCGGGCAACGGGCGGGTGGTCGTCATCGCGGACTCGTCGCTCACGCCGGTGCAGGCGCTCGTGCGGTGGGATCCGGTGTGGCACGCGGCGACCGAACTCGCGGCGCGGACCGAGCTGGGGTTTCCGCCCGCGGTGCGGATGGCGACCGTCGACGGCAGCCCGGACGCGGTGAACGCCCTGCTGGACGAGCTGAGGCTGCCCTCGTCCGGGGAGATTCTCGGGCCGGTGCCGTTGAACGACGACGAGACCAAGGAACGCGCACTCGTGCGGGTCGCGCGCAGCGAGGGACGCCAGCTCGCCGCCGTGCTCGCCGAGGCGCAGGCCGTGCGGACCGCGAGAAAGGAGCAGGATCTGGTGCGGATCAAACTGGATCCGCTCGAGGTGCTCTAGCCAGGGTCAGCTCTCGTAGTAGGAGCGCAGGCTGGCGATGTTGCGGCGGATGTCCTCGTCGCTGAGCTTCTCGTACTGCAGGTACTCGCTCATGTACGTCATGAGGTCGCCGCGTTCAGGATGCTCCTCGCCGGCGATGACGTGCGCCGTCGTGCCCGCGATGCCCGCCGGGAACAGCAGGAACCCGTCCAGTCCCGCCATCGTGTCGAAGGACGCGTTCTTGGCCTCCCACAGCAACCACACGTCCTCCTCGCGGCCGCACTCGGCGAGCAGCAGCGCGGCGAGGACCATCGTCTCGCTCAGGCCCCAGCCCTCGCGGTGCGTGGCGGTCTCCGCGGCGAGCAGGTGGCGCAGCAGGTCCGCGTCCCCCTCACGGCGTTCGCGCAGGAGGAGGTGCAGCGCCTCTTCGCGGTCGGCCTCGTCGAGCGGGGTGTTCGCGTAGTCCGTTCGCAGGAGGTCAAGATCGATCGACACCTCCGCACCTTAGGCCTTCATCAAGGAACGTTGCCATCCGGCTGGAACGGAGTAGAAGAGTGCGCATGTTGCGAACGGTTGCCGCACTGACGCTCTCCGTCGTACTGGTCGCCCCTGCTGCTGCAGCAGGTGCGGCGGAACCACCGTTGCGAGTGCCCGAACAGGTCGGCTGGGGCGGCGCGGTCTCGAGCGTCGATCCGGACGCCTCCCAGATCGGGATCGACGTGCTCCGTCGCGGCGGCAACGCCGTGGACGCGGCCGTCGCCACCGCCGCCGCGCTCGGCGTGACCGATCCCTTCTCCGCCGGCATCGGTGGCGGCGGGTTCTTCGTCCACTACGACGCGCGCACCCACCGTGTGTCCACTTTGGATGGCCGGGAGACCGCGCCGCGCGCCGCGACCGACCAGCTCTTCGTCGAGAACGGCACGCCGCTGCCGTTCGCCGAGGCGATGACCAGCGGCCTGTCCGTCGGTGTCCCCGGCACCCCCAAGACGTGGCAGGACGCCTTGCGCAAGTGGGGCACGCTGAACCTGCGCGAGGCCATGGCGCCCGCGGAAGCGTTGGCACGGCGAGGTTTCCTCGTCGACCGCACGTTCAACCAGCAGATCACCTCCAACGCCGCGCGGTTCGCCGACTTCACCTCCACGCGTGAGCTCTACCTGCCGGGCGGGCAGCCGCCCGCGATCGGCAGCACGTTCCGCAACCCGCAGCTCGCCGACACCTATCGCGAGCTCGCCCACACCAACCTCGCGTCGTTGTACGGCGGTGCCGTGGGCCGTGACCTCGTGCAGACCGTGCGCACGCCACCGGTCGTGCCGGGCTCGACCCGCAACGTGCGTTCCGGCGCCATGGAGATCTCCGACCTGGCCCGCTACCAGGTGGAACGTCGCGATCCCACGCACACCCGCTACCGCGGCCTCGACGTCTACGGCATGGCGGCCCCGTCATCCGGCGGCACCACCGTCGGCGAGGCTCTGAACATCCTGGAGTCCACGGACCTCGCGAAGGCCACGGACGTCGAGTACCTGCACCGCTTCATCGAGTCGACCAAGCTGTCGTTCGCCGACCGGCTCCGCTGGGTCGGCGACCCGGCCTTCTCGCGCGTGCCGACCGAAGGCATTCTCTCGCAGAAGTTCGCCGACAGCCGCGCGTGCCTGATCAAGTCCGACGCCGTCCTGCCCGCCCCGCAGCCCGCCGCCGACCCGCGCAACCCCCAGGCGTGCGAGGCCACGGCCGGCCTCTCCGCCCTGCGCGAGGACGCTGAACGCACCACGCACCTCACGGTCGCCGACCGCTGGGGCAACGTCGTCGCCTACACCCTCACCATCGAGGCCGAGGGCGGCAGCGGCATCGTCGTGCCGGGCCGCGGTTTCCTGCTGAACAACGAGCTCACCGACTTCGAGTTCGTCGCTCCCACCGCCGGCGTCCCGCACCCGAACCTGCCAGGCCCCGGCAAGCGCCCGCGCTCGTCGATGGCCCCGACCATCGTCCTGGACCACGGCAAGGTCGTCCTGGCCGTCGGCTCGCCGGGCGGCTCCACGATCATCACGACGGTCACCCAGATCCTGACCGCCCGCCTGGATCGCAAGATGTCCCTGCAAGAGGCCATCGCGGCCCCGCGCGCCTCCCAGCGCAACGCGGCGACCACCCCGGCCGAAGCGGCGTTCATCGCCTCGGCCGCCGCCCAGGGCCTGACCGCCATCGGCCACCGCTTCAGCCAGAACGCCGAGATCGGCGCCGCCACGGCCGTCGAACGCGCCTCGGACGGCCGCTGGCGCGCGGTCGCCGAACCGACGCGGCGCGGGGGAGGTGCAGCCCGCGTGGTGAAGGTGGGCTGACCAGCCCAAACGCGACTGTCGGACCCTCTCCCTAGAATAAAAATTGGGGGAACCCAGCAGGCGCCGTGTGTGTGGTGTGCCGCCGTGTGTGTGGAGGGCTATCGGCCGGTGTGGCCGTCGATGCGCTCGCGGATCAGGTCGGCGTGGCCGTTGTGCTGGGCGTACTCCTCGATCATGTGGATGTAGAGCCAGCGCACCGACATCTCGCCCCACCGCACGTGCACGAAGGTGTCGTCGAGGTCCCGCGTGGCGCCGGCCGCGCGGGCCTCGGCCATCTCGGCGACCAGGCCGGCGTACTCGGCTTCGGCGCGGGCCGGGTCCAGGTGTTCGAAGGCGGCGTCCTGGTCGTCCGGCGAGCTGTAGCGGGACTTCACGTCCTGGCCGGCCAGGCGGGTGCGGAACCACGCGCGTTCCACGTCGGTCAGGTGGCGGATCAGGCCCAGCAGGGTCAGGTTCGACGGCGGTGCGGAGGCGATGGCCAGCTGTTCGCCGGTCAGGCCCGCGCACTTGCGCAGGAAGGTGGCTCGATGCCGGTCGAGCCACGCTTCCAGCATCGGCCGTTCCGCGCCCAGGAACGGTTCGTCGGTCAGGGCGACTTCGGGTGCTGTCCAGATCATGGGGTCATGGTCCTTCGAACCCGCCCTCGTAGACGATCTGATTTTCGGCGTCGCGGGCGACCATGCGCAGCTGATCGCGCTTGGCCCACTGGTCGCCGCGGTTGGGCAGCGTGACGAGGAAGTGGCCGTCCTCGACGTCCGCGGTCACCTTGGGGGCGCCGCCGTCGGACACCTCGACGGTCTTCGCGGACCGGCTGGTGCGCCCGGCGAGGACGAAGCCCGATCCGAGCTTGTGGCCGCCGAGGATGATCGGCCGGTCGGACTCGTCCCAGCTGATGTCCAGGTCCCCCTTGAGCCCGGCGCCGGTCGCGGTCTCGGTCTCGGAGAAGGAGCAGATGGCCCACTTCTGATGCTCGCGGTGCGCGAGCATCAGGCCATCGCGCTCGTCGAGACCGACGACCTGCAGCGGTTCCCAGCCCTGGAGATGGTCGCCGTTCCACCCGATCTCGTAGGCGTTGTCGGCGCACCTGGCAACGACGTTCACCGGCGTCCACAGGTCGGTGTCGCCGCTCTCGAAGCTGTCCGTGCCGACCGCCGGCTTCTCGGGAAGCTCCGGGATCTGCACGGTCCGTCCGTCGAAGATCAGCTCACGGGTCGACTCGGACAGGGTTTCGACGATGAAGAAGTCCGGCGTGACCACGCCGTCCGAGAACGAGCCGGGATTGTCATGGGTGCCGTGCGTCTGCTTGGCCTTGGCCGTCTGCGCGCTGAACGGCGGCACGCCCGCGATGATCCTTCTGGAGCGGTAGGTGATCGAGCCCCCTTCCAGACCGACCGGCTGGAAGCCGTCCGACGCGACGCTGGCTCGGGTGAGGGTGAGTTCGCAGAAGCGGCCGTCCATGCCGACCAGGACCTTGCGCAGGCCAAAGACGACCATCCGGCGTGAGGTCCATGCCTGGTCGTGCAGGGCGGTGCGGCACCGTTCCAGGTCCCGGTCGGACGGGGTGAGGACCCGGTGGTGGCTCGGTCCGATGTTGAGGATGGACGGCTGGGTGATGGCGACACCGCCCGCGACCAGGAGGACCACCCCGGCGGCCACGGCCAGCGGAGCGTGGTTGCGTCGCTTGGGAGCCTCGGTGAAGGCCGGGCGCATGCGCTCCTTGACGTCTGCGGGGAGTTCACGGCGGGGTGGCAGGTCGAACGCCATCACTCCACCTCCAGGGTGTCGTCGGAGAGTTGCTTGCGCAGGCGGGTGCGGGCGCGCGAGATGCGGGAGCGGATGCTCACCTCGGCGACACCGAGCGCCTCGGCGGCCTGCGTGGTGGACAGGTCGCCGAGCAGGACCAGCTCCACGGCCTCGCGTTCGGCGCGGGGGAGGCGTTCGACCGCTTCCAGCACCTGGCGCAGGCGGGCCTCGTGATCGAGGGACGACACCACCTCGTCGGCGTGGTCGCGTGCGACGTCGTTCCTCGGCACGCGGTGCAGCAGCCGGGTGAACCGCGCCTTGCGCCGGAATTCCGAGCGCGCCAGGTTGCCCGCGACGGTGAACAGCCACGGCAGCGCGCTGTCCCGCACGATGGTCACCTCGGCGCGGCGGCGCCAGGCGGTCATGAACGTCGCCGACGTCAGGTCCTCCGCCGTCGACCACGACGCGGTCAGCCGGTAGGCGTGGTTCCACACCGCCTCGGCGTAGCGGTCGTACAGCTCGGCGAACGCGTGCTCGCTACCTCGTGCCCACAGTTCGGCGTCCGACGGGGCGTCGTCGGGCACGGCGGCCGCCCCCTCCCAGCTCGGTCGCATCAGCCTCATGACCTGGAGGTGTCCACCTCTTGGCCGAGTGTTGCACGCGATCTTCCTACCTCAGGCTGATACAGGCTCGATACCGCGAGCCGATGTGGGCTGACCTGCGTGAACGGCACAGTTTGTGTCATGGCGACGACGACTGTTAACACCGCTTCGGCCCACATCGACCTCCACGCGCTGTTCCGCCCCGTGGTGACGGCGCTGCGGTTCACCGGCCACTTCCTCGTGGCGCTGGTGAGCGTGATCTTCCTCGGCAGCGGCGCCGAGCACTGAAGGCCCTCCTCGTAGACTGGCCCCCAGTCCACTACGAGGAGCACTGCGTGACCGTCCAACCCATCCGCCTGTTCGGCGATCCGGTGCTGCGCACCTCAGCCGTCGAGGTCACCGACTTCGACAAGGAACTGCGCACCCTGGTCAAAGACCTGTGGGACTCGATGCAGGACGCGGGCGGAGCGGGACTCGCCGCGCCTCAGCTCGGCGTTGGGCTGCGCGTGTTCACCTACCACTGCGACGGCTTCGCCGGTCACCTCGTGAACCCGACCTGGGACGTGGTCGGCGACGAGATGCAGGACGGCCCCGAGGGCTGCCTGTCCATTCCCGGCATGTCGTGGGACTGCAAGCGCCACCTGCACGTGGTGGCGAAGGGCTGGAACATGCACGGCGAGCCCGTCGAGGTCGAAGGCACCGAGACACTGGCCCGCTGCATCCAGCACGAGACGGACCACCTCGACGGCGTGCTCTTCCTCGACCGCCTCGACGCCGAGACCCGCAAGCTGGCCATGAAGGAAATCCGGCGTGCCGAGTGGTTCGACGGTACGGTGCCCACCTTGAAACAGAGCCCGCACCCACTCTTCGGCAGGTCGGCCCACTGACATGCGACTCGTGTTCGCCGGCACGCCCGAGGTAGCACTTCCCTCGCTGCGCGCCTTCATCAACTCCTCCCGCCACGACGTCGTCGCCGTGGTCACCCGCCCCGACGCACCCTCCGGCCGCGGCCGCCGGCTCGAGCGCTCACCGGTCGGTGCGCTCGCCGACGAGCACGGCATCGAGGTGCTCACGCCCGCCAAGGCGGGCGATCCCGACTTCCTGGAGCGGTTGCGCGCGCTGGAGCCCGACCTGTGCCCGGTCGTGGCCTACGGCAACCTGCTGCCGCAGCGGACCCTCGACGTCCCGCGGTTCGGCTGGGTCAACCTCCACTTCTCCGTCCTGCCCGCCTGGCGCGGTGCCGCGCCGGTGCAGGCCGCCGTGCGCAACGGCGACGACATCACGGGCGCGTCGACGTTCCGGATCGTGCGCGAGCTCGACGCCGGCCCGGTGTTCGGCGTGGTGACCGAGAAGGTGCGCGACCGCGACACCTCCGGCGACCTGCTGACCCGGCTGTCGGAGTCCGGCGCGCAGCTGCTGCTGTCCACTGTGGACGGCATCGAGGACGGCACCCTGCGCGCCGTCGAGCAGCCCGCGGACGACGTCACGTACGCCGCGAAGATCACCGTCGAGGACGCGCGCCTCGACTTCGGCACGCCCGCCGTGGCGGTGGACCGCCTGGCCCGCGCGGTGACGCCGGAGCCCGGCCCGTGGGCCGAGTTCCGCGGCGAGCGGCTCAAGCTCGGACCCGTCACGCCGGTGGACGACATGACGTTGCCGCCCGGCGAGATCCTGGTCGAACGCAAGCGCGTGCTCGTGGGCACGGCGACTACCGCCGTGGCCCTCGGCGAGGTCCAGGCGCAGGGGAAGAAGCGCATGGCCGCCACGGACTGGGCTCGCGGTGTGCGCATCGAGGCAGGGGAGCGCATCGCATGAGCGCCTGCCGAACGAGGGCGCGCGGGATCGTCGCCCAGGCCCGTCTGCGGGCAGACATGACTTCCGCGCCCGGTATCGCCGGTCAGGCCCGCCCGCGGGTAGACGTGACTTTGGCGAGCGGGATTGCCACCCAGCCCTGCCAGCGGGCAGACGTGACTTCGGCGCGCGGTATCGCGGGCCAGGCCCGTCTGCGGGCGGACGTGACTTTGGCGTGCAGTATTGCCGGCCAGGCCCGTCTGCGGGCAGACATGACTTCGGCGCGCGGTATTGCCGCCCAGCCCCGCCTGCGGGCAGACATGACTTCGGCGCGTGTTGTCCGTGCCGGAACCGGGGAGCCCAATTCAGTGGAGCCCAATTCAGTGGAGCGCAGCGCATGACCGGCTACTCACGAGGAGCCTCCAAGCCCTCCCGCCCCAGCAGGCCGCACCCGCCGCGCCGTCGCACCGGGCCCGCCCGGCCTCCCGTGGAGGACCCGGCCCGTCTCGCCGCGTTGGAGACGCTGCGCGCGGTGCGGCAGCGGGACGCGTACGCGAACCTGGTGCTGCCCCAGATGTTGCGCGATCGGCGCATCACCGGGCGCGACGCCGCCCTCGCCACCGAGCTCACCTACGGTGCGGCGCGGGCGCAGGGGCTGCTCGACGCCGTCATCGAGGCGTGCTCGGATCGGCCGCTGTCCGAAGTGGACGGGTCGGCTCTCGACGCGTTGCGGCTTGGCACGTACCAGTTGCTGCGTACGCGCATTCCGTCGCACGCGGCGGTTGCCTCGACCGTCGACCTCGTGCGGGCCGAGCTGGGCTCTGGGATCGCGGGCTTCGTCAACGCCGTCCTGCGCAAGGTCTCGGAGCGGGACGAGCAGACCTGGGTCAACGAGCTCGCACCCGACGCGGAGACCGACCCCGTCGGTCACCTGGCCTTCACCCACGCCCACCCGCGGTGGATCGCGCAGGCGTTCGCGGAGGCCCTTGGCAGCCGCGAGGAGCCGCTGAAGCGCGCGCTCGAGGCTGATGACACCCGGCCGGTCGTGCACCTGGTGGCACGTCCAGGCGAGGTGAGCGCCGACGAGCTCGCCGCCATCACTGGCGGCGACGTGGCGCCGTACTCGCCCTACGGCGTGCACCTGGAGCAAGGGGCGGGTGACCCCGCCGACCTCGAGCCCGTCCGCGAACGGCTCGCGAACGTGCAGGACGAGGGCAGCCAGCTCTGCGCCCTCGCCCTGACGCGTGCACCGCTGCTGAGCGGTGACGAGAGCGCCACCGCTGGCACCGGCACCAACGTCAGCAGCAGCGACGGCGAGGGCAGCGGCACAGCAGGCACCGGAGCCACCGGCAGCGGCGACACTGGCACCGCCGCCATCGACAGCGATGGCCCTGGCAGCGACGACAGCGGCACGGCCCACACCGGCGCCACCGGCAAGGCCGACACAGGCAGCACCGGCAGCACCGGCAGCACCGGCACCGCTGGCACCGCCGGCACCGGCAGCGACGGCGGGGACAGCGCCGGGAAGAGCAGCGGCGGCACTGACGACCGCTGGCTCGACCTCTGCGCGGGCCCCGGCGGCAAGGCCGCCCTGCTTGCGGCGCTGGTCGGCATCGAAGGCGGCGAGCTGATCGCCGTCGAGAAGGCGCCCCACCGCGCCGAGCTCGTGCGCAAGATCACCTCCGGCCTGCCGGTGACCGTGCACGTGGCCGACGGCCGCGAGACCGACTTCCTGGAAGGGGCGTTCGACCGAGTGCTGGTCGACGCGCCCTGCACCGGTCTCGGTGCCTTGCGCAGGCGCCCTGAGGCGCGGTGGAGGCGCCAGCCCGCCGACGTCGGCACGCTCACGAAGTTGCAGCGCGAGCTGCTCACCGAGGCGTTGCGACTGGTGCGTCCTGGCGGAGTCGTGGGTTATGTCGTGTGCTCACCTCATCTCTCGGAGACCGTCGGGATCGTGACGGACATCGCCCGGCGCACCGGGGCCGAAGTGCTGGACGCGCGGGAGTTCTTCCCGGGAGTTCCGGACCTCGGGGAAGGCCCGCACGTTCAGCTCTGGCCGCATCTGCACGGAACCGACGCCATGTTCTGCGCGATGCTGCGACGCCCTGTTCGAGCGCTCGAGGAGAACAGTAGCGGCGAGGTCTGACAGTTTTGGATCCCTTGTGCCGCAAGGGATCCAACACGCAACGGTTGGCCGGAGTGGAACGGCACGGGCGGGGGAGCTGATCTCCCGCCTACCATCGGCAACCGTGACACGTGGACTGCTCGGACTGGTCGCCTCAGGCTGCGGCGGAGTCGAAACCTGGTTCCGCACCGACCTCGCGGAGCCGGCCAGGGAACGTGGCTGGCAGCTCGCCATCATGCTGACCCCGACCGTGGTCCCGTGGTTCGAGGAGGCGGGCGAGCTGGACAAGCTCCAGGCCCTCACCGACCTCGAGATCAGGTGGCACCCGCGCCTGCCCAGCCAGCCCAAGCCGTACCCGACGCCCGACGCGTTCGTCTTCGCCCCGGCGAGCGCGAACTCGGTGGCCAAGCTGGCCTTGGGCATCGGCGACAACCAGGCGCTGACGGCCCTGAACGAGGCGATCGGCGTCGAGGGCTGCCAGGTCGTCGTCATGCCACAGGCGAACGCGGACAAGCGCCGCCATCCCCTGTGGGAGACGCACATCAGGACGTTGCGGGGTGCGGGAGTGATCGTCACCGACGAACCGCCGGCCACGTTGCTGGACCAGCTCGAACCGTAACGGCGCGCAGACCCGACAGGACAGGCCGAGCATGAACACCATCTGGCCCGCGATCATCGCGGCGCTCGCAGCGTTGCTCGGTGCCACGCTGGGGGCCCTGGTCGAGCCGCTCAAGCTGTCGGCGGCGCGCAGGGCCCGCATCCGCCAGGAGCGGCTGGAACGCAGTGCTGAGCTGATCGAGGTCGCCAACGAGGCCCGTGGGCTGGCGATCGCGGTCAACCGCCGCCATCGGGGTGAGCAGATCGGCGGAGGTCAGGACGACTGGACCGAGATCGCCGAACGGCATCACGCCGCCCGCGCGAAGCTGAGGACGATCACCGGTGTGCTGCGGATCCTGGGCCCGGACGCGCTGGCCGACGCCGCCCAGCGAGTGCACTCGGCCGACGCGGAGCTGTCCGTCGCGCGCTTCGAGGAAGCACCTGCTCCCGATGACGGGCGGCCGCTCAGCATTCCCCCGCGGATCCTCGCGCTGAGAGACGCGCTCGACACCGCCCTCACGGACTTCACGGACGTCGCGCGCAAGCACGTGCGCTAGGCGGGAGACCCGTGTCACGACGAGGCTCCCGGCAGGCTGCCCGACCTGCTCGGCACCTAGACTTCACCCTTGTGGTCCACACGCCGATGATCGCCCCCAGCATCCTGTCCGCCGACTTCGCGCGCCTCGCCGACGAGCTCGCCGCGGTGCCCACGTCGGACTGGATCCACGTCGACGTCATGGACAACCATTTCGTGCCGAACCTGACGCTCGGCCTGCCGGTGGTGAAGTCGCTGCTCAAGGTGACCGACATCCCGATCGACTGCCACCTGATGATCGAGGACCCGGACCGCTGGGCCATCGGGTACGCGGAGGCCGGCGCGTACAACGTGACCGTGCACGTCGAGGCGGCGAACGACCCGGTGAGCCTCGCCAAGAACCTCAAAGCGGCAGGCAGCAAGGCCGGACTCAGCATCAAGCCCGGCACCCCGCTCGAGCCGTACGTGGACGTCCTGAAGCACTACGACACGCTGCTGGTGATGTCGGTCGAGCCGGGCTTCGGTGGGCAGAGCTTCATGGCCGACGTGCTGGACAAGGTGCGCCAGGCACGCCACCTGGTCGACACCGGGCACCTGAAGCTGCTGGTCGAGATCGACGGCGGCATCAACGCCGACACCATCGAACAGGCCGCGCAGGCCGGGGTGGACTGCTTCGTCGCCGGCTCCGCCGTGTACGACGCCGCCGATCCCGGCAAGGCCGTCGAGGCACTGCGCGCCCAGGCAGCCCGCGCCCAGGCAGCTGGAAAGCATGACGCCTGAGGACGCGATGGCGCTGGCCATCGCGGAGAGCGAGCGGGTGCGGGGCACTACCAGCCCCAATCCGCCGGTCGGCTGCGTCATCCTCGACGAACGCGGCAACGCGGTCGGGTTCGGCGGCACGCAACCGATCGGTGGCGCGCACGCCGAGGTGATGGCACTCAAGGAAGCGGGCACGAAGGCTCAGGGCGGCACGGCCGTTGTCACCCTCGAACCGTGCTCGCACTACGGCCGTACGCCGCCGTGCACCGAAGCGCTCATCGAAGCGGGCATCAAGCACGTCATCCACGCTCTCAGCGACCCGAACCCCAGGGCTGCGGGCGGCGCGGACCTGCTCAGGCAAGCCGGCATCACCGTCGACAGCGGTCTCAGTGCGGACCTGGTCAGCAACGGCCCCCTCAGGGCGTGGCTGCACTACGCGCGCACGGGCCGCCCGCACGTCACGTGGAAGTACGCGGCGTCGCTGGACGGCCGGATCGCGGCGCAGGACGGCACCAGCCAGTGGATCAGCTCGGAGATCTCTCGCAAACAGGTCCACGAACTGCGCACGAAGCTGGACGCCATCATCGTCGGCACGAACACTGTCCGTAAGGACGACCCCGCGCTGACGGCCAGGGACGCGGACGGAATGCCGCTGCCCCGCCAGCCGTTGCCCGTGGTCGTGGGCAAGAGCGACCTGCCGGATGGAGCCAAACTCCAGCACACCGCGCTACACCTGCGCACGCACGACCCGGACGAGGTGCTGGCGGAGCTGGCCGGCCGTGGGGTGGTGGACGTGCTGCTCGAGGGTGGCCCGACGGTGGCCGGCGCGTTCCTGCGCGCGGGGCGGATCGACCGCGTGCTCGCCTACGTCGCGCCGGTGCTGCTGGGGGACGGGCCGGCGGCGGTGCTGGACGCTGGGGTGTCAACCATCACGGACGCTGTCCGGTTGACCGTAGAAGACGTCACCATGAGCGGACCAGACTTGCGGATCAGCGCGGTTCCGCAAATTTAGGAGGAGCGGTGTTCACCGGGATCGTCGAGGAACTCGGCCACGTCGTCGCGACGCAGGACCTGCCGGACGCGGCACGGATCCGCATCGCCGGGCCGATCGTGACCAGCGACGCGAAGCACGGCGACTCCATCGCGGTGAACGGCGTCTGCCTCACCGTCGTGGAGGTCGAGAACAACACCTTCACCGCCGACGTGATGCGCGAGACCCTCGTGCGCAGCAGCCTCGCGAAGATCGCGGAGGGCGACAAGGTCAACCTGGAGCGCGCGGCCGCGGTCGGCCAGCGGCTCGGTGGCCACATCGTGCAGGGCCACGTCGACGGCACGGGGCTGATTCTCGCGCGGGAGAAGGCGGAGCACTGGGAGATGGTCCACATCGGACTGCCCCCGAACCTCGCCCGCTACGTCGTGGAGAAGGGCTCCATCACGGTCGACGGCGTCTCGCTCACGGTCGTGAGCGTCTCCGAGGACCAGTTCACCGTCAGCCTGATCCCCACCACGCTCGACCTCACCACGCTCGGGCACCGCCTGCCGGGCCACGTGGTGAACCTGGAGGTCGACGTGCTGGCGAAGTACGTTGAACGACTGGCCATCCCGCACCTGCGGGGTATTGCGGGCGAGGAGACCCAGTGAGCACCGACTTCGCGGACATCGAGCGGGCGATCAAGGACATGGCCGCCGGGCGGCCCGTGGTCGTCGTCGACGACGAGGACCGCGAGAACGAGGGCGACCTGATCTTCGCCGCCGAGAAGGCGACGCCGGAGCTGCTCGCGTTCATGGTCCGCTACACCTCCGGGTACGTCTGCGTGGCGCTGACGGACTCCGACTGCGACCGCCTCGACCTGCCGCCGATGTACCACACGAACCAGGACCAGCGCGGCACCGCGTACACGGTCACGGTCGACGCCCGTGAGGGCATCAGCACGGGCATCTCGGCCGCCGACCGCGCCCGCACGATCCGGCTGCTCGCCGACCCGACGTCCAAGGCCACCGACTTCAACCGGCCCGGCCACGTGGTGCCGTTGCGCGCCAAGGACGGTGGCGTGCTGCGCCGGCCCGGCCACACCGAGGCCTCCATCGACCTCGCGCGCCTCGCGGGACTGTCTCCGGCCGGTGTGCTCTGCGAGATCGTGTCGCAGAAGGTCGAGGAGGAAATGGCCCGCCGCGACGAGCTCGAGGTGTTCGCGGCCGACCACGATCTCGCGATCATCTCGATCGCGGACCTGATCGCGTACCGCCGCCGGGTCGAGACCCAGGTGGAACGGGTCGCCGAGGCACGCATCCCGACCGCGCACGGCGTGTTCACCGCGGTCGGCTACGACAGCCTGCTGGACGGCATCGAGCACGTCGCGCTGGTCTACGGCGACGTCGGCGACGGCGAGGACGTGCTGGTGCGCGTGCACTCCGAGTGCCTCACCGGTGACGTGTTCGGCTCGCTGCGCTGCGACTGCGGCCCGCAGCTCGACGCGGCGCTGGAAGCCGTTGCGGCACAAGGACGTGGCGTCGTGCTGTACATGCGCGGCCACGAGGGTCGCGGCATCGGCCTGATGCACAAGCTGCAGGCCTACCAGCTGCAGGACCAGGGCGCGGACACCGTGGACGCGAACCTGGCACTGGGCGTGCCGGCTGACGCGCGCGACTACGGCACGGGCGCGCAGATCCTCGCCGACCTCGGCATCAAGTCCATGCGGCTGCTGACGAACAACCCCGCGAAACGCGTGGGACTCGAGGCTGGCTACGGTCTGCGGGTGATCGACCGGGTGCCGCTGCCGATCTCCCCGAACCCGGAGAACCTGCGGTACCTGCGCACCAAGCGCGACCGGATGGGCCACGAGCTGCACCAGCTGGAGCAGTACGAGGCCGTTGTTTCCGCTACGGAGGACCAGGAATGAGCGGCGAGGGCCGTCCAGAGCAGACCCGGCTCGACGGCAAGGGCCTGAGCGTCGCGATCGCGGCGACGCGCTGGCACACCAAGATCACCGACCAGCTCGTCGAGCGTGCGCTGAAAGCCGCCGAGGACGCCGGTTGTGTCGACACGACCGTCGTGCGTGTCGCGGGAGCGATCGAGCTTCCCGTTGTCGTGCAGGAACTCGCGCGTCACCACGACGCGGTGGTCGCGCTGGGCGTGGTCATCCGCGGTGGCACCCCGCACTTCGAGTACGTGTGCGACTCGGTGACGGACGGCCTCACGCGCGTGGCGCTGGACGAGTCGACGCCGGTCGGCAACGGCGTGCTGACGACCAACACCGAGGAGCAGGCGCTGGCACGGGCCGGGCTGCCGGATTCGGTGGAGGACAAGGGCTACGAGGCGACCGTGGCCGCGATCGACACCGCACTGGTGCTGCGCGGCCTGCGTCAGCCGTGGACCGAGCGGGGTTTCGAGTGATGACCCAGGAGACGACGACCGTGGTGCTGCGCCCCAAGAAGATCCGCCGGGTGGCGTGGGCGTGCGCGGCCGGCCTGATCGTCGTGTTCACGGTGGTCGGACTGCTGCTGGGCGACACCCCGACCGGCGTGATCTTCCGGACCTCCGACCAGGTCGCGATGATCGTGCTCGGCTTCCTGCTCGCGGGCGGGGTGCTGCTGCTGGCCCGCCCGAGGGTCACCGCGGACGCCGAGGGCATCGACGTGCGCAACGTCGTGACGTCCCACCACTTCGCGTGGAAGGACGTCCTGTCGGTCAGCTTCCCGGACGGTGCCGCGTGGGCCCGCCTGGAGCTGCCGGACGACGAGTACATCTCGGTCATGGCCGTGCAGGCCGTCGACCGCGAGTACGCCGTCACGTCGGTGCGCTCGCTGCGTGAGCTGCACAAGACGGCGCGCAGCTAGCTACGGGTGGTCTGCCCGGTAGAACATCTCGAACTGGATGCCGTCCGGGTCCTTGAACGTCAGCACCGACCCGTAGTGGTGGTGCGCCACCGGGGTGTAGGTGACGCCCTGCTCTTCGAAGTGGCTCTGCCACTCGCCGAGCTGGGCGGGGTCGTCGACCTTGAACCCCAGGTGGTCGAAGCCGGTGCGAGCGGGGTCGAACCCTTCGCCCTGGTTCGCGTAGTGCTGCTGGAACTCGATGATCGTCGCGGTCGCCGGGTGGATGAGCAGGATCGCCCGCCACCCGTCGCCCCGCACCCGCTCGATCTCCTTCAAGCCGAAGATGTCGCTCCACCACGTGGCACTGCGGTCCGCGTCGCGAGCGGAGAACGAGATGTGAGAGACCTTGCTGAACGTGGGCATGTGCACCCCCTATACTCCGGACCGGAGGATTATTTACTCCTGTCAGGAGGATGATGTCAAGGGAGCTCACGACCACCTCGTACGCCATCCTCGGGCTGCTCGCGATCAAGCCGTGGACGACGTACGAGCTGGCGCAGCAGATGGACCGCAGCCTCAAGCACTACTGGCCGCGCGCCGCCAGCCGGATCTACGAGGAGCCGAAGCGCCTGACCGCGCTCGGCCTGGCGGAGGCCACCGCCGAACGGGTCGGCAAGCGCCCCCGCACCGTCTACTCGATCACCGCCGAGGGCAGGGAGACCCTGGCCGCGTGGCTCGCGGAACCCGGCGGCGGGCCGGTGGTGGAGTTCGAGGCGATGCTCAAGGTCTTCTTCGCCGAGCACGCCACCACACGTGACGTGCTGGCCAACATCGACGCCATCCGGCTCTGGGCCGAGCGGCAGAACGCAGAGAACGTCGCGTTCGCCCGCCTCTACACCGAGCAGGGCGGCCCGTTCCCCGAGCGCCTCGCCGCCATCATCCTGACCGGCAGGTTCGTGACCGATCTCGCGGACATGCTGGCGAAGTGGTCGCGGTGGGCGGCCGAGGTCGTCGGCGAGTGGCCGGACGATCCCGGCGAGGCGACACCGGACCTGGACCTGCTGCGGGCCATCGCGCAGCGCCGGGTCACGCCGGCCGAGCTGCCCGGCGGGTGAGCAGTGCCCGCGCGACGACCCCGGGGTTGAGCAGCACCGACGGCGCCTCGGCCCGCATTCCGAACGCGGCCAGCCTGCGAGCGATCTGTTGATCGGTGACGGCGGCGGTGCGGATGGCCCGCTGCAACGCGTTGGGCGGCTTGGCGAGGGCGTCCTGCCGGCCGAGGTCGTCGTACCTGTCGATGAACCGGTGTGCGCGGCGATAACGCCGCAACGCACGCCCGAGGTCACCGCCGTCGCGCAGCGTGTCGGCCGTGGCGTCCGTGAGCCACGCCGCGCTGCGGAAGGCCCAGCCGCACCCCACCGCCGGCACGGGGTCCGAGGCGGTGGCCGCGTCGCCGACCAGCGCGAGACCCGGCCGTGGCACCGGTGACCGCCGCACGCACGGGTAGTCGGTCGTGCCGACCAGGTTCGACACTCGGCGGGCGCAGGAGAGCGTCGGGCCGCCGGGCAGGCGTGCGACGAACCTGTCGAACGCGGCGAGCCGGTCTTCGGCGAACTCGGCCAGCCGCTCCTTCGCCGGGAACACGCCGACCAGGGTGAGACCGTCGTCGACCTGGACGCACACGGCGATGTCCGGGTCGAGCTGCCACAACTGGCCGTCACCGGGGCCCATCATCTCCGCGCCCTCGTAGTAGGCCCAGAACAGGAAGCGCTCGTTCGGGGCGACGTCCTCGGGCACACCGGCGAGGCGTGCGACCGTCGAGTGGTGGCCGTCCGCACCGACGACGAGACGGGCGTGCAGCCTGGTGCCGTCATCCGTGACGACGCCGCTGACCGCACCGTTCTCGACCAGACCGACCACCTTCTGCCCCATCAGCAGGTCCACGCCGGGCGTGCCGGCCGCGATCTCGCGCAGCAACGGGTCGAGCTTGCTGCGCCGCAGGCTGATCGCGGGCGGAACACCGTGATCGGCTGCCGGCACGATCCACCCGGCGTCCGTCCACACGCCCAGCCCGGTGGTGACGGCCGCGCCGCGATCGAGCATCGGCTGCCAGAAGTCCAGGCGGCGCAACACGTCGTGCGTGCCGCCGAGGATGAAGTGCCCGCACAGCGTCTTGTGCGCCTGCGGGCTGCGATGTCTTTCCAGCAACGCGACGCGCAGGCCTGCGCGTCCGTACTGCGTCGCAGCCGTGCAACCGGCGATGCTCGCTCCCACGATGATCACGTCGTAGTCCATGCCGAGGAGCGTGCGGCCGGGTGCGCACCCACGACATCCGTGGTGAGTACCTATTCCACTCGCCGACTACCTACCATCTGCGCGTGGGCACAACCGCGCTGGTGGAGCGCGACCGCGAGCGTGCCGCGCTGGCCTCGTGGTGGGACGAGGCCGTCGCCGGGCACGGCCGGCTCGTGCTCGTGGGCGGTGACGCGGGCGCGGGCAAGACGGCGTTGGTCGACGCTTTCGGCAGCCACGTCGCCGGCCGGCTGCTGCGCGGCACCTGCGAACCGCTCACAGCCCCGGTGCCGCTGGGCCCTGTGCGTGACATGGACCTGCCGTGTGCGCTGACCGGCGATCCGGTCGAGATCCGCCGCCTGTTCCTCGACGAGCTGCGCGAGACCGCCACCCTCGTCGTGCTGGACGACGCGCAGTGGGCGGACGAGGGCACGCTCGACCTGCTGCGGTTCCTGGGGCGGCGCATCGGGCAGTGCCCGGCGATGGTCGTCGTGGTGTACCGGGACGACGAGGTCGGCGTCCGCCATCCGCTGCGCGTGCTGGCCGGCGACCTGTCGACCGTGCCCGTGGTCCGCAGGCTGGCCGTGCCGCCGCTTTCGCTCGCCGCGGTCACCGCGCTGGCGGAGGGCTCCGAGGTCGACCCCACCGAACTGCACGACCGCACGGGCGGCAACGCGTTCTTCGTGACCGAGGTGCTGGGCGACGGCGCCGCGACCGTGCCCGCCACCGTCCGGGACGCGGTGCTGGCCAGGGCGGCCCGGCTGGCACCGGGTGCGCGCGAGGTGCTGGACGCTCTCGCCTGCCTCGGGCCCCGTGCCGCGCCGTGGGTGGTCGAGGCGGTGTCGGGCCGTCCGCCGGCCGATCTCGACGAGTGTGCCGACCGCGGCCTGGTGGTCGCCGACGGCGGGGTGGTGTCGTTCCGGCACGAACTCGCCCGCGTGACGGTGGAGCAGGCGATCGCACCGGGTCGTGCCGCGTGGCTGCACCGGCAGGCGCTGACGGTGCTGGGAACCTGTCCGCCCGGTGAGGTCGAGCCCGCCCGGCTGGCCGGCCACGCGTCGCTCGCCCAGGACCGAACTGCGTTGCTCACCCACGCCCGTGCGGCGGCTGAGCAGGCGTCGGCGCTGGGTGCGCACAAGGAAGCGGCCGCGCAACTGCGGCGAGCGCTGGACGTGTGTGGGGACAGCACGCTACGGGCGGAGTTGCTCGAAGGACTCGGCCGGCAGTGTCACCTGGCCGACGACCTGGAGGGCGCGCTGAGCTGGTGGCGGGAGGCCGTGGCGGCGAGGACGTCGATCGGTGACCGGCGCGGCCAGGGCACGGCACTGGTGGGTCTCGCGATCACCGCCCTGCACCTGGCGCGGGAGATCCCGCTCGGCGAACGATCGAGCGATCAGGCCGTCGAGGTGCTCACCGGTCTGCCGCCCGGACCCGACTTCGCGCTCGCTTGTGCGGTGCGCGGGAAGTTCGCGGCGATGGGGTTCCGCAACGACGAGGCCATCGCGTGGGGAGAGCGGGCGCTCGTTGGCGACAGTCCGCTCGTGCGCGCGTTGGCCGCCTTGTCGATCGGCATCGGCCGCGCGCAGAACGGGGATCTGCGGGGTCTCGACCTCATCGGCGAGACCGTCCGGCTGACCCGCGCGGCCGGTGCGCACGACGAGGCCGGGCTCGCGTACTTCTGGGCGCAGCTGATCTGCGTGACGCGTCGCTGGTACCGGCAGGCCGACCAGTGGTACGCCGAGGCGATCGCGTTCACGGAGGACCACGGCCAGGAGGTCTGGCGCCAGTGGCTGCGCGCGTTCCGGGCACGTGCGCTGCTCGACCAGGGCTGCTGGGACGAGGCCGAGGCGCTCGCCTCCGAGGTGCTCCGATCGGCCGCTGTGGACGACGGCCGCACGATGATCAGCATGGTGGTGCTCTGCACGCTGCGCGCCCGCCGTGGTGACCCCGACTCGCACCAGCTGCTCACGCGCGTGCGACCGGCCATGGTCAACGCCGAACCCGTCGTCGGGTGGCTGGTCGGCGCGACTCGCGCACTGGCCGAAACCGCTTGGTACGCGGGCGATCTCGACGAACTGCGCGCGATCGTCGCCCCTGCTCTGCCGGCGGCGCTGGAGCAGGGAGAGCCGTGGCACCTGGGCGCGCTCGCTCACCTGCTGTCGCGCACCGGCGCCGGATCGGCGGTGCCGGCCGGGGCGGCTGAGCCGTATCGGTTGCAGCTCAACGGTTTCCACGAGGAGGCCGCGCTGCTTTGGCGGCAGGTCGGCTGCCCGTACGAGGCAGCGGTCGCGCTGGTGGACAGCGGCGACGAAAGGCTTCTGCGCGAAGCTCTCACCGAGTTCGACAGGCTGGGAGCCCAGCCGATGCGCGATGCGACCGCCAAGCGCCTGCGCAGCCACGGCGTCCGCGACATCCCCCGGCGGCCGACCTCCACCGGCGCGGACGGTCTCAGCGCGCGGGAACGCGAGGTGCTGACCCTGCTCGCCGACGGGCGGCGCAACACCGAGATCGCTGAGGAACTGTTCCTGTCCCGCCGGACGGTCGAGCACCACGTCGCTTCCGTGCTGCGCAAACTGCGCGTCCCGAACAGGGCGGAAGCGGCCAGGTACGCCCGGCGCAACGGCGCCTAGGTCCAGAGCCCCAGGATCGCTCCGGCGAGCGCCAGCCCGACGATGTGATAGCCCGAGCCGATGGCCGCGAACGTCACCGGCGCGGGCTTCGTCATGTCGAAGGTGCCCGCCACGAAGATGACCGGCAGGGCGACGCCGACACCGACGACGAGCCCGAGCAGGATGCCTTCCATGATGTTGTCGGTGCCGGACGCGGCACCGATCATCGCCGTCGCGAGCGTCGCGACGAAGCAGGTGGCCAGCGGGACGACGTAGATGCCCGCGCGCGCGTCCTCCGGTGGGTTCAGGTCCCAGCCGGCGGCTCGTTGCCAGGCCCTGCCGAAAGCGAAGTCCGCGTACCAGAGGGCACCTAGAGCGAAGTACGCGATCGTTGCCACGATGACGGCAAGCCAGTTCAGGTCGCCGAGCACGGTCAAGCTCATGCCATCTCCCGCGGTGTTCAGGGTGACTTGGCATCGCGGGGTGAACGTTCACCGTTACCGATGGAGCGGTTCCCGATGGATCGCTACCGCCACACGGCCAGAATGATGCTGGCCAGCAACAAACCGACGAAGTGGTAGCCCGCGCTGATCGCGACCGACGTCATCGCGGCCGGCTTGGTCGAGTCGAACATGCCGGTGACCGCGAGGATCGCGGCGGACAGTCCGATGCCGACGACGATCGCGAGCACGATGCCCTCGCCGACGGTGTCCGTGCCGCTGGCCGCGGCCAGCATCGCCGTCGCGAGCGTGGCGACGAAGCACGTGGCGAGCGGGACCACGTAGATGCCGGCGCCCGCGCCCTCAGGTGCGTTGCCGTCCCAGCCCATGGCCTTCTGCCAGGCCTTGCCGAAGAGGAACTCGGCGTACCAGAGGCCGCCGAGTCCGAAGTAGACGATGGTGGCGACGATGACGGCGAGCCAGTTGAGGTCGCCGAGGACGCTGAAGCTCATGATTCCTCCAGCCCTGTCGAGGTGCGGGAATCGTAGATCCAAAGACAAAGGGCCGCTCACCGAATCCGGTGAGCGGCCCTGACGCTTTCAGAGACCAGCTGAGGGCCTCGTCGAGCCTTCAGCTCGTGCCTGGTGAGTACTTCCAGGGATCCCTGAGGTCGTAGAACCTCGGAGGCTCGGCGCTCAGCGCGTTCATCTCCTCCATCTGGGCCTTCAACTCGGCCGGCGGTTCCTTCTTCTCGCCCACCCTGGCGTCGCCTTCGGAGGTGAAGAACAGCTCCATCGCGTAGGCACCGCCGGGGAAGTCCGCCTGGACGCTGCCGAGCACGTCGGGCCGGTACTCCGCCCATTTCTCGGCGTCCTGGGCGGCCAGTTCCCGGCCGCGTTCCGGGTTCGTCGTCTTGCCTTCGATGATCTGCACGAACTCGGCCTGCTCGGGGTTGCCCTGCACGTCGACCGTCACGTCCGTGCTGTCCATGAAGCTGGCCTCGGTCGTGAACAGCCCCGACGTCTCCGACCACCAGCGGTCCTGTTCGGGGCGGTCGCTGTTCTGCCTGGCGTGCTCCGCCGAGTCGAACCTGACCATCGCGACCAGCGTGCCGTTGTCCGTCACACCGGCGGTCGACCCGAGCCAGCCGGTCGCGCCCGGCGCGACCTCGCGCACCCACTTGTCGAACTGCTGGTGCACCCGTTCGGTGTCGGCCACCTCGCCTTGAATCAGTTGAACGAACATCGTTCACCCTTCCTGCTTCGCACCGCAGGCGCACCGGTGGGCGGCCGCCTGCCCCTTGCGACGTTACGACCGCGGTCCGCGCTTCGCTTGATGACCAACGGTTTCCGGCAACGCAAAGGGCCGCTCACCGGATCCGGTGAGCGGCCCCTTGCGGGTCAGCTGACTAGCTGCGGACCATCTTGCGCAGCACGTACTGCATGATGCCGCCGTTGCGGTAGTAGTCGGCCTCGCCGGGCGTGTCGATGCGGACGACCGCGTCGAACTCGACCTTCGAGCCGTCCTGCTTCGTGGCGGTCACGTGCACCGTCGACGGCGTGGTGCCGTTGTTCAGCTCGGTGATGCCGGTGAAGTCGAACGTCTCGGTGCCGGACAGGCCCAGCGACGCGGCGTTCTCGCCGGCCGGGAACTGCAGCGGCAGCACGCCCATGCCGATCAGGTTCGAGCGGTGGATGCGCTCGAAGGACTCGGCGATGACGGCGCGGACGCCGAGCAGCGAGGTGCCCTTGGCGGCCCAGTCACGCGACGAACCGGAGCCGTACTCCTTGCCCGCCAGCACGACCAGCGGGATGCCCTCGGCGGCGTAGGCGACCGACGCGTCGTAGATCGTGGTCTGCGGGGCGTCGGCCTCCAGGAAGTTGCGGGTGAAGCCGCCCTGGACGTCGTCGAGCAGGAGGTTGCGCAGGCGGATGTTCGCGAACGTGCCGCGGATCATCACCTCGTGGTTGCCGCGGCGGGAGCCGTAGGAGTTGAAGTCCTTGCGCTCCACACCGTGCTCGGTCAGGTACTTGCCGGCGGGCGAGTCGGCCTTGATCGAGCTGGCGGGGGAGATGTGGTCCGTGGTGACCGAGTCGCCCAGCAGCGCGAGGACGCGGGCACCCGAGATCTCGGTGACCGGCTTCGGCTCCATCTCCATGCCCTCGAAGTACGGGGGCTTGCGGACGTAGGTGGACTCCGGGTCCCACTCGAAGGTGTTGCCGGTCGGCGTCGGCAGCGACTGCCAGCGCTGGTCACCCGCGAACACGTCGGTGTAGCCCTTGGCGTAGCCCTCCGGCGAGATCGAGGCCGAGATGACCTCGGCGATCTCCTGCGGCGACGGCCAGATCTCGCTCAGGTAGACCGGCTTGCCCTCGGTGTCGGTGCCGAGCGGCTCGGTGGTGATGTCCTTGTCCATCGAACCGGCCAGCGCGTACGCGACCACGAGCGGCGGCGACGCGAGGTAGTTCATCTTGATGTCCGGGTTGATCCGGCCCTCGAAGTTGCGGTTGCCCGACAGCACCGAGACGACCGCGAGGTCGCCTTCCTGCACGCCCGCGGAGATCTCCTCCTGCAGCGGGCCCGAGTTGCCGATGCACGTGGTGCAGCCGTAACCGACCAGGTGGAAGCCGAGCTTCTCCAGGTACGGCATGAGGCCGGCGCGCTCGTAGTAGTCCATGACGACCTTCGAGCCCGGCGCCAGGGTCGTCTTGACCCACGGCTTGCGCTCGAGGCCGCGCTCGACGGCCTTCTTCGCGAGCAGGGCCGCGCCGAGCATCACGGACGGGTTCGAGGTGTTGGTGCACGAGGTGATCGCGGCGATCGCGACAGCGCCGTGGTCCAGCTCGAACTCGTTGCCGTCGATGGAGACCTTGACCGGGTTCGAGACCCGGCCGGTGGCGCCCTCGGCGGCGGACTGGAAGACCTTCGGCGTGCCCGAGCCGTTGCCGCCCTCGTGGATGGCGGCCGGGTCGCTCGCGGGGAACGACTCGTCGACGGCCTCGTCGACGCCGGTCAGCTCCGCGGACTCGGTGTGCGCGACGTAGGCGCCCAGCGCCTGGCGGAACGCCTCCTTCGAGTTCGTCAGCTCGATGCGGTCCTGCGGGCGCTTCGGGCCGGCGATCGAGGGGACGATCGTCGCCAGGTCCAGCTCCAGCGTCTCGGAGTAGACGGCCTCGCGGGACGGGTCGTGCCAGAGGCCCTGCTCCTTGGCGTAGGCCTCGACGAGCGCGATCTGCTCCTCGGAACGGCCGGTCAGGCGCAGGTAGTCGGTGGTCTCGCTGTCGATCGGGAAGATGCCGACGGTGGAACCGAACTCCGGCGACATGTTGCCGATGGTGGCGCGGTTGGCCAGCGGCACGGCGCCGACGCCCTCGCCGTAGAACTCGACGAACTTGCCGACGACGCCCTGCTTGCGCAGCATCTCGGTGATCGTGAGCACGAGGTCGGTGGCGGTGGCGCCGGGGGGCAGCTCACCGAAGAGCTTGAAGCCCACCACGCGCGGGATCAGCATGGAGACCGGCTGGCCGAGCATCGCGGCCTCGGCCTCGATGCCACCGACGCCCCAGCCCAGCACGCCCAGGCCGTTGACCATCGTGGTGTGCGAGTCGGTGCCCACCAGGGTGTCCGGGTACGCCTGGCCCTTGCGGACCATGACGACGCTCGCGAGCCGCTCGATGTTGACCTGGTGCACGATGCCGGTGCCGGGCGGGACGACCTTGAACTCGTCGAACGCGGTCTGGCCCCAGCGCAGGAACTGGTAGCGCTCGCGGTTGCGCTCGTACTCGAGGTCGACGTTCAGCTCGAACGCGTCCGGGCGGCCGAAGATGTCGGCGATGACCGAGTGGTCGATCACGAGCTCGGCGGGCGCGAGCGGGTTCACCTTCTCGGCGTCGCCGCCGAGCTGGGTCACGGCCTCGCGCATGGTCGCCAGGTCGACGACGCAGGGGACGCCGGTGAAGTCCTGCATCACGACGCGGGCAGGCGTGAACTGGATCTCGGTGCTGGGCTCGGCGGTGGGGTCCCAGTTGGCGAGCGCGCGCACGTGGTCGGCGGTGATGTTCGCGCCGTCCTCGGTCCGCAGCAGGTTCTCCAGCAGGATCTTCAGGCTGAACGGAAGACGCTCGGCGCCCTCCACGGCGCTCAGCCGGAACACCTCGTACGAGGCGTCGCCGACGTTGAGCGTGCCGCGGGCGCCGAAGCTGTCCTTGCTAGCTGGTGCAGTCACGTGCAACTCCATCTGGTGACAGCGCAGTGGTCAGTTCGGGGTACGGGGCAAGTCTTCCTCAACGGGTCGAGCGCTGCCCCTCGACCCCAAACAGTACGCTTGTCCTGTAAGCCGGTTCAAGCAAGGTCGCCCTAAGTTACGAGGTGCGTGTGCGGTCCACTCCTTCGTAGGAACATTTGGGTCCGTTTGAACTGCTAGCGTCGACCGCATGCTGAGCGAACTCCAGCGCAAGAACATCAGCTCGGTCTTCGACGTCCTCGACACCGATGGCAGCGGCGTGATCACCAGGGCGGACTTCGTCGCCGTGGTCACCCGCCTGAAGTCGGCGCTGCACCACCCGGAGGGATCGCCGCAGGCGCAGTCGCTGTCCGACGGCTACCTGGGCTGGTGGGAGCAGATCCGCAAACAGGTCGACGTCGACGAGGACGGCCGGATCACCCGCGACGAGTACATCGACGCGGTCGATCAGGGGTTGCTGGAGGACTCGCACTACCTCGACGCGGTCTCCGCCGCGGCGGACAGCCTGTTCGGCGCGGCGGACGCCGACGGTGACGGTGCCCTGGTGGAGTCAGAGATGGTCGTCGTCTACGGATCGGTCGGGATCGACCCCGGGATCGCCGCCGGCGCGTTCCACCAGATCGACGCCGACGGTGACGGCAGGATCAGCAGGGCCGAGCTGCGCGCGGCCGTGCGGGGTGCGTTCGCGAGCAAGGGGCCGCAGGAGCCGGGCTCGAACATCCTCGGAAACGCCAACGGTTAGAACGCCCACGGTTAGGTCGCCGCGGATGGTTATCTTGGCGGGGTGCTTCTCGATCAGGTCTCCAAGCGGTACGGGCGTGGTCCCTGGGTGCTGCGCGACCTCACCCTGGAGGTCGCCGGCCTGGTCGTGCTGACCGGCGCGAACGGCACCGGCAAGTCCACGTTGCTCAAGATCGCGGCCGGGATCCTCAGGCCGACGTCCGGACGCGTCACGCGGCCCGCGTTGGTCGGGTACGTGCCGGAGCGGTTTCCGTCGGACGTGAAGATGTCCGCTTCGGCGTATTTGGCGCACATGGGACGAATTCGTGGTGCCGCGGCCACCGATGTCCTGGAACGACTGGGGTTCGTCGGTTCGCTGACGGCCCCGATGGCGCAGCTGTCCAAGGGCAACGCGCAGAAAGTCGCGCTGGCGCAGGCGTTCCTGGCTTCGGACGTGCTGGTGCTCGACGAGCCGTGGACCGGGCTCGACCCGGCGGCGTCCGATGAGCTGGTGACGTTGCTGCAGGGCAGGACCGCGCTGGTCGCCGACCACGAGGGGCATCTCGCCGAGGCCACGCGGGTGGATCTCGCGGGTGGGCACGTGACGATCGAGCTCAGCCGGGTGGTGGGGCTGGATGCGTTGGAGGCGTTGGAGGGCGTGCGGTCTGTGGTGCCGCGCGGGTCGTCGGCACGGGTGGTGGTGGCACCGGACCGGAGCGACCACGTGCTGGCCGAGGCGTTGCGGCTCGGATGTTCGGTGCGGAGCGTGCGGTGATCTCCCTGGTGCGGTATCTCGCGGCTGATGTCCTGCGGGGGCAACGGTATTTGGCACCGCTGCTGATCTTCTTCGGTGTGCTGGGGATGTTGTTCGCCTACGACCCCGGTCCGCAGTTGTCGGCGTTCGCCGGGTCGGCGGCGTTGATCTACCCGATCGGTGCCTGGCTGGGTGTGGTCGTGGCGACGTCCGAGGACCAGGTGCGGCGGGAGATCACCGTCGTGTCGGCCGGCGGGTGGTCACGGGTGCTGACGGCGGTGGCCGTGACGGCGGTGCTGTTCGGGCTGGCGTTCGCCGCGGTGGCGACGGTGTGGGCGGTGGTCGCGAGTCCACGGCCGTACACGGCCGGCGAATTTTTTGTCGGACTCGGCGCGCATACTGTGTGTGCGTTGCTGGGTGTCGGAGTCGGATTGATGTTCGCGCGGCCGGTGTTCGAGGCTGTCGGACGGACTGTGCTGGCGGTGTTCTCGATCGTGGTGCTGACGTACCCGCTGGGGCGGGCGACCCCGTTCGGGTGGGTGCTGGACGCGTTGGGGCACAACCAGGTCACGCCGTCCGTGCTGTGGGCGGGGCTGATCGGCGCCGCGCTCGTGGCTGGCGCGGTGGTCGTCGGGGTGCGGCGGGCCTGATGCGGGTCAACGTGCTCGGGCCGCTCGTGGTCCTCGCGGACGACGGGGCCGTTCTCGAGGTGCGCGGGAAGCGGCTGCGGTGGCTGCTGATCCGGCTCGCGATGGAGCCGGGGCGGGTGGTCGCCGGTGAGCGGCTGATCGCGGATCTGTGGCCGGACGCTGCTCCGGTCGACGGGTCCGCTGCGTTGCAGTCGCTGGTGTCGCGGTTGCGGCGGACGCTGGGTGCTTCGGCGATCTCGTCGCACGCTCTCGGGTACCGGCTCGACGTTCCGGTGGACGTCGAGGAGTTCGAGCGCACCCTGAACCCGGCGTTGTGGCGCGGGGCGGCGTTCGAGGAGGCGCCGTTCGCGGTCGACGAGGCCGTGCGGCTGGCGTTGTTGCGTTCCGACCTCGCGGGTGTGGAGGCGCTTGCCGCCGCGCATCCGTTGCGGGAGGACGTGCAGGCGCGGTTGATGCTGGCCCTGCACGCGGCGGGGCGGCGGTCGGACGCGCTGGCCGTGTTCGAACGGGTCCGGGCGGATCTGGCCGACTCGCTGGGCGTGGATCCCGGCGAGGCGCTGGCTTCCGCGCACCTGACCGTGCTGCGGGAACGTTCCGTGCGCGGCAACCTGCCGGCGCCGGTCGGATCGTTCGTGGGGCGTTCTGCCGACCTCGCGCGGCTGGACCTGCTGTTGCGGGACAACAGGCTGGTCACGCTGACCGGGTTCGGCGGGGTAGGGAAGACGCGGCTGGCGTTGACCTTCGCCTCGGCTCTGCCGGAGGCGTGGTTCGTCGAGCTGGACTCCGCGGCGGACCCGCTGGCGGCGCTGGACGCCGCGCTGGGACCGAACCCGCTGGCGACGCCGGTGTTCGAGCGGCTCGGGTCGGCGCTCGTGGTGCTGGACAACTGCGAGCACGTCGTGGACGCGGCGGCCGGGCTGTGTTCGAGGTTGCTCGCCGAGGCGCCGGACGCTCGGGTGCTGGCCACGTCGCGGGAGCCGCTGGGGATTCCGGGCGAGGTCGTGCATCCGGTGGCGCCGCTGGATCTGGATCATGCCGTGCGGTTGTTCTCGGCGCGGGTCGGGTCGGCGCTCGATCCTGCCGTGGTGCGGCGGGTCTGCGTTGCGCTGGACGGGATTCCGCTGGCGCTGGAGCTGGCGGCGGCACGGGCGCGGTCGCTGTCGGTGGCGCAGCTGGAGTCGCGTGTGGACAGTCGGCTGCGGCTGCTGGACCGGGGCGCGCGGACCGGGCCGGCGCGGCACCGGACGCTGCGGGCGGTGATCGACTGGAGCTGGGAGCTGTTGTCCGCCGCCGAGCGGGCGTTGCTGGCGCGGCTGGCGGTGTTCGTGGGCGGCGCCTCGGCCGCGGCGGTGCATTTCGTGTGCGGGGCGGGCTTGCGCAGGGGTACCCCCTGGCCGGGAACCCCTGCAACTCAACTTACTCAGGACCCCCGACAAGATCAGGACCTCTGGGACACCGAGGACCTGCTGGCCGCGCTCGTCGAGAAGTCGCTGGTCGTGCGGGCGGGGGAGCGGTACCGGCTGCTGGAGACCGTGCGCGAGTACGCGTTGGAGCACGAACAGACGGATTCCGCGAAGCACGCGGCCTACTACGTGGCGCTGGCCGAGCGGAACGAACCGTTGCTGCGCGGGCCGCGTCAGCTCGAGGCGCTGGAGGTGTTCGAGGCGGAACGGGCCAACCTCGACGCGGCGCAGGCGTGGGCGGTGCGCAACGACGTGGGGATCGCGCGGCGGATGATGGCCGCCCGCACGTGGCACTGGCTGGTGATGACCAAGCGGTTCGAGGAGATCCGCCGCTGGGCGCCGCTCACGCAGGGCGATCCGCTGTCGGAGGTGCTGGCCACGCTCGGCACACCGCAGGCCGTCGCCGCGGCGGAGCGGTTGTGGGAGGAGGACGTCCCGACGGCGTTGTGCGCGTTGATGCTGACCAGCGGTCAGGTGTGGGGCGAGGCCGAACTGGGTGGGCGTCTCACCGCGCTCGCGGACCGGCTGGAGAAGTCCGCGGACGAGTGGATGCGCGCGTTCTCGGCGCTCATCCGCGGTGTGGTGGCGGGCGAGTTCAGCGAGGGTTCGGCGCCGCTGGCCGAGGCCGCGTACCGGCGGGCCATCGAGCGGTTCCGCGCGGTCGGCGATCGGTGGGCCGTGGTGTTCGGGCTGTCGTGCCTGGTCATGGTGCTGATCACCCGCGGTGGGTTCGCCGAGGGGTTCAAGGCGGTGTCCGAGGCGCGGGCGGTGGCGGCCGAGCTGGGCGACCCGGAGACCGTACTGGTGCCGATGTCGGTGCTCGTGCTGACGGCGCGGCTGCGGATCCGGACCGGCGACTTCGACGGGGCGCTGCGGGACCTGGCGCTGGTGCCGCCGCCCACCATCGACCTCGACCGGGGACGGCTGGCGCAGGCGCACGGCGAGATGGCGTACTGGAAAGGCGACTTCGAGGAGGCCGTCGCGCTGTACCGGCAGGCGCTCGACGCCACCGTCGGCTCGCCGGCGAGCCAGTTCCGCGCGACCGTCCACGCCGGACTCGGGCTAGCGCTGACCCGCCTCGGTCACCTGGAGGAGGCGGGCCGGGAGCACGCGGACGCGATGCGCACGGTCGAGAACAGCGCGGACGGGCCGGCGCGCGCGATCGTGATGGAGTTCTACGCGGACTGGCTGCTCGCCCAGGGTGAGCAACGGCTGGCGCTGGCCACCCTGGACGAGGCGGAGAGGTTGCGGGGCGGGCCCAGCGACGATCCGGTCGTCGTGGAGCTGCGTCGCCGGGCCGCCGAACCTCGCTAGTGCCGTGACTGCCTGCACCACGATGCACCCGTCTGACCACCGAAATCCGGGGCAAAGGCAGGCAGTCACGGCACTAGGCCGCTGCCCGCGCCGCCACCCGCCGGTGGTGCAGCTGTGTGACCGGTGCCGCGCCGAAGTACGCGTCGATCGCGTCCCGCCCGATCGCCGCCACGTACCCGTCCGGGCGCACCAGCACCGGCCCGTCCGGGAGCTCCAGCGTCACGAAGTCCGGTCCCCGCAACAGATCGAAGATCCGCCCCTGCTCGGTGACGCCGTCGGGCATCCGGTCACCGGCCTGCAGGCCGGGCCCGTCGGAGGTCCGGTACGACAGCGAGAGCTGCAGCGTCTCGTCGCCGCGCTGTTCGAACGGCTTGCCGGACAACATGATCGCGGTCGTCATGCCCAGCAGCCATTCCGCGACCGGCTTGCGCTCGGCCTCGTAGGTGTCGAGCAGCGTCTCCATCCCGAGCTTCCAGCCCAGGTTGTAGGCGTCCTGGATGCCGGTGTTCATGCCCTGCCCACCGGCGGGGGAGTGCACGTGCGCCGCGTCGCCCGCGAGGAACACCCGGCCGACCCTGAACTGGTCCACCATGCGGATGTTGGTGCGGTACAACGACGTCCAAGTCGCGTCGTGCACCACCACGTCGTCCAGGCCGGTGCGTTCGCGGACGATCTGCCGGAACAGCTCCAGCGACGGCTCGCCGTCGCCGGTCGCCTGGAACTGGTAGAGGTCCGTGCCGGGCAACGGGCACAGGCCGAGCCACTTGCCGTCCCGCGCCCAGCCGTGCCAGAACTCGCGGTCCAGCCCGGAGACCCGGACGTCGCCGATGAGCATCCGCTGGTCCTCCCACGTCTCGCCGACGAACTGCACGCCGAGACGCTTGCGCACGAACGACTTCCCGCCGTCGCAGCCGACCAGGTACCGCACCCGCACGGTCTCGGAACCGATGATCGCGGTGACGCCGTCGTGATCCTGCGTGAACGACGTGAGCGGCGTGCCGTACTCGACGGTCCCGGCCGGCAGGGCCTCGCGGAGGATCTGCTCGACCCGGAACTGCGGGATGATCATGGTGCTCGCGTACGGGCGGTCGGCCGTCGGGTGGCGGCCCTCGTGCATGTCCCACTCGCGCACCACCTCGCGGCCCTCGTAGCCGCGCATGCGGACGTGGAACCGGCCGGACGCCAGCACCGGCTCGATCACGCCCAGGTCGTGGAAGACCTCGATGCTGCGCGGCTGGAGGCCCTTGCCGCGCGAACCCGCGTACGGCGCGGGCGAGGCGTCGACGATGCGGAACGGGACGCCGCGGCGGGCGAGGTCGAGTGCCAGGGTGAGGCCGGTCGGGCCGGCGCCGATGATCAGAACCTGAGTGTCCATGGCGACCACACTCGGCTCCTGAACTGCCACGGCCCTGTCACCGCGCTGTTGCGGGTGACAGGGCCGGAAGCAGAACCAGAACTTACTTCTTGAGCAGCGCGATCAGCGCGTCGACGTCCTTCGGCTCGAAGCCGCGGAACAGCGTGAGCGCCAGCTCGTAGTACGAGCGGACCGGGCTGACGTACCACTTGCCGCCGACCTCGGTCGACACGACGCCGACACCGGACTTCATGATCGACCCGGCGACCCGGCCGATGATCTCGACCGCCTCTGCGGGGATCTTTCCGCCGCCCTGCTGCTGCATCAGCTGCGTGATCTCGTCCGCGCACAGCTTCTGCGAGCCCTGGCCGGGAACCTCGACCGAGTAGCAGTCACCCTCGCGGGCGATCGTGAAGGTCTCGCCCTCCGCGGTCACCGAGAGCTTCTTGACCGTGACCTGCTTGCCGCCGGTCACGTCCTTGACGTCGGTCTCCAGCGTGTTCACCTTGGCGCCCAGCGGCTTCTGCGAGCCGATCTCCTCGAGCAGCAACGGGCCGAGGTCGTGCAGGACACCCGCCTCGTCCGGCGGCAGCGTCGCGATCGCCTTCTGGAAGTCGCCCTCCATCACGGAGTTGACCAGCTGCTTCGCCGCCGCCTCCGGCGAGTCCGACCCGGCCGGCGCGAAGCCCTGCGCGGGCCACTTCTTCTTGTCCTCCTCCAAAATCGCGTTGGCGATCGTGTAGAAGGCGCTCGGGTACCACTTGTTGCCGACCTTGATCGACGCGATGCCGATCGGCTTGCCGCGCTTCTGCACCTCGGCGGAGATGTCGTAGGTCTTGGTCTCCGACTTGGTCAGGCTGACCTTGTCACCGATGGCGTCCATCAGCTTGTCGGTCAGCGGGACCTTGGAGAGGTCCGAGGTGACCGTGATCTTGCCCTCGGTCAGCTTGTTGATGGTGAGGTGGTCGTTGATCTTCTCCGCGGCCGCCTCGTCGAACTTGATGTTCTCGCTCTTGAACTCGACGCCCGACATCTTGTTCGGGTCGGCGTCGGGCTTGAGGATCTCGAGACGCTTCATCTCCTTGGTCATCGAGTCCATGTAGTCCTTCGACAACGCGGCCTCGGCCGGCGCCAGCGACGCCATGATGCCGACGACGTCACCGCTGCCGAGCTGCTCGATGAGGTTCTTCGCCGCGACCGCCGGGGTGTCCTGGCCCGCGTTCGCCGCCGGGTCGGACCGCTTGAGCGCGAAGAACGTGACCCCGCCGGTGACGAGGAGCAGCACGACGACCACGGCCGTGATCACCAGGCCGGTGCGCTTCTTCTTCGGCGGCTCACCGCCCATCGGGGCGTAGCCGATCGGCTGCTGCTCGAAGCCGGGCTGCGCGAAGCCCTGCGGGCCCGTCTGGGGGTAGCCCTGCTGCGGGAAACCCTGCGGTCCGGTCTGCGGGTAACCGCCCTGCTGGGGGTAGCCGCCCTGTTGCGGGTAGCCACCTTGCTGGGGATAACCGCCCTGCTGCGGGTAGCCACCCTGCTGCGGCTGCCCGCCCTGCTGCGGGTAGCCACCACCCTGCTGGGGCTGCTGGCCGTACGGGTTGTTCTGCGGTTGCCACTGGCCGCCGCCACCACCTGGGTAGCTCACGGGTTCCCTCCTGGAGTCATCACTGCGCTGCGCCTGTTCGAGGTGAGCACCGTGATCGCCCCCACGATCGTCAGTACGGCACCGGTAAGGGTCACGACCGGTCCGGCGATGCTGATGCCGACCAATGCGCCCTTGCTGTCCCCTTGGACTGTGGCAACTAGGGCCACGGTTCCGCAGATCGTGCCAAAGAGAAGACCGATGCATGCGCCGAACCGACGAAAACGGACCACATAAAGGACTACCGCGATCATCCCGAGCGGCGTGAGACCCACCCAGACCGACGTGACGACGGTGCCCGCCACCCCGTCCAACCCGGCCAGATCACGCAGCGAAAGCACTTCGTAACTGTCCCTCGTCGTCGATCCGGACTTCAGCCACGGCAGGAAAGTCCCGGCGACGGAAGTGATCAGGCCCACTGCCGCGATGGCGGCTCCCACTGCGCTGCGCACCGGACTAGTGTGACCCGATGGCCTCGGACACGTGCGAAGCGGCACGGGCGCTGGTCGCGTCCGCGCACCGGATCACGGTGCTGACGGGCGCTGGAATCTCCACGGATTCGGGCATTCCCGACTTCCGCGGCCCGGACGGGCTGTGGACCCGTGACGCGGATGCCGGCCGTGACGCCACGCTGGCCGCCTATCTGTCCGATCCCGCGGTGCGCAAGCAGGCCTGGCAGTCCCGGCTCGACCATCCGATTTGGACGGCCAAGCCGAACGCCGCGCACAAGGCGCTCGTGGAACTGGAACGATCCGGCCGGTTGCGCACCGTGGTCACCCAGAACATCGATGGCCTGCACCAGAAAGCGGGTTCCGATCCGCATCGCGTGCTGGAACTGCACGGCACGTTGCACGCGACGGTCTGCCTGGGATGTGGTGCCACCGGCTGGATGCGCGACGCGTTGAAGCGCGTCGCCGAGGGCGAGGCCGAGCCGGATTGCCTGCGCTGCGGCGGAATCCTCAAGTCCGCCACGATCTCGTTCGGGCAGGAGCTCGACGGCGAGGTGCTGCGCCGGGCCCGGCTCGCCGCGCTCGACTGCGACCTGTTGCTGGTGGTGGGCACGTCTCTCTCGGTGCAGCCCGCTGCCGGTCTGGTGCCGCTGGCGGCGCGCGCGGGGGCGCAGGTGATCATCTGCAACGCCGAACCGACGCCCTACGACGTGCACGCGGCCGTTGTCCTGCGCGAACCTGTCGGCGAGGTGTTGCCCGATCTCAGCTCGGTACCTCCTTTCGGGGGAGGCGGGCAGTTCTCGTCCTGGGGAGATCCGAGTACCTGGTCGTAGGGTCTTCTCATGCGCGTACCGCTGATCACCACGGACTTCCTGGACCGTGCGTCGTTCGCGTTCGGAGCGACGACCGCGACCATCGACGAACCCGACCAGCCGGCTAAACCGGTCGAGACGACGACGTATGCCCAGATGGCGACCCGCGTGCGCGCGTGGCAGGCCGGGCTCGACGCACTGGGCATCGGCGAGGGCGAGCGGATCGCCGTCGTCAGCCACAACTCGGCGCGGCTGCTCGAACTGCTGCACGCGGTGCCCGGCAGCGGGCGGATCTGCGTGCCGGTGAACTTCCGCCTGCGCCCCGACGAGGTGAAGTACATCGTCGAGCACAGCGGTGCCTCGGCGTTGTTCGTCGACCCGGAGCTGGAACTGGACGACGTGGTGGCGCGCCACCGGTTCACGTTCGGTGAGGAGTCGGAGTCGCTGCTTCGCTTCGACGCGGAGCCACGGCCGTGGAGCGATCCCTCGGAGGACGCGACCGCGACCATCAACTACACCTCCGGTACGACCGCGCGACCCAAGGGCGTGCAGCTGACGCACCGCAACATCTGGCTCAACGCGGTCACGTTCGCCATGCACACCCGTGCGTGGGAGGGCGACGTGTACATGCACGTCCTGCCGATGTTCCACTGCAACGGCTGGGGCATGCCGTTCGGCCTGGCCGGGCTGGGCGTGCCGCAGGTGGTGCTGCGCAAGGTCGACGGCGCCGAGATCCTGCGCCGTGTGCGCGACCACGGCGTGACGCTGATGTGCGGCGCACCTGCCGTGTGGAATGCCGTGCTGGACGCCGCTCAGACGTGGGAGGGCGAGATCCCCGGCCGTGACCGCGTGCGGATCGTCTGTGCAGGCGCGCCGCCGCCCTCGCGCACGATCCAGCGGGTGACCGAGGAGCTCGGCTGGGAGTTCCTGCAGATCTACGGCCTGACCGAGACGGCACCGCTGCTCACGTTCAACCGGGCTCAGCCGGGTCCGTCGGGCGAGGAGAAGGCGCGCAAGCAGTCGCGGGCGGGTGCTCCGGCGCTGGGCGCTCAGCTGAGGATCTCCGACACCGGTGAGGTGCTGGCGCGGTCGAACGTGGTCATGGAGGGCTACTGGGAGAACCCGGAGTCGACCGCGGACGCGATCGAGGACGGCTGGTTCCGCACCGGTGACGGCGGCTTCTTCGACGACGAGGGCTACCTGACGATCTCGGACCGCAAGAAGGACGTGATCATCACCGGCGGCGAGAACGTGTCGTCGATCGAGGTCGAGGACTGCCTGTTCTCGCACCCGGCCGTCGCCGAGGTCGCGGTCATCGGTGTGCCCCACGAGAAATGGGGCGAAACGATCAAGGCATTGGTCGTGCTCTCCGGTGAGGCCACCGAGGCCGAGTTGATCAAGCACTGCAAGGAGCGGCTCGCCGGGTACAAGGCGCCGACGTCGATCGAGTTCCGCGACTCGATCCCGCGCACGGCGACCGGCAAGATCCAGAAGTTCAAGCTCCGCGAGCCGTACTGGGCAGGAAGGGACCGCGGCGTCAACTAGTCCCGCGCTGGTCCGGTCCAGCGACACGCCGGACTCCGATCGTCCCAAAAGGACCACCGCCCGTGTTCCACTGTGACACGTGTGGTTGACGGTGCGTTAGTTCCAGATGCGCCGAATGGGTCTGATTGGTCTAATGCGGTCGGAGGTGATGTCCGGTGTTGACACGACTCCCCGCCGTGTTGGTGTTGCTGACGGCCGTCTTCACGGGGACGGCTCACGCCGTGCCGCCGCCTCCGCCGAACCCGAGTGACGCGGAGATCTCGGCGTCGCGGGCGGAGGCCGACGCGAAGGCGGCCCGCGTGGGCGAGCTGACCGGGCGGCTGACGCAGGCCGAGTCACGCCTGCAGGAGCTGTTCGACGAGGTCTCCTACAAGCGCGAGCTCGCGAACAAGGCGCGCGTCGACCTGGAGACGGCCATCTCCGAGGCCCAGTCGGCGCGCAACGAGGCCACGGGCGCGCGCGTCCAGGCCGATGCCGCGTCCCGCGCCGTGGAGGAGAGCCGGCGCGGACTGGACGAGTTCGCCGCCGCGTCCTACGCGCAGGGCAGCACGGTCGGTTCGTTCTCCGCCTACATCGGCGCCAAATCGCCGGAAGACCTGCTGGCCCGCGCCCAGATGCTGGAGGCGGTGTCGTCGTCCGCGCTGAACCGGCTGGACCAGGTCGCCCGCGACCAGGGCACCGCCGCGAACCTGGACTCCGCCGCCCGCGCCGCGCTGCAGAAGGCCGAGTCCAAGCAGGCGGCCGCCGACGAGGCCAAGAAGGTCGCCGAGCAGGCGCAGCAGGTGGCCGTGCAGGCTCACTCCGCGCAGGCCTCGGCGACCTCGCAACTGGAGTCCGACAAGGGCGCCGTCGAACGTGAGCTGGCCGCCGCGCGCGGTGAGGTCAACGGCCTCGAGGCGCAGCGCCAGCAGTACGACCAGTGGACCGAGGCGAAGAAGCGCGAAGAAGAAGAGAACGCCCGCCGTGCCGCCGCCGCGGCTGCTCCCGCCCCGCAGCGTCCGGCCGCCGTCGCCGCACCGTCCGGCAACCGCGTGCAGACCGTGATCAACCGGGCGCTCGCGCAACGCGGCGTGATCTACGCGTGGGGTGGCGGCAACTACAACGGCCCGACCTACGGCGTGCGCGACGGCGGTGTGGCCGACTCGTACGGCGACTACCGCAAGATCGGCTTCGACTGCTCGGGCCTGATGATGTACGCCTTCGCGGGCGTCGGTGTCTACCTGCCGCACTACAGCGGCTATCAGTACAACTCCGGCCGCAAGGTGCCGCTGTCGCAGATGGCGCCCGGCGACATGATCTTCTGGGGTCCCGGCGGCGGTACGCACGTGGCGCTGTACCTGGGCGGCGGGATGATGGTCGAGGCACCGCATTCCGGTGCTGTCGTACGGATTTCGCCGGTGCGGTACGGCGGGATCATGCCGTACGTGACGCGCCTGCTGTGAACCCCGGTGACCCGCCCGACGGCCGGGCCACCGGGAGACTTGCTCAGACCGCGCCGAGCCGCAGCGGGGCGACCTTCCGGAACGGCCGGAACACCCAGTTGTTGTACGGGTGGACGGTCACGCCGTCCGGGCCGCGCACGATGACCTTCTCGATGCACCAGTGGTCACCCTGCGGATCGATCGCGATGTCGACCGACCGGATCGGGCCGAGGTCCGGCATGACGAAGTGGAAGTCGTCGGTGGCGCCAGGCAGGAACTCCTCGGACATGTGATCGAGGACGAACCACGGGCTGGTGATGTCGCCGCGCAGACGCGCCTCGACGCGGGCGTCGGTGCCCCCGTCCTCGACGTCGCAGGTCACGACCCAGATGTCGTAGGGCGCCGGCGCGGCCTGGGCCGGCGCCGCCGCCACGGTGGTGGCGAGTGCAGCGGCCGCGATACCGACGACCGCACGAGCTGCGAGCTTCATACTCGGGTCCCCTCTGTGGTGCGGAATCGATGAAAACCGCAGTTCAGGGCTTGAATGCCGGAAACCCGGTGACCCGCCGCAGGGACGGGCCACCGGGAGAGCGACTCAGGCCCTGTTGAGCCGCAGCGGGCCCGTCGGGCCCGACTTCGGGTACACCCGGGTGAGCCAGTTGTGGAACGGGTGGATCGTCGTCGAGCCGTTCGGGTTGCGAACGGTGATCTCTTCGAGGCACCAGTGCGGGCTGTCATCGTTGTTGGCGAAGTAGATGTCGACCGACGTGACGGTGCCGAGGTCGGTGAACGTCTTGTCGTAGACGTCCGTGCGGCCGCGCTCCCGGTCGTCGCCGGGGTTGTCGAGCAGGATCCAGCCGGTCGAGGCGAGGGTGCCGTTGAAGCGCGCCTCGACGCGGGAGTCGGTGCCCGCGTCCTCGACGTTGCAGGTCCGGACCTCGACGTGGTAGTTGCCAGGCGCGGCCTGGGCGCTGCCCATTCCCATCATGGCGGCGAGGCCGGCGGCCGTGAAGCCGACGATCGCACGAGCAGTCACCTTCATGGTGTGTTCCCCTCTGTTGTGAAGCGGTACTGGGGATGAAGGTGTCCTGCGGCGATTGCGCGACTATGTGCTGATGTTGAAATCAGCTGGTCAGGCCGTGTATGACTCGCTCGCGGTGACCTGCTCGCGCAGGAACGGCGACTCGATCAGCCCGAACCCGTGGTGCAGGGCGACCGGCACGATCTCGATGTGCGGTGCCAGGCGGGCGATCCGCGCCCTCATGTCGTCAACGGATTCCGCAGGAGTCAGCGTGCCGATGATGACCCTGGTCGGCACGGTGATCGCCCGCACCTCGTCGTCGCTGAAGTAGCTGGCGATGAAGAACCTCATCTGGAACCCCAGTCCGGCGAGGACCAGCTTGCGCAGCAACGGTTCGACGAAGATGCCGAGGAACGACTCCCGCTTGATCCGCCGGCGCACGAACGCGGGCGCCAGCATCGCCATCAGGCCGATGAAGAGGTAGAGGCGGCCCTTGTTCAGGTTCTTGACGAAGCCGCCGGGGTCGAGCGCGGTCACCCGGCTGACTCGTTCGGGCGACCGGATGGCCTGGTTGAGCGCGAGCCAGCCGCCCCGGGACAGGCCGACGAGGTGGTACTTCTCGTGCCCCAGCCCCTCCAGCACCTCGGCGAGCCAGTCCGCGTTGGCCTGCTCGTCGGGGATCGGTTTCGTCTGCACCGAACGGCCGGCCTCGCCCATCGAGTCCACCGCGTACAGGACGTGGTCGCTGCCGATGTCGGCGACGAACTCTTGCCACACAAGGGAAGTTGCCGCCAGGCCGTGCAGCAGGACCAGCGGTTCCCCCGTGCCGTTCCCGCTGCGCCGCACGTAGGTCGGCCCGAACGAGGTCTCGACGGTGATGTCCTCGTAGGGCAGCGGCCAGTCCAGAAGCTCGTCGTACACCTCGTGGTAGCGCCGTCTCGCCTTCTCGTTGGCGAAGCTGCTCAACTTCATTGGAACCCCCATTCCGTTTTTTGTTGTGCACTTGCACCATAACCCAAAGTGAGCAGAGTTGTCATCCGATGTGGCACAGTTGGCCGGTGCCGAAGCGTGTGGATCATGAGGAGCGCCGCCGGGAGATCACCGGCGCCGTGTGGCGGATCGCCACCGCGGAGGGGCTCGCGGCGGTCACCCTGCGCCGGGTCGCCGCCGAGGCCGGCATCTCGATGAACCTGGTGCAGTACTACTTCACCAGCAAGGATCAGATGATCCGCTACGGCCTCGAACGCGTCATCGAGGTCGCCGTGGCGCGGATGTCGGCCGAACTCGAGGCGGTCCGCGAGTCCGGCGATCCACGTGCCGTTGTGCGGGCCGCGATCGTCGGCATGCTCCCGATCGACGACGTCACGCGGCAGACGTCCGCCGTGTACAACGCGTATCTGCTCTACGCCATCACCGACGACGAGATCCGCTCGATCGTCAGCGGCATCCCGCGGCAGCTGGCGCAGCAGTTGATGCACCTCGCGCCGCTCGTTGAGGTCGAGAGTCTGGTCGCTCTCAGTTCCGGGCTGGCGGTGGGCGTGCTCGTCGGCTCGTACAGCGCGGAGGAAGCGGTGGGGTTCGTGGACTACCAGCTGGATCGGCTGTTCGCCTAGAGATCGCGCGCCCAGAGCTGGCCGACCACGTCGTGGCCGAAGCTGTGCTGTGGCGTCTTCTCGATCAGCTCGAACCCGTGTGCCTCATAGATCTTCCTGGCTGACGTGAGTCCGTCGACCGTCCACAGTGCGATGCGCCGGTAGCCGGCGTCGCGCGCGAAGTCCAGGCAGGTCTCCACAAGACGGTTGCCCAGGCCGTGCCCGCGCGCGTTGGGGTGCACGAGCAGCACGCGCAGCTTCGCGGTGGTTTCGTTCTCGCGCATGCAGAACACGCTGCCCACCCGTTCGCCGTCGAGCTCGGCGATCCAGGCGGCCTCACGTTGCTCGTCGTGCCCGGCCGCGTAGTCGCCGACGATCTTGGCGACCATCGCCTCGAAGGACGTGTCCCAGTGGTGCTCGGCGGCGTAGAGCTCGCCGTGCGCCTGCACGACCCAGCCGAGGTCGCCGGGTTGGCTGAGAGGGCGGATGTCCATGGGCTCCTCCTACTGACACGACTGTTTCAGTAGTGCCAAGATAGCGCCATGCCGTCCGCACGGGAGACCGAACTTCTCGAAGCCGCCTACCGCTACGTGCTCACGCACGGCCTCGCGGACCTGTCGCTGCGCCCGCTGGCGGCGGCGATCGGGTCGAGCACCCGGGTCCTGCTCTACCTGTTCGGCAGCAAGGACGGCCTGGTCCGCGCCCTGCTGGCGCGCGCACGTGCCGACGAACTGGCGTTACTCAGCGACATCGGCACGGGCCCCGGCGTCGTGGCACGGTTGTGGGAGTGGCTGTCCGCGCCCGCACACCGGCCGCTGCTGACGCTGTGGCTGGAGGCGTACGCCCGCTCGCTCGTGGAGCCGGACGGGCCGTGGGCCGGGTTCGCGCGCGCCACCGTGGAGGATTGGCTGGACGTGCTCGCGTCGGCACAGCCCGCGGACGTGCGCGACACCGCGGCGGGACTGGCGTCGCGGACGCGCGAACTCGCGTTGCTGCGGGGTGCGTTGCTGGATCTGCTGGCGACCGGTGACGTCGAGCGCACCGGTGCGGCGCTGGCGTAGGTTGGCGTCGTGAAGATCGTGGTGTTCGGCGCGTCGGGCATGGTGGGTCAGGGCGCGTTGCGGGAGTGCCTGCTCGACCCGGCCGTCGACTCGGTCGTGACGGTGGGGCGTTCGCCTTTGACGTCGACTGATCCCAAACTGCGGCACGTCGTGCACGCCGACTTCGGTGACCTGTCACCGGTTGCCGCCGAGCTGGCCGACGCGGACGCCTGCTTCTACTGCATGGGCGTGACGTCGGCGGGGTTGAACGAGGCCGAGTACACGCCCGTGACGCATGACTACGCGCTTGAGGCCGCGCGTGTTGTTGGTGGCACGTATGTGTACGTGTCGGGCGAGGGCGCGGATGCCGGGAGCAAGACGATGTGGGCGCGGGTGAAGGGGCGGACCGAGAACGAGGTGCTCGCGCTGGACCGGCCCGCGTTCGTGGTGCGGCCGGGGTTCATCCAGCCGCGCCACGGGGCCACGTCGCGGACCCGCATCTACCGGTACATCTACTCGTGGTCGTCGTGGTTGTTCCCGGTGTTGAAGCGGGTGGCGCCCAGCTTCGTCACCAGCACCGAGTTGCTTGGCCGCGCGATGGTCGCGCTGGCCAAGGGGGCTCGGCCTGAGGTGCGGGTGTTGCGCAGCGACGAGATCAACCGGCTGGCGGCGTGACGCTCTTGCTGGCAGATCGGCGGCTTGCGCTGCCTGGCGCCTGCGCGGCCAGCGCTTCCCTCCGGGGGTACGCCAGTCATGTACTGGTTACTCGTGAACCAGCACAGTTCACGCTGGCTTGAACGCGTCCTCCGTCTTGACCACACCGGCCGTGCGCCCAGGCGCCGTGTGGTTCTCCCAGTAGAGGTTGGTGTGCGCGATGACCTTGTCCGGCGTGGGGGCGCCCCACTCCGACAGGTCCTCGGTGGTGTGCGCGTCGCTGACCAGCAGGGCGTCGTACCCGCGGACGATGGCGCCGTGCAGGGTCGAGCGGATGCACTCGTCGGTCTGCGCGCCGGACAGGACGAGGCTGCCGATGCCCTTGCCCGCCAGCACTTCCTCGAGGTCGGTCTCCTCGAAGGAGTCGGCATAGATCTTGTGCACCACGGGTTCGCCGTCGGCGAGCTTCAGTTCCGGCACGAACTGCCAGCCGTCGGTGTCGCGAGGCATGTGCTCGCTGCTGTGCTGCACCCACACGACGTCGACGCCGGCCGCGCGGGCCTTGTCGACGAGCGTGGCTACGTTGGCCACTACCTCGTCACGGTTGTGGGAGTGGCCTACCACGCCGGTCTGCACGTCGATCACGAGCAACGCGGTGTTGGGGCGGTTCGCCAAAGTCGTCACGCAGGCCACACTATTCCTCGGGTCTGACAATTTCACCGGGATCGCAGACGTCGCAGCATCCGGGCGTCCTCGAAGCCGACCGAGCGCGCGGCAACCTCCACAGTGGCGCCTTGGCCGATGAGGTGCTCGGCCCGTTCCACGCGCAGTGCCTGCTGGTATTTCAGCGGTGTCATGCCGGTCGCACGGCCGAACACGCGCGTGACGGTGCGCTCGCTGCAGTCTGCGACCGACGCCAGCTCTGCCAGCGAGAGGCGGTCGGCGAGGCGGGACTCGATGACGTCCTGGATGCGGTGCACGGTCTCGTTGATGTGCGAACGGTGGCGCAGCAGCACGCTGGCTTGCTGGTCGTCACCGTTCCTGCGCGCGTAGACGACCATCGTGCGTGCGATGCGCGCGGCCACATCGGGGCCGTGGCGGACGGCGACGAGGTGCAGCGCTAGGTCGATGCCGCTTGCGATGCCCGCGGACGTCACGACGCGTTCGTCCTCCACGAACAGCACATCACGCACGACCCGTGCTTGTGGGTAGCGCCGTTCGAGTTCGTCCTGCAGTTCGTGGTGCGTGGTGCACCGACGGCCGTCGAGCAGCCCGGCGCGACCCAACGCGTCCGCACCGGCGCACACACTCGCGACCGTGCCGCCCTTGTCGTGGTGCGCGCGCAGCCACGTCAACGCCTTCGCGCTCAACGCACCGGTGCCCACGATCCGCGGCGACCGCCAGCCCGGCACGAACACCAGGTCGTGGACTCCGAGCGCGGGCAGCTCGGCCGAGGTCCCCAGCGGCACGCCCTGGTGGCTGAGCACCGAGTCCGAGTCGCCGACGTAGGACAACTCGTAGCCGCCCACGAAGTCGGCCGCGCTGGAGAACACCTGCGCCGGCCCCGCGAGGTCGAGCAGGTGCACTCCAGGTACGAGCAGGAAGACGACTCTGGTCACGATCCGGTCAGCGTAGCGACATCCGAGATCCGCGCGAACCGACCGGCCAGCACGTACTCGGTCCGCCCGATGATCTCCTCGACGCCGAGGATCTTGCCCGTCCGCCAGTGGGGGAGCGGCATGGTCGCGGTCGCGTCCGTCACGAACGTCATGTCGAACCCGAGGTCCGACCCGACGCGGGTGGTCGTCTCGCAGCACTGCTCGGTGCGGATGCCACTGATCAGCAGTTCCTGGACGCCCCGCTGCGTGAGCTGTTGCTGCAGGTTCGTCGTGGTGAACGCGTTGTGCGCGGTCTTGGTCAGGATCGGCTCGTCGTCGAGGGGCTTGAGGCCGTCGATCAGCCGCACGTGGCCGAGAGCCGGGTCGAACACGTCGCCGGTGCCGGGCTCGGAATGCAGCACCCACACCACCAGGTCGCCGGCGTCGCGTGACATGTCGACCAGGCGGTTGACCTGGCCCACGACGTCCGGGTTGGACACCTCGGCCCAGTTGGGGCGCTGGCGGAACGATTCCTGCACGTCGATGACGATCAATGCTCGCTTCATGTCCCAAGCCTGTCCTGCGCGGTGCGGCCGAAACAGGCACGCGCTGGCCGAGGAGCGGACGGATCCGGTCACCGGGTCAGAGCCGGCGACGCCCCGCGAACCCCAGATCCGCGCGGTGGTACCAGGCCAGCTCCCGGTCACCCTCCAGCCAGCACAGCAGCACCGAAACGCCGTCCATCTCGCTGCGGAAGTCGACCAGCAACGGCGCGAAGCCCTTCAGCTCGGCCCCGGTCTGCTGCACGGTCTCCATCAGCTCGTCCAGCCGTGCCTGCGCGGCCTTGAACTCCGGCAGACCACCCAGAGCGGTCTCACCGGAGGCGAGTTCGGCGGCGTCGGCGCGCAGCCGCACGATCTCGTCCAGCACCGGCAGCAGCCGCGCCAGTTCGGCCCGGGCCTCGTCGAGCGTGAACAGTCCCACGCCACCAAGGCTGGCACAGTGGTCGAGGTGACGTGGCGACTGGGTGACCTGACCGTGAACCGGATCGGTTTCGGCGCGATGCGCCTGCCGCAGCAGGGAGCCGCGCTCGACCCCAGGGCGAAACCCCGCAGCCGCACCCAGGCGATCGAGGTGCTGCAGACGGCCGTCGAGCTCGGCGTCAACCACATCGACACGGCCGCGTTCTACTTCTCCGCCACGAGGTCCGCCAACGAGCTGATCAACAGCGCGCTCGCGCCGTACCCGCGGGACCTGGTGATCGTGACCAAGGTCGGACCCAGCCGCACGCCCCAGGGGGAGTGGCTGCCGCTGGCCACGCCGGGGCAGCTCAAGGGCCAGGTGGAGGAGAACCTGCGACAGCTCGGCAGGGACCACCTGGACGTGGTGAACCTGCGGGTCAGCGGGCTCGACGACGTCAGCGCGCACTTCGAGCAGCTCGCGAAGCTCCAGCAGGACGGGCTGATCGGTCATCTCGGGCTGTCGAACGTGCGGCCGCACCACCTCGACCAGGCGCTGCGGATCGCGCCCGTCGTGTGCGTGCAGAACTCGTACGGGCTCGGCCACCACCCCGAGCAGGACGACTTCCTCGGCGTCTGCGGTGAGCGCGGGATCGCGTTCGTGCCGTTCTTCGCGCTCGCCGGGGCGAACAAGGAGACCGGCACGAACGCCGAGGACGACGAGGTCAACGAGATCGCCGCGACGCACGACGCGTCGCCTGCTCAGGTGCGGCTCGCGTGGACGCTGGCGAGGGGGCCGCACGTGCTCGTCATCCCCGGCACCGGCGACCCCGCGCACCTGCGGCAGAACATCGAGGCGGGTGCGCTCCGGCTCACCACCGAGGAGCTCACCCGCCTGGACGCCTTGCACCTCAACGGGAGCTGATCCGCCGGAACAGCCAGGTCGCCAGGCAGAACGCCACCACGAGCAGGCCGGCCGCCCACGTCAGCGCGAGCCACCCGGAGGTGACCGGCGCCGAGGTCAGCAACGCGCGCACGGTCTCGATGATCGGGGTGATCGGCTGGTGCTCGCTGACCGCCCGCAGCACCGCGGGCATCGTCGCGGTCGGCACGAACGCGCTGCTCAGGTACGGCAGGAACAGCATGAAGAAGCCGAGCAGGCTCGCCGACTCCACCGACCGCGCGATCACGCCGAAGCCCGCGGCGAGCCACGACAGCGCCAGCACGTACAGCAGCAGCAACCCCATCGCGAGCACCCAGTCGAGCACGGTCGCCGACGGGCGGAACCCCATGGCGACGGCGACCAGCACGACGATCGCGGTGGCGAGGGCGTTGCGGGCCACCGACGCCGTCACGTGGCCGGTGAGGACGGCGAAGCTGCTGATCGGCATCGAGCGGAACCGGTCGACGGCGCCCTTCTTCATGTCGTCGGCGACCGACATCGCGGTGGAGCTGGCGCCGTAACCGGTGCACAGCACGATGATTCCGGGCACCACGTAGTTCACATAGGACGTTCCGGTGGCGATCGCGCCGCCGAACACGTAGACGAACAGCGCCATCATCATCACCGGCAGCAGGATCGACATCAGCAGTGTGTCGAGGTTGCGCCGGCTCAGCCGCACGCTGCGGCCGACCATCGTGAGCGACCCGGTCATGCCGCCACCGCCGCGAACACGTCGTCGAGCGTGGGGCGGTGGGTGGACACGCGTTCCGTGCGCACGCCCGCGGTCAGCAGGTCGTCCAGCACGCGGTGCAGGTGTGTCGCGCTGCCGTCCGACGGCACGCTGAGCCGTGACTCGACGCGCACGCCACCGAGCAGGGCCTCCGCCCGCCCGGCGTCCTCGGCGCAGCCGAAGCCGAGGTCGAGCCGGGTGCCGCCGACCTGGTTCTTGAGTGCGTCGGCGGTGCCGTCCGCGACCACGTCACCGTTGTGCAGCACCACGATCCGGTCCGCGAGGCGGTCGGCCTCCTCGAGGTACTGGGTGGTGAGGAAGATCGTCACGCCGTCGCCGACGAGCTCGCCGATCGCGTCCCACATCGTCGTGCGGCTCGTCGGGTCGAGCCCCGCCGTCGGCTCGTCGAGGAACAGCAGTCGCGGCTGCGCGACCAGGCTCATCGCGAGGTCCAGCCGGCGCCGCATGCCGCCCGAGTAGGTGCGGACCCTGCGGCCGGCCGCGTCCACCAGGTCGAACCGCTCCAGCAGCTCCGCGGCACGGCGACGCGCCGCACCGCGGGTGAACCGGCGCAGCCGCGCGATCATCACCAGGTTCTCCCGGCCGGTCTGCTCCTCGTCCACGGCCGCGTACTGGCCGGTCAGGCTGATCGCGCCGCGCACCTTCGCCGCGTCCCGCACGACGTCGAACCCGGCGATGCGCGCCGTGCCGCCGTCCGGTCTGGTGAGGGTGCTCAGGATCCGGATGGTGGTCGTCTTGCCCGCGCCGTTCGGCCCGAGCAACGCGAGCACCGATCCCTCCGCGACCTTCAGGTCCAGGCCTTTGAGCACCTTGTTCGTCCCGTAGCTCTTCGAGAGCCCGGCTGTCTCGACGATCATCGCAACCCCCTTTATGCGTATGTCATACGCAATACTCGAATGAGCGTATGCCATACGCATCTGTTTGACTAGACGTATGAAGAGGGGGCGCAAGCCGTCCATCGACGCCGCCGACATCACGCGGGCCGCCATCGCGGTCGCGGACGCCGAGGGCCTCGCCGCCGTGTCGATGGCACGGGTAGCGGCGGAGATGGGCAACGCCACGATGGCGCTCTACCGGCACGTGAAGAGCAAGGACGAGCTGCTCACGTTGATGGGCGACGCGGCCATGGAAGCCCCGCCCCAGTTGCCCGACGGTGAGTGGCGCGAGCGCCTCGGGTTCTGGGCGAAGGCGGTGCTGGTGGCCGTTCGCAAACGCCCGTGGTTCCTGCAGATCCCGATCGGCGGGCCGCCGACCGGCCCGACGAGCCTCGCGTGGTTCGACCGCGCGCTCGGTGCATTGCACGGCCTGCCGCTCGAGCCGGGGGAGAAGGTCGGCATCGTGATGGGCCTGATGACCTTCGTGCACGGCGAGGCACGGCTGAGCATCACGCTGGCGCAGGGATACGCGGACGACCCGGCCGCGTTCGGCAGCCGGTACGGCAAGGTGCTGCGCGAGGTCGTCGACCCGCGCCGGATGCCAGCGCTCGCGGAGATCATCGAGTCCGGCGTGTTCGACCTGGACGAAGGATCCGCCATCGAGGACGTCGAGGCGGACTTCGACTTCGGCCTGCACCTGTTCCTGGAGGGCGTGGCCGCCCACATCGCGGCAAGGGGGCAGGTGTGACGTACGCGGCGATCATCCTCACCGGCGGCAAGGGCGAGCGGCTCGGCGGCGTCGACAAGGCGGCGCTGTCCTATCGGGACGCGACGCTGCTGGACCACGTTCTGTCCGTTGTGGACGATGCAGAGCAGATCATCGTGGTGGGACCGGAGAAAGACCTGACCGGCGTCACCTGGGCCCGCGAGGATCCACCCGGTGGCGGACCGCTCGCCGGACTCGCCGCCGGACTCCGGCACGTCCGCGCGGAATGGGTCGCGGTGCTCGCCGTCGACCAGCCCGGCCTCACCAGGGACACGATCGCCAGGCTGCGCGAACCGGGCCGCAACGCCGTGCTCAAGGACGACCGCACGCAGTGGCTGATCGGCGTCTGGAACACGGCCGACCTGCGCGGAGCACTGCCGGAAGACCCGCGGAACCAGCCGCTGCGCAAGACCCTCCAGCGGCTCGGGCCGGTGGAAGTGTCCGCTTTGCCCGGTGAGGCGCGCGACGTCGACACCCCGGACGACCTGGGCACCCTTCACGCAGGTTGAACAGCTCGTCAGGAAGACTGCACCACGATCGGTAAAACCCTGTTTCGCATGGAGGCCCGCACGTGACCGAGCCCGCCGCCGAGGCAACGCCGAACGCATCGGCGCCCGTCACCCCGGCTCGTGACGCCCAGCTGCTCGAACGCACCGTGTTCGAGGTGAAGCGGGTGATCGTCGGCCAGGACCGGCTCGTCGAGCGGATGCTCGTGGGTCTGCTGGCCAAGGGCCATCTGCTGCTCGAAGGTGTGCCGGGTGTCGCGAAGACGCTCGCCGTCGAGACGTTCGCCCGCGTGGTCGGCGGCTCGTTCTCGCGCATGCAGTTCACCCCCGACCTGGTGCCCGCCGACATCCTCGGCACCCGCATCTACCGCCAGTCGACCGAGACGTTCGACGTCGAGCTCGGCCCCGTGGTCGCGAACTTCGTGCTCGCCGACGAGATCAACCGCGCGCCCGCCAAGGTGCAGTCGGCGATGCTCGAGGTGATGGCCGAGCGGCACGTGTCGATCGGTGGCCGGACGTTCCCGATGCCGGACCCGTTCCTGGTGCTGGCGACGCAGAACCCGATCGAGAACGAGGGCGTGTACCCGCTGCCGGAGGCGCAGCGCGACAGGTTCCTCTTCAAGATCCAGGTCGAGTACCCGACCGCCGAGGAAGAGCGCGAGATCGTCTACCGGATGGGCGTCGAGGCGCCCACGCCGAGCCAGGTCCTCTCGCCCGAGGAACTGGTGCGCCTGCAGGGCGTGGCGTCGCGCGTCTTCGTGCACCACGCGCTGGTCGACTACGTGGTGCGCCTGGTGATCGCGACCCGCGCGCCCGGTGAGCACGGCCTCACCGACGTCGCCGGCTGGGTCGCCTACGGTGCCTCGCCGCGTGCGTCGCTGGGCATCATCGCCGCCGCGCGTGGCCTGGCGCTGGTCCGCGGCCGCGACTACGTGCTGCCGCAGGACGTCGTGGACGTCGTTCCGGACGTGCTGCGCCACCGCCTGGTGCTCTCCTACGACGCGCTGGCCGACGGCGTGCCGATCGACCACATCATCACCCGCGTGTTGCAGATCGTGCCGTTGCCGCAGGTGTCGGCCCGTCCGCAGCAGCCGGTTCCGGCTGGTAGGCAGTGAGTCGGGAGAAGGCCGAGGAGCGCCCCTCGTGGGCGCCGCCGGTGCTGCGCGGCGTCCAGATGGAGGCGGCGCTGCGCATGCTGGAGCTCGACGTGCGACGCCGGCTCGACGGCCTGCTGCAGGGCAACCACCTCGGCCTGGTGCCGGGGCCGGGTTCCGAGCCGGGTGAGGCGCGGGCCTACCAGCCCGGCGACGACGTGCGGCGGATGGACTGGGCGGTCACGGCCCGCACGACGATCCCGCACATCCGCGAGACGGTCGCCGACCGCGAGCTGGAGACGTGGGTCGCGATCGACCTGTCGCCCTCGCTCGACTTCGGCACGGCCGTCTGCGAGAAGCGCGACCTGGCCATCGCCGCGACGGCCGCGGTCGCGCACCTGACGCGCGGCGGCGGCAACCGGATCGGCGCGGCCGTCTCGACGGGCGCGGACAACGTGCGCGTCCCGGCCCGCGGTGGCCTGGCACACGCGCGGGGCATGATCCGCAAGATCGCCGAACTGCCGCGAGCGGCCGAGGGCACCCGCGGTGACCTGGCGGAGTTGCTGGAGCAGCTGCGCCGCCCGCCACGCCGGCGCGGCCTGATCGTGGTGATCTCGGACTTCCTCGGCGGCATGGAGTGGCAACGGCCGTTGCGTGCTCTGTCGGCACGCCACGACATCGTGGCCGTCGAGATCGTCGACCCGCGTGACGTCGACCTGCCCGAGGTCGGCACCGTCGTGCTGTCCGACCCGGAGAGTGGGCGGCAGCGCGAGGTGACCGCGTCTCCGTTGCTGCGCAAGGAGTTCAACGCGGCCGCCGCGGAACACCGGGCCGAGGTCGCCGCCGGTCTGCGCCGGGCCGGAGCCGGGCACCTGGTGTTGCGGACCGACTCGGACTGGATCGCGGACACTGTTCGTTTCGTGGTGGCGCGCAAGCGCCGTTGGTCAGGGGGTGTCGCGTGAGCTTCTCGAACTTCGTCGCCCCGTGGTGGTTCCTGCTGCTCATCGCCGTCGCGGTGCTGACCGCCGGGTACGTGGTGGTGCAGCGGATGCGCCACAAGCGGGTGCTGCGATTCACGAACCTCGAACTGCTGGAACGCGTTGCGCCCAAACGGGAACGCTGGTCGCGCCACGTGCCGGCGGCGTTCCTGCTGGCCGCACTGGCGTTGTTGACGGTCGCACTGGCCGGGCCGACCTCCGAGCAGCGGGTGCCGCGCAACCGGGCGACCGTGATGCTCGTGGTCGACGTGTCGCTGTCGATGAAGGCCACGGACGTGAAGCCGTCCCGGCTGGAAGCCGCGCAGGTGGCCGCCAAGTCGTTCGCGGAGGGCCTCACGCCGGGCATCAACCTGGGGCTGATCTCGTTCGCCGGCTCGGCCACCGTGCTGGTGGCGCCGACGACGGATCGCGCCGCCGTGACGCAGTCGATCGACGGGCTCAAGCTCGCCCAGTCGACCGCGACCGGTGATGCGCTGGTGGCCGCGATGGCGTCGATCGACTCGTTCGGCAAGGTCGTCGGCGGCGCCGAGGGCCCGCCGCCCGCGCGCATCGTGCTGATGACGGACGGCAAGGAGACAGTGGGCACCCGCAAGGCGTTCGACGCGGCCGAGGACGCGAAGAAGGCCGCGATCCCGATCTCCACGATCTCGTTCGGCACCGAGGACGGCGTGGTCGACATCGAGGGCCGGCAGCAGTCAGTGCCGGTCGACGACGACTCGATGAAGGAGATCGCGAAGATCTCCGGCGGTGAGTTCTTCAAGGCCGCCTCCGCCGAGGAGCTGCGCCGGGTGTACGACACGCTCGGCGAGCAGATCGGCTACGAGAAGAAGCAGGCGGACGCCTCGAAACCGTGGCTGCTGCTCGGCACTTTGACGGCGATGTTCGCCGCCGCCGGTGCCTTGCTCCTCGGTCAGCGCCTGCCGTAGATCAGCTCGACCACACCTGCTCCGAACGCCCTGGTGCTCTTGAGTGCCAGGGCGATCGGCTTTTTGAAGAACGGTGTGCCGCTGCCGATCGCGGTCGGGTTGAGGTAGAGCCGGATCTCGTCGATCAGGTCGTGCTCGAGGAACGACCCCACCAGCTGCGAGCCGCCGACCATGCTGTCGCCGGGCAGCGCCCTGACCTCGTCCGGCACGATCTCGCGCTTGACCGTGGTGTTCCAGTCGGTGGTCTCGAGGGTCCGCGAGTAGACGATCTTGGGCATGTCGCGCCAGATCCGGCCGAAGTCGTGCATCGGTTGCGGCCACTCGGGGTGCTCGTCGGTGTGCGGCCACGCTTCGAGCATCGTCTCGTGGTTGCGGCGGCCGTCGATGAACCTGCTCATCCGCGCCAGCTCAGAGTTGAAGTACTCGTGCATCTCGTTGTCGACAACGTGCCAGCTGATGTCGTGGTCCGGGCCTTCCATGAAGCCGTCCAGCGAGATCGAGGCCATCGTGATGATCATCCGTGCAACCTCCGGTATTCCGCTGCGGCGCCTGGGTGCAGAGGAACCTTGCCCGTGTCGATGAGGCTGCGCACATCGAGGTACTGAGTGCCGAGCGCCTGCTCCGGCACCAGTTGCGCGGCCTTGGCGACCAGGAGCCGCACGATCGCGCCCGCGTACTCGGCGCTGAGGTCCGGCCGGCACACCAGCAGGTTCGGCGTGCCGATGGTGGGGACGTCCATCCGTGAGCCGTACACGCCCATGCGGACGTCGACGCGTTCGTAGACCTTGCCGTAGTCCTGGCGCAGCCGCGGCAGGTAGCCGTCCAGCGGCAGCAGCCTGATCCCGCTCGCCTTGTTGAGCTCCGGGGTCGGGACGCCGCCGGACCACAGCAGGGCCGCGATCTCGCCGGACTTCAGGGCGTCGACGGCGTTGCGCAACGGGTAGTGCTCTTCTCGCACGCCCAGCGCGAGGCGTTCGCCCTGCAGGGCCGCGCCGGAGCCGGCCGCGCCGAGCGACACCGGCTTGTCGATCAGGTCGGCGGCGGATCGGTACGGGCTCGAGTCCAGGACCACGAGCTGCAGGTAGTTCTCGTAGACGCGGCCGAGCGCGACGATGCCGGACTCCAGGTGGGCGCTGTCGCTCAACGACAGCGCGAGGTCGGCGGAACCCTCGCGGAGGAGCTTGAGGTTGTCGCCGCTGCCACCGGTCTGGACGGCGGTGATCGTCAGCGGCGCGGGGGAGAGGTCGGAGAGCAGGCTCGCGAAGTCGAAGTAGAAGCCGCCGGGTTCGCCACCGGCGATCTTGAGGGTGCCGCTGGGTTCGCTCGACCCGCAGGCGGTGAGGGCGAGGGTGCCGAGGAGGAACGTCCGGCGCGTCAAGGGTTTCACAGCAGCGGCTCCTTCGGCAGCTCCACCGTGACCACCAGGCCGCCGTCCGTGCGCAGGCTCAACGTGCCATCGTGCGCCGTCACGATCCGTTCCGCGATCGCCAGCCCCAGGCCGGTGCCGCGCTGCGAGTCGTCCCCGCGCCAGAACCGCTCGGTGGCCCGCTCCATGTCCTCAGTGGACAGTCCGGGGCCGTTGTCCCGGATGATCAGCGTCGCCCGGTCGCACACCACGGTGACCTGGGTGCCGCCGTACTTGATGGCGTTGTCCAGCAACACGTCGAACACCTGCGCCAGGTCCGACACCGCGCACCGCACCAGCCCGTGCGCGCGGTCGTCGATGGTGATCGTCACGCCCGACGAGCCCGCCGCCGCGCGCCACGCGTCCACCCGGTCGTGCGCCACGACCTGCAGATCGGCCAGCTCGGGTTCACGCCCGCCCGCCGCGCGTTCGGTCGCGGTGCTCTCGGCCGAGGCCAGTGCCAGCAACCCGTCCAGCAGTGATTCGAGGCGCTCGACCTCGGTGAGCAGCGAACCGTTGGACGGCAGCATGTCCACGCGCAGCCGCAGCGCCGCCATCGGATTGCGCAGCTGGTGCGAGGCGTCGGCGATCAGCCGGCGTTGCTGGTCGGCGGCCTCCGCGACGGCGTCCGACATGCGGTTGAACGACTCGGACAGCGCTCTGAGCTCGGCCGGGCCCGCGGTGTCGACGACGTGGGTGCGGCGCTGGCCCTCGGCGACCGCGCGCACGCCCCGGTCCAGCTCCTTCAACGGCCGCAGCAGCCACCGGGCGACGACCAGCGCCAGCAGCACGCAGGCGCAGGCCGCGAGCAACGCGCCGGCCAGCACGAACGCCCAGCGCCGGCCCACGTCCAGGGCCGCGACGCGGGTGGACGCCCGCAGCACCACGGCGCCCGCGACCTTCGTGCCGGTGCCGACCGGCCGGGCGAACAGGACGTCGCCGCCGTTCCACGGCAGCACGGTCGGCACGGGCGCGGCGGGCTGGTTGCGCAGGGCGGCGTCGATCTGCGCGGAGACCTCGGCGATCTTCATGCCGGCCTCGACGACGGGCGTGCCGGCCGCGTCGACGACCACGACCTCCTCGCCGTAGACCTCGGTGTGCCGCTGCGCCTCGGACACCACGACGTCGGCGGGCAGCGTGGCGAAGCGGTCCAGGTCGGCGGTGCGGCTGATCACGAACTGCTGGGTGCGTTCGGAGGCGGTGCTCATCAGCAACGGGAGGGCGAATGCGGTGACCGCGGAGAGCGAGAAGAGCAGCAGCACCAACAGAAGCCGTTGCCGCATCTATTCACCGAGCCGGTAGCCGAAACCGCGGATCGTGTGCAGCAGCCCCGGCCGGTCGAGTTTGGCGCGCAGCTGCGTGAGGTGCACGTCCAAGGTCCGTGACACCGCCACGAACGCGTTGCCCCACACCTCGTCCATCAGCTGCTGGCGGCTCACCGCCGTGCCCGGCCGGCGCGCCAGCACCGCCAGCACGTCGAACTCCTTGGTGGTCAAGGAGATCTCGCGCCCGCCGACCACGACCTGGCGGCCCTGCAGGTCGATCTCCACATCGGACACCCGCACCACGTCGTCCGGTTCCTGGGACCGGGCCGCGCTGCGCCGCGCCACCGCGTCGATGCGGGCCAGCAGCTCGGCCAGCCGCACGGGCTTGACCAGGTAGTCGTCCGCGCCCAGCCGCAGCCCGCGCACGACGGTGCGTTCGTCGCCGCGCGCGGTCAGCACGAGCACCGGCACCGGGTCGATCTTGCGGAGCTTGCGCAGCACCTCCAGGCCGTCCTGGTCGGGCAGGCCGAGGTCGAGCAGCACCACGTCCGCGTCGCGGTGCGCGATCAACGCATCGGAGCCCCTGCGCACGCGGGTGGGCCGGTGGCCGTTCGCCCGCAGTGCCTCCACCAGGGCGTCGGCGACACCGTCGTCGTCTTCGACCAACAGCACCCGCATTGGAGAAGTATCGCCCCAGATGGTCGTTTCATGTGTGAGGCGACGCGCTTAAGTGACTGTAAAGAACCGACAGCCCAGGTTGTGACGGGTGCGGTCGCGCCGAGATCGTGTCGGGCATGACAGTCGTTGAGGAGAAACGCGCCGAGCGCCGAGTGGTGGCGAACGTGCTGCGCGGATCAGTCGGAAACTTGATCGAGTGGTACGACTGGTACGCCTACACCGCGTTCAGCATCTACTTCGCGGCCGCGTTCTTCCCCAAGGGCGACCAGACCGCGCAGCTGCTCAACACCGCCGCCGTGTTCGCGGTCGGCTTCCTCATGCGCCCGCTCGGCGGCTGGCTGCTCGGCCGTTACGCCGACCGCCACGGCCGCCGCGCCGCGCTCACGCTGTCGGTCACGCTGATGGCGTTCGGCTCGCTGATCATCGCTCTCACGCCCTCGTACGCGACCATCGGCGTGGCCGCGCCGGTGTTGCTGGTGCTCGCGCGGTTGTTGCAGGGGCTGTCGGTCGGCGGCGAGTACGCGACCTCGGCGACCTATCTGTCCGAAGTGGCCTCACCCGCGCGCCGCGGCTTCTACTCCAGTTTCCAGTACGTGACGCTGACGGCCGGTCAGCTCGTGGCGCTGGGCGTGCAGATCGTGCTGCAGCAGTTCCTCTCCAAGGCCGAGATGATGGAGTGGGGCTGGCGGATCGCGTTCGTCATCGGCGCGACCGGCGCGATCATCGTGATGTGGCTGCGCCGCGGCATGGACGAGTCGGCGAGCTTCGAGAAGCAGAAGGACAAGGCCCAGGACCAGGCACAGCAGGGCACCTTCAGGGCGCTGCTCAAGCACCCCAAGGAATGCCTGCTCGTCGTGGGCCTGACGCTGGGCGGCACGGTCGCGTTCTACACGTACACGACCTACCTGCAGAAGTTCATGGTGAACACCAGCAAGATCGACGCCGCGACGGTCAGCTGGATCAACTTCGGCGCGTTGCTGATCTTCGTGGTGCTGCAGCCGATCGCCGGCGCGCTGTCCGACCGGATCGGCCGCCGCCCGCTGCTGCTCGGGTTCGGTGTGCTCGGCACGCTGGCCACCGTGCCGCTGCTGTCGACGCTGGCCAAGACCTCGGAGGCGTTCCCGGCGTTTCTGCTGATGCTGGGCGGCCTGGTGATCGTCACCGGTTACACGTCGATCAACGCGATTGTGAAGGCCGAGCTGTTCCCGACGAACATCCGCGCCCTCGGGGTCGGCCTGCCGTACGCGCTGACCGTGGCGATCTTCGGCGGGACGGCCGAGTACGTGGCCCTGTGGTTCAAGCAGGCCGGCATGGAGTCGGTGTTCTTCTACTACGTCGCCGGGTGCGTGCTGATCTCGTTGCTGGTCTACGGGTTCATGCGCGAGACCTCGAAGGACTCGGTCCTGGACGAGGACTAAGACCCGCGGAGGGCGGTCTTGCGGCGACCGCCCTCCGCTTCCCGTTCAGGCCAGCAGGGTCGCGAGCACGGTGGCCAGGTGCACCGGTCTGCGGTCGGTGGTGTGGCGGATCTGCGTGCGGCAGCTGAAGCCGTCTGCGATCACCAGCGCGTCCTCGTTGGCGCGCAGGGCGGGCAGCAGGTCCTGCTCGGCGCACGCGATGGACACCTCGTAGTGCCCCTGCTCGAATCCGAAGTTGCCCGCCAGCCCGCAGCAGCCCTCGACGATCTTCGGCTGCAGGCCGGACCTGATCATCGCCTCGCGGTCGGCCTCGAAGCCCAGCTCCGCGTACTGGTGGCAATGGGTCTGCACAACGGCTTCACGAGCACCCGGTAGTTGCGGCAGCTTCGGTGCGACGTGCTCGGCGAACGTGCGGGTGGCCTCGGCGAGTGCATGCACCGCCGGGTCGTGGGAGAGCTTCGGGGCCTCCGTCTTCAGGAACGCCGTGCAGCTCGGCTCCAGGCCGATCACCGGGACACGCCTGCTGGTCCACGGCAGCAGTGCCCGTGCTGTTCGTTCGATCGTCTTGCGCGCCTGCGTGAACTGGCCGGTCGAGTGAAAGGTCAGTCCACAACAGACAGAGCCCGGCAGCTCGACGCGGTTTCCCAGGTGTGCCAGGACGTTCGCGGCGTCGATGCCGATGCCCGGCTCGAAGTGGTTGGTGAACGTGTCGGGGAACAGCAGGACCGGGTCGCCGGTGCCCAGCGGGTGCAGCTGCTTGAGCAGGGGCGTGGTCTGCGTCGGCAGCTCACGTTCCGGTGTGATCCCGGCGAACCGGCCGAGCTTCGCGGTGAACCTGTTGACCAGCCCGTACTTCAGCCACGTCGGGAGCCGGCCCATCGCGTAGTGCGAGCGCGGGCGCAGCCGGCCTTTGTAGTGCTCGTGCAGGAACTCCGCCTTGTAGCTCGCCATGTCCACGTCGACCGGGCAGTCGCGTTTGCAGCCCTTGCAGCCCAGGCAGAGGTCCAGCGCCTCGGCCACCTCGGCCGACTGCCAGCCGTCCTTGATCACGTCGCCCGCGAGCATTTCGAACAGCAGGTGTGCGCGCCCACGCGTGGAGTGCTTCTCTTCTTTGGTGACGCGGTAGCTGGGGCACATCACGCCACCCTTGGTGTTCAGGCACTTGCCGACGCCGACGCACCGCCGGGTGTCGCTCGCGAACTCCGCGCGGGTGGGGATCTTCGGCGGGGCGACGAGGATGCGCAGGTCGTCGTCGAGCTTGCGGGGCTGCACGATCCGGCCGGGGTTGAGCAGGTTGTGCGGGTCGAAGGCGTGCTTGAACTCCTGGAACGCCTTGATCGCCGCCGGCGGGTACATCCGGCTGAGCAGCTCCGACCGCGCCTGGCCGTCACCGTGCTCGCCGGAGAGGCTGCCGCCGTGGCTCACCACGAGGTCGGCCGCGTCCTCCAGGAACTCGCGGTAGCCGTGTGCCAGGTCGAAGTCGATGCGGACGTGCAGGCAGCCCTCGCCGAAGTGGCCGTAGGTGATGCCGCGCCGGCCGTGCCGGGCGAGCAGCCGGTCGAACTCCCGCAGATAGGCGCCGAGGCGTTCCGGCGGGACCGCGGCGTCCTCCCAGCCCGACCACGCCTCACCGCCGTCGGGCGTGCGGGTCGCCAGGCCGGCGCCGTCCTCGCGGATCCGCCACAGCGCCCGCTGGTGCACCGGGTCGTGGATGATCATCGAATTCCTGGTGAGGTTCGCGACCCGTTCGGGGCGGTCCTCCACCTCGACGAACAGCCAGCTGCGGCCTTCCGGCAGGTCAGGGCGCGTGCGCACGCTGCGGACCAGGGCCTCGTCGATGCCCTCGACCGCCAGCGCGTCCTCGATCTGGGTGACCTGGTCGGCGGCGTCGTAGGTGTCCGCGAAGCCCAGTACGACCAGGATGCGGCGTTCCGGGCGCCGGACCAGCTTGAGCTCGGCGCCCAGCAGCACCACGCAGGTGCCCTCGGTGCCGACGAGCTGCTGGGTCAGCGTGGGCGCGTCCAGGGCGTAGCCGCTGACCCGGCGGCTGAGCTGCGGAAACCACGCCGGGTCGTGTTCCGGCAGGTCGAACGGGGGAGGGCTCGTGGTGTCGAACGTGCGGCCGTCGACGGTCAGCACCCGCAGGTTCGCGACGTTCTCGCTGGTCTTGCCCCATTTGACCGAATGCGCGCCGCACGCGTTGTTCCCGATCATGCCGCCGATCGTGCAGCGGGAGTGCGTGGACGGGTCCGGGCCGAACAGGTAATCGCCGGCCTGGGCGTTCACGCGGTCGAGCACCGCGCCCGGCTGCACGAGCGCCCGGTCGCCGGAGATCTCGATCGAGTCCAGGTAGCGGCTGAAGTCGAGCATCAGGCCGGTGCCGCACGCGTTGCCCGCGATGGACGTCCCGGCGCCGCGGCTGGTGATCGGCACGCCGTGCTCGGCGGCCAGCGCGACGGCGGCGATGACGGCGTCTGTCGTGCGTGGACGGACGATGACGCGCGGCACGTGGCGGTAGTTGGAGGCGTCCGCGGAATACAGGGCCCGGCTCGCCGGGTCGTCGAGGACGTCACCGTCCACGTGGCGCCGAAGTTGATCGAGTAGGGCCCGCATCACCCGATCATGCACCGCTTGATGTGACATGGCTCCGCCGATGCCGGACTACCTGCCGGTAGCCGATAACCTCAGCCGGTCAACCAGCAGCGATTGCAGGGAGAGCAAGTGAGTCGGTCCGTTCTGGTCACCGGAGGCAACCGCGGCATCGGCCTCGCCATCGCGCAGGCGTTCGCCGCGCAGGGCGACAAGGTCGCCGTCACGCACCGCGGGTCAGGCGCTCCCGAGGGCCTGCTCGGCGTGAAGTGCGACGTGACGAACTCGGAAGAGATCGACGCCGCGTTCACCGAGATCGAGGCCGCGCACGGCCCGGTCGAGGTGCTCGTCTGCAACGCCGGCATGACCCAGGACACGCTGCTGCTGCGCATGAGCGAGGAGCAGTTCACCCAGGTCGTCGACGCGAACCTGACCGGCGCGTTCCGGTTCGCCCAGCGCGCCTCCCGCGGCATGCTGCGCAAGAAGTTCGGCCGCATCGTCTTCATCTCGTCGGTCGTGGGCCTGATGGGTGGCGCGGGCCAGGTGAACTACGCCGCGTCCAAGGCCGGCATGGTCGGCATGGCCCGCTCGATCGCGCTGGAACTGGGTTCGCGCAACATCACCGCGAACGTCATCACGCCCGGCTTCGTCACCACCGACATGACCAACGACCTGCCAGAGGCCGTCCGCGAGGCCGCGCTGAAGCAGATCCCGGCCGGTCGTTACGGTGCGGCGGAAGAGATCGCGCGCGCCGTCACGTTCCTCGCGGCGAACGAGGCCGGCTACATCAACGGTGCCGTGCTGCCGGTCGACGGCGGCCTCGGCATGGGCCACTGAAACTGAAGGGGTTTGATCAAGTGACCGGACTGCTCGAAGGCAAGCGACTGCTGATCACCGGCGTGATCACCGACGCGTCGATCGCCTTCCACGTCGCACGCGTCGCCCAGGAGCAGGGTGCCGAGGTCGTGCTGACCGGGTTCGGCCGGATGAGCCTCGTGACGCGCATCGCCCAGCGCCTGCCCAAGCCCGCGCCCGTGGTCGAGCTCGACGTGCAGAACCAGGAGCACCTCGACACGCTGGCCGAGCGCGTCGGTGAGCACGTCGACGGCCTCGACGGCGTCGTGCACGCCATCGGCTACGCCCCGCAGAGCTGCCTCGGCGCGCCGTTCATGGACGCGCCGTGGGAGGACGTCTCCGTCGCGATGCACGTCTCGGCGTACTCGTACAAGTCGCTCGTGCAGGCCGTCCGCCCGATGCTGTCGCACGGTTCGTCGGTCGTCGGCCTCGACTTCGACGCCCGCCAGGCGTGGCCCGCCTACAACTGGATGGGCGCGGCGAAGGCGGCGTTCGAGTCGATCAACCGGTACATGGCGCGCGAGCTCGGCCCGGACGGCATCCGCGTGAACCTGATCTCGGCCGGCCCGGTGCGCACCATGGCCGCGAAGTCGATCCCCGGCTTCGTCGAGCTGGAGAAGATGTGGGGCGAGAAGGCGCCGCTGAGCTGGGACGTCGACGACCCGACGCCGGTCGCGAAGTCGGTCTGCGGCCTGCTGTCCGACTGGTTCCCGGCTACCACGGGCTCGATGGTGTTCGTAGACGGAGGCGTCCACTTCCTCGGCCTCTAGCCTGCTTTTGACGGCACGCGGGGGCCCCGCGTTACCCAGTGGGTAACGCGGGGCCCCCGCGTTCCTCGACACGGCGGGTGTCGGGCCTTGGCTCAGCGCGTCGTGATTGGATGGGGCGGTGAGTTTCGACGCGCTGCTGTGGCTGTCTTTTGGCGGCCCGGAAGGTCCTGAGGACGTCCGCCCCTTCCTGGAGAACGTGGTTCGCGGACGTGGCGTGCCGCCGGAGCGGCTGGACGAGGTCGAGGCCCACTACCAGCACTTCGGCGGCGTCTCGCCGATCAACCGCCTGAACCTCGAGGCGATCGAGGCCGTGCGCGCGCTCGGCTTCGAGCTGCCGATCTACTTCGGCAACCGCAACTGGCACCCGATGGTCGAGGACGTCGTCGGGCAGATGAAGTCCGACGGCGTTCGCCGGGCGTTGGTGTTCCCGACTTCGGCCTACGGCGGCTATTCCGCGTGCCGGCAGTACGACGAGGACATCGTGCGGGCGCTGCAGGCCGTGCCGGACGGCCCCGAGCTGGTGAAGCTGCGCCAGTTCTTCGACCACCCGCTGTTCATCTCGGCCTTCGCGGACGGCGTCCGGGCCGCTGCCGCCTCGCTGACCGGTCAGTTCCGGCTGGTCTTCACCGCGCACTCGGTGCCGGTGTCCGCCGACAAGGCCGCTGGGCCGCCCGCCGAGGGTGGCTACCGGTACTCGCGCCAGGTCGTGGAGGCCTCCCGGCTGGTCGCCGCGGAACTGGGCATCACCGAGTACGACGTGGTGTGGCAGTCGCGGTCGGGCCCGCCGCAGATCCCGTGGCTGGAGCCGGACATCGTCGACCACATCGACGCCCTGCACGCCAAGGGCGTGAGCGGCGTCGTCGTGTGCCCGATCGGGTTCGTGTCCGACCACCTCGAGGTGGTGTGGGACCTCGACACCGAGGCCCGCGACCGGGCCGTGGAGCTGGGCATGGAGTTCGCCCGCGCCGCCACCCCGAACTCGGACCCGCGCTTCGCCGAGCTCGTGGTCGAGCTCGTCGCGGAGCACGTCGACGGCGTTCCCGCGCGGAAGCTGTCGTCCTTCACCGCGGCCGGCTGCACGGTGAACGGCGAGCTGTGCGCGCCGTTGTGTTGCGAACCGGCGAAGAGGCCGGTCCGCCACTAGACACCGGTTTTCAACGGGCGAAGAATTGGTGGATGACCAGTTCCGCGGCCGTTGCGGTCACCGGGCTCCGGGTGCGCCGGGGCAAGCGTCTGGTCCTGCGGGACGTGAGCTGTGCGATCCCGCAGGGCAGTGTCACCGGGCTCCTGGGCCCGAGCGGCTGCGGCAAGACCACGCTGATGCGCTCGATCGTGGGCGTGCAGATCGTCGAGTCCGGCTCCGTGGACGTGCTCGGCGAGCCCGCCGGCAGCCCCGGCCTGCGCAACCGCATCGGGTACGCGACCCAGAACCCTGCGGTCTACGCCGACCTGACCGTCGTCGAGAACCTCCGCTACTTCGCGGCGGTGCTGCGTGCCAACCGTTCGGACGTGCAGCGCGTGATCGACGAGGTGGGCCTGCACGGTCAGGCCGACCAACTCGTGTCGTCGCTCTCCGGCGGCGAGCTGTCCAGGACGAGCCTGGCCGTCGCGCTGCTCGGGTCGCCGGAACTGCTGGTGCTCGACGAGCCGACGGTCGGCCTCGATCCGTTGCTGCGTGACGAGCTGTGGACGTTGTTCCGCACGTTGGCCTCCCGCGGCGTCACGTTGTTGGTGTCCAGCCACGTCATGGACGAAGCGGCACGCTGCGAACGCCTGCTGCTGATGCGCGACGGCCAGCTGCTGGCCGACGACACGCCCGCCGCGTTGCTGGGCGCCACCGGTACGGCCGACCTGGAGCAGGCGTTCCTGCACCTGGTCCGGGCGAAGGAGGCGGTGTGAACACCTCGATCACGCTCGCGACCACGCTGCGAATCCTGAGCCAGTTCCGTCACGACCACCGCACGGTCGGACTGATGGTCTTCATGCCGTCACTGCTGCTGATCCTGCTGCGCTTCGTCTTCAACTCCGACCAGGCCTTCAGCCGCGCCGCACCGGCCCTGCTGGCGGTCTTCCCGTTCGCGATCATGTTCATCGTCACGTCGATCACGACGTTGCGCGAACGCACGACCGCGACGCTGGAACGCCTGATGACCATGCCGATCGCCAAGCTCGACCTGCTGTTCGGCTACGCGCTGGCGTTCGGGTCGGTGGCGCTGGTGCAGGTGCTCGTCGCCGTCGGCATCTCGCTGACGTGGCTCGGCCTGTCGATCGGCGGCTCGGTCTGGCTGCTGGTGCTGATCGCCGGGCTCGACGCGTTGCTGGGCACGGCGCTGGGACTCTTCGCGAGCGCCTTCGCCCGCACCGAGTTCCAGGCCGTGCAGTTCATGCCGTTGTTCGTCATGCCGCAGGTGCTGTTGTGCGGGCTGTTCGCGCCGCGCGCGGAGATGACGCCGGTGCTGGAGTGGCTGTCCAACGTCATGCCGCTGTCCTACGCCGTGGACGCTCTCACGGCCGTGACGGTGTCCTCCGACGTCACCGGGGCGCTGGTGCTCGACCTCGCTGTGGTGGCCGCGTGCGGGCTGCTTGCGCTGGTGCTCGGCGCGGTGACCTTGAGGAGGCGCACGCCGTAGGGCTCAGTGCCGGCCCGCGCCGGAGTCCGCCAGCACCCGCACGGCCTCGTCCACCGCCGCGCACCGTGCCCGCCGCACCGCCTCCGACAGCGGCCGCAACGCATCGGTGCGTGCCTCGATCGCCGAGGCCGACATCGCCCCGCCGGGCGCGTCCGACTTCGCCACCGACACGATCGCGTCCACCTCGGCGGCGCGCTGCAGCACGCGCAGCGCGCGTGGGGGCATGGCGTCCGGCCAGGGCAGCGTCGAGTTCGCGGCGGCCAGGTCCGAGATCTCCTTGCGCACGTTCGGGCGGTGCTTGGCCACGTCCAGGGTCGCCAGCGCCGCCGTCGCCTCGCGCAGCGCCGCGCCCAGGCCGTGCTCGGCCTCGCCGATCGGGATGTGCTCCAGGCCGTTGGACGACGGCAGGTCGAACACCGTCCACCGCATCACGCCGTCGGCCACGATCTTCGGCACCAGTCCGACGTGCACGGACGGGATCACGAGCGCCTCGCCGGAACGCAGCGCGCAGATCGAGAGCGGGCCCTTGCCGCCGAGTCCCCGCACGTCGCCGGGTACCGGCAACGCCAGACGCGCCGAAGTCGCGCCCGCGCGCCGCAGGGCGGCCAGCAGCAGGGCGGGGCCCACCGGGGCCTCGTCTGGACCGGGGAGGTCGAGCGCCGTGGCGGTGCCGTCGTCGTCGGCCACCACCTCGTGCTGCTCGGCCCACGTTTGCAGGGCGTCGAGGACATCGTCGGCGGCGGCTAGACCGTGCAGCCATCCCGATGTCCACACGACCAGCGTGGCACTCGCACAGGACACTCGACGAGATTACGTGGCCCTGGCCGACTTGCCCCACCCGGTGTGCCCGATCCGAGACACCTACTTGGCCGGTCCGATGTGTTGTTCGAGCAACGTGCGGAACGACGCGGCGTCCTCATCGGACGCGAAGGCCCTGCGCGGCACCGACAGCGAGGCCGCGCCGTCGTCGAGGGTCTCCAGCACGAAGCCCTGCCGCGTCTCGGTCCAGGACGGCAGTTCCTGCCAGACGATCTCCTCGCGCACCGTGGTGCCGACGGCCATCCGGAACGACCTGTCGTCCGCGCTGCCCACCACGGTCCGGCTGATCATCTCGTCCGACGAGAAGCGCCACCACACCGCGACCGGCTCCATGAACCCGATCACCAGCGCGCACACCAGGCCGAACAGCGCGACCGGCAGCATGTCGTCGAAGCCGGACAGCAGCACGAGCGAGATGACGGCGAGCGCGACGGCGAACCACGGCGCCCACTTGAACATCGGCACCATCGCGCGCAGGCTGGCCCGCCAGTCCGCGGGAGAAGGCGCCCACCTGAAATCAACTGAGTTGCTCATATCGCCCTGCATTCTGCTGCACGAGGTGCGTCCGCGCCTGGAGTTGCTCCACGTCGACGGGGCAGGTTTCGGTGCGTAGCGTCGTCTGCGTGACCCAGAACCTGGCCCGCACGGCGGGCGAACTGCGCGCCGCCGGGCACCTGCCGCGCGGCGTCAAGACCGAGATCAGGGAGAACCTCCTCGCGGCACTGCGCGAGGGGCGCGACCCGTGGCCCGGCATCATCGGCTTCGACCGCACGGTGCTGCCGCAGCTCGAACGCGCGCTCCTGGCAGGCCACGACGTCGTCCTGCTCGGCGAGCGCGGCCAGGGCAAGACCCGGCTGCTGCGCACCCTGATCACGCTGCTCGACGAGTGGACGCCCGTGATCGAGGGCTCCGAGCTGGGCGAACACCCGCTCGACCCGATCACGCCGGAGTCGAAGAGGCGCGCTGCCGAGCTCGGTGACGAGCTGCCGGTGGTGTGGCGGCACCGCGACGAACGCTACGCGGAGAAGCTCGCGACGCCCGACACGTCCGTCGGTGACCTGGTCGGCGACGTCGACCCGGTGAAGGTCGCCGAAGGCCGCAGCCTGGGCGACCCGGAGACGATCCACTACGGCCTGCTGCCCCGCGCCCACCGCGGCATCATCGCCATCAACGAGCTTCCTGACCTGGCCGAACGCATCCAGGTCGCGCTGCTGAACGTCATGGAGGAGCGCGACATCCAGGTCCGCGGCTACACGCTGCGGCTGCCGCTGGACGTGCTGCTCGTCGCGACCGCGAACCCCGAGGACTACACGAACCGCGGCCGCATCATCACGCCGCTGAAGGACCGCTTCGGCGCCGAGGTGCGCACGCACTACCCGTTGGACATCGAGTCCGAGGTCGACCTGGTGCGCCAGGAAGCCGGTCTCGTGGCGGAGGTCGGCGACCACCTGCTGGAGATCATCGCCCGGTTCGTGCGGCACCTGCGCGAGTCGTCGTCGATCGACCAGCGCTCCGGTGTGTCCGCCCGGTTCGCGGTGGCGGCGGCGGAAACCGTTGCGGCGTCGGCACTGCGGCGCTCCGCGCTGATCGGCGAGACCCCGGCGATCGCGCGCCCGATCGACCTCGAGTCCGTGCCGGACGTGCTGCGCGGCAAGCTCGAGTTCGAGGCGGGGGAGGAGGGCCGCGAGGAGGAGGTGCTCGTGCACCTGCTGCGCCGCTCGATCGCCGACACGGCGCGGGCTCGCCTGGGCGGGCTGAACCTGCGCGCGCTGGCCGAGGTCGTCTCCGACGGCCACCCGGTCGCGACCGGTGACCGCGTGCACGCCGGCGACCTGCTGGCCGCGTTGCCGGAGCTGCCGATCCTGCACGAGGTGGCGGAACGCCTGGGCGCGGGCCCGAAGGACCCGGTCGGCCGCATCGCCTCGGCCGTCGAACTGGCCCTGGAGTCGCTGTACCTGACGCGCAACCTGTCGAAGGACACCTCCTCCGACGACGACCGATCGGTGTACGGATGAGATATCGCTACGGACGCTGGGGCGGCGGCGCTGACCCGCTGGCGCCGCCCGTCGATCTCCGCGCGGCCGTCGACGACCTCGGCCGCGAGATCATGGAGGGCGCCTCCCCGTCGTCCGCTCTGCGCGAACTGCTGCGCCGCGGCGTCGACGGCACCCGCGGCCTGGACGACCTGACGTCGAGACTGTGGCAGCGCCGCGCGTCGATCCAGCGCCGGCACCGCCTGGACGGCACGTTGTCCGAGGTTCGCCGGCTGCTGGACGAGGCACTGGAAGCCGAGCGCCGCGCGTTGTTCCCGGATCCGTCCGACGACGCGCGCTTCCGCGAGGCCCAGCTCGACGCCCTGCCGCAGGGCACCGCCGCGGCCGTGCAGGAGCTGTCGCACTACGACTGGCGTTCTCCCGAGGCTCGCGCGGCGTTCGAGCAGATCCGCGACCTGCTCGGCCGGGAGCTGCTGGACCAGCGCTTCCAGGGCATGAAGGAAGCGCTGTCCAACGTCGGCACCGAGGACGTCCGCCGCATCCAGCGCATGCTGCGCGACCTGAACTCCCTGCTGGAGGCGCACGCCGCGAGCTCGCCCGACACGCCGCGTCTGTTCGACGACTTCATGCGCAAGCACGGCGAGTTCTTCCCGGAGAACCCCCGCAACGTCGACGAGCTCATCGACGCCCTGGCCACCCGCTCGGCGGCCGCGCAACGCATGATGAACTCGATGACCGACGCCCAGCGCGCCGAGCTGGGCGCGTTGTCCCAGCAGGCCTTCGGCGGCATCGGCTCCCAGCTGTCCACTTTGGACTCCCTGCTGCAGAGGCTGCGGCCGGGCGAGGACTGGACCTCCTCGGCGCGCTTCCGCGGCCAGGACCCGCTGGGTCTGGGCGAAGGCGCGCAGGCGATGGCCGATCTGGCCGAACTGGACGCGCTGGCCGAGCAGCTCTCGCAGGCCTATCCGGGCGCCCGCCTGGAGGACATCGACCTGGAGGCGCTGGAACGCCAGCTGGGCGAGTCGGCCTCGGTCGACGCCCGCCGGCTCGCGGAGCTGGAGAAGGCCCTGCGCCAGCAGAACATCCTGGAGCGGGCCCCGGACGGCTCGCTGCGGCTCACCCCGAAAGCGTTGCGGCGCATGGGAGAGACGGCCCTGCGCGGCGTCGTGGACCAGCTCCGCTCGTCGCAGGGCTCGCGTGACACGGTCTCCGCCGGTGCCGCGGGCGAACTGATGGGGTCGACGCGTCCCTGGCAGTTCGGCGACACCGAGCCGTGGGACGTGCCCAGAACCCTGCGCAACTCCGTGCTGCGCTCGGGCTCCATGTCGATGGACGTCGTGGACCTGGAGGTGTCCGAGACCGAACACCGCACCCGCGCCGCTGTTGCGTTGTGCGTGGACACGTCCTGGTCGATGGTGCAGGACGGCCGTTGGGTGCCGATGAAGCGCACGGCCTTGGCTTTGCATCACCTCGTGCGCACCCGTTTCCGGACGGATGCGTTGCAGTTGGTGACTTTTGGGCGTTACGCCGAGGCCGTCGACATCGGTGAGCTGACCGCGCTGGAGGGCGTGTGGGAGCAGGGCACGAACCTGCACCACGCGTTGTTGCTGGCGGGACGGCACATCCGGCGTCATCCCGACGCACAGCCCGTGATCCTGGTCGTGACCGATGGCGAGCCCACCGCGCATCTGGAACCCGACGGCGACGCGGAGTTCAACTACCCGCCGCTGCCGCGCACGCTGACCAAGACGCTGAACGAGGTGGATCAGCTGGCCCGGCTCGGGGCGACGATCTCGGTGTTCAAGCTGGGCGATGATCCACGGCTCGCGGCCTTTGTGGACATCGTGGCTCGGCGTGGTGGTGGGCGGGTCGTGTCGCCGGACGAGGACGGGCTTGGCGCCGCGGTGGTGAGCGACTACCTGAAGTCCCGGCGCCGGCGTCGCTGACCGGCCAGCGGAACAGATCACCGCGAGCGCAAGCCGTTGCGGCCCAACGGTCCTAACGTCGGTGCCATGCTTCGATGGGTAAGAGCGGTAGCGCTCGGTGTGGCGACGGTGCTGGTAGCGGCTCTGGTGACTGTTCCGTTGGCCGCCGCCGCACCGGCGACCGACCTCTGGGCGATCACCAGTCCCGATGCCGCCCAGCTGACCTCCGGTTCCGGCGTGGTCGACTACCAGCGCCTCGACCGCGGCAGGTACGAGTTCACCTTCAACCAGGACGTCAGCAACTGCTCGTACACCGCCACCATCAACGGCCTGCCGCCGGGCGACAGCTGGAGCTGGCTCGCGTTCACCGCGAGCGGCCACCTCGGCCCGTTCGGTGTGTACGTCGAGACGAAGACGACCTTGAGCTACGACACCCTCGAGGACCACGGCGTCGTGCTGCACGTCCAGTGCGCCGGCAACTACGCCGTGGTCGACAACAAGGGCAATCTGCGCCGCGGTAGCGGTGTCACCGGCGTCAAGAAGGTCGGCTACGGGCAGTTCGAGGTCACGTTCGACCGGGACGTCAGCGCCTCGTCCTTCGTCGCCACCATCGGCGACCCCGGCGCCGGGAGGGTGGACTACTCCGGTGTGGTCTTCACGGCGAGCCACCAGAACCGCAACACCGTGCTCGTGCAGACCAAGGGCACCAGCGGAAGGCTCACGGACTACTACTCGTTCCACCTGCAGATCGCCCGCTACCCGACGTGGGTGGTCACCGACTACGTCGGCGCGGTCGTGCGGAGTTCCAGGGTGGTGCGCACCGAGCGTGTGGGTCGCGGCGACTACCGGGTCACCTTCAACCACGCCGTGTCCGGTTGCGCGGCGATCGCGACCATCGGTTCACCGGACGACAAGGCCGTCGCCGAGCCCGGAGTCGTCGCCACCGCGCTGTGGGACCAGGCCACGATCTCGGTCCGGACCACCACCACAAGCCGCCAGGAGCCGTACGACCGGCCGTTCCACCTCCAGATGACTTGCTGACGGCTGGGGCGGCGAGGACGATCGCCGCGTGAGCCTGGCCCGGTTCCTGCTCGCTGTCGTGCTGAGCGGCGTGCCCTCGACCGCGCACGCCGTGGCGATCGGCGACGACCCGTTGCGGGCCACCAAGGCGGCCGGAACCTTGGTGCGTGGCGGAGCCGGTGCGGGCGTGGTGGTGCACCTGGCCGTCTCGGCGTGGTGGGCGTTCGTGCTGACCCGATTGCGGGTGCGCGGCGTGCTTGCAGGAGCGGTGGCCGGGTTGCTGATCGCCGCCCTCGACCTGGAGGTCATCGGGCGGCGCAACGCGGCGATCCGGGCGTTGCCGAGGCTGCCGCAGTGGCTGGACCACGTGGCGTTCGGCGTGCTTATTGCAGGTCGATCTCGTGGACGAGGGTGAGCAGGTCCTGCATGACCTGGGCAAGCTCGGAGTGTTGCGGGATGTGCTCCCGATGGACGCGGATGGCTTCCTTCGTGTACAGCTGCGCGCGACGGCCGGGGTGTGGTCCGGTGTTGTTGAGTGCGATGGAGGCGGCGGCAGCAAGCAGCCTTGGCCGGAGGAGCGAGAAGGTTTCAAGGTCGGGCGTCAGCTGTGTGCGAGCGAGTTCGATCGCCTTGGTGATGGTCTGCTGATCGCCACCCTCGACCTGGAGGTCGCCGAGCGCCACAACGCACGGATCTGAGTTCTGCCAAAGAGGTCCGTAGCGGCAGGATCATGTGGCGTTCGGCGTGCTCACCTATTCTCGATCTCACGCTGGAGGCTGAGTCCCTCCTCCAACTTCGATGCCAGCCATGGATGCCCTGACAAGGAGACTCGGTACAGGGCCACGGCTTCTGCTACGAGTTCGCGTGGTGGTGGGTGTACTTCCGCTGCACCGTGACGAAACTGGATCAGTGCGGCATTGTGCAACAGTTGGGCGAGCAGGGGTTCAAAAGCTCGCGGGTTGATGGGGATCCACTTTCGCATGAGGTCGATGACCGTGAGCAACATCTGCACGGCTTCGTTCCCCTTGTCGGCCAGCACTAGTGCGTTCGCCGTGGCGGTGTAGCCGCTCGCAGTCCGTTCCGCATAGACCTCCGGCTGCGAGAGGGCCAGCTTCAGATACGTGTTGGCGCTGCAACCGGCTGCGCGTGCGGCTGCGCGAGGTTTGCCGAGAGTAGTGAACTGGTTGGCTAGAACTGCGGTTCCTGCTGCCAGATTCGCCAAGTCGAGGCCGTCCTCCGCCGCGCGTTCGGCGAGCCCCAAGGCCTCTACAGCAGACTCGACGGCATCGCTTGTGCGTTGCAACGAAATCAGCAACTTGGTGCGTTTGATCAGCGCGAATATGAGAAGTGTGGTGCGGTGGCTGGGATTTGCTGGAGCCGATGACCCTCGGATGAGGTCCGTTGCGACGTCGATGGAGGCGAGTGCATTTGCCCGGCCCAGGTTCCGCGCAACGTAGTCGTTGGCGCTCAACAGGATCTGCGCTACTGGCAGTTCGCTGCCCGCACGGTCCCGCGTGGATGCGGTAAGGACGACACTCATGATGCGCCGGATCAGCGAGAGAGCCCTCCTGTCACCATGATCCGCTTCCAGCAGCCGTGTGACCAGGCCGGCCAGGACTGCGATCTGCTCCGGCAGCGGCGTGTCGCTGGGCAGGTTTTGTTCCATTCGGAGGGACAGTTCGAGTCCTAGCTCTCGCAGGCCCACCTCGGGGCGCGGTAGGTGCTCGCCTATCGAGACCTGGACATGGAACGGTGCGTCCGCGATCGCCAGCCTGAGCAGGGCAGGAGTCGGAAAGGCGAGCAGCCGCCGCTGCTTGGACATCAGTTTCCAGAGAACCTCACGGACGTGGGAGTGGCGGCTCGCTGTCGCGACGAGGACCGTCGCGCAGCGACGCACAGGCCCCATCCCTACGTTGTCGCTCTCGATCACACGCTCGACCAGTGCGCTGGCGCGAGGGTGCGTTCGCAGGTGATCGGCGATGTAGTCCTCGCCGAACCTGTCCGGCAACAGCGGCGGGAGGTCGTGTGGTGATGGATACACGCGGTCGTGCCAGGTGAGCAGGGCACGGCTCGCGGCAGTGCTGTGAGTGACGCCGGCGATGTCGAGCAGCCCCAGTGCGCCTTTCTCATCGGCAATGGGACCGAACAGGGTCGCGAGGAATACAGCATCACCTCCGTTGGGGTGCGGAGGCCACGAGCGGCGCTCGTGGGCGAGCAGATAGCCGGACAGCTCGTCGCGCTGCGGGAGTTCCTCGTGGTCGCGTTCGGCGCAGACAGCTGCCAACGCGGTCATGTGCAGGATCAGAGGAGATGCGTAGTCCTCGTGGCCGAGGTCATCTGGTGGTGTCGTCGTGCAGTTACCGATGAGCTCGAGTGCCCCGTGAAATGCCTGTGCCGCATCGAGGAACGCCCCTGCGCGGGCCTCGACCGAGTCCGTGAGGTCCAGGAGTTCGATCGGTTCTGGGAGTTCAATCGCAGTCGTGTCGAGTTGGTCACAGAGCGGTTGCCACAGGTCTTGAACGGACCGCGACAGCAGGAGCACCCGCAACGTTGCGGTTGCGTGGGTGCGGGCCAGGTCGGAGATCAGCGTCAGCAGGGTGTCCGCAGGCCAGCGTTCCGCGTAGTCGACGGTGACGAGGATGTGCTGCCCTGGCTCGGTAGAGCCCGGCGTGGGGGTGGGCAACATTGAGGGCCTGTCGGTGGCGCGGTTCAGGGCATGCGCAACTGACCAGCCGGTGGCGTGAGAGTGGGTGGTGAAGGCATTGGCCAAGCGGGTTTTGCCGCGACCTCCTGCACCGTGCAGGAGGAGGACTGAGACGGGGGCGGGGGAGGCCAGCCAGTCGAGGAGGCGTTGTTCCTCTACCGGGCGGTTGCGGTAGGGGACTACCTCCCTTCTAGTGTTCAGCAGGTAGCTCGGGGCGCGGTGGCGTTTGGGGATGTAGGTCGCCTGCGCCGGGGTCGGGCCCAACCACTGAACCTGGTAGTCGGGGCGGTCCAAAGCGATGGTGACATTGCCGCCTACCGAGCCGATTTGGACGGCTGGGCCCGCGACGAAAGAGTTCGTGATGCTCACAGGTTGAAGTCGCCTTTGACATCACGGACCTGGATCAGCGCGCCGTGCACGGTGGAGTTCGTGACCGAGTGACCCGCCGAATCTGAGGCCGAGATCGAGTCGGTGAGTGCGGCCGAAGGAGTCTTGGTAGTGGCGTATACCGTGACCGCCAAGGACAGCAGGCCTGCAGCGGCACCGACAACGCTCGCGAGCTTGTCCGCGCTTTCCAGGCCTGCCTTGACGACAAGGCCCGCACCGGCTAGTGCGACCACACCGAACAACATCCAAAACCAGCGCATGCCCCAATCATCGCGAGGTGTGCGCCTGGCGTGAGCTGGCGGGGCGGCGTTCACCCGTTCAGCTCAGGAAGACGGCCGCGAGGCGAGGTACGCGGCAGCACATCTCCGCTTTGTCGTCGAATTCCCAGGACGGGTCTAGGGGCGGGGCGGTTCCCAGGCAGCTTCGGGGAGGTCCTCGCCGATGGCGGCTTGAGCGAAGTGGGCTAGGGAGTCTGGGTTGGCGATGGCGGCCTCGAACACCTGTCTGCTTCCGGTCAGAAAGTAGTCGGAGCTGTCGTGGAGCACCCGCCGAGGATCAGGTAGGTGGCCACCGCGGGTGCAGGTAGGAAGCGTCCATCAGGCGCCACAACGCCTGGTGGGTCACCACCACCTCGTACGGTGGCCGGGTGGTGAGCTGCGCGGTGGCGTTCGTGGTCACGTCGCAGCAGGTCGAGATGTCTGCATGGTACGACTCGATCAGATTCCCGATGGTGTCCACAGTGATCAGGCCTCGTAGAGCGCCGCCAGCCGAGGTAACCGGCGAGCCATCTCCGCCTCGTCGTCGAAATCGAACCCCCACTCCGGGTCGAGGTCCGGGTAGCGGATGGTGAAGGCGTCCTCCGGCAGCTTCATGCCGGTGGCGGCCTGGTGGGCCTCCCAGGCGATCGAGAGCGTGGCCTCGCACTCGAACTCCAGGCCCGATTCGGCGGCCTCCTGCACGGCCGGTACGGAAGCCAGCGAGTCGGGGGAGGCGAGCGCGGCGGTGTAGACGGCCTCGCCCTGGGTGAGGAGCCAGCCGCGGAAGTAGTCGAAGCCGTCGTCCGAGCAGCCGCCGTTCATCAGGTACGCGGCGGCCCACAGCGGGTCGCTGTAGGAGAGCGCCAGGAGGTCCCACAGGATCTGCTGGGCCGCCACGATCTCGGCGGGCGGCAGGGCTGCCAGCAAGGCGGAGGTGGCGGCTGCCACCTCGCAGCAGTCGGACGGGTCGGAGACGCTCGCACGGGCGTCGGCGATCAGCTTCCAGAAGATGTTCGAGTCCACGTCGTCGAGCTTGACAGAGGGGTCTGACAATTTTTGGCGCCTGACGAACCAGCGCGGACGATCTAGGTTGGAGAGATGATCAGGACTCTGTTTCGTTCGCTCGAGGCCGTGCACGGAATGATCTACTTCGCCCCCGAGGCCGACACCCGGTACGCGAGCGTCGGGCTCGACCGGCCCGGCGGGTACTTCGCGTCACGGGCGGCGGCGCTGGGGCCGGTCGGGGCCGAAGTCGTCATCTCGACGTTCTACAACTTCAACCCCGCGATCGTGCGGGCGCGCATTCCGCAGGCGTGGGAGAAGGTCACGCCGCAGCGCCTGCTCGAGCTCCGGCTGGAGGCGGCGGACGAGGCGCTGCGCAAGGTGCTGCCGGACGACCTCAAGGAGATCACCGAGCTGGCGAAGCGGGCCGCCGAGCGCTCCAAGGAGATGCTGCACGGCCGCACGTTGTTCGCCGCGCACGCGAGCCTGCCGTGGCCGGACGAGACCCACCTGCAGCTGTTCCACGCCCAGACGTTGCTGCGCGAGTTCCGCGGCGACGGGCACCTCGCGGCGTTGCTGCGGCACAACATCACCGGCATCGAGGCGCTCGTGCTGCACGTCGCGACGGGCGACTACCCGGCCGACGTGTTGCGCAAGACCCGCGCGTGGTCCGAGGAGCAGTGGGCGGCCACGGTCGAGGACCTGCAGCAGCGCGGGCTCGTCGGCGAGGACCAGCTGCTGACGGAGAAGGGGCGCGAGCTGCGGCAAGGCATCGAGGACGACACGGACCACATGGCCGCGCCGGCCTACGACGTGTTGTCGGACCAGGAGAAGCAGCGGTTCGTCGAACTCGCCACGCCGCTGAGCAAGGCCGTCGTCGACGGCGGCCTCATCCCCGGCAGGCGGTAGCTACTCGTCCCGTTCCGTCGAGGCGAGGGCCTTCTCCGTCGCGTCGTCCTTGCCCACCCTGTGCTTTCCGGGATGCGTCAACGAGAAGTGCGCCTCGTCGCGCATCCGTTCGACCATGTGCGGGTAGTGCAGCTCGAAGGCAGGGCGCTCGGAGCGGATCCGCGGCAGCTCCTTGAAGTTGTGCCGCGGCGGGGGAGAGGTCGTGGCCCACTCCAGGGAGTTGCCGTAGCCCCACGGGTCGTCCTGTGGGGCCGGGTCGCCGTAGCGGTAGGACCTGAACACGTTCCACACGAACGGCAGCACGGAGGCGCCGAGCAGGAACGAGCCGATCGTGGAGACGGTGTTCAGCGTCGTGAAGCCGTCGGAGGCGAGGTAGTCGGCGTACCGGCGCGGCATGCCCTCGTTGCCCAGCCAGTGCTGCACGAGGAACGTGCCGTGGAAGCCCAGGAACGTGGTCCAGAAGTGCAGCTTGCCCAGCGGTTCGTTGAGCATCCGCCCGGTCATCTTGGGGAACCAGAAGTAGATGCCCGCGTAGGTGGCGAACACGATCGTGCCGAACAGCACGTAGTGGAAGTGCGCCACCACGAAGTACGTGTCGGACACGTGGAAGTCCACCGGCGGTGACGCCAGCAGGATGCCCGTCAGGCCACCGAAGAGGAACGTGACCAGGAAGCCGACGCTGAACAGCATCGGCGTCTCGAAGGTCAGCTGGCCCCTCCACATCGTGCCGATCCAGTTGAAGAACTTGATCCCCGTCGGCACCGCGATGAGGAACGTCATCAGCGCGAAGAACGGCAGCAGGATCGCGCCCGTGGCGTACATGTGGTGCGCCCACACGGCCACCGAGAGCATCGCGATCGCCAGCGTCGCGAACACCAGGCCCTTGTAACCGAACAACGGTTTTCGGCTGAACACCGGGAAGATCTCGGTCACGATGCCGAAGAACGGCAGGGCGACGATGTAGACCTCGGGATGGCCGAAGAACCAGAACAGGTGCTGCCACAGGATCACCCCGCCATTGGCGGGATCGAACACGTGCGCCCCGAGATGCCGGTCCGCGGCGAGGCCCATCAGCGCGGCGGTGAGGATCGGGAACGCCAGCAGGATCAGGATGGACGTCACCAGGATGTTCCAGGTGAAGACCGGCATCCGGAACATCGTCATGCCCGGCGCCCGCAGGCAGATGACCGTCGTGGTCATGTTGACCGCGCCGAGGATCGTGCCCAGACCGGACACCGCCAGGCCCATGATCCACAGGTCCGCGCCGACACCCGGCGCGTGCACCGCGGAGTTCAGCGGCGCGTAGGCGAACCAGCCGAAGTCCGCCGCGCCGCCCGGCGTGACGAACCCGGCGAGCACGGTGAGCCCGCCGAACAGGTACAGCCAGTACGAGAAGGCGTTCAGGCGCGGGAACGCGACGTCCGGCGAGCCGATCTGCAGCGGCAGGATGTAGTTCGCGAACCCGAAGAGGATCGGCGTCGCGTACAGCAGCAGCATGATCGTGCCGTGCATGGTGAACAGCTGGTTGAACTGCTCGTTCGACAGGTACTGCAGGCCCGGCCGCGCCAGTTCGCCGCGCATCAGCAGCGCCATCACGCCGCCGATCATGAAGAACGCGAACGACGTGGTCAGATACATGATCCCGATCTGTTTGGGATCTGTCGTCTTGAACAACGAGAGGAAGTACGAGCCTTTCGGCCGCGCACGCGCCGCCCCCGGATGGGGCACTACGGGCGTTGGCTTGATAGTCGTCATCGCGCCTCCTCCGTGCAGACGAACATCGTCCTCCCGGTCAGACGTCGGGGCAATCCATGACGAGCGCCGCCGAGGTCACCGGGACCACCGGAGCGCCCACCGAGATGCCGCTGACCTGCACGTAGTAGGCGCCGGGGGCCAATCCGTCGAATTTGATCGACATGGTCTCGGAGATCGCCGGGCTGCGCGATTCGACCTGTTTGCCCTGCTCGTTCAGCAACGCCACCTTCAGCGCCCGCGGCGGGGTGTCCTTCAGCTCGACGGTGACCTCCAGGTCCTCGCCCGCCAGCACCAGGTCGGGCACGATGACCTGCGGTTCCGTCGCCGTGACGTTCCTCGGCACGATGTCGGTCGCGGTCAGGAACGACTCCACCATGTCGAGCACCGCCGAGTTGTCCTGCAACGACGTGTGCTGCTCGGTCACCCGGTGCAGCGTGTTCGACTGCAGGTTGAGGCCACGGCGGGCGCCGCCGACCGCCGGCACGGTCGCGTCCCCGTGCAGCTCCTTGCCCTCGTAGGTCCGGTAGCAGGTCACCTTGCCGCCGGCGATCTTCGCGGTGGTGGCGGTCGGCTGTTTGCCGCCGATGATCGCGTACGTCCGGTCGGCGAACGAGTCGGTCAACGCGCCGTGGAACGCCATCGCGTCCTCGACCATCTTCGTGTCCAGCTCGGGCACCGTGGTCTCGGTCGTCTTGACCAGGCCGTTCGGCGACTCGATGCACGCGTACTCGGGCAGCAGCTGGTGCAGCGACGGCAGCGAGCGCGCGAACTCGGTCAGGTCGATCCCGAACGGCCCGAGCCCCTTGCGCACGCCGTTGACCAGCTGGTCGAGCGCCGACGCCGCGCCGCGGTACGGCGTGCCCATCGTGATCAGCTTGTCGGTGCGCTCGGCCATCCCGCACTGCTCGATGCACCACCGCGCGACCAGCCCGCCCATCGAGTGGCACACGAAGCTGACCTTGGCGTTCGGCCCGATCCGGTCCAGTGCCTCGCCGACGCGCCGAGCCAGGAGAGCTCCGTTGTACCGGTTCGACAGCCGCCAGTCGTAGGCGAACGGCAGCAGGGTGCCCTTCTCGGTGGTGTAGCCGAGCGAGATCAGTTTCCGGGTCACCCGGTCGTAGCCCTTCAACGGCGTCCAGATCCCGGGGATGACGTGCAGGTCGGACATCAACGCCACCGGCTCGACGCCGTCGCCGGGGTGCTCGTCGCCGATGCCGGAGGGCAGCTTCAGCCGTTTCAGGGTGCCGCCCAGCGACAGCACCGCCCGCAACGCCGCCTTGCCGGACACCTCCCACACCATGCCGTCCTTGTCGCGCAACGTGCTGCCGAGAATGCCCGGCAGGACGACGACGAGATCACTCATCAGGACTCCTCGGCGAGCGTGCGGATGAGGGTGAGCAGCTTCGGGTTCGCGGGCACCAGGTAGGTCAGCTCGTGGATCCACGCCAGGCGCTCGTCCAGCACGGGCAGCGCCAGCCGCTCGTCGCCGGCCAGCGTCCGTGCCACCGCCTTGTAGAGCGCGGCCAGCGGGTGCGGCTCCAGCGCCGTCACGGCCTGGATGAGGGCCTGCGGTGACGTGCTCGCCGTCAGCCCGCGCAGGACGTCCGTGGTGAGCGACGGGTCGGCCTGGGCGTCCAGCACCAGGTCGAGCACGTCGGTGTCCTCGTCGGCCAGCAGCAGCATCGCGTGCACGGGCCGGACGTCCCGGACGTTCTTCAGGACTTCCTTGTCCAGCAACTCTTCCCGCCGGGAAGCGAGCAGTTCGCGGCGGCGGGCGGGGGTGGCGTCGACGAACTCGTCGGCGAGGCTCGCGAGCAGCCACGGCCGGTACGCGTGCTGGACGCCCTGCGCCTGCGCGGTCGTGCGGCGCGACTGGATGACCTGGGCCTCGATCAGGCTGGTGCCGTACAGCGCCTCGGTGACCGCGACGTCGGCGTCCGTCGAGAGAAGTTCGGGGTGTTCGAGCAGGATCGCGCGCTCTTCGACGTACGAGCGCGCGAACACCCACCTGCGCGCGGTCGCGAGCAGCGTGCGGTCGACGGTCAGCCAGTCCGGCGTGGTGTCCCACGGCCACGGGCGGCCGGAATCCCAGTGCCTGCGGGCGATCTCGTGCACGTCGTGGATCGCCTGCCAGGCCTGCCCGACCTGCGTCAGCGCCTGGCACAGCCACTTCGCCGCCACCGGATCGCCCGCCTCGACGGCCGCCGCGCGCAGCATCAGCAACGTCGCCCGCTGCGGGCCGGTGAACCTGTCGACGACCCGGTCCCACGTCTCGTCCACGATCTCCGGCCGATGCAGGCCCGCGCAGACCACGTCGAGCGTGAACAAGGTCGCCGCGAGCGTGGAGAGCCGGTGTTCGTGTTCGGGCAGCAGACAGACCTCGATGGCCCGCAGCCCGGTCGCGAGGGCGTCCTCGAGCTTGCCCGCGTCGCGCTGGCGGCGCATCAGGTTGTGCAACGCCAGCCCGTGCACCCGCAGCCCGTCCGCGAGTTCGGCGGCCTGCCGTGCCGTGTTCAGCGCCGCGTCCGTGTGGTCGACCATGCTGTACGCGACGCTCAGGCTCAGCGCCGCGTCCGCGAGCTGGGGCCCGAACGCCGCGTGCCGCTCGAGCGTGCCGCTGATCCCGGCCGCCTGCTGGGTGATCAGGTCGGCCTCGGCAAGCCTGCCCAGGGCCAGGTAGTCGCGGCTCAGCTCGACCTGCGCGCTCACCAGGTTCGCCAGGAACACCGGGTTCGTCTGCGCGAGCTGGTAGTACAGCTCGACGGCCTGCTTCGAGCGTTGCATGGCCTCGTAGCGCCGCCCGGTCTCGCAACACCGGGCCGCGAGGCACATCAACGCGCGGGCCAGCGGGGCCTCGGCCTGGACCGCGGCCACGGCGTCGCGTGCGGTGGAGAGCGCCTCGTGGCGGCGGCCGAGCATCGCGTACAGCTCGCTGAGGTCGGCCAGCGCGCCGCTCAGGTGGGCCGCGTACGTCCGGTTGTCGCCCTCGTGCGTGGTCGTCTTGGCAATGCGTTGCGCGAGTCGTTTGTGGGTAAGGGTTTCCGCCTTCGTCGGCGTCGCGGCGACCAGTTCCCGGTACCGGACGACGGACTCCTCGGCCGGTGCCACGGCCTGCTGCAGCCGCCCGGCCTCGCGGAACCGCTGGCCGAGCTTGTTGAGCACATCAGCCAGGTCTGCCAGGTACATCCGGGTGGTCGGCACCAGCACGCGGAAGTTCGCGGCTGCCTCTTCGAGCGGCGAGATGGCGTCGTCACCGCGGCCCCAGTGCGTCAGCTCGTTCGCCGTCGTCGTCGCCGCGAGCGCGACGTCCGGCAGCAGCATCGCGTTCATCTCCGCGAGGGCGCGCAGGCCGACCAGCGCCTTCTCGCCCGCGTGCCCGCAGTGCCGCCACGCGTACTTCCACAGGTAGCCCGGCACGTCCGGCGGCACGCCCGCCTCCATGCGCTCCCGGTACAGCTTGATCAACGCACAGGCCACCTTCTCCGCGTCCGGCGCGAAGACCGCGGCCCGGCTCGGTGTGAACTGCGGCCGCAGGTGGTCGGCGAACGTCTGGTGCGTCAGCTTGAAGACGGCGGTGCCCTCCTCGCCGTCCTGCACGATGTGGCGGCCGAGCTCGGTGAGCACCGCGGTGATCTCGTCACGGCCGAACCTGGTGCCGGACAACGCCTCCGCCACCGCGATCCACTCGGCCTCGGGGAACCCCGCGCCGAAGCTCCACGTCAGCGCGGTCAGCAGCGGTCGTGCGGCGGGCACCTTGTCCAGCTCGCGGTCGAACGCCGCGCTCAGCGACAGCTCGACGTCCCCGCCACCGTTGGTGAGCACCTGGTCGGTGATCATCCACGCGGTCAGGAACGGCAGCTTCGCCAGTTCGTCCACAGTGGACGCAGGCACGCGGGAACCCAGCCGTGCCGTCACGTAACCGCGGACGTCCGCCTCGCAGTCGCCCTGGTCGAGGTCCAGGGTCTCCACCGGTGCCAGCTCGGTCAGCAGCGGCGCGCCGCCGGCGGCACGGTGCGCCTGCCGCGTGGACACGATCACGACGGCGTAGTTCGCGAGCTTGGTCAGCAGCGAAGTGGCGATCGAGAACGACTCACCGCGCGCCTCGTCCAGGCCGTCCACGACGAGTACGGGTGGTGTGGTCAGCGCGCTGACCGCGCCGACCAGCTCGGCGGCACCCCGGCGTGGCCCTTCGGGCTCCGGGATCAGACCGGCGACGACCATCTGGCGGCTGAGCAGGTCGGCGACCCGGTCGGCGTCCATCGCGCGGGCGTGCACGGCCGCGGCGACCGAGCCGGGGCCGGGATCGCCGTGGTGGAACGGCGGGCCGGCGGTGAGCAGCAGGTCCCGCTCCGCCTCGTTGGACAGGCTCACGACCCGGCCGACGATCGCGGACTTGCCGGTGCCGGGCGAGCCGGTGACCACGCGCAGGCCGGGCTTGTCCGACCTGATCCAGCCGACCACCTGGTCGACCTGGGAGGTGCGGCCGTTGAACCACGACCGGTTGTCCGGTGAGTCGCCACCGCGCGCGGCGAGGAGCAGGTGCTTCACGACGGTGTGCGGCGCGTGCAGCGGGTTCGGCAGCATCGGCGTCGGGGACCCGACCTGCATGAACCGCGGCCGTTGCACCTCGCTGTCCCAGGCGTTGAGCAGCGCGATCCCGACCGCGCCACCATCGACCAGAGGGGTGCGGTCGCTCCAGCGGAGGGAGTCCTCCTCGGCGATCGGCCCCGTGCGCAGCAGCTTGCGGAGTTTGCCGCCGAACAGGCCGTCACGAGCCGTTTCGACGCTGGAGCACGACACCAGCACGCCCGCCCAGTGCACCTGGCCCGCCAGCAGCTCGTCCTGGATCGCCGCGACCGTGCGCACGGCCTCGTCGAGCTGAGCGCCCGAGTAGCAGGCGTCGATGATGATCAGCACCTGGTGCGCGCCCGACGCGGCACACCACAACGCGAAGTCGTGCAGCATGATGCCGTCGACGACGCCCTTGCTGTTCCTGGCCAGGAGCCTGAGGTTGCCCGCGACGGGGATGGCGTGCCCGCTCCACAACGCCACCAGCGCGCCGCCGTCCTGCGGCGTGTCGCTCAGCGCGAGCATGTGGGCCCGGATCTCGGCCTCGGTCGGGTCGGTGAGCGGTTCGCCCTCGTAGCCCTTGAGCAGCGCACGGAGCTCCAGCACGTCGCTCACGGCGTGCTGCAGCGGCTGCACCAGCTCGTACGAGCCGACGCCGATGCCGACGAACCTGCCTCTGACCCTCTCGTGCATGCGTCACTACCCCCTGTCCAGACGTCGTTCTGGGGGAAGCGGCGTTACGCCGGTTAACTCACTCGGACGAATCCTTGGGTAGCTCCAGGCTGGTGTTCTTCTCGAGAAACCTCAGGAGCTCCACCGGGAACGGCAGCACCAGGGTGGAGTTCTTCTCCGCGGCCACCTCGACGATGGTTTGGAGCAGCCGGAGCTGGAGCGCGCCGGGCGTCGCCTCCATGGTTCCGGCGGCCTCGGAGAGCTTCTTGGACGCCTGCAGCTCGCCGTCCGCGGTGATGATGCGAGCTCGCCGTTCGCGTTCGGCCTCGGCCTGCCGCGACATCGAGCGCTTCATGCTTTCGGGGAGCGCCACGTCCTTGATCTCGACGCGGTCGATGTCGATGCCCCACGCCAGCGCGGGCGTGTCGATCATCAGCTCGAGCCCCTGGTTGAGCCGCTCGCGGTTGGACAGCAGGTCGTCCAGCTCGCTCTTGCCGATGATCGACCGCAACGACGTCTGCGCCACCTGCAACATCGCGAATCGGTAGTCCTCGACGTTGATGACGGCCTTCGCCGGGTCCTGCACCTTGAAGTACACGACGGCATCCACGCGCACGGTCACGTTGTCGCGGGTGATGCCGTCCTGAGCGGGCACGGGCAGGGTGACGATCTGCAGGTTGACCTTCCGGAGTTGGTCCACTCCGGGGATCAGCATCGTCAGCCCTGGCCCGCGCACGCCCTGCTGGAGCTTGCCGAACCGGAACACCAGTCCCTGTTCGAACTGTTTGATCACTCTGGCGCTCATCGCGGCGCCCAGACCGCCGAGCGCGATCAGCCCGCCGAGGATTTCGAAGAAGATCATGAGACCCCGCCCTTCTCCGGCGAATGCCCTTGATCTCCAACGGTACGCCCACGCGGGGTGACCACTAACCTTTGCCGCGTCTTTCGCCCCTCGGACGGGCGCATCACGGTGCCGGCCCCCGCCCCCCATATCGGTCATATGGGGGGCGGGGGCCGGTGCCGTCAGGTGTCCTGCTGAGCGGTGAAAGACGCGGTGAAGGATTGTGGTCACCCCGCGTTGCAGCTCAGGACTGGGTTTGCCCAGTCTGAGTGATCCCAGGCGTTGCCGTCACCTCCGTCTGTGACTCGGAACGTCACCACTGTTGCTCCAGACGTGTCCACCGTGATCGGCACGGCCGCGCTTTGTCCTGTCAGCACAGGGCTTTGGTAGACGGACTGGCCGTCCTTCAGCACCTCGAACCGGACGCTGCCGCTGCCGTTCGTCTCGTCGTCGACACCGATCGTGGCGGTCAGCGCCCGGCACTTCCCGCCGGTGTAGACGGCGAACTCCGAATCGGCGTGCACACCGAGGCCCTTGTCGAACTTGGCGCCACGCAGACTGATCTGGTTGCCGTCACCACCTTGGTTCTCGCCGTTGCTGCGGTCGCGTTCGATCGGGCCCCAGCCGTTGCTGTCGCTGAGGAACTCCAGCGCCGACACCGCGGCCTCTCCGCGCGGCGCGGGCGGGGTGGCCGTGAAGTCGCGGGTCAGCGACGTCGTGGCCTTGCCCGCGGTGACCTGGACGAACACCGGCCGGGTGCCGGTCTGCCCACCGTCGCGCTTGATCGTCACCTTCGCGGAGCCGCCGGTGAGGTCGACGGTCTCGGGCGTGACCGACCAGTTCTCCGGCGCGGTCAGGCGGGCGGTGATCGGGCCGGGGCACGGCTCGGTCACCACCAGTTCGGCCTCGACCTGCTCGCCAGGTTCCAGAGCGGTGTCCGCGGCCTTCAGCTCGACCTCGGGAGCGCAGTCCACCCGGCTGCCGAGCTTGCCCGTCGCGGCCTCCGCCGGCGTGAGCGGGCGCAGCAGCACTGAGTACGCGTACTCGTTGCCCGCCTCCACCTGGTACTGCGGCAACGGCTCGTGGAACGTCTCGCTGACGCCCGTCACCCGATGGGACGCGTGCAGGGTGGTCCAGCCGTCGTTCTTCTTGAGCGCGAACGGGTACGGCGCCCGGTCCAGGTCGTCGTAGCGTGACACCCGCACGTCCAGGTCACCCGCGACGAGCAGGCCCGCCTTGCCGTTGGACAGCGTCGCCCAGCGGGTGTCCGCGTGGTTGCCGAAGTCCTGCGGCTTGTAGTAGTCGTTGAACTCCTTGTCCACAGTGGACTGGTAGACGCCGACCGGGTTGCCGGCCTTGCGGTCGTCGTAGTTCTCGCCGGGACCGCGGCCGTACCAGGTGAACTTCTGGTAGTTGTCCGGCACCTTGAGCGTGAAACCGATGCCGGGCAGGTACGAGAGGTCGCGCATGCGGTCCTTCGCGGCGACCCGGTGGCCGACGTGGATCTCGCCGTCACCGGTGACCCGGTAGGTGAAGGTCTGGCCGAACGACGCGTTCTGCACCGCCTGCGCGGTCGATTTGGCCGTGATCACCGTGTCCGCGCCGTTCTGGGTGACCGTGACGCTCGACGGCGTGGTCTTGAGCCGGTCGAGGCCGTTGCGGTACCAGGAGTTGTCCTCGCTCATGAACTCGTTGGACAGCGGTGCCCGCCACGCGTCCAGCTCCGGGCCGGTCTTCAGCAGCTCGGTGCCGCGCACCCGCATCGAGGTGAGCGTGCCGGAAGCCTTGCTGACCACGTACCGGAAGTCCTTGCCGGACACCACGATCTCGTCGGCGCTCTCGGTGGTCGCCAGCTTGCCGTTCACCCCGGGCACGTGCAGGCCGGCGATCTGGGTGCCGCCCAGTGAGAACTGGCCGATGCCGACGTCGTTGCCCTGCCGGTCCGTGGCTCGGACGGTCAGCCAGCGTTCGGTCGGCGCCCTGAAGTCCGGCAGCGTGATCGTGCCGGGCTGGAGCTTGCCGCGGTGCTGGGCGATCGTGCGGCCGTTGTCCTGGACCTGCCAGCGCAGTTCCAGGTCGTCGGTGCCGGTGAACTGGCGTTCGCTGACGGTCGTGAGCTTGTTGTCCGCGAAGGAGAACCGGATGGGGGAGTGGACCGCCATCAGCTCGGTGGTCTCCGGCTGCGGCCTGCGATCGGCCCACACCACGCCGTCGACGCCGCCGGTGCCCGCGCCGTAGGACTCCTTGCGGCCCTTGTCCTCCAGCTTCTCGAAGTCGAGCGCCAGCACGGCGCTCTGCTTCGGGTCGGCCGCGAGTTCCGCGTCGGTCAGGGCCCGGTGGTAGATCCGGGCCTGGTCGATCGTGCCGTGTGCGGTCCGGGTGTTCATGTTCTCCTGCATGGTCTCGGCGTTGCGGCCGAGGTTGACCGGCCAGTGCGACCGGTCGATCGTGCCGGTGTAGGCGGTGGTCCCGACCTCCTTGCCGTCGATCAGCAGGCGCAGCCTGGTGCCGTCGAACGTGCCCGTGACGCGGTGCCAGTTGCCGTAGAAGTCGGCGGGGACCGCGGCGGTGACCGTGCGCCAGGTGCCGCCGCCGTAGATGAAGAACTCCAGGGTGGTCCGGTTCGCCATCTTCAGCGCGTACTGGCGGTTGCCCTTCGAGATGACGGTGAAGTCACCGGTCCACTCGGCGGGCTTGACCCACGCGTCGAGTGTGAGGCCGGTGCTCACCTCGTCGAGCTTGCGGTCGCGGTAGACCTCCACGAAGTCGTCGAGTCCGCTCAGCTCCAGGGCCTTGCCCTTCGGTCCGTCCACATGCGACGGTTTGCCGGACAGCCAGGTCATGATCCCGCTGGCGTCGTCCGGGGTCGTGAAGAGCGGCAGAGCGATGTTCTGCTCGGCCCAGTCCCAGATGAAGCCGCCCTGCACCTGCGGATAGGCGCGCACGACGTCCCAGAACTCCTTGAAGTTGCCGAGACTGTTGCCCATCGCGTGCGCGTACTCGCCCATGATGATCGGCTTGGTGGTCGTCTTCGCCTTGGCCTCCAGGCTCGCCGGCGAGGGGTAGCGGGGACCCCAGACGTCCGCGTACGGCGCGTCGCCGTCCGGCCCGTTGGGCTGGTGGTACAGCGGGCGGGTGTCGTTCTTCTTGGCGTAGTCGGCCATCGTGTAGTGCGCCTTGCCGAGGCCGGCCTCGTTGCCGGTGTCCCACATGATCACGCTCGGGTGGTTCTTGTCCCGCTGCATCATGTCGACGAACCGGTTCTGGAACGCGTCCTGCCACTCCGGGCGCTCGGCCAGGCAGTTGTTCGGGCAGCTGTCGTGGTGGTGGGTCTCGATGTCGACCTCGTCGGCGATCATCAGACCGTTGCGGTCCGCGAGCTCGTAGAAGTACGGGTCGCTGGGGTAGTGCGAGGTGCGCACCGCGTTGATGTTGAACTGCTTCATCAACTGGACGTCTTTTTCCTGGTCAGCACGGGTGACGTACCTGCTGCCGTGGGTCGACGTCTCCGCGCGGTTGGTGCCGCGGAACAGCACGCGCTTGCCGTTGATCTTCAGCTGCTTGTCGATGATCTCGATCTTGCGGAACCCGACCGGCTGCCTGCCGGTCTGGATCACGCGGCCGTCCTTGATCAGCTCGATGCGGAGCTCGTAGACGTTCGGTGTCTCGTCGGTCCACTTCAGCGGGTTCGCGACGGTGCCGTTCTGGACGGGAACCTCACGGCCCTGCGGGTCGAAAAGCCTGGTCCGGACCGTGTGGCCGGCCTGCGTGCCGCCGATGACGACGTCGGTCTTGATCGTGGCGTCGCGGTACTGGGCGTCCAGGTCGGTCTTGATCGTGACGTCCTTCAGGAACGTCTTGGGCGTCGAGTAGAGCCAGACGTCGCGGAAGATGCCGGAGAACCGCCACTGGTCGTAGTCCTCCAGGTGGGAGCCGGAGCCCCAGCGGTGGACCTGGACCCTCAGGGTGTTGCGGCCGGCCTTGAGCTTGCTCGTGATGTCGAACTCGGCGGGCGTGTAGCCGCCCTGGTCGTAACCGACGTAGGTGTCGTTGACCCAGACGAAGTATCCGCTGGTCACGCCCTCGAAGCGGAGCAGCGTGCGGTCCCAGTTCGCGGGGAGGGTGAACGCCTTCTCGTACACGCCGGTGGGGTTGACGTCGTGCGGGACGTTCGGCGGGTTGTCCGGGTACATCTCGGTCGGGATGTTGCGGAACATCGGGTGGTCGAGGAAGTCCGTCTGCCACGTGTGCGGCACCTGGACCGTCCGCCAGCCATCCGGGGTGGGCTTGACGTCCTGCGGCTTGTCGAACATCCGGATGCGCCACTCGCCGTTGAGGCTGAGTCTGCGTTCCGGCTTGAGGTCGGGGTGAGGCGCCTCCTGGCCTTCCCCGGTCATCCGGGGGTTCTCCAGGTACGCCAGGGCATCCAGGTTCTGCGCTGCGGCGGCTTGCGAGGCGGTTGCGGGGGACAGTGACAGGGCTATCAACGTGGCAACTACGACACGAAGCATGTCTCGGGACGCTAGGGAGGCCATGACAACGTCGTCAACGGTCTTCGACGATTCTGTCCTGGCGGGTCATCCCAGCTGGCGGAAAGTGCACTCCGTCCGGAGGTACGCGTTAGTGTCGGACGCATGCAGACCTGGTCATCCATTCCTGTGCCGCGGGTTCCGGGGGACCCCCGCCCGCTGCGGCTGTTCGACACGGCTACGGGCGAGGTTCGCCCCACGGCTCCAGGAGACACCGCCAGGTTGTACGTCTGCGGCATCACACCGTACGACGCGACGCACCTCGGCCACGCCGCCACCTACCTGGCGTTCGACCTCGTGCACCGGATCTGGCTCGACAACGGCCACAACGTGCACTACGTCCAGAACGTCACCGACGTCGACGACCCGCTGCTCGAACGCGCCATCCGCGACCAGGACGACTGGGAGGTGCTCGCCATGCGCGAGACCGCCCTCTTCCGCGAGGACATGGAAGCTCTGCGCGTGCTACCGCCGCAGGACTACGTCGGTGTCGTCGAGGCCGTTCCGGAGATCATCGAGGTCGTCGCCAAGCTGCTGAGCGCCGGCGTCGCCTACCGCGTCGAGGACGACGAGTACCCGGACATCTACTTCGAGCACAACGCCACCGGCCGCTTCGGCTACGAGTCGAACTACTCCGCCGAGAAGATGCTCGGGCTGTTCGCCGAACGCGGCGGCGACCCGGACCGCCCTGGCAAGCGCCACCCGCTCGACGCCCTGCTGTGGCGCATGAAGCGGCCCGGCGAACCGTCGTGGCCGTCCGAACTGGGCGAGGGCCGCCCCGGCTGGCACGTCGAATGCTCCGCTATCGCCCACAACCGCCTCGGCGTCGGCTTCGACGTCCAGGGCGGCGGCTCCGACCTGATCTTCCCGCACCACGAGTACTCCGCCGCGCACGCCGAGGCCCAGACCGGCCAGCACCCGTTCGCCCGCCACTACGTGCACGCGGGAATGATCGGCTTGGACGGCGAGAAGATGTCGAAGTCGCGCGGCAACCTCGTCTTCGTCTCCAAGCTGCGTTGCCAGAAGGTCGACCCGAACGCGATCAGGCTGGCTCTGTTGTCCGGCCACTACCGCGCCGACCGCCCCTGGACCCAGTCGCTGCTGGACGAGGCGCTGGAGCGGCTGGCGAAGTGGCGCAAGGCGGCCAACCTGGACTCCGGTCCGTCCGGTGCGGACACGGTGACGCGCCTGCGTGACCACCTGGGCAACGACCTCGACACGCCCAAGGCGCTGGCTGCGATCGATGCTTGGGCGGATGAGGCGCTGTCCACAGGTGGGTCGGACTCGCACGGGCCGGATCAGATCAGCGTCGCGGTCGACGCCCTGCTGGGCGTGGCGCTCTAAAGCCAGCCGGTGGCGGCACGGGGTTCCAGTGCCGCCACCAACGCCTGGTGCGGGCCCGGCCGGACGAGGGCCAGCGCGGCGGCTTCCGCGCCGGAGCGGTCTGCGTACTTGCCGGCCACCGTCCGGCCCGCGTAGTGGATGGTCTTCGTCTTCTCCCAGGCCTCAGCCGCGGTGAACCCGGAGATCGTTGAAGTCGTCGTTGTGCACGACGACCTGCCATCTGCCCCCAGAACTCACTGGCGAAGCATGAGTCCTGCGATCCTGGGCACGTGATGGAGGCGGCACGGCGCGATCTGGCGCGCATGCGGGAATCGGAAGAGGCGTGGCAGGAGCTGCGCTACCAGCCCACCCCGGACACGAGCGACGCGAACGAGGTGCGGCGCGCGAAGGTCCTGTGGGCGCTGCAGTACGACCGCCAGGCCGGGGATCTGCCCCTCCTGCGCTACCTGGCTGAGCAGGAGGCGCGGTACCGCAGCGAGGAGCAGGGGCTGGGTGAGGCGGCGGAGCTGGCCGGGTTCCTGCTCGCCGGGCACCGGCAGCCCGAGGACGTGTGGCGGCACCACGCGATCAAGCGGGCCAACTTCGACGCCGGGTGTGCCTACGACGTGGAGCACCTCTTCGCGGCCGGAGTGCAGGCCACGCTCGACCACGTCCGCGCCAGCGACCACCCCGACCGCGACGACGTGCTGGAGATGCTGCGGAGCCACGACCTGGACGACGAGGATCTGGCGGAGTGGTGGGAGCACCGGTGCGAGTACTTCCCCGCTGATCCGGCCGACGAGGACGCGCTGACCCTGGTGGAACGCGCGACGCTGGCGGGGGAGAAGGAGCTCGCCCGCGCGGAGCTGGACCGGTGGTTGCAGGACCGCGAGCGGGACGAGGCCACGCTGGACCTGCTCCGCTTCCACCTGATCGAACTGGGCGAGCTCGCGGAGGCGGCACAGGTCGCGCGGGAGGGGCTCGCGTTCGTGAGCGGGGACCGCGCGATGGCGTTGCAGCGGCTGGCCAGTCTCGAACGCCGGTCGGGGAACCACCGCGCCGCTTGGGAGGCTCTGCGCGAGTGCCCGCGTGAGCCGGTCAGCAGCGGCGGGTTCGTGCGCGAGCTCTTCTTCCTGGCCCGGCGGGCGGAACAGGAGCTGGCGCGGGAGGTGTTCGCCGAGGCGGACCGGCAGGCGCGTGACGTGCCCAGGCTGCCTCCGGTGGTGCTGCGAGCAGCTGTCGAAGCCGCGGACAGGATCGGGGACCAGGCCGCGGCGGAGTACTACCGGGAGCTGCTCGACCGGTGAAGGAAACCGCCCCCGAGGCGGAAGCACCGGGGGCGGTCTCGTGTTCAGGAACTACAGCCGATCAACTCAGACGTCGAGCGTCCAGTTGTTCAGCGTGCCGCTGTCGAGGAACGCGGCGTCACGCACTCGCAGCGTCCACGTACCGTTCGCCACCTCGGAGGAGAGGTTGCGGGCGTACGTCTCGTTGATGTTGTCCGCCGAGCCGCCGGTGCGGTTGTGCAGGTTGTAGACCGTGCCGTCCGGCGCGATCAGGTCCACCACGAGGTCGCCCTTGTAGGTGTGCGTGATCGAGACCTTGATGGACGCCGTGGCCGACGCGTTGCCCGCACAGCCCGCGATCGCGATGGTGCTCGTCACGGTCTGCTGGTCCGGGATCGCGACCGGGGTGGAGTTGGTCTTGGCGTCACAGCCGCCACCAACCGCGTTCACGACCCACGAGAACGTGGCCGTGCCGGTCTTGTTCGCCGAGTCGGTCACCGTGGCCGTCACGGTGGAGGTGCCCGCCGTGGTCGGCGTGCCGGAGATCGCGCCGGAGGCGGACGCCGACAGGCCGGCCGGGAGGCCGCTCACGGACCACGTGTACGGCGCGGTGCCGCCGGTGGCCGCGAGCTGCAACGACGCCGGGGAACCGACCGTGGAGGTCTGGGTACCGGGGTTCGTCACCGAGGGGTTGCCCGGCTGCACGCCACCGAAGAGCGTGTAGAGGAGCTTGTTCGGCGTGTTCGCGCCGACGTTGGTGATCTTGTTGGGAGTGGAGGCGGCGTTCAGGCCGTTCCACACCGCGGCCGGGCTGTCGGTCGGGTGCGTGGCGAGCCACAGGGCCGCTGCGCCCGCGACGTGCGGGGTGGCCATCGACGTACCGGAGATGTTGTTCGTCGCGGTGTCGTTGGTGTTCCACGACGACACGATGTTCTGACCCGGTGCGTAGATGTCCGTGCAGGAGCCGAAGTTGGAGAACGAGGCGCGCGCGTCGGTGTTGGTCGACGCGTTGACGGTGATCGCCTCGGTGACGCGTGCAGGCGAGGTGCTGCAGGCGTCGGTGTTCGAGTTGCCGGACGCGATGGCGTAGGTGACGCCGGACGCGATGGAGCGGCGCACGGCCGCGTCCAGGGTGGCGTCCGCGCCGCCGCCGAGCGACATGTTGGCGACAGCGGGCTTGACCGCGTTCGCCGTCACCCAGTCGATGCCGCCGACGACGCCGGCGGTCGTGCCGGAGCCGGCGCAGTTCAGCACCTTGACGGCGACGACCTTGGCGGCCTTCGCGAGGCCGTACTGCGAGCCCGCGACGGTGCCGGCCACGTGCGTGCCGTGGCCGTTGCAGTCGCTGTTGTTGCCGTCACCGGAGGTGTTGGTGCCCCACGTCGCGCGGCTCGGCGAGCCGAACGTGGAGTGCGTGGTGCGCACGCCGGTGTCGATGATGTACGCCGTCACGTTCGACGCGGTGGTGTCGTACTGGTAGCTGTTGCTCAGCGGCATGTCGCGCTGGTCAACGCGGTCCAGACCCCACGACGGCGGGTTCTGCTGGACGTCCAGCATGTGCACCTGGGCGTCCTGCTGGACGAACGCGACCTTCGGGTCCCCGGCGAGACGCTCGGCCTGCTTGGCCGTCATCTTCACCGAGAAGCCGTTGAGCGCGTGCTGCCAGATCTGACCGACCTGGCCGCCGTACTTGCTCGCCAAGCCCGGTGCGGCGGCCCTCGACGCCGTGTCGGCCTTCAGCGAGACGATGTAGCTGTCCTTCACGACGTCGACGCGGTCGGCGCCGAGAATCGTCCCCACGTTTTCTTGAGCAGATGCGGCGGGTACCACAGCGGCGGCCAGACATACGGCAGCGGCGGCGGCGAGTCCCGTACCCAAGACTCTTCGCATGGCAGGGTTCTCCCTCGTGCAGGGAACAGGGTGTCTGCACGCTAGCCCTAAACCGCAGGTCAGAGGGATACGCCGTCGAGTGCGAACTGTTGACAGATTTGACAATTCACGTGAACGCGAACGATAGCTCTGCGTCACGGAAATAGGCTGAGAGAACGTATTTGGATTGCCTATACCAACCCGAATGCCGATCTTCCACCCCTCGATCGGCCCTACCGTCCGGTAGGCAGCACAACATAGCGTCCCCCAGACGGAGGAACGACCTGATCGGGCAGGTCGGCCGCCTGGGGACGCCATTGCTTCCGGTGTCGTGCGAGCTGTGTTGCAGCACAGCTGATCCCCTCATCGCGGTTGCCCGGTCCGGCGTTACATCCGGCCCTGCAAATCGAAAATGAGGAGAAGTGCCTATGAAGCGCATGGCTGTCGCGGCAGTGGCGGTGCTGGCCGGTGCTCTCGCGACGACGGTCTCCCCTGCCGCCGTCGCCGCCCCGGAACCATCAGCGGACCTGCTCGCCGCGATGCAGCGCGACCTCGGACTGGACGCCCGGCAGGCGGCGGATCGGCTGCGCCAGGAGAGTGCGGCGGCGGTCCTGCAGCACGTCGCGAAGGGCTTCGCCGGTGACGAATTCGGTGGCGCGTGGTTCGACGCGTCGCTCGGCAAGCTCGTCGTCGGTGTGACGGAGGGTGTGGACGGCGTCAAGGCCGACCGCATCAAGCGGCTCGGTGCGGAGCCCAAGACCGTCGCCAACAAGCAGAAGGACCTCGACGCGGCCAAGGCCAGGCTCGACGCCGAGAAGGCGCCTGCCGGCGTCACCGGCTGGTTCGTCGACCCGGTGGCCAACGCCGTCACGATCACCGTCAAGCGTGGTCAGGCCGAGGTCGCCAAGGTGTTCACCGAGAAGGCGGGCACCCTCGCGAAGGTCGTCGAGACCGACGAGGCACCCCAGCTGTTCAAGGACATCCGGGGCGGCGACGCGTTCTACATCAACAACGCCGGCCGTTGCTCGGTCGGGTTCGCGGTCGAGGGCGGGTTCGTGACCGCCGGGCACTGCGGGTCCCCAGGTGACAAGGTGGCGGGCGTCGACCGCACCGACCTCGGCGCGTTCGAGGACTCGTCCTTCCCCGGCAACGACTACGGCTGGGTCAAGGCCAACTCGGCGTGGACGCCCACGGCCAAGGTGAACCACTACGGCGGCGCTGACGTCGTCGTCTCCGGTCACACCGAGGCCGCGGTCGGCGCGTCGATCTGCCGCTCCGGCTCGACCACGGGCTGGCACTGCGGCACCGTCTCGGCCAAGAACCAGACGGTGAACTACCAGGAGGGCTCGGTCAGCGGCCTGACGCGCACCGACGTGTGCGCGGAGCCCGGTGACTCGGGTGGCTCGTGGGTCAGCGGCACGCAGGCGCAGGGCGTCACCTCGGGTGGCTCCGGCAACTGCACCAGCGGCGGCACGACCTACTTCCAGCCGGTCAACGAGATCCTCTCCACCTACAGCCTGACGCTCGTCACGGGCTGAAACTAAATGCCATGAGGGTGACCTTCATGGACCTCAGGTCCATGAAGGTCACCCTCATGGCGCTTCAGGAGCGTTCGGTCAGCCACTGCTCGCGGTGGACGCGCCACCGGTCGAGCAGCGTCCCGAGTTCCTGGTGGCAGAACCGGAAGAACTCGCGGGTCTCGTCCAGCCGCAGCCCCGCCTCGGTGTCGTGGCCGAGCGCCTCGACGCCCTCCGCGAGCACCTCGTCGATCATCAGCAGCATCTGGTCCTTGCGGAACGTCGCCTCGTACCAGACGTTGTCGCGCATCCGGTAGACGTCCCGGCGAGATCCCGGCTCCCGTTCCCGCGTGACGATCTGGACCGTCGTGAGGTAGCGCACCGCGCCCGACACCGCCGCTGGACTGATCTGCAGCAGGTCGGCGATCTCGGCCGCGGTGAGGCGCCCGGAGTCCGTTGTCAACAACGCCGCGAGGATGCGTGCCGGCATGCGCGCCATGCCGGTGTCCGCCAGAATCCCGCCGAACCGTTCGACGAACTGGCTCACCGCCTGCTGGTCACGCTCGGTAGCTCTGGTCACCGCGGCATCATCCCCTTCCGTCAGCCGATCGGGCAAAATTTACGTACTTCACGAAGTTGTGAAAGAAGTGTAGCTTACCGGCCATGACATCTGCGATATCCGTGTCGGGCCTGGTGAAGACCTTCGGCCCGACGCGTGCACTGGACGATCTCAACCTCGACGTCCAGACCGGTGAGGTGCACGGCTTCCTCGGCCCGAACGGCGCGGGCAAGTCGACGACGATCCGGATCCTCCTCGGCCTGCTGCGTGCCGACTCCGGCACCGCACGGCTCCTCGGCGGCGACCCGTGGAAGGACACCGCAGCCCTTCACCGCCGCCTCGCCTACGTCCCCGGCGACGTCAACCTCTGGCCCAACCTGACCGGTGGCGAGGTCATCGACCTGCTCGGACGCCTGCGCGGCGGCTTGAACAAGCAACGCCGCGAGCAGCTCCTGGAGCGGTTCGAACTGGACCCGCGCAAGAAGGGCCGCACCTACTCCAAGGGCAACCGGCAGAAGGTCGCCCTCGTCGCCGCGCTGTCGAGCGACGTCGAGCTGCTGATCCTGGACGAGCCGACCTCGGGCCTGGACCCGTTGATGGAGGCCGTCTTCCAGGACTGCATCAACGACGAACGCGAGCGCGGCCGCACCGTGCTGCTGTCGAGTCACATCCTCGCCGAGGTCGAGGCGCTGTGCGATCGGGTGAGCATCATCCGCAACGGCCACATCGTCGAGACCGGCACGTTGTCCGACCTGCGGCACCTGACGCGCACGTCCATCTCCGCCGAGCTCGCGGGCCCGCCCAACGGCCTCACGAACCTGGCCGGCGTGCACGACCTGGTGGCCGAGGGCAACCGCGTCAAGTTCGAGGTCGACTCCGACAAGCTCGATCCGGTGCTCAAGCAGCTCGCGTCCTCGGGCGTGCGCACGCTGACCTCGCAGCCGCCGACGCTCGAAGAGCTCTTCCTGCGCCACTACGAGGAAGCGAAATGATCGGCACCTGGCACCTCGTCCGGCTGGCCCTGCGCCGCGACCGGATCCTGCTGCCCATCTGGGTGCTCTTCCTGGTCGGCGTCACCTACTCGACGACGACCGCGCTCGAAGAGCTGTACGGCAGCGCCGAATCGAGGGCACTGCTCGGTGTCACCGCGAACGCCAACTCCGCGTTCCTGGCGATGCTCGGCCCGCTGCACGACTGGTCGTCGCTCGGCGGCCTGGTCGTCTGGCGCTGGGGCGTCTTCTCCGGCCTGTTCATCGCGATCATGGCCATGCTTGTCGTCACCCGGCACACGCGCGCGGAAGAAGAAGCGGGCCGCACCGAACTCATCGCGGCCACGGTCGTGGGACGGCACGCGCCACTCGCCGCCGCCGTGATCGTCGCGGGCGGAACGAGCCTGCTGATCGGGCTGCTGCAGGCGTTGGCGCTCATGGGCAAGGACCTCGCGCCGGCGGGAGCCTTCGCGTTCGGCCTCTCCACCGCGAGCGTCGGGCTGGTCTTCACCGGCGTCAGCGCGTTCACCGCGCAGCTCTCGGAGAACTCGCGCGTGTCCAACGCGATCGCGGGCGGATTCCTCGGCGTCACCTACCTGCTGCGCGCGGCGGGCGACGCGGCGGGGGAGTCGGGCCCGCAGTGGCTGACCTGGTTCTCGCCGATCGGCTGGACCGAGCACGTGCGGTCGTTCGGCGACAACAGGTTCTGGGTGCTGCTGCTCCCGCTGGCGGCGTTCACGCTGCTGGTGGGCGTGTCGGCCTACATCGTGACCCGCCGGGACGTGGGGCTCGGCCTGCTCGCCGCGCGGCTCGGCCCGGCGCACGGCACGATCGGCAGCCCGTTCGGGCTGGCGTGGCGGCTGCAGAAGGGGTCGCTGATCGGCTGGTCCATCGCGCTGTTCGGGGTGGGCGTGATCTACGGCAGCGTCGCTCAGGCCGTCGGGCAGATGGTGCAGGACAACCCGACGCTCGGGCAGATCGTCAGCAAGATCGGCGGGGCGGACGCGATGGTGGACGCGTTCTTCGCCACCGTCACCCAGCTGCTGGGCCTGATCACCTCGATCTACCTGGTGCAGGCGGTGCTGCGGCTGCGTTCCGAGGAGACCGACTTCCGCGCGGAGCCGTTGCTCGCCACACCGGTCTCGCGCTGGGGCTGGGTCGCGTCGCACGCGGTGTTCGCCCTTGTCGGCGGCGCGGTCGTGCTGGCGGCGGCGGGTCTTGGCCTCGGCATCGTCTACGGCCTGCAGACCGACGACCTCGGCACGGTCCTGCCGCAGATGCTCGGCGCGGCGCTGGTCCAGCTCCCGGCGGCCTGGGTGGTCGCAGGGGTCGCGCTGGCGTTGTTCGGGCTGTTCCCACAGCTCACGGGCGTGAGCTGGGCGGTGGTGTCGGCGTCGCTGGTGATCACGCTGCTCGGCCCGGCCCTGCAGCTCGATCAGTGGGTCATCGACATCGCGCCGTTCACACACGTCCCGAAGTACCCGGACATCACCGCGGGGCCGCTGCTGTGGCTCACCGGGGTTGCGGTGGTGCTTCTGGCTGCGGGCTTCGCCGGGTTCCGGCGCCGCGACCTGACCACGTGATGATCGCGGGGATCGTGATCAGCAGACCGGCCGGCACCAGGAAGCCCAGCAACGGATGGGACTGGTAGAGCGGGACGAACGCCAGCGGGGCCACGGCGGCGCCCATGAAGCGCAGTGACTGCACGACACTGACGCTGCCGCCCCTGTTGGCGTTCTCGCTCTGCAGCACCAACGCGTTGATGCTCACCAACACACCCTGAGCGGCCGCTCCGGTGAGCGCCCACGCGATGACCGCGAGCGCCGCGATCGGTGTCGTGCCCACCGCCGCGACGAGACCGGCGCCCAGCGTCGCGCCGATGACCACGGTGGTCGTGGCACCGAACCGGTCGATGGCCTTGCCGACCTGCCGGGCGGTCACGAAGCCGACGATGCCGAACCCGGTCAGCAGCACACCGCGTTCGCCCGCGCCGAGCCCGAAGACGTCGTCGAGCCGGAACGCCACCAGGAACGACAACCCGCCGAGACATCCCCAGCCGATGAACCCCACGAGCGCGGGCCGCAACGTGCTCGGCACGAACGCGCTGCGCAGGCTCGCACCCCGTTCCGGCTCGGCATCGGTCTCCGGCACGCCCAGGATCGCGAGCGCGGTGGCCACCACCGCGATCACCACGAACGCCAGCCGCCAGTCGATCTCGGCGGTGAGGCCGCCGACGAGCGGGGCGGACGTCTGCCCGGCCGCCTGCATCGACCCGAACAGCCCCAGCGCGCGGCCGAGCTTCTCCTTCGGCGTCGAGGCGGCGACCACGGCCAGCAGCACCGGTGTGGTGAACGAGTTCGCCGCACCCTGCAGCACGCGGGAGGCCAGCAGCACCTCGAACGTCCAGGAGGAGGCGGCCAGCAAGGAAGCCACCGCGTAGGCGATGTACGCGATCCGGACAGTCCGTTGTGGACCCCAGCGTTGCGCGAACGTCCCCGATGCCAGCATCAGCACCGCGAACGGCACGAGGTAGAACGTCAGCGTCGAGGCCGCCGCGCCCGCCGAGCGGCCGAAGCTCGCCCCGATCTCGGGCAGGATCGACGTGGTGACGGCGCCGCCGAACGGCCCGATCAAAGCCCCGGCGTACAACCCGGCGCGTGCCAACCGCCCCACAGCCACCTCCGCCGCCCACCCTAGAGGGGTGAGCGGCGAAAGTGAGCTGTGATCGTTGTCTTAGCTAAGTTCTTCAGCCGCCGAGTCCCGCGGCGAACTTCTGCGCCTGCTCCTGCACTCCGAAGAAGTTGCCCTGGAACTGCGCCCTGGCGTCGTTCACGGCCGTGTGCGGGCCGTTCTCCCCGATGGAGTCGACAGAGGTGATGGGGGCTGCACTGGCGGGCGACACGGCCAACAGCACGCCGCCGCCCGCAGCGAGACCGGCAACGACGATCTTGCTCACGAGAGACACGGTGGTTCCTGTCTGGAGGTGGATCTTGTTGCCTATTCCTCGGCGTCTGGAAACCCCGCCTCGATAGCTCGGAAGCATGAAAAAGCCGTCCTGGTCCAAACAACCAGGACGGCTCCTATCAGCGAAAACCCTGCGAAAACCTCAGCGGAACCGACGGTCAGCGTGGACCGGTCGACGGCCAGCCCGGCCCGCGGCCGCGGCGGCGCAGGTACCGCTCGAACTCCGCGGCGATGTCGTCCCCGGAGGCCTCGGTGATCTGGATGGCCGCGTCGCCGCGCTCCTCGAGGGCACGCACGTAGTTGCGCACGTCCTCGTCCTCGTCGGCCATCTCGGTGACGGTGCGCTCCCACTCCTCGGCCTGCTCGGGCAGCGCCCCGAGCGGAACCTCGATGTCGAGCACCTCCTCCACCCGGTGCAGCAGGGCCAGCGTGGCCTTGGGGGAGGGCGGTTGCGACACGTAGTGCGGCACCGCGGCCCAGAACGAGATCGCCGGGATGCCGGCCTGCACGCACGCGTCCTGGAACACGCCGACGATCCCGGTGGGACCCTCGTACTTCGAGTGCTCCAGCCCGAACTTCGCGGCGGCGTCCGGGTCGTAGGCGGTGCCGGTGACAGGCACGGGACGGGTGTGGGGGGTGTCCATGAGCAGCGCACCCAGCGTCACCACGGTCGTCACCCCGAGGGCGTCGATGTGGCCCAGCAGCTCGGCGGCGAACTTGCGCCACCTCATGTTCGGCTCGATGCCGTGCACGAGGATCACGTCCACCGGGGAACCGGGAGGCCTGCACACCGAGAGCCGCGTCGTCGGCCAGTCGACCCTTCGGGTGACACCGTCCACCATTCGGACTGTGGGTCGCGTCACCTGGAAGTCGTAGTAGTCGTCCGGGTCGATCTCGGCGAGCGGGGTGGCGTCCCAGGTGAGTTGCAGGTGCTCGATGGCGGTGCTGGCGGCGTCGCCCGCGTCGTTCCACCCTTCGAAAGCACAGACCATGATCGGACTCGTGAGCGGTTTGCGCGGGTTCGAGGGGGTCGGGGACTCCTGGGACGGATCGTTCACGGCGCCAGACTACGGCCTTACCTATCTAACGCATCGTAGGCTTGGCCCATGCGTGATCGCGGAGAGTCGCCGTTCCTGGAAGCGCTGGTGAACCGGGTTGTCGTCGCTGACGGCGCCATGGGCACCATGCTTCAGGCCGTAGACCTCTCTCTTGACGACTTCGACGGTCTAGAGGGCTGCAACGAGATCCTGAACGTGACGCGGCCGGACGTCGTGATGGACGTGCACCGCGGCTATCTCGAGGTCGGCGTGGACGCCGTGGAGACGAACACGTTCGGCGCGAACCTCGCGAACCTCGCCGAGTACGACATCCCGGACCAGATCTTCCACCTGTCCGAACGCGGCGCCGCGCTGGCCCGCGAGGTGGCGGACGAGTTCAGCACGCCCGAAAAGCCGCGGTTCGTGCTGGGCAGTGTCGGTCCCGGTACGAAGCTGCCGACGCTCGGCCACGCGCCTTATGCCACGTTGCGTGACGCCTACCAGGAGCAGTGCAAGGGCCTGCTGGTCGGCGGGGTGGACGCGATCATCGTCGAGACTTCGCAGGACCTGCTGCAGACGAAGGCGTCGATCATCGGCGCCAAGCGCGCGATGACCGCGGAAGGCCGCGTCGTCCCGATCATCGCCCAGGTCACCGTCGAGACGACCGGCACGATGCTGCTGGGGTCGGAGATCGGCGCCGCGCTGACCGCGCTGGAACCGCTCGGCATCGACCTCATCGGCCTCAACTGCGCCACCGGCCCCGCCGAGATGAGCGAGCACCTGCGCACGTTGTCCAAGCACGCCCGCATCCCGCTGTCGGTGATGCCGAACGCCGGTCTGCCCGAGCTCGGCCCGAACGGCGCGGTCTACCCGCTCGGCCCGGAGGAACTCGCCCAGGCGCTGGCCGGTTTCGTGCAGGAGTTCGGCACGCGGCTCGTCGGCGGCTGCTGCGGCACGACGGCAGAGCACCTGCGCCAGGTCGCCGACGCCGTGCGCGATCTCGGGCCGTCGGCGCGGCGGCCGCGGCCGGAACCCGGTGTGTCGTCGCTGTACCAGGCCGTCCCGTTCAAACAGGACGCCAGCGTGCTGATGATCGGCGAGCGCACGAACGCCAACGGCTCCAAGGCGTTCCGCGAGGCGATGCTGGAAGAGAAGTGGGAGAACTGCATCGAGATCGCGCGCGACCAGACGCGCGAGGGTGCCCACCTGATCGACCTCTGCATCGACTACGTCGGCCGCGACGGCGAAGCGGACATGCGCGCCCTGGCCTCCCGGCTGGCCACCGCGTCCACGTTGCCGATCATGCTGGACTCGACCGAGCCGAACGTCCTCCAGGCCGGCCTGGAGTGTCTCGGGGGCCGCAGCGCGGTCAACTCGGTCAACTACGAGGACGGCGACGGCCCGGACTCCCGGTTCCAGAAGATCATGCGGCTCGTCTCCGAGCACGGCGCGGCCGTTGTGGCGCTGTGCATCGACGAGGAGGGCCAGGCTCGCACCAAGGAGTGGAAGGTCCGCGTCGCCACCCGGCTGATCGAGGACCTCACGACGAACTGGGGCATGCGGGTCAACGACATCATCGTCGACTGCCTGACGTTCCCGATCTCCACCGGCCAGGAGGAGGTCCGCCGCGATGCCGTCGAGACGATCGAGGCGATCCGCGAGCTCAAGCGCCTCTACCCGGACGTGCAAACGACTCTGGGCCTGTCGAACGTCTCCTTCGGACTCAACCCGGCCGCGCGCCAGGTGCTGAACTCGGTGTTCCTGCACGAGTGCGTCCAGGCGGGCCTCGACACCGCGATCGTGCACGCCTCGAAGATCGTGCCGATGGCCCGCATCCCCGACGAGCAGCGCGCCGTCGCCCTGGACCTGGTCTACGACCGCCGCCGCGAGGGTTACGACCCGTTGCAGAAGCTCATGGAGCTGTTCGAGGGCGTCACGACCAAGTCGAACAGCGCCACCCGCGCACAGGAGCTCGCCGCGCTGCCGTTGTTCGAACGCCTCCAGCGCCGCATCGTCGACGGTGAGCGCAACGGCCTGGAGGAGGATCTGGACGCGGCGCTGGACGAGCGCCCGGCGTTGCAGATCATCAACGACACGTTGCTGGCGGGCATGAAGACCGTCGGCGAGCTCTTCGGTTCCGGCCAGATGCAGCTGCCGTTCGTGCTGCAGTCCGCCGAGGTCATGAAGACCGCCGTCGCCCACCTCGAACCGCACATGGAACGGTCCGACGACGGCGGCAAGGGCCGCATCGTGCTCGCCACCGTCAAGGGTGACGTCCACGACATCGGCAAGAACCTCGTCGACATCATCCTGTCCAACAACGGCTACGAGGTCGTGAACATCGGCATCAAGCAGCCGATCAACGCGATCCTGGAGGCGGCGGAGGGACACCGCGCCGACGCGATCGGCATGTCCGGCCTGCTGGTCAAGTCGACCGTGATCATGAAGGAGAACCTCGAGGAGATGAACTCCCGGGGTGTCGCCGCGCGCTGGCCGGTGCTGCTTGGCGGCGCGGCCTTGACGCGGGCGTACGTCGAGAACGACCTGACCGAGATGTACCTCGGCGACGTTCGCTATGCGCGTGACGCCTTCGAGGGCCTGCGGCTGATGGACGCGATCATGGCGGCCAAGCGCGGCGAGACACCTCTGGTGGACCCCGAGGCCGAGGCAAAGGCGGCCGAACGCAAGGCGCGCCGCGAACGGTCGCTGCGCATCGCCGCCGCTCGCAAAGCCGCTGCGGCGGCGGACGAGGAAGAGCTCACCGGGCGCTCGGACGTGGCCACCGACAACCCGATCCCGACGCCGCCGTTCTGGGGCAGCAGGGTCGTGAAGGGCATCCCGCTCGGCGACTACTCGGCTCTGCTGGACGAGCGGGCGACGTTCATGGGCCAGTGGGGCCTCAAGGGCACCCGAGGCGGTGGACCGTCCTATGAGGACCTGGTCGAGACCGAGGGTCGCCCACGCCTGCGCTACTGGATGGAACGCCTTGCCACCGAAGGAGTTCTGGCCCACGCCGCGGTCGTCTACGGCTACTTCCCGTGCGTCTCCGACGGCGACGACCTGGTGATCCTGGAAGAGCCCGTTGCGGGTTCCGCTGAACGCTTCCGGTTCACGTTCCCGCGCCAGAAGCGGGATCGCAGGTTGTGCTTGTCGGACTTCTGGCGTTCGCGCGAGTCCGGTGAGGTCGACGTCATCGCGTTCCACCTCGTGACGATGGGCCAGCCGATCGCCGACTACGCCAACGAGTTGTTCGGCAAGAACGCCTACCGCGAGTACCTGGAGGTCCACGGCCTGGGTGTCCAGCTCACGGAGGCACTGGCCGAGTACTGGCACAAGCGCGTCCGCGAAGAACTGGTGTGGCCTTCGGGCGGCACCGTCGCCGCGGAAGACCCTGACGACGTCGAGGAGTTCTTCAAACTCGGCTACCGCGGCGCGCGTTACTCGTTCGGTTACGGCGCCTGCCCGGAGATGGAAGACCGCAAGCGCATCGTCGACCTGCTCGACCCTTCCCGCATCGGCGTGCAGCTGTCGGACGAGCTGCAGCTGCACCCGGAACAGTCCACCGACGCCTTCGTGGCGCACCACCCGGAGGCGAAGTACTTCAATGTCTGACCTTTCTGCCGTTCTGTGGGACATGGACGGCACGTTGCTGGACTCCGAGAAGCTCTGGGACATCCCGCTCTACGAGTACGCGGAGAAGCTCGGCGGGGTGCTGTCCTTGGAGACCCGCGAACGGATGGTGGGCACCAACGTGCCCACCACGATGCGCCTGCTGTTCGCCGATGTCGGCATCGAGCCCACGGACGCCGATCTCGTCGACGGCGGCGCGTGGATCTCGCGCCGCACCGAGGAGGTCTTCCGCGCCGGCCTGCCGTGGCGTCCCGGGGCTGCCGAGGCGTTGCGGGCGGTGCGTGCTTCCGGGGTGCCGATGGCGTTGGTGACGTCGACCGAGCGGTCGCTGACCGAGGTCGCGCTGGACACGATCGGGCGGGACCTGTTCGACGTCACGGTGTGCGGGGACGAGGTCGACGGGCTGAACAAGCCTTTGCCTGAGCCCTATTTGAAGGCGGCTCGGTTGTTGGATGTGGATCCGGTGCGGTGTGTGGCGATCGAGGACTCGCCTACCGGGGTGGCGGCTGCGGTTGCGGCCGGGTGCACCGTGCTGGTGGTGCCGTGTGATGTCGAGGTGGCGGCGGGGGAGCGGCGGATCTTCCGCGACTCGCTCGTGGGCGTGGACCTCGACGTGCTGAAAGCCCTTTAGCTCCAAGCTTCCCGAGGCACGAGCGTCGGCGCCGTGGGTGCCCACTCCGGCACCGGCGGCAACGCCCGTCCCGCCGGGGTGTCCACCGGCCGCGTCGACGACAGGTTCCGCCACGTCCGCCGCTCCGCCCCGAGATCGCTGGACAGCGGGAACCGCATCCCCACGCCCTGCCGCAGCCGCACCTCCTCGGCCAGCTCGGCCGCCCGAGGCGTGCACACGAGCCACTCCTGCACCGGCCCCCACAGCCACAGCGCGGGCCCGTCCACCAGCTCGGTCCTGATCTCGGTCCGCCCGTCCACCGCGCACCAGCGGATCGGCCCGTGCGTGCCGCGCAGCGTGCCTGCCCGCACCACGTGCCAGACCGCCAGCGGTTCGCTCAGCGACGACGTGGGCACCGTCTCGCTCACGACTCCCGCCGGCACGGGATCGCGCCCGAGGAACGTCCACCGCACCGACACCGAGAACCGCACGCCGTTGGACAGCGTCTCGGACACCACCGGCAGCGACTCGGGGTACGGCAGCGAGGCGGGCACGACCGGCTCGCTGGACGGCCGGCCGGGTGACAACGGCCCGAACGGCGCGGGAGCGGAGGCCTCCCACTTCTTCCCGATGTCGGGCACCGTCGGCACCCAGTCCGGCACGGCGGGTTCGAACCCGTCCGGCCCGGCCACCCGCAGCGCCGGGTTCTTCTCCCACACCACCGAGGAAGCCACCCCGCCGTAACGCGCGACCCGGTGCCGGCGCCGGTCGATCTCCGCCGCCAGCCCGCGTGGATCCGAGGTGGGGATGAGGATGTCGTAGGCCGCGCGCAACCACACCACGGGCCCGGCCGGCACCTCGAACCTCATCGGATGGCTGGCCGTGTGCTCCGGCGTCCGGTACTTCACGCGGTCCCGCAGCACACCGGGCTCGACCTTCATCACGGCCGCCAGCGGTACCCCGATCATGTCGGTGGCCACCCTGGCTCCACCGATCATCTTCGTGAACAGGACCCTGTCCTGTTCGATCACCACGGCGGCCTCGTCGGACAGCGGTACGACGATCGGCGCGTCGTTCATCGGCGCAACTCCGGTGGCAGCAAGGGAATCAGGGCGTTGAGGTAGTTCGCGGCGGTGACGTCGTGGCCGACACCCTTGCGGTGCACCGTGATCCTGCCGCCACCGAGTTCCAGCCCACCGGTCGACTCGCACGGAGCGGCGGTCAGCGCCGGGGTCAGGTAGCGCACGAACGCCAGGTCGTCGCAGAACACCAGGAACCTGTCGTCGAATGCCGGAACCCCAAGTGCGACCGCGCCGGCGTTCTCATCGTGCGTGATCCGGCGCCAGTCCTCCGTTGCACGGGCAGCGACCCGCAACGGCGGGCACGGGCCGAAGTCGGTGCTCACGGACACGATGGTCTCTGTCCGTGCGTTCATGTCGTCGCCAGGAGCGGACTCGAGGCCGACGATCTTCGTCTCCGAGCGGGTTGCGAACGTGCGGCCGCCCACGGACAGCGTGGACGCCACCGACTCCTCCGGCCAGAACCGCTTCCGCCACCACCGCATCAGATGTCGAGCTCCTGATCGGTCTTCGACGACTCGTCGCCCTTCGAGCCGTACGAGACGGTCTTGTAGAGGCCGTCCGCGATCCCTGCCACCTTGTTCGCGATCTTGATCGGGTCGGTGTACTTCGAGCCCTCTGGGCCGCTCTTGTCGAGACCGGCGGCCTTCTTCACCTGGTCCTGCGCGGCCTTGCTCAACGCCTTGCCGAACGTGGCCGGCTTGTCCGCCACACCCTCGCGGAAGGCGTTGCCGATCTTCGAGTTCCTGAGCACCTCGCGGATGCGCTTCAGCACGTCCATGATCTTCTGGATCACCGAACGGACCTTGTTGACCTCCTTGCCTGCCTTGGCCGTCGAGATGCCGGCCTCGACCGGGGTGGCGGCGGCCGCCGCGACCTCGGAGGCGCCCAGCGTGGGAACCGCGGCCAGCTGCGCGGCGATCCAGGTGACGACCAGCCACTCGATCAGGTCGCTCAGAATGCCCTTGATGATGTCTTCGGCCACCTGCATGAGGATGGAGCTGCCCTGCAGCACCGCTGCCACGTTGCCCGCGGTTGCCGCCGTGCCCTCGATGCCGTGGTGGAACCCACCGAGCTTCTCCGCCGCCTTGTCGCCCGCGTCGGACTTCCAGCTCCGCAGCCCTTCCTTCAACTGATCGTCGAAGGTGCGCGCCAGGTCCTCGGTCTGCTTGGCGATGTCGTTGAACGCGCCGGCGGCCTTGCTCGTCGCCGCCGGATCGCCGGTGACCAGGTCCACGGCCTGCTTCAGCGGTGCTACGACGTCGAGCAGCCAGCCGAGCCCCTTCGAGATCAGGAAGTTCAGCGGGTCGGAGATCGCCCCGGCGAGCTTCATCCCCTCCTGCATGAAGTTGTTCATGTCGGAGAGGACGCTGACGACGTCCTTCGCGATCGCCGCGCCATCGCCGGACTTGATGTCGTCGGCGAGCTTCGCGCTGTCCTTCATGAGCGAGTAGCTGCTGCCGCCGAACGGGACCGACTTCGCCGCCTGCTTGCCGACGCTGCCGCCCGAGAACTGCTCGCCGTAGCTCTTGCCCAGCGCGCCGAAGTTCCCCGTCGCGTTGCCGCCCGAGACCATCGGTGGCGCGGTGGCGCTGTCGAGTCCTGATTGGAGGGTCTTGCCGAACGCGTCGGTGGTCGTCTGCTCGTGGCCCGCGTAAGTCTGCGCGGTGGCGGTGAGCGCGGCGTCGATCTTGCCGAAACCCTCGGTCATCTTGCCGAAGTGTCCGTGCAAGTCGCCGAGCAGGTCGTCGTACTGCTGGTAGAGGCCCACCAGGTGGCCGAGCGCGCCCCAGCTGAGGGCCGGGACGGACGCGGTGGTGGCCGCGTCGTTGAGCTTCGTGGAGGTGGAGGAGAGCCCGCCGACGGACTTCGCGCACCGCGCGAGCTCGTCCGGGTGCACGACGAAGCCGGTCACCAGCGATCATCCTTGCGGAAGATGCTGCCGGTGTCGCCGTCGTCGTCCGCCGGAGGACGTGGCCGGGCGGGCGGTTCGGCGGGCTGGCCGAAGATCGCTTCCTGGGTCTTCAGCACGCGTTCGGCGATCGGGATGTCCGTGCCGACGTGGCCCTGCACGATCTCGGCCTGCTGGCGCGCGGCGGCCGCGACGGCCTGCTGCAACGTCGCCATCACGGCCTGCGAGAGCTGGGTGGTGCTCAGGCGCTTGGCGTCCTCGGTGAACCGGATTTCCTTGATGGAACCGGACAGACCCGCGACGACCGTGACGGAGCGGTCAGGGGATTGGGCGCTCGCCTCGACGCTTCTGAGCTCGGTGCCCATCGCGTCGTAACCGGCGGCACGTGCGTCGGCCGCGCGGTTGGCTTGCTCGAAGAACTCGAGCTTCTGACGCATCTGTTCGAGCAACTCAGCGCTGTCAGGCATGCACCGAACGTACCAATGAGCGTTGGGCGGGGTGGCCGGGCAGGCGACCACCCCACACCATCAGGCGACAGTCGCCTTCTGCGCGATCTTGTTCTTGCGCGTCGCCGGGTCGATCAGCAGGCCGAACACCACGCCGATGCCGACGTAGAGCGTGGCGAGCTGCGCGAGCGAGCTGAGGCGGAACTGCCACAGCACGTTCACCGGCATGTCCGCGGGAATCGTGTCCGGCGGCGCGGGGAACGCCACCAGCACCACCGCGGCGGCCGCGGCCACGGCCAGCAGCACCGCGGTGACCTGAACCGGCTGCGACTGCGCGTGCAACCGCTCGGCGAGCCAGCTGGCGCCCCACACGATCGCCAGACCGGCCACCACCACACCGAGGTAGAGCGCGGTGCGGTAGTTCACCGTCTCCGGGTCGCCCACGGCGGGCGGGTTGGCCGGGTACTTGATCCACGGGAGCAGCGCCACCGCGCCGAACACCGCCACACCGAACGCGACGCTGCGGCTGAACGGCGGCCGGTCGACGAACCAGCGCTTCGACAGCGCGTAGGCCGTGGCGAACACGAGCCCGACGGCGATGCCGACGATCACCACGCCGAGCATGCCGCCCACGACCTGGGCACCCCGGCTGACCAGCGCCTCCTCGTGGGAGTGGCCTGCCGAATCGCCGGCCGGTGCCCGTGCCTCCTCGACCGCGAGCGCGGCACGAATCGGGATCTCGGTCACCAGCAGTTGCACGAGAGCGGAGGCGAGACCGGCGATACCGCCGGCCGCGATTCCGCGCAGCGCAAGAGACTTGTACGTCGTAGTCATGATTTTCCCTGCCTGGATCGGGGGATCCGGTCAGTGGCAGGGGACGCCGAGCGCGTGCCGGCCGTCGTGGAAGAACTCGTGCAGCAGCTCCGAGCTCGCACCGAGCGCGAGGCCGTTCTCCTGCAGGACCAGGTAGGTGACGATGAGGCCTAGCAATGCGACAGCGAAGGCCCATTTGGGCACCTGGACGGCGGACAGATCAGCTGCGGGGCTCGTCATGACGGGCTCCTCCATACCTCGTGGAAGGTCAACACTCCTTGCGGCGCCGCAGCCGGTCTCCTGACTCCCGGATCAACGCTGCCCCCGCGTCTTCCCAGCGCCCTCACGGGTGCCAGTGACGTGCTCGGCGGGGATCGCTTCCCGGTCACAGTGGCGAGGACCGCGCCGGATTTTCACCGGCTTCCCGTCACTGCGGCGCGTGCACCGTAAGTTGAGTCACCGGTTAAGCACAACCGGCCATAAGAGTTGTTGCGTTCCTCACTTCACGAGTGGACAGTCGCCACACTTCCCACCTGCGGCTACCCGGTAGTAAAGACAACAGCTCCGTCTCCGAAACGTGACCTCGCCGGGGAAGCTCAGGAATTCTCCCGCCTGTTCGAACGGCGGTGCCGTCATCAGCCGTTCGCCGCGTTCTTCCGCTTCCTCGGCGGTGAGCATGCGTGCGCGGACCACCATTTTCAGCGCACCTGCGATGTTCGACATCGCGTTGCCCCACAACAATCCGCGCGCCACCGGGGTGACGGCCTGGATCGCTTCCACCACCGGTTCGAGCGCCTCGGCGGCCGTCGGGCCCAGCTGGGGCTGGTCGATGCGGACGCTCAGACCGTTCGCCGGGTGGTGTTGCCACGACAGGTTTTCCGGGCGCACGTCGATCGGGAGGTTCGCCGCGGTGAGCGGGCTGAGCAGCCGCGCGGTGTAGCTGAGGAAGAACAGGCTCGCGGCTACGCGCGGTTCCTCCGCTTTGTACCTCGTCGCGATGGCGTCGATCGTGTTCTTGAGCGCGGGGCCTTCGAGAAGTGCCGTTCCCGGCAGCCAGGTCTCGTCCGGACGGCCCACGTCCAGCGCGAAGAACGGGTTGATGCCGCGCACCCTGCGCAATGCTTCGAGGACCTCTGCGAACTCCGACACAAGAATTCACCGTACTGGGTGTCCATGCAGGACAGATCACGTCCAGTGCCTGGGACAGATGTGACCGCGGTGTGGACCGGGGTTCGGAGGATGGGAGGATGTCGTGCCGTGAAGACCTTCGATTCCCTGTTCGCCGAACTGACCGAACGAGCCGCCACCAAGCCGGCGGGTTCCGGCACCGTCGCAGCGCTCGAGGCCGGCGTCCATGCGCAGGGCAAGAAGGTCCTGGAGGAGGCGGGCGAGGTCTGGATCGCCGCCGAGTACGAGTCCGACGAGAAGCTCGCCGAAGAGATCTCGCAACTGCTGTACCGCCTCCAGGTGCTGATGCTGGGCCGCGGCCTGACCCTCGACGACGTCTACAAGTACCTCTGACGGAGGCCCTCCACATGCTGCGCGTAGCAGTCCCGAACAAGGGCGCGCTCGCCGAACGCGCCTCCGCCATGCTGACCGAGGCGGGGTACCGGCAGCGGCACGAGCCGCGCGACCTGACCGTGCTCGACCCGAACAACGACGTCGAGTTCTTCTTCCTGCGCCCCAAGGACATCGCGATCTACGTGGCGTCCGGTGACCTCGATCTCGGCATCACCGGGCGCGACCTGGCCGCAGACTCGGGCGCCGACGACAACGGCTCCTCGGTCGAGGAGCTCCTCGCGCTGGGCTTCGGCGGGTCGACCTTCCGCTACGCCGGGCCCAAGGGCACCGACTGGAAGGTCTCCGACCTCGAGGGCAAGCGCCTCGCCACCGCGTACCCGAAGCTGGTGGGCCGCGACCTCAAGGCCCGCGGCATCACCGCGCAGGTGATCCGCCTCGACGGTGCCGTGGAGATCTCGATCCAGCTGGGCGTGGCCGACCTGATCGCCGACGTCGTGGGATCCGGGCGGACCCTGCGCCAGCACGACCTGGTGCCGTTCGGCGAGCCGATCTGCGAGTCCGAGGCGGTCCTGATCCACCGCGCGGGCTCGGACCTGTCCGCGGCCAAAAAGCAGCTGGCGGCCCGCATCCAGGGCGTCGTGTTCGCGCAGCAGTACCTGATGCTCGACTACGACTGCCCGCGCACGATCCTGGACGACGCCATCGCCCTGACGCCGGGCCTGGAGTCACCGACCGTTGCGCCGCTGGCCAACCCGGATTGGGCGGCCGTGCGGGCGATGGTGTCGCGCAAGGACGCGAACCGGGTGATGGACGAGCTGGCCGCGATCGGCGCCAAGGCCGTGCTGGCCTCGGACATCAGGTTCTGCCGGCTGTGATCCTGGAACACGCCGTCCTCGACGTCCTGCCGGGGCGCGAGACGGACTTCGAGTGGGCGTTCGGCGAGGCGCGGGAGCTGATCTCCGCCTCGCCGGGCTTCCTCGGCCTCGAACTGCTGCGGTGCCTGGAGACGCCGTCGCGATACCTGCTGCTGGTGCGGTGGGAGTCCGTCGAGGCGCACACCGTGGGCTTCCGGCAGGGACCCTCGTACGAGCAGTGGTCCTCGTTGCTGCACGAGTTCTACTCGCCGTTCCCGACGGTCGAGCACTACTCGAGTGCGCTCAGCACCTCGGCGTCCGTGGTCTGATCGAAGCGGTCGTACCACCGGCTGACCGCCCCGAAGTGCTTGGGCACGAGGATCGCCACGACCGGTGTCATGAACGTTCTGATCGACTCTTTCGCGGCTACCGGCACGGCCAAGGTGATCGTGTTCGGTTCGTGCTGCGCGATCCACCGCAGGGCGGCCTTGGCCGTGACACCGGTGGCCAGCCCGTCGTCGACGAGGATCACGTCACGGCCTTTGATCTCGAGCGGCTTGTCGCCGCGGTAGAGGGCGGTGCGCCTGGCGGCTTCGGCGCGTTCCTGATCGCAGGTGCGGCTGAGTTGTTCCTCGGTGAGGTTCAGGGCCCTGAGCACCCTCGCGTCGTAGATGGGCTCGCCGTCCGCCGTGACCGCCCCGACCCCGTACTCGGGATGGCCCGGCGCCCCGATCTTGCGCGCCACCACGACGTCGAGTTCGGCGTTGAGCTCGTCGGCCACTTCCTTCGCCACCGGCACGCCGCCGCGCGGGAGGCCCAGCACCAGCGGGTCGTGCCAGGTGTGTGCCGCGAGTCGCGCGGCCAGTGCGCGGCCCGCGTCCTGCCGGTTCGCGAACCTCTTCACAATCCCGTTGACGTTACCCCTGTTCAGCGCTGCCGGTAGCGGTCCGCCAGCACCTCGGCCAGACGCCTGTCGCGGAACTCGTAGACGCTGCCGATCCGCCGCAGAACCCCTCGCCGGTTGGCATCGTTGAGGAGGCGGTCGAGCCGCCACGGCAACCGGTGCGTCCCGGCGAGCAGAAGCCTGCTCACCGCGTACCGCGACCACGCTGTCGTCATGGCGAGGGCGACGCCGAGGTAGCCGCCGGACAACGTCGCCGCGGTGGCGGCGGCCGCGAGATAGCCGGAGGTGAAGGCGTTGTCCCTGACGCCGGGGAGCGACAGGGCCACGACGAAGGCGAACGCTCCGATGGCAGCTCCGGCCACCACGGTCCCGAGCGCGCGATTTCGCTCGGAGTCTGGAGCTTGGACGGTTCTGTCGTCCGATTGCCGGCCACGGCGCCGGGAGCTCAGACCCAGATACGCGGCGAAGGTCGAAGCCGGGAATCTCGGCGTGGGCATCAGGGGCGCCAGAAGTACGAGCGACGCCGAGACCAGCACCGGCACCGTGACGGCGTTCAGCGGCCACACCAGGGCTATGAACAACGCAGGCGCGGTGCAGAGAAACCCGAGGTATCCCAGAACCAGGCGATACACGCGCGACGACACCGACTTGTGCAGCTCCCACCACCGGAAGGCGGCGCCGGGGCGGGTCGCGATGAACGCGAGCCAGCGCCGGGTCCGGTCGGCGCGGTAGTCCGGTTCTCCTGGCCGCCGGGATCGCCTGCCGAACGCCTCTTCCAGGTAGCTGCCGATCAGGACTTCCTCTGCCTCCCTCGGCGACGTCATCGCGGCCAGCTTCACGATGTCGCCACCGGGGCTGTCGAGGTAGCTGCGCACCAGAGAGATCTTCGCCGGGGTGGCGAGCACCATGGTCAGCACGCCATCGGAGCGTTGGGCAAGCTCGCTGAGCGCGTTCGTGGTCTGCTGGTCGCGCCTCGTGGTGTTGCTGGAGAGGTACTTCAGCGCTTCGCCGAGCGCTACCGGCAGGAGTTCAACGACAGAGGTCCTGCTCGGCCTGGGGCCGCTCACCGCCGAACGGTATTCATCGGTTCTGGTCGTCGCGACGACGGGGACCGTGGTGTCGGTTATCTGCTGCAACGCCTGTTCGTACTCATGTTCCGGGAGCTGGTCGAGCCCGTCGATCACGGGGGCGATGGTGCCCAGCTGCAACAGCCGGGTCACGTCGCCCTCCAGGTTCCTGGACGAGAGGAACGAGGGGTAGTTCTCCACGATGGTGCGCACGACCCAGTCGTCGAAGTACTCGACGCTGGGCCGCCAGGTCGACGGCGACAAGAGAATCGGGGTGGGACGGTCCTTGTGCGCGAGCAGTCCGCGAGTGAGGAGGACCGCGGCGACGGACTTGCCACTGCCCGGTTCGCCGAGAACGATCAACTTTCGCGACGGCGTGCTCAGGAAGACGTCGGGAAGTGATTCGACGGAACCGGTCAGTCCGCCGGCGATCCATCTGACCGGCAGTCGCGACGTCTCGTGAGCGCTGATGTCACTGGCGCGCAGGATGAGTTCGTTCACCATCGCGCGCAGAGAGGTGACGGCGTCGAGCCCCCACACCCACTCGCCGATGGAGAGCGGCGGCACCCGTACGGCCGGGGGTCTGGCGAGCTGGTCGAGGAGGTGGGAGATGCCGGCGTCGCCCTTCTCGTTGGCACGGACCTGGATCACGGTGTCGGGGTCCCATTCGACCCCGGTGTCGTGACCGCTCACGCCGGGCTCCACCGCTTCGACGACAACGAGCTTCGCCGGTTCGGTCGCCGAGGTCCACAACCGCAGATCCGGGTCAAGTTCGGCGTCGAACTCCTGGTTTCCGAGCAGGGAGAGCAGCTCTGCGGCACGTGCCGCGGTGCGCTCCGACTCCTCGGCGTAGGTCAGGAAGACCTTGTGGTCAGGTCGTTCCCGCCGGTGCCCAACGGGCTCGGATGCCTTGGTGCGCAAGAAGAGCGTGAGGAGCTCCCGGCGTTTCCGCTCTGACTCGGCGGCCACCAGCGAGGTGATCTCGCCACCGGTGAGCTGGTCGACGAGGCGTTCGGTCGCTGCCAGGATGGTGTTTTCCTGCTGCGGGCGATCGCCGATGGTCGCGAGGATCTCCTCGTAGGCGTAGTAGCTGCGGTACGGCACCTCGACCTGCCCCCAGTACCGGTCCACGTCGTCCACGTGCCAGAGGAACCCGTCGAAAGCGTGGCGTGCGTAGTCGCGGCTGGTCTCCAGCTTGTCGTGCTCGCCGTTCTCCACGCGCATCGGCACCGGCAGGATGCGCAGTTCATCGGTGCGCTGGTGGGCGATCGACGCGGCCACCGCGGCTGCGCCGTCGATCGACTGCGTGCTCATGGAGAAGCATGTGACGACGACGTCGGGCAGGGCGACAGTGCACACACCGGAGGTGTCGCTCAGGCCGGTGCGGCTGTCCACGAGGATGTAGTCGTAGCGTTCGCGCATGTCGGACCTGAGCGCTTCGAGGAAACCGCCGCCGCCGAGCCGGTCGTAGAAGTTGTCCCAGTCGAACGTGCTGACCAGCGCCGAGTACGTGCTGTCCCGGCGGCCCGCCGGCATCAGGTCGATGGTGCCGCCGGTGCGGAACTTGTGCTCGATCGGCACGGCATACGGGCCGGTGCGGGCGAACTCGATGTGCCAGTCCGGGGTGTCGGCCGCCAGCGGATCCATCGCGGCGTGCGCGAACTCCCACATCATGTCGATCACGCCGGGGGAGCGGCGCAGGGTGTCGTCCGGCAGGAACGGGTGGAAGTACCGGTGCAGGCCGGGTGCCTCGAGGTCCCAGTCGACGACGAGTACCCGGCGGCCGTTGCTGGCGAGGATCCACGCGACGTTGGCGAGGCTCATCGACCTGCCGGTGCCACCCTTGTACGAGTAGAAGGTGACGATGCTGCCTGCGCCCACGATCATCCCTCCGGGCCGACGAGGACGGGGCGGGAACTCGCTCCACCCTGCTGGACGCGACGTGCGACCTGGCCGTGGTTCACGATCCGTGCGCCGATGTCGATGAGCGTGTGTTTGAGCGCTTCCTCGAACTTCTCGGCGGTGCCCAGGTCCTGACGTGCCCGGCGCGGCTGGTCGTCGAGCCAGTCGCCGATGCACATGCGCAGGACGTCACCGGCGTCGACGCCGTCCGGCAGCAGCCTGGGCTCGTTCTCGTCGCCCGGCAGCAGAATCGCCACGTTCTTGTAGCGCTTGTTCTCCAGCTCTTCCAGCCGGGCACGGTAGTGCTCGATGCCGACGACCCAGGGATCGATGATGAGCACGACCAGTTCGCTGCGTTTGCTCGCTTTGTCGAGCATCGGGATGAGGTCGTGGTCGACGGCGGCCGGTTCGGAGATCAGTCGTCGTTCCACGGCCACGGTCTGGGCTTGCAGTACGACGGGGTCACTGCATCGGGGTAGATAAGGCTTCCAGTCGTCCCAAGTCTCGCCGTAGGCCTCGAGCGACTCCCGCACGGCCCGCATCTCGGCGCTGGTGCCCGCCGCGACGACGAAGTTCACCTTTTTCGGCCCGCTGAACTGGGCTGCGGGCGCCGTGGTGGTGGGGGCCTGGCGGGCGAACGCGTTGGGCTCGGTGCGGAGGTTGATGCCGGACAGCGGGCGTGGCGGCATCCTGCCGGCTTCGAGGACCTGGAGGGCGAACTTCTCGACGAACGCCCGGTATTCGGGCTCCATGCCCCGTGTCATCAGCGAGCGCAGTCCGTTCTCGCGGTACGTCGAGCCGAATTGATCGCGGGTGTCGTGCATGTCTTTCGTCGCGTCAGGTCTGTAGGTGGGTGGCACCCACCACACGGGCAGGATCGATGCCAGGGTCTCGCCGGTCTGGATCCGGTGCTGCTCCAAGCGCCGGGCAAACCCGTTCCACTCGCGGCCGCAGGTCTCGCTGCCGAAGTACCAGGACGAGTAGACGGGCACGAAGACCTTGGCGTTGCCGACCGCCTCGCCGGCCACCGTCGGCCAGTTTGTGCCGGTCTGCTGGTTGATGTCGAAGAAGCCGGTCTCCTCCAGCTTGATGCTCCCGCGAGCGAACAGCTCCTTGCACAGGTCGTCGTAGAAGTCGCGCAGGTGGGAGTCGACCTTGGAGTCGTTTCGCGCATAGCTGAAGAAGAAGTACGGCACAGCACCTCGCTCCACTTCATCACCGGACAGACAGTGGATCGGAGGTTGTCGGCAATTCGTTTCGCCCGGAAGGAAATGCCGGTTCAGGGCCGTGGAGATCAGCCGAACAGGCCGATGACATCGGTGGTCATCGAGATGAAGCCGGCACCGGTGGCGATGATGGCGAGCCAGAACAGGGCCGTGGATCGTCTGCGCTCGGCGGCGTCCGCGGATCGGGGTGGGGGCTCGGCTCTCGATGTCGTTGTGGTGCTGCGGATCTGGACGCGCTCGTGCCGGCCGACGTGCGCCCGGAACTTGATCCAGGTGTGGCGGCTGCAGCCGAACAGGACGCCGTTCGCCGGGTTCCGGCACGATGAGCCCTGTCTGGTCGTCACCGCGCACCTGACCGGGAAGCGCACCGCGATGATCCAGCAAGTCACTACGACGGCGAATGAACCGGTCCAGGCGGCGCGCCAGTAGTTCTCGTAGTGGAACGCGATGACACAGAAGATCATGAGGACCGCGACGAGTGCGATGTAGAAGTTCGCTCTTTGCCTGCGGGTCTTCCTCGGCATCGCGTCCCCCTCCGCTCCCCCTTCCACCCTGGCTGCCCGCACGCGTGCGGCGGTAGAGCCCAGGAGGGGGAAGAGGATCGCGGTGCGTCGCGATCAGTGGGATTGCTGATGAAGCTGCGACACCCGTTGTGTCCTGTGAGGTATCAGCGCTCGCGCACGAACAGCGCCTGCGCCGAACTCCCCACCGGCCCCTCAACGTCGTGAACAGTGCTGGAAGCCAGCCCGGACCCGTCCGGCCCGATCGTCGTCCGCGCGTCCATCCCGACCCACTCCCCGACGGGCTGCCGATGCAGATGAACGGTCAGATCGGTGTTGATGGCGAACCACTTGCGAATGTCCACACGGGACGAAACGCCGCTCGCCGAGTCCACCACGGCGAACAGGCGCTCCAGCGGCGTCGCGACGGAGCCTTCGACCACGGCCACCCGCGGGCGGGCCCACACCTGGGCGTCGCCCGGCGTGAAGATTCCGCCCGACACCGAAAGCCACTCGACGGCGGCGAGGTAGCCGCCGCCCCAGAACTCCGGGATCTCCATCGGCACGGCCGACGAAGGCGGGGCGAGTGCACCACCGGTGCCGCCGGCCACGGCGGTCGTGTCCGAGCCGACGATGTGCCACGCACGCGCGGTCAGCACGGCGCGGCCCTCGAAGGACAGCGAGGCCGAGAGCAGTTCCACCGAGCGGCCGGGGCGGTCGACCGAAGTGGACACCGTCAGGTCGGCGATCGGCACCGGGCCGAGCACCTCGAACGTCACCCGCGACAACGTGGGGCGGCCGAGCGCCAGCAGCGCGCGCACCAGCAGAGCGGACGGCGGGCCCAGGTGCTGGCTGTCCGGGCCCCACGGGCCGACGGTGTGTTCGGTGGAGCGGAACGTGTCGTTGCCCAGCGGTAGGTAGAAGGCTGTCATGTCGCGGTCCTGGCAATCAGTCGCGGTCCTGGAGGGGTTCGGTGTCGTCCGGCTCCGGCCAGCCGGGGTAGGGCGGCGGGGTGCCGTCGAACGCCGGGCAGAAGGCCTTGTGGTCGCAGTAGTCGCACAGGCGGCTGGGGGACGGGCGGAAGTCGCCGGTCGGCGCGGCTCGCATGATGGCCTGCCAGATCGCGTCGAGGGTGCGTTCGAAGCGGGACAGCTCGGCCTCGTCCGGGGTGTAGGCGAGGGCCTGGCGGTCTGCCAGGTACATCAGGCGCAGCTGGCGGGGGACCACGCCGCGCAGCCGCCACAGGACCAGGGCGTAGAACTTCATCTGGAACAACGCCTTCGCCTCGCCCACCTCGCGGGGCGCGGCGCCGGTCTTGTAGTCCACGACGCGGATTTCACCCGTTGGGGCCACGTCGACGCGGTCGATGTAGCCGCGCAGCAGCACGCCCGAGGGCAGTTCCGACTCGACCAGCAGCTCGCGGGACTCCGGTTCCAGCCGCCGCGGGTCCTCCAGGCCGAAGTAGCCGTCCAGCAGCTTCGTGGCCGACGCCAGCCACTCGGCTTCTTCGGCACCGCCCGGCTCGTCGAAGAGAGACGCGAACTCCGGGCGCTCTGACTTCACGCGCTCCCACGCCGGCGCGATCATCGTCTTGGCCCGGTCGGGCACCCGCTCCACGGCCGGCAGGGCGAAGAGGTCCTCGAGCACCGCGTGCACCACCGTGCCGCGCACCTGCGCCTTCGTCGGCCTCTCCGGCAGCCGGTCGACCGCGCGGAACCGGTAGAGCAGCGGGCACTGCTTGAAGTCTCCCGCCCGGGACGGCGACAGCGCGGGCCTGCGCAACGTGGTGCTCATGGTTCGCACCATAGGACAGGGGTCTGACAATTCCGTGATCGCCACCGCCGAGGCGGTACACCGCGAGATCACACCGGTCGCTCTACAGTGCACCCGTGGCCGCGCGGATCAGCGAGAAGGAGGGCGGCCTGCTGCTTTTCCGGGTGGCGGGCATCCCGGTGCTGCTCGCGCCGTCGTGGTGGATCGGCTCCGCGATCGTGGTCGCGTTCTACGCACCGCTGGTCGACGAACTCGCCCCCGGCACGTCCCCCGGCCTCGGGCTGCTGGTCGCGGCGCTCTTCGCGGTGTTCCTGGGGCTGTCGGTGCTCGCGCACGAGCTCGGCCACTGCGTCGCGGCCCTGCGGCTCGGCCTGCCGGTCAGGAGACTGCGGCTGTACCTGCTGGGCGGGCTGTCCGAGATCATGCGCACACCCGGCAAACCCAGCCACGAAGGCGTTGTCGCCGGTGCGGGCCCCGTCGTGTCCGTCGTGCTGGCCGTCGTCTTCGGCGTCGCCGGCTTCGCGATGGAACCCGGAGGCCTGGTCTGGCTGCTGGTCTTCCAGATCGCCGGGGCGAACCTCGTCGTCGCCGTCTTCAACCTCCTGCCAGGACTTCCGCTCGACGGCGGCCGGATCGTCCGTGCGGGCGTCTGGGCCGTCACCGGGCACCGTGCGACGGGCACGCGGGTCGCGGTCGTCGGCGGGTTCCTCGTCGCGATCGCGTTGGTCGCGTGGGCGCTCTACGGCGTCGCCGCGGGTGTGGACGACCGATGGCTGCGCTTCGGCGTGTGCGTGCTGACGGCGTGGGTCGTCGTCGCCGGCGCCCGCGGCGAACTGGCCAATGAACGACGCCGCACCTGGCCTGCCGGCCTCACCCTCAGCGACCTCATCCGCCCGGTGCTGCAACTGCCCGCGGAAAGCCCCGTGGCCCACGCGCTGAGCACCTCGGCCGGGCGGGGCGTGGTGCTGGTCAGGGCAGACGGCGTGGCGGCAGGGCTGCTCGACACCGAGGCCGCCCAGCGACTGGCCGCGGCGAGCCCGCACGCGCCCGCGGAGCAGGCCGCCGAGCCGATCCTGCCGGAGACCGTGCTGCTCGTCGACGAGCCCGGCGAGGAGATCGTGGAACGCGTCCAGCACACCGCCGCGTGGCAGTTCCTGGTCGTCGACATGGAGGGGCGTCCGGCCGGCGTGCTGCGCAGGGAGGACCTGCGTGCGGCCATTGAGAAGGGCGTTTGACACCATTGCGCGGTGATTAGCGCAAGTGGACCGTTCCGTCCGGGCGACCGGGTTCAGCTGACCGACCCCAAGGGGCGGCACTACACCGTTGTCCTCGAACCCGGCAAGGAGTACCACACCCACCGCGGCGCCATTCCGCACGACCTGCTCATCGGGCAGCCGGAGGGGTCCGTGGTGGCGTCCGTGGGCGGCACGAACTTCCTCGCGCTGCGCCCGCTGCTGCCGGACTACGTGCTGTCGATGCCGCGTGGCGCGCAGGTGATCTACCCGAAGGACGCCGCGCAGATCTGCATGTACGGCGACATCTTCCCCGGTGCGCGCGTGCTGGAGGCGGGCGCCGGCTCCGGTGCGTTGTCGTGCTCGCTGCTGCGCGCGGTGGGGGAGAAGGGCAGCGTCCAGTCCTACGAGGTGCGCGACGACCACGCGGTCCACGCGATCCGCAACGTGGAGACGTTCTTCGGCGAGCGCCCCGGCAACTGGTCGATCACCGTCGACGACGTGAAGAACCACGAGGGCGAGGTCGACCGGGTCATCCTCGACATGCTCTCGCCGTGGGAGGTGCTGCCCACGATCGCGAAGAACCTCATCCCCGGCGGCGTCCTGGTCGTCTACGTCGCGACGACCACGCAGCTGTCCGTCGTCACGGAGGCGTTGCGCGAGCAGACGTGCTGGACCGAGCCGCACGCCTGGGAGACGCTCGTCCGCCCGTGGCACGTCGTCGGCCTCGCCGTGCGCCCGGAGCACCGGATGATCGCGCACACCGCGTTCCTGCTGACCACGCGGAAGCTCGCGGACGGCGTGACCGCGCCGAGGCCGCAGCGCCGTCCCAGCAAGGGCTGAAAGAACGCGAAAGGGCCCGCACTCGGAGTGCGGGCCCTTTCGCGTGTCAGCTCAGCCGGTGGGCTGCAGGTCCGGGATCTTGAGGTCGCTTCCCAGCGTGCAGAACTTCCAGTCGCCCGACTCCTTCTTGAACTTCACGGAGGTGTCGACGTTCTTGGTCTCGCCGCCGTAGGACACGGCGATGGTGACCTGGACGGTCGCCTCGGTGCCGGTCGCGGTCGCGCTCTTGATCGTCACCTTGGGCACGGGCAGCTTCTTCATCTCCTCGACCAGCTTGCGCTGCTCGGGGGTGAGGTTCTTCTCCGCCGCCGCGGCTTCGTCGAGAGCTGCCTTGCAGGTCATCGACTTGCCCTTGCTCTCGTTCTTGGCGGCGGCCGCCGCGTAGTAGTCCTCCGCGACCTTCTTGACCTTCGCGGACTCGTCACCACCACCGCTGTTGCCGCTGTTGCTGCCCGAGTCCGACGACGAACCGCTGTCGCTGGTGCTCGAGTTGCCGGAGAGCATGACCGCCGCCGTGACGCCGCCACCGACGAGCACCAGGACGCCGATGACGATGCCGATGATCAGGCCGGTGCTGCTCTTCTTGGGCGGGGGACCGCCGAACCCGCCGGGCCCGCCGTAGCCGGGCTGCTGGCCGTACGGACCGGGCTGCTGGCCGTAGCCCTGCTGCTGGAACCCGCCGCTGGGCGGGCCCTGCTGACCGAACGGGTCCTGCTGCGGCTGGCCGTAAGGGCCGGGCTGCTGCCCGTACCCCGGCTGCTGAGGCTGGCCCTGACCAGGCGGGGGCTGCTGCCCGTAGCCGGGCGGCGGCTGCTGGCCGTACCCCGGCTGTTGCGGCGGCTGCTGGCCGTACCCCGGCTGCTGCGGCGGCTGCTGTCCGTACGGACCGCCAGGCGGCGGCTGCTGCCCGTAGGGGCCGGGCTGCTGCGGCGGGTAGGTCATCGAAAACTCCCCCGATTGAGGTGATCTTTTGTCAACTTGAAGTTCTGAGGGCGAAGCGTCAGCCGGTGGAGCGGCTTTCCTTCACCGTGGACTTACCGCACACGAGCCAGGTGGACTCGTTCTTCTGCAGCGTCATGCTGTACAGGATGAAGCCCTTCTTGCCCTCGTTGTTCACGAGGTTCTCGAACCGCAGGTCGAACGTACCGGTCTCACCCGATACCGCGACTTTGCCGACGGTGAGCGTCACGTCCGTCTGAGGGGGCTGCTTCTTCGCCTCGCCCTCCTTGATGAAGCCGGGGCAGGCGACCTCGGTGAACTTGCCCGGTTCGACGGAGCCGGCCTTCAGCGAGGCGAGCATGACGTCGCCGAACTTCTTGGCCGCCTTGTCCGCGTCCGCGCTGGAGCCGGAGTTCTTGCTGCTCGTCGTGGCGGTCTTCGGGCTGCTGGTGCCGGAAGTGGGGCTTGAGCTGCTGGTACCTGGGTTCGGCGCCGCGGCGTTGTCGTCCTTACTTCCGCCGGTGAGCAGAACGGCGGCGGTGATGCCGCCACCGACGAGCACCAGGACGCCGATGACGACGCCGATGATCAGGCCGGTGTTGCTCTTCTTCGGCGGCGGACCGCCGAAACCGCCGTAGCCCTGCTGCGGGAAACCACCGCCCTGCTGGCCGAACGGGTTGTGCTGCGGCTGGCCGTACTGTCCGGGCTGCTGGCCGTACCCCGGCTGCTGCGGCTGGCCGTATCCGGGCGGCGGCGGTGGCTGCTGCCCGTACGGACCGCCTGCCTGCGGCTGCTGGCCGTACGGGCCGGGCTGCTGCGGCGGGTAGGTCATCGAAACTCCCCCGATGCGGACGTAGTGATCTTTTCGCTGGACATTGTGGTCCCTCGCGGACTAACGCGCGGCGGAATGGGATCTAACGACACGCGGGTGTGGTTGTGCACACCATGTGCAGTTGCCATGAGCCAGCACGAAGGTCGTGTCTGATAACGATTGCGGCAACTCCACCGGGAATCGAGCGCGATGCACTGCGCTGTCGGGGTGGTGCGCCGGACGCGTCGGCGAAACCACCCGGTTGGCCGCAAGCGGTCCGGCCGGCCTGGAGTCGCGGTCGCGCGGGTCCTCCGACGAGCGGAACGGGGCGGGTTGCGGTGCGTGACCACCGAACGGAGCAGCGAGTCGTCCACCTGGTGGGACACAGCCGTGTTGCCGCCCGTCGCCGGGCCGCGAGCTGTACCACGGGTGTTCGCGGTCGTCCGAGGGTGGTCGCGGACCGTAGGGACTGGGCGGCCGCCCAGGTGCTCCCATGACCCTCTCCTCGGACTTCTCGCAGGTCGGCTGGCGTGTCGCGGGGCGAAACGCGGGCCGGGGTTTCTGGGACGCACCGTAGCGGGTACGCGGTCGCACCGGACACCGAGATGGAGCAGTTGACCTCCGTTCGAGGCCGGGCCGTTGCGTCACACGGGCGAAGATGATGTTGTGAGTACCCCATTTTGTCGGTGATCGCCGGTACCGTAATCGGTACGAACACGGGAGGAGGGTGCCGACATGCAGCACGGTCATCCCGGCAGCCAACCCGACGAGGGTGGCGAGCTGAACCAGGGCAACAATTCTGCTGAGCTGACTGCGCAGATCAGGTTCCTCGAGGACGAGATCGCGTCGTTGCGTCGCAAGCTGACCGAGTCACCGCGCCACGTGCGGTTGCTCGAGCAGCGCTTGGCTGAGGCGACAGAGCGCGTCAGCCAGCTGACCGAGCGAAACACGAAGCTCATAGACACCCTCCGCGAAGCACGAAGCCAACTGCTCGCGCTGCGTGAGGAGGTCGACCGGCTGGCCCAGCCACCCAGCGGGTACGGCGTCTTCATGGCGCGGTTCGACGATGGAACGGTGGACGTCTTCACGTCCGGCCGCCGGATGCGGGTCGCCGTGTCCCCGGCGGTCGAGCCGGAGAAGATGGCCTTCGGTCAGTCCGTGCGTCTCAACGAGGCGCTGACGGTCGTCGAAGCCGGTGGGTTCGAGCGGTCGGGTGAAGTCGTCGCGTTGCGAGAAGTCCTCACCGATGACGGTGACGAGACGATCGCGCGGGCACTGGTCGTCGGCCACGCCGACGAGGAGAGGGTGGTCTGGCTCGCCCAGCCGCTGCTCGACTCGCCGCTGAAGCCGGGTGACTCGCTGCTCGTCGACTCCAAGGCGGGCTTCGCCTACGAACGGGTCCCCAAGGCCGAGGTCGAGGACCTCGTGCTGGAAGAGGTCCCGGACATCGACTACTCGGACATCGGTGGTCTGTCCCGGCAGATCGAGCAGATCCGCGACGCCGTGGAACTGCCGTTCCTGCACGCGGACCTCTTCCGCGAGTACGAGCTGCGCCCGCCCAAGGGCGTCCTGCTCTACGGCCCTCCCGGCTGCGGCAAGACGCTCATCGCCAAGGCGGTGGCGAACTCGCTGGCCAAGAAGGTGCGGGAGATCCGCGGCGAGACCGACAAGCAGGCGAAGTCGTACTTCCTCAACATCAAGGGCCCGGAGCTCCTCAACAAGTTCGTCGGTGAGACCGAGCGGCACATCCGCCTGATCTTCCAGCGCGCTCGCGAGAAGGCCTCCGAAGGCACCCCGGTGATCGTGTTCTTCGACGAGATGGACTCGATCTTCCGCACCCGCGGTTCCGGCGTGTCGTCCGACGTCGAGACGACGATCGTCCCCCAGCTGCTCTCGGAGATCGACGGCGTCGAGGGCCTGGAGAACGTCATCGTCATCGGCGCGTCCAACCGCGAGGACATGATCGACCCGGCGATCCTGCGGCCTGGCCGCCTCGACGTGAAGATCAAGATCGAGCGGCCGGACGCCGAGGGCGCGAAGGACATCTTCAACAAGTACCTGACGCCGAACCTCCCGCTGCACGCCGACGACCTCGCCGAGTTCGGCGGGGACCCGAAGGCCTGCATCGAGGGCATGGTGCAGCACACCGTGGAGCGCATGTACGAGGAGTCCGAGGACAACCGGTTCCTGGAGGTCACCTACGCCAACGGTGACAAGGAGGTCCTGTACTTCCGGGACTTCAACTCCGGGGCGATGATCCAGAACATCGTCGACAGGGCCAAGAAGGCGGCGATCAAGTCGCTGCTGGAGACCAAGCAGCCCGGACTCTCCGTCCGGCACCTGCAGGCCGCCATCCTCGACGAGTTCGCCGAGAACGAGGACCTGCCGAACACGACGAACCCCGACGACTGGGCACGCATCTCGGGCAAGAAGGGCGAGCGGATCGTCTACATCCGCACGCTCGTCACCGGGAAGAACCAGGAAGCGGGCCGCGCGATCGACACGGCCACGAACACCGGCACCTACCTGTAACAACGCTCCACGGAACCGCCCCGGTCGCTTCGGCTGGGGCGGTTTCGCTTTACACCAGGCCGGACTCGTAGGCGGCGATCACCAGCTGCGCCCGGTCGCGGGCGTGCAGCTTCGCCAGCAGGTTGCCGATGTGGGTCTTCGCGGTACCGGCGCTGACGTGCAGCGCGGCCATGATCTCCGCGTTGGACAGGCCCCGCGCCACCAGCGTCAGCACCTCCTTCTCCCGCTCGGTCAGCCGGTCCAGCCCCGACACCGCGAACGAGGCCGGCCGGCGGACGAACTCGGAGATGAGCCGGCGCGTGACCGACGGCGACAGCAGCGACTCGCCCGAGGCCACGACCCTGACGGCGGCCAGCAACTCGGCGGGCGGCGTGTCCTTGAGCAGGAAGCCGGAAGCCCCGGCCCGCAACGCGCCGAACACGTACTCGTCCAGGTCGAACGTCGTCAGCACCAGCACGCGCGGCCCCTCCAGCAGCCGCGTTGCCTCGATGCCGTCCATCTCCGGCATGCGGATGTCCATGAGGACGACGTCCGGATTCAACGACGACGCCAGCGCCACGGCCTCGGCGCCGGTGCCCGCCTCGCCCAGCACGGTCAGGTCCGGTTCGTTGTCGACCAGCAGGCGGAAGCTGGCGCGCAGCAACGCCTGGTCGTCGACGATCAGCACGCCGATCTTCTGGGTGCCGGTCATCGGATCGGCAGCTCCGCCACGACCCGGAAGCCGCCGTCCGGGCCAGGGCCCGCGCCGAACGTGCCGTCGTACACGGCCACCCGTTCCCGCATGCCGATCAACCCGTGGCCCACACCCAGCTCCTTCACGCCCGGCCCGTCGTCCGTCACGTCGATGCGGACGGCCTCCGGTGTCACCTCCACCAGCACCGTGCACGACGCGGGTGCCGCGTGCTTCACGACGTTCGTCAGCGACTCCTGCACGATCCGATAGACCGACACGCCGACCCCGTCCGGCACCGCGGAGTCACCCCGCACGTCCAGTGCCACGGTCACGCCCGCGAGCGATGCCCGGTCGGCCAGGCCGGGCAGGCCGGCGAGTCCGGGGGAGGGCGCGAGATCGGCGTCGGAGCGCAGCACGCCTAGCAGTCCGCGCATCTCGGTCAGCGCCACCCGGCTGGTCTCGGAGATCACGGTCAGCGCCTCGTAAGCGTGGTCGGGTGAGCGCACGTGTGCGGCGTTCGCGGCCTGCACCGCGATCAGGGACAGGTTGTGCGCCACCACGTCGTGCAGCTCGCGGGCGATGCGCAGCCGTTCGTCGGCCAGCGCCTGCTCGGCCTGCTGCGAGGTCTCCTTCGCGAGCATCGACCGGCGCAACCGCGTGGTGTAGCCGATCACCCACACCGCACCGAGCACGGCGACGCCGACCAGCACGTTCTCGGGCTCTCCTCCGGAGACGCCGGAGACCGCGACGACAGCGCCCACAAGACCGGTCAGCGACCACGCTCGGGTGTGTTCGACGGCCACGGTGTAGAGCGCGAAGCAGATCGCGCCGACCGGAGCGCCGAGCGCCACGACCGGCAGCACCTGGCCGACGACCACCGCGACCGTGGCCAGGGTGGTGACCACCAGTGCGGGCACCGGCCACCACCGGCGCACCGCGACGGGCAGCGCGACCAGCGCGGCGCCCGGCACGACCAGCCACCACGGCTTGTCCTGGTGCTCCACCATCGCGTACCCGACGAGCACGCCGATCACCACGGTGGCGGCCAGGTCGACCAGGTAGAGGTGCAGTTTCGCGATCACGGGGTCGACGGTAACGAGCATCTCCAAGGGACGCCTCGGACCACGGTCCGATTCACGAGTTCGGCCCGAGGTCCGATCCCACGCGCATCGAAACGGCCGACCCTCTTCCGCATGATCGAGGTGCGGAATCTGACGAAGAGATACGGCGACACGACGGCGGTCGACGACCTGTCGTTCACCGTCCAACCAGGACTGGTGACGGGCTTCCTGGGGCCCAACGGCGCCGGCAAGTCCACGACCATGCGCATGATCGTCGGGCTGGACCGGCCCACCCGCGGCCAGGCCCTGGTCGGCGGCAAGCGGTACGAGGACCTCGACCAGCCGCTGCGGCACGTCGGCGTGCTGCTCGACCCGGCCGCCGTGCACCACGGGCGCAGGGCGCTGGACCACCTGCGCTGGCTCGCGGCCAGCAACGGGATCAGCCAGAAGCGTGCGGTCGAGCTGCTGGAGCAGGTCGGCCTGGGAGGCGTGCGGCACAAGCGGATCAGGGCGTTGTCGCTGGGCATGAAGCAACGGCTGGGCGTCGCGGCGGCGTTGCTCGGCGACCCGCAGGTCCTGATGTTCGACGAGCCGGTCAACGGCCTGGACCCCGAAGGCGTGCGGTGGATCCGCGACCTCATGCGCGGTCTGGCGCGGGAGGGCCGCACGGTCTTCGTCTCCAGCCACCTGATGAGCGAGATGGCGCTGACCGCCGACCACGTCGTGATCGTCGCAAGAGGACAACTGGTCCAGGAGACACCGATGGAGACCCTGACGCGCAACGGATCTCTCGAGGACGCCTACCTCGGCCTCACCTCGGGGAGGGGACTGTGAGGAACGCACTCGCCGCGGAGTGGCTGAAGCTCCGGACGGTGCGGGCGCCGTACGGGCTCCTGGCGGCCATCGGGCTGATGGTGGTGTTCGGCGCGACGATCTCGTACTTCCTGGTCCAGGACTACGACACGTCGCCGGCCGCGGAACAGGCCAGGTTCGTCTCCGCCGACGCCAGCGTGGTGATCAACCCGGTCCTGCAGTTCTGCCTCGCCGCGCTCGGCGCGCTCGTGGCCACCTCCGACCCGAGGCTGACCGCGCTGACCGCCGTGCCGAACCGGAAACGCTTGCTGGCGGCGAAAAGCGTGCTCGTCGCCACCACAGCGGTGGTGGTCGGCACCGCCGCAATCGCCCTGAGCCTCGGCTCCAGCCGGCTGATCATGGGGGACCGCCCGCCACCGGTCGCGCCCTGGGACAGCATCGCCGACGTGCTGCCGTGGGGCGGCGCTGCGGTGCTGTCGATCGTGGTGGCCGGTCTGATCGGCCTCGGGCTGGGCCTAGCCCTGCGGTCGACGGCCGTCGCGATCGTGGTGGTGGGCGTGCTGCTGTGGGGCCTGCCCGCGGTCACGCCGATGCTGCCGGAGCCGTGGAACATGGACGCCTCGGGGGTCATGGTTCCCTACCTCGTCTTCGAGGTGGCGGGGGTCGTGGAGAACGCGCCGCTGAGTCCATCGGCCGCCGTTGCATGTTTGATCTTTTACGTACTGGTGACGCTGGGTACCGGAACTGTGACTCTTCTGCGACGAGACGCTTGACGCACCCTTGGGCCGGCTTTAAGGTCATCTATACCTTTAATCGGTAAGGAAACTTACCTATCTAAATCCGCCGCCGCTGCCTGAGAGGAGACGCTGAATGGCTTGGCAGAAGTCTGTCGTGGCGCTCGCCGCAGCAGTGGTGCTTCCGCTGACCGGTGTGATGGCGGGTAGTTCCGTCGCGGCCGCACCGGAGGGCGACGTCTCCGCCGCCGCACTGCCGCCGGGCTCGCCCGCGGCGGTCAACGGCCAGCTGAAGGTCTGCGGTGTGAAGCTGTGCAACCAGAACGGCAAGCAGATCCAGTTGCGCGGCATGAGCACGCACGGCATTCAGTGGTACTCCCAGTGCGTGAAGACCGCGTCCCTGGACGCGCTCGCCAACGACTGGAAGGCCGACGTTCTCCGCATCTCGATGTACATCCAGGAAGGTGGCTACGAGACCAACCCTCGTAAGTTCACCGACATGGTGCACGGCTACATCGAGGAGGCCACCAAGCGCGGCCTGTACGCGCTGGTCGACTGGCACCAGCTCTCGCCGGGCGACCCGAACCACAACACCGCCCGCGCCAAGACCTTCTTCAAGGAGATCGCGCAGCGGCACAAGGACAAGACGAACATCATCTACGACATCGCCAACGAGCCGAACGGCGTGTCGTGGGCGCGGGTCAAGACCTACGCGGAGGCGGTCATCCCGACCATCCGCGCGGAGGACCCGGACAGCCTCGTGCTCGTGGGCACGCACGGCTGGTCGACGTTCGGCCTGTCCGACGGCAGGAACATCAACGAGGTCAGCCAGAACAAGGTCAACGCGTCGAACCTGATGTACACGTTCCACTTCTACGCGAAGGACCACCGGGACAGCTACCTCAACGCGCTGCGGACGGTCTCGAGCCAGGTGCCGGTCTTCGTCACCGAGTTCGGTTCGCAGGAGGCGTCCGGTGACGGTCCCAACGACTTCACCATGTCGAACAAGTTCATCCAGTTCATGAAGGACGCGAAGATCTCCTGGACGAACTGGAACTTCTCCGACGACCACCGGACGGGCGCGGTGTTCAAGAGCGGGACGTGCTCCGGCAGCAGCTTCGCCGGTGAAGGCCCGTTGAAGGACGCCGGCAAGTGGGTGCGCAACCACATCCGCACGGCCGACGACTTCTGATCTTCTCGCAATACCGACCCCGGCGGGTCACGTGAACGGCGGTCCTTCGGGGCCGCCGTTTACCGTTGTGCGCATGGCACAACTCGCTCTCGGTCTCGCGTCGCTCGGTCGTCCCGCGTACATCAACCTCGGCCGCGAGGACGCGCTCCCCGCCGACCGTGACGTCGACTCGATGCGTGCCCAGTGCCACCGCGTGCTCGACACGGCCTACGAGCTCGGCATCCGCTGGGTCGACGCGGCCCGCTCGTACGGGTTGTCCGAGCAGTTCCTCTCGGAGTGGCTGCCCGGCCACGACGTGACCATCTCCAGCAAGTGGGGCTACGCGTACACGGCGGACTGGCGGCCCGACGCCGAGGTGCACGAGGTCAAGGAACACTCTCTCGCGCGCTTCACCCAGCAGTGGCAGGAAACCAGCGCGTTGCTGCCGTACGTCGACCTCTACCAGGTGCACTCGCTGACCGCCGACAGCCCGTTGTTCGAGGACCGGGCGTTGCAGGACGCGATGGTCGCGATCGGCGTCCCGCTCGGCTTCTCCACGTCCGGGCCGCGTCAGTCCGACGCCATCCGCAGGGCGCTCGACCTCGGCGTCTTCCGGTCCGTCCAGTCCACTTGGAACGTTCTGGAGACCTCCGCCGGCCCGGCGCTGCGCGAGGCGCACGAGGCCGGTCTGCGAGTGATCATCAAGGAGGGCGTCGCCAACGGTCGGCTCGCCGTCGAGCCGCCGCAAGCGGTTGCGGCACAGGCGAAAGCGCAAGGCGTCGGGCCGGATGCGGTGGCGCTCGCGGCGATCGCCCAGCAGCCGTGGGTGGACGTTGTGCTGTCCGGTGCGGCGAGCCCGGAGCAGCTTCGGTCCAATCTGGACGCTCTGAACATCGAGGTGGATCTGCCGGACCTGGCCGAGCCCGCGGAGCAGTACTGGTCGACCCGCGCGGGACTCAGCTGGAACTAGTCCGCCGCAACCACTCCCGGCCGATCGCCCGGCCGTCCGGCACGAGCGGCCAGCCGGGGTCCTCGATCTTGCCGCGCAGCTCGGCGAGGTCCATCCACCCGCCCCACGCGACCTCCTCGGGCTGGTGGACGAACGGCCCGTCGTGGTGCGTCTCGTAGATCCACGCGTGGTAGCGGGTCAGCTCGTCGACGTAGGTGGTCTGGAAGAGCGGGGTCAACGGCGACTCGACGCCGAGCTCCTCCTTCAGCTCGCGCGCCGCCGCCACGTCCGGCGTCTCGCCCGCGTCGATCACGCCACCGGCGCTGTAGTCGTAGAGGCCGGGGAAGATGTCCTTGGTGTCGGTGCGCCGGTGCACGTAGATCCGCTCGCCGTCGGCCGAGAACACCAGGGTCAGCACACAGCCGTGCCAGAGGTTCTCCGCGCGCATGCGTTCGCGCGTCACCTCGCCGATCACGGTGGCGTGCTCGTCGTACCAGGTGATCATGGCCGTCCTCCTGTGGTCGTACGCGAGCTTGCTACCGCAGTCCGACGCCCGCTGATCGCCTTCCTTCCTACCTTCGTGAACGTCAGACGTCACCAAGGAGGATTCGTGTCCACTTCCCTGCGGCTCGGCATCGCCGAGTTCCGCGCCCGGCCGGGCCGCGCGCTGCTGCCCGGCGTCGCGCTCGTGGTCGGCGTGGCCTGCCTGCTCGCCGCCCTGGTGCTGAGCGACGCGCTCACCAGGTCGGTCGACGAGGGCGCGCCGCTCACCCCGTCCACGGTGGGCCACGTGGTGGACGTCAAACCCGCGGAGGGCGGCAGCGACGCGAAGCTGGACGACGCGCTGCTCGCCAAGCTCTCCGGTGTCGGCAGGGCGGTGCCGGTGCAGATCGCGCAGGCGGACCTGCTCGACAGCAACGGCCGCGCGGGAGAACACCGCGCCGAGGTGCAGGTCCAGCAGCCTGATCTGGCGCGCTGGCCGCTCGCCGAGGGCAAGCAGCCCGCCGCCGACGGCGAGGTCGCGATCGACAAGATCACCGCCTACGACCGCGGCATCAAGCCCGGCGACAAGATCAAGCTCGCCGCCGTGGACGGCAAGCCGTTCGACGTCACGGTCAGCGGTGTCATGAAGAAGGGCGGGATGGACTCGCGGCCGATCCTGGTCGCCGGCCCCGAGCTCGCCCGCAAGATCGACCCGCAGCCGTTCACCAAGGAGATCTGGGTGATCGGCGGCGCTCGTGCCGCCGTCGCGAGCGCCGCCGGGGCGTCCTACGTCGTGTGGGACCCGGCCCCGGACGCCGAGAAGATCGGCAACGACCTGACGTTCATCCTGCTGCCGTTCAGCGTGCTGGCGCTCGCCACGGCCGTGTTCGTCGCGGCGGCCACGTTCCGCGCGGTCTACGCCCAGCGTCAACGCCAGACGGCGTTGCTGCGGTGCATCGGCGCCCAGCGCGGGCCGTTGGTGCGCAGGAGCCTGTTCGAGGCGCTGCTGACGGGTGCGTTGGCGGGCATCGGTGGTGCGTTGCTCGGCGGGCCGATGGCCTGGCTGCTCGCCAGGACGTTCGACGTCACCGGCATCTCCGCGCTGTTCGGCGCGGTGGAGCTCAGCCCGGACCTCCTGCCGTCGCTCGGGTACGTGATTCTCGGAGTTGTTGTCGCCGCGCTGTTGAGCGTGATGGCCGCGGTCCGGCCCGCGATCAACGCCGCCCGCGTGTCGCCGCTCGCCGCGTTGCGCGACGCGGACAGCGAAGTGCCGACCAAGTCCGTCCGCCGGCTGCGGCTGGTGTTCGGCGTGCTGTTCACCGGTGGTGCCGCGCTGCTCGCGATGATGGCGATCGCCGCGAAGGGCACCGTCGCCGCGCCGCTCTCCGTCACGTTCTCCGCGATCGCCGCGGTGACCGGCCTGTTCTGGATCCTCGGCCCCGTCACGGTGCCGTTCATCGCGCGGCTGTTCGGCAAGCTCGGCGGCACGCAGTGGAAGCTCGCCGGCGCCGAGGTGCGCAGGATGCCGCAGCGGTCGGCGTCGGTCGCGCTGCCGTTGCTGCTGGCCAGCTCGATGGTGACGTTCTTCCTGGTGGTGCTGGGCGGGGCGCAGGAGATGACCTACCAGTACGCCAACGAGGAACGCCCGGACGCGACCGTGGTGGACGCGGGGGAGCGGCCGCTGCCGGCCATTCCCGCGCAGCCCGAGGTGGCCGCGAGCGTGCTGCTGCACGACTCCGACGGCGGCGCCGGTGTCGACCCGGAGGAGTTCAAGACGTGGCTCAAGGCGCAGAACATGACCGGCGCGGAGCAGTTCACCGCCGGTACCGCGATCGTGCCGCCGCACTGGGAGGGCCGGCCGTTCGTCGAGGCCGGTGGCAAGCAGTACAAGGTCGTCGGCACCGTGCCCGGCAGCCTCACGGGCTACACGCCGATCATCGGTGGCCTCACGTCCGGGGTGCCGGAGAAGGTGCTCGTCGCGCTGAAGCCCGGCATCGACCCCGCCCGGTTCCGGGCCAACCTGCAGGCCGCGCTGCCCAACAACCCCACGGTGATCGTGCAGACCGACGCGGACGAACGTGCCCAGGCGGACCGGTACATGCATCTCGGCACCGTGCTGATGATGGTGCTGCTGGGGTTGTCGGTGGCCGTCGCCGTGACCGGTATCGGCACCGCGCTGACGATCTCGGTGCAGGAACGCCGCAAGGAGCTCGCACTGAGGCGCGCCTTGGGTGTCACTAGGGGCGGACTGCAGGGCGGAGTCATCGCTGAAGCGATCATGTTGGCACTGGTCGGGGTGATCGGCGGCGGCGTGCTCGGGTTCGGCTACGCCCAGATCGCGATCCTGTCGACCGGCATCGACATGACGCTGCCGGGCCTGTCCGTGGTCTTGCCGCTGGTCATCGGTGCGGCGGCGGTGGTCCTGCTGGCAGTGGTCGCCGCGTTCGGGCCGTCGCGGGGTGCGTCCCGCATCCGTCCAGCTGCTGGACTTGCGTCTGGGTGAGCCGCCGGACCGGCATCCGGGTGAATAGGGTGAGGGGAGCTTCACCGCGAAGCTCCCCTCACGCTGTTGTCGGGGTCACGTCATAAGGTGTTGCGTATGCGGCGGATCATGGGAACCGAGGTCGAGTACGGCATCTCAGTGCCGGGCGACGCGACCGCGAACCCGGTGCTCACTTCGACACAGGTGGTTCTTGCGTACGCGGCGGCGGCGGACATACCGCGCGCCAGGCGGGCGCGCTGGGACTACGAGGTGGAGTCACCGCTACGCGACGCGCGCGGGTTCGACCTGGGTTCGCCGGGTGGTCACCCCGCCGACTCCGACGTCGAGGACCTCGGCGCGGCCAACGTCATCCTCACCAACGGCGCGCGGCTCTACGTCGACCACGCGCACCCCGAGTACTCGGCTCCCGAGGTCACCAACGCGCGTGACGCGGTGATCTGGGACAAGGCGGGGGAGCGGGTGATGGAGGAGGCCGCGCTGAAGGCCGCCACCGTGCCCGGCCAGCCCCGCCTGCAGCTGTACAAGAACAACGTCGACGGCAAGGGCGCGTCGTACGGCACGCACGAGAACTACCTGATGCAGCGCTCGACGCCGTTCACGGCCGTCATCGCGGGCCTCACGCCGTTCTTCGTGTCGCGCCAGGTCGTGACCGGTTCCGGCCGCGTGGGCATCGGCCCGTCCGGCGAGGAGGCGGGCTACCAGCTCTCCCAGCGCTCGGACTACATCGAGGTCGAGGTCGGCCTCGAGACGACGTTGAAGCGCGGCATCATCAACACGCGCGACGAGCCGCACGCGGACGCGGACAAGTACCGCCGCCTGCACGTCATCATCGGCGACGCGAACCTGTCCGAGTACTCGACGTTCATCAAGGTCGGCAGCACCTCCCTGGTCCTCGACATGATCGAGGCCGGCATGCGGTTCGACGACCTGCGGATGGTCGACCCGGTGCGCGCGGTGCACCAGATCAGCCACGACCCGACCCTCAAGACCAAGGTCGAGATGACCGGCGGGCGCAAGTTCACCGGCCTCGACATCCAGTTCGCCTACCACGAGCGCGCGACCGCGTTCGTGGACAAGGAGGGCGTCGGCGACCGCGACGTGCTGCGCATCTGGGGCGAGGTCCTCGACGCGCTGGCCCGCGACCCCGCGGAGTGCGCCGACCGGCTCGACTGGGTCGCCAAGCTGCGGCTGCTCGAGGGCTACCGGCAGCGCGACGGCCTGGAGTGGGGCGCGGCCCGGCTGAACCTCGTCGACCTGCAGTACTCCGACGTGCGCCTGGACAAGGGCCTCTACAACCGCCTGGTCGCGCGCGGCTCGATGAAGCGCCTGGTGAGCGAGGAGGAGGTGCGCGCGGCCGTCACCTCACCGCCGGAGGACACGCGTGCGTACTTCCGCGGCCGGTGCCTGGAGCGCTACCCGACCTCGGTCGCCGCTGCATCCTGGGACTCGGTGATCTTTGATCTCGGTCGAGAATCCCTCGTGCGGATCCCGACGCTGGAGCCGCTCCGGGGGACAAAAGCGCACGTCGGAGCCCTTCTGGAGGCCTCTGACACCGCCGAGCAGCTGGTGGACGCGCTGACCCGCGGGTGATCGTCTACCCGAGTGGCTCAGGATTTTTGTCGGTGCCGCTGGGTAGTGTTCTTGTCAGGCGAGTTAGCGGGAGGCCGAGATGTCCCAGGAACAGAAGCAGCGCCAGGGCGGTGGCGACGACGGCGACGGCGAGGACGGTGCCGCCGGCGCAGGTCAGGAACGCCGCGAGAAGCTCGGCGAGGACGTGGACGCGATCCTCGACGAGATCGACGACGTGCTCGAGGAGAACGCGGAGGACTTCGTCCGCGCTTACGTGCAAAAGGGTGGTCAGTAGGCCTTCGGGGGCCTGTTGACCATTTTTCGGGGACGGGAGAACAACCAACACATGGACCACAGCTCGACCGGGCGCTACCCGGCCGCGGCGTTGCCTTCGGCGTACCTGACGCCGGGCTCGTCGTCGTTCACGGACTTCTTGCGGGCGCAGGCACCCGACATGTTGCCAACGGCGCGGAAGCTCCCGGAGGGGACCATCCAGGCCCCGCACGGGACGACGATCGTCGCGGCCACGTACAAGGGTGGCGTCGTGATCGCCGGAGACCGGCGGGCGACGATGGGCAACGTCATCGCCCAGCGCGACATGAAGAAGGTCTTCGTCACCGACGACCACTCGGCCGTCGGCATCGCCGGTACCGCGGGCATCGCGATCGAGATCGTGCGTTTGTACACGGTCGAACTGCGGCACTACGAGAAGATCGAGGGCGTTCCGCTGTCGCTCGACGGCAAGGCGAACCGCCTCTCGGCGATGATCAGGGGCAACCTCGACGCGGCCATGGCCGGTCTCGCCGTGGTGCCTCTGTTCGCCGGGTACGACACGTCCGCGGCCGACCCCGAGCGGGCGGGCCGCATCGTGTCCTACGACGTCACCGGTGGCCGTTACGAGGAGTCGCAGGGCTACCAGGCCGTCGGCTCGGGCTCGCTGTTCGCGAAGTCGGCGCTGAAGAAGCTCTACGACCCGGACGCGGACGTCGAGTCCGCCATCCGCGCGGTCACCGAGGCGCTGTACGACGCGGCGGACGACGACTCGGCGACGGGCGGCCCGGACCCGGTCCGCCGCCTCTACCCGATCGTCGTCACGATCAACGGCGCCGACGGCGCAGTCGAGGTACCGGAATCCCAGGTCGCCACGATCGCGGACGCGGTCGTCGAAGGCCGCCGGTCCCGCCCCGCAGGCTGAGTCCCCATCAGGTTCGACGTCAGGAGCACCACCCATGACGATGCCGCTGTACGCATCGGCAGAGCAGGTGATGCGCGATCGCTCCGAGTACGCCCGCAAGGGCATCGCCAGGGGTCGCAGCGTCATCGTGCTGAAGTACGCGGACGGCATTCTGTTCGTCGCGGAGAACCCTTCCAGCACTCTGCACAAGGTCTCGGAGATCTACGACCGCATCGGTTTCGCGGCCGTGGGCCGCTACAGCGAGTTCGAGAACCTGCGGCAGGCCGGGATCCGGTTCGCGGACGTCCGCGGGTACCAGAACGACCCGCGTGACGTCACCTCCCGCTCGCTCGCGAACGTCTACGCGACCACGCTGGGCACCTACTTCACCGAGCAGATCAAGCCGTTCGAGGTGGAGATCTGCGTGGCCGAGGTCGGGGAGTCGTCCGCTTCGGACACGCTGTACCGGTTGACCTACGACGGATCCATCGTGGACGAGCCGCAGTACATCGTGATGGGTGGCGCCGTCGACGCCCCCAACACGGCGTTGAAGGAAGCGTTCGCCGACGGGCTGACGCTGGCCGAGGCCGTTCCCGTGGCGGTCAAGGCCTTGTCGGCGGGGTCGCCGTCCACCGCGGCCGGGTCGGCCGAGCTGCTTCCCGCGGCCAAGCTCGAGATCGCGGTGCTGGAGAGGGCTCGGCCGCGCCGCGCCTTCCGCCGCATCGCCGGCGCGGCGCTGGACGAGCTGATGCCCGCGCCCACCAAGGACGGCAAGCCGGTCGAGGACGTCGAGCTGCCGTCCGACGACGAGTCCAAGTAGCACGTTCGCCGATGGCCCCCGGTCCGCCGGGGGCCATCGGTGTGTTCAGGTCCGGAACGAGTGCAGGGCGGCCACGCCCAGGGTCTGTTCCGCGCCGTACTGCTCGAAGGTGCTGACCGGCCGGAAGCCCAGGCGGGCCGCGAGCCGCAGCGAACGTTCGTTGGCCGTCTGGGTCACGATGAGGACCGGCTGGTCGGGGAGCTCGGCCGCGGCGGTGCGCAGCACGGCGGTGGCGGCTTCGAACGCCAGGCCGGTGCCCCAGGACGCGCGCCGCATCACGTAACCCAGTTCCAGCTCTCCGCCGTCTTCGGTGACGTGACCGGGCAGCTCGGCGGCACGCCGTTTGAGCTCCACCGTTCCGAGGAAGTCGTCGGTGGCCCTGTCGGCGACGACGAAGGAGTCAGGGGAGGCGGTCGTGTTGTCCAGGGAGATCTCGTCGAGACGCCGCTCGATGGCCTCCCGGGGCTGCGGGCCCCCGAGGTGGGCCCAGACCTCCGCGTCGGTCTGCAGCTCGATGATCCCGTCGCGATCAGCGGCGCGCAGCTTGCGCAGCACGACCCGGTCCGCGGCGATCTCGACGGTGGACAGCGTCGGCAACCGGTTCACGCGAACCGTTCCAGCAACTCCGCCAGCTCCACCGGCCGGCTCAGCTGGGCGCAGTGGCCCGCGGCCAGTTCCAGCGGCTCTACTCCGAGACGGTCCGCGACCACCCTGCGCATGAAGTCCGGCGTGAAGAAGCGGTCTTCGGTGCAGAGCACGAAATGCGTTGGTACCGAAGGCATCGCGTCCAACGGCCACGGCTTCGCCATGGAGTTCTCGGACGTGTCGCGCTCCAGTTTCTTGAACTCCTCTGCCAGGTGCGGCGGTACGTCGTGCCAGAACTGGTCCTCCAGGCCGCTGTCGGCGTAGCCGGTGTTCGCCCACCAGTCGCCGGGCGCCTCGCCTGGCCGCGGGAGCATCGCGGTCACCAGGACCAGTGCCTTGGCGTTCACGCGGGCGGCGACCAGAGGCGCGGTGAGGCCGCCGAACGAGTGGCCGACGACGACCACATCGTCTGTGTCCGTTGTGGACGGGAGGGCTTCCACCACCGTGGTCGCCCAGTCCGTCAGGTCCTTCGATTCGTCCTCGGTCGGGAGGTCGGGCGCGACGACGGTGTGGCCCTTGGTGTGCAGCGCTTGCGCTACCAGGTGCCACGACCAGCCGACGTCGCCCGCCCCGTGCACTATCGCGAAGGTGGTCACGTTCGCACCCTATTCGCGTCTTTCGATCGGCAGGCGGGAACGGGTGAACAGGGCGGCGCCGAGCATGGCCACGCAGGGGATCACCAGCAGTGAGATCACGATGTTCGGCCAGGGAACGGCCAGCGGGTTCAGTTCCGGCTGAGGCCACATGCTGGCGTAGCCGACGTTCAGGGAGGCCAGCAGGGCCAAGGCCGCGCCGACGCCCGCCGCGGTCCCCAGGAAGCCGCCGATCCCGGCGATGACGCCTGCCTGGCTGAGCGACAGGAGTTTGCGCAACGTCGGGGTGGCGCCCACGGCGGCGAGGGTGGTGAGGTCCCGCCGGCCGTCGGCGGCGGCCAGACCGGTGGCCAGTGCGGCGGCCGCGAGCGTGATCAGGCCCGCGACCAGGCCGAGAACGCCCAGCGCCTGCTGGACGTCGGACTGGGTCGGGCGGTCGACGTGCACCTCGTACTCGCCGCCGAGGGCCGCGGTCAGGGCGTCCTGCTCGGCCTCGGTGGGCATGCGGGTCGTGGTGGCGTACATGGTGAAGGTCGAGACACCGAAGCCCAGGGCGCGGGCGGTCTCCTCGGTCATCATCGCCATCCGCGCCTTGTGGCGTCGCGGGGTCGCGTAGCCGGGTGCCGGTGTGGTGGTGGCCTGGGTGCCGGTGGCGAGGAGGACCTGGCCGTCGGCCAGCACGTCGGGTTCGTTGACGACGGTCTTGCCCTCGCGCAGGGCAGCCTGGACGGGCGCGACGTCCTCGGGTTGCAGCTGTAGGAGGGACTTCGCGGCGTCCGGACTGGCCACCACCACGAAGCCGTGCGGGGTGGTGAAGGTGCCGAAGTAGCGGTGGGCCTGGCCCACCCCGGTGCAGCGCTGGTCGGCCAGGGCGGACTGTTGTTCGGCTTCGGTGGGTTCGCGGTGGATGACGTCCAGGGAGTAGGGGCATTCGCGGTCGGCCGGTGGGCGGATGTGGGCGAAGCAGGGGCCGCCGTCGCACGAGAGGAGTTTGATCTCGTGGGTCTCGTCCACGGGCATGGTGTTGCGCATGGCGGTCGCGACCGAGGCCGGGATGGCGGTGGTGCCGGCCTTCTGGAGGTCGTCCAGGCGGTAGACGGTGACGTCGCCCATGTTGCCCGCCAGCTGGCTGGCCTCCTGCTGGGCCTGGGAGGTCAGCATGACGCTGACGGCCACGGCACCGATGACGGCGGCCATCACGGCGGAGATCGCGGGGGCCGCGGCGGTGCGGTTGCGGGAGGCGTCGCGCAGGGCGATGCGCAGGGCCACCGGGAGCCAGCGTCCGGCTCGGGCCAGGAAGCCCAGCAGGGCCGGGGTGCAGAGGACCATGCCGATCTCGGTGAGGATCAGGGCGACGAGGATGCCGACGATCTGCATCTTGATCGCGCTGAAGACGCCGACGGCCACACCGCCCGCGATCAGTGCGAGCCCCAGCACCAGCCAGCGGCGGCGGGAGCGGGTGATCCCCCGGCGGCCCGCGAGCGCCGTCACGACGTCCTGGCGCGACGAGATCCAGGCGGGGACGAGCGCGGCCAGCACACCGGTGACGACGGCCAGCAACGCGAGGGCGGCCAGGGCGGAGGGGAAGAAGCGCTGCGCACCAAAGCGTTCGGCGATGATCCACTCCACCAGCGGCCGGCTGGCGACCGCGGCGAGAACGCCGAGCAGCACCCCTCCGGCGGCGGCCAGGGCACCGACCACGACGCCGTCGGCCAGCACGATACGGCGGACGTGCGCCGGGGCGCCGCCGACCGCGGAGACCAGCGCCAGGTCGCGTTTGCGGCGGCGGGCGCCCACCGCCATCGCCGAGCCGGCGAGCAGCGACATCTCCAGCACGGCCAGGCCGGCGATGAGTACGAGGATGTCGGCGGTCAGCTCGTTGGAGTCGACGATCTGCGGGTAGCGGTCGGCCGCGCCCGGCGGGGAGTGCAGGACGGTGCGGGACAGCACAGCGATGCCGAGCTTGTTGAGTTCCTTGACCCTGGCCCAGTCGAGCGGCGTGGTCACGAGCCAGGAGCGTTCGGCGTGGTCGAAGGTGCCGGGGAGCGCCACCAGGGTCGTGTTGTCCAGCCGGTTCGGTTCCTCGATGACGCCCACGACGGTGAACGTGCGGCCGTCCTCCGTGGTGAGGGTGCCGCCGACTTGCGCGCCGGTGCGGGTCATCGCCTTGCGGGACAACGTGATCTCCTGCTGGGTCCGCGCCGCCCTGCCCTCCAGCACCGTGATCATGCCGCCGGTCAGCGGGTTGTTCAGGTCGAGCATCCGCACGCCGGCGCGGCCGACGCCCGCGGTCGTGCGGATGTTGGCGCCGCTTTGCTCGACGGGCACCAGGTCCGTGCCGGGCAGCAGTGCGCGGAGACGTTCCTCCGACGGTGCCTCGCCCTCGGCGTTGCCGACCGGGATCGCGAAGTCGCGGGTCGGTTCCTGGATGACCGGGCTGCGATAGGTCCAGGTGACCAGGGCTTCCGCGGTGCCCATGGTGCGTGCGGCGTTCTCGGACGGCGTCAGTTCGGTCGAGTCGAAGACGACCGCCGCGAACGACAGTGCGGCGACGGGGACGAGGATCAGGGCGACGACGAGGGCCGTCCGGCCGCGGGACCTGCGGGTCTCGCGCCAGGCGATGCGCAGTGCTGCGCGCCATCCGTTCACGGCGTGCTCAGCAGTTCTTCTGGCTGGTCGAGCTGCGAGACGTCGACGACGACCCCGTCGCGCAGGAACACGACGCGGTCGGCCCAGGCGGCGTGGCGGGCGTCGTGCGTGACGAGCACCGCCGCCGCACCGGCGTCCACTTTGGACCTGAGCAGACGCAGCACGGCCTCGCCGGTGCGGGAGTCGAGGGCGCCGGTCGGTTCGTCGGCGAGCACGAGCCGGCGTTCGCCGATCAACGCCCGCGCGATCGCGACCCGTTGCTGCTGGCCACCGGACATCTCGTCGGGGAAGCGGTCCGCGTACCCGTCCAGGTCCACTTCGGACAGTGCCTTCTCGGCCTGCCGGCGGGACTTGCGCACGCCGTCGAGGTCGAGGGGGAGGGCGACGTTCTCCGCGGCGGTGAGGCTCGCGATGAGGTTGAGGTCCTGGAAGACGTACCCGATCCGCTTGCGGCGCCACGCGGCGAGCTGCTTGCGTGAGCATTCCTGGAGGCTGGTGCCGTCGACGAGGACCTGGCCGCTGGTCGGGCTGTCGAGGCCGCCGGCGAGGTTGAGCAGCGTGGACTTGCCGGAGCCGGACGGGCCCATGACCGCGACGAGCTCGCCTGGGTTGACGGTGAGCGAGACGCCGTTGAGGGCGTTGACCGCTGTTTCGCCGGTGCCGTGGATGCGGTGGACGTCGCGCAGTTCGAGGACGGTCATCTCGGTACCTCGGCGTTCTCGTCGCTCGTGGTGGTCCCGTTGCCCGTGGTGGTCTGGCCGCTCGTTTTGGTCTGGTGGCTCGTGGTGGCCTGGCCGGTTGTGGTGGTCTCGTGGCTCGTGTCGGTCTGGTGGCTCGTGTTCGTCTGCGGCTTGTGCCGGATGAGGCTCGTCTCGCAGTGGTCGAGCCAGCGCAGCTCGGCCTCCGCCTGGAAGATCATCGCGTCGAGCACGAGCAGCCACGGCAGGTCGCCGGGCTGCGTCTTGAGCCGCGTGTACTCCTGCAGCGTGCGCATCGTGGCCGTGCGCTGGGTCATGACGACCTTGGCGACGTCGACGCCGGGCGTGGTGATCGCGAGGGCGAGCTTGATCGCCACCTCGTCGCGCGGCCGATCGCCGCGCTTGACCGGCGTCGCGAACCACTTCCTGAGCTCACCCCGGCCCTGCGCGGTGATCTCGTAGGGCCGCTGCCCCTCGTTCTCGGGCAGCGCGACGACCAGATCGTCCCGCTCCAGCCGCGACAACGTCGTGTAGACCTGCCCGATGTTCAACGGCCACGTGCCGCCCGTGGCGGAGTCGAACGCCGCCCGCAGCTGGTAGCCGTACATCGGCCCGCGCTCCAGGAGCGCGAGCAAACCGTGTTTGACCGACATACCTACTGAGTATGCATACCGAGTATGTTCCTGGCAAACGGTGATGCCGGAACCCGCGTGCGAGCAAGCCGGACATCGGGAACGCTGGTGGTGCCGGAGACGTCCGGCTGGAAGCGGGTTGGGGGACGACGTGGTCGACGCCGCACGGGGTCGAACCGGGGGAGTGAGCTTGCTGGGCGCCTCCGGGAGGCCGAACGTGCTGGACGCGTCCGCCGGAGCCGGCCCGCGGGCCGTGGTCAGGGACTACGAGGCGGCGGACGAGGCGTCCTGGCTGCGGTGCCGCGTCCTGGGCTTGCTCGAGACCAGCCGGTACGACGACGTCTGGCAGTCCAGGCGCCGCAACGATCTGGAACTGGTCGCCGCCGACGACAACGTGGTCATCGGGCTGTTGGACGTGTCGGTACCAGGCACACAAGCCACCGTCGACATGGTCGTCGTGCATCCGGGCCACCGCCGTGGCGGCGTCGCCTCCACGCTGCTCGACGAGGCGGTGCGAAGGCTGGAGCGCTGCGGTGTGCGCGAACTCGACGCGCGGGTGCGAGAGGACGCCCCGGCGCTGGGATGGTTCGCGCGTCACGGGTTCGTCGAAACGGAGCGGCACTTGCACGTGCACGCGTCCGCGGACGAGGTGGGCACCGCGCTGACCGCGAGGTACGGGCTGGAGCCGGTGGGGGCGTTGCTGCACGCCAGGATCGAGCGGGAAGCCGAGATGCGGCAACGGTTCGAGCGCGTGTACGTGTGCCGCCGACTGGTCCGCGTGATCTCCTAGGCGCTCATGCCGGGGAGTCGCGCGAGCAAGCATGACCAGCGCCTCGATCGGACCGCTGATCTCGGTTCCCTCGTCCGCTGAGCCGTGTGGTCCCCGCGGACTCCCGGCTGCGAACGTTCGACAATGTCGAACGGTTCTTACGGCCGATAGATGCCGAGCGCTGCCGCACGCGAACGGAACCTGAAGTGCGTCCCGCGCTCCTGCACCTCACCGTCGGTCGCGATCGAGATGGCTCGGCCGTGCACCTCCACGTTCAACGAGGCGACCTCGAGGTGTGTGTACGTGCGTGAGTGCTCCAAGGCGCCCAGCAAGGCGCCGAGGAAGAACCTCAGCCGTGAGTACCGCCGGTCCGCGCGGACGTACCGCACGTCGAGCAGCCCGTCGTCCAGCCGCGGCCGCATCGTCGGCGCGAACCCCTTCGGCCGGTACGGGCCGTTGCCCACGAACAGCAGCCACACGAGGTGCTTGTCGCCGTCGATGGTCATCTCCAGCGGCTGGGCCTTGCGCAGGACGCTGAACAGCGCGATCGCGGCGGCCGGCCACTTGCCCCAGCGCCTCTCCAGCTTCTCGCGGATCCGGACCATGTCCGGGTAGCCGCCCAGCGATGCCGTGTTGACGAACCACTGGTCGTTGACCTGCGCGAGGTCTACCCGCACACCCACGCCGTCCGCGACGGCCTGCGCCGTGTCGTGCAGACCGGTGATGCCCACGTCGCGCGCGAAGTGGTTCAACGTGCCGGAGGGGATGAGCACCAGCGGTAGGTCGCGTTCGGCAGCGACCGCGGCCACCGCGGCCACGGTGCCGTCGCCACCGGCCACACCCAGCGCCTTCGCGTCCGGCAGGTCTGCCAGCTCCTCGATCGGGACGATCCGCGCCTTCGGCCACTCCTCGGCGATCTGCGGCGTCGGGTCCGGGCCGACCCCCGAGTACGGGTTCACGACCACGACCAGGCCTTCGCCCTCCTCCAACGACGTCAGGTCGGCGTGCTCATAGGCCGACGCACGGTCGTTCAGACCCTTTGGCCACCAACGGCGCGTGAGCATCGCGGCACCGACACCCACCGCCGCGCCGGCTGCCACGTCAGTCGGCCAATGCACGCCGGTGTGGACGCGTGAATAGGCGACGGCGGCGGCGATCGGCGCCACCACCGCGCCCGCTTTGGGGGATTCCATGGCCACCGCTGTGGCGAAAGCGACAGCTGACGCGGAGTGACCGGACGGGAATGACGACGATGTCGGCCGCTTGGACAACCGGCGTTCTACCGCGAGCAGATCCGCGGCGGGCCGGCGGCGGGGAAACAGGGACTTCCCGACCAGGTTCGCGCTGGCAGAGGCCCCGGCGATGGCCGCAAGACCCCGGAACGCACCACGCCGGAACGGACCTTTCCCCGTTGCCAGAATTGCCGCGATGACGAACCACAACAGGCTGTGGTTCGCGGCACGGGAAAGTCTCTTGAAACCCCTGTCCAGCCTGCTCGGAGGCAGTCCGGCAGAGGAGCTCATGAGCGACTTGTCCAGCGCGCTGACTCGTTTCCACACCCTTCCGACACTAAACCGCAACCGGCGTGCCGCCCGAACGGATCACCCTGGCGCGGCCGGGAGTCGCCTACTGTTGAGGGATGCAGCGGCGGATCTTCGGCATTGAGACAGAATTCGGGGTGACCTGCACCTTCCACGGGCAGCGTCGTCTGTCCCCGGACGAGGTCGCGCGGTACTTGTTCCGCCGCGTCGTCTCCTGGGGGCGTTCTTCCAACGTCTTCTTGCGCAACGGCTCTCGGCTCTACCTGGACGTCGGCTCCCACCCGGAGTACGCGACGGCCGAGTGCGACGACCTGGCCCAGCTCGTCACGCACGACAAGGCGGGCGAGCGGATCCTCGAGGACCTCCTGGTCGACGCCGAGCGCAGGCTCGCCGACGAGGGCATCGGCGGAGACATCTTCCTGTTCAAGAACAACACCGACTCGGCGGGCAACTCCTACGGCTGCCACGAGAACTACCTGGTCGCACGGGCCGGCGAGTTCTCCCGCATCGCGGACGTGCTGCTGCCGTTCCTGGTCACCCGTCAGCTGATCTGCGGCGCCGGCAAGGTGCTGCAGACCCCGCGCGGCGCGGTGTACTGCCTCTCGCAGCGCGCCGAGCACATCTGGGAGGGCGTGTCGTCCGCGACCACGCGGTCCCGCCCGATCATCAACACCCGCGACGAGCCGCACGCCGACGCCGAGCGCTACCGGCGCCTGCACGTCATCGTGGGCGACTCGAACATGTCCGAGGTGACGACGCTGCTCAAGGTGGGCAGCGCGAACCTCGTGCTGGAGATGATCGAGCAGGGCGTCCAGTTCCGGGACTTCTCCCTGGACAACCCGATCCGCGCGATCCGCGAGATCTCCCACGACCTGACGGGCCGCCGCACGGTGCGCCTCGCGGGCGGCAAGGAAGCGTCCGCGCTCGACATCCAGCGCGAGTACTTCGAGAAGGCCGTCGAGCACGTGGCCAAGCGCTCGCCGGACCCGATGGCGCAGCGCGTTCTCGAACTGTGGGGCCGCACGCTCGACGCCGTCGAGGCGCAGGACCTGTCGAAGATCGACCGCGAGATCGACTGGGCCATCAAGAACCGCCTGATGGAGCGGTACATGGCCAAGCACAACATGGACCTGTCGAACCCGCGCATCGCCCAGCTCGACCTCGCCTACCACGACATCCGCCGTGGTCGCGGCGTGTTCGACCTGCTGCAGCGCAAGGGCCAGGTCGAGCGGGTCACCGACGACGGCGAGATCGAGGCCGCCAAGGACACCCCGCCGCAGACCACGCGGGCCAAGCTGCGCGGTGACTTCATCGCGGCCGCGCAGGCGGCCGGGCGTGACTTCACCGTCGACTGGGTGCACCTGAAGCTGAACGACCAGGCGCAGCGCACGGTGCTGTGCAAGGACCCGTTCCGCGCGGTGGACGAGCGCGTCGAACGGCTCATCTCGTCGCTCTAGAAACAGCCACGAGGGGCGTGCTCCGGACCCGGAGCACGCCCCTCGTGTCATGTCACCGCTACCGCGCCACCGCTTCGAACAGGTGCAGTGACTCGGTCGCCGTCGATCCGCGGTACTCCAGACCGGCCCGCTCGAACAGGGCGGCGTACTCCGCCTCGGTGCGTTCCTGACTGCCGAACAGCACGAACATCCCCATGTCGGCCATCGCGGTGTAGGGGTCGGGCGTGCCGGACTTCTCCAGCAGCACCTCGACCACGATGATCCGGGAACCCGGCCGCGCGGCCCGTGCACAGGACTTCAGGATGCGGACGCAGTCCTCGTCGCCCCAGTTGTGCAGGATGAAACGCAGCAGGTAGAGGTCTGCTCCCTCGGGAACGGCGACCAGCGCGTCCCCGGCCACGGTCTCGCACCGGGACGCGAGCGGGTCGCTGACCAGTTCGGGCAGGGCGTCGGCGACGACCGAGTCGACGTCGAACAACACCCCGCGCAGCTCCGGAGCGGCCAGCAGAACGTCCCGCAACAGCCCGCCGCGGCCGCCGCCGACGTCCACCACGACGCCCGTGGCGGGCAGGCCCAGCGCCGCGACGACGTCGCCGTTGTCCTCCTCGGTGGCGTTGCTCATGGCCTGGTGGAAGTTCGCGGCCTGCTCCGGGTCGTGCTCGCTGATGTAGCTGTAGAAGTCCGTGCCGTGCACCAGCGCGAACGGGCTGCGGCCCTGCTTGGTGGCGGCGGCGAGGTTGCTCCACGCCTGCCACGAGGCGTCGGATTTCAGGTCCTGCGCGAGGATGCGGCCCACCGGGTGGGTGGAGCACATCGTCCGTGACAGCGGGGTGTGCGCGTACCGGCCGTCGTCGGTCAGGGCGAACACGCCGGTGCTCGCCAGTGCCGCCAGCAGCCTGCCCAGAACACCGGGGTCGGTGCCGGTGCGGACGGCCAGGTCCGCCACCGAGAGGGCCTCGTCCTCCAGCGTGTCGGCCAGGTCGAGCACCACCGCCGCACGCAGCAGGTGCGCCGAGCGCAGCAGCACCAGCATGTGGCTCACGGGGTCATCGGACGGCACGTCCGCCGGCGGTCCATCTTGGGTGTGCGTCATGTCGTTCCTTCTCGGCTACGGGGTGGTGGGGGACAGCACGACGGGCAGGGCGCTGATGCGCCGGATGATCCAGTCGGACTCCCACCGCACCTCGCTCGTCTCACTCAGGCGGGCGTGCGGAAAACGCGACAGGAACGCGCTGAGGGCGATCCTGGCCTCCAGGCGGGCCAGCGGTGCGCCGAGGCAGTAGTGGCGGCCGAGGCCGAAGCTGATGTTGTCGCCACCGGTTCCCGGCGCGAACTCGTCCCCGGCACTGCTGTGCGGGCACCGGTTCGCCGTCGCGAGGTTGACCTGCACCGGTGCGCCCTGAGGGATCAGGTAACCGCCGAGCTCGATGTCCTCGGTCGCGAACCTCCAGGTCGCGTGCGGCAGCGGCGGCTGCACCCTGAGGGTCTCCTCCACCCACTCGCTGACCTCCGCCTCGGTCTGTGGCCGTTGGCCAGGCGGGCGGCGCAATGCCTCGAAGATCGAGGAGGCGATCAGACTGGCTGTGGACTCGTAGCCCGCCATGATCAGGCCGGTCGTCCACGTCACGACCTCGTTCAGGCTGACCGAGTCCTCGGCCTCGGCGTCCAGCAGATCGGTGACGAAGCCCTTCTCCAGCACGCCCTTGTCGGCGGCCCACTGGGCGACCGTGCCGGCCAGCCCGCCCACGCCGCCGGCCCTGACGTCCTGGTCCTCCGAGAAGATGATGACGTCGGTGACCTCGCGCAGCGCGGGACGCAGGTGCGGCGGCACCCCGATGAGCTCGCTGAAGAACTCGAGCGGCAGCGGGAAGGTGAAGCGGTCGACCAGGTTCACCTCGCCGCCCTCCGCGGCGAGCTCGTCCAGCAGCCCGGCGGCGAGCTTCTCCACCCGCTCACCCCACGCCGGGAGCTTGCGGGGCGAGAAGAACTTCGCGTGCAGCCGCCGGATCCTGGTGTGCTCGTCGCCCTCGCTCATGACCATGGCCTTGGCGACCTCGGCGTCGGGCTGGGCGCCGAGCATGGCGCCGGGAACCCGCATCCAGTCCGGCGCGAGCGCCATGTCCTTGCTGAGCCGTCCGTCCAGGAGAGCGGCGCGGGCAAGGGCCGGGTCGCACACCACCCAGTTGGCGCCGCCGTAGTAGTCCACCTTGACGATCGGCGCCACCGCGCCGGCGGCCAGCACCGCCGGCATGGTGTCGACGGGTGTGGGCTCGGTGGGCATCTCGGCCTGGGGGGCCTCGAGGTACTCGTCTTGTTTCACCGGCTGTGTCCGTTCGTGGTGGTGGATTCTGCGGCTCCGCGCACGGTGTCGACGAGCGCCGCCGGGTCGTCCGGGAGTTCGTCACCCCGCCACGCCACGTGGCCGTCCGGGCGGACCAGGACGAAGGCCCGTTCGTAGAGCTTGGCCAGTTCGTCGTTGTCGCTCGGGCAGACGCTCAGCGGCACGTCGCGGTCGGCGAACGCCTTCACGAAGCGCGGAAGTCCTTCGTCGGCACCGAACTGGAGCAGGACGAAGCTGAGTCCGAAGAGGTCGAGCGTGGACGTGGTGGCGTCCCACCACGCGTGCGCGGCGCGCCGGCCCGGTTCGCCGCCGGGCCGCCAGGCCGCGTCCGGCACGGCGATGCCGGTGGGCTGGCCGGGATCGTCGACGACGACCGCGGACCGGTAGCGGAGTCCGAAGTGGATTTCCGGAGCGTCGAACTCGCGGTGCGCGCCGCTCGCGGCGAGCCGTTCGGACATGTCCTTGCGGGCCTGCTCACCGTCCGGGCCGTCCAGGTCGATCTCCTGCGGCACCTGCCGGTCCATCGTGCGGCGCAGGTTCACGTTCGCCTCGCGCAGGCTTTCCTCGGCGATCGGCCGGCGTTCGGCCTCGTAGCTGTCGAGCAGGCCTGGCCCGGCCCAGCCGTCGAGCGTGGCGGCGATCTTCCAGCCCAGGTCGGCCGCGTCGGCGATGCCGGTGTTGAGGCCGAAACCACCGGAGGGGGACAGGGTGTGCGCGGAATCGCCCGCGAGGAACACGCGGCGGTGCCGGTAGCGGTCGGCGACGCGGTGGGTGAGGTGCCAGTCGCCGTCGCTCAGCACCTCCACCGGGGTGTCGAACGCGATCGCGTCGCGGATCAGGGACTCCGCGTCGGCTCGCTCCGCCGCCTCGTCCTCGACGCCGACGACCATGTTGAAGAGATCGACGCCGTCCAGTGACCGCAACGGGAAGCGCAGCACCGGTGAGCGGACGAGGAAGTGGACCAAGGCGGTGTTGCCGCCGAGCTGGGCCTTGAGTTCGGGGGCGCGGAACAGCACGTTGCGGAAGATCTGGGGCTGGAACCGGGCGGGGGCGTCGATGCCGCAGGCCTGGCGGATGGGGGACGACGCGCCGTCGCAGGCGACCAGGTACCGGGCGTGCACCTCGGTGGTCGTGCCGGTCTCCAGGTCGGTGAGCACGGCCTGGACGTGGTCGTCGGTCTGCGTCACGTCGCTGATCGACGTCCGCAGCCGCAACGGTCCCTCCGGATGCACGCCGACCGCCTGGGACAGCACGGGGTTGAGCCAGTGCGCCGGGCAGATCTGGTCGGGTTCGGGGGTGTGGTGGAAGACCGGGCGGTCGGCCGCGGTGCCCCGCCGGTAGCGGTGCAGCTCGTAGCCGCCGATCTTGGTGACCCAGGCGATGTCCAGGGGGTGGTCGGCAGGCCAGCCGGCGTCGCGGATCGCGTCCGCGAGCCCCCAGCGCCGGAAGAGCTCCATCGAGCGCGGCCCGATCGTGCTCACCTTGGGGTGGCGGACGGTGCCGTCACCGGCCTCGGCCACCAGGCAGCTGATCCCGCGGTACGTCAGGTCGATCGCCAGCGCCAGCCCGACCGGGCCGCCACCCGCGATCAGCACGTCGGTCCGCTCAACCTTGCCCGTCATCGTGTCCGCGCCTTTCGTTGGGACGCCGGCAGGACGGTGCGCGCACCGCCCTGCCGCGTCAGAGCGAGTCAGGGGACGATCAGGGCCGGACCGCGACGGCCAGCAGGCAGCCGAAGTCGTCCGCGCCGGACAGGTCGGACGGCTTGAAGGCGTCGTCGGAGAACTCGAAGTTGCCCTCGTCCATCGCCACGGGCCGTTCCCCGAGGCTGGCCAGCTTCTCGATCTCGTCGGCCAGGCGCAGCGTGCTGTGCTCGGTGATGTCGTCGATGCTGTGCAGGCGCAGGCCCGCCCGGTGCAGCATGGGGACGTAGTCGTCGATGTCGGCCGTGGTGCACATGAGGTCGCGGCAGAACTTGTCGATACCGGGGCTGCGGACCTCCTTGCGCGGGTAGCGGTCGAAGAGGTCGGTCAGCACGACCCGGCCGCCGGGCTTGAGGACCCGGAAGATCTCGCGGAAGACCTGGTCGCGGTCAGGCATGTGGCACATCGACTCCAGCGCCATCACCGCGTCGAACGACCCGTCCTGGAACGGCAGGTTCAGCGCGTCGGCGTGCTCGAAGACCGCCCTGGCGGCGAGGCCCGCCTCGGCCGCGAGCTTGTTCGCGGTCTTGATCTGCTCCGCGCTGATGCTGATGCCCGTCACCCGCGCGCCGGTCTTGCCCGCCAGCCGCAGGCCGGGACCGCCCACACCGCAGCCCAGGTCGAGCACGTGGGACGCCTCGGTCACGTTGAGCCGCTCGATGAACACGTCGGTCAGCCGGTCCATCGCCTCGTCGATCGAGGCGGTGGACTCCGGCGAGTCCCAGTAGCCGATGTGCACGTTGGTGTTGAAGCTGCCGTCGCGCATCGCGCTCAGGGTCAGCTTGTCGTAGAGCGCGCCGACGTCTTGCGGCTGGGGCAGAGTCTGGGTCATGGCGAGCTTCTCGTCTCCTGGTCGGGTGAACGTGTCGTGGGCGGTCTGTGGTGGTGTCAGAGGGACGAGCCGGCTTCCGCCCGCGTCAGCTCCCACTCGATCTGGCGGCAGAGTTCGTAGTCGGGCAGCAGGCCTTGTTCCCGCGCCTGCGCGAGGGTGAGCGCCACACCGTCCCTTTCGGACAGAATCGGGTCCTGCGGGATCGGCAGTCCGAGAGCCGGGTCGAGGACGTCCAGGGCGAGCTCGTTCTCCGCCACGTAGGTGGTCGACACCATGTACGACATCACGGTGTTGTCCTCGAGTGCGACGAACGCGTGCCCCACGCCGACCGGGAAGTACAGGGTGCGGTGGTGGTTCTGGTCCATCAGAACGGAGTCCCACTTGCCGAACGTGGGCGAGCCGACCCTGATGTCCACCACGATGTCGATGGCCGCTCCGGCCGCGCAGTAGACGTACTTCGCGCAGCCCGGCGGTGTGGCGGTGTAGTGGATGCCCCGGACCACACCACGGCTCGACACGCTGTGGTTCGTCTGCCTGACCGGGAACAGGGGACCGCCGTGCGCCTCGGCGAACGCCGTCTCCTGGAACGGGGAGAGGAACCGGCCCCGGTCGTCGGCGAACACCTGAGGGCTGAACTCCAGCGCTCCCTCGACTGCGAGCGTGCGGACTTTCATGTGAGCTCCTGCGATCGGTGCGTACGAGAATTCACAGCGAGGCCAGCACTTGACGCAGTGCGTGGATGACCTTGTCCTGCAGATCGGGAGACAGCGAGGGGTACATCGGCAGGGAGAAGATCTCGGAGGCCAGTGCCTCGGTGACGGGCAACGAGCCGGTCCGCTCAGCGAGGTGGGAGAAACCGCTCATGGTGTGCACGGGCCACGGGTAGCTGATGTTCAGGTGGATGTCGTAGGACTTGAGACGCTCGATGATGTCGTCACGCCGGGGATGACGGACCACGTAGACGTAGTAGACGTGGCTGTTGCCCTCGTTCGTGGTCGGCAGCTTGAGGTCGGTGTCCCCAAGGCCTTCCTCGTACCGTCGCGCCACCGCCTGCCGCCCGGCGACGTAGGTGTCGAGCCGGGTCAGCTTGCGCCGCAGGATCTCCGCCTGGATCTCGTCGAGGCGGCTGTTGTGCGCCGGGGTCTGGACCGTGTAGTAGATCTTGTCCATCCCGTAGTAGCGCAGCCTCCGCAGCTGGGCGTTGACGTTGTCGTGCCGGGTCACCACCGCGCCACCGTCGCCGTACGCGCCGAGAACCTTGGTGGGGTAGAAGGAGAAGGCCGCCGCGTCACCGGTCGAGCCGGCCACCCTGCCGCGCTGACGGGCACCGTGCGCCTGGGCGCAGTCCTCCAGGACGCTCAGGCCGTGCTTGTCCGCGATCGCCCGCATGGCGGCCATGTCGACGCACTGCCCGTAGAGGTGCACCGGCACCAGGCAGCGCGTGCGGTCGGTGATCTTCGCTTCGATCTGCGAGGTGTCCATGAGGAAGTCCTCCTCGCGGACGTCGACGAACACCGGCGTGGCGCCCGCGTTGTCGATCGCGATCACGGTCGGTGCCGCGGTGTTCGACACCGTGATCACCTCGTCGCCCGGCTGGACGCCCACCGCCTGCAGCCCGAGCGTGATCGCGTTCGTGCCGTTGTCGACACCGACGCAGTGCCCGACGCCGTGGTATGCCGCGAACTCCTCCTCGAAGCCCCGCACGCTCTCGCCGAGCACGAGCTGTCCGGAGTTGAACACCTTCTCGACGGCGTCGAGGATGTCGAGCCGTTCGTTCTGGTATTCGGGGAGGTAGTCCCAAACGCGCGTGGTCATGGGCGAGCCTTTCGGAGAACTCGGTGGTCGGGCGTCGGTGGTTCCGGCGTCTGCAAGTACCGCCAACTCTTGATCGAATCGCCGCTGGGTACACCCAACCTGTTCGCCGTCTGCCGAACAGGCGCTTGGTGCGGTGCGGTGGTCCCTTGTTGGTGGTGGAAAAGTGCTTGTTGATGTTGAGTTGGTGGTGGTACTTGCAGACGCCAGCGGGGTGGGCTCAGCGAAGGGCGGCGCGCTGGCGGGCCAGTGCTTCTACGGTTCGGTGGATCCCTTCCCCCAGCGGGATCTCCGGGCTCCAGCCGGTGATGGCCCGGAACGCCGAGGAGTCGATGGTCACGCTGCGGAAGTCGGTCACGGGGGCGTGCGAGGGGGCCTGGACCGAGGCCACCTCGACCGGCGGAGCACCGGTGTGCGCGGACGTGATGTCGGCGATCAGGCGGAACACGTCGCCGAGCGCGTCACCGCGGCCCGCCCCGAGCAGCCAGTGCCGGCCGGCCAGGCGGTCGGGGTGCGCGAGTGCCGCGGCGAACGCGGAGGCGATGTCGTCGACGTGGACCAGGTCGCGGCGAACGGTGCCGTCGTGCCACATCGTGAGCGGCTGCCCGTCGAGCGCCCGTCCCACCATCGCGGACACGACACCGCGGTCGTGGCCGCCACCCGGCGTGCTCTCCCCGAACACCGTGGGCAGTCGCAGGCTGATGCCGCGCACCCGCCCGGCGGCCGTCGCCTGCTCGAGGAGCTGTTCGGCGCGCAGCTTCTGCCGGTCGTACGCGGTCTCCGGCTTGTCCTGCTCGCTGCCGTCGAGCGGTTCCCGTTGCGGCACACCGACCTGCGAAGCCGCGCCACCGTAGACGACCACCGGGCGGACGCCGTCGTACCGGCCCAGCACGTCGAGCAGATCCTGCATGACGCCCACGTTCACGCGCTCGGCGGAACCTTCCTCGGCCGCGCGCCACCCGCCGTCGCCGAGCAGCAGGTAGACCACCGCGTCCGAGCCCTTGACCGCGTCCGCGAGCGCGTCGCGGTCGGTGAGGTCGGCGGTCACCACCTCGACCTCTGCGGGGCCGGGCGGCACCTCTGCGGGTTTACGCGCCACCGCACGCAACTGAACTTCCTGGCGTGCCAGTGCTTTCAGCACCGCCGAGCCGATGAAGCCCGTCGCGCCGAGCACGGTGATCCTCGTCGTGCCTGTCATGTCACATCAGTCCCCGTGGCCAGGCGGAGGCGGCGTTCATGCACGCCAGCAGCGTGCGCGCCTCCACGTTGAGGTAGTGCCCATGTCGTGCCAGCGTGGTCAGCTGCGCGGGCGTGGCCCAGATGTAGCCGCGCGGAGGCTCGGCGGGCACCGTCGCGTAGTCGGCCTCGACGGTGACGTAGCGGCACCGGGTGTTCAGGAACCGGCCGCCCTCCTCGGAATGCACTGCCTCGTAACGGATCCGAGATGGACCGGCGCGCAGCACGACGTCGAGGAACGGAGGACGTTCGTGGGCCGGGAGGTGCTCGTAGTTGCGCGGGGTGCACTGCACGGTGGGGGCCAGCTCGACCGTGTCGAGGAAGCCGCCGTCGGCACGGGCGTGCACCAGGACGTGCTGCACGCCGCCGAAGTCGCGCACCAGGAACGCCGAGACACCCATGTCGACGGACTCCAGCAGTGGCTGGGTCCAGCTGACCCGCTCCCGGTTGCTGCCCCGCACGGCGACCGCGACGACCTTGAAGTAGCGGCCGTCCTCGTGCTCGAGGGCGTCGGCACCTCGTTTCCAGCCCTCCACGGACGACAGCGGGATGCGGGTGGTCCGCACGTCGTGGCGCGAACGTTCGCCGGTGAACCACGACAGCAGCTGGACATCGGAGTGCAGCGCGCCTGGAGTCGTGTCGTAGTAAGGAAGACAGGACAGAACGCTGCGCGCGTTCATGTTCACCGTCTCGTCCTCGTGCAGCAGCTCCGCGATCTGACCGAGGGTGAGCCAGCGGAAGTCCTCGTCCTCGGCGATCTCCGCGTCGGTCTCGACGATCATGTTGCGGTTGGACTTGCGGAAGAACCAGGATCCCTGCTCGGCCTGCAGGACGTCGACGACGACCTGGTCGCGGTCGAGGTCGGCGAAGTGCTCCAGCAGCTTCACGCTCGAACCGCCGTGGGCTCCGGTGTAGTTGCTGCGGGTCGCCTGCACGGTGGGGGACAGCTGCACCAGGTTGGGGTTTCCCGGTTCCATCTTGGACTGCATCAGGAAGTGCAGGACCCCGTCGATCTCCTTGCACAGGATGCCGAGGATCCCGACCTCCGGCTGTTTGATGACCGGCTGCTGCCACTCGCGGTAGGGACCGTCGCCGTGCGGGCCGTCGTGCTCCACCACGTGCAGGCCCTCGACCGCGAAGAACCGGCCGCTCGCGTGCACGAGATCACCGGTGGACTTCACGAAGTGCCACTGGTCCAGATCGGCGAACGGAACGCGTTCGACCGTCAGGACGTTGGCCTGGCGCCGTTCCGCGAGCCAGGCGCGGACGTCCTCGGTGCGCATGTGCGCGCCTTGGCGCGTCGCGGCGGACAGGGCGATGCGGTCGGTGTGGTTCGCGCTCCCGCGCGGGCGGAGAGCGGTGGGCAGGCTCAGGTAGGGCGACATGGTGGTGACCCCCTTCTACGGCCGTTGTGCGGTCATCAGGACGTAGCCGCTGCTCGGGTTCTGCCCGAACGCCGACATGAGCTCCGCCGCCGCGAGGACGTCCGCGGCCGCGAAGGGCGGTGCCGAGGCGGCGATCCCGCGGAACGCGGTGGCCGCCAGCTCGTAGCTCGGGCGTACGTTCTCGCCGATGTCGAGGAGTTCCAGCAGGTCCCAGCCCGCCTTCTCCAGACCCGCGCGGTGTTCCCGCTCGCTGTTGATCCCGGCGATCTCGAGGGTGCGGATCATCCCGGCCAGCACCTCCTCGCCCGCGCCGGTGAACGGCTCGCGCTGGCACAGGTCCGCCACGACGAGCCGGCCGCCCGGACGCACGAACCGCCGCAGCCGCGCCAATGCCGACGCCTGGTCGGACAGGTGCAGCAGCGACTCGATCGCGAAGACGGCGTCGAACGTGCCGAGGTCCTCCGGCAGGTCGGCGGCGTCGGCGAGCCGGAACGTGACGCGGTCCGCGACCCCCGACTCCGCCGCGAGCGCGGTCGCCCTGGTGATCTCCTCGGCCGACACGGTGATGCCGGTGACGTTCACGTCGTGCGTCTCGGCGATGCGCACAGCCGGATAACCGTTGCCGCAGCCCACGTCCAGCACCCGCTGACCGGGCTGAAGGCCGAGGCGCTCGGCCACCAGGTCGGTCAACCGGTCGGTCGCGGCGGCCATCGGCACGTGCTCGGCGCCGGAGTCCCAGTAGCCCGCGTGGATGTTGCCGCCCAGGGCCTCCGTGGTGCCGGCCTGCGCGAACTGGTCGTACTTGCCGCCGACTGCGTCGGTCTGCGATGTCACGGGTGCGTTCCTTCCTGGCTGGTGCGGGGCAGGTCGAGGACGAGGCGGGCCGGGCCGTGGAAGACCATGTCGTCGGCGTACTCGACGTGGTGGGTCGCCTTCTGCGAGCCGGGAAGGCGCTCCAGCAGCGCGCGCAGGCCGATCTCCAGCTCGGCGCGGGCCAGGGTCGCGCCGAGGCAGTAGTGGATGCCGATCCCGAACCCGAGGTGCCGGTCGGCCGGCCGGTGCACGTCGACGACGTCCGGGCGGGCGAAGTGGTCGGCGTCCCTGTTCGCCGAGCCGAGCAACGCGATCACGCGGCTGCCGCCCGGGATGGTGGTGCCGCCGACGGTGGTGTCCTCGCGAGCCCAGCGCGTCACCGCCTGCACCGGTGGGTCGTAGCGCAGCAGCTCCTCGACGGCGGTGGGCACCAGATCCGGGTAGTCGCGCAGGTCGGCGATCAGCTCCGGGTGCGCGCGCAGGATCAGCGCCGCCTTGGCCAGCGAGTTGGTCGTGGTCTCGTGTCCCGCGGTCAGGAGGTGGACGCAGGTGCCGACGATGCGTTCCGTGCTCAGCGGGATGCCGGCCATCAACGCGATCAGGTCGTCCGCGCCAGGCTGCCGTCGCTCCGCCTGGTCGCGGAAGTAGCCAGTGAGCTCCTGGGCGGCGCTCTCCGCGTCGGTGAACCTCGACTCGCCGGTCCGGGTGGTGCTGGCCCCCTGCAACGCCACGGCCAGGTCGCGCAACCGGTCGTGGTCCTGTGCCCGAACCCCGAGGAGCTCGCAGATCACCATGATCGGGAACGGCGCCGCGAAACCGCCCACGAGGTCGACCTGTCCGTCCAACCGGGACAGCAGGTCCCGGGCGATGCGGGCGATGCGCGGGCGCAGTGCGATGACCACGCCGGCGGAGAACTCCTTCTGCAGCGACGAACGCAGCCGCGTGTGCTCAGGCGGGTCGAGGAAGACGAGCCAGTTCTCCACGACGGACCGAAGGGTCTCGAACTCCGGCGGAACCGGCAAGGACAGCGGCACACCGTCCTCAGTGGAGTGTGAGGTTCGGCCGAAGTTGCGGTCGGACAGCACCTTCACCACGTCGTCGTAACCGAAGACGTAGAAGGCGTCCGCCCCCTCGTGCACGGACTGGATCTCCCGGTACCGGCGGTAGACCGGGTACGGGTCGGCGATGTCCTCCTGTGCCCAGCCCTTGAGGCTGAACCGGGGCAGCGTCAGAGAGCGCATGTCACCTCCCCTCGGCCTGCGCGCGGAAGTGGTCTGCCCAGTACGTGCTCAGCTCGCCGACCCGCGCGGGCACCAGGGGGCACTTGGCGCACTGCGCCGCGATGTCGTCCAGGCGCAACGCGATGGCCCGCCTCGCCACGTCCGGCCGCGCGATCGCGGCGGGCACCTCCGGCAGCTCGAACGAGGGCCCCGCCGTCGTGCCGCGCCGCCCGGAGGGGAGCGTCACCAGCAGCTCGGCCAGCGGGCGCATGAGGCCCGTCATGATGTCGATGGCCCCGTTCATGAGGTCCGACCGGCGCAGGCTCGCGTCCGGACGTTCCCCGAAGTGCTGGGCCATGAGCTGCAGGGCCATGAAGTACGCCTGGTTGAAGATCTGCATGACCGTCCTGGCGTCCGGGTCCGTCACCGTCTCGACGGCCGGGCTCGCGGGGTTCAGGGACGGGTTGCGGGCGACCGGGTACGCGGGGTTCCACAGTTCGCCGTGCGGACCTGTCACCGGTGCCTTGCGCAGCAGTTCACCGATGAGCAGGAACGACGTGTAGTGGGAGTCCTCCACGGCGGACTCGTCGAGCACCCCGCCCTCGCCCTGTTCGGTGATCACGTCGATCGCGTACAGCGCGCTCGGGAGGTCGTCGACCTCGAGCTGGTAGTCGGGGTGCTGGTGGTTGATCGACTCCCGCAGGAACAGGTGGTGCTCGCCGCCGCCCCTGCCCTTGCTCACCAGGAACAGGTCCGGGATCTGTTGCAGGGCTTCGCGGATGTCGGCGTACAGCTCGCTCAACGAGGCGTAGCCGTGTTCCTGACGTCCGTGCCCCGCGGTCGAATCACCGTTGCGCGGCTGGAGATCACTGACCTGATGCTCCGGCTTCTCGATCTGGGTGAAGCGCTCCACGCTGCCCAGACCCAGCCGCTCGAGTGCGAAGTCCAGCGGTACCGGCAACTCGTGGTTGATGGTGCCGAAGTCGACCCGCGGCACGTGGAACGGCTCGCCCAGCGCCATGATGATGTTGTTGACGAGCAGGAAGTGGATCATCTCTTCCCGCGCGATGCCGAGCAGCATGCTCCGGATGCCCTCGTCGAGCGTCTCCCCGCCGTCACCACAGGCGAGCTGGAGCTGTTCGGGGGTCCACACACCCAGCCGCACGTACTCCGCGCCCGCGCCGTAGGTGGGCACGGAGTAAGCCGCGTAGAGGTACTGGAGCATGACGGCCAGCTCGACCACGGCCGCTTCCCGGAGCACCCGGATCAACTGGTCGCGCGTGGCGATCCGGGTGCGGGGGAGCACATCCGGCTCGGCCGGCAGCAGCAGGTGCTCGGGAACCTGTTGTGCCCTGAGGAACTTCAGCAGCAGCCGCGCCTTCGGTTCGGAGAGGTCCCGCGTCGGAGGCATGTAGTAGGTCTTCGTCTTGTTCTGCGGATCGCACATCTGCCAGATCAGCTTGGCGTAGGTCTCGGTGCGGCTGCGGTTCGCGAGGCTGAAGACCTCCTTGTCCATGAAGGAGAAGAGGTGTTCGTAGTACGCGAACACTTCGCGGTACACGAGGTCGTAGTCGGCCTCGGCCTGCTCCACGTCCTCGAGCCGCCAGTCGTCCGGCAGCACGCGCACGTTCAGGTACCCGGCGCCGGACCAGAAACCGAGCTTGTCGTCGTTGTCGTAGGTGAGCTCGGCGGATTCCGGCTCGGTCGTCAGCAGCACCCGTGCGGTGCCCGCCGTCCGGCCGCGCAGGGTGAACCGGCCGCGGCCGGTGTCGTCCGTGTCCAGCACGCAGGTTTTCGACCACGGGGTGTCTTCCGCGCGCAGCGAGACGACGGCGACTTCGGCCGGGTCACGAGGGCGCGCCGCCGGGTTGAAGTACTGGCGGACGGCGATGTCCCGCACCGCGCCGGGGCGGCCTCGGACGAACGACCGCACCTCGACCTCGACGTCGTGGCCGGCGTCGTCCGCGGTCCGGGGATGCTCCACGAACACGCTCGCGTCGTCGACCTGGAGGTTGATCTCCTGTTCCTGCAGGAGATCGACTCCGTCCGAGGCGACCAGCCGCAGCGCGTCGCCCGCGATGTCCTCTTCGGACAGTTCGCTGGGGACCGTGACCACGCCGGCGGTGAGGGCCGCGTCCTCGCCGGTGTACGCGCGGACGGGGATCCGGGCCACGAGCCGGTCTCCGCGGACCGTGCGCAGTTCGAGGTCCCTGGCCGCGGCCGCCGGTGCGGGCGCCGTGATCATGTTCAGGGTGACCCGGCCGGGCGCGGCCGCGACGGTGAGGTTGCCCAGGCGGTTGCGGGTGGTGCGGCTCGGCACGAGCAGCCGTCCGGCCGGGTGCGTGCGCAGTTCGTCGGGCCGCCACGGCGCGATCGTGCCGTGCAGCCGCCAGTGGGAGGGCTGGTCCGGCGCCTCGGGGGCGGACTGGCCGTCGAGGGCGAACTGCACGACGAGGCCACCGGTCCTGGCCGCCCGCAGGAGCCCGACGACCGGCGACACCTCCGCCTCGTCCAGCCAGCGCAGTTCGTCGTCGGTCACGACGAACTGGTGCACCACCGACCGGCCGAGCTGCCAGTGGCCGACCCCGCGTCCGGTGGCGTGCCAGCGCGGTGGCGAGAAGCCGTTGACCGCTCCGGTCGCCATGTACCCGACGTCGTGTGACCGTCCGTCCCGGCCGAAGCCGAGCTGGCCGACCATCAGGGTCGTCGTCCAGTCGGAAGCGGGGTCCACGTCGAAGATCCGCGCCCGGTTGACCGTGGTGGCGAGGTATTCGTTGTAGTGGCCCCAGAAGTCGACGGCGCGGCCCACCACCGGGTCCGTGGTGTCGGCCTGACCCGCCACGCGCTCGGTGCTGACGATGCGCGCGTTGATCGAGAAGTGCCCGTTGCCGGCGAAGTCACGGCCTTTGGCGCCGCTGAACGGCCCGTCGGGCGCTTCCCGGCCCGCGCTGTCGTACTTCGGACCCACCTGGTCGAGGTGGTCGTGGTACTCGGCGGGCGGGCGGTGCACCGGGAACGGCTCACCCTGCGCGGTGAGCGCGGTGTTGGTCGCCAGGTCGGCGAGGCCGTTGCGCGGTCCCGTCGGCAGACGCGTGGAGGCGACACCGCCGAAGTGCAGCCTGGGCAGGTCGAAAACGCTCATGCGGACTTCTCCGTCTGCGTGAGCCGCCGGGCGGGGAACGTCGCACCCGTGCGTCGTTCGCACCACTCGATCTCGTGCGCCGCGTCGATGGCCGACTCGATCGCGCCCTCGATCCACGCGGGCTTGGACGAGCAGTGCTCGCCGGCGAAGAAGAGCCCCTTCTGCGGCCTCGTCGCCTCCCGCCTCTGCGCTTCCCGCAGCGCGGAGTCCTGGTCCCAGCGGATCGTCGCCGCGCCGAGCGACCAGCGGTGCTCGCCCCAGGCCTTCGTGGCGACGCCCAGGACCATGCCGGGGTCACGCAGTTCGGGATGCATCACGCTGAGCTCCTGCGTGATCAGCGCGATCCGTTCCGCCTCGCTGAGTTCGCTGAGCGCGTCGGCGTCGGGGCCGATGCAGTAGCTGGCGAGCATCACCGCGCCGTGTGCCGGGTCGCCGTCGACGGGCGGGTAGTAGGTCTGCCGGACGTGCCCACCCGTGAACGAGGCCCCGCCGCTGATGCCGTCCTCGTGCCAGAACGCCTCACGGCAGTGGAAGGCGACCTTCGTCCCCGGCCAGTACTTCGTCTCGTGGATGATGTCGAGCTTCTCGTCGTCGAAACCGCTCAGCCGCATCCCGCGCAGCACCGTGAACGGAACCGTGCACACCACGAAGTCGCAGGTCTTGGTGAAGGACCTCGTGCCCTGCCCCAGCCGCAGGACGATGTCGCGGTCGCGGACCTCGATCCCGGTCACCTCCTGCCCGACGGTGACCCGGCCGAGCAGGCGTGCCGCGAGGTTGCGGGGGATCAGGTCCATGCCGTCGCGCAGCCGCACGATGTTCGAGCTGGTCTCGTCGAGCACGTCGTCGAGGAAACGCTCCAGGTGCGCCGGCACCAGCGAGCGGATGCGCGGGTTGCCCGCGTAGAAGGCGTGCAGGTCGATCCTGTTTCCGTTGCTGCCGCGGCGATACGGCGTGAGATCGACCTGGTCGACCAGGTCGAGCAGACCGACGCCGATCTCGCCGTGCATGCCGTGGTAGAACTGGCGCGGCGCGATGGCCTTGATCGTCGCGTCCAGCCAGGCGCCGAAGAGCAGGGTGCTGTCGCGGTACCGGCCCGCGGGCAACCCGGAGGCGAAGTCGCTGACCAGCACGTCATGTGCGTCGCGCACCCGCAGATATCCGGAGGAGCTCGGCAGGTAGGCCGCGTCGTCGGAGAAGATCGTGTGGAACGGCCGCACCTGGTCCTGCAGGCCGAGTTCGGCGATGTAGTGCAGGGTCAGGCGGTGCTCGGAAGGAATGCGCATGGCGCCGAGCTCGGCGAACGGTCCGGCCTGCCCTTCATCGGTGAAGCGGTGGGTGTGGATGCGCCCACCGATCCGGTCGGCGGCCTCGATGATCTCGACCTCGTGCCCGAGGCGCTCCAGTTCATAAGCCGTGACCAGACCGGCGACACCCGCGCCGATGACGGTGACCTTCTTCCTCTCACCGACGGCATCGAGCCCGTTCACCTCTTGCAGGGTTGTCACCGTGGACTTCCTTCCGGCGCGTGGTGCTCCAGGAGCTTGCGTTTCGACGAGGCGGAACCCTTGCTCTAGCGGCGGAGCGACGGGCAAGGAATTGATCTAAGGGCCATTGTTCGTGTGGGCACGGTGCGCCGTATCCCCCGACAGAGCCGGTCGCGAGCGGTCTTCCGCGGTCCGGGACGCGTGCCGGGACGCGTGGAATCCGACCAGCCCTGCGCAAGTGAGGGGGGTTTGTCTCGACACGCGGCCCGCCGCGCCTTGACCGGTAATGCTGACGCGAGCCGCTCAGCGGTTACCCCAGATAGTTGCTGCGGGAGGCGACGTTGACCCGAGTGCTGATCGCGACCACACCGGCCCCAGGACACGTCGTCAGCCTGTTCGAGATAGCCGCGGAGCTGACGCGGCGAGGGCACGAAGTGCGCTGGTACACCGGAGAGGTGTTCCGCGAACAGGTCGAACGGACCGGGGCGCGCTTCGAGCCGATGACGGAGGGGCTCGACTTCGGTGGCAAGAGCCGTGAGGAGGCTTTTCCCGAGCATTCCGGACTGACGGGGCTGAAGAGCTTCAAGGTCGGCGTCCGCGACATCTTCTACCGCACCGCCAAAGGACAGCTCGCCGACATCTTGGCGTTGCTGGAACGGTTTCCCGCGGACCGGATCCTCTCCGACGACATGTGTTACGGCGCCTGTTTCGCCAGTGAGCGCACCGGAATTCCGCTGGTCTGGCTGGCCAACTCCATCTACATCCTGGGCAGCCGTGACACCGGGCCGCTGGGGATGGGACTGCCGCCGAGCACCACGCCACTCAACCGCCTGCGCAACGCGGCGCTGAGGTTCCTCGGCGACCAGGTGTCCATGCGGGACCTGCGTGCGGAGGCCGACCGCGTGCGCGCCGAGGTCGGGCTGCCCAGGTTGCGGAAGAGAGCGATGGAGAACATCTCCCGTTCCCCTGATCTGTACCTGGTCGGATCCGTGGCGTCGTTCGAGTTCCCGCGCCGGGACCTGTTGCCGGGCACGCATTTCATCGGCGGCCTGTTCGGTGTTCCACCCGCACGCTTCGACCCGCCCGTGTGGTGGGACGAACTCACCGGTGACCGGCCGGTCGTCCTGATCACGCAGGGCACGACGGCCAACGACGTCGAACGCATGTTGGTGCCGGCAGTGCGCGCTCTCGCCGAAGAAGACGTTCTGGTTGTGCTGACCACCGGCAGCAAACTGGACGTGGAGCGGCTTCTCCCGTTGCCGGGCAACGTTCGGATGGAGCGGTTCGTCCCGTACCACCACCTGCTTCCGCACGTCGACGTGATGATGACCAACGGTGGCTACAACGGGGTCAACGCCGCTCTGGCGCATGGAGTGCCGCTGGTCGTCGTTCCCGCCACGGAGGAGAACCCCGACGTGGCCGCGAGAGTCGAGTACGCCGGCGTCGGTGTCGTCGTCAAACCCGCGGCTGTGACCGAGTCCAGCCTGCGTGCCGCCGTGACCGCCGTGCGGGCGGACCAGAGCTATCGGCGCCGCGCTGCCGAGCTGGCGGTGGACCTCAACAACAGCGATGCGCCGAAGCGGGCTGCCGACCTGATCGAGTCCGCTGTCGTTTTCCAGGATCAGATTCCCACTGGAGGTACCGCAAGGTGAACGGCACGACGAAGACGGGGCTGCAGGCCCCCGAGACGACCATGCCCATTGATCCTGGCCCGTTCGACTGCATGCCCGACCTGCTGTCCGCAGCGCGGGTGGCTCCGATCGTGCGGATTCCCTACCTCGGGCAGCACGCCTGGGTGGTGTGCGACCGGGAGCTCGTGAAGCAGGCGCTCGCGCACCCGAAGATGGGCAAGGACATCACCCTCGTTCCCGAGTTCATGAAGCAGCCTGGCCTGATGGTGGGCTCCCAGCCGCCGCCGGAGTACGCGCGGGCGATGATCATGAGCGACGGCGAGAACCACGCGCGGATCAGGCGCCTGCACGCGCCCGTGCTGAGCCCGCGCAACACCGAGCGGTGGGGTGAACGGGTCAGCGTGAAGGTCGAGGGTTTCCTCGACGATCTCGAGGAGCTCAGCGCCCGCGGTGACGGTGAGGTCAACGTGGTCACCGACTTCACCCACAAGATCCCGCTGGCGTTCATCTCCGAGATGCTGGGCTTGCCGGAGGAGGCGGAACGGCGGCTGCGCAGCATCACCGACGTGATGCTCTACTCGTCGGACTACGAGGCCCGCACCCTGGCGGTCCGGTCGCTGTACGAGGCGGTCGAGAGCTGGGTGGCCGACCCCGCACCGCTGCGGGACGGGGTCATCACCGGACTTCTGGCCTCCTCCAACGGCATCGACGCCGCCGTGACGGAGGGCGAGGTGATCGTGTGGACCCTCGGCATGATCATCACGGGCTACGAGACCACGGGCAGCCTGATCTCGGCCTCCCTCTTCGAAGCGCTGCGGCGCCCGGTGGAAGAACGGCCGAAGACCGACGACGAGATCAAGTCGTGGATCGAGGAGGCACTGCGGGTGCACCCGCCGTTCCCGCACCCGACCTGGCGCTTTCCGCTGGAGGACATCGAGCTCGGTGGCTACCTGATTCCCAAGGGCGCCCCCGTGCAGGTCAGCATCGCCGCGGCGAACCGCGAACCGGGGGAGGGGGCGGACAGCTTCGACTCCGCGCGAGGCGGCCACGGGCACCTCTCGTTCGGACTCGGCATGCACTACTGCATCGGCGCGTCGCTGGTGCGCCTGGAAGCCCAGATCGCGGTGGAAGGGTTCCTGCGTCGCTTCCCGCAGGCACACCTCAGCACGACTACGCCGTTCGAGTGGGAATCCGAGTGGATGATCCGCCGGATGAGCGTCCTGCCCGCGACTTTGCGTTGATGAATGGCGGCGGGATGAGCCCCGCCGCCTATCTCCGGATCGTGCTATTTACGCGGGGCGACGAAATGAGACGACCGGATTGACGCGGTACGGACCGGGCTTTACCGGAACGTGCCCGGAATTCGCCCGGATCTGTCCGTCTCAATCGGCTGCCGGTTCGGGCACTGGCCTGGTGATTTCCATCGTGGACGGTCGCGTGGCGACGGTGATCCGGCCGTGATTGCGCTGGTCATGATTGTCGATGCTGGCATACCAGTGGAACGGCATTCCACGCGAACACAGAGCCGTGTCGTTGCATACCAGGTCAGGAGCTGATTGCCCTTTTGTACACTGGTTCTGTCAAGAGAGTTGACATTGTGGGTGTTGTCGCGCGAGTCTCGAAGGGGGTGAGAGGGAGGTTCGCGGATGAGGCCGGCACGTCATACCGTCAGGGGAAATCCGCGTCTTGATTGGCCTCTCGCCCGGCGAGCAATGCCGCAGGCCGGGCGATCGCCGCTCGAACCGCGGCTCCAGTGGGCGTGCCGCGCAGAGGTGTCCGCGCGCGACCACTACCTGACAATCCCGTGAGTCATTCTCCAGGTCGTGAAGACTTCACTTTCATCGTTCCCGACTGTGCTCACAGGACAGGAAATTAAGTGTCGTGCACACCTCTAGGCGAGAATCTTGCGGCGTGGGACCGGTCATCCGAGTTGTCCGTCTCGCTCCCGCTGCGCGGACGTGAGGAGGAAACCGCGAGGATAAAGCAGCTCATCCTGGCGGTCGCCGAATCCCAGCAGGCTCGCATGCTGGTGATCGCGTCGCCCGCGGGCACCGGCAGCACCAGGCTGGTGGCCGAAAGCACGACCTTGGCGGCCATGCGCGGCTTCTCGGTGGTGGACCTGTCACCGGACGCCTTCGCGGCGGAGGGATCCCGGGCCGACCACCCCCACGTCGTCAGCGTCAGCTCGGTGGCCGCCCAGATCGAGCCGCGGCTGGTTCAGCGTCTGCGCCACGGACCGGTGCTGGTCACGCTCGACGACGCTCATCGGACACCGCCGGCGGTGCTCGGAGCGGTGAGCACGGTGATGGCCAAGCTCAAGCACCTGCCCGTGTGCTGGCTGCTCACCTCGCACGCCCAGCACTTCGCCACGCCCGCGAGCGCGGTGCTGCACGAGATGACCCGCGTTCTTCCGTGTGACTGGGTCGAACCACTCCTGCCGCTGTCGGACGAGGCGGCCTTCGCCATGGCCGCCGACCTGCTGGGCGCGACGCCGGACCCGGACGTCGCCGCGCTGGTCAGCAGCGTCGGCGGCACCCCACAGGGGGTCGTCGACGTTGTCATGGGCCTGGTGCGGGAGAACCACGTTCAGGTCGTGGACGCCGCCGCCCGGCTGACCGCGGGTCCGATGGAACGCGGTATCGCCTGTGCCGTGTCGCCGGAGCCGGCCGAGCAGCTGCCCTGGCCGTTCCGGCAGATGATGAGCGAGCGGCTGCTCGGACTGTCGCCCCAGGCACAGGACGTGCTCCAGGTCGGCGCGGTGCTCGGCAGCGGCTTCACGCCGGAGGACCTGGCCGAGATGCTGGGCGAGCCCGTGGCCGTGCTCCTGCGGCCGCTCAGGGAGGCGCTGGCGGCCGGGTTCCTGCGGGACGGAGGTGCCGAGTTCGTCTTCCACCGCGAGCCGGTGTGGCGGGCGGTGCTCGGGTCCGTGCCGGATCCGATGCGGTCGGCGCTGCACAGGCAGACGGCGACGATGCTGCTCGGCCGTGATCGTCAGGACGTCGTGTCGGTCGCGGTGCATCTGGTGCACTGCGCGCGAGCCGGGGACCCACAGGCCGTCAACGCGGTGGACGAAGCGGCACAAAGCCTTCTGGCGGACTCTCCGGACGCGGCCGCGGCCCTCGCGATCAGCGGCCTGAGGATCACGGAGCCGGGCCAGCCGAACCGGATGGCACTCGGCGTCACGGCGGCCGCGGCCCTGGTCCGCATGGGCAGGCTGAGCCAGGCCGTGGAGCTCGCGCGGGAACTGCTGCACCCCGACGATCCCGGCCAGGTGGTGTCGTCGTACGTGCTGCGCACCTGGCAGACCATCGCGCAGATGTTGCGAGGTGACGCCACGACGGTGTGCACCGTCGGCCTGCAGGTCACCGAGTCGGCCGCGGCCAGGCACGATCTGTCGCCGGAGTTGTTGCTGCTCAACATCCTCTCGCTGCACAACCTCGCGGCGGCGATCGGAATGGCGGACCAGGTGCTGGCGCAGTCCGGCCACTACGGCTCGGACGTCCTGGCCGCCGCGCTGACCGTGCGGGCGATGGCGAGCTGGCGTGAGGGCAAGCTGGACCTGGCGATCGAGGCGGCGGACAAGGCCGCGGTCGTGCGGGACGAGCTGACCAGGATCTGGCAGAGCGATCCACTGTGGACGAAGGTGTGGATCCTCACCAGACTCGGCGAGCTCGACGAGGCGCTCACCGCGGCGGACGAGGCGTGCCGCACCGCGGAAGCCCACGGAACGGGCGTGATGACCTCGGTTCCGCTCGCGTTGCGGGCGGCCGTCCTGCTGGGCCAGGGCGACCTCAACGCCGCCGAAGCGGCCGCGACGACCGGTCTCGCGGCCTCCGAACAGGCGGAGATGCCGTTGTTCCAGCCGCAGCTCGGCGCGGTCCTGGTGCAGTGCACGCTCCGGCGGGGCGATCTGGTCGAGGCCGCCGAAGGGTTGCGCCGCCTGGAGGAGTCGATCCCCGCCGGCCAGCCCCACCCGTGTGCGGTGACGCTGCGGCTGATCGCGGGTCAGGTGGCAGCGGCCACCGACGGCCCGGCGGTGGCGATCGAGGAGATCCGCCCGATGGCGGAAGATCCCGCACTGTGCGCGCAGCTGCTGCTCGAAGCACCCACCGCGACCGCGTGGTGCGTGCGCACCGCCACGGCCGCGGGCGACGAAGCCCTCGCCGAACTGTTCGCGAGCACGGCCGAAGAACTCGCTTCCGCCAACCCGCGGCACGATTCGGTGGTCGCGGCGGCCAGGCACGGCCGGGCACTGGTGCAGCGGGACGTCGCCGCGCTGACAGCTCTGCTGGCGAACTGCACCGACTCGTGGACGAAGGCATCTCTCGCGGAGGACATCGGATCTGTCCACCTCGACACCGACCGCGAACAGGCGGTGGTCGAACTCAACCGCGCGCTGTGCGGCTACGACGAGATCGAGGCCGAACTCGACTCCGCCCGAGTGCGCCGCGCCCTGCGGCGACTCGGCGTCCGGCGGCGCCGCACCACGGTGAGGCGACCGGACGACCACGAGCTCGAACCCAGGCCGCGAACCGGATGGGACAGCCTCACCGGCACCGAGCACAAGGTCGCCCGGCTCGTCGCGGACGGACTGACCAACCGGCAGGTGGCGAAGGAGCTCTTCATCTCGCCGCACACGGTCGGGTTCCACCTGCGGCAGATCTACCGCAAGCTCTCGATCGGGTCCCGGGTGGACCTCGCCAGGATCGCGCCGTGAGGAAGTCCTCGTCCTAGACGAGCCCGACCGACGATCGGCACTAGAAAGCGGTCGGTGGCTGGGCGAGAGTGGCCGCATGAGGATCATCGCGGTGGCACTCGCCGCTTTCCTGATGCTTCCCGGGGTCGCGTCCGCCGACTCCTACTGGGAGCTGAAACCGACCGGCACGGACGCGCGCCTGCGCGGCCTGTCCGCCGTGTCCGGTCAGGTCGCGTGGGTCAGCGGCTCCAAGGGCACGGTGCTCAGAACCGTGAACGGCGGCCGGACGTGGGACTCCGTCGGCCCGCCCGGCACCGAGGCGCTGGAGTTCCGCGACATCGAGGCCTTCGACGCGCGCAACGCGGTGGCGTTGTCGATCGGCGAGGGCGAGGCGTCGCGGATCTACCGCACCTCGGACGGCGGGAAGACCTGGCAGGAGTCGTTCCGCAACACCGATCCGAAGGCGTTCTACGACTGCGTGGCGTTCTTCGACCGGTTCCGCGGGCTGGCGCTGAGCGACCCGGTCGACGGCCGGTTCCGGGTGCTGCGGACGTGGGACGGCGGTCGTTCGTGGCACGTGAACGATCCCAAGGGCATGCCGGACGCGCTGCCGGGCGAGTTCGCGTTCGCGGCCTCGGGCCAGTGCGTGACGACGTCGGGCAACCACGCGTGGATCGCGACCGGCGGCGGCGCGAAAGCACGGGTGCTGGAGTCGCGCGACGGCGGTCGTTCCTGGGAGGCGTCCGAGGTGCCGATGCCGTCCGGCGCGGCGGCCGGGGTGTTCGCGGTGGCGTTCAAGACGCCGTGGCGTGGTGTGGCGATCGGCGGCGACTACCTGAAGCCGACCGATCCGACGCCGGCGTTCGCGACCAAGGACTGGCGCGGCTGGAAGGCGGGGAGCACCGCCCCGATCGGCTACCGGTCCGGGATCGCCTATCGCGGCAACGGACTGGTCGCTGTCGGTCCGTCCGGCACGGACACCAGCGGGGACGGCAGGACCTGGAAGGTCGCGGACACGGGAAGTTTCGACACGGTCGACTGCGTTGGTAACACCTGCTGGGCCTCCGGCGAAAAAGGACGTGTCGGCCGCACCTGACAGGGGTAGCCGATGTGAATGTTCGAGGGTTTCTCGTTGCGTTGCAGGGACGTTGACGAGGCCGTGCTCAGAGTGAGGACCGGCGGTGCAGGGCCGCCGGTCCTCCTCTTGCACGGCCACCCTCGAACACACACCACGTGGCACCGCGTCGCCCCGTTGCTCGCGACCGACCACACGGTGGTGTGCCCGGACATGCGCGGCTACGGCCAGTCCAGCAAACCCGGCGACTACTCGAAACGCGCGATGGCGCGCGACTTGGTGAAGCTGATGCGCGGGCTCGGCCACGAGCGGTTCGCGGTCGTCGGGCACGACCGGGGAGCCGCCGCGGCGATCAGGCTGGCACTGGACCACCCCGGCGCGGTCACACGACTGGCCGTGCTCGACGGCCTGCCGATCGGCGCCCACCTCGCGCGCTGCGACGCCCGCTTCGCCCGGTCCTGGTATCACTGGTTCTTCCTGGCGCAGCAGGAGCTCGCCGCCGCGATGATCAACCAGGACCCGGACCTGTGGTACGGCGGGCGCTACCACGACACGCCGCTGGCGATGGGCGTGGAGAACTGGGCCGACTTCCAGCGCGCGATCCACGACCCGGAGACCGTGCTCGCGATGTGCGGTGACTACCGGGCGGGCCTGGAGGTCGACCGGGTGCACGACGAGGAGGATCTGCGGGCCGGGCGACGAATCGCGTGTCCGGTACTTGCGTTGTGGGCGGCCAAGGACGACCTCTCCGACCTGTACGAGGACCTGCCGGGAATCTGGGCCGAATGGGCCGATGACGTGCGGGTTCGTTCCATCGACTGCGGACACCACATGGCCGAGGAAGCGCCCGTGGAGCTGGTGCGGGAGTTGCGCACGCTGCTCTGAACGGACCGTTCACAACAGGTGATGTCAAGGTTTCCGGCGACGCCGCGTTAGGGTTTGTCCGTGGCCATCGCACGCGCCGAACGGCTCGTCAACCTGGTGCTGTGCCTGCTGTCGACCCGTCAGTACCTGACAGCGGAGCGCATCCGCGCCATCGTCCCCGGCTATCACGAGGCGCCGTCGGACGAGGCGTTCTTCCGCATGTTCGAACGCGACAAGTCGGAGCTGCGCGATCTCGGCGTGCCGCTCGAGGTCGGCCGGCAGTCGAACGCGGAGGGCGCCGAGGACGGGTACCGGATCGCGCGGCGGGACTACGAGCTCGGTGACATCGACCTGGAACCGGACGAGGCGGCCGCGGTGGCGCTGGCGGCCCGGCTCTGGGACTCGCCGCAGCTCACGGGCGCGGTGCACGGGGCGTTGATCAAGCTCAGGGCCGCCGGGGTGGACGTCGACCAGGACGCGCCGGCCGCCGTGGAGCCCAAGGTGCGGGCCAACGAGCCCGCGTTCCCGCCGCTGCTGCAGGCCGTGCAGGCGGGGCAGGTCGTCACGTTCGACTACCGCAAGCCGCCGCCGGGCGGGCTGAGCGAACGAACGGTCGAGCCGTGGGGTGTCGTCGCGTGGCGCGGCAAGTGGTACCTCGTCGGCTGGGACCGGGTGCGGCAGGACACGCGCTGCTTCCGCCTGTCCAGGGTCGTGGGCCAGGTCAGGACGGTCGGCAAGCCCGGTGTCGTGAAGGTGCCGGAGGGCACGGACCTGATGAGCCTCATCGCGCGCACCGAAGTCGATCCGCACCACACGGCGCCCGCGAAGATCTGGGTCGCCAAGGACCGCGCGTACGGGCTGCGCAGGCACGCGAAGGTCGTGGAGGAACGCGACGGCGGTGATGTCGTCGAGATCGACCTGAAGTTCCCCGACTCGGCGGCGAAGTGGCTGGCCGGGTTCGGGCCCGACGTCGTCGTGCTGGAGCCCGAGGTGCTCGCGAAGAGCGTCCGCGACCGGCTGCAGGGTGCCCTGGAAGGAGCGCGGTGACCGCGTCGAACGAACGGCTGCCGCGGCTGCTCGCACTCGTGCCGTACCTGCTCAACCGGCCGGCCATCACGATCAAGGAGGCCGCCGCCGACTTCGGCATCACGCCCAAGCAGCTGCGCAAGGACCTGGAGCTGCTGTGGATGTGCGGCCTGCCCGGCTACGGGCCCGGTGACCTGATCGACCTGTCCTTCGAGGGCGAGACGATCACCGTCTCGTTCGACGCGGGCATGAACCGGCCGCTGCGGCTGACCGCGGCCGAGGCGGCGTCGCTGCTGGTGGCGCTGCGGGCGCTCGCGGACACCCCCGGGGTGGTCGACGCGGACGCGGTGCAGCGGGCGCTGGCCAAGATCGAGTCGGCGGTCGGCAAGGCGCAGCCCGCGGGCATGGTGGTCGGGCTCGGCTCGTTCGACCGCGCGGAGATCACCGAGATCCGCGACGCGGTGCAGGACGCCGTGAAGCGCGAACGGGCCGTGCGCATCCGCTACTACTCGCAGTCGCACGACGAGATCAGCGACCGGGTGGTCGACCCGATGCGCCTGCTGCTCCTGGAGGGCCGCGGCTACCTGGAGGCCTGGTGCCGGTCCGCGCTCGGCGTGCGGCTCTTCCGGCTGGACCGGATCGACGCCGTGGAGGCGCTCGACGAGCCGTCGTCGCCCCCGCCCCACGCCCAGCTGACCGATACGTCGGAGGGGTTGTTCCAGCCGCGGGACGATCAGAAGATCGCGGTCCTGCTGCTCGAACCGGACGCGCACTGGGTCGCCGAGTACTACCCGGTCGATCATGTCGCGGAGCTGTCGGACGGCCGCACGCGTGTGCTCATGCGCTACGACGACTCTTCGTGGATGGTCCGGTTGCTCCTCGGGCTCGGCGGTGACGTGCACGTCGAGCAGCCGGCCGAGCTCGCGGACGAGGTGGTGCGCCGGGCGGGGGAGGCCTTGCGCCGGGCAGATCACCTGCTGTCCACCCAAGACGTATAACCTCTGTTCGTGCCGTACACACCGACCCTGGCGCTGATCGCGCTCGGCCTGATCGTGCTGGTCACGATCTCGGTTCGGGTCCTCCGATCCTTGCGCCGATTCGCCGGTGCACGCACTCTGGTGGGGGACAGGGTCGGGGACGGCGTTGGCCTGCTGAAGGCGCGGTCCGCCGCGCTGAAGGTGGCCTTCGCGCGCCGACGGCCTTCGAAACGGGCCCGCACCAGGGCAAACCCCGCGTACGATCGACGTCGCGGGGCAGACGGGAGGACCAGCAATGCCTAACCTCGGACCCACCGAGCTGATCATCATCGCTGTGGTGATCATCTTGCTGTTCGGTGCGAAGAAGCTTCCTGACATGGCGCGTTCGCTCGGCCGGTCGGCGAAGATCTTCAAGGCCGAGACCAAGGGCCTGCGCGACCCCGACGCCGTGGACGAGGAGAAGCCCGCGCCCGCGACGCAGCCGGTGCAGCAGCTTCCGCCGGCCCAGCCGCAGGTCCAGCAGCCGCAGGTCGCGCCGCCCATCGAGCAGACCAGCCAGAACAAGGCCACCAACAACTGACCTGCCGGTCTCTGACTTGTAAGGACGGTTAGCGCGGTGGCAAACCCGTTCCGGTGGTTCGCCGAGCGCCGGGAACGCGGCAGGCGCCGTCGGGGTAACGCCGACGGCACGATGTCGCTCAAAGAGCACCTGTACGAGCTCAGGTACCGCCTCGGACTGGCGATGCTGGTCATCGCCATCGGTGCCATCTTCGGCTTCGTCTGGTTCCAGGTGCGGCTCGGTCCCATCCCGTCGCTGGGCGACATCCTGACGGGGCCGTACTGCCAGGACGACCTGGCGCCGTACCGGGCCGACATCACCAAGGACGGCCGCTGCGCGCTGCTGCAGACCGAGCCGTTCGAGATCTTCCTGGTGCAGTTGCAGGTCGGTACGGCAGCGGGTGCGGTGCTGCTCAGTCCGCTGTGGCTGTACCAGATCTGGGCGTTCATCACGCCCGGCCTGTACACGAAGGAACGCAACTTCGCGCGCGTGTTCGTCGGCGCCGGCGCGTTGCTGTTCGTCGCCGGTGCGGTGCTCGCCTACCTCGTGGTGCCTGAGGGTTTGAAGGTGCTGCTCGGCTTCGGCAGCGGCAACTGGACCACGGCGCTCACGGGTAGCAAGTACATCAACTTCGTGATCACCATGCTGTTCATCTTCGGCGTGAGCTTCCTGCTCCCGCTGGTCGTGGTGATGCTCAACCGCGCGGGCGTGGTGTCGTACGAGCGGCTGTCGAAGTGGCGGCGTGGCCTGATGATGGGCCTGTTCGTGTTCGCCGCGATCGCGACGCCGGGCACCGACCCGGTCTCGATGGTCGTGCTGGCGCTCGCGCTGGTGCTGCTGTTCGAGATGGCGATCCAGTTCGCCCGGATCCACGACAAGCGCAAGGCCAAGCTCCGCGCCGCCGAGGGCTGGGACGCTCTCGACGACAACGAGGCCGCGCCGTTCGACTACACGGCGTCCGACGACGACGGCAACATGCCGGGCGAGAAGGTCGAGCCGGTCGCTTCGGAGCCTGCCAAGCGCGTGAACTACGACGACGCCACGTGACGCGGGCGGCTTTGCTGGTCTGCCCGGCGTCGGGCAAGGGGCGGGCGGCCCGGATGGCGGGGTCGACCGCCGCCGCGTTGCGTGAGCACGTCACCTCGTTGACCCAACTCGTCGCGCACGACGCCGAGGGCACCCTCGCGATGGCCCGCGAGGCCGTGGCGGACGGCGTCGACCTGCTGGTCGTGCTCGGCGGTGACGGTGCCGCTCACCTGGGCATTCAGGCGTGCGCGGGCACCTCGACCACACTCGGCGTCGTCCCGGCGGGCACAGGCAACGACCTGGCCGCCGCGATCGGATCGCAGTCGGTCGAGGACGTCGTGCACGGCACGAAGAAGACCCTCGACCTGGGCCGGCTGTCGACCGGCCAGTGGTTCGCGACGGTGCTGTGCGCGGGCTTCGACTCCGCGGTGAACGAGCGGGCGAACGCCATGCGCTGGCCCGCCGGTCCACGCCGCTACGACCTCGCGATCCTGGCCGAGCTGGCGTCCCTGCGATCGGCGCCGCTGGTCGTCACGACCGAGTCCGAGACCTACTCGCTGGACGCGACGCTCGTGGCCGTGGGCAACACCCCGAACTACGGCGGTGGCATCCCGGTGTGCCCTGAGGCGGACGCGAACGACGGCCTGTTCGACGTGACGGTGGTCGAGCACGCCAGCCGTTCGATGCTGATCCGGATGCTGCCGACGTTGCGCACGGGCAAGCACACCGAGCACCCGCGGGTGCGGACTTTCCGCGCCCGTGAGGTGACGCTGGCCGGTGGCAACGGGTGGATCGCTTACGCCGACGGCGAACGCCAGGAGGCGTTGCCCGTCTCACTTCGCACGGTCCCAGGCGCTCTCACAGTCGTGGGCCGCTAAGTTCTAGTGCCGTGGCCGTCAGCCTTTGCCCCGTGTTCGGCGGTCAGACGGGTGCATCGCGGTGCCGGCTCCACGTCCTCATCCTGGTTGGCTGTGGGCGTGGGGCCGGTGCCGCGAGGCGCCCTGCTGAGCGTCGAAGACGCGGCGAAGGCTGGCGGTCACGGCACTAGTGCTGTTCGTTCTCGTTGTTGATTTCGGTGGGGAAGCATGGAAACGCTTGAGTTTCAGTCCGAGGCGCGCCAGCTGCTGCAGCTGATGATCCACTCGATCTACTCGAACAAGGACACGTTCCTGCGCGAGCTGGTCTCGAACGCCTCCGACGCGCTGGACAAGCTGCGGCTGGAGTCGTTCCGCGACAAGGACATGCAGGTCGACGTCGACGACCTGCACATCGTCGTCGAGTCCGATCCGGCCGAGCGCACGCTGACCGTGCGCGACAACGGCATCGGCATGACGCGTGAGGACGTCGTGGCGCTCATCGGCACGATCGCCAAGTCCGGCACCGCGGAGTTCCTGCGCAAGCTCAAGGAACAGCAGTCGAGCACGTCGGACCTGATCGGCCAGTTCGGCATCGGCTTCTACTCGTCGTTCATGGTCGCGGACAAGGTCACGCTGGTGACGAAGTACCCGCACGCCGAGAAGGGCGTGCGCTGGGAGTCGACCGGCGAGAGCACCTACACGATCGACGAGGTCGAGGACGCGCCGCAGGGCACCTCGGTGACGCTGCACCTCAAGCCGTCCGACGACGAGGACCAGCTGCCGGACTACACCGAGCCCGCGAAGATCAAGGAGATCGTCAAGCGCTACTCGGACTTCATCACCTGGCCGGTGCGCCTGGGCGGCGAGGAGGTCAACTCCCGCAAGGCCCTGTGGGCTCGCCCCGCCTCCGAGGTGACGGAGGAGGAGTACGCGGAGTTCTACCGGCACGTCAGCCACGACTGGAACGCGCCGCTCGAGACGATCCGCATGCAGGCGGAGGGCACGTTCGAGTACCAGGCCCTGCTGTTCCTGCCGGCGCAGGCGCCGATGGACCTGTTCATGCGCGACGCCAGGCGCGGCGTGCAGCTCTACGTCAAGCGCGTCTTCATCATGGACGACTGCGCCGAGCTGATGCCGGAGTACCTGCGCTTCGTGAAGGGCGTCGTCGACGCCGCGGACCTCTCGCTGAACGTCTCGCGCGAGATCCTCCAACAGGACCGCCAGATCCAGCTGATGCGCCGCCGGTTGGTGAAGAAGGTCCTCGGGTCGATCAAGTCGCTGCAGTCCTCGCGCCCGGACGACTACGCGAAGCTGTGGCGCGAGGTCGGTGCGGCCCTGAAGGAGGGGCTGCTCGCCGATCCCGACAACCGCGACGCGATCCTGGAGATCTGCTCGTTCGCCTCGACCCACTCGCCCGACGAGCCGACCACGCTGGCCGGGTACGTCTCGCGGATGAAGGAGGGGCAGGAGCACATCTACTTCATGACCGGTGAGTCCCGCCTGTCCGTGGAGAACTCGCCGCACATGGAGGCGTTGCGCGCCAAGGGTTTCGAGGTTCTCATCCTCACCGACGGCATCGACGAGATGTGGGTCGACTCGGTGCCCGCCTTCGACGGCAGGACGTTCCAGTCCGTCGCCAAGGGACAGGTCGACCTGGAGACGGAAGAGGAGAAGTCCGCCGCCTCCGCCAAGGCCGAGGAGTTCGGCGACCTGCTGACGTGGCTGCAGGGGCTGCTGGAGGAGAACGTCAAGGAGGTCCGGCTCTCCTCGCGTCTGACGACGTCCCCGGCGTGTGTGGTAGGCGACGCCCACGACATGACCCCGACGCTGGAGAAGATGTTCAAGGCGATGGGCCAGGAGGTGCCGAAGACCAAGCGGATCCTGGAGCTCAACCCGTCGCACCCGCTGGTCGAGGGCCTGCACAAGGCGTTCGCGGGTGGCGAACGCGATGGTCTCGCCGACACGGGCGAGCTGATCTACGGCCTGGCCCTGCTCGCGGAGGGCGGCGAACTCGCCGACCCGTCGCGGTTCGTGAAGCTGGTGGCGGACCGGGTGCAGCGCTCGTTCTGATGGGGGCTGGGGCATGAGGAAGCGCGACTGGGACGACGAGCAGCACGAGCGGATGCGCGACCTCAGGTGGTTGACCGGGCGGACGCTGCTGTTCGGTGTCCCGTTCGTGGTCGCCACGATCGTCGCGGGGGTGCTGCTGCGGGACGGCTGGACGTCGTTGCTGCTCCCGGCCTCGCCGGGCCTCGCGGTGATCGTCATCGGGACCATCTCGAACTGGCTCTACATCCGGCGCGCGCCGTTCCCCCGGCTGCCCGAGAGCCTGCGTGACCGCCCCGACCTCCGCGAGTAGGCCCAGGTAGACGTGCTGGTGGAGGGCGATGTCCTGGTGACATCGCCCTCTATCGTTTCAGTGCTGACTGAAGTTAATCAATGTCGGCGGCGATTGTCGGTGCGATGTGAAAGCCTGATGGGGTGTCAAGTGCTTCGCGGTCCCCGGCCGAGGCCTACGCCGCTTCCCGGCGTCGAGCTGAGCGGCCCAAGCTGACCGATTTCGGCTCCGTCATCTCGTTCGAGCTGGACCCGTTCCAGCGCCAGGCCTGCGAGGCCCTGGAGGACGGTCACGGAGTGCTCGTGTGCGCCCCCACGGGCGCCGGCAAGACAGTCGTGGGCGAGTTCGCCGTGCACCTCGCGCTGAGCGAGGGCCGCAAGTGTTTCTACACGACACCGATCAAGGCGTTGTCCAACCAGAAGTTCGCGGACCTGACCGCGCGCTACGGCGCGAAGAACATCGGCCTGCTGACCGGTGACACGAGCATCAACGGTGGCGCGCCGGTCGTGGTGATGACCACCGAGGTGCTGCGGAACATGCTCTACTCGGGTTCGTCCACTCTGGACGGACTCGCCTACGTCGTGATGGACGAGGTGCACTACCTCGCGGACCGGTTCCGCGGTCCCGTGTGGGAAGAGGTCATCCTGCACCTGCCCGAGCACGTGCAGGTGGTCGGTCTGTCCGCGACGGTCAGCAACGCCGAGGAGTTCGGCGAGTGGCTGGTCGAGGTGCGCGGCGACACGACGGTCGTGGTCGACGAGCACCGGCCCGTGCCGCTGTGGCAGCACATGCTGGTGGGCAACCAGATGCTGGACCTGTTCGAGGGCGACGAGACGCACGCGCGGATCAACACGCAGGTGCTGCGCAAGACCGAGGAGCTGGCGCGCTACCACGTGCCGTTCAGCCGCGGGCGCAACCGTTCCGGCGGCACCGGGCGGCCGGCGCGCAACAGCGGGTTCAAGCCGCCGTCGCGCACCGACATGATCCAGCGGATGGACGCCGCCAGCCTGCTGCCGGCGATCGTGTTCGTGTTCAGCCGCGCGGGGTGTGACGCGGCGGTCGCGCAGACCGCGCGGGCCGGGCTGCGGCTCAACACCGTGGAGGAGACCGAGCAGGTCCGCCGGATCATCGACGAGAAGTCGCGCGACCTGCCCGAGGCCGACCTGACGGTGCTCGGGTTCTGGGAGTGGCGGGAGGCGCTGGAGCGCGGCATCGCGTCGCACCACGCCGGGCTGCTGCCCGCGTTCAAGGAGACCGTCGAGGAGCTGTTCGTCCGCGGCCTGGTCAAGGTCGTGTTCGCGACCGAGACGCTGGCGCTGGGCATCAACATGCCCGCGCGGACGGTCGTGCTCGAGAAGCTCGTGAAGTACAACGGCGAGGCGCACGTCGACCTCACGCCGGGCGAGTACACGCAGCTCACCGGCCGTGCCGGGCGGCGCGGCATCGACGTGGAGGGGCACGCGGTCGTCGTCTGGCAGCCGGGGATCGACCCCAAGGCGGTCGGCGGGCTCGCGTCCACCCGCACGTACCCGCTGCGCTCGTCGTTCCGGCCCGGCTACAACATGGCCGTCAACCTCGTGCACCAGCTCGGCGCCGCGGCCGCGCGCGAGATCCTGGAGCAGTCGTTCGCGCAGTTCCAGGCCGACCGCTCGGTGGTCGGGCTGGCGCGGCGGATCGACCGCAACAAGGAGGCGCTCGGGGGCTACGCCGAGTCGATGACGTGCCACCTCGGCGACTTCGCCGAGTACGCGTCACTGCGCCGCCGGGTCGCGGACCGCGAGAAGCAGCTCGCGAAGCAGAACACCAACGCGCGCCGGATCGAGACGGCCAAGTCGCTCGAGAAGCTGCGCAAGGGCGACGTGATCGCGGTGCCGTCCGGCCGCCGGTCCGGGCTCGCCGTCGTCGTCGACCCCGGCCTCGAGCCGCTGGGCGAGGCGCGGCCGCTGGTCGTCACCGAGGACCGCTGGTCGGGCCGGCTGACCAGCGCGGACTTCCCGGCGCCGGTCGAGGTGCTCGGGTACATCCGGCTGCCCAAGCAGGTGGACGTGCGGTCGCCCAAGTCGCGCCGCGACCTCGCGTCGACGATCCGCAACACCGGCATCGCGGTGCCGTCGAACCGCCGCAGCAAGATCACCGCGGACGACGACCCGGAGCTGGCGACGCTGCGCCGGGCCCTGCGCGCGCACCCGTGCCACGGCTGTGACCAGCGCGAGGACCACGCCCGGTGGGGCGAGCGGTACCACCGCCTGCTGGCCGAGACCGAGCAGCTGGAGCGCAAGGTCGCGGCGACGACGCACTCGCTGGCCCGCCAGTTCGACCGCATCCGGGCGTTGCTGCGCGAGCGCGGCTACCTCAGCGAGGCCGAGGAGGTCACGGAGAACGGCAAGCGCCTGACCAGGCTGTACAGCGAGTCCGACCTGCTGGCCGCCGAGTGCATCCGCCACGGCGTGTGGAAGGGCCTCAAGCCGGAGGAGCTCGCGGCGGTGGTGTCGTCGCTGGTCTACGAGGCGCGCCGGGACGGTCCCGTCGAGGCACGCCTGCCGCAGGGGCCGGTGGCGGACGCGATGCTCAAGACCGTGCGGTTGTGGGCGGAGATCGAGGACGACGAGCGGCGCCTCAAGCTCGAACGCATCACGCGGCAGCCGGATCCCGGGTTCGCCTGGCCGGTGTTCCGGTGGGCGCGCGGCGAGTCGCTGGAGAAGGTGCTCAGCGCCGCCGAGGCGGGCGGCAACGAGCTCGGTGCGGGAGACTTCGTGCGCTGGTGCCGGCAGGTGATCGACCTGCTGGACCAGATCCGCGACGTCGTCGGCGCCAAGGATCCGGTCGGGGCCGCCGCCTCGAAGGCCGTCGACGCGCTTCGCCGCGGTGTCGTGGCGATGATGTGACTCGAAAATGTGACAGGCGCCTGACGAAGGTTTTGCGAGTCGGAGTAAAGACTGACGTCAGCAGTGTGATTGGATCGCGCCGCAACGTCGTACACACGGAGGTCGACAGATGAGCAGCCCGTACGGACCGTCCGGAGGGAACGATCCGCAGCAGCCCTGGGGCCAGCCGCAGCAGCCGCAGCAGCCCTACGGAGGCGGTTTCCCTCCCGGCACACCGTCCGGCGGCTTCCCGGCTCAGAACCCCTACGGCCAGCCGCAGCAGCCCCAGCCGGGCCAGCAGCCGCAACAGCCGTACCCCGGTTTCGATCCGTCGCAGCAGCAGACGCAGCAGTACGGCGTGCCACAGCCGCAGTCGAACCCGTACGGCACGCCCGTGCAGGACCCGTACGGCCAGCAGCAGCAGTACCCCGGTCAGCAGCCGAACCCGTACGGGCAGCAGCCCGGCTACGGCCCGCCGGTGCCGCCGAAGAAGAAGTCGAGCGCGGCCATCTGGGTGGCCGCGGTCGTCGTCGTGCTGCTCGTCGGTGGCGTGTTGTTCGCCGGGTTCGTGACGCCGGCGTTCTTCAAGAAGAAGATCTTCGACAACACGGCCGTGCAGACCGGCATCGTCCAGATCCTCAAGGACGAGTACAAGATCTCCGAGGTCGGCGCGGCCACCTGCACCGGTGAGAACGAGGTCAAGCCCAACACCTCGTTCGAGTGCAAGGTCCAGGTCGGCGGCAAGGACAAGAAGGTCAAGATCGTCGTCAAGACCGCGGACGGCGAGTACGAGGTGGGCCAGCCCACCGGCTGATCCGCTTCTCTGTGCACCCGAGCCTCCCCCGGACCGTTCCGGGGGAGGTTTCGTGTCTCTCGTGACCGCGGGAAACTGAGGTGCGCTCGCCGTCGTGGTGAGTCACGATCGCGGTCGTGACCGACATCCGCGTTCTCACCGACGAAGCGCAGTACCGCGCCCACAGCACCCTGTTCCGCCGTGCGATGCACTGGGGCCCGCCGACGGACGAGCAATGGGCGGTCGTGCTCCCGTCGTACGAGCCCGGCCGCGTGCACGCCGCGTTCGACGGCGACGAGATGGTCGGCACCACCCAGTCCTACGCCGGCTCCATGGTGGTGCCCGGCGGCGCCGTAGTGCCGCACTCCGCCGTCTCACGCGTGGGCGTGCGCGCCGACTACACGCGCCGCGGCGTGCTGACCGCCCTGATGCGCGAACAACTCTCGACGCTCCCAGACCCCGTCGCGACGCTGCGCGCCTCCGAGGGCCGCATCTACGGCCGCTTCGGCTACGGCCTGGCGGGACGCGTGCGGTATCTGCAGATCGACGCGACCAAGGCCGTGATCCCCGGATCGCCGACCGGCCGGGTGCGGATGGTGGACCCCGACACCGCGGACAAGCTGCTGCCCGAGCTGCACGACGCCTTCGCCCTCGACCGGCCGGGGCAGATCTCCCGCTGGGCGGGCTGGTGGGCCAGGGCGCGCGACCGCAAGACCGAGGCCGAGAACATGGTGACCATCGTCCACAGTGGACCCGATGGCGACGACGGTTACCTGTGCTACAAGGTGTCCGAGGTCAAGGACTTCAAGCACAAGATGGAGATCGTGGACTTCGTGTCGTCGAACGCCGACGCGTGGCGCGACCTCTGGATCTACGCGACGCGACTGGACCTGGTCGACACGATCGAGGTCGACGTGGCGCTGGACGACCCGCTGAACTGGCTCTTCGAAGACCCGCGTGTCGTGCACACCAAGGAGGTCTTCGACGAGATCTGGCTGCGCCTGGCCGACGTCCCGCGCATGCTGGCGGCGCGCACCTACGGGACCGCCGAGCCGGTCGTGCTGGAGGTCCAGGACGCACTGCTGCCCGCGAACTCCGGTGCCTACCGGATCTCCCCGGACGGCGCCGAGCGGGTGGACGCGGCCGCGGACATCACGATCCCGGTCGACCTGCTCGGGGCCGCGTACTTCGGCGACACCTCGTTCTCACAGCTCGCGGCTGCCAAGCGGATCACCGGTGGGCGGTTCGACGCGGCTGACGCGTTGTTCGCCAGCCCCGTCGCACCGCGGTGCTCGACCTTCTTCTAGGTCTTGCGGACCGCGCCGGTGAATCCGGCGATGAACAACGTGGCGAAGGCCCACGCCATCAGCCGGAGCACCCAGCCGGTGATGGTGAGGGCCTGACCCGCGCCGGTATTGGTGGCCTCGCACCGGATGCGTGCCGGGGTGCTGAGCAACGGCGCGCCGAGTTCGAGCCCGACGGCGATCCGGTCGATCATCGGGCACGGCGTGGGTGCGGCTCCAGCGCGCGTCTGGACCAGTCCGGTGCCTCCCAGAGCCACCGCGAGTACCGCACCCGTGATCAGGACGGCCAGCAGACCGACCAGCGCGCGCCACGGCTGGTAGCCGTAACCGAGCACCAGCCCGGTGAAACGGGCCCAGACGCGTTCGCCACGGCCGGTGAGGCCGCGGTCGATCTGGTCGCGCCGCTGTTCCATCAGAATTCGCCGGGCTTCGCGGTCGTGCCCGGCAGCGCGGTGTGCCGCGGCGAGGTGCTGGTAGGGCTGCGCCGCGTAATAGGGCGTGCCCTCACGCAGGTACGTCAGCCACTCGGATGCGTGGATGCCGAACGGGATGCCTCGGTACACCAGCTCGTCCACGCTGATCCGCGACCTCGGGTCCGTGAGGTGCTCCAGCTGTGACGGCTGGAAGGAGAAGGCGCCGCGGATCTCGACGATGTTCAGGATGATCACCGCGTCTTCGCCGCCGCCGAACGCCCGGAAGTCCTCCATCCCCACGTGGTTGTCGACCCGCAGTCCGACCGCGCTCAGCGCGGGACCAGTGGGGTTCCGCATGATCGCGTTCTGGCACTCCCACCCTCCGAAATGTGAGCCGGGGACGCTGACGCAGCCATCCGGGCCCACGCCGTGAGCGTCGAACCCGTCGTTCCAGAAGACGTACAGGTCGACTCTCGCCTCGTTGGCCAGCAAAGCCGGCCCGGAGTCGTTTCGCAGGGTCGCTCCGTTGCAGTTGAGCATCCCGGTGATGCGGGCGGCCGAGAGGTCCACCGCGCCGTCTTCTCCGGCGCCGGTGGCGGAGAACCCGTGCCGCAACAACACGTTGCGGCCGGTTTGGAGCCCTTCGGCGTTCATCGCGGGTCCGGAGTCGTTGTGCAGCCGAGCCCCGTCGAGGTCCAGGGTGCCGCCGATCTCCGTCCCCACCAGCCTGATCGCACCTCCGGCTCCGACGCCGACCGCCTCGAACCCGTTGTGCAACCGGACGTTCTCCTCGATCTTGGCGCTGTGCAGGTCGAGCGCTGTTCCTGCGTCCGAACTGAACCGTGCGCCCTCACAGTGCAGTTCGTCGAGACGTGCGCCAGACAGGTCAACGGCGACAGCGGTGTGCCCTTCCACCGTCGTGCCTTGGTCGATCCAGAGCATGGAGGCGGTGAGCCTGCAGGCGCTCAGGACGTGACCGGTGGGGTGCTCGAGCCTGCAGCCGGACAGGGCGATGCCCGCGAGGCGCGCGTCTCGGGCACTCATGCCCTCGTCGAGGAGGCAGCTGTACAGCTCCAGCCACACCGTGCTGATGACGTTGCCGAGGCTCAGCCGGCCTTCGATGCGGGCGCCCCGCAGCCGCAGGCCGAGAGGATCGGGATCAGGGGCGAGGCGCCCGCGCAGGATGTCTCTGATCACCCACGCGCGGATGGTGCGCGACTCGTCCCAGCTCCTCATCGACTCCACGTCGACGGGCGAATCGCCTGCCAGGTCCAGCAACTCACCACGTTCGACGTGCTCGATCAACGACTGTTCCACCGGCCGCAGCGCATCCGTCACGCTTGCGGAGTCGTTGGGGGAGAAAAGACGTTACGCGCGCCGCTCCATCGCGTTCACCAGGCGCGGCACCGAGCTGCCCAGCCCCCAGCGCTGCGTGAGCTCACGCAACCGCTCGGGGTCGGCAGGCACCCGAGGCACGTCGTCCGCCCGGTCCAGCACGACGGGAGCGTCCAGCGCGGTCCGCACGACCACCGGCGCCACCGCGAGGTAGTCCTCGGCGGCGAGCAGGGAGTTGCGGGCCTTGGTGGTGAGCTTGCGGTCCATCGGGTCGGTGACGGCCGCGAGCACCGCGTCCAGCGAGCCGAACTCGGTGATGAGCTTGGCCGCGGTCTTCTCGCCGATGCCCGCGACGCCGGGCAGGCCGTCGGACGGGTCGCCGCGCAGCACGGACATGTCGGCGTAGGCGGAACCGGCGTTCTCGACCGGCAACGAGTACTTCGCCGCGAGTTCCTCGGGGCCGATGACCTCGGCCTTGTTCCAGCCGCGGCCGACGTAGACGACGTGCACGGGCGTGGGTTCGAAGCGCACGACCTGGAACATGTCGCGGTCGCCGGTGACCACCTCGACGGGGGAGCGCTGCTCGCGGTGGGCGAGCGCGCCGATCACGTCGTCCGCCTCGTGGCCCGCCGCCTCGGCCGTGCAGATGCCCGCCGCGTCGAGCACGTCGAGGATGATCGGGATCTGGGGCGTGAGGGTGTCCGGGACCTCTTCGGAACCGTCGGTCGCGTCCTGGGCCACGCGTTGCGCCTTGTAGGAGGGCAGCAGCTTCACGCGGAACTCAGGGCGCCAGTCGGCGTCCAGACAGGCCACCAGGCGCCCGGCACCGCGTTCGGTGATCACGCGGGCGATCGTGTCCACGAACCCGCGCACGGCGTTCACGGGCGTGCCGTCGGGCGCCGTCATCGAGTCGGGCAGCGCGTAGTACGACCGGAAGTAGAGGCTCGCGGAGTCGAGCAGCACCAGGGGAGAGCTCACGAATGGACAAGCTACCGGTGCATTGACCGCTAACGCTTGCTGGGCGCGTTCATCGGTCAGGCGGCACCTGTTGAGTGTCGAAGGTGCCCGGCAAGCATCGAGGTCAACGCACTAGGCTTTCGACCATGGCAACGATCACCGGGCCCATCGACGTGTCCGCGCTGCGCGCGCGGCTCGACCGCGCTTCCGCCGCCGCCGAGCAGGCGGGCGTCGACGCCCTCCTCATCTCGCCCGGCTCGGACCTGCGGTACCTGATCGGTGCCGGCGGCGACTCGTTCGAGCGCCTCACCTGCCTCGCGCTGCCGGTCGACGGCACGCCGACGCTGGTCGTGCCCAAGCTGGAGCAGCCCGGTTACGCGGGCATCCCGACCGACGAGCTGGGCGTCCAGGTCGTCACGTGGGTCGACGGCGAAGACCCGTACGCGCTGGTCAAGGCCGCTATCAAGGGCAACCGCACGGCCGTGGCGGACATGATGCCCGCCCTGCACACCATCAAGCTCGGCAACGCCGTCGGCGGCCCGCAGAGCCTGGCAGGGCCGATCATCCGCGAGCTGCGGATGCGCAAGGACGCCTCCGAGATCGCCGCCCTGCGCAAGGCCGGTGCCGCGATCGACCGCGTGCACGCGCGCATGGGCGAGTTCCTGCGCGTCGGCCGCACCGAGCGCGAGGTCGCGAAGGACATCGCCGCGGCGATCGTCGAAGAGGGCCACACCGTCGCGGACTTCGTGATCGTCGGCTCCGGCCCGAACGGCGCCTCGCCGCACCACCGCGACTCCGACCGCGTGATCGAGGCCGGCGAGGTCGTCGTCATCGACATCGGCGGCCCGGTGGCCGAGGGCTACAACTCCGACTCGACCCGCACCTACGTGATGGGTGAGCCGTCCTACGACGACGTCCGGGACACCTACGCCGTCCTGCAGGCGGCGCAGCAGGCCGCCGTCGAGGCCGTGCGGCCGGGCGTGACCTGTGAGGAGATCGACAACGTCGCCCGCAAGGTCATCACCGATGCGGGCTTCGGCGAGTACTTCGTGCACCGCACCGGCCACGGCATCGGCCTGGACGTGCACGAGGAGCCTTACATCGTCAGCGGCAACGCGCTGCCGCTCGAGGCCGGCATGGCCTTCAGCGTCGAGCCCGGCATCTACCTGCCCGGCCGGTGGGGCGCGCGCATCGAGGACATCGTCGTGGCCACCGCCGACGGCGTCGAGTCCTTCAACAACCGACCTCACGAGCTGGTGGTGCTTTGACCCTCGAGCAGATCGACAGAGCGATCCTGAAGGAACTCGCCTCGGACGGCCGGTGCAGCTTCACCGACCTCGCCGAGCGCGTCGGCCTGTCCGTGTCGGCGGTGCACCAGCGCGTGAAGCGCCTGGAGCAGCGCGGCATCGTGAAGGGCTACGCCGCGCGGCTGGACGGCCCGGAGATCGGCCTGCCGATGTCGGCGTTCATCTCGCTCTTCCCGATCGACCCGGCCGCGCCGGACGACTACCCGAAGCGCCTGGAGCACCTGTCCGAGATCGAGGCGTGCTACTCGGTGGCGGGCGACGCCTCGTACGTGCTGCGCGTCCGCGTCGCCTCGCCCGTGGCGCTGGAGGAACTGCTCCAGAAGATCCGGGAGTCGGCGAACGTGTCGACGCGGACGACCGTGGTGCTGTCCACGCCTTACGAGGACCGGCCGCCGGCCGTCTAGCCACCCCCTGACGCTTTCAGGGCATCTGCGGTGCCTCCACGTGGAGGCACCGCAGTTCGCGCTTGCCCCAGGTCCCGCGGAGCGATTGATCAGGAGTTGTCGTTCAGCTCCCGGTCGTCGATGCCGAACATCCTCCCTGCGCTAGTTGTGGCACTGGCACGGAGTGCGCATCGACGAGTGAGGTCGCATGGGGGATGAGATTCTGATGCTGAAACGAATTGCCGCGCTCGCCGCGGCGGTCGGCCTGTTCACGGCGGGACTGCTGGTCACCGCTCCAGCATCGATGGCCATGCCGGAGCCGTCGGCCCGGATCGCCTGTGCCGACGGTGTGGATCCGACCCAGTTGCCTGGGCCGACCACGAAGAGGTCGGCACCCGGCCCGGTCGGTTCGGTCGTGGAACTGCGCTACAGCAGCAACCACTGCGCGTGGGGTCGCGTGCGCAACGTCGCTTGCGGGTTCGACTGCGGGGACGCGGTGTGGACCGACCGGGCGGTCAACCGGGCCGAGGCGGACAAAGGGCGCTGGGAAGGGCTGCTCGGCTGGTCGCTGCTCAATCCAGGCGAGAAGAGCGGGTACAGCCTGGCCTACAACGACAACGGGCCGATCATGCGTGCTTGTGCGCAGATCATGGGTGGAGCGGGCCGGGAGATCCGGTGCACGGACTGGTACTGAGGGGGAGCTGAAAGTGAAGAAGGTATTTCTCGCGCTGTCGACGTCTGTGTTGCTCGGCGTCGGACTGGTCGCGCCCGCGCCGGCGAGCGCAGACGCCTATTGCCCCGTCGGATCGATCTGCCTGTTCGACGGCTTCTACTTCCAGGGATCGAAATACCGGGCGTGGAAGTGCGGTGTCATCTACAACGTCGGCGCCGAATGGGGCTCTGACAAGGTTCGTTCCTTCAAGAACCTGCAGACCGGCAATGTCACGGCGACTTTCTACGACTGGAGCGGATCCGAATGGGAGGTGCTCGGCTACTCCCAGGCTGTCGACGTCGTGCAGGTGACTCCGCGCCTGTACTACTCCACCCCTCGCGGTGTTGACGGCGTCAAGCCCTGCTGATCCACGCCATCAGGCGGCCTGGACCTGGCCGTCGGCGAGCACCAGCACCCGGTCGGCCACTGCGTGCACCGCGTCGTGGTGCGTGGCGATCAGCACCGCGGTGCCGTCGTCGGCCAGTCTGCGCAACAACCTGATCGCGGCCTCGGCGCTCTCAGCGTCGAGGTGCGCGGTCGGTTCGTCGGCCAGGAGCGCCGCCGGGCGCGCCACCACGGCACGGGCCAGCGCGGCCCGTTGCTGCTGCCCGAACGACACCTGCCCCGGATACCGCGAGCCGAGCTCCCCGATTCCCAGTTCCGCCAGCAACGCGGACACCCCGGAGACCTCACGCCCGGCCAGCCGCAGCGGCAGCGCGACGTTCTCCTCCAGCGTCAGCTCCGTCGCGAGTCCCAGCGACTGCGGCAGCACCGCGCAGTCCGTCCACGAGGCGGGCCCTGGCAGCACCGAGCCGCTGTCCGGGAAGTCGAAGCCGCACAACAGGGACAGCAACGCCGTCTTGCCCGATCCGGACGGCCCGCTCAGCGTCACGAACTCCCCGGCCGACACCGCCAGATCGACGCCGCGCAGCACGGAGACGCCACCGAACCGCCGGTGCACCCCGGCCGCGCGGATCACGACGCGGCCAGCGGGATGCACAGGTCCGCCAACGAGACGAGCCGGGGATCGTGCGACGCCACCACCGCGGGCACCGGCAACGACGCCAGCGTTTCCAGCACCAGGTCGGCGGAGCGGACGTCGAGTTGTGAGGTCGGCTCGTCCGCCACCACCACGGAGGCCCCCCGTGCCAGCGCGCAGCCGAACGCGAGCCGTTGTTGTTGTCCGCCGGACAAAGCGCCGATCCTCCAGGTGGCCGATCCGCCCAGGCCCAGGCGGTCCAGCAGGGACAGGTCGGTGGCGCCCGCCGCACGCAGGTTCTCGCCCACGGTCAGGTGCGCGATGAGGTTGTCGGCGGGATTCTGGAACACGACCGCGATCTCCTTGCGCCGCAACGTGCGCAGCTCCGACCACGACATGGCCGAGGTCGGGGTGTCGTTGACGAACACCTCGCCCTCCGACGGCCGCTCGACCAGTGACAGCACCCGCAGCAGCGTCGACTTGCCCGAACCGGACGGGCCGGACAGCACGGTGAGGCCGGGCGCGATGCTCAGCGACACGTCCGACACCGCTCGCACCTGGCCGTAGGACACCCCGACACCACAAGCGCGGATCACCTGAGCAGCTCTCCCATCCGCGCGGTGCGGACACCGCGCAACGCAAGCCAGGCCGCCGCGACGACCACGACGCCGCCGCACAGCAGCATGATCGCCAGCAGCGACGTGAGGTCGGGCAGCATCGGGGCGGGGTTCAGCCACGGCGCGGGATCGAGCCGGGGCACCGCGAACCCGGCGCTCACCAGCGACGCCAGCGCGCCGATCGCCAGCGCCAGCAGTGCGATCGTGCCCACCTCGAGCAGGTGACTCGACCACAGCACGGCCGTCCGCATGCCCATGCGCGTCGACAGCGCCCCCGACACCGCATTCTGGCGCCGCCGCACCTCGATCGCCAGCAGCAACGCCACCGCGGCCACCACGGCGAGCACCACGCCGATCGCGGCCACGAAGCCGAAGGTCCACTCCACGGTCAGGAACGGCAGGCCGTCGAGCACCTTCGCCCGGTCGGCGACGTTCGTGTAGTGGACGCCCGCGGTCTGCAGCTCGGCCGTCAGCGTGGACAACGGCAGCGACGACCACAGGTGCCACGAACCCACCTGTTCGACCGCGGGCACCGAGTCGCGCGCCACGACGTAGCCGCGCGTGCCGAGCTTCGGGAACGACGGCAGGGAGGCCACCGGTTTCAGCAGCGGCAACCCCGGGATCTGGATCTCCTTGTCCGGGGCGCGTCCGATCCGCACGGCCGGGGCGATGTCACCGGTCCGCTTCAGCCCGGCGAGCAGCGTGCGCACCTCGGCCGGGTCGTTCAGCACCGCCGCGTCGGTGAACGTCGCCGGGTCCACGACCAGCGCGCCGGTGCTGGCCCCGACCAGCGTGGTGGTGCCGCGCAACGAGTCCGGCAGTGCCACCCGGCCCAGCGCGATGTCCTGCGGCACCTGCACCGAGCTGTTCGCGCCGACGTACATGCCGGACTTCGAGTCCAATGAGGACTGCTGGGCGCCCGCCACCGCACTGCCGACCGCGATGGTGCCGACCGCCAGCACGCCCACCAGCAGCACGCCGGTCACCGGCCCCACGGCGGCGGCCAGCCGGCGCAACGCGAACTGCGCGGCCGGCACCTGCCACCACTGCACGCGATGCGACCAGGCCAGCGTCCAGCGCGCCAGCCGGGTCGCGAGCAACGCCGCCGCCAGCACCACGAGCAGCGGGAACGTCAACGCGGCCACGTCGATCTTCGGCAGCTGACCCGACCTCAGCGAAGTGCCCAACCCGTTGGCGGACAACCGGATCCACGCGAGCACGGCCAGCGCGGCGACCACCAGCTCCCACGGCACCGCCGCGAGCCGCCACGAGCGCGCCTGCTTCTGGAACGTGCGGTGGGTCTTCCAGCAGGCCACCAGCACGGTCACCGCGAGGCTCAGCACGACCACGGTCAGCACGGCGGCCGCCGCGATCCAGAGCGCCCCCGCCTCCAGCACGACACCGGGTCCGTAGAGCGGCAGCAACAACCGCGCCGCCAGCAGCCCCAGCAGCCCGCCGAGCACCAGCGGCAGCCCCAGCTCCAGCAGGCCCCGGAAGCCCAGAGCGAGCGGACTCGCCCCGCGCACCCACAGCAGCCGCAGTTCGGAATGCCTGCGCTGCGCCCATTGCACGGTGACCGTGCCGACGCCCGCGAGCCCGATCAGCACGCTGATGATCACCAACGGCAGCAGCGCCGACGACACGTTGTTCTGCGAGGTGCGGGCGGCGACGATGGCCGACGACAGCACGTCCATGCGCGTCAACGGCAGCCCGAGCGCGGACAGCCGGGCGTTCCCGTCGGCCAGCAGGGGTTCGGCCTCGGCGAGCGTCGACAGCGGTTCGGTGGGCCACCGCAGCGACACCGATGCCCCCGACGAGAAGTCCGGTGGCAGCTTGGCGAGATCGGCGGCCTGGGGCACCCAGATCACGGAGGTGCTGGCGCCGTCGCCGCCGAGCGGGTTCGGCACGACGGTCTTCGACTCGGAACACCACCAGTCCGACACCGGATGAGCCAGGTCGGCGTAGATCGCGGTCACCGCCAGCGGCGACCCGGCGGGCCGATCACCGATCTTCACCTTCGCCGCGATGGCGATCGTCTGCGGCACCCAGAGGCCGGTGCCCCCGCCCTGCAACACGGTCAGGTGGTCCACCGCGCCCGGCCGGTACCCGAACCGCCCGTAGGTCGCGAGCCCGTTGAAATCGGGCCGCCCGATGTAGGTGTAGACCGCGCCCAGGTCGCTGCGCGCGGCCATCTCGACGGCGGTCGAGAGCTCCATCCCGTCACCGTCCAGCGACGGCAGCACGGTGTGCGGGCACATCCGGCTCTGCTGGTACGAGAGAGCCGCGCCGCCCGCGGCCGACGAGTGCAGAACGGCCGCGGCGACCACGAAACCCAGCAGCAAGGTCGTCACGATGCTCACCAGCAACGTGAGCGGGCTCGACAACGCCGCTTTGGGCGCTGCTCTCCACGGCAACTGCACCAGCGCACGTTAACCGGCGCTTAGTGATTTTGGGGAGGCTTTCGGCTGTTCACGCCCATCGCCAGCGGACTCCGACCCAGTTCACGGACACGTTCGTCTCGAAGTGGTGCACCGAATTGGTGTGATCGAGTGCCAGATCCATGGTCCGGTGCGGTTCGTCCTCCTGCCAGTCCTGCAGGTAGACGTGCGGATCCACGGGCAGCGCCTCCGGGCTGAAGTGCACCTCGATCAGGCTCTGCGCGAGAAAGCACCGCACGCCGTGCGCGTATTCGATGCTGTCCAGCCGGGTCGGGTCGTGGACGACGAACTCGAACACCCAGGTCTCGTCCGCCGCCAGCGGCCGGTCGAACAGCAACTCGTCGACGGTCACGCGTTCGGTCTCATTTCGCGCCGTGCGGCCGACCCGGCAATTGCGGATGGGCTCGTGCCGCACCTGCTGCGTCCGCACGGAGTCGTCGCAGAAGTAGTGCGCGTGGAAGCGGTCCACGCCGTCCTGGCGCGCTCGGACGACCATCCGCACGTGGACGCGCGACGCGCGCCGTTCGGCGTTGACGAACACCCGGTCGTGCCGGGAGATGATCTCCAGATCGTTGGTGTTGAAGCCGGGCATCATCCCGGGGATGACGTCGGGCCAGCCGTTCGGACCGGCGTGCTCCAGCAGGGCGAGCAGCGAGCGGGACGGCACCTCCAGCAGCTCTTCCAGCACCGCCACGGCCTTGAGGGACTTCGGCGAGACCGGCCGCACCCGGCCCTGCTGCCAGTCGCTCAGGGTCGACAACGCCACCGCCACGTCCTGCTGGGCCAGGCGTAGTCGAAGCCGCTCCAGCGTGAGGCCGCGGCGGCGGATCGCCGCCCGCAGAGCCGAGTGGAAAGGTCCGATGCGCAGCAGCGCTTCCAGACTGGGCGTTGTCATCACCTGACAGAGGGTAGTGACTAGAGCGAGAACCCTTCCGGAAAGGGATCCGTGGCGTCCAAGAGGTACTGGCCCATGCCCGTGATCCAAGCCCGACCGGCCACTGTGGGCACTACCCCGATGCGGCCTCCGACCGGCACTTCTTCCAACAGCCTTCCGATGAATCTGGTGCCGATGAACGACTCGTTGACGAACTCTGCACCGATTCCGAGCTCACCGCGGGCGTGCAGCTGGGCCATGCGCGCGCAGGTGCCCGTGCCGCAGGGGGAGCGGTCGAACCAGCCGGGGTGGATCGCCATCGCGTTGCGCGAGTGGGCGCCGTCCTGGCCGGGCGCGGTGAACTGGACGTGCTTGCACCCGCCGATCGCGGGGTCGAGCGGGTGGACCGGCCGGTTCACCGCGTTGATCCGGTCCATGATGGACAGTCCGGCGGCGAGGATCCTGTCCTTCTCCGCCCGGTCGAACGGGATGCCGAGCCGCTCGAGCGGCAGGATCGCGTAGAAGTTGCCGCCGTACGCCATGTCGTAGCGCACCTCGCCCAGCCCGGGGACGTCGACGGTGGCGTCGAGCTCGTGCGCGTAGGCCGGGACGTTGCGGATCGTCACGAGCTTCGTGCGGGTGTCGTACTCGGCCAGCACCAGGCCGGCCGGGGTGTCCAGCCGGACCGTCGTGACCGGCTCGGTCACCTCGACCATGCCGGTCTCCACCAGCACCGTCGCCACGCCGATCGTGCCGTGCCCGCACATGGGCAGGCAGCCGGACACCTCGATGTACAGCACGCCCCAGTCCGCGTCCGGTCTCGTGGAAGGCTGCAGGATCGCGCCGCTCATCGCCGCGTGGCCGCGCGGTTCGTTGACCAGCAGCCTGCGGATGTGGTCGTGGTTCTTGATGAAGTTCAGGCGCTTGTCCGCCATGGTCTCGCCGGGGATCACGCCGACGCCGCCGGTGATCACGCGCGTCGGCATGCCCTCGGTGTGCGAGTCGACGGCGCTGAAGTACTTGGCGAACTTCATGAGGTCGCCAGCTTCATGTCCGCGTCGAGCTGGGCGAGGTGCTCGGGGGTGAGCGGGCCGCGAGGGGGACGGCAGGGCCCGCCGAAGCGGCCGACGAAGTCCATGGCGTGCTTGATGGCCTGCACGAACTCGGTGCGCGAGTCCCAGCGGAACGACGGCACCAGCCGCTCGTACAGCTCCCTCGCCTCGGTGAGTTCGCCCTGCTGGGCCAGCGAGAACAGGGTCGCGCACTCGGCGGGGAACACGTTGGGGAACCCGGCGAACCAGCCCGTGGCGCCCATCAGCAGGCTCTCCAGCACCACGTCGTCCGCGCCGGCCACGACGGTGAGGTGCGGGGCGGCGGCGCGGATCTCCAGCACGCGCCGGACGTCGCCGGAGAACTCCTTCACCGCCACCACCTGCTCGATCTGGCCGAGCTCGGCGATCAGGTCCGGCGTGAGATCCACCTTGGTGTCGATCGGGTTGTTGTAGACCATGATCGGCAGCCCGGCCTTCGCGACCTCGCGGAAGTGGTGCACGACCTCGTGCCGGTTCGCCCGGTACATCGTGGGCGGCAGGCACAGCACGCCGTCCGCGCCGTCCTCGGCGGCCAGCTCGGCCCAGTGCCGGGCCTGGTGGGCGCCCACGCCGTGGACGCCGATGACCGCGATGCCGATGCCTTGGACGGCCGCGATGGCGGTCTGGGCCACCTCACGGCGTTCCGCGTCGGTCAGGGATGAGTACTCGCCCAGTGAGCCGTTGGGGCCGACGCCGCGGCAGCCGTTCTCGACGACCCAGCGGCAGTGCTCGGCGAACTTGTCCAGGTCGGGCTTGAGGCCCGCCGGGGCCTTCGCGTCCTCGGCGTAGGGGAGTGCGGTGGCGACGATGACGCCGTCCAGGCGCTCGGTCATGCTGGCTCCTCTGGGAGTGCGGGTGGCGACGCCGGCGCGGTCTCGGCGTCCGGTCATGTCTGTTCCTCGTCCGGGAGTGCGGCGAGTTCGCCCAGCGGAATCGGGACCGCGATCACGCGGCGCTGGGCGTCGAACGGGATGCCGGTGAGCTCGGCGGCGTTGCGGGCGCAGATGCGGCCCTGGCAGCGGCCCATCGCGACCCGGCTGGTGAGCTTCAGCTCCCGCATGCTGCTCGCCTGGGTGAGGTCCTCGAGCCGGACCTGCTCGCAGCGGCACACGGTGGTGTCCGGGGTCAGCCACGTCTGCCAGCCGGGCTGGACGGCGTGCGCCCTGGCCAGGGCCTCGGCGAACAGGCGGCCCCTGCGCACGGCGTCGAGCGCTTTCGCGGGCGGTTCCTGGTGTGCCGCAGCGGCTCCGGCGACGACGCCCTCCGCCTCGGCGAGGTCCGCGCCGCCGATGCCGGTGACCTCGCCGGCGGCGTAGATGCCCTCGACCGAGGTCTGCTGGCGTTCGTCGACGACGAGGAAGTCGTTGGTGCGCCGGGCGTTCGGCACGAGGTCGGTGCGCGGGAGGAAGCCGTAGCCGATGCACACCAGGTCGGCCTGCACGGTGCGGTGGCTGACCGGGCGCCAGTGCCGGTCGAGCTTCGCGACGGTCACGCGGTGGCCGTGCTTGGCGATCACCGCGGTGCGGGTTTCCAGGTGTGCCAGCACCTTCCGGTACCGGGCGAGCTCGGCGATCTTGTGCCGGTTCGCCGCGACGGCCCTCGCCTCGCGCAGCCACCGGGCCGGTGAGGACGCCTCGTAGACGCCGACGAGCGTGGCGCCGAGGTCCTGCAACGCGGTGGCGACCGGCAGCAGGAACGGGCCGGTCCCCGCGACGATCACGCGTTCGGCCAGCGTGACGCCCTGTTTCGCCAGCGCTTGCGCGGCGCCCGCGGTGATCACGCCGGGACCGTCCCAGCCGGGGAAAGGCAGCGGCCGGTCGTAGGCGCCGGTCGCGATGATCAACGCGTCGAAGTGCAGCTGTCGCGGGCCCCGAAGGTGCAGTGTGTTGCCCTCGACCAGCCACGCCTCGGTGTTCTTGAGGTGCGTGACCCCGGGGTGCTCGAACATGGCCCTGCCGCGCAGGAACTGGCCACCGGCCTCGGGTTCCGCGTCGACCATCGTGACGTCGGCGCCCGCGTCGGCGGCGGTTCTGGCGGCGGCCATCCCGGCCGGTCCCGCTCCCACCACGACGATCTTCATGGCTGGCTTCATTTCTGGGTCCTGATCACGTCACCGTCGCGCAGCTGGTGGCGGCAGGCGCGGACCTCGGGGGTGCCGTTGATCTCCGCGACGCAGCCGAAGCACACGCCGATGCCGCAGAAGTACCGGCCGGGCAACAGTTCCGCGACGTGCGCGACCTCGCGCGGCAGGCCGTTGAACGTGACCTTCACACCATCACCTCCTGCCGGTCGACGCGGAACGGGTGGGGATCGACGTGCGGGGTGGCGCCGGTCAGCAGCTCGGCGAGCAGCCGGCCGGTCGCCGGGGCGAGGCCGACGCCCGCGCCCTCGTGGCCGGTGGCGTGCCAGAGGCCGGGCGTGCGCGGGTCGGCGCCGATGACCGGCAGGTGATCCGGCGCGTACGGGCGGAAACCACCGTAGGCGCGCATCACCGGAACGTCCGCCAGCATGGGGAAGAGTGCGATTGCTTTGCGCGCCAATGCTTTCAGCACCCTGGTCTCGATCGTGTCGTCGAAGCCCCTTCGCTGGCGGCTCGACCCGATCAGCACCGTGCCCGCCTGCGTCGACTCGACGACACCGGACGTCTGCAGGTCCGCGTCACCGCTCGCGACCGCGCCGACGTAGTCCGCGTCGTAGACCTTGTGCCTGATCGCGCCGGGGAGCGGCGTGGTGACCAGGACGACGCCGCGGCGGGGGAGGATGTTGACGCCGAAGTCGCGCGCCCACGGGCCGGTGGCGTTGACGACCGCCCCGCAGTGGATCACGCCCTGGCCGGTGGTGACCGAGCGGCCGTCCGTTGTGGACACCTCGACGGTGATGATCCTGATGCCGCGCAGCAGCGACTTCGTGGCTTTCACCGGGTTGAGCTGCGCGTCCTGCAGGTAGTGGACGGCGGCGGTGATCTCCGGGTTCAGGTGCGGCTCGTGGCTCAGCGCCTCCGCCGCAGTCAGTTCGCACGCGTCGATGCCCGCTGCCCGTTGCCGGGCGGCGAAGGCTTTGAGCGGCTCGGCGGCGTCCCTCGTCGTGGCGACGACCAGCCCGCCCTTCTCCTCCCACTCGGCGTCCTCGGCCAGTGCCGGCCACAGCTCCCGGCTCGCCCTGGCGAGGTCGAGCTCGGGGCCGGGCTCCTTGTCGCTGACCAGGACGTTGCCCTCGCCGGCGGCGCTCGTGCCCGACGCGGGTCCGTGGCGATCAACGACGAGGACGTCGAGCCCGCGGCTGTGCAGCGCCTGCGCACACGCGGCCCCGATGATGCCCGCCCCCACGACCACGACGTCCGGGTGCATCGCCACCTCCGTTCATTAGAATGAACGTTAGTGCTTCGGATACTCCAGCACCAGTACCGAGCTGACCTCACCTTCGACGGTCTCGTACGAGTGCGGGACCGTGCCGGGGAAGCACACGTAGTCGCCGGGCCCGAGCTCGAACGGCCGCTCGGTCGGCCCGACCAGCAGCCGCCCGCTGGTGACCAGCACGTGCTCCTTGCCGGGATGACCTTCGCTGGTCTGCGTCGCGCCGGGCCGCACCCGCTGGTCGTAGATCTCGATGACGGTGTCCGCGATGTCCATCCGCCGCATCAGCCGCAGGTCGACGGCGTTGCTGCTGAGCACCTCGACGTCCTTCGCCCGGACCAGCACGACGTCGGGAGGCTGCCGCTCGGTCACCAGCTCCGACACCGGCACGTCCAAAGCGTTCGACAAACTGAACACTGTGTCGATGGTGGGGTTACCCGCACCGCTCTCCAGCTGGGACAGCGTGCCCTTGGCGATGGACGACCGCCGCGCGAGCTCCGACAGGGACAACCCGCGCTGCTCCCGGAACGCCCTGATGTTGGCGCCGAGGACCTGACCCGCACTCATAGCCACTGATCGTTGCATAGGCTTGCGCCCATGACTGCGTACACGGAGGCGGAGGGGCAGACCCTCCGCACGGCCGTTTTCGGTGCCATGGTGCTGGTGTCCACGGCGGACCCCGGCTCGGTCGACGAGGAGAGCCAGGCGGGCATCAGGGCCACCACCCTGCTCTCGGACGACCTGCGTGCCGTCATCGCCGCCGCCCCGCCCTCACTGCCCGCCGGCTCGCCGTCCGATGTGGAGGCGGGCGTCCTGGCTGCGCTGCGCTCGGCGGTGCAGATCATCACCGCGCACGAACCGCGTGACGTCCCGATCTTCCGCGCCGCCGTGACGGAGATGTGCCGGTCGGTGGCGGGTGCGGACGGAGAGGTGGCTGTGGCCGAGAAGGAGATGGTGTCCCGCGTGGTGGAGGCGTTGGCTTAGCTCGGTCGTGGGTGGTGGTGGCGAGCACGACCACCCACCGCCTGGTCAGGTCGTGGTCGGCCGGGACGCGAGCCACGCGGCGTGCTCACGGCTGATCGCTTCCTCGGTGTCCGCCACCATCGCCGCCCACTCGCGCTCGTCCGCGTCGGCCAGCCTCTCCTCCTGCAGGGCGAGGTTCGTGGCCGCGGCCCCGTAGCTCAGCCGCAACGTCTCGTGCTGCTTGACGCCGAGCCACGCCGCACCACCCGCGACGGCCGCGGCCATCACGCCGGAGATGTCGACGTCCCAGAACCCGACCGCGCGGCCGCCCGCCAGCAGGATCGCGAGCAGCTCGCCGAGGATCAGCGCGCCGCGCCACAGCGACGCGCGGTCCTTGTTGCTGCGGGACTTCTTCGAGTACCAGATCTTCTGGTCGCGCACGCGGCACTCGATGTACTGGCGCCGGCGCTCCTCGAACGGCCTGCCGCGCAGCTCGGTCATCTGCGGCGTGGCGGACGGGTTCGCGCTGTCCATCGCGAGGTTCTGGCCGTTCTTGCGCACGACGTCGGCGGTCTGGGCCGCGAGCTCCTGGCGGGCCTTCGGCAGGTCGTGCGGGAACGGGTTGCCCGCCACGGAGAACCGCCAGGCCAGCGACTTGATGGCCTCGGCCACAGCGCGGCCGGACTTCCAGTCGTCCTCCGGCTTGAGGTTCCACAGCCTGACCTCGGCGTACAGCGCCGCGAGGAACCCGGCCATCGACACGACCGCCCAGAGGTCGATCTTGCCCGCCTTCCACGTCAGCGCGCCGCCGAGCGCCGCGATGATGGCGCTGAGCAGGCGCAGTCTGCCGAGCGCGAGCGTCTGCCGCTGCCCCCGCGCGGCGGCCCCGTCCGCGTCGTGGAAGAAACCCGGCAGGTCTGCGTCGATCATCTGGTGCTCATCTCCCTCTGCTGCCATCCGCTGATCGTGAGAGGCCAAACGTGTGTTACCACGTCTCGGCGCCGACGGTGGAGAGTTCTGCGGTGATGTAAGGGTGTTCACCCGGACAGCCGTGCGCGTGAAGGGAAATGCGGTGAAGCGTCTTCTTCCGCTGGTGGTGCTTCTCGCCGCGTGTACGTCGTCGCCGGGCAAGTCACCCGACGACCTGCACGGCGTGGACTGGCAGCGGGCGACGGTGACCGCGGACTTCTGCGGTGTCGAAGGACCGGTGACCCTCCAGGAAGGCAAGGCGCAGGCCCGCTCGACGACCTGGGGCGAGGTCGACCTGTGGCTCGACTCCCGCCAGCCCGTTTCGTACGGCGATGTCGACGCGGACGGCAGGGACGAGGCCGCGCTGTCGATGGGGTGTGGCACCGAGTCGAGCCAGCTGGCGTTCGGGTTCGTCGTGGTGCGGGCGGCGAACGGCAACCCCGAAATCATCGGCGAGATCAGCACGACGACGATGCGCGACGACGCGCCGCACGTGCCGATGCTGACGGAGCCGAGGTTCGAGAAGGGCGCGATCACGGTCAAGGAGCTCTGGTACCGGCCGGCCGACGCGAACTGCTGCCCGACCGGCGCCTCGCTGACCAGGTGGTGGCTGCGCGACGGCACGCTCAAGGCCGATCCGGCCGTCCAGGTGTCCTGACAGATCCGATGAGTACCCACGATCCAGGTCCGTCGTAGGCTTGACCCGCCCTGTCCCGGTTGTAATCATCGGACCTCTCGCCGCCGCCCCGACGAGAATGCGATGGTCATGGCACTACGACGTTTGTGTGTGGCCGTGGTGGCCGCGCTGCTCGCTGGCCTGGTGACGGTCGCCCTGCCTGCCGGGGCCCAGGCCGAGGTGCAGCACCCGAGACAGGAGTGGCTGCGCAAGTCGACCGCCGGCCTGTTCCTGCACTGGGGCATGTTCACCGCCCCGAAGCACCTGAACTGCGCCGAGTGGGAGCGCGACGTCACCGGCGGCGGGTGGACCCCCGACTACTGGATCGACGAGGCCCGCAAGCTCGGCGCCTCCTACGTCGTGCTCGCGACGTTCCACAGCCGGCTCGGTTACGCGCGGCCGTGGCCGTCCAAGATCCCCGGCAGCTGCGCGACGCAGCGCGACCTGCTCGGCGAACTGGCCAAGGCGGGCAAGGCCAAGGGCGTCAAGGTCATCCTCTACATGACCGACGACCCGCAGTGGCACAGCGAGCAGGGCGTGCAGATGCTCGACTCGGCCGCCTACTCCGCTCACAAGGGCGAGCAGGTCGACCTCACCACCCGCGAGGGCTTCGGCAAGTACAGCTACGACCTCTTCTTCGAGGTCATGAAGAACTACAACGACCTCGCCGGCTTCTGGATCGACAACGACAACGAGTACTGGGAGCGCAACAGGCTCTACGAGCAGATCCGCGAGCTGCAGCCGACCTGGTTGCTGAGCAACAACAACGAGGACACGCCGATCATGGACACGGTCTCGAACGAGCAGAAGACCGGCATGTTCCCGTCCTACGACTACCCGGCGGCGACGTTCACGCCGATGCCGCGCCTGTCCGAGGCCTGCTACAAGCTGCCCAACACCGGCGACTGGTGGTACGACGGCGGCAACCACGCCGTCGACACGCGCCTGAACACCGGCCGCTACATCACGAACGCCGGCACGTCGATCAAGTCGCTGATGGCCGAGACGCCGATGGTGAACGGCCGCATGCCAACGCAGCAGGAGACGTTCAACAACTTCATGTCGTCGTGGGTGCAGCCGATTCGTGAGTCGCTGCAAGGGGTTGAGGGTGCCGGGTACATGTACGGCGGCATGCAGCCAGGGTTCTGGAACGACGGCGCGCACGGCGTGATCACCATCAACCCTGCCAGCGGCAAGCAGTACGTGCACGTGGTCACCCGACCTCGTACCGACTTCGTCCGGTTGCGGGACAACGGATACCGCGTCACGCGCGTGACGGATCTGCGGACCGGCGAGCGGATGAGGTTCTCGCAGTCCGCCGGGCACGTGAGCATCGAAGGCATCACGAAGTGGGATGAGTACGACACGGTGTTCGCCGTGGAAACCGCCGGGCAGCAAGGCTTCTACACCGGCGTCAAGGCCTCCGCGACGTCCTCGAAGGACGGTTTCCCCGCCGCCAACCTGACCGACGGCAGCTACGAGAAGTTCTGGGACGCCAACGCCGCACAGCCCGTCTCGATCTCCCTGGACCTCGGCCGCCGCAAGGAGGCCGCGTTCCTCGCGATCAACCAGCGCGAGTCGTCGCCCACGCACGCCCGCGTGTCGTTCGGCCGGCCAGAGGATTCGAGTCGTATCAAGGACTACCAGCTGACGGCGTCCGATGACGGCCGCAACTGGTGGCACGTGCGGTCCGGTTCGCTGCCATCGGCGCGGGGCACGCAGTTCATCGACATCGGGTCGCAGGAGGCGCGGTTCCTGAGGCTGACCGTGCTCGACACTTGGGGCGGGTCGCAGGCCCCGGTGTACTTCAAGGCACTGAAGATCGACGAGATCCGGGTCGGGCACAGCTACCCGCGCTCCAGCCGGGCTGGCGCGCTGGAGGCCGAGCACGCCGCTCGGTCGGGTGCCGTCCGCGGCACGTTCTGCGCGGCGTGCTCCGGGCAACGGCAGGTGACCGGACTCGGCGGCGGCGAGCGCAACGCCGTGACCTACCGGGATGTTTCCGTTGCCACGGCAGGAACCTACAACCTGCGCCTCGACCTCACGGCTGGCTCCGCGTCCTCGGTGTCGGTCTCGGTGAACGGCGGCGCACCGGTGTCCGTCGCGGTGCCCGCGGACCGCGCCGACGTGCCCGATCCGACCTCGGTCGCGGTGCCGCTGAACGCGGGCAGCAACACGGTCCGAGTCTTCAGCACGGGCAAGGCCGTGGGCCTCGACCGGATCTCGGTCGGCGGCCTGCCGCCGTCGAACTACACGCCGAAGACCACGCTGACCGTGCTGCCCCACGGCATCCAGTGGGTCGCGCCGGGGCAGCAGTCCGTGAAGATCACCGCACGGCTGCGCCTCGACGCCGACGACCAGATCGACGCCGTCTCGCTGGCACCGGTCCTGCCCGCCGGCTGGACGGTGACCGGCGCGCCCGCGACCCGGTCGTCGATGCGCCTGGCCGGTCTGCTCGAAGGCACCTGGACCGTCACCTCGCCCGCCGGTGCCGACGTGGGTTCGGTGAGCATCCCGGTGGCGGCGTCGTTCCAGCTGCTGAGCTCAGACCGGAAGGTGTCGGGCACGGTGCCGGTGCGCACCAGGCCCGCGGACCGCGTGTTCGTGCGTGAGGCCGAGGATTCGGCTAACACCTTCGGCAGCACCGGTTTGACCGGGTGCGGGGCGTGTTCGGGCGCGGAGAAGGTGCGCAACATCGGTGGTTCTCCGGAGGCGGCGGTGATCTTCCCCAACGTGTCTGTGCCTGCTGCCGGTACCTATCGGTTGTTCATCCACTTCACGGTGAACGGGCCTCGGTCGTACTTCGTGTCGGTGAACGGTGGGGCGCCGGTCGAGGTGAAGCTCAACGGGGTCGGCAACAGCACTCCGTACGTGGCCGAGATTTCGGTGGCGTTGAACGCGGGGGTGAACACGATCAGGTTCGGCAACGATCAGGCCGGGGCTCCTGATCTGGATCAGATCGCGATCGCCTGAATCCCCGGCGGAACGGCACCCCGCCTCGGTAGGGTGCCGTTCCCATGGGGGATGACTGGCTTTCGAAGTTGCACTGGGCGGCAGAGTTCGAGTCGGCGCAGGACCTGGCGCCACTGATCCGCCAAGCCACGAACATCGACGAGATGGACGAGGATCGCACGGCGCTGTGGCGCGCGGTCCACGCGAGCAGGCCCGACAACGTCGCGGCGCTGCTGGCAGTGGGGGCGGATCCGTTGCGCCCCATGATGTACGGCTGGTCACCGGCCCGGCTCAGCCTCGCCACCGCGTACCCGCTCCCGACGGACGAGGTGCTCACGCCGGAGGAACTGGCCGCCGTGGAGGAACGCGACCGGCTCGTGGCGGCGCTCGGCGGCATGCCGGAGGACGACGGTTACAGCCTGGCGTGCGTCGCGGGCGTTGACGCGGAGTCGGCCCTGCGGTTGCTGGAGGCGGAATCGGTCGAGGTGTCCGAGGATGAGCTGGAGGACTGGTGGGAGGACCCCTTCGAGGGTGACGCCGAGGGCACGATCGGCGTCACGACCGTGCCCGGCGGATGTGTGCTGGTGCAGCCGTGGGGCTTCGACGCGTCGATGCCGGGTGTGCTCCGTCGGCTGACCGCCGGCTCGGTCGGGTACGGCATGTACGCCAACCCCAAGAGCGGCAACCAGGGCAGCATCCACCGCGACGGCGACACCGTCGAATGGGACCTGCATCCCGGCGGTGGCGTCGCCGAGGAGGAGACCGGGGAGGACGTGCTGCGGGCTCACCTCTACCTGGGTGAGGCGGCGGCGTTCTGCTGTGCGTACGCGGGGCTTCGGCTGGCGGACGATCGGGCGTTCACCTCGCCTGATCTGTGGCTGCGTCTTCCCGAACGCGAGTACTGGAACGCATGATGGACGGATGCTGGAGGCACTGCGGCGTCAGCTGAGCGACGGGCTCTTCGAGAAGGTCGCGGGTCCGGACCGGATGAAGCACGCCCGGCGGATCCACGAGACTCCCGGCCCGCGCATGTTCGCGGACGACCGCCCGATCCGGCACGTCCACGCCGACCACGCGATGTTCATCGGCGGCCTGCGGGCGTTGCTGCTGCAGTCGTTGCACCCGTTGGCGATGGCCGCGGTGGCGCAGCACTCCGACTACCGCACCGATCCCTGGGGGCGGTTGCAGCGCACCAGCCTGTTCGTCGGCACCACGACTTACGGCACCGTCGTGGACGCGCACAAGGCCATTGAACGCCTCGGGCGCGTCCACGAGCACATCCACGGCATCGCGCCGGACGGGCGTGCTTACCGGGCCGACGACCCGCACCTGCTCGCCTGGGTGCACGTGGCCGAGGTCGACAGCTTCCTGCGCTGCCATCAGCGCTACGGCGAGCAGCCCCTGGACGACTACGACGGGTACGTCGCCGACATGGCGGTCATCGCGGACGCCATGGGCGTGCCGGATCCGCCGCGCACCACGGCCGAACTCGAGGCGCGCCTTGACGGCTACCGCGGCGAGCTCAAAGGCACCCGCGAGGCTCGCGAGGCGGCCCGGTTCCTGTTGCTCAAGGCGCCGTTGCCGCTGTTGGTCAAGGGCCCGTACGCGATTCTCGCCGCCACGGCCGTATCGTCGTTGCCGGTGTGGGCGCGGATCCCGTTGCGGCTGCCCTACCTGCCGATCGCCGAGGCCACCGGTGTGCGGTTCGCGGGGCACGCGTTGATGCGCGGCCTGCGGTGGGTCACGGGCTGAGGAAGTCCGTCACCAGTGGCGTCGCCACGTCGCGGAACTCCTCGAAGTAGCCGTGCCGGGCGCCTTCGATCAGGTGCATCCTGGCGCCGGGAATCCGTGCGGTGATCAGGGGAGCGTTGGCCGCCGGGTTGAAGATGTCGTCGGTCCCGTGCACCACGAGGGTCGGCGCGGTGATCGACGGCAGCACGTCCCACGCGTCGTGCTCGGCGCTTGCGAACAAGTGCCGCTTGCGGGCGTGCGGCGGCATCTGCGGGTCGCCGAGCGTGTTGTACGGCCCGCGGTACGCCGGTGTGTACATCAGGTCTTCCAACGCCTTGCGCGCCTTCATCGGGTCGACCTGCGCCAGCGACCTGCGCACCTCGGCGCTGCGCTCGATCGCGTGCGGCCCGCCCGGCGAGGTGCAGCCCAGCACCAGCCGGTCGACGCGGTCGCGGTACGAGGCCGCGATCCACTGCGCGATCCGCCCGCCCATCGACGTGCCGTAGACGTGGGCCCTGTCGATGCCGGCGTCGTCGAGGATCGCGACGCAGTCCGAGGCGAAGAGCTGGGTGCTGTACGGCGAGTCGGGTTTGTCGCTGGAACCGGTGCCGCGGTGGTCGGTGACGATCGTCGTGAACGCCGCGGCGAACGACGGCCGCACCTGCGTCCACCAGCGGGAGGAGTTCGACTGGCCCGCGATCAGCAACAGGGGAGGGCCCGAGCCTTCCACCGAATAGCAGAGCGCGGTTCCGTCGGCGGCACGAGCGTGGGGCACGACCGGGGAGTCTACGGCCCTTGACTCGGGGTAGATGGTCTAGTCCAATTCGGATGACCCCCTGCCGGCCGCCAACGTGTGGGATGGAGCAGCCATGTTGTTCGCCCGAATATCCGCGGTGGCCGCACTGGTTCTCGGAACCATCATCGTCAGCCTCGCCCCTGCCAGCGCTGCCGGAGTCACGGCGACGTTCTCCAAGCAGTCCTGGGACACCGGCTACACCGCCACGGTGACGATCAAGAACGAGACCAGCGCGGCCATCAGCTCCTGGAAGGTCGAGTTCGACTACCCGGCGTCGACGACCGTCGGTGCCTACTGGGACTCGCTGCTCACCAAGAGCGGCAACCACTACGCGTTCGCCAACCGCGAGTACAACGGCTCGGTCGCGCCCGGCGCCAGCGTCACCTTCGGCTACAACGCCAGCGGCACCGCCGATCCGGCGAACTGCAAGATCAACGGTGCGGCCTGCACCGGCGGCGGCAACCCGCCGACGTCCACGTCCACCACCACAACGACGACGACCACGACAACGACGACCACCACGACCGGTCCGCCGCCCACGGGCAGCCTGCCGCGCAAGGTGCTCGTCGGTTACCTGCACGCCAGCTTCGCCAACGGTTCCGGCTACATCCGGATGAGCGACGTGCCGGACGAGTGGGACGTCATCAACCTCTCGTTCGCCGAGCCGACCAGCGCGACCTCAGGTGAGCTGCGGTTCGCCCAGTGCCCGGTGGCGGAGTGCCCGAACGTCGAGTCCGAGGCCCAGTTCATCGCGGGCATCCGGGCCCAGCAGCAAAAGGGCAAGAAGGTGCTGATCTCCATCGGCGGCCAGAACGGCCAGGTGCGGCTGGAGACGACGGGGGCGCGCGACGCGTTCGTGCGGTCCGTTTCGGCGATCATCGACAAGTACGGCCTGAACGGACTCGACGTCGACTTCGAGGGTCACTCGTTGTCGCTCAACTCGGGTGACGTCGACTTCAAGAACCCGACCACGCCGGTGGTCGTGAACCTGATCTCGGCGCTCAGGTCGCTGAAGTCGCGCTACGGAGCCAACTTCGTGCTCACGATGGCGCCGGAGACGTTCTTCGTGCAGGTCGGCTACCAGTTCTATGGTGGCGCGGGCGGTGGCGACGCGCGCACCGGCGCGTACCTGCCGGTGATCGAGGCGATGCGCAACGACCTGACGTTGCTGCACGTCCAGCACTACAACTCGGGACCTGTGATGGGCCTGGACAACCAGTACCACTTCATGGGCGGCTCGGACTTCCACATCGCGATGGCCGACATGGTCCTCGCCGGGTTCCCGGTGCGTGGTGACACCTCGAAGGTGTTCGCGCCGTTGCGCCAGGAACAGGTCGCGATCGGCCTGCCCGCGGCGGTCCCGGCCGGCAACGGGTTCACCTCCGTGGCCGACGTCCACACCGCGCTCAACTGCCTGACGAAGGGCTCGGGCTGTGGCAGCTACAAACCGAAGGGTGTCTACCCGAACCTGCGCGGCCTGATGACCTGGTCGATCAACTGGGACAAGTTCAACAACTACGAGTTCTCCAAGCAGCACCGGGCGTATCTGCCCAGGTAGGCGCTTCTGCAGGCCGCCTGCAGGTCACCTGCAGGCGGCTTGGAGCGATCTTGCAGACCGGTCCGCGAGTCTTTGTCCATCGAGGCCGAAAGCCTCGTACTGGGGGAAGACCAAGAGGGACTGGGGAACTCTGATGAAGATTCGCAGCGCAATCGCCATCGCCATCGCATGTGCCGGAGTGCTGGGTGCTCCCGGCATCGCCACCGCGGCGGCCGACGACTTCAACATCATGCTGACCTGCGCCGACAACGGCCAGAACGAGCAGGTGACCCGCAGCCAGGTGCTCGCCAGGGCGCAGACCTGGATCAACGAGAAGGTCGGCTACAACCAGGGGCGTTGCTACACCAACTCGCTCGGCGAGTACCGGATGGACTGCTCCGGGCATGCCTCGATGTCGTGGAACGCCCGCCGCTCGTACACCACCAGCGACATCCACCTGATCTCGCACAACATCTCGTTCGCCGAGCTCAAGCCGGGTGACGCGCTGAACCGGCCCGGCCAGCACGTCGCGATCTTCGAGCGCTGGGCGGACGCCGCCAAGACCAGCGCGGTCGTGCTCAACCACGGCGGGCCCGGCCCCGCGCACCGCACCACGTGGAACGCCACCGAGACCCGCAGCTACCAGCCGATCCGCTACGACCACATCGTCGACGACTCGCCCACGCAGGTCGGTTCGTCGCTGACCGGCGACACCAAGGCCGAGATCGCGGTCGTGCAGGCCAACGGCGAGGTCATGGCGTGGCGCAACGCCAACGGCCTGTCCGGTGAGCGCCCGTGGGACGCCAGCGTCGTCATCGCCGCCGGGTTCACCAAGGAGAAGCTGCAGTTCGCCGACGTCGACGGTGACGGCGACAAGGACACGATCGCGGTGCAGGACAACGGGACCGTGCAGGCGTGGCGCAACGCCAAGGGCTGGGCTCCCACCGCTGATCTCTACGACGGCGACAAGCTGATCGCCGACGGCTTCAGCAACGACAACATCTTCTTCGCCGACCTCAACGGCGACCGCAAGGCCGAGATCATGGCCGTGCAGCCCAACGGTGACGTGCTGGCGTGGCGCAACGCGAGCGGGTTCGCAGGGGAACGCCCGTGGGACGCGTCGCACAAGATCGCGACCGGTTTCTCGAAGGACAACCTGTCCTTCGCCGACCTGGACGGTGACGGCCGCGCCGAGATCATGACGGTGCGCGACGGCAACGTGCAGGCGTGGAAGAACGTCGGCGGCTTCGCGGAGTTCCCGTTCGCCGACGAGAAGAAGATCGGTGTCGGCTTCACCAAGGAGAACCTGCACTTCGGCGACATCAACGGCGACGCCCGCGCCGAGATCATCACGGTGCAGCCTGACGGTCAGGTCTGGGCCTGGCAGAACACCCGCGGCTTCGCCGAGAACCCGTTCGGCGACCACAAGGTCATCGGTGACGGCTTCGGCAACGACAACATCTTCTTCCTGTAGCAGACCGGCGATCCAGAAAGGACAGTGACATGAAGAAGCTCATCACCACCGGTCTGCTCGGCCTGGCCCTGGCCGCGAGCGTCACCGGCACCGCCGAGGCGAACCCCGACTTCATCAACACGATCCTGCCCTACGCCCAGGCACAGCAGGCGCAGCACCAGATCCCGACGAGCGTCGCGATGGGGCAGGCGATCCACGAGTCCGCGTGGGGCACCAGCAACTCGGCCCGCAACGACAAGAACTACTTCGGCGTCAAGTGCACCAGCCCGGACGCCAAGGGCCCGATCGCCATCGGCTGCCACGAGTACAGCACCATCGAGTGCGAGCCGACCTGCCAGACGGTCAAGAGGTGGTTCCGCGTCTACCGCTCGATGGAGGACTCGTTCCGCGACTACGGCCGGATCCTCACCACGGTCGCCGCCTACCGGCCCGCGTTCCAGTTCACCAACGACCCCGACCGGTTCGTCACGGAGATCGGCAAGGTCTACGCGACCGACGGCACCTACGGTCCCAAGGTCATCAAGGTCATGCGCAACAACGACCTCTACCGCTTCAACTCGGGAGTGCCCGCCCAGTCCGGGTCGTCGCTCACCGGTGACGGCAAGACCGACATCGCGGCCGTGCAGCCCAACGGTGACGTGCTGGCGTGGCGCAACGTCAACGGCCTGGGCGGCGATCGGCCGTGGGGCGAGTCCGCCACGATCGGCACGGGCTTCGAGGCCGACGCCCTGCAGTTCGCCGACGTCGACGGTGACGGCGACAAGGACACGATCTCGGTGCTGCCCGACGGCACGGTGAAGGCCTGGCGCAACGCCAAGGGCCTGGCACCGGCGGCCGAGATGTACGACGGCGACAAGCTGATCGCCGACGGCTTCACCCGCGACAACATCTTCTTCGCCGACCTCAACGGTGACCGCAAGGCCGAGATCATCGCGGTGCAGCCCAACGGTGACGTGCTGGCGTGGCGCAACGCGACCGGGTTCGCCGAAGAGCGCCCGTGGGACGCGTCGCACAAGATCGCGACCGGTTTCGCCAAGAACAACCTGTTCTTCGCCGACCTCGACAACGACGGCCGCGCCGAGATCATGACGGTGCGCGACGGCAACGTGCAGGCGTGGAAGAACGTCGGCGGCTTCGCGGAGTTCCCGTTCGCCGACGAGAAGAA
>NZ_JBITEX010000001.1:393894-1150386 GCF_044455585.1 Lentzea sp. NPDC051213
GAAGATCGGTGTGGGCTTCACGCAGGAGAACGTCCACTTCGGCGACCTCAACGGTGACGGCCGCGCCGAGATCGCCACCGTCCGGCCCGACGGCCAGGTCTGGGCCTGGCAGAACACCCTCGGCTTCGCCGAGAACCCGTTCGGCGACCACAAGGTCATCGCCGACGGCTTCACGAACGGAGGCCTGCACCTGATCTGATCGCCCGGAACAGCCCTGAATCGCCCGAAAAAGGAAGCGGCACCTCACCCGAGGTGCCGCTCCTTTCGCGTTTCGGCCACTAGGCCAGCGTCGACCAGAACTCCAGCTCGTACGCCTGCAGCAGGCGGCCGTAGCGCCACGCGTGCTTCGGCTGCCAGCCCGCGTCGAGGGCGGCCTGGATGGCGGCGACCGCGCGCTCCTCCAGCTGCGGCGCGGGGGTGGCGAAGAAGTCCACGAACGCGCAGGCGTCGTCCTCGAAGCCGTAGTGCTCCCGCAGGCCCTTGGCCATGCGGGCGCAGTAGCCGCCCCAGGCCGTGAAGTTCGCCAGGATCGCGAGGATCACGTCGGCCGGCTCGCCGTTCATCGCCATCCACGCCTGGTACGCGGGGTAGGCCTGGCAACCGGGGAACGGCTCGTAGCCGTGGAACTCCTTGGCCGACATGCCCGCCGCCAGCGCCAGCGGCTCGAGCATCGGCAGCACGAGCTCCTCACCGCCCGCCAGCAGCGTGAAGAACGCCCGCGCGTTCGGCTCGGCCGCCTTCGACGCGAGCGCGAGGAATGTTCGCCAGTCCGACGACACGATGTGGTTCTCTTCCGCTGCGAACGTCGCGATCACGGCGCGCGGCGCTTGGCCGGTTTCGATCAGCTTCACCACGAGGTTGTCGTGCTCTCCGGGGTGCAGCTCCGTCCGGATGCGCGTGACCAGCTCTTTTGCGTTCATGGCCGAGATTCTTTCGCACCCGCTAAATCGTTCGCCAGGGCGGCACGCGATCGGGGAGCATGCTCGCTCGTGGCTGAACACACCTACCGGGTCCTCGTCCGCGGCCGTTTCACCGACCTCACCGACGACCAGCGCGCGCACCTGCGGGAACACCTGAAGGGCTTCGACTTCCTGCGCAGCGGAGGGTTCAGCGAGGAGGGCGGGCTGACGTTCGACGAGAAGCTCGACTTCTTCACCTACCGCGTGATCCTCACCGCCGAGAAGGACGCGGACCAGGCGGGACTGCGGCGCGCGACCGCGGCCGTGGACGCACTGGGCGTCGACTTCCGCGGTCTGCGCGCCTTCGTCACCGACATGGACGAGATGAAGATCAATCGGCCTGAACGGCTGGCCTGAGCGGGGTTTCGAGCACCGCCGCCGCGTCCAGGGCCAGATCCTCCCGGTACATCCGGGAGATCACCTGGACGCCGGTCGGCAGCCCGTCCCGCAGCCCGGTCGGCACCGCCACCGACGGCACGCCGACGAAGCTGCTCGCCTGGCAGAGCTTCATCGCCTCGAAGTACGCCTCCAGGTCGGCGGTGCTCCGGCGGTCCTGGTCCGGCTCGAACGACGGCGTCGTCGACACCGGCCCGATCAGCACCGAGTAGCGGTCGAGCAGCCGCGCCCACTCGCGCTGGACGGCGAGCCGCGTGGCGGTGAGCTCGAGGAACTCGGCGAGATCGAGGCCGGGCCGCACCTCCAGCAGGATCCGCCCGTAGTGAGCGACCTCCTCACCGGCGAACGCGGCGAACTGCTCGTAGCCGAGCGCGATCGGCGTGGCGATCATCCGCATCGCCAGCGTCGAGGCCTCCTCCGCCCGCGGCACCTCGACCGGCTCGACCTCGTACCCGGCGTCCACCAGGCGTTTCGTCGCCTCCTCGACCACCGGGTCACCGGGCACGAACCCGGCGACGCGGGGAACGGGGGAGCCGGCCGCGGGCAGCGACACCACCCGCGGGTCGGCCGGATCCGCCCCGCAGAGCACTTCGTGCACCCGCCGCAGATCGGCGACGGTGCGGGCGAGCGGACCCTCGACCGTCATGACCTGGGTCGGGAACGACGGGTCGGGCTGGCCGTAGATCGAGCCCTGCGGATAACGCCCGTAGCTGGGCTTCAACGCGCAGATGCCGTTCAGGAACGCCGGCAGCCGCAGCGAGCCGCCACCGTCGTTGCCGATCCCGAAGTGCACCATGCCCGTGGCCACCGCGACCGCGTCACCGCCGGAGCTGCCGCCAGGTGATTTGGTGGCGTCCCACGGGTTGATGGTGTGCCCGGCCAGTTCGCTGACCGTGTGCATGCCACGGGCGTTCAGCGTCGGCATGTTCGCATGGGCGACAGGTGTCGCCCCGGCCGCCCGAAGCCGCGCCACGATCGGCGCGTCGGACGACTTCACGTTGCCGGTCAACGACTTCAGGCCGTGTGTGGTGGCGGCACCGGCGACGTCGATGTTGGCCTTGGCCGAGAACGCCAGGCCGGCGAGCGGACCGCCGGTCGGCTCGGCTGGAACGTCGAACACGGTGGTCAACGCGTTGTACACCGGGTTCAAGGTCTCGATGAGCTTCAGCTGCTCAGTGAACATCCCCATGCTCCAGTCTATGCGGACCGGAGCACGGGGATGTGCAGTTCAAAACCGTTCAGCGGAACATCACGGGTAATTCGCCAGGTTGGCGACGTTGGTGGTCGAGTTCGCCGTGCCACCCGAGTTGTTGATGACCCGGTTGATCGTGCCGGCACCGCCCAGCGACACCGTCACCATGCTGTGGAAGCGCACGCCCGCCTTGTTCGGCACCTCGAACGCCCGCTCCGCCACGACCGCGCGGTTCGCGTTGAAGAAGCAGTAGCTGCCCAGGCCCCACGCCTCGTGCGTGTTGACGTGGTCCGCCACCTTGTAGGCCGCGTAGCCGCGCGTGGACCCGTTCATCCACGCCGCCTGGTTCGGCACCTCGTACGGCATCTCGTTCTGGTAGAAGTACGTCCGGCCACCGTTGCCGTTCCAGATGGTCTGGTACTTCTGGTAGTGCTCGACGAAGAGGCCGTACATCGTCACGTCGTTGCCGTTGACTATCAGTCCGGTGTCCGCCGTGTTCAGGTCCCAGCCGACGCCGACGGAGTGGTCACCGCGCCACAGCCACAGGTGGTCGCCGATGACGTCGTGACTGTTCACCACCAGCGAGGTCGTCGCCCGTCCGACGGCCGAGCCACCGATCCGCACGTACAGGTCGTGCACCGACGTGGGGTTCGCCTGGTGGCGTGCGGAGCTGCCCGGCGCACCGATCTGCATCAGCAGCGGCGAGTTCGTGGGCGCCGCGTCGATCAGCAGGCCCGCGATCTTCACACCGTCCACATCGGCCACGTCCAGCGCCATGTTCCCGTTGGTGGGCATGACGGTCGCGAGACCGAGACCCATCACCACGGTGTCGGGGCGCGTGACGCGGATCGGCTCGCTCACCTGGTGGATGCCGGGCGTGAGCAGCAGGTGCTTGCCGGCCGCCAGCTGCGAGTTGATCGTCGCGGCGGACGTGCCCGGCTTGGCGATGTAGAAGTTCGACAGCGGGATGTTGGTGCCCTGCTGGTTGCCGGACGCCCACGTGGTGCCGCTGCTGTTGGTGCGCAACGAAGGCACGAACACGTTGTAGTTGCCGGAACCGTCGATGTTCAGGAACGGCTTCTCACGCACGACAGGGGTCTGCGCGACCGTCGTGTACGGCGGGTTCGGGAACGACGACTGCGGGGCGTTGCGGGCACCGACGAACACCATGTTCCAGTTCGAGCCCGTCCACGAGCCCCACTCGGTGTTGCGCGACAGCCACTGCTGCTGCGAACCCGACCGGACCTGGCCCGTCACCACGGAGTCGGTGAGGAAACCGCCGCTGGACCAGCCGTTGTCGTCGAGCTGCATGTTGCCGTAGACGTGCGTGCGGCGCATCGCCGAAGCCTGCGAGACGGCCCACGTGTTCGTGCCGCCGGGAGGCCGGATCGCGAGGTTCTCCGCGCCGCGCCAGAAGTTGTGCGTCGCGTTGCCCTGGAACCAGTCGGCCTCGACGTGCACCTGGCCGTTGATGGTCACGCCGTCCGGCAGCAGGCCGAGCCCGACGACCTGGGTGAAGAAGCCGATGTTGACGTCGACGTTGTAGTTGCCCGGCTTGAACATGATCGCGAAGCGGCGGGCGTCGTACTGACCCGTTTCCTGCTGACGGAAGACGTCGTTGAGCCGCGCCTGGATCGTCGCGGACGACATCGACGGGTCGAAGATCAGCACGTTCGGGCCGAAGTCGGGCTGGCCGGGGTTCGGCGGGGTGCCGGTGCTGAGGCGGAAGGTCTGCGCGTTGGTCCCGTTGCAGGTGTACTGGACCAACTGGACGTCATTGGTGGTGGCGGCAGGCACGTCGAGGCACTTGCCGCTGTGGCGGCTGACGAACCGGTAGGTGTCCGTGGCCACCTGTTCCGCGCGCCATTGCTGGTTGTTCGCGTTGAAGGACTGCCACATGTGCACCGGCGCGTTGTCCGCGGTCGAGACGTTCGAGACGTCCCAGACCTGGCCCTGGCCGACGGTGTAGTAGCCGTCGCTCGTGGGCGTGAAGGTCCACGTCTGCCCTGAGCAACCTTGTTGGCGGAGCTGTGCGCCGTTGGCCGTTCCCAGCGACTCCACGCACTTTCCGCTGCCGACGTTCGTCACTTGATAAGCGGTTCCGGGCACCACGTCGGCCTGGGCCGCGACCGTCCACACAGGAACGATCGCCGCTGCTGCCAACGCTGCCACCAGCAGGGGGGTTCTCACGGTCACAGGGTGGGGCGGTTTGTTGCAACCGTCAACGAACCTACCTGTTTCCGGTTGTGTTCCGGTATTGACAAATGAATTTGTCAAATGAGATTGTGCTAGGCGTGGAGTTGTCCCCGTTGCGCCGCTCGCTGCTTGAGCTGCTGAAATCGCCCGCGTCGGCGACCCAGCTCGCGGCCGCGCTCGACCTGCCGCGGCAACGGGTCAACTACCACGTGCGCGCCCTGGAACAGGCCGGGCTCGTCGAGCTGGTGGAGGAACGTCAGCGCCGCGGCTGCGTCGAACGCGTGCTGCGCGCCCGGCCGGGCCGCGAGATCGCCGCCGACGTCCAGGACCAGTTCGCCGCAACGCATCTGGTGTCCGTCGCCGCGGACGTCTCACGCGACGTCGACCGCATGTCCGCGGCCGCCGCCGACGCCGGAAAACGCTTGCTCACCTTCACCGTGGAGACCTCGGTCCGCTTCGGCGCGCCCGGCGACGTCCACGAGTTCACCAGCGACCTGGCCGAAGCGGTGCGGCAGATCGCCCTGAAGTACGACACCGAGTCAGGCCGCCCGTACCGGGTGGTCGCGATGGGCCACCCAGGAGTGTCCGATGATCAGCGGTAACAGCGACGAGGGCGTCCGGATCGAGGTCACCGTGGCCGCGCCGGTCGACGAGGTGTGGCAGTCGTTCCGGGACAAGGAGAAGCTGCGGCACTGGCACGGCTGGGACATCCCGGAGCTGGACGCCGAGATCGACCACATCTACTTCCAGAACGCCGAGGAGGACGGCACCACGCTGATCATCCACGGCCACGACACGTTCGCGCTCACGGCCGTTCCCGAAGGCACCCGCGTCGTGCTGACCCGCGCGCCCAAGGGCACCTCACCCGAGTGGGACGACTACTACGAGGACATCACCGAAGGCTGGATCACGTTCCTGAACCAGCTGAAGTTCGCGCACGAGTTCCACCCAGGAGAGCAGCGCCGGACGTTGTTCTGGCCGGCCGAGGTCGATCTCGGCGTGACGGGGAAGCCGTTCTTCGAGTCGGCGAACCAGCGCGGGGTCGTGGTCGAGGAGTGGGGGCCGGGCCTGCTGGTCACCGCGTCGAAGATGACCGTCGTGACGACCTACGGGTTCTCGGACGACGAGCTGGAGGCGTTGCGCCAGAAGGGTCAGCCCGACGCGGTCGACCCGAAGTAGCTCGTCAGGAAGTCGTTGCGGAACACGCCCTTCGGGTCGTGTTCCCGCAGCAACGCCCGGAACCCCTCCCACTGCGGGTACCGGGCGGCCAGCAACGCCGGCGGCACGGCGAAGAGCTTGCCCCAGTGCGGCCGCGGCGCGATCGCCTCCTCCAGCCGCGGCAGCAGGTCCAGCACCCTGCGGGCGTTCGGCACCCAGGTGAAGTGGATCGCGAGGCTGTCGCGGTCGTAGACGGGGCTGAGCCACTGCGGCTCGGCCGCCACCGTGCGGATCTCGCACGCCTGCACCAGCGGCGAGATCACCGTGGACATCTCGGCCAGCGCGCGCAGGGCGGTGACCGCGCGGGTGCGGGGCACGAAGTACTCGGTCTGCAGCTCCTCGCCGACGGACGGGGTGAACTCGGCGCGGAAGTGGGGAAGGCGTTCGTGCCACGGGCCGGGAACACCGCCCTGCTCCGTGCAGCGGGACGCGGGCTGGCCCGCGACCGGGTGGCGCGGGCCGTCGGCCGCACGCCCCGGGAAGGCGGAGGCGTCGTCGCCAACGCGGTGCTTGACCCACAGCGTGGCGCCGCCCTGCCAGTCGACGAACGCGCTCACGCTGTACGCGGCGTCGAAGAGCCGCTCGAGCGAGGCGAGCAGGGTCGTCCACGCCACGTCCTCGTAGACGGTCTGCTCGATCTGGAACGACGGCACCACGTCCAGCGTCACGGCGGTGACGACGCCCAGGCCGCCCATCGACACGACGGCGCCGGGCGAGGTCAGTTCGACGACCGAGCCGTCCGCGCGCATCACCTCGACGGCGCGCACGGCACCCGCCAGCGAACGCCCGCCGGAGCCGTGCGTGGCCGTGGTGACCGCACCGGCGATGGTGATGTGCGGCAACGAGGGCAGCGTGTGCAGGGCGAGACCCGCGTCCTCCAGGAGCACCGACAGCGTGGCGAGCGACAGGCCGGCGCCGGCCTTGACGGTGAGGCCGTCGACCTCGAAGAGGGCAGGCATGGCGGCGAGGGACACCAGGGTGCCCGAGGTGTCGGCGATCGGGCTGAAGGAGTGCCCCGAGCCGACGACGTGCACCGCGGACGAACCCCGGACGAGCGCTCGCAGGTCGTCGGCCGACGTCGGCGTGACGACCTGGGCCGCGGTGAACGTGACGTTGCCCGCCCAGTTGGTCCTCATGCAGACACGGTAAGCGCCAATACCAACAATCGTTGTGTGCACGGGTCCTGCGGCGCGGCGTCCTGCTCGACGACTCGCAGTGCTGACCGAAAACGGGTTGCGCCGGGTGGAACGGTGAATCTTCGTGGGACACGACAACGACATACAGACGCTTCGACAGATGTCCGGGCTGATCACGCCGATGGCGCTGCGGGTCGCGGTGACCCTGGGCCTGCCGGACCGCCTCCGCGACCAGCCGGCCACCGCCCACTCGCTCGCTCCTGATCTCAAGGTCGATCCACTGGCGCTCGACCTGCTCCTGGCCCACCTGACGACCCTCGGCGTGGTCGAGAGAACAGACGCCGGCTACCGCACCACCTCGTTCGGCGCGCTCCTCGGTGCCGACGCGGGCAACGGCCTGAACAACCTGCTGCACCACGACACCGCCGCCGGCCGCGCCGATCTGGCGTTCGTCGACCTGATCCACAGCGTCCGGACCGGCGAGCCCGCGTACCCGTTGCGCTACGGCCAGGACTTCTGGACCGACCTGGCCGAGCAGCCGCACCTGCGCGATGCGTTCGACCGCCAGATGAACGACCGGATCCGCGACTGGATCCCGCAGATCGTCGCGGGCTTCGACTGGTCCCGGTTCGGCACCGTCGTCGACGTCGGTGGCGGCCACGGCAGCCTGCTGGCCGCGGTTCTGGCCGCTCATCCCGCGATGCGCGGTCACGTCGTCGACCTCGAGGCCACCGCGGCCGGGGCGCGCGCGTTGTTCGACGCGCAGGGCCTCGCCGATCGCGCCGAGGTGACCGCGGGCAGCTTCTTCGACCCGCTGCCCACCGGCGGCGACGCCTACCTGCTGTTCGACATCCTGCACGACTGGGACGACGAGCAGGCCCACCGGATCCTCGCCCGCTGCGTCGAGGCGGCGCCTCCGGACGGCCGCATCCTCGTCGTGGAATCCATCGGAGGTATCGGCGACGAGACCTGGTTCGACCTGGTCATGCTCGTGCACTTCGGTGGCCGGGACCGCGGGCTCGAGGACTTCAAGAACCTCGCCGCACCACACGGATTGGTGGTCGAATCGGTCACTCCGGTGGTCGGTGGCCGCAGTGTGCTCGAATTCCGGAAACATCCGATCTAAAGTCAGGGTGGCCGCCGCCCCGGCGAAGGGATTCTCGATGCGTCGAGCAGCGGTCATGGCGGCCCTGTTGATCGTGGTCAGTGCTTCACCCGCGCAGGCGGCCCCCGCGGTGAGCGTGCGGGTGGACCCGGCGAGCAAGAGTCAGGTCGGCAGGGACTTCGCCGGCTTCAGCTACGAGAAGGACCGGGTGGGTGCGCGGATGTTCAACGCCCGCAACACCGACCTGGTCCGGCTCTTCCGGCTGCTCGGCCCGAGCCTGCTGCGCATCGGCGGCAATCTCGTGGACATGACCACCTGGAATCCGGCCGGCGCGGGCGGTCAGGCGACCGAGGTGACGCTTGCGGACATCCGCGAGCTGGCGCTGTTCGCGCGGGCGACCGGGTGGAAGGTCATCTACGGCATCAACCTCAAGACCAACACCCCCGAGAACGCCGCCGACGAGGCCGCGGTGGCCGCGCAGGTGCTCGGCAAGGACCTGGTGGCGTTCGAGGTCGGCAACGAGCCGAACGTCTACGTGAAGACGTGGCCCGAGTACGAGGCGCTGTTCACGAAGTTCGCCGACGCGATCAGGGCGAAGGTGCCGGGCGCGAAGTTCGACGGCCCCGGCCAGGCGAACAGCAGTTCGTGGGCAGAGGACTTCGCCCGCACGCAGAAGGACAGGGGCGCGAGCATCGTGTCCACGCACGTGTACATCGCGAAGAACACCGAGGCGAACATCCCCGGCATGCTGGCGTCCAACGCCTCCGGCAGGCTGCCGAACATCTCGGCCGCGATGGAGAAGGCACGGCAGAACCACGGAATCCCGCAGTGGCGCGTCACCGAGGCGAACAACTACTTCCACGGCGGCAAGGACGGCGTCAGCAACGTGCAGGCGGCGGCGCTGTGGTCGCTCGACTACATGGCGGGCGTCGCGTCGAGGCAGGGCGCGGGCATCAACTTCCACGGCGGCACGTCGACCCAGTTCCCGCTGCACTACTCGCCGATCCGCTACGACGGGCTCAATCCCGTTGGCGTGCAGGCGGTTTTCTACGGTGAGCTGCTCTGGAAGCTGGCTGGTCCTGGTGCTTACCACGCGGCGACCGTGACGGGAGCCGAGCAGGTGACGGCGTGGGGGATCGGCAACAACGCGTTCGTCAACAACAAGAACACGACCGCGGTGACCGCGACGATCACTCTGCCGGCTCGTGCACGTTCGGCCGGCGTCTACGTGCTGACGGCGTCCGCGCTCGACTCCAAGGAGATCACCATCGCGGGGTCGGAGGTGGCGAAGAACGGGCGGTTCACCCCGCACCCCAAGAGGGCGAAGGTGACCGGCACGACGACCACGGTCGACGTGCCGGCCAACAGCGCCGTCCTGGTGGTCACTCGGTGAGCGAGGCGATCCGTTCCTGAGCCTCGGCGAGGTCGTCCGGGGTGGGTGCGTCGTCCTGGGTGAGGGCGCGCCGCCAGTAGCCGGCGAACTCGATGTCCTTCTTGGACACCCCGAGGCCGACGAAGTGCCTGCGCAACGAACGCACCGCGGAGGCCTCGCCGCCGAGCCACACCCACACCGACTCGGGCACCTCGACCTGCGAGACGACCGAGACCAGGTCGTCCCCGGCGCTGCGGTGCACCCACCGCACGCCGGGGACGTCCTGCTCCTCCACAGGATCCGCGACTTCGACGAACGCCAGCCGCCGTTGCCCGGAAGGCAGCAGCTCCAGCAGTGAGGCGATCGCGGGCAACGCCGTCTCGTCGCCCGCGAAGATCAGCAGATCCGCGGTGCCGAGCGGGCGGGCGTAGTCGGGGGACGGCCCGAACCGCCCGATGACGTCGCCGGGCCGCGCGGTCGCTGCCCACTTCGACGCCGGTCCGCTGTCGCCGTGCAGCACGAAGTCCACGGTCAGCACGCCGTCTGCCAACCGCCGCACGGTGAAGCTGCGCATCCAGGGCCGCTCGGACTCGGGGATCGCGAGGTAGGCCTGGTACCAGGTGCCGACGTCCTCGGCCTCCGAGACCAGCGCGGACCCGCCTGGCTTGGGAAACAACAGCTTCAGCTGCTGGTCCGGCCAGCTGCCGACGTCGGCGAGACCGTCGCCGGTGAACGTCATCCGCACCATGCGCGGGGTCAGCGGTGTGACCCCGGTGAGCGTCAGCAGGCTCACGAGAGGTATTCCTTCAGGTGCTGTGCGGTGAGGGTGTCGGAGTTCGCGACCAGATCGCCGGGCGTGCCGGAGAAGACGACCTGCCCGCCGTCGTGGCCGGCGCCGGGACCCATGTCGACGATCCAGTCGGCGTGCGCCATGACGGCCAGGTGGTGCTCGATCACGACCACCGTGTTGCCGGCGTCGATCAGCTGGTCGAGCAGCCCCAGCAGCTGGTCGACGTCGGCGAGGTGCAGGCCGGACGTCGGCTCGTCCAGCACGTAGGTCCCTGCCTTCTCCGCCATGCGGATGGCGAGCTTCAACCGCTGCCGCTCACCGCCGGACAGCGTGGTCAGCGGCTGGCCCAGCGACAGGTACGACAGGCCGACGTCGTGCAGCCTGCGCAGCACCGCGCCGGCCTGCCCGGACGGGAAGAAGTCGCGGGCCTCGGCCACGGACATGCCGAGCACCTCGCTGATGTTCTTGCCTCGCAACGTGTAGCGCAGCACCTCGGGCGTGAACCGCTTGCCCTCGCACTTCTCGCACACGGTCGCGACACCGGCCATCATCGCCAGGTCGGTGTAGACGAGGCCGATGCCCTTGCAGTGCGGGCAGGCGCCTTCGGAGTTCGCGCTGAACAACGCCGCCTTCACGCCGTTGGCCTTGGCGAACGCGGTCCGCACCGAGTCGAGCAGGCCGGTGTAGGTGGCCGGGTTCGACCGGCGTGACCCGCGGATCGCCGCCTGGTCGACCGTCACCACGTCCGGCTGCTTGCGCAGCGAGCCGTGGATCAGCGACGACTTGCCGGAGCCGGCGACCCCCGTCACCACCGTCAGCACCCCGAGCGGGATGTCGACCGAGACGTCCTTGAGGTTGTTGGTGCGAGCGCCGCTGATCGACAGGAAACCCTTGGGCGAGCGGAACTCCGAGCGCAGCTTCGCCCGGTGGTCGAGGTGCCGGCCGGTCAGGGTTCCTGACGTGCGCAGCCCCGCCACGTCACCGGAGTAGCAGAGGTGGCCGCCGTTGACGCCGGCGCCCGGCCCGAGGTCGACGACGTGGTCGGCGATCTCGATGGTCTCCGGCTTGTGCTCGACGACGAGTACGGTGTTCCCCTTGTCCCGCAACATCAGCAGCAGGTTGTTCATCCGCTGGATGTCGTGCGGGTGCAGGCCGACGGTCGGTTCGTCGAAGACGTAGGTGATGTCGGTCAGCGACGATCCGAGGTGGCGCACCATCGTCACCCGCTGCGACTCGCCACCGGACAGCGTGCCCGACTCGCGGTCCAGCGACAGGTAGCCGAGACCGATCTCCACCAGCGAGTCGAGCGTGTTGCGCAACGTCGCGAGCAGCGGCGCGACCGACGGGTCGTCGATCGAGTGCACGAACTTCGCGAGGTCGCTGATCTGCATCTCGCAGCAGTCCGCGATGTTGACGCCGCGGATCCGGGAGCTCAGCGCGGCCTCGTTGAGGCGGGCACCCCGGCAGCTCGTGCAGGTCGCGAACGTGACCGCCCGGTCGACGAACGCCCGGACGTGCGGCTGCATCGACTCGCGGTCCTTGCCGAGGATCGTCCGCTGCAGCTTCGTGATCAGGCCGTCGTAGGTGACGTTGGTGCCGCCGATGTTCAGCTTCGTCGTCGGCTTGTGGAGGAAGTCGTGGAGCTGCTGCTCCGTGAACTCGGAGATCGGCTTGTCGGCGGGGTAGAGGCCGGAGTTCGCGAGCACCTGCCAGTACCAGGTGCCGACGCCGTAGTTCGGTGCGTCGATCGCGCCGTCGTTGAGGGACTTGGTCCTGTCGACGATCGCGTCGACGTCGATGGTGGTGACCTTGCCCAGGCCCTCGCAGGCCGGGCACATGCCCTCGGGCAGGTTGAAGCTGAACGCGCCGGACGTGCCGACGTACGGCTCGCCCAGGCGGCTGAACACGATGCGGAGCATGGTGTGCGCGTCGGTGGCAGTGCCGACGGTGGAACGGGAGTTCGCCCCCATCCGCTCCTGGTCGACGATGATCGCCGCGCTCAGGTTGTGCAGCGCGTCGACGTCCGGACGGCCGATGGACGGCATGAACGACTGCAGGAACGCGGTGTAGGTCTCGTTGATCATGCGCTGCGACTCGGCCGCGATCGTGCCGAAGACCAGCGAGGACTTGCCGGAACCGGACACGCCGGTGAAGACGGTCAGGCGGCGCTTGGGGACGTCGAGCGACACGTCCGCGAGGTTGTTCTCCCTGGCTCCGCGGACCTGGATCACGTCATGGCTGTCTGCGACAGTCACTGTCTTCTTCCCCCATTGATTCTTTATGCCGTAAAGTATCGACCAACAAGGGTACTTTAGGGTGTAAGGAGTTGCAACCGTGGTGGTCTACGCCGGTCAGGGCGACCCGCGCCGGTCGATCGAGCTGCTCTGGCGCAGGAGCGGTGAGGACGACAAACGTCCTGGTCCGAAGCCCGGACTGAGCGTGGACGCGATCGTCGACGCCGGTATCGCGGTCGCCGACGAGCTCGGCATGGCCGCCCTGTCGATGCGTGCGGTGGGGGAGCGGCTCGGTCGCACCGCCATGGCGCTCTACACGTACGTGCCGGGCAAGAACGAGCTCGTCGACCTCATGTACGACCGCTCGATGGCCGAGCTCCCGGCCTCCTACGACCTGACCGGCGGCTGGCGGGCCGCGGCTACCCGGTGGGCGCACGACATGTGGGAGTTCTACGCCCGCCACGCGTGGGTGCTGCAGGTCTCGCAGGCCCGTCCGGTCCTCGGCCCGCACGAGTTCGTGGTGTTCGAGTCGCTGGCCTCGATCCTCGTCACGACCGGGCTGCCCGGCCGTGAGCTGCGCGGCATCGTCGGTGCCCTCAACTACTTCGTGCGCGGCGCGGCCCAGACCATCGCCGAGGCACGGGCCGCCGGTGGCGCGACCGGTGAGGCGGACGAGGAGTGGTGGTACGCCCGGTCGGCGGTGCTGGTGGAGATCGAGCCCGACCTCGAGAAGAAGTTCCCGATGCTGCACCTGCTGGAGCGCGACCGCGAGCCCGTCGATCCGGAGCTGCCGTACCTGGAGAACGACGCGGTGGAGAACTTCCAGAACGGCCTGCGGGTGTTGCTCGACGGTGTCGAGGGTGCCGTGGCCGACCGGGCGTCGCGGTCGTGACGCATCAACCGATCGGCTAAGCCTCAACACGACTTTAAGGGGTCGCATCCCCCTTCCGCTGCTGCCAGGGTGAGTGGTGGAAGGGGGAAATTCCATGCTCAAAACCACTGCGCTGCTGTCTGCGGCGCTCGTCTTGCTGACCTCATCACCCGCCATGGCGCACGCCTCAGGGGACTGGGCCGGCTGGCAGAAGGATCTGAACGGCTCCCGGCACAACGCCGCGGAGTGGCGCATCAACCAGGGCAACGCCGGCAAGCTCAAGCTGAAGTGGGCGTTCGCCTACGAGAAGGGCAATTTCAACGCCGTCCGCAGTCAGCCGGCCGTGGTCGGCGACACCATCTACTTCGGTGGCCCGGACGGCAAGTTCTACGCCCGTGACGCGCGCACCGGCCGGGCCCGGTGGGAGTTCACGCTCCCGGCGGGCAGCAGGTACGCGTACAACTCCGACGGCCCGACCGTGTCGGACGGCAAGGTGTTGTTCGGTGACAGCGCGGGGCGGCTCTTCGCGCTCGACCAGCGCACCGGGCGCATGCGGTGGCAGGTCCAGATGGACACCACCATCCAATCGATGACGACCAGCTCGCCGATCGTCTACAACGGACGCGTGTACATCGGCACTTCCAGCGGTGAGAACGTGTTGCCGCGCGACTACCCGTGTTGCACGTTCCGCGGCCACATCGACGCCTACGACATCGACGACGGCGCGCTGGTCTGGCGTCACTACACGGTGCCGGAACCGGTCGAGGTCGGCACGTGGCCCAACGGCGCCAAGCGGTTCGAGCCGTCCGGCGTCGGCGTGTGGAGCTCGCCGGTGATCGACCGCAGGACCGGGACTCTCTACGTGGGCACCGGCCAGAACTACACCGGCAAGGGCGGTGAGTTCGACTCGCTGCTCGCGCTGGACGCCCGGACCGGCACCGTGAAGTGGACCAACCAGGTCACCGACGCCGACACGTGGCGCTGGGCGTGCAACGAACCGGATCCCGAGGGGTACTGCCCCGGTCTGAAGGACGGCACGAACCTCGACTACGACATCGGTGCGACGCCGAACCTGTTCAGCGTCAACGGCCGCCAGCTCGTCGGCGTCGGCCAGAAGTCCGGTGTCTACCACGTGTTCGACGCCGCGACGGGGCAGGTCGTGTGGCGCCGGCAGCTCGGCGTGCCGCTGCCCAGCGGTGGCATCTCTGGCATCCAGTGGGGGTCGAGCTACGACGGCAAGCGGCTCTACATCGCGACCTACTACGCCGGTCCCGGCAAGTTGTTCGCGGTGGATCCCGCCACCGGCGCGGTGTTGTGGGAGACCCCGGCACCCGCGGACGGGTGCTCCACGGGTGGCGTGGCCGGCCAGCCAGGATGCGCGCCGGCGCACGGCGTGCCGGTGTCCAGCTCGCCGGGTGTGGTGTGGCTGGGTGCGTCCGACGGCAAGTTCCGTGCGTACGACTCGAAAACCGGTCAGATCATCTGGGCCCACGACACGATCCAGGACGTTCGCGGGGTCAACGGCGTGACGGGGCGTGGCGGCCAGATGGCCGGGCCCGGTACGGGGGCGGTGGTGTCGGACGGCATGGTCTACGTGCAGTCCGGGTACCACTCGGACTACGTGAACCCGCACGGTCACGTGCTACTGGCGTTCGGGTTGTAGCTTCCCGCGGACGTGATCGGCCGGCAGACCGGCCTCCGCGTACACCTCGGCCGATTTCCGCCAGGCCTGCCTGGCCTGCTCGGCGTCACCCGCGGCAGCGTGGGTGTCGCCGAGCTTGTCGTAGGCGGACGCCTGGAGCGTCAGGTCGCCGCCCAGCCGGAACTGCGCGGCGGACCGGGTGAACGCCTCGGCGGCCCGCGCGTACACGCCCAGGCCGAGGTACGCCGCACCCAGGCTGTCCCACGTCTCGGCCTCGCCGATCACGTGGTCCATCGCCCGCCACAACGGCATCACGCGCTCGGCGTACTCGATGGCCGTGCGGTGCTCGCCGATCTTGGCGTGACCCCAGGCCAATCCGGTCAGCGCGTTGGCCTGGCCGTAGCGATCGCCGCACTCCTCGAACAACGCCAGCGCGTGCTGGGTGTACTCGATCGCCTCCGGGATCCGGTCGTCCGGGCACAGCATCGCGATGTTCACCAGCACCCCGGCCTGGCCCGCGGGGTTGCCCTGGTACACGTCGAAGGCGCGCCGCAGCGCGGTGGTGGCCTCGTCGAGCCGATCCAGCCTGGCGAAGCCGCGGCCGAGGTTGATCAGCGTGCGGCCCAGGCCGTCGCGGTCGTCGAGCCGTTCGAGCGCGGCGACCGCGAGTTGTTGTGACGTCAGCAGATCCCGGTGCCGTGCCTGCCGGTCCAGGACGTCCGCGAGCGACCAGCCCATCAGCCACGTCTGGGTGGGGTTGCCGTACCGCATCGCCGACATCAGCGTCGGGTGCTCGGTCAGCAGCCACCCCAGCGCCTCCTCGTGCGTGCCGATCTCCGGGATCGTCACGCCCGCCGCGGGTGCCGGCACGTCCGGGCGGTGGCGGCTCGGCGTGAACACCACGCCCGCCTCGACGGCGGTCAGCGCGAGGTGGTCGAGCAGCCGGTGCAGCGCCTCGTCCCGCTCGTCGTCGCGGGCGAGTTCGGCGGCGTAGTCGCGCAGCAGGTCGTGGCACGTGAACCGGCCGGGCACGGGCTCGTCGAGCAGGTTCGCCCTGGCGAGTTCGGTGAGCAACTCCCTGGTCTCGGCCGGCCCGATCCCGGCCAGCGAGGCGGCACCGGCGAGGCTGACGTCCGAGCCCGGCATCAGCCCGAGCAACCGGAACAGGCGCAGCGCCGCGGGGCTCAGTGCCTTGCAGGAGTGGGAGAAGACGGACCGCAGGTCCGCGGTGACGTCATCGTCGTCGGCGAACGCGTCGAGGTCGGCCAGCTCGTCGGCGAGCGCGGCCAGCGGGAACTCCGGTTGCGTGGCCGCCCGCGCCCCGGCGACCGCGAGTGCCAGCGGCAGACGGGCGCACCGGCGCACCACCGTGTCGAGGGCGTCCGGCTCGGCGTCTGCCCGGTCGTGCCCGATGCGGCTGGCCAGCAGCTCGCGGGCGTCGTCGGGCGGCAACAGGCCCAGCGGGAGGGAAAACGCTTTCCGGGCAGGCTCCAGCGCGGTCCGGCTGGTGATCACCACGTGCGTGTTCGGGGAACGCGGCAGCAACGGCTCGACCTGGTCGGCGTCGGTCGCGTTGTCCAGCACCATCAGCACCCGCTTGCCCGCGAGCGTGTCGCGCAGCAACGCCGACTGCCCGGCCAGGTCGTGCGGCACCTTGCCGCGTGGCACGTCCAGCGCCGACAGGAACCGCAGCAGCGCGTCACCGGGACTCACCGCCGCGCCGCTCGGCCCGAACCCGTGCAGGTTCACGTAGAGCTGCCCGTCCGGGAACCGTTCGGCCGCGCGGTGCGCCCAGTGCACGGCGAGCGAGGTCTTCCCGACCCCGCCGGTACCGGTGATCACCACGACGCCGTCCGGTGCCTGGTCCAGCTCGGCCAGCTCCAGCGCCCGCCCGGTGAACGGCTTGGGCGGCGCGGGCAGCTGCCTCGGTGCCGAGGCGGCCTGCAGACGCCGGTACACCGTGATCAGCCGCCGCGACGGCTCGGCGCCCAGCTCGTCCGCGAGCCGGGCGCTCATCAGCTCGAAATGCCTTGCGGCGTCGGGAATGCGGCCGCTGCCGTGCAACGCGTCGATCAGCTGCCCGGCGATCCGTTCGTCCAGCGGGTGTTGCGCGGCGAGCTGCTGCAGCTCCGGCACGAGCGCCTCGTGCTCGCCGGAGCCCAGCCGCGCGTCGGTGTGGTCCAGGCGCGCCGCCAGCAGTTCGGCGGCGAAGTCCTGGCGCACTTGCCGCGCCCACGGGGTTTCCAGCATCAGCAGCAGGTCCTGGGCCGCGAGTGGCAACGCCTCGGCGATGCGGCCCGTGCGCACGAGGTGCCGGAACAGGTGCAGGTCGATCTCCAGCGGATCGACGCGGACGACGTACCCGCCGCCGTCGCGTTCGACCAGGCCAGGCACGGTCTGCCGCAACCGGGTCAGCCAGGTCTGCATCATCGCGCGGGCGCGCGGCGGCGGGTCGTCGCCCAGGACGCGGTCGACCAGGTCCTCGGCGCCGACCACCCGGCCCGCGTCGACGAGCAGGACCCCGAGCAGGGCGCCGAGCCGTGTCGGGCCGAATTCGAGCACGCGGCCGTTCACCGACGCGGAGACCGCGCCGAACACCTTGTACCGCACGTAGATCACCGTAGTCTCCGGTCCCGTGCCGCACCCTCGCTGAACACCGTGAACCTCACGTGATCACGTTACTCACAAAAGAAACGACTCTCGCAGTTCGCGCACCATCAGCTCCGGCACCTCCAACGCCGCGAAGTGCCCGCCCTGTTGCATCTCCGTCCACCGCACGATGTTGTGGTTGCGTTCGGCCATCCGCCGGATCGCGACGCCCGCGTCGTGCGGGAACACCGCCACCGACGTCGGGGTCGGCGACTCCGGCTCCAACTCGCCCCAGGTCTCGTCGCCCTCGTGGTAGTACCGCGCCGACGACCCCGCGGTCCGGGTGAACCAGAAGATCGACACGTTGGTCAGCAACGCGTCCCTCGGCACGCCGACGTCCGGGTCGCTCCAGGTGTGGAACGCCCACTCGATCCACTCCAGCTGCGCGACCGGTGAGTCGGTGAGCGCGTAGGCGACCGACTGCGGCCGGGTGCTCTGCATCGACACGTACCCGAACTGCTCGAACTCGTACTTGAACGCCTTCTCGACGGACTTCCGCTCGGCCTCGACCTCCATGTCGGCGGTGTCGGCCGTGACGCCCGCGGAGAAGATCTGGTTGACGTGGATCGCGCGCACCTCGTCGCGCATCCCGAGGTGGCGGGTGAGCATGGCGCCGAAGTCGTAGCCGTGCGCGATGTACCGGTCGTAGCCGAGCTGTTTCATCAGTTCGGCGAACACGCCGGCCACGCGCGGGATGTTCCAGCCGAGTTCCCTGGTGGGGCCGGAGAACCCGAAACCGGGCACCGACGGGATCACCAGGTGGAAGTCGCGGCTCAGCGGCTCGATCATCTCCGCGAACGCGAAGCAGGTCGACGGCCAGCCGTGCGTGAGCAGCAGCGGTTCGGCGTTCTCGTTGGCGCTGCGGACGTGGATGAAGTGCAGCCGCGCGCCGTCGATCTCGGTGAGGAACTGCGGGAACTTGTTGAGCCGCCGCTCCACCTCGCGCCAGTCGAGGCGTCGCCAGTGCTCGGCCAGCTCCTGGAGGTGTTCTTTCGGCGTGCCCTGCGCCCAGCTCGCGCCTGCCGGTGAGTCCGGCCACCGGGTCTGGTCGAGGCGGCGGTGCAGGTCGTCGATGTCGGACTGCGGGATGTTGATCTCGAACGGCTTCATGCTGAAGACGCTATTTCGACTGTAGGACAGATATGGTCCTACAGTGGCATCTGCTCGCTTGCTGAAGTTGCTGGGTCTGCTGCAGTCACGCCGGGAGTGGTCCGGCGAGGAGCTCGCCGACCGGCTCGGGGTCAGCACCCGGACGGTCCGCCGCGACGTCGACAAGCTCCGCGACCTCGACTACCCGGTGCACGCGTCGATGGGCACGTCCGGCGGCGGCTACCGGCTCGGGTCGGGTGCGCGGCTGCCCCCGTTGCTGCTCGACGACGACGAGGCGGTGGCCGTGGCGGTCGGGCTGCGGACCGCGAGCGGCATCGAGAACATCGGCGAGACGGCCGTGCGGGCGTTGTTGAAGGTCGAGCAGGTGCTGCCGTCTGCGTTGCGGCACCGGGTGGCGGCGCTGGAGATCGAGACCGTGCCGCACACCGGTTCCGCGCCCGTCGTGGACGCCTCGCTGCTGACCGCCGTCGGCACGGCGTGCCGCGACCGGCAGCGCCTGCGGTTCTCCTACGTCGGGCACGCGGGGGAGGAGTCGCTGCGCGAGGTGGAACCGCACCGGCTCGTGACGTGGGGCCGGCGCTGGTACCTGGTCGCGTGGGACGGGGAACGGGACGACTGGCGGATCTTCCGGCTCGATCGGATGACCGTGCGGACCCCGTTCGGCGCGCGGTTCACGCCTCGGGAGATCCCCGGCGGCGACGCGGGCGCCTTCGTCGCCCAGAAGGTGGCCGGACGGTGGCCGGTGCAGGGTCTCGTGCGGCTGAGCGTGCCCGCCTCGGAGGCGGCCGGCTGGCGCAGCTACGGCGAAGTTTTCGCCCTGGACGAAACCTCGTGCCACGTCCGGGTCGGTGGCGAGACGATGGACGACGTGGTGTTCATGCTCGCGAGCATCACCGTCGAGTTCCAGGTCGTCTCCCCGCCGGAACTGTCCGCGGCACTGATCCGGGCGGCGGACCGGTTTCGCCGGGCGGCGGAATTCTAGAGTTTTTCTCAGGGTGCTGACAGCAGACTCCTAGCCACGCGGGGCTTAGTGGAGTCAGGGAGGTCCGCCATGCTGATCGATCGCACCATGCCACTGGGTACCGCGCTCACCGTGACCTACGCCTCGGAGCGGGGACCGCGCACGCACAACGCCGACGCGTACGCCACCAACGGCCGCCGCACCTTCGTCGTGGCCGACGGCGTAGGCGACTCCGCCGCGGCCACCGAAGCCGCATGGGCAGCCGCACGCGCCGCCGCCCTGCTCACCGACCCGGTCGCCGCGATCCTCGCCGCCCACGACGCGCTGCAGGTCCACAGCGGCGACGCGGTGATCGTGGTCGCCACGGCCCGTCCGGACGGCGGCTTCGACGTGGCGTGGGCAGGCGACGCCCGCGCATACGCCTCTGATGGCTCGGATCTCGTGCAGTTGACGACCGATCACACCGTGGCGGAGTACTTCCGCTCGCGCGGCGTTGTGCCGGAGCCACGGCTGGATCACGTCGTCACCAACACTGTGCGGCATGCCACGCGGGAGAACATCGGGCGTGCTGCGACTCGGGCCACGCGGCTTGTGCTCGCCTCGGATGGGGTTTACGGGCCGTTGGGGCATGACGGGATCGAGGCGATCCTGGCGGGTCAGGGGTCGGCTGAGCGGCTTGTGCGGGCTGCTCTGTATGCCGGTGGGACCGACAACGCGACCGCTCTCGTGGTCAGCTGACCTTCGTGCCGCGTGCCGCGTGCCGCGCGACGTGCGACGTGCGACGTGCGACGTGCGGGCTGCTCTGTACGCCGGTGGGACCGACAACGCGCCGGCTCTCGTCGTCAGCTGACCTTCCTGCCGCGCTTCTTCTTGCTCGCCTCGACACTGCGCTGCAACGCCTCCACGAGGTCCACGACCCCCGTGGCCTCGGGAGGCTCGGCCTCGGCGACGACCTCGCGGCCCTTCTCCTTGGCCTTGATGAGCTTGGTGACGCGCTCGGTGTAGGTGTCGCGGTAGTCCTTCGGCCGCCAGTCGTCCGCCATCGACTCGACCAGCGACACCGCCATGTCGAGCTCCTTGCCGCGTGGCGCCCGGCCTTGCGGCGTCACGTCCAGCACGTCCTTCGGCTTCCTGATCTCGTCGGCGAAGAACAGCGTGTGGACGGCCAGGATCCCGTGGTCCTCCTTCAACGCGGTCAGGTACTGCTTGCCGCGCATGACGAACAGCGCGATCCCCGCCCGGTTCGTCTTCTTCATCGCCTGGGCGAGCAGCAGGTACGGCCGGGAGAACTCGGGCTTGGCCGGGCCGAGCCAGTAGGCCTTCTGGAAGTGCACCGGGTCGATCTCGCCGATGTCCACGAACGCCTCGATGTCGAGTGTGCGCGACCGTCCCGGCGCGATCTCGTCCAGTTCCTCCGGCTCGACCACCACGTACTCGCCGCTGCCGACCTCGTGGCCCTTCACGATCTTGTCGTAGGGCACCTCGCGGCCGGTTCGCTCGTTGACGCGCTTGTACCGGATGCGGTCGGACGTCCCGCGCTGGAACTGGTTGAAGTGCACCGTGTGGTCCTCGGTGGCGCTGTACAACTCCACCGGGATGCTGACCAGCCCGAAACTGACCGAACCGCTCCAGATCGCCCGTGCCATGCGGGTCAGGTACCCACTTCCGCCCGGGACGAACCGCGCGTTGACCGTTGACCGCGTGCAACCCGATCTTGGTGGACCGCGTTTCCTGCCGATGATCGACAAATCACTGGGAGGAAACGCATGAAGCTCGTACTGGGGACGGTGCTCGCCGCGGCGGCGCTGTTGGCTGGATCCGGTGTGGCACAGGCAGAACAGGCGCTCCCGCAGAGAACGCCCGTGACGGCGTGGGCCGACGTGAACATCCGTGAGTGCCCGGCCACGTCGTGCAAGGTGTTCGGCGTGATCAAGGCTGGGGAGACCGTCGACGCGTTCTGCTGGACGCACGGTGAGCGCATCTTCGACTACGGCCTCGTCAACGAGTACTGGCTCATGGTGAGCCGCCAGGACGGGGGTCGCTACCTGTCCAGCGCGCTCTACTTCAAGGGCGACCAGCGCGCGAACCTGCCGATCGAGAACTACTGCGGGCGCGCCTGACCTGGTGCCAGTGCGTGGTTGTGGCCGCCAGAGCGACCACAACCACGCACGCCCTCACTTCACCAGATCCAGCGCGATGTCGGCGATCAGGTCCTCCTGCCCGCCGATCAACCGCCGCCGGCCGACCTCGACCAGGATCGAGCGCGTGTCCAGGCCGTGGTCCAGCGCGGCCTTCTCCGCGTGCCGCAGGAAGCTCGAGTACGTGCCCGCGTAGCCGAGGGTCAGCGTCTCGCGGTCGATGCGCACCGGCCGGTCCTGCAACGGGCGCACCACGTCGTCGGCCGCGTCCATCAACGCGAACAGGTCGCAGCCGTGCTCCCAGCCGGTGATGTCGGCTACCGCGACGAACGCCTCCAGCGGGCAGTTGCCCGCCCCGGCTCCTTGCCCGGCAAGGGAAGCGTCGACTCGAGTGGCGCCGTTCTCCACCGCCACGACGGAGTTGGCGACGCCGAGCCCCAGGTTGTGGTGCGCGTGCACGCCGATTTCGGTGTCCGCGGAAAGCACGTCCCGGTACGCCCGAACCCGCTCGCGCACGCCGTCCATCGTGAGCCGGCCACCGGAGTCGGTGACGTAGACGCATTGCGCGCCATAGGACTCCATCAGCGCGGCCTGCTTCGCGAGTTCGGCGGGCTCGGCGAGGTGGGACATCATCAGGAATCCCGACGTGTCCATGCCGAGCGAGCGCGCGGCTGCGATGTGTTGCGCCGCGACGTCCGCCTCGGTGCAGTGCGTGGCGACCCGCACCGAACGGATGCCCAACGCGTGAGCCTGCTTGAGATCGCGCACGGTTCCGATGCCGGGCAACAACAACGTGGTCGGCACTGCGCGTTCGACCACCTCCGTCACGGCCGAGATCCACTCCCAGTCGGTGTGGGCGCCGACGCCGTAGTTGACGCTGGAGCCGGACAGGCCGTCGCCGTGCGCGACCTCGATGGCGTGCACGCCCGCCTCGTCGAGCAGCCGCGCGATCGCCCGCACCTGGGCGACGGTGTAGCGGTGCCGGACGGCGTGCATGCCGTCCCTCAACGTCACGTCGGTGAGCCGGATCCCCGTTGTCCTGGTGACAGTCATGCCGGCACTCCTGTGGCGATGCGTTCCGCGGTCCGCAGTGCGGCCGAGGTCATGATGTCGAGGTTGCCCGCGTAGGCGGGCAGGTAGTGGGCGGCGCCTTCCACTTCCAGGAAGACCGAGACCAGCACCGAGCCCAGCCGGTGCATCGGGTCGTCCGGCCGCACGCGGGTGAACTGCACCTGCTGCTTGAGCCGGTAGCCGGGCACGTAGCGGCGGACGTCGGCGACCATGCGCTGCACGGATTCGGCCACTGCGGTGGTGTCGCAGTCGGACACCAGGCAGTACACCGTGTCCCGCATGATCATCGGCGGGTCCGCCGGGTTGAGCACGATGATCGCCTTGCCGCGAGCGGCCCCGCCGACCTGTTCCAGGGCACCGGCGGTGGTCTCGGTGAACTCGTCGATGTTGGCGCGCGTGCCGGGACCGGCCGAGCGGGACGCGATCGACGCCACGATCTCGGCGTAGTGCACCGGGGTGACCGAGGAGACCGCGGCGACGATCGGGACGGTGGCCTGGCCGCCGCACGTCACCATGTTGACGTTGCGCACGCCCGACGCCGCCTCCGGGTTCACCGCCGGCACGACGAACGGGCCGATGGCCGCCGGCGTGAGGTCGATCAACGTGTGGCCCAACGCGCCCAGCACCTGATCGTGCCGCTGGTGTGCGCCCGCGGACGTGGCGTCGAAAACGATCGAGACGTCCGCGAACTCGTCCAGCGCGACCAGGCCGTCGACGCCCTCGGCCGTGGTGGCGACCTTCAGCCGCCGTGCCCGCGCGAGGCCGTCCGAGTCCGGATCGATGCCGGCCATCGCGACGATCTCCAACTCCTGCGAGAGCCGCAGGATCTTGATCATCAGATCGGTGCCGATGTTGCCGGACCCGATCACCGCTGCCTTGGTCGTCACGGCTGCCCTCCCGAGGTGAAGTGCACGCCGACCCGGCCGATCCCGGAGATCGTGGCGTCGAACGCGTCGCCGGGCAGGACGTCCACGACCGGCCCGAGCGCGCCCGTCAGCACGATGTCGCCCGCCCGCAACGGATCGCCGAACGACGAGAGCGTGTTGGCGAGCCACGCGGCGGCGATCAGCGGGTCGCCCAGGCAGTTCGCGCCGGTGCCGGTCGAGACGACCTCACCGTTGCGGCTCATGGACATCTGCACCGACGGCAGGTCCAGGCCGCCCAGCGGTACCGGCGAGCCGAGCACGAACAGCCCGGCGGAGGCGTTGTCCGCCACCGTGTCCACGATGCCGATGTCCCAGTCCGCGACCCGGCTGTCGACGATCTCCAGCGACGGCAGCACGAACCGGACCGCGCGGCGCACGTCCTCCGGCCCGTACCCGCCCAGCGGCAGGTCCTCGGCCAGCACGAGCGCCACCTCGGCCTCGACCCGCGGCCGGATCAGCCGCGAGGTGTCGGCCGATCCGCCGTCGGGCACCTCGGTGTCGGCGAACAACGCGCCGAAGTCCGGCCGGTCCACGCCGAGTTGTTGCTGCACGGCGGGATTCGTCAGACCGATCTTGCGACCGGCCAGCCGGCGGCCCTGCGCCAGCCCCTCGGCGACGTTGTAGCGCTGCACCTCGTACGCCGCGTTGACGTCGCCGATGGGAAGCAGATAACGCACCGGCGGACAGGCGACGGTCGTGCGTGACGCCTCCGCCAACGCCGTGGCGGCCTTCACCACCGAAAGTGAATCAGTCGTTGAGAACACAGGTACCTCCAGCGAAAGTGAACCGACCGCGCTGGAGGAGGGCCGCTACGCGTCGTCGAGCAGCCGCAACCCCTCCTGCGCCCAGGCGATGCGCGTCCTGGCCACCGCCGCGTGCCCGGCGAACACATGTGCCTTCAGCCGGGCCATCCGGTCGTGCTCGGCGACCGGCCGCTTGCTCATCCGCTCCTTGAGCAGCTCGGTGTCCTTGGCGAGCAACCGCGCCTGGTGCGCCTCCGCGTGTTCCAGCGCTACTTCCAGCTCGCTGATGAACTCCTTCAGGACCCGCTTGGCCGACTCGGCCGGCACCAGGTCGAAGTACAGCGCCTGCACCTCGAGGGCGTCGCGGGACGGCGGCACCGGCAACGGGGTGCCGATCCACTCCCGCAGCTCGGCCATGCCCGCGTCGGTGATCGCGTAGACCGTGCGGGTCATCCGCGTGCCCCGCGTCTGCTCCTCGCCCGTGATGAGGCCGCCGTCCTCCATCTTCTTGAGCGCCGGGTAGATCTGGCTCTGCGGAGCGGACCAGACCCACCGCGTCGAGGCGCCGAAGAGCTGCGTGAGCTCGTACCCGCTCATCGGCCGCGCTTCGAGGACTCCCAGCAAGACGTGAGGAAGAGACATGTATCGATGTTAACGTTTTCGCGCTCATGCCGTGACAACTTCTGGGGCAACTTCTAGGGCGATTCGCATGGTGATGGTCCTCGCCTCGGTGAAGAACTCCCGGCTGAACGCGCCGCCCTCGCGGCCGATGCCCGAGTCGCCGAACCCGCCGAACGGTGCCCGCAGATCGCGCACGAAGAAGCAGTTCACCCAGACGTTGCCGCTGTTCAGGCTGCCCGCGACGCGGTGAGCGCGGTGGAGGTTCTCGGTGAAGAGCATCGCCGACAGGCCGTACGGGGTGTCGTTGGCGAGCTTGACCGCCTCGGCCTCGGTGGTGAACGGCGTGACCGTCACCACGGGGCCGAAGATCTCCTCGCGCAGCACGGGAGCGTGCGCCGGCGGGTCGATCACGATGGTGGGCCGCACGAACCAGCCGGGCGCACCCCCGCCGCCGAGCACCTTGGCGTTGCCGGTGGCCTCCGGGTCCAGGTAGCTCGTGACCTTGCGGTAGTGCTCCTGGCTCGCCAGCGGGCCGACCTTCGTGGCCGGGTCCTTCGGGTCACCGAGCCGCAAAGCCGCTGCGGCATCAGCGAACCGCGCCACGAACTCGTCGTACACACCCTGCTGCACGTACAACCGCGACCCCGCGAGGCACACCTGACCGGCGTTGCCGAACGCCGCCTCGATCGACCACGACACGGCGCTGTCCAGGTCGGCGTCGTCGAAGACCAGGTTGCAACCCTTGCCTCCCAGTTCGAAGCTCAGCGGCGTCAGGTTCGCCGCCGCAGCGCGGGCGATCGCCCGTCCAGTGCCGGATTCGCCGGTGAACGTGATGCGGTCGACGGCCGGGTTGACCGTGAGCGCCTCACCGGCAGAGCCGGGCCCGAAGCCGTGCACCACGTTCAGCACGCCGTCCGGAATGCCTGCCTCCAAAGCGAGTCTGGCGAGCAGGTAGGCCGAGTGCGGGGTGTCCTCTGCGGGCTTGAGCACCACCGTGTTGCCCCACGCCAGCGCGGGCGCGACCTTCCACGTCTCCAGCATCAGCGGGTAGTTCCACGGTGCGATCGCGCTGACCACACCGGCCGGCGCGTGCTGGACGTAGGTGTGGTGGCCGGTCGCCGAGGGCAGGTGCTGCGACTCGGCGAGCCGGGCGTGGTCGGCGAAGAACCGGAAGTTGAGCGCGGAGCGCGGCACGTCCTTGGTCTTCGCGGCGGTGACCGGCTTGCCCATGTCACGGGTGTCGGCCAGCGCCAGGTCCTCGTTGTGCTGGTCCATCAGGTCCGCGAGCTTGTGGATGAGCTTTCCGCGCTCGTCGAAGGACATCCGCGGCCACGGGCCCTCGTCGAACGCCTTGCGCGCGGCCCTGACGGCGTCGTCCGCCTCCTTCGCGCCGCCGAGCGCGACGGTCGCGTAGGCCTCCTGCGTGTACGGATCGATGTCGTCGAAGGTGGCGCCGTCGGCCGAGTCGATCTCGGCTCCGCCGATCACGTGTTTGATGCTCTTCATCGCTCCCACTCCCGTTCCGGCAAAGTCTTTCCGCCCGCGCTCCAGTGCTGTGGCGGCACTTCGGTCAGCAGCACCCGGACCTGCTCGTCCCGGACGCCGAAGCTGTCGCGGACCGCCTCGTGGACGGCCCGCAGGCCCTGGCGCAACGTCTCGGCGTCGCGGCCCTGAGCCACCTCGATGCGCACGATCGGCATGGCTCAGCTCCCCACCGTCAGGCGGCCGAGGCCGGCGAACTCGACGGACACGGGCGCTTCCGAGGTGAGCGGCACGGCGTCGGTGACGCCGCCGGTCAGCACGATCCAGCCCGCCTCGATCCGCTTTCCCCTGCGCGCCAGCGTGTTCGCGGCCAGCGCCAGTGCCTGGGCGGGATGTCCCTGCACGGCGGCACCGGTCGCGGTGTAGACGACGGAACCTCCGGACGACAGGACGCAGCCCTCCAGGGCGAGGTCGAGCTCGTCGGGGGAGCGGCCGACCGAACCGGTGACGAACGCGCCGGAAGAGGCGTTGTCCGCCACCACATCGGGCAGCGTGAAGCGGAAGTCGCGGTACCGGCTGTCGATGATCTCCAGCCCGGCGAACACCTTCTCCACCGCGCAGATCGCGGTCGCCGCCGTCACGCCGGGCCCGGCGAGCCTTTTGCCCATCACGAAAGCGATCTCGGGCTCGACGCGCGGGTGGATCAGCTTGTGCGTCGGCACCGGCACACCCATCGGCAGCACCATCGCGTCGGTCAGCCACGCCACCAGTGGGGAGTCGACGTTCATGCGTTGCTGCTTGGCTCGCGAGGTGAGGCCGAGCTTGACGCCGATCAACGTTTCACCGCGGGCCAGCCGCAGTCGCAGCGTCTCGTCCTGGACGGCGTAGGCGGTCTCCAGGTCGAGCTCGGGCCAGGTGTCGCTCAACGGGTCGCCGTCGACGCGGTCGTCCTCGCGTCGCAGCAACTCTTCGGCTGCGCGTTCTACCGTCCAGACAAGGGTTTTCACGACGTCGCTCCAGCGAGTGCACGGGTGCGGGGGAACGCGGCGACAGCGACCGCGCCGAGCACCGCGACCACGGCGAAGAGGTAGAAGTTCCAGATGGCGCCCAGGCTCGAGTCGATGATCACGCCGCCGACCGTCGGGCCGAGGATGGCGCCGAGCCGGCCGACACCGAGCGCCCAGCCGATGCCCGTCGCCCGCACACCGGCCGGATAGGACCTGGTCACGTGGGCGTTGATCAGGTGCATCGTGCCGATCGTGCCGTAGCCGGACAGGCCCACCAGGACGTAGATGAGCAGCTGGCCGGGGTTGGTGCTCAGGGCCGCGGCGCACACCGCGGCCAGCGCGAACGAGCCGAGGATGATCGGCTTCGCGCCGTGCCGGTCGGAGAGCCGGCCGCCGAGCAGCGCGCCGAAGACCGAGCCGAGGTTGAACACCAGCAGGAAGCTCAGCGCCGAACCCAGCGGGTAGCCCGAGGCGCGCATGATCTCCGGAAGCCAGGTGTTCAGGCCGTACACCAGCAGCAGGCCGCAGAACGACGCGACCCAGAACAGCAGGGTGCGGCGCAGGTACGGCCGCTGGACGAGGGTGCGCACGCCACTGCCGCTGTGCTCGGACGGTGCCGGAACCGGGACTCCGAGCCGGGCGGCGAGTGCTTTGGCCTCGTCGTGCCGGCCGCGCGAGACCAGGTACTCGAGCGACTCGGGCAGGTAGCGCAACGCCAGGGGGAGAACGAGGATCAGCGGCGCGGCACCGATCAGGTACATCACCCGCCAGCCCGCCGTGGGCAGCAGCGGGATCGCCAGCGTGGCGGCCAGGATGCCGCCGACCGCGTAGCCGGACTGCATTGCGGCGTAAGTGAAAGCGCGGTGCTTCTCGGCCGCGTACTCGATCGTCAGCGTCGCCGCGGTCGGCATCAGGCCGCCCAGGCCGATGCCCGCGAGGAACCGCAGCACGAGGAACATGTCGGGGGACGTGGCGGCGGCCGCCGCGGCCATCAGCACCGAGAACCAGGCGACGCTGAGCAGGAACGTCCTGCGGCGGCCCCACCTGTCGGTGAGCGTGCCGACCAGGAGCGCGCCGATGAGCATGCCGACCAGCGCCGCGCTGCCGATCGTGCCGGCCTCGGCGGCGGAGATGCCCCACTCGTCGCGCAATGCCTTGATCGTCGTGCCGTAGACCACCAGGTCGTAGCCGTCGAATGCGAGGGCGAGACCGCATAGAACGATGATGAGAATCCGGGACATGACGATTTCCTTACGCGGTGAGGGGGCGGCGGATCTGGGCCTGGGTCTGGGTGCGCTGGATCGGTCCGTGCCACATGTCGATGGCGTCGGGCTCGGTGGGGTCGAAGACCCTGGGCACCCAGTCGTCATCGAGGTTCCGGACGCCGTAGGAGTACTCGTAGGTGAGGCCCTCGGGTCCCTTGAAGTAGACGAAGATCGCGGTCGACTGCGGGTGCCTGCCCGGCCCCATCTCGATCTCCACGCCCTTCGCCTGCAGGAACCGCCAGTTGCGCATCACGTCGTCGAGCGAGTCGACCTGGAAGTTGATGTGGCACAGCCCCGGTTCGCTACCGCGGAACACCGCCAGTTTGTGGTGCACCGGGTCGAACCGCATCAGGCACGCCCAGTCGCCGATCCAGTCGGAGACCTTGACGTTGAACAGCGTCGACCAGAACTGGTAGGCCTCCCGCACGTCGGGAGCGTCGAAGCAGATGTGGCCGAACTCGGTGATGCCTGCCGGGCGTCCGAAGTGGACAGGACGGGCGAGCTGCACCTGGCCGTGCACCAGTTCGATGCGGTTGCCGAACGGGTCGTCGAACGCGATGAAGTCCTCGACGCGGCGCGACCTCGCCTGCTTCGGGGTGCCGCGGGCCACGGTGACGCCTGCCGCTTCGAGCTCCTTCCCGGCCGCTTCGAGCTCGTCGGGGCCCTTCAGGCTGAACGCGGAGGCGAGCACGCCCGCCTCACCGTCCTCAAAGGCCAGACAGTGGTGGCGGTGGTCCGCGCGGAGGTAGGTGACCCCGTCCTCCCGCGCGACCAGTTCCATGCCGACGACGTCGACGGCGAACGCTGTCGCCGCCTCGGCGTCCGCGGTGCCGGAACGCACGTACGCGATGTCGTGCAACGTGATCATGACTGTCCCTTCCGGTCGGCTCGCAGGTGTGCCCAGAGCCGGTTCAGGAGTTCGGTTTCGGCGGCGAGCCACGCCGCCTGTTCGTTCGTGGACAGCGCGCGCGGCCGCCCGGCGGCGGCGGCCTGCGCGTTGATCCGGGCGGAAGCCTCGAGAAGCCACATCCGTGCCACGGCCTGACCGACGTCGGCGCCGACGGTGACCGCGCCGTTGCCCCGCATGAGGAGCGCGGGCGCGGTGCCGAGCGCCTCGGCAAGCTGCTGTGCGCGGTCCTGATCCCGCACCAGGCGCGGGTCGTGGAACACCGGCACCTCGGGCCCGAGGAAGGCGCCCTGGCCGTGCAGCGGCCGGATCGGCACTCCGGCCGAGGCCAGCGCGGTGGCCGTCTCGGGCTGCGCCCGGCAGATGGCCCGCACGTCCGGCCTCGCGCGGTAGATGGCGAGGTGGATCCACGCCTCTTTCGGTGTGCCCTCCGGCAGGTCGCGGGCCGTGCGGTCGAGCGTGACGGCGCGGTCGGTGAGCGTGAGGGACCCCAGCGGGCGCGGCGGCGTGATCAGCAGCCTGTCGTCGCCGACGAGCGCCGACACGTGCCCGAAAGCCGTGACCAGCCCGGCGTGGGCGGTGGTCAGCGCCGCGTCCAGCAGGTCGGCCTCAACCTCTCGTGACTTCATGGCTCCGGACCGTACATGTATCGAGATACCTATCGCTAGACTCTTCCGATATTTCTATCGATACAGATATGGTTCGACCTATGAACTCACGACTGGTCGTGCTCGCGGCCCTCTTCGCCGCCGGCTGCTCCGCTGCTGTTCCCACTGGTCCGGTGCCTACGGACCCGTTGCCGACGACGCTGCCGTCCACGCCGATCCCGACCCCCGTGGTGGACGGGATGGTGCTGATCCCGGCCAACTCCGGGGTGAAGGCCTTCCGCCTGGACGCCTATCCGGTGACGACCCAGCAGTTCGTCGACTGGGCGAACCGGTCGGTGGACGGCCTGGTCAACGCGCGCGGCGGCGACCCGCGGCGGTGGGACGGCCCGATCCACCCGATCGAACGCGACGCGGTGCGGGACGCGACCGGTCGCGAGATCTTCACGACCGACGACAGCGACGACGACTCGCGGATCCTGCGGCGGGACGGCCGGTTCGCGGTCGAGCAGGGATTCGCCGACCACCCGGTGACCGAGGTCTGGTGGTGGGGTGCCGTGCAGTACTGCGACGCACGCGGGGCCAGGCTGCTGACCGAGGCCGAGTGGGAGGCCGCGGTGCGCGGCACCGAGGGGCGGCCGTGGCCGTGGGGGAGTGCGCCGCTGGACAGGACGCGGGCGCAGTACGGGGAGTCCTACGGCGAGACCAGCCCGGTGACCGCGCATCCCGCCGGTGCCTCACCGGAGGGTGTGTACGACCTGATCGGAAACCTCTACACCTGGACCAGTTCGCTCGACCGGCCCTACCCGTACGTGGCGGACGACGGGCGTGAGGACCGGTCGTCGCTGCAGGCGCGGATCACCCGAGGCGGGGCGCACGACGAGTCTTCCTTGAGCGTCATCGATCGGGACGGGTACTCGCGCGACCCGTTCGCCGGGCACCACCACATCGGCTTCCGCTGCGCCGCCGGTGTGTGACGGTACGGTCGGCAGGCGTGAGAGTCGTTGTCCTGTCAGACACGCACGCGCCGCGGTTCTGGAAGCGGTGCCCGCCCGCCGTGGCCGAACACCTGCGGTCCGCCGACCTGATCCTGCACGGAGGCGACGTGTGCGTTGCCCCCGTGCTGGACGAACTGGCGCAGTACGCGCCCGTCGTCGCCGTGTGCGGCAACAACGACGGGCCTGATGTGGTGGCCTGGGGCGCACCCGAGACCGTCGAGTTCGACATCGAGGGGCTGCCGGTCGCGATGATCCACGACAGCGGCCAGAAGACCGGCCGCTGGGCGAGGATGCGCCGCCGGTTCCCGGCGGCGCGGCTCGTCGTGTTCGGGCACTCGCACATCCCGTGGGACGAGCAGGAGAACGGGTTGCGGGTGTTCAACCCCGGCTCGCCTACCGACCGGCGCCGTCAGCCGCACGGCACCCTCGGGCTGCTCGACGTCGAGGACGGTGTGCTCCTCGACGCCCGGATCGTGCCGGTGAGCTAGCTGTTAGCGCAGCTCCTCGTTCATGATCAGGAACGCACCGAGGCCGTGGAAGTCGTTCACCGCACGGGCCCGGCGCAGGTAGTAGCCCTCGTCACCCACGCTCGTGCCGACGCTGATGTCCGCGACCGCGGTCCGGCCGTCCGACCCGATCGAGGCCTTGGCCAGCACACCCCGGTACCCGCTGCGGGCGACCGGGAGGTACGACGGGCCCAGCACGCCCTGCTTCACCGCCCGCGAGATCGTGTAGGCGTACATGCTCGAACACGACGTCTCCAGCCAGTTGCCCGCGACCGCCGGTTTGGCCGGCAGCTGGAACCACAGGCCGGTCGCCGGGTCCTGGAACCGCCGGTAGCCGTCGGCGAGGTGCCGCACGATCTCCACCAGCGCCGCGCGGTCCGGGTGCGTCCGCGGCACGAAGCGCAGCACGTCCACGGTGGCCATGCCGAACCAGCCGACCGCGCGGCACCACACCTCGGGCGACTGCCCGCTGACCGGATCCGCCCAGCTCTGCCGCCGCTGCTCGTCGTAAGCGTGGCGCAGCAGGCCTTCCGGGTTCTTGAGGTGCTGGTAGTAGGTGGTGAGCTGCTGCACCGCGGTCGCGATGTCACCGGCCCGCGCGAGGAACGGCTGCACCATGAACACCCCGTCCGCCCACAACTGGCCGGTGAACGCGACGTTGTGGATCAGGCCGCCGTCGGTCGTGCGCGGATAGGTGGTGATCCGGTCCCGGATGAGCTGGGCGGCCAGTCGGTAGCGCTCCTCGCCGGTGGCCTGGGCGAGATCGAGGAACAGGTTGCCCGCCAGCATGCTGTCGAGGTCGTGGTAGGGGTTGCCGGTGCTGCCGTCGGCCCTGACCCGCGCGTCACCCCACTCCTTGAGATAGGCGAGATAACGCGGGTTGTGCGTGCGTTGGTAGACGAGATAGACGCTGTGCAGGAACAACGTGTCGGTGTAGCTCAGGCCGAGCGAGGTCGCGGTGCGGACGGCCATCGTGGAGTCCACCACGGCGGTCGACCAGTCGCGCGGGCGCGGTGCGACGACGTCGTTCGCGATCGTCAGCGAGTCGAGGTTCGGGCCGCCGGCGGCGGTCGTGGCGGTGGCGCGGATCGTGTGGGTGCCTTGCGACAGCTCGAGAGTGAGCGTCTTGGCGGTCCACGCCGTCCACGTTTCGGTGCTGGGGAACGACACGGTGGTGGACGTGCCGTCGACGCTGATCTCCAGCGGCCGGTCGGCCGTCGTGCCGTTGGCATAGCGGAACACCAGATCGTGCTGGCCGGCGCGCGAGGTGTAGGTGGTGAACTCGACCGAGCTGCCGATGACGTTGTCGTAGTTGACGAAACCCGTTCCGGTGTAGCCGTCGTGCTGGGACTCGACGACGCCCTGTGTCCGGGCGGCGTGCTCGGCCTCGTACACCGTGGTCGCGGCGTTCGCGGCAGGGGTGGCGAGCGTGGTGATCGCGAGCGCGACCAGCCACACGGCCTTCTTGTCAGCCAACAGGTTCTCCTTCGGACACCGAGATGCTCGTGAGCGAGGCGTGTCCCGGCCGCCAACCGGTGGACACGGCCACGTACCGCGCGGTCGCCGCCGTTCCGTACGTCCGGCCGTCCAGGCTGTACGTGACGGTGTGCGGCGGCACCGGTCCAACTGTCCACTTCAGACTTGCCTGGCCGATGCGGTGTGCGGCACCGAGATCGACGACCATGCGACCGTTCGAGCCCGGTCGCCACGCGGTGTGCTGATCGCCGTCGACGGCGGCGCCCGGATCGGTCATGCCGGCCGGCAGGACGGAGTTCGGGAACGTGACGCGGCCCAGCGCGAGGTCGTTGAACGGGAAGGCCTTGGCCAGGGGCATGGTCACCGTCTGCTCGGCCCGGCCGAGCAGGATCGGCAGCATGCCGCCGTCGGCGTGGGTCAGCGTGAACATGGCGGGGCCGCCGCGGAACGTGACCCGCTGCGCGTCGTGCACGACGGCCGTGATGCCCGCTGGGATGCCGCGGGCGGTGAACCACGGTGCCTCGACCCGTGCCGTGGCGGCGGGCAGGCTCAGCGCGTACTCGGTGCCGTTCGCCGTGGTGACCTGCGTGCCCCGGTACAGCCGGGTGCCGCGCAGGCGGACGGTTCCGGTCACGGCGGCGTTCGACAGGTTGAAGAGGCTGAGGTAGCCGTCCGCGGTGCTGGCGCGCACCGACGGCGGGCACTCCGGCGCCGGTTCCGCCGCGATCGCCCGCAGATCCGCCCGCACGTAGCCCTCGACGACTCCGGCCGGCAGGGTGATCGTGTCGCCCTGCACGATGATCGGCTCGGCTGTCCGCGCGACGAACCCGGCCCGTCCGTCCACGTCGAGCCATCCCGGCGTGCTGAGGTCCGCCTTCGGGTACTCGGCCGCCGTCCTCCACGCCGCGCCGTCCGCCGACGTCTCGATCCGATAGGCGCCTGCCGCCGCGGTCTCCCAGCGCAGTCGCACCCGGCGCACCGTCGTGGCGGCACCGAGATCGACGGCGAGCCAGCTGTCGACCCGGCCGCGTTCCGCGCGTGCGACGGCCCAGCGCGTGGCCGGATCGCCGTCCGTCGCCTTGCCGGGTTCCATGCCGGGGTCGAACGACGACGCCGTGGTCGGCTTGCCTCGGGCGAGGTCGCCTTCCACGTCGAAGTCGAACAACGAGTAGCCGAAACTGGGATGTGGCCGCACGCCGACCACGCGGACGTGGCGCGCGGTCGTGGCCGGGAAGGTCAGCTCGTCGACCCGGAACGCCTCACGCGCCGGGACCGTGGCCTTCCCCGCGGCACCTGTGTACGTGCGGGAACCGGTGAGGCCGGGCATCCCCGGCATGGCGAGGTTGTGCACGTCGACCCGGCCGGGCCGGGGGAGTGCGCACACGATCGTGCCGGTGGGCAGCGTGGCCGTGCCCGCGAAGCCGACCGCGAACGCGAGCAGGCTCGCCGTGCCGTCGAAACCGTCGCGAACCCTGCGGTACGCCACGGTGTTGCGCTTCGTCACGGCTGCGGACGGCAGCAACATCGGGGTAGCGCCGCTGATCTTGAACAGCCAGTCGTCGTGCGCGGGCTGCCACGCGAACTTGGTGAACCCCGGCTTCGTCACCGTGCCCGCCCACGCGGCCGCGGACTGGTGGGTGAGCAGCCCCGGTTCGCCGCCGTGGTCGATGGTGATCGCGGCTCGGGTGAAGAACTCCCGTTCCGTCACGGGGTTCGGTGCCGGGCGCAGCTCGTGCAGCAGGTAGCTGATCGCGAGTTCCGCCCGTGCCTCCGGCTCGTACTTGGCCTCACCGGAGAACTTCGCGAGGCGGTGCACCGGTGGATACGCCTGGTAGGCGAGCAGCCGGGACGCGAGCGCCGCCTCCGCGCGGGCGGCCATCGGGTCCTGCAGCACCGTGGCGCGGAACGCGAGCGGGATGATGTCACGGCCGTACAGGTGCTCCCGGTCGTTGACCATCGGCATCAACGGCTCGCCGGCGTCGCTCATCGTGGCGAGGATGGTGCGCCACAACAGCTCCCCGTTGGGCTGCTTGGTCAGCACTTCGGGCAGTGGCCGCCCGGCGAGCAGGAAGTGCACGGCGTTGCGGCCGGAGGTGCGCCACAGCTCCTCCTGGTAGTGCGGGCCGAACGAGCCGTGGTTCTCCACGATGAACGTGTCGTAGAGGTTCGTCGCGGTGTTGGCCGAGATCGGCACTCCGTCCACTGTGGACGGATTGGCGAGGTCGGCGGCGGGCAGCCCGGCCTCGTTGCGGCTCCACCGGCCGAACGCCTCCCGCCAGCCTGGTCCGTCGCCGTGCCAGGCCAGGCCCGGCGCGAGTGCCTGGGCGTAGACGCCCATCTCCTCCAGCTTGGTGTCGCCCTTGTACCCGCCGGTCAGGCCGTTGGGCGTCCAGCCGCCCGAGCGCGGGTCGTTGGCGGTGCCGAGCGATGTCGTGTACTCGGCTTGGCCGCGTGCGATCGCCTCGACGTTCGACCGGGTCTGCGGGTCCAGCTGCGGCCAGAGCAGGCGGGCGGCCAGCACGAAGTACGACTGGAACGTGGTGTCCCAGAACAGGGTCTTGCCCCACTCGGTGCCGCCCGCGAGCACGTTGCTCGCGGCGAAGTACCGGATCGTGGCGAGCGTGTGCTGGCGCAGCACGTCTTTCTCCACGCCCGCCAGCGTCGCGTCGTAGGTGCCTCTCGTGAGCAGCAGGGCGTTGCCGAGCACGACCCCGAACCCGAAGTCGGTCTGCCGGTACCGGCCCGCCACCGCGTCGTACTGCGTCTCGGCCCACTTCGTGTGCCTGAGCAGCACCTCGTAGTAGGTGTTCTTCACGCTGGTCCCTTGCGCGAGCGAGACGCCAGGCGTGACGGCGAGCAATCCGGTGGCGTACAAGAACTGTCGGCGATTGATCAGCATGCCAGCACCGTTTCCGCCCAGTCGGCGTGGTCGAAGTTGCGGCCGTCGCCGCCGTCGGTGACGCGCAGGCTCAGCATCCGGACGTTCGTCACGTCGACGTCGATCGGGACCGCCGCGCCTTTGCCGCGCAGGACTCCGCTGTCGTACAAGGGTTTGTCGTCGCCGAACACCTGGAACGCGACCGAGCCCGGCTGCCCCGTCTCGTCGTCGAGGCCGATCTTCGCGGTGAACCTCTCGCAGCCGCGGCCGAGGTACACGTCGATCGCGGACGGTGCGTGCACCCCGATGCCCTTGGCGTAGGTGGTGCCGCCGATGGAGAGTGGCCGGCCATCACCGCCCGAGCTCTCGCCGTTGGACCGATCGCGCTCGACCGGCCCCCAGCCGTTGGTCTCGCTCATGAACGGCAGTTCGCTCACCTGCGCGCCGCTCGCGGGCACCGGTGGTGGCACGAAGGCCTTGACCGCCTGCTCGACGTGCACGTCGCCGAACGTCGCGACGATCGGCACGTCCACCGTGCCGATCGGGCTCTGCGGGCCCACCCCGACCTGCCAGCGGCCGCTGATCGACTCGCCCGGTGCCAGCCGCTGGCGCCGCACGGTGTCGCCGGACACCGACCAGCCCTGGGGCGCGACTGGCTGCAGCACGACCTTGCGGATCTCCTGCCCGGAGGTGTTGGTGAACGTGCCGGTGACCTCGAAGGCCGACCCCGGTGGCGTGTCGACCACTGCCGCCGGCGTGACGGCGAGCGTCGTCGGCGGCACCTGGCGGATCGTCTGGTCGCACGTCTGCAGGCCCGGCCGGTTGCGGCAGATGACCGCCGCGAAGCCGCCGTTGCGCCGCACCGGGACGTCGAGCGTGTCGGTGCCCCGCACGACCCGCTGATCCCGGACCACGTCGCCGCGGCCGTTCTCCGGGTCGCGGACGGTCTCGACCAGCCAGCTGCCCCCGCCGAGGAACCCGAGCGGTGCCTTGAGAGTGCGTTCCTGGGTGGCGATACCGCCGACGAACCACCTGCCGCCGTTGCGGCGGGCGACCACGGCGTGCGTGTCGGGATCGCCGTCCAGCAGCCGGGTCTCCTCCCAGACCGTCGGCACCTGGTCGAGGTAGCGCAACGCCTGCGGATGCCGTTCGTAGGCCTCGGGTTTGTCCGCGAAGTGCGTCCAGCCCGACTCGTACACGACCGGCAGCGCGGTCTCGTGCGCGATCGAGGCTTCCTTCGTGCCGACCTCGAGCGACACCGGCGTGTAGTCCATCGAGCCCGTGACGTTGCGGGTGAAGAACTGCACGGGGTTGTTGCCGGCGGGCGGCATGTTCTCCGCGCCGCGCACGGCCTCCATGCTGAGCACGTGCGGCCAGGTGCGGGCGAGGCCGTGCGGGATGGTGGAGCCGTGGAAGTTGACCATCAGCTGCAGGTCGGCCGTCTTCCGCAGAACCGCGTCGTACCAGCGGTAACGGGCCTGTGAGTCGGACTCCATGAAGTCGAGCTTCACGCCCTTCGCGCCCCATTGTTTGATCTTGGGCAGCACGCTGTCGCGTTCCTGCGGCGTGTCGAGGTCGCTCCAGCGCAGCCAGAGCAGGATCTCGACGCCCTTCGCGCGGGCGTAGCGGATCAGCTCCGGCACCCACGCGGCGCTCCAGCCCTCGTCGACGAGGGTGTACTCCCAGCCGTTGCGGGCGGCGAAGTCGACGTACTGCTTCTGCCTCTCGAAGTTGCCCGGGCTCGAGTGCTCGCTCAGCCACGACCAGGCGACCTTGCCCGGCTTGATCCACGTCCGGTCCGCCACCAGCGACGGCGTGGCCAGGTCGTCGACCAGCGTGGACGCGCTGACGGTAGCCAGGTCGCCGACGATGGCCGTGCGCCACGGCGTGGTTCCGGTCGACTCCACCTGCGGGTCCGCCAGGACCGTTTCGAACCTGTTGCCGTTCTTGCGCAGCTTGCTGCCCGCGTACCGGCCGTCCACATCGGACTCGGTGAGCAGGGCGTAGTCCGATCCCGTCCGGAACAGCGACGGGTGGCCGAAGTCGCCGGTGGCCTCACCCGCGGTCGTGCGCACGCGGTTGGCCTCGTACCAGGCGTTGTACGGCAGGAGCCAGGCCGCCGCGTCCGCGGGGACGACGTAGCTCGACGCCTCCGAGGTGACCGTGGCGGGCTCCGGCAGCACGTAGCGGTAGGCGACGCCGTCCGGCGCGGCGCGCACGACCAGCTGGAAGCTGCCGCTCGCGCCGCGGAAGCCGAGCCTGGTCTCGATCATCCCGGTCGCGCGCTGCAGTCGCTTGCCGTGCTCCATGGCGTAGTGCTCGATGACAACGCGGTCACGGCGGCCGGTGAACGTCAGGCCCTGCGTCAGATCGGCGGTGGTCGTGGTGATGCCGACGGGTGCGGGCTGAAGGACCGTTCGGCCCTGCCGCAGGACGGCGAGAGTGAGTTTTCCGCTGGTCAACGCGACTTTGGCGGTGACCTGACCTGGGCCGGGGACGGTCCAGGCGGAGGGGGAGGCAGTCGCGGGCACGGCAGGCAACAGCAGGGCGAGCACGAGCACAAGCAGTCGTGACATCGTTGTCAGCTCCCGGGTGTGAGACCGCTCCCATCGTGTGAGTCCGTACGTTCCCGGTCAAGGGGTTGATACTTATCAGTCGATTTGCGGACAGATGAAGAGATCTTCATCTTGGTCTCATGCGGCACGCGGATTCGACCGGCAGGCTCAACCGCATGCTGCCGTCCGCCCGCACCGGCACGGTCCTCGTGGCCGTGCTCAGCGTGGCGTGCGCGATCGCGGCCGTGCTGCTCGTGCTCACCGTGGTGCGGCCGGTTCCGCCGGCCGTGCAGACCCCCGAGGTCCAGATAGGACGCTCGGTCGCACCCGCCCCGACCTCTTCGGTACCGGTTCCGGCCACTTCGGTGCCGAGCTCCGTGCTGCCGCCGCCACCGCCGGTCGAAGACGATGACGAGGACGACTGACGTGCCCGCACGCGTGAAGATCATGTGCTGGCTCCTCGGCCTGATGACGCTCGTCCTCGCGACCGTCGTGGTCGTGGTGTGGCGGTTCCTGCTCGTCGACGTGGCCGACCGCGTCAACCGCGCGCTGGAGCAGGAGACCGGCGAGTTCAGCACCTACGCCGAGAACCACGCCGGCGACGCGCGGTCGGTCGCCGAGGCCCACATGCGCCTGCAGTACCCGGACGAGTACGAGGTCCACCTCGCCGTGCCGGCCACCGGACCCGTGCTGGTGCAGCGGTCCCAGGTGACCTACGCGCTGGAGGACGATCGCGCGGTTCTCGCCGCGATCACCGCGTCGCCCACGTCGTGGGGCGTCACCGCGACGCCCGCCGGCCCGTTCCACTGGGCGAAGGTGCACGCGGTGGGCGGCTCCGACATGTGGTTCGTGACGGGCTACTTCGAAGACGGCGTGCTGGCTCCGGTCCACGCCACCGTGCGAGTGCTGGTCCTGGTGTCGCTGGCAGGCCTGCTCATCGCCGCCCTGATCGCCTGGTTCGTGGCGGGCGTGATCCTCGCGCCGGTGCGCATGGTCCGCCAGGCCGCCGCCGAGATCACCGAGGACGACCTGACCCGCCGCATCCCGGTCTCCGGCAACGACGACGTCGCCGCGCTGGCCCGCCAGTTCAACTCGATGCTCGACCGCCTGGACCGCTCCTTCCGCCTGCAGCGCCAGTTCCTCGACGACGCCTCCCACGAGCTGCGCACCCCGATCACGATCGTCCGCGGCCACCTGGAACTGCTGGGCGACGACCCGGCCGAACGCGCCTCCGTGGTGCGCCTGTGCACCGACGAACTCGACCGCATGGCCCGCCTGGTGGAGGACCTGCTGCTGATGGTCAAGGCCGAGCGCCCGGACTTCCTGCGTCCCGTAGCGGTGTCGCTGCCCGAGCTCACCAGCGACATCGACGCGAAGCTGCGCGCGCTGGGCGACCGCCGCTGGGTGCTGGAGTCCATCGCGGAGGGCGAGGCCGTGCTGGACCCGCAACGCGTGACGCAGGCGTTGGTCCAGCTGGCGTCGAACGCGGTCAAGCACACCACGGCCGGTGCCACGATCCGCTTCGGATCCTCAGTGGACAGTACGGTTTCCTTCTGGATAGCGGACTCGGGGCCGGGAGTGCGCGACGAGTCACTGCTCTTCTCCCGCTCGACGGGCCTGGGCCTGCCCATCGTCAAAGCCATCGCTCTCGCCCACGGAGGCACGGTGCACGTCCGTTCGGTACCAGGCGAGGGAGCCACGTTCACGCTGGAGGTGCCGCGATGACCGGCCGGATCCTGATCGTCGAGGACGAGGAACGCATCGCCTCCTTCGTCGAAAAAGGCCTGCGCGCCAACGGCTTCACCACGTCGGTCGTGTCGTCGGGCGCGGACGCGCTGTCGTGGGCAGCGTCGTTCGACCTGATAGTGCTGGACCTGGGCCTGCCCGACGTGGACGGCTTCGCGGTGCTGAGCACCCTGCGCTCCCAGGGCGTCGCGACCCCCGTGATCATCCTGACCGCCCGCGACTCCGTGCACGACACCGTGACCGGCCTGTCCGGCGGCGCCGACGACTACATGACCAAACCGTTCCGCTTCGAGGAACTCCTGGCCCGAGTCCGCCTCCGCCTGCGCCCGCCCGGCGTGCCCGAGGCCACCGTGCTGACGTCCGGCTCGCTGTCGCTGGACCTGCGCACCCGCCAGGCACTGCTGCCCTCCGGCCCGGTGGACCTGACCGCCCGCGAGTTCGCGCTGCTGGAGCTCTTCCTGCGGCATCCGGGCCAGGTGCTGGTGCGCGAACAGGTCCTGTCGCACGTCTGGGGCTACGACTTCGACCCCGGGTCCAATGTGGTCGATGTCTACGTTCGCTCGCTGCGGCGCAAAGTCGGTGTGTCCCGCATCGAGACCGTGCGGGGTATGGGCTACCGCCTGGCCTAGATGAAGGCTCCTTCATCGGAGCCTCACTTGAGGATCAGCCTGGGGCCACAGGATTGTCGGTGTGATCCTGACGCTGGTGGTCTTCGGCATAGCGGTGGTGTTGTGGGTGTGCACGCCGCTCGACGACACGTTCGTGGCCTTGGCCGCGGTCGTGGCGTTGCTGCTGTTCGGGGTGCTTCCGGCTTCTTCTCTGGCGTTGCTCGGCGGTTCTACGACGTGGCTGCTCATCGCGGCTTTTGTGCTGGCCTGCGGGGTGACGGCTTCTGGGCTGCCAGCGCGGCTGGCTTCGGGGTTGGTGTCGCGGGCTCGCAGTGTGCGTGGGCTCATGCACGCTTCTGCTTTTGCCTTGCTGATCACGGCGTTCTTCGTGCCTTCGACTTCGGGTCGGGCTGCGCTGGCTTTGCCGATTTTTGTTGCTCTGCGGGGGCATTTGCAGCCCCGAGTCGCTCGTGCGCTCGGGGTGTTGTTTCCGTCGGTGATCCTGCTGACTGCGGTTGCCACGTTGGTGGGGGCTGGTGCGCACCTGATCACCAACTCGCTGCTGGTCGGCGCTACTGGGCAGGGGATCGGGTTTGGGCAGTGGTTGCTGCTCGGGTTGCCGCTGGCGGTGGTTAGTGCGCACGTGACTGCGGAGGTGGTGCTGTGGTTGTTCACGACGCGAGGGGATCGGTCGGCGCCTCTGGCGGCTCTGGATGACCGCACGCTGCCGCTGGAAAGGGTGGCTGGTCGCACGATCGTCCGAGCACCGAAGGCCCTCGCCGCCCTGACCAGGCCCGAGCGCACCGCCCTGGCTATCGTCCTAACCGTCTCCACGGCGTGGCTGACCGAACCCTGGCACCACCTCCCACCCGAGGTAGTCGCCCTGACCGGCGCCATCGCCATCACCGCCCCACGCCTGGGCACGACCACCCTGAACCAGGCGTTCAAAGAGATCCCGTGGTCCCTCCTCCTCTTCATGGCCGCGACCACCATGCTCGGCACCGCCCTGGTCGACTCCGGTGCCGCCACTCTGCTCGCCGGCCTCATCAGCCCTGCCCACCTGCTGCCGACCGTCATCGCCGTGAGCCTGTGCGCCCACCTCGTGATCCAGTCCCGCTCCGCCCGCTCGTCGGTCCTGATCCCGATCGTCATCCCCCTCGCGCTCGCCGCCGGGATGAACCCGGCCGCACTCGCCTTCGCCTCCACCGCGGCCGCCGGCTTCTGCCACACGTTCACGTCGTCCGCGAAACCGGTCGCGCTGTTCGCCGACGCCTACCGCCCCAAGGACCTGCTCCGGCTGTCCGCCGTCCTGGCACCGGTCACCGGCCTGCTCGTGCTCGGCTGCGCCGCCCTGCTCTGGCCGCACCTCGGCCTCCCACTGAAATGAGGAGCATCATGCGTTTCCTGGTCGCCCCCAGCGGTTTCAAGGAGTCCCTCGACGCGTGCGCCGTGGCGGACGCCATCGCCCAAGGCATCTACCGCGTGGTGCCGGGTGCCGTGGTCGACAAGGTGCCGCTGGTCGACGGCGGCGAAGGCTCGGCCAAGGCACTCGCCGAGGCCACGGAGGGCACCCTGGTCCCGGTGCTCGTCACCGGCCCGACCGGCGAACCCGTGCCCTCCCACTTCGCCCTGCTGGGCGGCCCCGGTCCCCGCACCGCCGTCGTCGAGATGGCCGCGGCGGCTGGCTTGAGACTCGTTCCGAAGGACCACCGCGACCCGGCGCGCACCACCACGTATGGCGTCGGCGAACTCATCCGCGCCGCGCTCGACCACGGCGTCGACCGCATCCTCGTCGGCTGCGGCGACTCAGGCACGTCCGACGGCGGCGCCGGTGCGCTGCAAGCACTAGGCGCGCGCATCCTGGACGCGAACCGCGAGGAGATCGAACGCGGGGGAGCGGCGCTCGCCACCGCCCGCTCGCTGGATCTGTCCGAAATGGACCCGCGGCTCGACAAGGTGGAGATCACCATCGCGTGCAACCCGCACAACGTCCTGTGCGGAGAGCGCGGCGTGGCGCGGGTGTTCGGCCCGCAGAAGGGAGCGACCCCACGACAGGTCGAAGAACTCGCCTCAGCGCTGGACAACTGGGCGGAGCTGCTCGGCCAGGACACCGGGACCATCCCCGGCGGCGGTGCGTCCGGTGGGCTCGGCGCGGGCCTGTACGCGACGACGAACGCGGTCCTCGTCCCGCGGTTCGAGGTCATGCTGGAGCACTCCGACCTCGAGGCCCGCCTGCCGCACGCCGATCTCGTCATCACCGCGGAGGGCGCGATCGACGGCCAGACCCCGCACGGCAAGGTTCCGGCCGAGGTGGCGCGCAGGGCCAAGCGGCACGGCAAGCCCGTGATCGCGCTGGCCGGCACGATCGGCGCCGACGCCCGCGCGAACCTCGACGTCGGCATCGACGCCTACACCAGCATCATCGCCGCACCCGTCGCGCTGGACACCGCGATCGCGAAGACCGCGGAACTGCTCACCGACGCCACCGAAGGCACGCTGCGGCTCGTGCTCGTGGGTGCGGCCCTCACACGGTGACCGCGATCTCCGCACCGAGCTTGGCGCCGTCCAGCAGCTCGAGGTCGTCCCCGCTCCAGAACCGGCCGGGGTCGTACCAGTTGGGCCGGCGCTTCGGCAGCAAGCCCATCTCCTCGTAGGTGACCGCGACGATCTCCGCGCAGAACGCGCTCTCCAGCGAGGAGTCCTTGGGCCGCGCCGGAAGCCGCCCGCGCAGCCACCGCGAGGCGAGCTTCGCGGTCGACGGGAACGGCGTGCCGTCCAGCCGCGCGACCGAGCGCAGTGCCGCGTCCTCCATCTCGCGCGTCACCGCGTGGTCGAGCTGCCGCAGCCACACCCGCTGGTTGTACTTGTCGTGCCACGTCACCACGGCGTCGCGCAGGTCGTGCAGCTGGGCGCCGCGCTGGTGGCCGCCGGTCCACATGTCCTTCAAGGACTTGCCGAGCTCGGCGTGCCACATCAGCGGCGGCAGGTCGTCCAGCACGATCGCCATGCCGACGTGGTTGACGGGGCTGTTCGTCATGGCCTGGATCGCCCGGTCCGCGGCACTGCGCCCGCGGAACACCCACACGTCACCGGTGCGGGTCAGCTCGACGGCTTCGTCCAGTGTTATCGCCATAGCCGGATAGCCTAGGCACATGAAGCTCTGGAAGGTGATCGGACTGGCCGCGTTCGCGGGTGTCGCGGCGAGCGGCGCGCTGGTCGCCCGCAACCAGCGGCGCCGCGCCGCCTACACCCCGGACCAGGTCAGGGAGCGTCTGCACGAACGGCTGGCCGAGGCGTCGCGCTCGGAATGAGCCGGTAGGCCACGAGCGAGGCGACGGCGAGCAGCCCGGCCGCGACCAGCGCGGTGCCCTGCATCGCCTCGGTGAACGTGCCCGAGGCCGCCCACGCCGACAGCACGGTCCCGAGCACCGCGATGCCCAGCGCCGCGCCCAGTTCGTAGGCGGTCTCCGACACCGCCGAGGCCGCGCCCGCCTTGTTCGCCGGCACCGCGGACACCACCGCGTCCGTCGTCAGGGTGAGTGCCAGCCCCACGCCCGCACCCACGACCACCAGCGCCACCGCGATCGCGCCGTACTCGGCGGACGCACCGACGATCGCCAGCCCGGCCGCGCTCACCAGCAGCCCGAGCGCGATCGACCGGCCCATGCCCAGCCGTCGCACCACCGGCCCGATCAACGCGATCACGAGCATCCCGGCGATCCCGAGCGGCAGCTCCCGCAGCCCGGCCTCCAGCGGTGAGTAGCCCAGCACGTTCTGGAAGTACTGCGACAGGAAGAACACCAGGCCGGTCAACGCGAAGATCGCGATCATGCTCGCGCCCACCGCGCCGCTGAACGCCGGCTTGCGGAACAACGCCACGTCGATCATCGGGTGCGTGGATGCCTGCTGCCGCCGCACGAAGAGCCACAACCCGGCCACGCCAACGAGGCCGGCGGCCAGGCTGGTCCACGTGGGACCGACGAGGGCGACCTCCTTGATCGCGTACACCAGCGGGACCACGCCGACCGCTGACAGCAGGGCCGACACCAGATCGAACGGGCCGGGGGAGGGGTCGCGGGTCTCCGGCAGCCACCACGCGCCGAGCACGAGCAGCAGCGCCATCACCGGCAGGTTGATGATGAACACCGAGCCCCACCAGAAGTGCTCCAGCAGCACCCCGCCGACGAGCGGTCCCACCGCGGCGCCGGCCGTGGCCATCGCCGCCCACACCGCCACCGCCCGCGTGCGTTCGGCGGGATCGGTGAACAGGTTGCGGATGATCGACAGCGTCGACGGCATGATCGTCGCGCCCGCCACGCCGAGCAGCGCGCGGGCCACGATCAGCCAGCCCGCTGTCGGGGCGAACGCCGCCAGCAACGACGCTACGCCGAAGCCGAACGCGCCCGTGAGCAGCAGTTTCTTGCGGCCGATCCGGTCGCCGAGCGTGCCCATCGTGATGAGCAGGCCACCGAGCACGAACGAGTAGATGTCGCCGATCCACAGCACCTGAGTCGCTGACGGCGCCAGGTCGTGCTGCAACGCGGGCAGTGCCAGCGCCAGCACCGTGCCGTCTACGGCGATCAGCAACAACGCGAGCGCGAGCACGCTCAGCGCAGCCCACTTCCGCATGACTTCCCCCTTAGCCGACCATCTGGTCTGCAAATTAACATACCGTCTGGACGGTCGGCTAAGCAACCGATAGGTTGATCGCCATGCCCGGAGAACAGCGCAACGCGCCCCGAACTCGCCGTGAGCTGCTCGATGCGGCGGCGCGCGCGTTGATCGAGCACGGGCCTGGCGTCAGCCTCGACGCGGTGGCGCGGGTCGCGGGCGTCTCCAAGGGCGGTCTGCTGCACCACTTCCGCACCAAGCAGGCGTTGCTCACCGGCCTGATCGACGAGTGGTTCGGGCGCTACGACGTCATGGTCGAGAGCCTGCTCGAACCGGAGGGCACGCCGGGGCGCTGGGCCCGCGCGCACATCCGGGCCACGTTCGCGCCGGACGAGAACGACCTGTGGTCTCACCCATCTGTCGTAACCGCGTTGCTCGGTGTTCCCGAGGTGCAGCAACGCATCGACGCGGCGGCGGCCCGCTGGCGTCAGCAAACCGATTCCGACGGACTGCACCCGCAACGCGCCGACCTGATTTCGCGCGCACTCGATGGGGTGACGCTGGCGGATTTGCTGTGGCGTGGTCAGGAGACCGCGCAGGAGCGCGACAACACCCGTGACCTGCTGCTGAAGCTCACCGAGCAGACCGGGCCCCTGGTCTGAGTTTGTCCACCGATCGTTGTCAATCGGAACAGCACTGACACTGGACAACGAGATCTGCGTACCGTCGGAAGTGGTTGCACTCCGGGGGGAAGCACATGCCGATTGTGTTGTCCGAATCCGCGCCCAAGGGCCGCGGGCTCACTATTCTCTTCGAGTTGGAAGATCTGGCGCGCACCCGGTTCGCCTCGGCCCCGCTGCCGATGTACGAGCTGGTGTTCACGGTGCACAGCGGTAATTGGGACCGCCTGCTGCTGCCGCAGATCCGCCCTCTCGCCGAACTGGTCCGGCCGGGCCGGTTCATCCCGGACTTCTTCAACTCCGCGCGCCCCGACTTCGGCGAGGCCGTGCGCCAGGTCCTCGACGCCCCGGTCGCTCGGGTCCGCGACCAGATCGCCAGCATGCTCGGCACCACCTCGCCGTGGCTGCGGTCGTTCGCGGCCGGCACCCCGACCTCGCGCCAGGACCTGCGATCGGCGTTCCAGTCGGGCTTTCGCGACCTGCTCGAGCCGAACTGGCCGGAGACGCGCCAGGGGTTCGAGGCCGAGGTGCGGCTGCGGTCCAGCCAGGCGGTGTCGCGCGGGCTGGGAGACCTGCTCGGCAATCTGCACCCGTCGATCTCGTGGAACTCACCCGCGCTGCACGTCGAACTGGCGTGGGACACCGAGATCTCGTTGCGCGGCACCGGGATGCTCCTCGTGCCGGTGCTCAACGGGCTGACCCGCCCGGCGGTGTCGATGTTCGCCGAGCCGCAACCACTGCTGTTCTACCCCGTGGCGGCACCCCAGCCCAGTGGCGCGAGCCTCGAGCTGGCCCTCGGGCGCACCCGGACGCTGGTGCTGCGGGCGCTGACGTCCGAACGCACCACCACCGAGCTCGCCAAGCACGTCGGCATCAGCCTGCCCACCGCGTCGCAGCACGCGACCGCGTTGCGCACCGCCGGATTCGTCTCCACCCATCGCAACGGCCGGTCGGTCCGCCACCGCCTGACAAGACGTGGCTGGGAACTGCTGAACTGAACCTGGGAGGCCAGCATGACCGCGTTGCCGCGGTACCGCACCGACCCGAGTCCTCGCGCGCTGGCCACTCGCCTGCGGGCCCTGCTCACCGCCCAGGTTCCCGTCGCCTGCGGCGTCTACGCCGGTCTTTCCGCGCCCGGCCCTGCTTCCGCGTTGCACGCGCGGATCACCCACGCGATGGCATCGGCGTTCGTCGCGGGCACCTCCGCCGGCGTTCCCCGGTTCGAAGCCCCGCCGTCCGCCCAGCTGCGGCTGCTGACGGCGGCCAGCCGGGGCCGGCTCGACGGCCTCGGCACGGACATGACGGCGTTCCCGGCCGACCTCGCCTCCGAGCTGTGGTGGCAGGTGCACGAACGCTTGGCCGGCACGTCGGGTACCTCGGAACGCCGCGTGGCGTGCGATCTGTTGCTGCGCCTGGGTTATCCGCAACGCGCGGCGGTGGTGATCGGGCTGTCCCTGGTCGACGTGCGCAAGCACGTGCTCTCGCCGGAGCTGGCCGTCGAACAGCTCGCGGTGCTGCGGTGCCACCTGCCGCCCTCCGCGGTGGAGGTGATGGCGTTGCAGGGAGCCAGATCCGGGCTTCCTCCCGCGATCCGGCGGGAGCTGGCGTTGTTCGTGGTCTTCCGCAACGCGGCCCGCGGCGCCGATTCGGCGGCCCTGCTCGCCGGTGCGGCACTCGCGATGAAGGCCTCCTCGGAACTGGCGCACCAGGGTTTCGCCGGGACGCTGCAACGGGCCAGGCTGCACCGGGCCCTTGCCGCCGTTCCCTTTGTGCAGCGCGACATCGTGGAGACCCACCGGTCGCTCGGACGCGCCCTCGAATGCCTCACGTCCGTCGAGCCCGGCTCCGCCGAGATCGACCGGCTGGCGTGGGCCGACGAGGCCTACGCCCTGTACTGCCTGCTGGTGCGGACCCACCTCTCGGTCGGGCTGGCGGAACGGGCCGTCGGCTACACCGACGAACTCGTGCAGCTCAGCCCCGGCGACGACCGGACCTGGGCGTTGCGCGGCGACGCCCTGGCCGCGTGCGGCCGGCTGGAGGACGCGGTCGAGGCCTACGGCCACGGCGTGGCGCTGGGCGGCTGGGGTGCGGCGCGGGCCTCCTACCTCCGCGGTCACGTGCTGGAGCGGCTCGGAAGGGCGGCCGAAGCCGCCGAGGACTACGTGCTGTCGCAACGCATCGACCCCACCGCGTCAGCGAGCATCGGCGGTCACCAGCAGCCTGAGGTGCGCGGCGAGCCAGGTGCCCGAGGCAGGGGCGTCGGCGAACGCCGTGACGCGGCCGCCCGCCGTGCGCAGGCCCGTGCGCTGCAGGTCCGCGCCGACCTCGCGCACGCGGGCGAGCAGGCCGTTCGGCAGGTGGTCCAGGCCTCGATGCGCGGCCTCGGCTAGCACCTTGAGCGCGCTCTCGATCGCCGCGCTCAACGGATCCGCGGGCGTGCTGCCCGGCGGCAACGGTTGCGGGGCCGTGTCCTCGGCCAGATCGAGCACCACGACACCGGTCTCGGTGCGGACCGCGAGCGGGGTGACGATCAGCGTGCCGCGGTGCCTGCGGACGGCGCCGGTGATCGTCGTCGGACCGGCCCGCAACGCCGCGGCGAGCGCGTCCAGGGAGTGCGGCGCCACCGCCCGGTGCGTCGCTTCGAGCAGGCACGTCGTGGTGGCGTCGTGCAGGGTGGCCGTCAGGCGTTGGGCGGCGGGGTCGTAGGCCACGTCGGACACCTCGGTGACGCGGACCGCGCGGACCAGTTCGGCCTCGACCCTCGCCCGCACCTGACGCGGAGGTAACTCGGCCAGCAGCGCGGCGGCCGCGGCGAAGTCGTCGATCACCAACGCCTGCGGCAGCTGGTCCCAGGCCGTGCCCACCGGGGTCAGCGACGTCTTGGCGACCCTGCTGGTCTTCAGCGTCACCGCCCGGCTCGCGCTGCGGGTCGCCGCCTCCGACACGACGTTCGCGGCGGCGAGGCGCCGGCCGGTGCGCAGGGCGGTGTCGCGCTGGACGAGCACGACGTCGCCCGCGGCGAAGTAGACGTCGACCGTGTCCTCGGTGCGCAGCCGGGCGCCCAGCGCGGTGAGCCGGACCCTCCTCAGCGGCGTCTCCGCCGGTTCGTCCGGGCCCAGCACCTCGGCCCGCGGCCCGGTCGCGGTCGTCCGCGCGTGCAGCTCGGTCAGCAGCGCGGCGAACTGCTCTGCCTCGTAGTCGGCGCTTCTGCCGCGGTATGCGGTCAGCTGCGCCAGCAGATCGGTGATCACCGCGGCCGGCCAGTGCAGGCGCTGGGCGGACAGGTCGCGGTGCAGGCGCTGCCACGCGACGTCCAGCACCTCGCTCGCGTTCGTCGCGCCGTCGAGCAGCAGCTGGTCGAGCAGGTCGGTGACGGCGGTCAGATCCGTTGCGGTGGTGGGAGATCCGCCCACGTCGACGGTGTCCCCGGTGTGTTTGTCCGCCTCGCGGAACGCCCACACCGCCAGCGCCGTCGCTTCGTCGCGGTTGACCGCGTCCGTGTGGACGTAGGACAGATCACCGGGCACGAGGAACGTCACGGTGCACGTGGGCAGTTCCGCCTGCGCTGTCTGGTCTTCCGCGGTTGGGCGGCGGAGCTTGGCGCGGTAGCCGGCCTGCAGCGCCCTGCGGGCGCGGCGCAGCGTGCGTTCGCCCATCAGCGCGGCCAGGTCGTCTTCGGTCACCGTTCCCGGCGACCACAGCTCGGCCGGTGCGCTCGACTCCTCAGTTCGCTGGTAGGCGAGGACGACCGCGATGCGGTGCCGGCACACGCCCGCCGCGCCGCAGCTGCACCGCGCCGCGTCGAGGGTGGTGTTCGGCGGCAGCGTGGTCGTGGTGCCGTCCGGGAACTTGCCCTGAACGGCACCGGCCGGATCGGTGTCGAGCGCCGGGACGACACCCGCGTCGAGCTCCTTGACGGCCCGCTTGACCAGGCCGCGGTTGGCCAGCGCCGCGAGCGCGTCCGGGGTCAGTGCCAGCAGATCGGGTCTGGTCACTTGAGTTTCTCCGCAACGAATTCCGCCAGTTGGCCAGGGGTCATCGCGCCCACGTGGGCGCCGGCGTTCGCGAGGCGCTGCCCCAGCGCGCGGTCGTAGTCCGGGTTCGCCTCCTCGTCCAGCGCGGCCAGGCACAGGACGTGCGTTCCCTGCTCGCACAGGCCTTTCACCGTGCGGACCAGGTGCGGCTCGCTGCCGCCCTCGTAGAAGTCGCTGATGATCGCGACGATCGCGCGCCGGGGCGTGTCGACCAGGCCGGCCCCGTACGCGGTGGCCTTGGCGATGTCCGTGCCGCCGCCGAGCTGCACCTTCATCAGCAGGTCGACCGGGTCGGTCACGTCGAAGGTCAGGTCCACCACGTTGGTGTCGAAGGCGATCAGGTGCGTCTTGAGCCCCGGCAGCCCCCACAGGCAGGCCGCGGTGACCGCCGAGTGGATCACCGAGCTGACCATCGACCCCGACTGGTCCACGAGCAGGATCATCTGCCACTGCTCGACGTGCCGCTTGGTGCGCGAGACGAACTTCGGGTGCTCGATCGCGAGCTTGCGCTCCTCGGGCTGGTAGCGCTGGAGGTTCGCCCTGATGGTGGCCCGGAAGTCGAAGTTGCGCGAGTTGCGGTGGATGCTCGGGCGGCGCGACCTCGTGCCGCTGAAGGCTTGCCGGACCTCGGTCTTGAGCTTCTCCATCAGCTGCCGGACCACCGCATCGACGATTCTGCGCGCCAGCGCGAGCACCGCCGGGTTCATCAGGTGCTTCGTCCGCAGCACCGCGCGCAGCAACGCCGGGTTCGGCTCGATCCGTTGCAGCACTTCGATGTCCGTGACGATGTCGGTGATCTCGTACCGCTCGACCGCGTCCCGCTCCAGCCGTTCGACCGTCTCCCTGGGGAAGAGCTCGTGCACCTCGTCGAGCCAGTCGACGGTCTGCAGCACCGAGTCTTCGGTGCCGCCCTTGCGCACGCCGCGTTCGGCCAGCTCGGGATCGCGCCCGTAGAGCCACTCCAGGGCGGCGTCTCGCCGTGCCGCGTCACCCTGCGGCGTGCCGGCACACCGCGACGCGGGTTCGCCGAGGATCAGCCGCCAGCGTTCCAGGTCCGTCATGTCAGCCCGCCTTTCACCAGCAGGGCGTCGACGCGCCGTTCCACCGCCAGAGCCTCCGCCACGATCATCGGGTCGGTCGTGCCGAGCCGGGTGAGGCCCCTGGCGTCACCCCCGACGCCGCGGTGGGCGAGGACGGTGCCCGCGATGGTCTCCCGTTCCCTGGGCGGGAAGTAGCTGAAGGCGAGCCGCAACGCGGGCAGCGCCACCAGGAATTCCTCCTCGGTCATCGCGCTGACCAGCTCGTCCAGCACCCCGACCAGCTCGGGGCTCGCCAGCACCTCTTCGCGCGCGACCGCGAACAACCCGGCCAGCCAGTCGCCGAGTGCGTCGATGCCGCGCACCTTCCGCACGTCCGGCGTCGTGCCCAGCGCCCAGGCCAGCCCGAGCGCCGCGCCGCGCAGATCCGGTGGCGCCTGCCCGTCGTCGCTCACCCTGGTCGCGACCCCGGTGACGTCCGCGATGTCCAGCGACAGCGCGGACTTCGCGTGCAGCACCGCGTCCCTGGTCGCGGCCATCGCGCGGAGCCGGTCCGGATCCGCCGGCGCGGGGCCGCCGTGCAGCCCCTCGACGAGCCACAGCACCCTGGCCGTGCCCGCGTCGATCACCGCGCCCAGCAGCGGATCCTTCGCCGTGCCGAACAACCGGTCGTGCCGCCACAGCCCGAGCACCCCGCTCAGCACCTGCCCCAGTGCCCCGAGATCGCCCGTCTCCCTGACGCCCTCGTCGAGGGTCTGCTTGAGCCTGCCGGACAACGTCGTGATCCCGCACAGCACCGCGTCGAACAGCAGCCCGGACTGCTCTTGGAGCTGTGCCTGCCGGGCCCGGCGTTCGAGCGCCACCCCGGCCGCCTCCTCCAGCGTGGCACCGTTCTCGGCGGCCTCGATCAACGCCGCCAGCCGCTCATCGGCGGGCCGCAGCACCCACTCCTCGTCCAGCCGCGGTTGTGCGCCCCCGGACGGCCCGCTCGTGCGCTCGAAACCGGGAATCCCCAGCACCCGCAGCCGATGCAGAATCCTGCTGCGCTCCAACGACTCCGGGTCCGTGAGGTCGAGCGCGATCTTGCCCTCGTGGTCGAGACCATGTGCCCGCAGCAGTTCCTGCACGGCGTTGACCAGCGGTGGCGCCGGCGTGGCCGGGTGCAGCCGGCCGACCCTGTCACCCCGCAGCGCCCCGATCATCTCCACGAGCGCCGGGTGCGCGCCGGGTTGCAACGTGCCGCGCCGCGTCCACGGCGGCGGCTGCGTCAGGTCCTCGGAGATCAAGGCGCTGGTCAGCCCGTCCAGCACGTCCGTGCGCGCCAGGCTTTCGTGCCCGCGCAACCGCGCCAGCGCTCCGGCCTGGGTGTGTGCCGCGATCAGGTCCGCCGTCGACACGGGCTGGTTCTTCCCGCGCAGCCGCGTCGCGACCGACTCGATCAACCAGTCCGCCGCCCGCTGCGACCCGTTCTCCCACACCTGCTGGTAGTAGCCGGGCGACGGCATGCCCGACTGGTATCCGGTGAACGCGTCCAGCCGCGCGTGCGAGTACGGCACGAGGTAGCTAGCGCCTCCGTCCCGCTCCGGTACCTCCGGCCAGCTCGTGCTTTCTGCCGGGCCGTCGGCGAGTTTGGCCTCGAGAGCGGGCGTGTGGAACCCGCCGGTGACGACCACGACCGGCCGGTCGCCGGCATCCGCAACGGCCGCCCGCACCCAGCTCGCCATGTACTCCTCGCGGGCCGCGTCCCCGTCGTCCGCGGTGGCCGTGCCGCGCAGCAGGTCGAAGTACTCGGCCAGCGCCGTCGGCTCCGGCTCGCTCTCGAAGAGGTGGTCCCACAGCACGTCGACGTTGTCGACCGCGAACTCGCGGCACAACCGCTCGACCACCTCGGTGTAGCGCAGCTCCGCGTCCGCGTACCGGTTGCTGACGTCGTGGAACGCCTCGTGCCACGCGGGCAGGTCGATGAACCTGACCTCCGCGTGGTGCCGGCGCGCCTCGGTGATCGCCACCCACTCCGGCGAGTAGTCGCAGAACGGCGTCCACGAGGCGTGCCGGTCGGAGTAGCTGAACAACGCGACCGGCAGCTCGTGGCCCAGCAGCAACTCGTCGATGCGCTCGTTGAAGTCGGCCGGGCCTTCGATCAGCACGTATGCCGGTCTGTGCTCCGCGATGGTGGCGGCGACCAGCCGGGCACAGGCGGGACTGTGGTGCCGGACGCCGACGAACACGGCCCCCATCAGCCGGGCAGCAGGTGCCGGGCCTGGTGCAGCGCCTGCCACTGCTTGCCCTTCCGGCGCGCCGCGTGCTGCTCCAGGTACCGCCGCACGCGCGCGAGGTCCTCCGCGTTGTCCTTGGCCGCCGTCCCCGCCAGGCACTCGACGACGTCGGCCGCGGTGCCCACCTCACCCCGCAGGAACCACCCGCGTAGCCCCACGGCGTGCGCCACCGACACCGCCTCCGCGGTGCTCATGACCGTGGTGAGCCGGTCGTTGCCGTCCCGCAGGTCGCGGAACGTCCGCACGAGCACCTCCAGCACGTCCCGCTTCGGTGCGAGCTCGACGCCCGAGCGTTCCAGCAGCTTCGCGGCCTCCTGCTCGACCAGCGCGAGCTCGGTCTCGAAGTCCGCGATCGGGAACACCGTCTCGAAGTTGAACCGCCGCTTCAACGCCGCGCTCATCTCGTTGACGCCGCGGTCCCGCGTGTTCGCCGTGGCGATGATGTTGAACCCGTCCTGCGCGAACACCATGCCGTCCGCGCCGTTCAGCTCGCCGATCGCCATGACCCGATCGGACAGCAGCGACAGCAGGCAGTCCTGCACCTCCAACGGGCAGCGCGTGATCTCCTCGAACCGCACGACCTTGCCCTCGGTCATGCCCCGCAGCATCGGCGCCGGGACGAGCGACCGCGGCGACGGCCCTTCGGCCACCAGCAACGCGTAGTTCCACGAGTACTTGATCTGGTCCTCGGTGGTCGCCGCCCCGCCCTGGACGGTGAGCGTCGACTCGCCGCTGACCGCCGCGGCGATCAGTTCGGACAGCAGCGACTTGGCCGTGCCAGGCTCGCCGACGAGCATCAGCCCGCGACTGGTGGCCAGCGTGACCAGCGCTCTGTCCACAAGGGACGGATCGCCGACGAACTTCTTGGCGATGCCGCGTTTCTCGTCGCCCACCACGAACCGGCGCGCGGCTTCGAGGCTCAACGCCCAGCCGGGTGGCTTGGGCGCGGTGTCCGAGTCGCGGAGCCGGGCGAGCTCGTCGGCGTAGCGGACCTCCGCCGGCGGGCGCTGCATCGTCTGGGTGCTGGTCATGGGTGCAGGGACTCCAGTTCGGCGAGGAGCTCGGAGGTCGTGATCGGGTCGACGTCGTAGGTGGGCGGGGCGTCCTTCGGGGCGGACCAGGCGCCGCGACCGGTGGGCGAGAACCACACGCTGGTGAAGGTGATCTCGGGGTACTCGTCGACCAGTCCGATGGCGATGCCGGGGTCGAGCCGGGCGATGAGCGCGGCGCCGTCCGGGAACGGGCGGGTGATCCAGCACTCGACGCCGGCGTCCTGCGGTTCGCCGCGGACCCAGCCCTTCTTGGTGAGGCCGAGGATCTTGCCGAACGGATAGGGGGTGTCGCAGTACTTCGAGATCCGGGCGAGCAGGTCCTCGCCGGGCGCCAGCAGGTGCAGCGGGCGGGTCAGCTGGCCGAACGGCTGGAGGATCTCGTAGTCGGCGAAGACCTCACCCCAGGCTCCGATCGTGTCCTGGAGGTCCGCCGGGTGGGCCACGCGGACGGTGGCGTTCTCGGCGAGGATGAGCGCGTCGTCGCTGGACGTGGCAAGGGTGCGGTCTTCGGCCAGGCGGAAGGAGACGCCCTCGTCGGTGACCCACACCAGGCGGCGGACCAGATGCCAGTGCAACGGGTGAGCGGCGAGAACCGTCTGGAACTCCTCGGCGGTCCACACACGCCGGCCGACCATGGCCCGTTCGAGGCGCTGGATCTGGTCGGACGCGATGGTCCGGACGTCCTTCTTCAACGCCATGAACCGCTTGTGCTCCAGCGGTGCGAGGTCCTGGTCGTCCTTGGCGCCGGGCTTCGGCAGGTCCTTGCGGCGCTTGCCGTCCGGGTCGAGGACGTAGGGCTTGAGCTGCTCGTCGAAGCCCACGGTGAACTGGCGCGGACCGTAGTCGATCACCAGGGTCGCGGCGTCGTCCAGGCCGAGGCGGGGGACGAGGCGGTCCGACAACTGATCAGGCGACAGGCCCAGCTCGGCGGCGATCTGGGCGATCTTCTCCTGGGCGCGGGCCTTGAGGCCCTGGAACGACACCTTCTCGGCGATGCTGTTCAGGTGCGACAGGGCGACCTCGGTGCCGATGTCGGCGAGGACGTCGAGGCCCGTGACGGCTCTGGCGTGCTGGCTCTCGCCCGGCCAGTTGCGGATCAGCGGAGAGAGGGCGCGAACCGTGGAGTCGTCGCCGAACCAGCTCAGCGCGGTTAGCGCCCAGCCTTCCTTCGACGGCCCGCCGGCCTGCTGCCAGGCCTGGAAAACGGCCCACGCGAAGTCCGCCAGCGAACCGGGATCCAGCGCCTCGCGGGCCACCGGCAGCCCGGCGTAGACCTCACCCGGCTTGGACAGGGCGGCCGTCATCAGCAGATAAGCGGCGGCTTCGGGGGACAGGGCGTGCTTGCGGTCGCGCAGCAGGACCTGGGGCAGCAGGCGGGTGTCGGCCCACTCGCCGATCACCGGCAGCTTCGCGGGCAGCACGTCGATCGGGTCGACCGACAGCACGACGTCGATCGCGGCTTCCGCGCCACAGGACCTGGCGAGAGCGCCCACGTCCACGCCGATGCCCTGCAGGTGGCGCAAGGCACCTTCGGCGTTGCGGCGAGCGGCGCCCGCCTTGCCCGCGGCCGCGGGGATGAGGAGGCCGGCCGCCCGCTCGCGGTGCCGCGCCAGCCACTCGACGGCCCAGCGCCGGGGCTGCTTGGTCCTGGCCAGCCAGTCGGCCATCACGGCCGCCACCTCGGCGGTGGCGAAAGGCAGCAGCATCCCGCCGTTCGTCGCGGGGCCGGCCTGGGCCATCAGCACGAGCGGGGGCACGACGTCGACGCCGAACTTGGCGGCGAGCCGCCTGCCCCAGTTCTCGACGCGGTAGTGGTAGGCCGGCTGCCAGTCCGCCAGCAGGTGCCGCACCTCGTCCGCGGGAGCGAGGAGGAACAGATCGTTGTCGTAGTGGGAGATGGTGCCCTCGTGGTAGTCCACGAGCAGCTTCCGCCAGTCGAGGTGGTCCGAGAGCCAGACTTCGCCGTACTCGAGCCACTGCTCCTGCTCGCCCGGCTCCCACACGACGGTCGCCCTGGGAAGCGGGAGATCGGCCACCACGACGGGTTTCGGCGCCGGGCGGCGATGCAGCCACGGCGGTGCCGCCAGCAGCGGCGGCAGCTGATCCGCCTGAGCCTCGGGGAAGGTCTCCCCCTCGGACTCGGCGAGCACCGCGGCCACCTCGGCGGACACGGTGAAGGACGGGTTCGACAGCAGGTGCGCCTGCAGGAGCTGCCGGACCTGGTCGCCGGACGACACGCGCTCGGCCAGCAACCGGAGGGCCCGCACCGGGAACGCCGCCATCGCGGACAGCACCGCCGGGCGCACGTACCTGTCGTCCAGCCGGTCGAGCAGGATCGTGAACGCCTCGTCGGTCGGTAACGCCGCGAGCACCTTCAGCACCAGCTTGCGGCTGTCCGCGGTCTGGTAGCGGTCGAGCTCGTTCGCGAGCAACGGCGCGATGTCCGGACCCAGCACGTACAGCGCCGTGTACAGGATGAAGGGCGAACCGGTCAGCGGGTGATGGGCGAGCTCGTAGTCCTTGAAGCTGCTGGCACTGCACGGCAGCATCCACCACTGGTTGTGCGTGTACGACTGCAGGCACGCCTTGTCGAACCAGTCCGCCCGCGCGGGCACCAGGTACGTCCGCATCTCCTTCACCGCGGGCGTCGTGGCCAGGCCGGCCAGCGCGGTCTCCGCGGCCTCGCGTGACGCGTCGTCCGCGACCGCGATCGCGTATCGGACAGCGGTGAGCATCCGGCCTTCCGGCTCGTTGACCGACGTCTGGAGGTGGTCGCGCCGGGGCCGCAGGTGGACGTTGGTCCAGTCACCCCGCCGGTCGTTCCACTCCTTCGAGAAGGTCAGTCCCAGGTACTCGCCGATCGCGGCGGCGGCGAAGGCGAGCCCGTGGTCGGCGATCCAGGCGTGCACCGACGACAGCCCGGACGACGTGATGGCCGCGATAGCCGCCGCGCCAACAGGATTCGGCTTCCCGGCGAGGTGCTCGCGCGCCGCGCTCACCAGCTCCGCCTTCGAGCCCTTGGTGGTCAGCGCTCGTTCGATCTCGTCGGCCTGCTCGACGACCTGCTGCCGGGCCTGGGCGGCCAGCGCGGCGTCCACCGCGAACTCCGGTGCCGGGTCGAACCCGCGCTGCCGCACCACGTCGCGCAGCCACGCCTTGGGCATGACCCAGGTGTCCTCGTCCAGGACAGCAGGAGCGGCCTTCTTGGCTGCGGCCTTCTTCCTGACGAGGGGTCTCTCCGCGGCCGGCTGTGCCACGGTGGGCTGTTCTGCGGCGGGCTGTTCTGCGGTGGTCTGCTCCGCAGACCCAGCGGAGCCGACCTCGATGTAGCCCTTCTTCTCCTTCTCCGCCACCAGCTTCGCGACGTGCGCCTGTGCGGCCTCCGCGGAGGCGAGCTCCTTGGTCTGGGTCTGCCCGGCCGTGTCCAGCCGTCCGAACCGGACGGTCACGGTGGCACCGTCCTGGCCGATCTCCCAGAACTTCGCCGAGCCACTCGCGACGAGCTCCCACCTGCGCACTGCCGTACCTCCAGGGGTCGGATTCGGAAGTTGATGTGTGCACGGACCGTACTCACGAGGTCTGACAATTTCTTATGGTCAGCTTAAAAAGCAGGTCAGATCCCCGTGCCGGGGCGACCTACGGGTGCAGGGACTCCAGTTCGGAGAGGAGCTCGGAGGCCGTGATCGGGTCCACTTCGGTCGTGTCCGGCCGGTCCTTCGGGGCGGTCCAGTAGCCGTGGCCGCTGGCGGAGAACCACAGTTCGACGAACTTGACCTCCGGGAAGATGTCGACGGCGCCCACCGCGATGCCGGGGTCCAGCGCGGCGACGAGAGCGCCGCCGTTCGGGAACGGGCGGGTGATCCAGCACTCCACGCCGCCGTCCTGAGGTTCGCCGCGGACCCAGCCCTTCTTGGTGAGGCCGAGGACCTTGCCGATCGGGTACAGGACATCGCGGTACTTCGCCAGCTGCGGCAGGAGGTCCTCCTCCGGCGGCACGACGTGCAACGGGCGGCCCAGCTGCGGGAACGGTTGCAGGATCTCGTAGTCGGCGAACACCTCGCCCCACGCCTCCAGGCTGGCCTGGAGATCGACCGGGTGGGCCACGCGGACGGTGGCCTCGGCGGGGAGGGTGATCTCGTCGTCGCTCGCGTTGGCGAGGGTTCGGTCTTCGGCCAGGCGGAAGGACAGACCTTCGTCGGTGATCCAGACCAGGCGGCGGACGATGTGCCAGAGCAAGGGATGCGCGGCCAGGACCGTGTGGAACTCGGTCGCGGTCCAGGCGCGCTGGTCGACCATGGCCCGTTCGAGGCGGTGGATCTGGTCGGACGCGACAGCGCGAACGTCTTTCTTCAACGCCGTGAACCGCTTGTGCTCCAGCGGCGCGAGGTCCTGATCGTCCTTGGCGCCGGGCTTGGGGAGATCCTTGCGCCGCTTGCCGTCCGGGTCGAGGACGTAGGGTTTGAGCTGCTCGTCGAAGCCCACGGTGAATTTGCGCGGGCCGTAATCGATCACCAGCGAGGCTTCGTCGTCGAGACCCAGGCGGGGGACCAGACGGTCTGCGAGCTGGTCGCGGGACAGGCCCAGTTCGGCGGCGATCTGGGACACCTTCTCCTGGGCGCGCGTCTTGAGGCCCTTGAACTTCACCTTCTCCGCGATGCTGTTGAGGTGCGAGAGGGCGACCTCGGTGCCGATGTCCGCCAGGACGTCCAGACCCGCCACGGCCCTGGCGTGCTGGCTCTCGCCAGGCCAGGTGCGGATCAGCGGCGACAGCGCGCGGACTGTGGAGTCGTCGCCGAACCAGCCCAGCGCGGCCAGCGCCCAGCTCTCCTTCGACGGCGCGCCGATCTCCAGCCAGCGCTGGAACACGGCCCACGCGAACGCTGCCAGCGAGCCGGCGTCGAGCGCTTCGCGGGCACGGGGCAACCCGGCGTACACGTCGCCGGGCTTGGACAGCGCGGCGGTCATCAGCAGGTGCCGGGCGGCCTCGGGCGACAGCGCGGACCTGCGGCCGCTCAGCAGGACCTGGGGCAGCATGCGGGTGTCGGCCCACTCGCCGATCGCGGGCAACCTGGCGGGCAGCACGTCGGCCGGGTCGACCTCCAGCAAGGTCTGCAGGGCGGCTGCCGCCGTGGCGTTCTTGGTGAGCGCGACAACGTCCACGCCCATGCCGTGCAGGTAGCGGAGCGCGGTCTCGGCGTTGCGGCGTTCGGCCCCCGGCTTGCCCAGCGCGGCGGGGATGAGGAAGCGGGCGGCCATCTCGCGGTGCCGGGCCAGCCAGTCCAGCGCCACCTTGCGCACCTGCTTGAGACGCACGAGCCAGTCCGCCATCAGCGTCGCCACTTCGGGCGTGGCGAACGGAAGCACGATCACGGCGGCGTTCGCGTTCGACTCGACGACGTGCAGCAGGGGCCGGAGCGCGTCGAAACCGAACCGCGCGGCCAGGCGCTTGCCCGACGACTCGGCGCTCCAACTCAGGTTGGGCTCCCAGCCAGCCAGCAGATGCCGCACCTCGTCCTCGGGCGCCAGGGTGAGCAGGTCGGTCATGCGGTAGCCGATCCGGCCGGCTTTGTACTCCGACAACAGGTGCTGCCACTTCACGTGAGTGTTCCAGTGGCCCGCCGTCAGCCACTCCTCCCGCTCACCCGGCTCCCACACGATCGACGTGCCGGGCACGGGAAGATCCGGCACCACCACCGGCTTCACGGGCGGCTTCCGCTGCACCCACGGCGGCGAGGCCAGCAACGGCGGCAACTCCTCCGCTGACGCCTCCGGCACCCTCTCGGAGTCGGTCGAGGTGAACCCCGCCGGCACTTCCAGGTGCGGATGAGACCGCAGGTGCACGCTCAGCAGCTGACGCAGATCGTCGTTCCTGGACACGCGCCCGGCCAGCAGCCGGGCCGCCCGCGCCGGGAACGCCGCCATCGCCGACAGCAGCGCCGGGCGCACGTACTTGCTGTCCAGCCGGTCGAGCAGGATGGTGAACGCCTCGTCGGTCGGCAGCGCCGCGAGCACCTTCAGCACCTGCTTGCGGCCGTCCGCCCGCTGGTACTGGCGGTCGAGCTCCTCCGCCAGCAACGGCGCGACGGCCGGGCCCAGCACGTACGCCGCCGTGTGCAGAACAAGAGCACTGTTGGTCAACGACGACTGGGCGTTCACGAACTCGTCGTAGTTGCTGGCACTGCACGGCAACATCCACCACCGGCTCGACGAGTGCGACTGCCGGCACGCCTCGTCGAACCAGTCGTCGCGGGAAGGCACCAGGAACGCCCGCATCACCGCCGCATTGGGCGTGTTCAACGTGGCAAGCGCGGCTTCCGCAGCCTCGCGCTCGGCGTCGTCCGCGACGGCCAGGGCGTAGCGGACCGCCGTGAGCAGCTGGCCCTCCGCACTGCCGGCGTTCAGGTGCATGTGGCCGGGATGGCGGTGCAGGTGGGCTTCACTCCACTTCTGCTGCTGCGGAATCCACTTGGCGGAGGAGGTCATCACGATGCCCTCGACCACCGCCACCACCGCGAACGCCAGCCCGTGGTCGGCTATCCAGGCGTGCACCGACGACAGGTCGCGGGTCGTCATGGCCGCGATCGCCGCTGCGCCAACTGGATTCGGCTGGCCGGCTAGGTGGTTTCGTGCGGCCTGCACGAAGTCCGGGTTGGAGTCCGGTTCGGACAGCACCCGGTTGATTGTGGCGATTTGGCTGGTTGCACGTTGGCGTGCCTCGGCTGCCTTCTCCTGGTCCACGGCGAATGCCGGTGCCGGGTTGAAGCCGCGCTGCCGGACCACGTCTCGCAGCCAGGCCTTGGGGATCGCCCAGGTGTTCTCGTCCGGGACGAGGGGAGGGGTGGTGGGGTTTTCGGCGGCGGGGACGGTGGTGGGGTGGTCGACGGCGGGCTGGTTGGCGGCGGGCTTTTCGGGGGTGGGGGCAGCGGAAGGCTGTGACACGGCGGGATTTTCGGCGGCGGTAGGCGCCGTCGACGCGGGCGACGCGGGCGATGCGGGGGATGCGGGCGACGTGGCCGACGCGGGCGACGCGGTAGGCGTGGCCGACGCGGGCGACGCGGTAGGCGTGGCCGACGCGGGCGACGCGGTAGACGTGGCCGACGTCGACGGCGTGGGCGGCGAGGTGGACGTGGTCGGCGCGGTCGGCGCGGTGGAGGTGGACGTGGGCGACGTGGCGGACGTGGGCGACGCTGTGGACGTGGACGACGTGGACGACGTGGACGACGTGGTCGATGCGGTGGACGTAGTCGGCGCGGGCGGAGCGGTGGACGCGGTGGATGCGGGCGGCACGGTGGACGTGGGCGACGTGGGCGACGTGGTCGACGCGATCAACGCAGCCGTGCCGACGGAGCTGTAGCCCTTCTTCTCCTTCTCCGCCACCAGTTTCGCGACGTGCCCCTCGGCCGCCTCCGCCGACGGCAGCTCCTTGGTCTGGGTCTGCCCGGCCGCCCCCAGCCGTCCGAACCGGACGGTCACGGACGACCCGTCCCGCCCGATCTCCCAGAACTTCGCCGAGCCTGAAGCGACGAGCTCCCACCTGCGCACCGCGATCCCCCTGAATCCGATCCTGAGTTGATGTCGGCGACCGTACTCAGCCGGTCTGACAATTTTGTCGATCACCAGAACGCGCAGGTCATGCCTGCAGCGAAGCCAGTTCCGAGAGCAGTTCGGAGGCGGTGATCGGGTCCACGTCGAAGCTGGCCGGCCCACCGTCCGGGGGTGCGACCCAGTCGCCTTCACCGCTTTGCGAGAACCACAGGGCGCTGAACCCGACCTCGGGGAAGACGTCGATCGCACCGATGGCGATGCCGGGATCCAGCTTGGCGATGAGGGCGCCGCCGGCGGGCAGGGGGCGGGTGATCCATTCTTCGACGCCGTTGTCCAGGACTGGGCCGCGGACCCAGCCCCGGTTCGTGAGGCCGAGGACCTTGCCCACCGGCACGGGGTGCCCGACGTACTTCTGCAGTTGCGGGATGCGGTCTTCACCGGGGACGAAGGCGTGGGTCGGGCGGCCCAGTTGCGGGAAGGGTTGCAGGATCTCGTAGTCCGCGAACACCTCACCCCACGTCTCCAGGGTGCCGGTCAGGTCCACCGGGTGGGCCACGCGGACGGTGGCTTCGCCGGGGAGGGCGAACTCCTCGTCGCCCGCGCCTGCCAGGGTGCGGTCCTCGGCCACGCGGAAGGACAGGCCCTCGTCGGTGACCCACACCAGGCGGCGGACCACGTGCCACAGCAGCGGATGGGCCACCAGGACGGTGCGGAACTCGGCGGCCGTCCAGGTGCGCTGGTCGACCATCGCGCGTTCGAGACGGTGGATCTGGTCGGCGGCGACTGTGCGGACGTCCTTCTTCAACGCCGTGAAGCGCTTGTGTTCCTGGGGAGCCAGGTCCTGGTCGTCGCGCGCACCCGGCTTGGGGAGATCCTTGCGGCGCTTGCCGTCCGGGTCGAGGACGTAGGGCTTGAGTTGTTCGTCGAAGCCGACGGTGAACTGGCGGGGGCCGTAGTCGATCACCAGGGTCGCGGCGTCGTCCAGGCCGAGGCGGGGGACCAGGCGGTCCGACAGCTGGTCGCGGGACAGGCCCAGGCCGGCGGCGATGTCGGCCACCTTCTCCTGGGCGCGAGCCTTGAGGCCCTTGAACTTCACCCTCTCCGCGATGCTGTTCAGGTGGGCCAGGGCGGTCTCGGTGCCGATCTGCGCCAGGACGTCCAGGCCCGCCACGGCCTTGGCGTGCTGGCTCTCGCCCGGCCAGGCGCGGAGGACGGGCGCTAGCCTGCGCACGGTGTCGTCGTCGCCGAACCAGCCGAGTGCGGTGAGGGCCCAGCCGTCCTTCGCCGGTGCGTCCTCGTCCTGCCAGCGGCAGAAGACCGCCCAGGCGAACTCCGCCAGCGACTCGCGGTCGCACACCTGGGCGGCGGGTGGCAGGCCGGCGTACACGGCGTCCGGTTTGGACAGTGCCGCGGTCATCAGGAGGTTCTTCGCCGCCTCCGCCGACAGAGCTGAATCGCGGTCGGTCAGCAGGATCTGAGGCAACAGGCGGGTGTCGGCCCACTCGCTGATCACCGGCAGCTTCGCCGGGAGGACGTCGATCGGATCGACCTCGACCAGGGTTCGGATCGCTGAGCCCGCCTCCTCGCCGAGCGAGGTGGCGATGGCGACGACGTCGAGGCCGGTCTCCAGGTGCAGGTGGCGCAGGGCGAACTCGGCGTTGCGGCGGTGCGGGCCCGCCACGCCCAACGCGGCGGGCAGCAGGAGGCGGGCGGCCGTCTCGCCGTGGCGGGCGAGCCAGGACACGGCGAACGTGCGCGCGGTTTTGAGGCGTACCAACCAGTCCGCCATCAGCTCGGCCACCTCGGCGGTGGCGAACGGGAGCAGGACCACGCCGGACACGTGCGGGTCGCGCGCCGCCAGGCGCAGCATCGCGGGGAGGGCGTCCATCTCGAACCGGGCCGTGATGCGCTTGCCCCAGTTCTCGCTGTCCCAGGTGTCACTGGGCACCCAGTCGGCGAGCAGCGGACGGGCGAGCTCCTCCGGCCCGGCTTCGAAGAGCCGGTGGTCGTGGCGGGGGTTCCTGCGGGAGCGGACCTCCCCGGCGAAGTCCTGCCAGTGCTGGGCGGTCCACGTGGTCCAGGGGTTGCTGAACTCCAGCCACTTCTCGTGTTCGCCGTCCAGCCACGAGATCCGCGCGGCGGGCACCGGAAGATCCTTCAGCACCAAGGGCTTCGGTTGCGGACGGCGGTGCGCCCACGGCGGATCGGCCAGCACTCGGGGCAAAGCAGAGACCGGTGCGTCCGGCAGGGTGAGCAAGCTCGTCTCGGCCAGCAGCGCGGCGGTGGCCGGCGGCAGCGCGAGGTCCGGGTGGTGCAGCAGGTGCACTCGGAGCAGGTGGCGGATCTCCGGGTCACCGGCCGCGCGCGGTGCCAGCAGACGGGCCGCACGCAACGGGAACGCGGCCATCGCGGACACCAGCGCGGACCGCACGTACTTCTCTTTCAGGCGGTTCAGCAGCAGCAGGAACGCCTCATCGGTCGGCAGCGCCGCCAGCACCTCCAGCGCCCGCTTGCGCTGCACCGGGAGCCACTCCGCGTTCGACCGCAGCTCCGCGTCGAGCACCGGTGCGAGCGCGGGACCCAGGAGGTGCAACGCGGTGTACATGGCGACGTCCGACCAGATCAGGTGGTCGACCTGCACACGGCCGAGCTGCTCCGCCGTGCTCGCCGAGCACCACACCAGCCAGGACGGCCCCCGCGGAACGGCGTTCGCCTCCTCGAACCAGTCGTGCCGCGTCGGGGCCAGGAAGGCCCGCGCGATCTGGCCGAACCACGTGTCGCCGACGGTCTCGAGCTCGGCCAGGGCCGCGTCGTACGTCGCAACGTCCGCGGCCGCCAGCGCGGTGCGGACCTGGGTCAGCACCCTCTCCTCGAAGGTGTCTTCCGTGACGTGGTACGGCATCTCCCAGTGCAGGTGGTTGCCGGACCACTCCTCGGTCTGCCAGTCCTTGAAGTTGCGCACGTGCCCGGTCGCGTAGTGCACGGCCGCCGCCGCGGCGAACGGGAGGCCGAAGTCCTCGATCCACCAGTGCACCGGCGAGTCGGCGGTCTGGGCCACCTTCGCGAGCATCGCGGCACCACGGGGGTCTGGGCGGCCTTCGAGCTGGGCTCGCAGCACCCGCAGCAGGTCGGCGTCGGAGTCCGGGTGGGCCAGCACCTCGGCTATCTTGTCGCTGTAGGCCGCCACCTGAGCGCGAAGTTCCTGCGCCAGCACGGAATCCACCACGAACTCCGGCAACGGTCTCGCGTCCCGCCGGCGTCTGGCCTGCCGCAACCACTCCGCGGGCATCACCCACGTCTCCTCGTCGCGAGGAGGCTGAGGTGACACCGCGGGAACAGCCTCAGGTGCGGATTCGGTGCTCTGGTAGCCCTTCTTCTCCTTCTCCGCCACCAGTTTCGCGACGTGCGCCTCGGCCGCCTCCACCGAGGAGAGCTCCTTGGTCTGGGTCTGCCCGGCCGCCCCCAGCCGGCCGAACCGGACCGTCACGGACGAGGAGTCCCGCCCGACCTCCCAGAACTTCGCCGAGCCACCCGCGATGAGCTCCCACCTGCGCACTGCCATCCCCCTGAATCCGATCCGGAGCTGATGTCCACCGACCGTACCCAGGGGGTCTGACAGTTCTTGTTGATCAGGCGAAAGCGCAGGTCAGAGCTTCCACCAGACGGCGGTGTCCGGCGGCAGGAGCAGCTGACCGTCCCGCACCCCGTAGTACGACGACGCCAGCAGCACCGCGCCGGGATCCGGCAGCTCGACGACCTCGCCGGACAGGTTCACCGCGCACGCGACACCCTCCCGCTCGAACCACAGGACGTCGGCTGGCCCGTCCACCCACGTGAGGCCGGCACCGAGCGCGGGGTGCTCGCGGCGAACGCGCAAAGCGGTGCGGTAGAAGGACAACATCGAGTCCTGGTCATCCGCCTGGGCCTCCACGCTGAGCTTGGCCCAGTCCGCCGGCTGCGGCAGCCACGATCCGCCGGAACCGAAGCCGAGCGACTGCCCGGACGTCGTCCAAGGCAGCGGCACGCGGCACCCGTCCCGGCCGCGTTCGGTGTGCCCGGACCGTTCCCACATCGGGTCCTGCAGCACGTCGTCCGGCAGGTCCAGCACCTCCGGCAGGCCGAGTTCCTCGCCCTGGTAGAGGTACACCGACCCCGGCAGCGCCAGCATCAACGCCAGCGCAGCGCGCGCTCGCCGCACACCGGTCTCGCCGCCGCCGTACCGCGTCACGTGCCGTTGCACGTCGTGGTTGGACAGCACCCACGTAGTAGGCGCACCAACAGGTGCGACCGCCGCCAACGACGAGTCGATCACCGACCGCAGCGCCTGATGCGTCCATTCCGCGGTCAGGTAGTGGAAGTTGAACGCCTGGTGCATCTCGTCGGCACGCAGGTACAACGCCGTCCGCTCAGCCGAAGGCGTCCACGCCTCCGCCACCAGCACGCGCTCACCTGGGTAGGAGTCAACGACCGTGCGCCACTCACGGTGGATCTCGTGCACACCGTCCTGGTCGAAGAACGGCAACGCCTCCGTGCCCAGCAGCTTCAGCTGGTCCGCGTGCCCGATGTCCGGCAGGCCGGGCGCCTTGATCATCCCGTGCGCCACGTCCACCCGGAACCCGTCGACGCCGAGGTCCAGCCAGAACCGCAGCACGTCGAGGAACTCCGCGCGCACCTCCGGCAGGTCCCAGTTCAGGTCCGGCTGCTCGGGCGCGAACAGGTGCAGGTACCAGGAGCCGTCGGCGACCCGCGTCCACGCCGGCCCGCCGAACACCGACTCCCAGTCGTTCGGCGGCTGGTCCCCGACGCCCGCGCGGAAGATGTACCGCTCACGGCCACGCCCGGCCAGCGCCTCCTGGAACCACTCGTGCTGGTCGGAGCTGTGGTTCGGCACGATGTCGACGATCACCCGGATGCCCATCGCGTGCGCGTCCGCGACCAGCGAACGCACGTCGTCGAGCTCACCGAACAGCGGGTCCACCGCGCGGTAGTCCGCCACGTCGTAGCCGCCGTCGGCCATCGGCGACGCGTAGAACGGCGTGATCCAGACCGCGTCGACGCCCAGGTCGCGCAGATGGGGCAGGCGTGAGCGGATGCCGGGCAGGTCACCGACGCCGTCGCCGTTCGAGTCGGCGAAGCTGCGCACGTAGACCTGGTAGATGACGGCGTGTCGCCACCAGTCCTGGGACATGTCCTGAGCCTTCCGATGGGGTGTGTCAGCGGTCCAGGAAAGACGTTGCAAAAGTTTTCCGCAAGTCGGCTTGAGGATTACTAAAGAAACGGGTCATGATCTGCAAACTTTTGCAAGCCTGAATAATGCGTTGCGCCGCCGCACCACCATCCGTCAGAGTGATCGCAACGAACCGGAGAAGGGAGCCAGCCGTGATGCAGCACATGTGTCATCAGCACGTCTGGTGCTCCTCGGCATGATCTGACTCATGTCCCGGGGAGCCGTCCCGTCGCCGCTGCGACGAGGCGGCTTTTTTGTTGCCCGTTGGTCCAATTGGCACGGATACCGCGCTCTGAACGCGGAGATCGAGGTTCGAGTCCTCGACGGGCAGCTGTGACCGAAGCCGAAGCAGACGAGGCGCCAGGTTGTGATCCTGGTCGAAGCCGGTGCGAGTCCGGTCGGTCACCCCATCGCGCGGGACCCGGTGGTCATCCGGAGCTCATAACCCCGGAGTGCCTGGTTCGACACCAGGACGCGCGATGCCCGACCCACGTCACGACGGTCGTGTAACGGTTTGCAAAGCCGTAGGACTGGGTTCGACTCCCAGGTGGGTCTCCAGAAGGGTGAGGAAGGCGTCGTGCAGGACACCGTTGGTGGCCAGCACGACGCCTCCGGCCACGGTGACGCGGCCGCCGGCCTCCTCCACCAGCACCGGCAGGCACGCGAGGTCGAACTCGTCCAGGTCGGCACCGGCGACGACCACTGCGTCCACCTGACCTGTGACCAGATGCAGCACCGACGTGGCGTTGTCCACCACCACACAGCGCTCCAACACAGGCTTCTTCTTGCCGTGCAAGCACACCCGTGCGCCGTCGACGGCGTCTCGTGTGGACACACGGGCCACTTCTTCACGCTTGCCCCGGAAAACCCGGCAGCCGATGCCGCGCCCGGCCGCCATCGTGATGCCCAGCGACGGCATCACCGAGACCGCGAGCGCGTTCTCCAACGCCAGGTCCACCGAGTAGGTCGGCCTCCCGCGCACGAAATCGGCCGTGCCGCTGATGGGGTCGACGAGCCAGCGGCGTCCGGAGGTGCCGCGCCGCTCGGGACGTTCTTCTCCGGCGACACCGTCGTCCGGCACGGCCTCGGCCAGCCGCCTGCGCACCAGATCCTCGACCGCCAGATCGGTCGCCGTCACCTCGCTGCCGTCCGCCTTGTACCGCACGTGCAGGGTGTCCGAGACGAACGCCACCTTCGCCAACTCGGCTGCCTCGTGCGCGATCCGCAACGCCAGCCGCATGTCACTCCACATGCGCAGGAGCTTGTCGGCGACCGCGGTCGCGCGTAACTGATGTAGCGTTGTGCTACATGATCGAGGTGATGCTCGGGGAGTCCGATCTGGCGGACGTCAGGTTCGCCGTGTCCCCGTTGAACGAGCTCACGCTCAGCCTCCGCGTGCTGAAGGACCCGGCCAAGTACCCGTTGCACCTGCCGTGGGTGCGCCAGGTTCGCGACGTGGACCTGGAGGTGCTGCTGGCGCTGTCCACCGGGCGCGGGTGGACACCGGACTTCCTCAGCCCTCGCCCGCGGTCGCCGTTCACCCGGATCGAGGACGAGTTCGCCGAACTCCGCGAGGTCTCCACGCGCGCGATGCGGCGGGACTTCCGCGCCGTGCTCGGTGACGTGCCGGCGGTGCTGCGAGACCGCGAACGTTTGCTGGCGGCCCTGGAGTCGTACTGGCACAACGCTGTGGCCGGTCACTGGGACCGGATGCGCGCCGTCCTCGAGGCGGACATCGCCCATCGCGGCCGCGAGATGGCCCAGCGCGGCATGGCGGCGATGTTCGCCGGCATCTCCGAACGCGTGACGTTCGACAGCCCGGTTGTGCGGGTACGGATCGCAGGGGTGGACCCGTGGCGCGTCGAGTCGAGGGGGCAGGGCCTCACCCTGATGCCCAGCGTGTTCGTCCGCCGCACTGCCGTTCCCGTCGACCCCGCCGCGCCGCCGTTGCTGATCTACGCCGCCCGCGGTGCCGGCACGCTGTGGGAGACCGGGCGGACCCGCGGCCCCGCCGCGCTGGCGGGCGTGCTCGGCCAGGTGCGGGCGGATCTGCTGGCCGGGCTTGCGGAACCGGGCTCGTCCACCGTCATCGCGCGGCGCATCGGGGTGACCACCTCGGCTGTTAACCAGCACCTCAGAGCGTTGCGCGACGCCGGCCTGCTGACCACGCAACGCCACGGGCGCAGCGTGCTCTACGCCCGGACCGAGCTAGGGCACGCCCTCGTCAGTTCAGCGGTTTGAGGATCTCGAGGGCACGGTCATCTCCGTACTCGAGCCGCAACGAGCCGATGACGTACACGTCAGGGGAGACCCCCTTCTCCTCGATGTCGCGCATCAGCGCGGCGCCCTTTGCCCGCACGACCTCCGCGAGGCTGACCTTCCACTCGCCGCCCTCGTGGTGGAACGCCCAGGTGCCGTCCGACGCCGAGGTGTCCCGGACCTCGAGACCGGTCAGCGCGGTTTCCTCGAGAGGGCTGCCCTCCAGTTCGACGACCAGCGTCAGCAGGTCGTGGGCGGTACCACCGCGGACCACCTCGAGCTTGGGAGAGGCACGCAGCTCGTAGACCTTGAGCCGGTCACCGAACTGCAGGGTGACGAGCTGCTCCTCGGTGCTGCGCAACGCGTGCCCGCGCAGCGTCTCGACGTACTCGGCCGACCGCCTCGACAGCACGGGCAGTGCTTCCTTGCTGTTGGTGGCGTTCCACGCCCGGACGAAGGTGCGGTGCACCTCACGGATCTGCTCCTCCTGACTGATCGACGGCCGCGTGGTGGTGGACACGGGAGGCAGTGCCTCCGAACCACAGGCGGACAGGATCAGCAAGGCCCCCAGTAGCCAGCGCATGGCACCAGACTAGGTCCTTCTCATCCACTGGAACAGGGAAGCGCGGCGGCTCCTGGCCCGTTGGCATGGACATGAGCGGCTTCGCGGAGGACTGGCAAACCTGGAAGACGGAGCGGGAGAAGAGCCTGGCCGACCCGTACGGGTGGCTCGCGCTCGTTTCGCTCGACTGGCTGGAGACGACGCCTCGTGCCTATGACGGCCTACCGGGCGTGTGGTGGCAAGACGACGACGCGGCCTACTTCGACCCGCAGGACGGCACCGAACCGACCCGGTTCGAACTCGTCCAGAGCGGCCCCGGCACCCGCGTCGAGGCAGGCGACGTCGAGATCGAGATCGCCCGGCGCGGCGGCTACCTGATCCGTGTGCACGACCCCAAAGCCCAGGTGTTGCAGGACTTCCGCGGCGTCCCGTCGTACGAGCCCTCGCCGCGGTGGGTGCTGGAGGGCGTCTACGAACCGTTCGACGCACCCATTCCCACCACGGTCGGTGCGGTGGTGGAAGGGCTCAGCCACGTGTACGAAGCACCGGGCCGTGTGCGGTTCACCTACGACGGCGCCGAGCACACGCTGACGGCGTTCAACGGCCGCAACGGCGGGCTGAGCATCCTGTTCACGGACTCCACCAGCGGCGTCACCACGTACGCGGCGAACCGGCAGATCGCCGCGACGCCGAGCAACGGCAAGGTGGTGCTCGACTTCAACCGCGCGACGAACCTGCCGTGCGCCTTCACCGACTTCGCCACCTGCCCGCTGCCACCCGCGGGCAACCACCTGCCGTTCGACGTCGAGGCGGGGGAGAAGACGCCCTACGAGCGGGGTTAGAAGAACTCGTCGAGCAACCGGTACCAGGACAGCATTTCCGGGCGGGGGTTGAGGCCGTAGGCGCGCGTGAACGCGTCCACGGCCTCCTCGCCGAGTTCCCGGTGCACCAGTGCGATGTCGCGGTGCCGATCGGAGACACCGAGCCTCGACACGTCGATCAGCACGGTCGAACCGTCCGGGCGCAGCAGCACGTTCGGCGGGCAGAAATCCCCGTGCGCCACCACGAGATCCTCGTCCTCGGGCGCGGTGGCGATCAGCCGCTCCAGCAACTCGGCGGGCGTCACCCCGCGGTTGTCGTCGTCGAAGTCCTCCGGATCGACCAGGCCCGCCTCGACGTTGCGCCGCGCCTTGTCCAGCACGACAGGAATACGTGCGTCGAAGGGGCACGAGGCGACCGGCAACGCGTGCAACGACCGCAGCACCGTGCCCATGACCGTTCCCGCGAGGACCGGATCGGCGGCGGCCAGCGAGGGTGCTCCGACGTCGGCCAGCACCAGCCAGTCGTTCGCGAACGCCTTGATCTCCGGCACCTCGAAGTGCTCGCCCAGCCACCGCAACCGATCGCGCTCGTCCACGCCGGCGCGCTTGACGTAACTGGACCCCGCCCGCCACACATCTCCGGACAGTCCTTCGTGCTCGTTGGACCAGACCGCGTCCTCGCCGACCGCGGCGAGTACTTCCCCGGGTATCTCCACGCGGACCATTCTGCCAAGTTCCGGTCCGGCAAAGCCTTGACCCGGGCCCCGCAGCGGAGGGATGGTGCCAGACAAGGGGAAACTGGGGAGGACTCATGAAGAAGATCGCTGTTTTGCTGTGCGCTCTGGCAGGTCTCGCGATCACTCCGGCGGCTCAGGCCGCCGCGCCGGACTGCCCGTTCACCGACGCGTTCTGCGCCTGGGAGAAGACCAACTACCAAGGCGCGCGGTTCAACGTCATGCCGATCGGTTCCTCGGCGTGCGTCGACCTCGTCGAACACGGCTGGGGCGGGCGGGTCCGCTCGGCTTACAACAACAGCACCAAGACCGCGTCGTTGTTCGCGAGTGACGACTGCACGGGCCGGCCCTACCCGATCGACGGCAAGACCGGCCAGCCCGACATCACGTTCCAGGCGAACAGCGTTTTCGTCCAGCGCTGACGTCACTCGCAGGCGATGCCGTCCTTGTCGTTGTCCAGCCCGTAGATGTCGCTTCCGGTGACGCGGATCGGGCCTGCCACGTAGGCGGGCCCGTTTCCGCTGCCGCCCTGGCAGTCCACATCGGACGCGATCGGCACGCAGCCGCTGTAGTTGGGGTCGCACTTCGGCTCCGGCTGTGGTGCCGGCTGGGGCTGCGGTTGCGGCTGGGGGTTGGGCTGTGGCTGCGGCTTCGGCTGCGCGACCGCCGGGGGAGTGGTGGTCGTGGTCGTCGTGGTGGTCGTCGTCGTTGTGCTGGTCGGCGGCACCACCGTCGTAGTCGTTGTGGTGGTGGGTGATGCGGTCGTGGTGAGCTCGGACGCGTTGTTCACTTTGGACGGTCCGTCGCTCATCGCCGCACCGACCACGCCGATGGCGAAGACGAACGCGAGCAGGCTGGCCGCACCGATCGCCACCGGCGCCACCCAGGACTTGGCCGGCACCGGCACCACCGCGCCGCGCGGCACCTCGCGCGGCATCCGCAGCACGACCTGCAGCAACCCGTTGGCGCCGCGCTGCACCAGCGCCGCGCACCCGGTCGCGTGGCCACCGGACTCCACGTGCATCAGCACCGGCGCATACCGTTGCGACATCAGGAAAGTGAGCTCACCGACCCGCTGCCCGTCGAGCCGCACCTCGATGCCGCGCTGACCGCGGTACCGGCCGGCGGCGATCATGCACCACGTCAGGTGCACCGCGACCTGCCGCGTCACACCGGCCGGGACGTCGTACCGGGCCAGCACGGGCTGGTGGTGTTCCTCGCCGGTGACGGTCACCGTCACCTCACCGGGCACCATCACCAGACCGGCGGCCGAGTTCTCGATCACTGCAGGCTCCCTCGGAGTGGGCGTTCGTACGCCTGACCATCGAGAGACCACTCCAGGTGTTACCGAGAGTGCCGCGAAGTTGTGCCGAACGGGTGATAATCGACTCCGACCGTCACGCAGCGCTCAAGATCACCGATGTAACCGTTTCCCTCTGCTCCGGGCTGAGACGCGGATCTTCCGGGAGAGCGCTTTCACGCTACTTTTGGCCCATTGGGCTCAAGATCTTCACCCGAGGAGAACAGCATGGCGCTGGACACGCCGTGGCAGGCGTAGTGCGACCTGCACGACGGAATCCCGCGAGCACCAGGCGGGCAGAGGTTCGTACCGTGTGCTCATGTTGCAGCCCGACCGCGAGACCAGGGCCGAGTGGACGAAGACCGTGACCGCCTTCGTCGAGGAGTTCATCGAAGGGCTGGAGGCCGCACCCGCCTCAACACCGGGCACGGCCCTCCTGCCCCCACCACCGGCGGAAACCCCCGGCGAACTCGCTGACCTGCTGGCGCAGTTCGCCGGCGCGGCGAGCCAGGCCGTGGAGACCGCGGGCCCGCGCTATCTCGCCTACTTCCCGGCCGGCGGCCTCTACAGCTCGGTGCTCGCCGAGTTCGCCGCCCAGGCCACCAACCGCTACACCGGCGTCGCGTCCACGGCTCCCGCCCTCGTCGCGATGGAGCACAGCGTGATCCGCTGGCTGTGCGCCGAGTTCGGGCTCCCGGCGAGCGCGAGCGGCATCTTCACGACCGGCGCCTCCCTGGCCACCCTCTCCGCGGTGCACGCCGCCAGGCAGGACCGTCTCGGCAGCCACGATCCGACCGGCACCATCTACGTCACCCCGCACACCCACCACTGCGTCGCGAAGGCCGCCCACATCACGGGTTTCGCCCCGGACAGCCTGCGCGTCGTTCCCACCGATGCCGACTTGCGCATGGACATCCAAGCCGCGCGAGCCATGATCACCGAGGACCGCGACCAGGGGCGCAGGCCGTTCCTGATCGTCGGCACGGCGGGCGCGACCAGCACCGGCGTCGTCGACCCGCTCGACGACATCGCCACCCTCGCCGGCGAGCAGGACCTGTGGTTCCACGTCGACGGTGCCTACGGTGGCGCGTTCCAGCTGACCGAACGCGGCCGCGAGATCCTCACCGGAGTCGGCAAAGCGGACTCCATCGCGTGGGACCCGCACAAGAGCCTCTTCCTGCCCTACGGCACGGGCGTGCTGCTGGTCCGCGACGAGGCGAAACTGCGTGCCGCGCACGTGGCCGACGGCGACTACCTGCAGGACCTCGACCACGGCACTGGCGTGCCCGACTACTCCGACCTCGGTCCCGAGCTGACCCGCGAGTTCCGCGGCCTGCGCATCTGGCTGCCGCTGCACCTGCACGGCGTCGCCGCGTTCCGGGCAGCGCTCGACGAGAAGCACGACCTCGCCGACCACCTGCGCGAACAACTCGCCACGATCCCCGGCCTGGAACTGCTCCCGTCCGACCTCACCGTGGTCGTCTTCAGGTCGGAACACGGCGACGAGGCCAGCGAGGAACTGCTGAGCCGCATCAACGGGTCGCGGAAGTTCTTCCTGTCCAGCACCAGGCTCGGCGGCCGGTTCACGCTGCGCATCTGCGTGCTCAGCCACCGCACCCACCGCGAGCACGTCGACGAGGTGATCGACCTGATCAGGCGCTTGACCGCTTGACGAGGGTCGTGGGCAGCAGCAGCGACGGAGGCAGCCCTTCCTCACCGGCGAGCTCCGCGAGCAGCCGCCACGTCATGGTGCGGCCGAGCTCCTCGACGTCCTGGCGGATCGTGGTGAGCGGCGGCGTCGCGGTCGCGGCGAACACCGAGTCGTCGAACCCGATCACCGCCACGTCCTGCGGCACGCGCCTGCCCTTCGCGTGCAGCACCTGCAGGGCGCCGAGCGCCATGATGTCCGCCGCCACGAACACCGCGTCGAGGTCGGGAGCCTTGCGCAGCAGCTGTTCCATGGCCTTCGTGCCGCTCTCCGGCGTGAAGTCGCCGTGCGCGACCAGGTCGGTGGCGATCCTCGCCTCGCTCAGCCCGCGTTTGAACCCGCTGAGCCGGTCGGCACCGGCGGCCATGTCCTTCGGGCCCGCCACCGTGGCGATCCGCTTGCGTCCCAACGACACCAGGTGCCGCGCGGCCTCGAGTCCGCCGCTGAAGTTGTCCGCGTCCACGAACGGCACAGCCGTGGTCCCGAGCGGCCGCCCTCCGGACACGGTCGGCAGGCCGATCTCGTGCAGCATCGGCACCAGCGGGTCGTCGCCGTGCAGGCTGACCAGCAACGCCCCGTCGACGTGCCCGCTGCTCAGGTACGTGACCAGGTCGTCGGTGTCGGACGGCTGGCTCATCATCAGCAGCAGCTGGACGTGCCTGCCCGCCAGTTCGGCGTGCACCCCTCGCAGCACCCCGGCGAAGAAGGGGTCGGACAACACCCGGCCGGACGGTTCGGACACGACGAGCGCGATCGCGTTGGCGCGATGGCCGGCCAGCGCTCGCGCGGCCTGGTTGGGGGAGTAGCCCAACTCGGCGATCGCGGCGTGCACGGCCTCGCGCGACTTCGTGCTGACGTACTGCTCGTCGTTGATCACGCGCGAGACGGTCGACTTCGACACCCCTGCGACCCGCGCGACCTCTTCGATGCGCGGCCCTGGGCGCCGTTTAGCCGTCTCGGTCATGAACTCATCGTAGGGCGGCCTCGCCTTTCCAGTGCGGCACCCGCGACGGCCGGTCGGCTTCTGCGTGTTCGGGTCTCGGCAGCGGCATCGGACAAGTTTCGAAGATCGTCCGCACAAATTCCGCACAGCCGCCCCGAGGTCTGGCACCATGCCCGAACGAGGAGGGTCAGTGCGGTATCGGCTTCTTGGGCCGCTGCAGATCTGGCGCGCAGGCGTGGAACTGCGGCTGGGCGGGCCCCGGCAACGGGCGCTGCTGGCGGCGTTGGCGATGCGTGCCAACGAATCGGTCAGTTTTGAACACTTGAGTGAAGCGGTGTGGGAATCTCCACCCGTAGCCCCTGAATCAAACATTCGCACGTACGTGGCTGCCCTGCGCAAGCTCGTGCTGGACGACCTGGTCACCGTGCCCGGCGGCTACCGGCTGAAGGTGCCGGCCGACGAGGTCGACGTCAGCGTCTTCGAGCAGCTCAGCGCGGCCGGCGACGACGCGCTGCGGCACGGCGACCACCCGGCGGCGGTGAGCAGGTACGCGGAGGCGCTGGCGCTGTGGCGCGGCCTGCCGCTGGAAGGCCTGACCGTCGGCCCGAGCCTGGTCGCGGAGCTGACCCGGTTGCAGGAGCGGCGGTTGACCGTCGCCGAGCAGCACGCCCGGCTGGCGATCGAACTGGGCCAGGGCGAACGGCTGGTCGGCGAGCTGCGGCGGCTGACCAAGCAGTTCCCGTTGCGCGAACAGCTGTGGCTGCAGCTCATGCACGCGCTGCATCGGGCAGGACGGCCGGCCGAGGCGTTGCAGACGTTCGAGGACCTGCGCGTGCTGCTGGCCGAGGAGCTCGGCACCGATCCGGGTGCCGAACTGCGTGAGATGCACGCACGGTTGCTGCGCGGCGATGAGCCCCGGCCGTCGCTGAACACTCTCCCGCGCGACGTCGCGGACTTCACCGGCCGCACCGCCGAGCTTGAACGGCTCACACGCGCGGTCACCGGAAAATCGGCGGTGGTGATCTCCGCGATCGACGGCATGCCCGGCGTCGGCAAGACGACGCTGGCCGTGCATCTGGCGCACCGCCTCGAATTTCCGGACGGTCAGCTGTTCATCGACCTGCACGCGCACACGGCCGGTCGTGCGCCCGTCGAACCGACGGACGCGCTGGACGTGCTGCTGCGCGCGCTCGGCCTGGAGGAGATCCCGACGGATCTCGACGAGCGGGCCTCGTTGTGGCGCGCCGAACTGTCCCGCCGGCGGCTGCTGGTCGTGCTGGACAACGCGGCGAGCGCCGACCAGGTGCGGCCGTTGCTGCCGGGCGTGCCCGGATCGCTCGTGCTCGTCACGTCACGAGCGCGGCTGGTCGAGCTGGAAGGCACCTCGACGCTGACGCTGGACGTGCTGTCCGAGGCGGAGGCACTGGCGCTGTTCGCCACGATCGTCGGCGACGAACGCGGCACCGATCCTGCGGCCCGCGAGATCGTCGAGCTGTGCGGCAGGCTGCCGCTGGCCGTGCGGCTGGCCGCCGGCCGGTTGCGCAGCCGGCCGACCTGGACCACGGCGCACCTCGCGACCCGGTTGCGCGAGGGGCGATTATCCGAGCTGGACGCGGTCTTCGCGTTGTCGTTCGGCCAGCTCCCCGCCGCGCACCAGCGGTTGTTCGGCCTGCTCGGCCTGCACCACGGCACGGACTTCGACGTCGACCAGGCCGCCGCACTCGCCGAGCTCGACCAGCTCGACTGCGACGGCATGCTCGAGGACCTCGTCGACGTCCACCTCCTGGAGTCCACGACGCTCGGCCGCTACCGGCTGCACGACCTGCTGCGGCAGTACGCGCAGTCCAAAGTGGACTCGTCGCGGGAGCCGCTGACCCGGCTGCTGGACCACTTCCTGGACACCGCGAACCAGGCGACCCAGCTGATGTCGCCCGCGTCCAGGAAGTACGAGGTCGACATCACCTACCGGCCGGCGTCGCGGCTCGTGCTGCGCGACTACGACCACGCCGTGGAGTGGATGGAGACCGAACGCCAGACGCTCGTCGCCGCGGTGGCGCTGTCGCTCGAAGGCGGCTGGCACACGCACACCTGGCAGCTCGCCCGCGCGATGACGTACTTCACCATGGTGCGCGGTCACACCCGCGACTGGTCCACGATCCACGAGTACGCGCTGAAGGCCGTGGACGACAACCCACCGGCCCTCGCCATGACCGTGAAGAACTACGCGATGTACTTCTGGCAGACCACGCGCTACCAGGAGGCCATCGAGTACAACGAGCGCGCGATCCGGCTGCTGCGCGAGCTGGGCGACCTGCAGGGCGAGGCGGGCACGCTCAACAACCTCTCGCTGGTCTACCGGACGCTGGGCCGCCACGCCGAGGCGGCCGACCTGCTGGAGCAGGCGATCACGGTCGCGCGGCAGCTCGGCGACCGGCACCTCGAGTCCCAGGCCCTGAGCAACGTCAGCAACATCTACAGCGCACTCGGCCGTTACGACGAGGCGCTGCACGCCTGCACGTCCGCGCTGAAGCTCATGCGCGAACTCGGCAGCCGCCGCGACGAGGCGGACACCCTGAGCGCGCTCGGCATGATCCTGCACGCGATGGGCAGGCACGAGGAGGCCCTCGTCGAGCTGGGTTCGGCGCTCACGGCCGTACGGGCGATCGGTGACGTCACAACGGAAACCGTGGTGCTGAACTACCTGGGCGTGGTGCTGACCGCCGCCGGACGCCCGGCGGAGGCGGTGGTGCCGTTGCGCGAAGCACTGGAGCTGGCGGAGCGGATCGACGACCGGCGGGAGGCGGCCAACGCGCACAAGCACCTCGCGAAGGCGGTCGCGGATCCCGAAGAGGCGGCGCGGCACCAGAAAGAGGCCGAGGAGAGGTTCGCTGCGCTAGAGCTGTGACCGCGGCCCCGGCTTGCCGCCGGGCAGCACTGCACCGCGCGGCAGACCGTCCCGCAGCAACGGCAACAGCTTGGGGTGCTTGCTCATCAGCACCGCGGCTGTGCCGTTGCGCTGCTGGATGCGGTGGCAGAAGTGCGGCGACAACGGCACTCCCAGGTAAGCCTCGGCCCGCGGCCCGTAGACGACGCGGTCGCCGACCCCGCACCACCCGGCGGGGACCGCCTTGCCCTCCGTCCAGATGTAGCCCTCCACGTACACCCCGCCCTGGAGGCGACCGGCCTCGCTGAAGGCGACGCTGAACGTGATCTGGGGCGACAGCCGCGTCTCGGCGTCGGCGGTCCACCACCGGCCGACGTCGAGCACCATGCCCTCCATGCTCGCGTGCGCCCACTCCGAGTCGTCCACGAGCGTGCGGAACGGCGCTTCGAGCACGGCCAGGGCCGCCGTGAGCTCCTCCACCCGCTCATCGTGCGTCGGTTCGCGCGGTTTCGCTGTCCGAAGTGGAATAACCGTCTACGTTTGTGCGACGGTCAAGGGAATGCGCAACGGCAACGAGCCCGCGGAGCCCGTGATCGTGTCGTCCCCCGCCTTCGGACCGGCCTGCACGCGCGCCAGGAACGTGATGGTCTCGCCCGGCTCCAGCGTCTGCCCGCCGCCGCAGGTCACGGTGCCCTTGCCCGCCGGGCAGCCGATCGTTCCCTCCGGCACCTTGCCCGCCCCGACGGTCTTGATCTTGTCCGGCAGGTTCAACGTCAACGTTGGCAACGCGGCAGGCTCGGAGCCCGTGTTCGTGATGCCGATGCTCAGCTCTTTGGGCGGACCGCTGGTGGTCATGTCGAAGCTGCTGGGCGCCGCCACCTCCAGCGTGGTGGGTTTCGACTGCGCGGCGGAGATCGACGGTCCCGGCGCGCTCGCCGCGGTGGACGGGGCACGCCCGCCGGAACTCGCGGCGGGAGCGGTGATCGAGATCGACGGCGAGGGCGAACCGCTCGGTGCGGTCACCACCGTGACGGTGGACGTGGTCGCCGGAGCGGCGATCTGCGGATCCGCGTTGTTCGAGGTGACGACGCCCGAGCCCGCGACGACCACGACCGCCGCGGCCGAGGCCGCCACTCCGAACCAGGACGCGGCACTGATCGTCACCCCGGCGCCGGTGCTCGCGCCGGCGGCCAGATAGCCGGCCGCGCCCGTGCCGAGGATGAACGGCGCGACGAGGCCGCGCAGCGCTCCGTTGACATCGGCCAGTTCGCTCGCGAGCTTGCGGCAGTCGGAGCAGTCGTCCAGGTGCGAGTCGAGCTGACCGGCCTCGCGGCCCTTGAGCCCGCCGCGCGTCCAGGAACCGAGCTTGGTCACCGTGGTGCGGCACTTCTCCTTGGGCTCCTGCGCCACGTGCGCCTGCAGGAACGCCTTGCGCAGGCCTTCGCGGGCACGGAACGCCATCGCGGAGACACCGTTCGCGGTCAGGCCCAGCAGCGGCGCGATCTCGCCCGGCGACTGGCCCTCGATCGCGGTGTGCCACAACACGGTCTGCCACCGCTCGGGCAGCGAGGCGAACGCCGAGGCCGCCAGCGCCTGGTCCAGGTCCTCGACCGCCTTGTCGCGGAACGGAACGCTGGTCACCCGCACGGCGCCGGGCACTTCCTCGATGTCGCCCGCCAGCTCCAGCCGACGCGCTTTGCGGGTCCTGTCATAGGCCGCATGGCGTACCGCTGTCAGCAGGTAGGGCCGGAAGGCCGCGCCGGGACCGCCGCCGGTGCGCAGGACCGAGAGAACTTTGGCGAACGCGTCCGCCACGAGGTCGTCCGCGTCCGCGGAGGACGTGGACAGCTGCATCGCCAGGATGTTGGCGGCTCGCACGTGGCGTTCGTAGAGCTTGCCGTAGGACTCGATCTTGCCGTCGCGGACGGCATCGATCAGATCGGCATCCGACGGCGGTCGTCCACGCTGCCCGATCAAAGATAGCCGCCTTCGTGATGCTCAGGAGTGATACGCGGACCCTATCGAGATGCCTCAACGCGAACAATCCACGCATCCGCAACTGATGTAATAAGAAAGGTTTAGGGCGGACCTAAGTCTTGGCCAACGCAGGTCCGATGGCCCTTGCGAGTTCCTACGGTGCCGGTCGTGACGGACTTCATGACTGAGCTGACGGAGCTGACGGAGGCTCCGGTGCGCCCGGCCGTGCCCATCGAACGGCACAGCCTGCTGTCGAACCGCCGTGCGCTCGCCCTGGTCACGCCGGACGCGGACGTGACGTGGCTGTGCCAGCCCTCGCCGGACTCACCGGCATTGTTCGCCAAACTCCTCGGTGGCGACGGCCATTTCTCGATCCGGCCCCGAAAAGACCAACTGCCGCTAGGCCAACGGTATGTACCCGGCACGATGTCCGTGCAGACGCGGTGGACCGGTCTGCAGGTGACCGACCGGCTCGCGGACGGCCTCGTGCGCGTCGTGGAGGGGAGGGTGCCCGCGGTCGTGGAGTTCGCGCCCCGCCCCGACTTCGGCCGTGCGCCCGTGCGGCTGGAGCAAACGGACGAAGGCCTTCGCCTGGCAGGCACCAAGATCGAGCTGCGTTCGCCCGGCGTGGACTGGCAGATCACGAACGGCACGGCGACCGCGGTCCTCACCTCGCCCGCGACGCTCGAACTGCGCTGGGACGAACCGTCCGAAAAGGACGTTGACTGGCCCGGATGGGCGCAGTCGTTGCGACTTCCGGAAACCCGGCGCGACATGGTGCGAAGATCCGCACTCACCCTGCGCGCCCTGTGCCACCGCGACACCGGCGCCGTGCTCGCCGCGGCCACGACCTCGCTGCCCGAGCAGATCGGCGGCATCCGCAACTGGGACTACCGCTACTGCTGGCTGCGCGACGCCGCCCTCACCGTGCAGGCGTTGGTGTCGCTGGGATCCGCGGACGAGGCGGAGGCCTTCCTGGACTGGCTGCACCGCGTGCTCGCCACCGTGCCGGGACCGGAACACCTCAACCCGCTCTACACGATCCACGGCACCACGCTCGGCCCGGAAGTCGTGATCGACACCCTGCCCGGCTACGCGGGCTCCGGCCCCGTGCGCGTGGGCAACCTCGCCGACCAGCAGGTCCAGCTCGACGTCTTCGGCCCGATCACCGACCTCGTGCACGACCTGGCGGTGGCCCGCGGTGTGCTCGCGGACCGCGACTGGCAGGTCGTCACCGCGATGGTGCGGGCCGTGACGCGCCGCTGGAACGAGCCGGACCACGGCATCTGGGAGGAACGGCACGTCCTCAGGCACCGCGTCTACTCGCGGGTCATGTGCTGGCAGACGCTCGACCGCGCCATCACCCTCGCCACCCGTTTCGGCCGCGAACTCGACCCCGGCTGGCCGGTGCTGCGCGACAAGATCGCCGCCGAGGTGCTCGGCCACGGCTGGAACCCCGGCGTCGGCGCCTTCACCACCGCCTACGACGGCACGGACCTCGACGCCGCGTCCCTGCACGTGGGCCTGTCCGGCCTGCTGGACCCGGCCGACGAGCGCTTCCACGCCACGGTCGTCGCGATCGAGGAGGTGCTGCGCAGCGGCCCGACCGTCTACCGCTACCTGCGCAACGACGGCCTGCCCGGCGACGAGGGCGGTTTCCACCTGTGCACGGCGTGGCTGATCGAGGCCTACCTGCTGGTCGGCCGCCGCGCCGACGCGGAGGAGCTGTTCGAGAGCTTCGCCGGCCTCGCCGGGCCGACGGGACTGCTGCCGGAGGAGTACGACCCCGTCAACGAACGGTCGCTGGGCAACCACCCGCAGGCCTACTCCCACCTGGGGTTGATCCGGTGCGCCCGGCTGCTGGACGAGTCGTGACCTGCACATGAGTAGCCGTACTCATGACAGCCCGCCGGTGACCCAGGACTCTCGGGATCATGACTTCTCCCACGCCCTCGCACACCCCGACGACCGCCGCCTTCTACGTGCAGGCGGTCCTGTCGTTCGGGCTCTCGCTGACCGCCGTCGGTATCGGAGTGGTGTTCCTGCCGGTGGACGGCTGGGTGCGCGCGTTCCTGGGGATCGCGATGCTCTACACGGTCACCTCGGCGTTCACGCTCGCCAAGGTCCTCAGGGACCGGCAGGAGGACACCTACATAACAAGCCGGGTGGACAGAGCGCGGCTGGACAAGCTGCTGACCGAGCACGACCCCTTCAAGCTCGACGTGCCCTGACCCGTCAGGGATGACCGTGCCACAGCCGCCACGCGCGCGGGCTCGCCGGCTCGTGGTGGCTGTCGGCCTCCCCGAACCGCAATCGCACGCGCGCTCCGCCCAGCCGTCCGCGCTCCAGGTGGATCGTCCCGCCCGTCGCCTCCGCGGCGGCGCGGGCGATGTCCAGCCCGAGCCCGGTCGACCCACCCCCGCTGCTGCCCCGGTGCAACGCGGACGACGGATCGGCGACGCCGGTACCGCCGTCCTCGACCGCCAGCGTCACCCACCCGGCGTGCCGCACGACGGACACCCCGACCGGGGCGGCAGTGGGGGTGTGCCGGAAGACGTTCTCCAGCAACGCATCCACCACGGCACCCAGCGCGTCGGGGGACAACGGCACCCAGGCGGGCTCGCCGACGTCGATCTCGCAGGGCCGGCCCTGGTTCGCGGCGTGCGCGGACCAGAACGCCATCCTGGCCTCGACCACCGATGCCACGTCGCACGTGCTCGGCGAGTCGCTCTCGGCTGGTTGCAACGCCTGGATGATCCTGTCGACGTCGTGGCCGAGCGTGCTGACCGCACTGCGAATCCGATCGGCGACCGGCCCTGCACCCACCGCGTCCGCGTCCAGCCGCAGGGCGGTCAACGGCGTCCGCAGGCGGTGCGACACGTCCGCGATCATCTCGCGTTCCTTGGCCCGCAACCGCGAAGTCCGCTCACCGGCCGCGTTGATCGAGGACGCGAGCGCCTCCAGTTCGCGAGGCCCGGTCAGCCGAACCCGGCGCCCGGCGGAAGAAGCGAGCACCCCCAACGCGGACAGTACCGGTTTGAACGGCCGATGTCCGAGCAGCACCGCCACTCCCAACGTCAGCAGCGCGAGACCGACGACCGCCGACGTGACAGCCCAGGGGAACGGCACGGTGGCGGGCACGACCGAAACCACCGCACCGCCACTGGAAGTCACCGGCTCCCCAACGCCGGCGCCGAGCCGGGTGCCGTCGGCGAGCACCACGGAAAGCCGTCCCTCGGCACCGGCGGACGTGCGCGCGATCGTGGCCCGCACCGCATCGGCGTCCGAGGAGACCGCGAGCACGGCGGCGACGGCGGCGGCGTCGCGCTGATCACCCGCGGCGACCGCGGCGGCAGCGCGTGTGTAGACCAGAAACCCAGCGGTGGCCAGGAAGACCACCGTCACCAACCCGGCGGCGGTGAGCAGCGCGCGGGTGATGACCGATCTCATTCCGGCGCCGCCAGCTTGAACCCGACGCCGCGGACCGTGTGCAGATAACGCGGGTGCGCCGCGGTTTCCCCGAGCTTGCGCCGCAACCAGGAAGCGTGCACGTCGATCGTCTTGTCGTCACCGACGTACGGATGCCCCCACACGGCCTGGATCAGCTCGCGCCGCGAGATCACCCGCCCAGGCCGCTGTGCCAGATACGTCAGCAGGTCGAACTCCCGCCTGCTCAACGCGAGCGCCAGGTCACCGAGCGTGGCCGAACGCTGCGCGAGATCGATCCGCAGCTCGCCGAGCGCGACCACCTCGTCGGTCGCGGGGGCAGAACCACCCGTGCGGCGTAACAACGCGTTGATCCGCGCGGCGAGGTGTTCGGCGGTGAACGGCTTCACGATGTAGTCGTCCGCGCCTGCGTTCAACGTGCTCACGACCGAGTTCTCGGCGCCACGGGCGGTCGCCACGATGACCGGCACGTTGCTGATCCCGCGCAGCATCCGCAGCGCCGCGACACCGTCCAGATCGGGCAGTCCGAGGTCGAGTATCACCAGGTCCAGCTCGTTCGTGCCCGCTTCCCGCAACGCCGCGACGGCGGTGCCGACGGCCTGCACGACGTGCCCGAGGTCGGTCAGCGCGTGCACGAGCGCTGCCTGGACCACCGGGTCGTCCTCGACCACCAGCACCTTCGACATACACGCAGCGTAAGCAGCGAACCCGCCGATTGGGAGAGGTGTTTCGAGCTTATCGAGATCGTGTTTCGTCCTTAAATCTCTCTTAGGGAGGGCGGCCCTACGGTCTGCACTCACACCGAACCAGGGAGTGGGCGTGGCAGAAGTCGTTCTGACGGGTCTCGGCAAGGCGTACGGGGACGGCACGCGTGCGGTCACCGGCCTCGACCTCGAGATCCGCGACGGTGAGTTCCTGGTGCTCGTCGGCCCGTCCGGCTGTGGCAAGACGACGGCGCTGCGGATGATCGCCGGGCTGGAGCAGATCACCGAGGGCACCATCCGCATCGGTGAGCAGGTCGTCAACGACGTGCCGTCGCGTGACCGCGACGTGGCGATGGTGTTCCAGTCGTACGCGCTCTACCCGCACCTGAACGTGTACGACAACATCGCGTTCGGCCTGACGTTGCGCAAGCTGCCGAAGACCGAGATCGACCACCGGGTTCGCGAGGTGGCCGAGGTGCTGGAACTGACCGAGCACCTCGACCGCAAGCCGCGCAACCTCTCCGGCGGGCAACGGCAGCGCGTCGCGATGGGCCGGGCGATCGTGCGGGCGCCCCAGGCGTTCCTGATGGACGAGCCGCTGTCCAATCTGGACGCCAAGCTGCGGGTGCAGATGCGGGCCCAGATCGCCAGGATCCAGCGCGAGATCGGCGTGACGACCGTGTACGTGACGCACGACCAGACCGAGGCCATGACCCTCGGCGACCGCGTCGCGGTGATGCGCCGCGGTGTGCTGCAACAGGTCGGGCCGCCGCAGGAGCTCTACGACCGGCCGGTGAACCTGTTCGTCGCCGGGTTCATCGGCTCACCGGGCATGAACCTCGTGTCCGCCCGCCTCGACCGCGACTCCGACGACCGGTTCTGGGTGTCGCTCAACTCCGACGCCCTGCTGCTGCCGGAATCCGTTCTGCTGCAACGGCCCGCGCTGGAGCAGTACGTCGGCCACGACGTCGTGGTCGGCATCCGGCCGGAGGACATGGAGGACACAGCGCTCGCCGACGCGCGGGAAGGCCAGATCCTCCACTCGGTGGCCGACCTGGTCGAGGCCATGGGCTCGGACGTCCTCGTGCACTTCCCGGTCGACGTCCCGCCCGTGGTCACCGACGACACCCGTGAGCTCGCGCAGGACGCGGGCACCGACGACCTGCCCAAGACCGCCGGGAAGGGAACCGTCCTGGTCGGACGGTTCAGCCCGCGCACCCGCATCTACGAAGGACAACCCGTCGCCGCCTGGGTGGACACCTCCCGGCTGCACTTCTTCGACCCGGCCACCGGGTCCTCGATCTGGAAGTAGGAGAGCTTCGATGATGAAGAAGCAGTGGATCGCCCTGCTCGCGCTCACCGCCGCCGCGTGCTCGGGAGGTGCCGCCGTGTCCGGCTCCGAGGACCTGAAGAACCAGACCGTCGAGGTCATCGGCCCGTGGACCGGTGACGAGCAGAAGAACTTCGAGCAGGTGCTGAAGGCGTTCTCGGCCAAGACCGGCGCTGAGGTCAAGTACACACCCGCCGGTGACGAACTGCCGACGGTGCTGCAAACCAGAGTCTCCGGCGGCACACCGCCGAACGTCGCGCTGATCGCCCAGCCCGGCCTCGTCGCGCAGTTCGCGCGAGCAGGTGCGTTGAAGCCGGTCAGCGGTGAGGTCGAGAAGGCCGTCACCGAGCACAACGCGGCGGTGTGGAAGCAGCTCGGCAGCGTCGACTCCAAGCTCTACGGGTTCACCTTCAAGGCGGCCAACAAGTCCGCGTTCTGGTACAGCGACAAGGCCTTCAAGCAGGTCGGCGCGACCCCGCCGGGAACGTGGGACGACCTGATCAAGACCAGCAAGGCGATCGCCGAGACGGGCCTGGCCGCGGTGTCGGTCGGCGGCGCGGACGGCTGGACGCTCACCGACTGGTTCGAGAACGTCTACCTGCGCACCGCGGGTCCTGACAACTACGACAAGCTCGCCCGTCACGAGATCCCGTGGACCGACCCGACCGTGCGCAAGGCGTTGGAGGAACTGGCGAAGCTGTGGGGAGACCCGACGCTGATCGACGGCGGCGCCCTGCAGACCGAGTTCCCCAAGTCCGTGATCAACGTCTTCGGTGAGCCGGCCAAGGCGGCGATGGTCTTCGAGGCCGACTTCGTCGCGAGCGTGATCACCACGAACACCCAGGCGAAGGTCGGCCAGGATGCGAAGTTCTTCCCGTTCCCGTCGGTCGCGGGCAGCAAGGAGGCGGTCGTGGCCGGCGGTGACATGGCCGTGCAGTTCAAGGACGACAAGGCGACCACCGAGCTGATGAAGTTCCTCGCCTCGCCGGAGTCGGGGCAGACCTGGGCCGGGCTCGGCGGGTTCCTCTCGCCCAACAAGGACATCCCGGCGTCGGCCTACCCGGACGAGGTGACCCAGGACCTGGCGCGGCGCATCGTCGACGCGGGCGACAACGTGCGGTTCGACATGTCCGACCTGGCGCCGGCCGCGTTCGGCGGCACGAAGGGTGCGGGGGAGTGGAAGGACCTGCAGGACTTCCTGGCCGACCCGAAGAACGTCGACGGCATCATGGCGCGGCTGGAAGTCAACGCCGCCAAGGCCTACGGAAAATAGGCCCCGAGAATGAAGCTCCGTGTGAACGTGGACGCCGCGCCGGGGCGCTCGCCCCGGCAGGCGATCCCGTTCCTGCTCCCCGCCCTGGTCCTGCTCGCGGCACTGGTGCTCTACCCGCTGGTGTTCTCGCTGATCCGCAGCTTCTTCGACGCCACGGGCGACCAGTTCGTCGGCCTGCGCAACTACGTCGACACGTTCACCGACCCGCGGACGCTGACCGCGTTCCGCAACAACGTGATCTGGGTGGTGGTCGCCCCGGCGGCCGTCACCGGCATCGGCCTCATCCTCGCCGTGCTCACCGAACGCATCCGGTGGGCGACCGCGTTCCGGCTGGTGCTGTTCATGCCGATGGCGATCTCGCTGTTCGCCTCGGGCATCATCTTCCGGCTCGTCTACGAGGAGCAGCCGAACCAGGGCGTGGTCAACGCGGCGATCGTCGGCGTGCACGACATGTTCAGCCCGTCGTCGCAGTACCCCGGCGCGCGGCCACGTGATGGGTACACCGCAACGGAGTCGGGCTTCCTCGGCAACGCCCCGGTGCGGCCCGGTGACACGATCATGCTGCCGCTGGTGGGTTTCTCGCCGCAGGACGTGCCCGCGCAGGCGCTCCCGGCCTCCGCGCCGGCGGCCGGTACCGGCGAGGTGCGCGGGGTCGTGTGGCTCGACGTGTCGCTCGGCGGCAAGGCCGGACAGGTCGACCCGATCGAACGCGGGCTGCCCGGCATCGCGCTGGAGGCGGTGCGGGACGGACAGGTCGTGGCCCGCACCACGACCGGTGACGACGGCAGGTTCACCTTCCCCGACCTCGCGTGGGGTGAGGTCGCGGTCCGGCTGCCGTCGTCGAACTTCGAGCTGCCGTTCCGCGGCCTGACCTGGCTCGGGCCGTCGCTGATCACCCCGGTGATCATCTCGTCCTGGATCTGGATCATGACCGGGTTCGCGATCACGTTCATCGCCGCCGGCCTCTCCGCGATCCCCCGTGACGCGCTGGAGGCCGCGCGGGTCGACGGTGCGACCGAGTGGCAGGTGTTCAAACGGGTCACCATCCCGCTGCTGTCGCCGGTGCTGCTGGTCGTCTTCGTGACGCTGGTGATCAACGTGCTGAAGATCTTCGAGCTCGTCTTCGTCATCGCACCCGGCTCGGTGCAGTCCGAGGCCAACGTGCTGGCCCTGCAGATGTGGCAGGTGTCCTTCGGCACGGGCGGCGACCAGGGGGCGGGCAGTGCGCTCGCCGTGATCCTGTTCCTGCTGGTCGCCCCGGCGATGCTGTTCAACATCCGCCGATTCCGACGGGAGCGGTCGTGACCACCACCTTGGTGCCGGACGAGGTCCGGATCGACGTGCCGGTGTCCGGCGCACCGCGGCGGGGCGCGCTGTCGCGGCTCGTCGCCAGGCTCGGCAACGGTGTCGTGCAGCTGCTGCTGGCGCTGGTGGCGATCTTCTGGCTGGTTCCGGTGTTCGGCTTGCTGATCGCGTCGTTGCGCGACGAGTCGGCGAACACCGCGAGCGGCTGGTGGACCGTGTTCACCAAGCCCGCCGAGCTGACCCTGGCCAACTACGCCGAGCTCGTCGCGAACCAGGCGGTGTGGCAGTCGTTCCTGAACACCTTCTACATCGCCGTTCCCGCAACGATTCTGGTCGTCGTCATGGGGTCGCTGGCGTCGTATGCGCTGTCGTGGATCGAGTTCCCCGGCCGCGAGACGCTGACCGTGGTCGTGGTCGGGCTGCTCGTCATGCCGATCCAGGTCGCGCTGATCCCGGTGGCGAAGCTGTTCGGGGCGTTCGGGCTGTTCGGCACGATCACCGGTGTGGTGCTGTTCCACGTCGCGTTCGGCCTGCCGTTCGCCATCTTCCTGCTGCGCAACTTCTTCGCCGGCATCCCGCGCGACCTGATCGAGGCGGCGCGGATGGACGGCGCGACCGAGTGGGTGATCTTCAAGCGGGTCGTGCTGCCGGTGGCCAAGCCGGCGATCGCCTCGCTGACGATCTTCCAGTTCCTCTGGGTGTGGAACGACCTGCTGGTGGCGCTGGTGTTCGCGGACCAGGACTCGGCCCCGATCACCGTGGCGCTGCGCGCGCAGCTGCGCCAGTTCGGCACCAACATCGACCTGCTCGCCACCGGCGCGTTCCTGTCGATGATCGTGCCGCTGGCGGTCTTCCTGGTGTTCCAGAAGTACTTCGTGCAGGGCGTGCTGGCGGGATCGACGAAATGACCGCCGTCGCGCTGCGAGAGGTGAGCCTGGTCTACCCCGACGGCACCGTCGCCGTGGACGACGTGAGCCTCTCCGTGCGCGACGGCGAGTTCGTGGTGCTGCTCGGTCCGTCCGGCTGTGGCAAGTCGAGCATCCTGCGCATGGTCGCGGGCCTGCAACGGCCCACCAGCGGCCACGTCGTGCTCGACGGCAGGACCGCGGACGACGTGCCGGCCCGTTCGCGCGGCGTGTCGATGGTGTTCCAGGACTTCGCGCTGTACCCGCACCTGACCGTGCGCGACAACATCGGCTTTCCGCTGGACGTCGGTGACTGTCCGCGGCTGGAGCGCGACGACCGGATCGGCGAGGTCGCCAAGACGTTCGGCATCGGCGACCTGCTGGCCCGCCGCCCGGCCGAGCTGTCCGGCGGCCAGCGCCAGCGGGTGGCGATGGCACGTGCGATCGTGCGCGGGCCTCGGGTGCTGCTGATGGACGAGCCTCTGTCCAATTTGGACGCCGTGCTGCGGTCGGGCCTGCGTGCGGAGATCGCCGGTCTGGCCCGCTCACTCGGCCTGACGGTGCTCTACGTGACGCACGACCAGATCGAGGCCCAGACGATGGCCGACCGGATCGCCGTGCTGCGCAACGGTGTGCTGGAGGACGAGGGCCTGCCGGACGAGGTCTACCGGCATCCCGCGACGATGCACGTGGCGGCGTTCCTCGGCAGTCCCCGGATGAGCCTGATCAAGGCGTACGTGCAGGTCGTCGTCGACAGCCACGTCGCGCTGCACATCGGCGGCCAGGTGATCGACCTGCCGTGGCCGGACATGCGCGCCCGCGCGGTCGCGCACTACGACGGCGAGGACATCGCGGTCGGCGCGCGGACCGAGGCGTTGCGGCCTGCCGCACCGGGTTCGCCCGGCCCGGTGCTGACGGGTCTGGTGCGGCACCTCGAACACCACGGGCACGAGACGCTGGTGTCGGTCGACGTCGGCGCGTGGCCCGTGCAGCAGTGCAACGTCGATGAGCAGCACACGGGGGAGTTGGTGCTGCGGATCCGCCCGGACGTCCGGCCTGTGCACGGCGAGCAGGTGGGTGTGAGGTTGTGCCTGGAACAGCTGCACTTCTTCGACCTGGAGAACGGCCGCAGAATCGGCCCGCGCGGCCGCCGCCGCTAACCCCCGTGCCGTTTGGCGCGAAAAGCACGTTCGGGCCGCTAGATGGCCCGAATTCCCCGTTCGCTCTGGGCCGCCGTTTGGCACGAACGGGACGTTGGCGCCGCTAGATGGCCCGAACGTGCTTTTCGCGCCGAAACACGACCTGGGCAGGACGGTTAGGTCAGGGCCGCGGCCAGCTGGGCCGCGATCCCGCGCACCGAAGGCGTCTCGTACCGAAGGCACTCGGCCAGCGCGCGCACCCGGAGCTCACGAGCCTGCGCCACGTCACCGGCGGCGTCCGCGAGTTCCGCCAGCCGCGCCATGATCTCGATCCGGTGATCGGACAGCCGTGCCTCGCCCAACGCCGACAGCAGCTGCTCCTTCGCCTCCGGCAGCCTGCCCACGTCCATCAGCACCAGGCCGCGGTTGTGCCGCACCCGTGCGACTCCGGCGGTCGTGCCGTGCTTGCCGAACAACGACTCGGCCTCGTCGAGCAGCTCCAGCGCGGCGCTCACCTCGCCGGTGGCGGCCAGGCTGGTCGCCAGCCGGATCAGCATCATCGACAGCAGCCCGTCGTCACCGCCGGCCGCGCGGTGCTGGGCCACGCCGCGCTGCTGCACCTCGACCGCCTCGCCGAGCTCACCGGCGGTGTGCAGCATCAGGCCGAGCAGGGAGAGCGCCAGGTTCACGCCGATCGGGTAACCCGCCTGCTCGAACAGCGCCACCGACTGCCGGCCGAGCCAGACGGCCTTCTCCGGATCGCCGAGCCTGCGCCGGATCGCCGAGCCGTAGTACCAGGTCCACGCCTCGGTGAGGGTGTCGGCGCTGGCGAACGCGGCGGCCTGCTCGTGCACCACCAACGCCTCGTGTGCCTGCCCGCACAACGCGTAGTGCGCCCACGCCAGGTAGTTCAGCTGCTCCGCGGTGTCCTTGGCGTTGCCCAGCCGTCGTGCCGCGTCCGCGCCCGCCTGGAAGACCTCGCGCCACAGCTCGCCGACGCCGTGCATGTCGGAGTACCAGTGCATCGCCTGTGCCAGCGCGAGAACGCGTTCGTGCTCGCCGTGCGCCACGGCCGATCGCAGGGCACCGCGCCAGTTCTCCAGCTCCAGCGTGAGCCAGCGATCCGCGGATTCCTTGTCGTGCACCGGATCCGGCCCGTCAGATGCGGGGTTGTCGTGGTCGAAGAACCGCGCGGCCTTGGTGGCGACGGCGAGCAACCAGTGCCGCAACCGTTCGCTCACCTCTCGCACGTCGGCGGGGTCCTCGTCGAGGTCGAGCCGTTCGACGGCGAACACCCGCAGCAGGTCGTGGCACGTGTACCGGCCGGGCGTCTCGCTGATGCCGAGCAGGCTCGCGTCGGCGAGCTCCTCCAGCGCCTCCTCGGCGAGGTCGGTGAGCACCGCGGCCGGTTCGGCGCTCGTGTCCGGGCCGGCCAGCAGGGCGAGTCTGCGGAACAGCCGGGCGGCGGTGGGACTGAGCTGGTGGTAGGAGATCTCGAACGCCGCGCGCACCTGCAGATCGCCCGCCCTGAGCACCGAGAGTCTTCGCCGCTCGTCCTCCAGCTGGTCGGCGAGGTGCGCGATCGTCCACTGTGGTCTGCTGGCCAGCCGGTTGCCCGCGATCAGCAACGCGAGGGGCGTGCCACCGCACAGCGCCGCGACCCGCGCGGCGGCTTCGGGTTCGGCCGCCAGGCGCTGGTCGCCCACGATGACGCGCAGCAACGCGATGGAAGGGTCCAGCGGCAACAGGTCCAGCGCGAGCCGGTGCCGGGCGTCCAGGCCGGTGAGGGTGTTGCGGCTGGTCACGAGGATCATCGTGCCGGGGCTGGACGCGAGCAGCGGCCGCACCTGCGCCTCGTTGGCGGCGTTGTCCAGCACCAGCAGCACAGAGCGGTCGCGCAGCATCGAGTGGTACAGCGACAGCTTGTCGTCCTGGTCCGCGGGAATCTGCCGTTCGTCCACACCGAACGTGCGCAGCAGCCGGTGCGCGGCCCGCTCCGGTGACAGCGGCTCGTCGTCCATGCCGCGCAGGTCCAGGAACACACAGCCGTGCACGAACCGGCCGCCGAGGCGGTGCCCGGCGTCGACGGCGAGCGCCGTCTTGCCCGCGCCCGGCGGGCCGTGGACCACGGTGATCTGCAGCAGTGCCGACGATTCCGCGTCGTGCGCGAACCCGTCCAGGGTGTGCCGCTCGGTCTCGCGGCCAGTGAGCTCGATCAGCACGGGCGGCAACGTGTCCGCCACCACCACGGGTGCGACGGGTGGCTTCTCTTCGGCGGCGCGCACCCGGCTGGCCCTGGCGAGCGCGGTGAACTCCGCGGCTTCCTCGTCCTCGAGTTCAAGTCCTTGAACGAGCAGCTGCACGGTGCGGAACTGGGGTGTGAGCGTGCGGCCGCGTTCCATGTCGCTGATCGCCCGCATGCTCAGGCCCGTGCGGTCCGCCAGTTCTTCCTGCGTGAGCGGTACACGCGAGCGGTAGAAGCGGAGAAAGTCCCCGAACGCGTTCGTGCTCACCTGGCCATGCTGCCACGGGTCGTGAGCTCGCGTTCGGGATCGGATCGTCTCATGAGGATTTCTGCCGGAAGTTCTTCCGGTGATTCCTCAAGGCGGCGGCCCGAACAGCTGGATAGCTTGGAACCGGGATCGTGGGCGTCTCATGTGGACGGTCAGAGACCACGAAGGCCGGTCGCCGTCCCCGAGGCAGCGACCGGCCTTCATTCGAGTGGGCGGTGCCGGTCCAACCCCCTACATCAGGCCGGCACCGCCCACGATCTCGCCTCCCGCGAGAACATCCTCTGGCAGGAATTCTCGGGGGCACCCGGCGTCCGCAACAGCGACAACCCGTACAACCCACTCGTACAATCGGTCGTACGGGAGGGGTTGAGTGGACGCATCACTGGGTGACCTGCTGCGCCGGCACCGCGTGGCCGCCGGACTGACGCAGGAGGCGCTGGCCGAACGCGCCGGCCTCAGCACGCAGGCGATCAGCACCCTCGAACGCGGTACCCGCCGCTACCCGCACCGGGACACGGTCCTGCGCCTCGCCGGCGCACTGGGGCTCGGCGGCGCCGAGCAGACCGCCCTGGTGACCGCCGCGACCAGGCGATCCACCCCCAAACCGGCCGGGCAGAAGACGGCCGCGGCGCAGCTGCCGCCCGCCGTGTCGGGCTTCAGCGGCCGCGCGGACGTCCTGCCGGTCCTGGACGCGCTGCTGGCCGAGCACGAGTCGTCGCACGCGGTGGTCGTGTCGGCGATCGCGGGCACGGCGGGCATCGGCAAGACGACGTTGGCGATCCACTGGGCGCATCGCGCGCGGGCGCGGTTCCCGGACGGTCAGCTCTTCCTGAACCTGCGCGGCCACGGCGGTGGTCCGCCGTTGACGCCGCTCGAGGCCCTGTCCCAGCTGCTCGCGGGGCTCGGGATGGAGCTGAGCGCGGTCCCGCAGGACGTCGAGGCCGCGGCCGCCACCTACCGCACGTTGCTGAACGGCAAGCGCGTTCTCGTCGTGCTCGACGACGCCGTCGACGCGAGCCAGGTCCGCCCGCTGCTGCCCGGCTCGCCGACCTGCCTGGCCATCGTGACGAGCCGGTACCGGCTCGACGGCCTCGTGGCCCGCGACGGTGCCCGGCGGCTGGTGCTCGACGTGCTCAGCCCGGCGGAGGCTCGAGCCCTGCTCGCGCACGTGCTGGGAGCCGACCGGATCGCGGCCGAACCCGCGGCCGTCGACGAGCTCGTCGAGCTGTGCGCCCGGCTGCCGCTCGCGCTGCGCATCGCCGCCGCCCACCTGCTGAACGGCCTCGGCACGATCGCGAGCTACGTCGCGGCGCTGCGCTCGGGTGACCGGCTCACCTCGCTGGAGGTGCCCGGCGACCCGGACACGGCGGTGCGGGCCGCGTTCGCGCTGTCGTACTCGGCCCTGGACGAGCCGCAGCGCCGCCTGTTCCGGTTGATGGGGCTGATGCCCGGTCGCGACCTGACGGCGGACGGCGCCGCCGCGCTGGCCCGGCTCGATGAGGCGGAGACCGGTCGGTGCCTGCGCGCGCTGACCGCAGCGCACCTCGTGGACGAGCACCAGCCCGGCCGCTTCACGTTCCACGACCTGCTGCGGCTCTACGCGGGCGAACGCGCCAGGGCCGAGGAGTCTGCGGCGGACTGCGACGCGGCGGTCGAGCGGCTGTGCGGGCACTACGCGATGGCCACGGTCGCCGCGGTGCAGCTCGTCGACCCGCGGCCGTTCCGGCAGGCGGTCGAGGGCGTCGTCCCGTTCAAGAACGAGATCTCCGCGAACGAGTGGCTGGACGTCGAGACGGACAACCTCGTGGCCGCGACGAAGGCGGCCGCGCAGCACGGACTCAGCCGCCTCGCCGTGCAGCTGTCCGTGGCGCTGCACCCGCAGTTCGAGCGGCACCGGACCGATCAGATCTGGCTGGAGACCGCCACGGCGACGCTCGGTGCGGCGGAACGCGTCGGCGACCTGCGCGGCCAGGCGCACGCGTTGCAGTTGATCGGCCACGCGCATTGGAGCCGGTGCGACTACGAGCAGTCGCTGGCGTACCTGGAACGGGCTCGCGCGATCATCGAGGAGCTGGGCGACGCCGAGCTGTACCCCAGTGTGCTGGGCGCGCTCGGCAGGACTTCCATCTCGATGGGACGGCCGAGGGACTGCGCGGTCTACTACCAGCAAGCGCTGGAGCTGCACGAACAGGCGGGCCACGTCCCCTCGGTGTCGGTCCTCGCGGTGCTCGGCGACGCGTACTGGGAACTCGGTGAGCTGACCAGGTCCTACGAGTTGCACACCGAGGCGATCGCGGTCGCGCATCGCATCGGCGTGCGCTGGGGTGTGCTGCTCGGCGAGACCCACGCCGGTCGTTCCTGCCAGGCGCTGGGGGAGCTCGACCGCGCGATCGAGCACTACCAGGCCGGTCTGGTGCTGTGCCGCGAGTTCGGTGAGCCGGCCGAGGAGGCGGGCAACCTCGCGAACCTCTCCGGCGCCTACCGCGACCGGGAGAAGTACGACGACGCCCTGCACGCGGCGGAGCAGGCGCTGGCCATCGCGACCCGGCTCGGCATGCGGCGCACGCAGATCAGCGCGTGGCACGTGCTCGGCAGCACGCATCTGCTGCTCGGCGACGACGAGCGCGCCCGCGTCGAGCTCCGCACCGCGCTGGACCTGGCCACGGCCGCCTCCCACCTGAGGGGGCGTGGTGACGCCCTGCTCTCGTTGGCGGCGCTGCACCTGCGCGACGGCGAGCCCGACGCCGCACGGGCGTTGGCGCGGGAGGCGCTGGAGCTCAGCCGCGGTTCCGGGCACCAGCTGGTGGAGGGGGAGAGCCTGCGCGTGCTCGCCGAGGCCGACCTCGCCCAGAATCTCCTGGCAGACGCCCGCAGCCAGGCCGAGGAGGCGAAGGCGCTGCACGAGCGGTGCGGCTACCGGCTCGGGGCAGCACGCGCGGCGGACACGTTGCGCCGCATTTGATCTCATCCGCGAGGCAACCCTGCCGGTGACCACGACGTGTACTTCGTGATCACCGAGGCTGGGGAGGCCTGATGAGGACTGGGGTAGTGGCGCTTGCGCTGACCGCGGCGTTCGCCGTGGTGGCCGTGCCGAACGCGGTGGCGGAACAGGGGGCGCCCTGCACGTGGGCGGCGTCGAAGATCGCGGCACCAGACGGGTACGACCCGGCGGGGGTCCGGGTGCGGGGAACCGACAGCCGCGGCAACTTCGTGGGCGTGGTGAGCATCCCTGCCGCGAACAACAGCAAGGTCGCGGTCTGGACCGACGGTCGGCCGCGGGTGGCCGACGAACTCGGTGAACTGATGTATCCGAGCGTCGCCGACGAGAACTCGTCGGGCACGGTGCTGCTCAGCGCCGGGTTCGTGGCGGAAGGGCGCTCCAAGACCGTGCTGTTCACCGGAGCGCACACCGGTAGGGGCACCACCACGGAACTCGTCGCTCCGGCGGGCTACCGCGTGACCGGCGGGACCGCTCTCAACGAGCGTGGCGACGTGCTCGGCAGTGCCGAGCCGGTCACCGGTGGCAAGACGGTGTCGGTCCTGTGGTCCACGCTCGCGGCCGGCCCGATCGTGATCGACTCTTCCGCCGGCCTGGGCACCGACCTGGACGACGACGGCACGGTGCTTCTCGAGGACAGCAGCACCGGCCTGGCGTCCTTGTGGCGCAACGGGGAAGTCACACGGCTGGCCCTGCCCGAGGGCAACCGCCCGGTCATCAGCGGCCTGAGGTCGGGCAAGGTGATCGGCTACCACGTGACGAGCTGGCCGGGTGCGCAGTCGTTCCTGTGGGATGGGCCGGCGAACGTCCTCGAGCTGGAGCAGGGCGGCACCGCGGCGGCGATCAACGCGGGCGGGCTGATCGCGGGCCGTCGTGACGCGATCGACGGCAAGACCGGTGTCTGGCGGAACACGACGTTCCTGGGCGACCTGCCGTTGCCCGACGGCCTCAGGTCGGTCACCGACCTCTACCTGATCGGGGACGACGACACGATCTTCGGCCAGGAGACCGGATACGGCGCGATCCGCTGGACCTGCACGTAGATCGGCGCGCCATGAGGGTGACCTTCATGGACCTGAGGTCCATGAAGGTCACCCTCATGGCGCCTCAGTCCGGCCACTCCCACTTGATGCCGAGCACGCCGGAAGTCATCCCCGCCGCCATCACGTGCACGGCGTGGTGGTTGTTGACCGGTAGCTCGGTGAGCACGTGCCGATCCACGTACAGGTCGGCGCGGAAGTACTGGTGCACGCGCGCAGGCAACGCGTCCGGATGGAACCGCACCTCCAGCAGATAGCTGCCCTCCGGCCGTCGGAACGCGTGCGCGCAGTCGGTGCGTGTCGTGGTCGGATCCCGCAGCTCCGCTTCCCACACCCAGGTCTCGCCGGCCTGAAGTGGTTGCCCGAAAAGCAGTTCCACCGCCAGCGCGCGCCCTTCGCGGTGCCGCAGCACCTTGCCCAGCGCGCAGTTGTGGCGCGGCACCACCTCGACCTGGTCGATGTCGCAGCCCGGCGCGCCGTAGTACCGCACCACCGTGCGGTCGACGCCGTCGTGGCGCGCGCGAGCGACCGAACGTCCGACCAACCGTGACGGCCGGTGGTCGGCCCCGACGCTCACGACATGTTCCGAGCAGAGCACCTCCAGCTTCCACGCCCGCGCGCCCGGTAGTTCGTCGAGCAGTTCGGCCATCGGCCCGCTGTACTCGTCGACACCCTGGCGCGGCTGGAACGGCGGCGGTCGGTGGGTGGTGAGCAACCGCATGAGCGTGTGCCGCGGCAGGCCGAGGATCTCCTCCAGCGCGACGATGGCGCGCAACGAGTTCGGGCGCCGCGGCCAGGCCCTGCCGTGCTGCCAGTCGCTGAGGCTGGCCAGCCCGACCTGGATGCCCCGGTCGGCCAGGCGGGACTGCAGGCGTGCCAACGGCAGCCCGCGCTCGTGGATCGCCTCGCGCAGCACGAGGTGAAACGGTCCGGTCATCGCACTTCGAACCTACGGCGCTCAAGGCGTGGCACCAATCCGAAATTACGGTGATAGACCAATCCGGTGGCCGAGGGGCGGCGAATGAAGGGAGCAACCGCCGTAACACCCCTTGGAGATGTCCGCCATGAACACGACCGTCCGCAGCACCGTCCTGGCCGTCAGCGCCGCTTCGCTCGCCCTGTTCGGGGCTGCCTGCGGCTCGGGTGACATGGCAAGCACCAGTACCGCACCCACCTCCACGCCCCCGTCCTCGGCCGCGATGGCCGACCCCGCGCGTGACCTCGTCGGTCCCGGTTGTGCGGATTACGCGAAGCAGGTGCCCAGTGGTGCCGGTTCGGTGGCGGGCATGTCCGCGGACCCGGTCGCCGTGGCCGCGAGCAACAACCCGTTGCTGACGACGCTGGTCGCCGCCGTGTCCGGCAAGCTCAACCCGAAGGTCGACCTGGTCTCGACGCTCAACGGTGCCGAGTTCACCGTGTTCGCGCCGGTCGACTCGGCGTTCGCGAAGATCGACGCCGCGACGATCGAGAAGCTCAAGACCGACGACGCGCTGCTGGCCAAGATCCTGACCTACCACGTGGTGCCCGGTCAGATCGCGCCTGACAAGATCGCCGGCGACCAGAAGACCGTGCAGACCGGCACCGTCAAGGTCACCGGTTCCGGCAACGCGCTGAAGGTCAACGACGCCAACGTGATCTGCGGCGGCGTGCACACCGCCAACGCGACCGTTTACCTCATCGACTCGGTCCTGCTGCCCACCGCCTGACCCCTCTCGCGGCAAGACGACGCCTTCCGGGATTGCTTCGATGGCCGATCGAACCGATCCCGCGGCCGCGCCGAACACCCCGGTGAGACCAACGGAAGGGGCACGATGCAGGAGCTCGTGCGACCGCGCGCGCCGCGGTCGGCCGAACCACCGTCGGAGCAGGTCACGCCGGATCTTCTCGGTCAGGTGGCACGGGGCGACGAGGCCGCGTTCGGCCAGGTCTACGACCTCGTCGCCGGCAAGGTGTTCGGCCTGATCCGCCGGGTGCTGCGGGACGAGGCGCAGTCCGAGGAGGTGTTCCAGGAGGTCATGCTCGAGGTGTGGCGCAAGGCGAGTCGCTACGACGCCTCACTCGGCAGCACGTCCGCCTGGATCATGACCATCGCCCACCGCAGGGCGGTCGACCGGGTGCGGTCGGCGCAGGCCGCTGCCGGTCGTGAGGACCAGGCGGCCCGCCGGGAGGTCGCCACGCCGTTCGACGAGGTCAGCGAACAGGCGGCGATCCGGTTCGAGCAGCGGCAGGTCCGCCGGTGCCTCAGCACGCTCACCGGCCTGCAGCGCGAGTCCGTGCTGCTGGCGTACTACCAGGGCTACACCTATCCCGAGGTCGCGAGCCTGCTGGGCATCGCACTCGGCACGGTGAAGACCCGGATGCGGGACGGTCTCATCCGCCTCCGCGACTGCATGGGGGTGACCGGATGAACCTCGCCGAACAGCACCTGATGACGGGCGTCTGGGCGCTCAACGCGTTGGAGGACAGCGAAAGCGCGGCCTTCGAGCAGCACCTGCGCGAGTGCGAGAGCTGCCGGACCGAGGCGGTCGAGATGCGGGAGACCGCGGCTTGCCTGAGTGCGCTCATCGAGGTCATGCCGCCGCCGTACCTCCGCGAACGGGTGCTCGCCGCCGCCTCCACCACGCGCCAGCAGCCGCCGGAGTCGCCGCGGGTCGCACAACTACGCCCCCGGCGTCCGTGGCTGCGCCGCGCCGCGGTGTTCGCCGCCGCGGCGAGCCTGCTGGGCGCGGTGGGAATCGGCGTGCAGAGCACCCTGCAGCTGTCGGGCGAGGTCGCCGACCTGAGGCAGGTCGCGGCCCGGTACGAGCAGCTCAACTCGCTCATGTCCGCACCGAACGCGAAGATCGTGAGCCGGGAGCTGCCGGCAGGAGGCTCGGGCATCGCGGTGTTCTCGCCCGACCACGGCAAGGTGGCGTTCGTCGCCACCGGACTGCCCGCGTTGCCGGCGAACCGCACCTACCAGCTGTGGCTGGAGGACGGTTCCGGACTGCACCCGGCCGGGTTGCTCGGCGGTGCGGGCGACCCGATGGTCATGGCCTTGCACGACGGCACGCAGAGGATCGCGCTCACCGTGGAACCGCGCGGCGGATCCGCTACGCCCTCGACCGACCCTGTCGTCTCTCTTCCGTACGCCTGAAGGATCACTCCGGCGAGACCGCGGTGAGCTCGACGGAGGCGCCCTTCAACGGCGCGCCGGCCGGCCACGCCACCGTGACGGTGTGGCCGTTGGTGGTGGGCAGGTTGAGGTTCACGACGTTCGGCACGAAGGTGACCGGCGCCTGTGAGGCCATCAGGATCCGCGACTCGGCAGGCCGGCCCGGCTGGACGTTGACCGGCGCGGGCACGCCGCTGGGGTCGTCCAGCACGACCTGGATGCCGCTGTCGTCCCCCTGGCTGTGCCCGTTGCCCTTGGTGAACGTGACGGCGGTCGGCGCGCCCTGCAGGGTGCAGTTGGTGTGCGGGCCCGCGGCGGCGTAGTGGATCACGTACGCCTGCTGACCCGCCGCCGACGTGGGGTCCGGCGTCACGGAGACCTTGAGGTCCGAGGTGTCGCACGGCTTGTCGGAGGGGTTGGCGGACGCGATCGGGGCGACCAGCGCGAGGCTTGCCGTGGCCATCAGTGCGACGGCGGCGACGGCCCTTGTCTTGCCGTTCATCTGCTACTCCTTCGTGAGGTTCCTCCCTCCACTGTGGCCATTCCCTTGTGCACCGTCGTCATCCTCTGGGCACATCTCGTGGTCGTACTTTTGGACGATGGGTCACGCCAGTACGACGGTGAGTGTGCGTGGCCCGTGCACACCTTCCACGCGCTGCAACTCGATGTCGCTGGTCGCGGACGGCCCGCTGATGAACGTGGTGGGCCGCACCGGGTCCAGCCGGGCCAGCAACTCCGGCACGGTCTCCACCACCTGGTCGGCGCGGACGACGCAGACGTGCACGTCCGGCACCAGGGTGAGCGCCCGGCGGCCCTGGTCCGGTCCGGCGTCGAGGGCGATCGTGCCGGTGGCCGCGCAGGCCGCCGCGCAGCCGGTGACGACGGCGGCGAACCCGTCCAGCCCGGCGGCGGTGAAACCGTTGTCCGGCACGCCGTCCGGGCACCAGTCTGGTGGTAGGCCGGGCGGAACCAGCACCGGTCCGTCCACTTCGGACAGCGCGCTGCGGATCGCCTCCTGGACGCCGACAACACGAGCGTCGATGACCGACGCCCGGTAGTCGAGCAACCGGTCTGTCAGAAGCTCCAGCACGGCCGGTGATCCGGGCGGATGGTGTCCTGACCGGCGGTAGTCGCGGGGAATCTCCGGTACCCCGGGGCTGCCGGCGTGGGCGTTGGCCGCGCGAACACGCGCCAGCACCTCGTCTCGTGCGCTCATCAGGCCCTCCTGTCCCACCACTGCCGGAACGTCTCCCGCGGCGGCCGTGGTGCGTCCCGGCTCGACGTCCACGCGGACAACGGCGGTGGCAGCGCGGAAATGCGGTCGTTCTTGCGTCCCAGCACCCGGCCGAGCCGCATCGCCGTCTCCGCGAAGGAGAACCGGCGGGGCGACGCCATCACCCAGGACGCCGCGGCCATCGCCACCGCCTCCGCGCTCGGGATCCCGCCTCGGTTGGCGTCGACGTGCTGCGCGCGCAGCCGGACCAGCAGCGAAGGGATGTCGATGCGCACCGGGCACGCGTCGAAGCAGGCGCCGCACAACGTCGAGGCGTAGGGGAGCGAGGCGTTGTCCTCGACGCCGGTGAGCTGCGGGGTGAGCACGGCGCCGATCGGCCCGGGGTAGACCGAGCCGTACGCGTGGCCACCGGTCCGTTCGTAGACCGGGCAGACGTTGAGGCACGCCGAGCACTTGATGCAGTGCAACGCGGCGCGCCCGACCTCGTCGGCCAGCGTCGCGGTGCGTCCGTTGTCCATCAGCACGAGGTGGAACGCCTGCGGGCCATCGCCTTCGGTGACACCGGTCCACGCCGAGGTGTAAGGGTTCATCCGCTCGCCGGTCGACGACCGCGGCAGCAGCTGGAGGAACACCTCCAGATCCGTCCACGTGGGCACGACCTTCTCGATGCCCATCACGGTGATCAGCGTTTCCGGCAGGGTCAGACACATCCGCCCGTTGCCCTCGCTCTCCACCACGAGCAGCGTGCCGGTCTCCGCGACCCCGAAGTTGGCGCCCGACACCGCGACCTTGGCCCGCAGGAACCGTTCGCGCAGGTACGCGCGGGCCGCCATGGCGAGCTTCCTGGGTTCGGAGGTCAGCGCCGGGTCGACGCCGGGCATCTCGCGCAGGAAGATCTCCCTGATCTCTGCGCGGTTGCGGTGGATCGCGGGCACCAGGATGTGGCTCGGCAGGTCACCGCCGAGCTGGACGATCAGCTCGGCGAGGTCGGTCTCGTGCGCGGTGATGCCCGCTTCGGCGAGTACCTCGTTCAGCCCGATCTCCTGCGTGGCCATCGACTTGACCTTGACGACCTCGGTCTCGCCGGTGTCGCGCACGAGCTTCGTGACGATGGCGTTGGCCTCGTTCGCGTCCCGCGCCCAGTGCACGACGCCACCCCGCGCCTGGACCTCGCGTTCCAGCTGTTCGAGGTGTTCGTCGAGCCGAGCCATGGTCGCGGCCTTGAGCGCGGAACCCGCGAGCCGCAACTGTTCCCAGTCGTCCACTTCGGACACGACCAGAGCACGCTTGCCGCGGATCGTGGACGTCGCGTGGCCGAGGTTGCGGCGCAGCTGGGTGTCGGCGAGCGCGGTGCGGGCGGCGTCCGGGAACGACTCGGTGCCGCGCAGGTGCCCGACCCCGCGGGGAGCGGGCATGCCGAGGAAGGTGCTCATGACGTCTCCGTGGTCGCGAGGATCTCGGCCAGGTGGACCGCGCGGGTACCGGTGCGCAGCCGCGACAGCCCGCCGCCGATGTGCATCAGGCACGACGCGTCGCCCGCCGTGGCCACCTCGGCGCCGGTGGCGAGCACGTTGCTCATCTTGTCCGCGAGCATCGCGGTCGACACGTCGGCGTTCTTGAGCGCGAAGGTGCCACCGAAGCCGCAGCACTGCTCGGCGGCGGGCAGCTCGACCAGCGTCATGCCGCGCACCTTCCTCAGCAGCCGCAACGGTTTGTCCTCCACGCGCAGCATCCGCAGCGAGTGGCAGGTGGGGTGGTAGGTCACGCGGTGCGGGTAGTAGGCGCCGACGTCCTCCACCCCGAGCACGTCCACCAGCAGTTCGGACAGCTCGTAGGTCCGTCCCGCGACGGACTCGGCGCGTCTGGCCAGCGCCCCGTCACCCGCCTCACGCGCGACCTCCGCGTGCTGATGCCGCACCGAACCGACGCACGACCCCGACGGCGCGACCACGACGTCGAACGGGTCGAACGTCTCGACGTGGTGGCGCACCAACGGCACGGCCTCCCGCCGATAACCGGTGTTGACGTGCATCTGCCCGCAGCAGGTCTGCCCGGCCGGGAAGACGACCTCGTGTCCCAGCCGTTCGAGCAGCGCCACGGTCGCCCTGCCGACCTGGGGTGCCATCGCGTCGGCCAGGCACGTCACGAACAGCGCGATCCGCATGACGCCTCCTGTGTGGTCAGACCACAGCTTAGGCATGTGGTCTGACCACAGTCCAGTAGGGTGCTCGCATGCGAACCCGCGAACGCGTGCTGGCGTGGATCGAGGCCGAGCTCGCCGCGGGCAGGCTCGAGCTGGGCGACCGGCTCCCCGGCGAACGCGTGCTCGCCGAGCAGCTCGGGGTGTCGCGCCCGTCGGTGCGGGAGGCCGTGCGCGTGCTGGAGGCGCTGGGCGTGGTGCGCACCGGCACCGGTTCCGGCCCGACCGCCGGCGCCGTCCTGATCGCCGACGCCGCCGCCGGTATCGGGGTCGCGCTGCGGCTGCACGTGGCGAGCCGCGCCGTGCCGGTTCCCGACGTGGTGGCGCTGCGGGTGCTGGTGGAGAGCTGGGGTGTGCGGGAGGCGGCGGCCCACGCCGACCCGGACCGCCTCGCCGCGGCGGCCGCACTGCTGGACCGCATGGACTTCCCGGCACTCGACGCTGACGAGTTCCTGGAGCTGGACACCGAGTTCCACGCCCTGCTGACCGCCACCGCGGGCAACGAGCTGATCACCGCGGTGATGTCCGGGGTGCGCGGCGCCGTGCGTTCCTACGTGCGCGAAGGGGCGGCGGCACTCGCGGACTGGCCCGCGATGGCCGCCCGTCTGCGCTCGGAACACCGCGACATCCTCACGGCCGTGCGCAACGGACAGTCCGACGCGGCCGAACAGGCTGTGCGAGCGCACATCGAGGGCTTCTACCGCGACTCCGGAGTGACCTGACTGTGGCCCCGGCCACCGTGATCGTCAGGATCGCGTCAAGGTAGGCCTCGTCCGTGTCAGGGTCTCGTCGCGGCACTGGGCACGGGCTCTGCGCAGGCGTGTCCTGGACGCATGACGCTCGCCGAGTTGTTGCCCAGCACCGGATGTTCCACCGAGCCGGTGCTGGAAGAGGGTCTGTGGCCGGACGGCACCCGTCTCGCCGGCGCGGACCTGGTGATCGGTGGACTCCCCGCGACGCAGCTCGCCGCCCGGTTCGGCACGCCGTGCCAGGTGCTCGACGAGCTGACGGTCAGGTCCCGCGCCAGGCAGTTCGTCCGCGCCCTGCCGGAGGCGGAGGTGGTGTTCGCGGGCAAGTCGTTGCCGTGCCCCGAGGTCTACCGGTGGATGGCGCAGGAAGGCCTTTCGCTCGACGTGTCCTCCGCCGGCGAGCTCGCCCTGGCCCGTGCCGCGACCGTCCCGGCGTCACGAATCATCATGCACGGCAACGTGAAGACCGCCGAGGACCTCAAAGCCGCCCTGGAGTACGGCGTCTCCCGGATCGTCGTCGACTCGTTCGACGAGATCGCCCAGCTCGGCGCGCTGGCCCGGCACGGCCAGCAGGTCATGATCCGGGTTACGCCCGGCGTCGACGCGCACACCCACGCCGCGATCGCGACCGGCGTGGAGGACCAGAAGTTCGGCTTCTCGCTGGCGTCCGGCGCGGCGCTCGAGGCGATCCTCCGGGTCGTCGAGCAGCCGTCGTTGCGGCTCGCCGGCCTGCACTGCCACATCGGTTCCCAGGTGCGGCATGTCGCGTCGTACGAGGAAACCGTGCGGCGCATGGTCGGCCTGATCGCCTCGTGCGGCGTGCGGCTCGAGCAGCTCGACCTGGGCGGCGGCTTCTGCGCGCCCTACCTCGCGGGCGAGTCCGGCTTCGACCTCGCCGGGTTCGCGCACCGGATCCGCGTGGCGCTGAACTACGAGTGCGCGGTGCACCGCGTGCCGGTGCCCAAGGTGCTCATCGAGCCGGGCCGGTCGATCGTCGCGAACGCCGGCGTGACCCTGTACCGGGTCTGCACGGTGAAGCAGGGTGTTTCGCGCACCTTCGTGGCCGTCGATGGCGGTATGAGCGACAACCCGCGTCCGGCCCTGTATGGCGCCAAGTACGCGGTCAGGCTGGTCGGTCGCGGTGGGAGGCGGCGGCCGGTGACGGTGGTCGGGAGGCACTGCGAGGCCGGTGACGTCCTGGCCGAGGACGTGCTGCTGCCCGCCGACGTGCACGCCGGTGATCTGCTGGCCGTGCCCGCTACCGGTGCCTATCACCACGCGCTGGCCTCGAACTACAACCAGGTCTGCCGCCCGCCGATCATCGCGGTGCGCGACGGGGTGGCGCGGCCGATCGTGCGCAGGGAGACGGAGGAGGATCTGCTGCGCCGGTACGTTTGATCGTTCCGCCCACACACTGCGCCACAGGTCGAAGAGACAGCTACCTGGTCAGCTGGAACTTGGCCGTGCCATCGGCGAGGAAGACCCCGAAGTGCTTCTCCACCTCTGAAAACCGTCCTGGCTCGTCCCATCCAGAGAACCAGTTGTAAGGGATCTTCTGCTGTAGCAGCCACAGGACAGCCTCGTTGAAGTACCTCTCCAGACTTTCCAGACTGGCAACGGCCTCGCCGAAAGCGGGTCCGGCTGAGGGCCACCCGGTTTCGGTGACCACGAGCGGCTTGCCGCTGGTCGCCGCCCTGGTCTCGCGGATCGCCTTCTTCAGCGTCGTAACGCCTTCGTCGACGGGTTTGCCCTCCCAGTAGGGGAAGACAGTCAGCCCGACGAAGTCGGACGCCTCGACCACGGGATCGCTCGCACTGTCGGCCCAGACTGTCCGGGGTTCGGACGTGCCGACCGCGACATCACGGTGGCCATATGCGTCATGCACCATGCCCTTGACGTCAAGGATCCGCTCGGCGAGGAGATTCGGATCGATTTCCTTTTGATAAAGGGACTCGGATCCTACAGACACCGTGTTGAGCCAGTCGGCTCCGAAGGACTTGAGGGCATCCTCCAGGTGGCGCTTCTCCGTATCGAACTTTGCCGTGTCCACGGCCCACACGGTTACATTGATCTTGAGTCCGGTTGCCATGGCGGCAGGTATGAGGTTCATCAGCGCGTTGCAGTCGCTGGTGGTGAGCGTGCGGACGGTCTGCGCGAGGCGTTCGACGGTCTTGAGCCTGTGGAGCCGGTCTATCGCACGCTGGTTGGTCATGCATTGGCCGTCCGGCTGTGTGGTGTCCATCGTTGCTCCGCCGAACATCGGCACGACCACTGCCTTGGGCGTTGCGCCTACGTCGGTGGCCGGCGCTATCGCGGCGAGGGTGCAGGCGACCAGAACCGCAGAAAACTTCCGCTTGATCCGGATAGGCATGGAGTTGATGCTACTTCCGGGATTCACGCGTGGGCTCAGATTGCACCCGATCTGATGGATTGATGGATGGTTATCGCTCGGAGGAAATAGTCAAAAGCCGGAAAATGATCAATTTGCCACGAGCTTGCGCATTGTTGCGAGCACGACCGCACCGATCAGGAACCGAGAAGCAGCGAAAGCCAGCGGTCACGGCACCAGAGTGACGCGATGCATTCGTACGCATACGTCGGCGACCCCGGCTGCGGTTCGAGTCGGTCTCCGGTTGCTGCGGCGTCCACGCGCGGCTCGACGTGCCTCGGGCGCGCTCGACGGTGAGGTGCACGACCGCGGCACCACGAACGCCGACATCAACGAGTCGCTGCGCAGGGCGCTGGCGCGCGTGACCAAAGGCGATCCGCCGCACCTGACGTCGGTTGGAGAGCGCGCTCGCCCTGTGATTCAGTGTCCACATGGACCTGGGCGAGGTAGTCGCGGAACGCAGCATCGAGGGCGTGGCGCCGGACGGATCCCACCTCGCCGTGGTGATCAGGTTCGGCGCCCCGCGTCCGGACCCGTTGAGCAGCAACGGTGACTGGGTCTGTCCACATCAGATCACCGGCCTCGGCGACGGCGCGGTCTCGGCGGCGTACGGCGTGGACTCGTTGCAGGCGTTGCTGCTCAGCGTCTACGCGGTGCGGCTGAAGCTGGCCGAGTCGGGCGGCACCCTGGACTGGCTGGGCATGCCCGAACTCGGCCTGACCGTCGCTCCCGTCCTCAGCTAGCGAAAACCGGGTAGTGGTCCGAGAAGTCCGTGTAGGTGTACTTGCGCCCCCACGACCAGATCGACCACTCGGGACTCTTCGCCCGGCGGGTCTCGTTGCGCAGCACGGGCCCCTGGATCGTGAGCACGTAGTCGAGGTGCTCGGAGGCGTACTCCGGCCCGTACTGGTCGCGGCAGACGCTGTTGTCCGCGCAGTCCCACGAGAACGGGTGCCCGACGATCTCCGGCGTGGCTGAACCGAGTTCGCCGATCATGCGCGGGAACTCGGCGCTCGCCTTGACCACGTTGAGGTCACCGACCACGTACACCGGTTCGGACGCGGGGATGTTCCGCGCTGTCAGGAACGCCTTGATCTCCGCCCGCTGCTTGGCCCGGTACCCCGCCGGAGCGCTCGTGCAGGTGGAGTCCTCAGCCTGCATGTGCGTGCCGATCACGTGCACCGGCCCGGCCGGCATCTCGACCCGGACGTACGCGAAACCCTTGTTGGAGAACCAGTCCGCGCCGCACCCGTCCCGGTACACGTGCTGGATCCTCGTCGTGATCGGCCAACGGCTCAGCACCGCGACTCCGCCGTCCTCCGGCGTCGAGTCGCTGTAGGCGCCGCTGGTCACGTCCCATCCGGCGCGGCTGCGGCCGAGGACCGGCGTCTGGTGCGGGTAGGTGTCGCGGAGATTGGCGAGCAGGCGGTCGGAGGCGGCGTTGTCGAACGCCTCGTTGAGCACGACGACATCCTGGCCGTTCAGCACACCGGTGCTGTCGATCAGGTCGGCGCGGGCGAGCTGGCCCCAGTTCGGGTAGAGGTTGCGGGACAGCATGAAGACGTTGTGGGTGGAGATCTTCGGGGCGGCCGGGCCCGCGATCGCGGGTGTGGCTGTGATCGTGAGCGCGACGGCGGCGGCTAGCGTGATCAGGCGCATGAGGCCCGATGGTGAAGGACGTGAGAATCATTCACAACCGGGTACGAGTGTCGTACCGATTAAGTGCGGATGGACTTCAGCGAATCCGGTCCAGGTCGGCCCCGGACTTGTCGACCAGAGCCCGCATCGCCTCGTAGGCCGCCTCCGGGTCACGAGCCGCGATCGCGTCCAGCACCGCCCGGTGCGACGGCACTGGATCGTCGTCCACGCTCCCGTGCACGAGCTTGTCCCGCTCGGCCAGCCCGATCGCGATGATCCGCTCGACCTGCGTCAGGAACGCGTTGTGCGTGGCCGCCATCAGCAACCGGTGGAACTCGAGGTCCGCCCGCACGGTCGCGGCCAGGTCGCGCGCCGCGGCCATTCGCTCCAGGGCGCCCCCGAGCGCCTCGATGTCCGCGTCGGTGGCGCGTTCGGCGGCCAGGCGGGCCGCGGCGGGTTCGACGATCACCCGCATCTCGGTCAGTTCGTCGAACAGGCCGGGGTCCATGTCGGTCTGCGTCTGCCAGCGCATCACGTCGGTGTCCAGCAGGTTCCACGAGGAGCGGGGCTGCACGAACGTGCCGCGCTTCTGCCGGGCGTCGATCATGCCCTTGGCGGAGAGCACCTTCAGCGCCTCGCGCAGCGCCGTCAGCGACACGTCGAGTTCTTCGCGCAGTGCCGGGAGATCCAGGGTGTCGCCCTCGCCGATCTCACCGGCCAGGATCCGGCCCGCCAGCGCCTCGACGGTCTGGCCGTGCACGCCTCGTAGCCGCTTCTCGCTCATGAAGTCAGATCATACGGCACATCATAAATTATGAATTATTCTTGACATGATCATGACCTGGGCGCAATCTGTCCGCCATGGACAGGCGTCACTTCCTCCGCGTCACCGCCGCCGCGGGTGCCGGACTGCTGGTCAGCGGCACGGCTTCCTGCGCCACCTCGGCGTCCTCCGGCCCGGTCGCGCAGACCGCCGGCACGGCCACGATCCAGTCGAACCTCAGCGCGCCGGCCGCCAAGGCCGCGATCGAGGCACTGGTGAAGGCGTTCAACGACAAGAAAGGCTCGCAGACCTCGGTCAACACCGTGGCGTCCGAGACCTTCCGCACCCAGCTGCCGAGCTACCTCACCTCGGCCAACCCGCCCGACCTCTACACCTGGTACCCCGGAGCGCTGCTCACGGGCTACGAGCAGAAGGGGCTGCTGCTCGACGTCAGCGACGTCTGGCAGACCATGGGCGACTACCCGCAGGCTTTCAAGACGTTGAGCGGCAAGGTGTTCGTGCCGACGACGTACTACTGGTGGGGCTTCTTCTACCGCAAGTCCAACTTCACCAAGTGGGGCGTCACCCCGCCGAAGACCTGGGCCGAGTTCGTCGAGCTGTGCAAGACGCTGCAGGGCAAGGGCGTGATCCCGCTCGGCATGGGCGCGGGATCCGACTCGCCGTGGACGGCGTCGAGCTGGTTCGACTACTTCAACATCCGGATCAACGGCGCGCCGTTCCACCGCGAGTTGCTGGCGGGCAAGCAGAAGTTCGACGACCCGAAGGTGAAGGCGATCTTCACGCCGTGGCGCGAGGTGCTGCCCTTCACCGACCCGAACGGCACCGCGATCGGCTTCCAGCAGGCCACGACCGCGATGCTGCAGGGCAGCACGGGCATGCTGCTCACCGGCGCGTTCTTCGCCGACGGGGTGCCGAAGGACGCGATCGACGACATCGACTTCTTCCGGTTCCCGATCATCGATCCGAAGGTGCCGCTCGCCGAGGAGGGCCCGACCGACGGCTTCTTCGCGAGTGCCAAGTCGGCGCACGTCAAGGAGGTCAAGGAGTTCCTGACCTATGCGGCGACGGCGGAGGGGCAGGAGGCCTACATCAAGGCGTCGTCGGGCACGATCCTGCCGACGCACCCCAACGCCAAGGACTCCGGCACACCGCTCGTCACCAAGGGCCGGCAGCACCTCAAGGAGGCCGCGGAGATCACCCAGTTCTTCAACCGCGACTCCAGCGACGCGCTGCAGCCCACCGCGGACGCCGCGCTGATCAAGTTCCTGCAGCAGCCCGACCAGCTGGACACCATTCTCGCGGACTGGCAGAAGGCCGCTCAGCAGGTGTGGTCGTCCTGACATGACCAGAAGCTTCACCAGGGTCCCTCCGATCCTGCTGCTGTTCGTGCTCATCCCGTTGCTGGTGGAGGGGTTCTGGGTCTTCTGGCCCGCGCTGCAGGGCTTCTGGCTCGCGCTGACGAACTGGGACGGCGTCTCGCCGCCCCGGTTCGTCGGGGCCGACAACTTCGCCAGGATGATCGACGACCCGGTCTTCCACACCGCCGTCACCAACACCGCGATCTGGCTCGTGCTGTTCGGCGGGCTGTCCGCGGTCGGCGGCCTCGGAATGGCCGTGTTGCTGCAGAAGGAACGCCGTGGCGTGGGCGTCTACCGCGCCGCGTTGTTCGTGCCGGTCGTGTTCTCGCTGGTCGCCACCTCGTTGATCTGGCAGGTGCTCTACCAGCCGGGCGGGTTGTTCGACAGCTCGCCGCTGGCCGATCCGGACACGGCGTTGTACGCGGTGCTGCTTCCGGCACTGTGGCGGCAGGTCGGGTACGTGATGGTGCTGTACCTGGCGGGGCTCAAGGGCATCGACCCCGGGCTCTACGAAGCGGCCACTTTGGACGGTGCCACGGCCTGGCAGAAGTTCCGGCACATCACCTGGCCGCAGCTGAGCTCGGTGAACTCGGTCGTGCTGTCGGTGATCGTGATCGACTCGCTGCGGTCGTTCGACGTGGTGTGGTCGATGACGCGCGGCGGGCCGTACCACTCGTCCGAGCTGCTCAGCACGTACATGTACTCGACCGCGTTCCAGTCGCTCAAGCTCGGTTACGCGAGTGCGTTGGCCGTGGTCATCTTCGTGCTGGCGTTCGGCGTGATCGTGACCTACCTCGTCCGCGCGTTCCGGGAGAACTGATGTCGAATCGAATCTTCCACGCCGTGGCGGGCACGATCTCCGTGCTCTGGCTGTTGCCCATCGCGGCGGTGCTGATCACCGCCTTCCGCTCGTTCGACGACATCGCCGCCAACGGCCTCGCGTCGCTGCCGCAGTCGTTCACCCTCGCCGGATTCGGCGACGCGTGGACCAACGGTGGCGCGGGCGCCATGTGGAACAGCGTCCTCGTGACGGTGCCGACGGTGTTCCTGTCACTGGCTTTGAGTTCCGCGGCCGCGTACGCGTTGAGCCGCTTCCACATCCCCGGCCGCCGCTCGATCATCCTGCTGATGCTCGCGGGCAACCTGCTGCCGCCGCAGATCCTGCTGGTGCCGGTGTCGAAGCTGACCGAGCTGCTCGGCATCTACGACACGCTCGTCGCGCTGATCGTGGTGCAGGTCGGCTTCGGCCTGGGCTTCTACACGTTCGTGCTGCAGGGTTTCATGCGCGCCATGCCGAACGAGGTGCAGGAGGCGGCCACCATCGACGGCGCCGGTCCCGTGCAGATCTTCTGGCGGATCGTGCTGCCGATGACCAGGCCCGCGCTGGCCGCACTGGCGGCGCTGGCGTTCACCTGGATCTTCAACGACCTGCTGTGGGCGATCACCGTGCTGCGGTCGTCCGCGGTGATGCCGGTGACGCCCGCGCTGCTGGCGTTGCAGGGCCAGTACGTGTCCAACTGGAACGTGATCGCGGCCGGCTCGGTGATCGCGGCGATCCCGACCGTGGCGGTGTTCCTGCGGTTCCAGCGGCACTTCATCTCCGGACTCGCGGTGGGAGCGGTCAAATGACCTGGACGCTGAGGATGGCCACGACCTCCTACACGGTGGCGGTCGAACCCGGCGGTCGCTGGGCCGAGCTCGTGGCGTGGGGACCGCACGGCGTCGAGCGCGGGCCGTCCCCGTTGAAGAACCTCGGCGAGATCCACTTCATCACCGAGGCCGACGCGGCGCCGGTCGAGTACGTGCCGCGCGGGCAGCGGCCGTTCACCGGTGCCGACCTGGAACTGGCCGGCGACTCGTGGTTCACCTTCGACGGCGCGACCGAGGCCGACGGTGTGCTGCGACTGGCGTTCGCCGACTCGGTCGCCGGAATCCGCGCTGTGCTGTGTTACCGGCCTTCACCCGAGGTCGACGTGCTGGCGCGGTGGGTCGAACTCACCAACACGTCCGATCAGCCCTTGCGTCTCGATCGCATCGCTTCGGCAGGCGTCTGCCTGCCGACCTCGCGTCCTCGTCTGTCCTTCTTGCACGGCGAATGGGCGCGGGAGTTCCAGCTGGACCACGTTGACCTGCCCTCGGGCGGGTTTCGCATCGGCAGCTCATACGGCGTTCCCGGGCACAATTACGCGCCCTGGTTGTCCGTGGACGACACGTGGGGCGTGTCGCTGGCGTGGTCCGGTTCCTGGGAGATCACGGCCGAGGTCGAGCCTTCCGGGCTCACGCGTGTGCGTGCCGGAATGCTCGGCCCGGTCGTGGTCGAGCCGGGGGAGACGTTCACGACGCCGGAGCTGGCGTTGGCCTACAGCGTCGACGGTCTCACCCAGGTCTGGCACGCCTACGATCGGCTCCGCAGCCGTGAGTCGCGCAAGCCAGTGCTCTACAACTCGTGGGAGGCAACGGGATTCGAGGTCTCGCTGCCGAAGCAACGGGAGCTGGCCCGGATCGCCGCCGACGTCGGTGTCGAGCTGTTCGTGGTCGACGACGGCTGGTTCGTCGGCCGGCACGACGACACCGGCGGCCTCGGCGACTGGTACCCGGAATCGCCGGACTTCGCCGCGTTCGTCGAGGACGTGCGGGCGATGGGCCTGGAGTTCGGGCTGTGGGTCGAGCCGGAGTGCGTGAGCCCGAAGTCGCAGCTCTACGCCGACCACCCGGACTGGGTCTACCGGACGGAGGGCCGCGAGCCGACGTTGATCCGCAACCAGCTGCTGCTCAACCTCGGCCTGCCCGAGGTGTACGAGTTCGTGATCGCGACGTTCGACCGGCTGCTGACCGACTACCGGATCAGCTACCTGAAGTGGGACATGAACCGGCCCGCCACCGAACGGGCGGGCGAGCTGGACAACGCGCACGTCCGCAACTACTGGCGCGTCCTGGAGCATCTCCGTGAGAAGCATCCGCACGTGCTGGTCGAGGGCTGTGCAGGCGGTGGCGGCCGCACCGATCTGGCGACCACGGGCCGGGTGGACGTGGTGTGGCCCAGTGACAACACGGCGCCGCTGGACCGGTTGAAGATCCAGCACGGGTTCCTGCACATGCACGCCCCGCACCTGATGTCGTCGTGGGTCACCGACGCACCCGGCATGTTCGACGCGCGGCCACGATCGTTGAAGTTCCGGTTCGTGCTGGCGATGGCCGGGGTGCTCGGAATCGGCGCGGACGTCCGCCACTGGACGCGCGAGGAACACGAGGAAGCCGCGGTGCTCATCAAGCGGTACAAGCAGATCCGCGACGTCGTGCACGGCGGTCAGGCGCACCTGCTGAACGACGCGATCCAGTACGTGGGCGAGGACCGGGTGGTCGTGCTGGCCTGGAACACCGGCTCGCTGACCGGTGTGCCGGTGGTGCCCGGCCAGTCCTCGCGGGTGAAGCTCAGGGGCCTGACCGCGCAGTCCTATGTGGACGATAACGGTGAGGTGTACTCGGGCGCACACCTGACCCACGTCGGCCTGCCGTTCGACTGGTCGCCCACGAACGACGCCGACGTGGTGGTGCTACGCCCGTACTAGGGCCTGGATCTCCTCGAGGGGCGTGCGGGCGAGGGCCGACCCGACCCCGCACGCCACCGCGCCCGCCTCCAGCCACGCGGGCACGTCGGCTGGTGCCACGCCGCCCGTCGGCACCAACGGGGCGTGGGGGAGCACAGCACGCACGTCCTTGAGCCACTGGGTTGTGGGCGCCGGGAACACCTTCACGGCGTCCGCGCCCGCTTCCATCGCCTGCACGATCTCGGTGACCGTTGCGGCACCGGGAAGAACCGCCGCGCCGTACCGGTGCCCGGCGCGGATGACCGCCGGCTCCAGGTTGGGCGCCACGAGGAACTGGGCGCCCGCGCGGATCGCCTGCACGGCCGACGTCTCGTCCAGCACCGAGCCCGCGCCGATCGTGGCGTCCGGGTAAGTACTCCTCAGGTGCTGGATCGCCTCCAGCGCCTGCGGGTTCGTCAGCGGGAGCTCCAGCGAGGTCAACCCTGCGTCCAGCAACGGGACGGCCGCCTTGATCGCCGACGCCGCGTCCTTCGTGCGGATGATCGCGATGATGCCCTGGCGCACAACGGCTTGCGTGATCTCGTATCGGTACACGACCCGTACCTTACCTCGCTGAACATAAATTAGTATTTATTCTTGACACCCGAAGTTGGCCGGGGGAGGCTCATCGCATGTCCATTCGCAGAGTCGCGCTGGCCATCACACTGATGACCTTGGTCGCGACGCCCGCCGCATACGCAGGCGACGATCAGGGAGCGCCCACCTACTACGACAGTGGTGTGGCCAAGACGCCCTACATGGGCTGGAACACGTACTACGGTCTCGGTGCGCCGAACGAGAAGGACATCCGCGGTGTCGCGGACTACCTCGTCGGCAGCGGCCTGCGCGACGCGGGCTACCGGATCGTGTGGATCGACGGCGGCTGGACCGCGCCGACCCCGCGGGACGCCGCGGGGAACCTGGTGGAGGACCCGGCGAAGTTCCCGAGCGGTCTGACCAGGCTGGTGCGGGACCTGCACGCCAAGGGGCTCAAGGCGGGCATCTACACCGACGCCGGTCCGTCCGACGGCAAGAACTGCGCGGCCGGCAGCGGTGGCGGCTACTACGATAAGGACGCGAAACGGTTCGCCGACTGGAAGTTCGACGCGATCAAGGTCGACTTCCTGTGCGGCATCTTCGCGAACCTGAAGCCCGCGCAGGCGTTCGCGGACCTCAGCAGGGCCATCCAGAAGACCGGCCGGCCGATGATCCTCAACGTGTGCAACCCGGTCTCGGAGGAGTGGGGCGTCCCGCACGAGCCCGACCAGCTCGCGGGCTTCTCGTACACGTTCGGGCCGCGGGTCGCGGACTCGTGGCGCACCACCACGGACATCGCGTTCGGTACGCCGTACGAGGGCATCTGGCGTGAGGTGCTGCGCAACATGGACCGCAACGCTGCACACCCCGAGGCGCAGGGACCGGGCCACTACAACGACCCGGACTACCTGATCCCGATGCGCAAGACGCAGCAGGGCACCTACGAGCTCAACGAGGAGGAGTCCACCTCGCAGTTCGTGATGTGGGCGCAGATGTCCTCCCCGTTGATCATCGGCTCGGACCCGCGCACGCTGCCGCCGTCGATGGTCGCCACGTTGAAGAACCCCGAGATCCTCGCCGTCAACCAGGACCCGCAGGCGATCCAGGGCGTGCGGGTGGCGTCGACCGGTGACACCGACGTGTACAGCAAGGTCTTGTCCCGCAAGGGCGAGCGGTCGGTCGTGCTGCTCAACCGCCGTGACGTCCCCGCCGAGATGACGGTGAACTTCGCCGACGCCGGTCTGAAGGGCACCGTGTCGGTCCGCGACCTGCGGGCCCGCGCCGACCGCGGCACCGCCTCCGGCAAGTACACCGTCACCGTTCCTCCGCACGGCACGGCGATGGTCAAGCTCCGCGGCACCGACCTCGTGCCCGGCGACGCCATCGGTTCGGACGCCACCGCCTCGCCCGCGATCGCCCGTGTCGGCGACGAGTCGCTGGTGTTCTCCCGTGGCATCGGCGGCGAGCTGCGGGTTCTTCGCGGCGGCAAGTGGTCCGGCCTGGGCAAGGCGATCCAGGGCCAGCCGGCCGTCCGCACGGTCGGGGCCGACCTCGAGGTGACCGTGCGCGGCACGGACAACAAGGCCTGGCAGCGGACGCTCCACAACGGACGCTGGGGCTCGTGGAAGTCGCTGGGCGGCAAGCTGACCGACGCGCCCTCGGTCTCCTCCGACGGAACGATCGTGGCCCGCGGCGCAGATGGCCGCGTCTGGCGGTACACCTACGGTTCGTGGCAGTCCCTGGGCGCGCCCGGTGACGCCCCGATCTACGGCCGGCCGAGCGTGGCGGGCGGTGTCGTGGCAGTGCGGACCGCGGCCGACGCCGTGTGGGTGCGCCCGGTCGCCGGCGGCGAGTGGACGTCACTCGGAGGCGTGATCTCCGGCAGCCCGACCCTGGTCGAGTACCAGGACCGGATCTACCTGTTCGCGCGGGCAGGCGACTACACGCTCTGGCAGATCAACCGTTCCGCGGGCACCTGGGGCGGCTGGTTCAAGCGCTCGGAGTTCCCGAGCAACTCGCTGGTCGGCGCAGTCGGTGCTACTGCTGGTCCGGACGGCTCCGCGTGGACAGTGGTGCGCGGGCCGGACAACAAGGTCTACCGGCAGACGCTCTAGGAGAACTCGCATGAAGTGTGCGGTGGTGTCGGGTGCGGCAGCGGGAATCGGTGCCGCGACGGCGAAGCACCTGACCGACAACGGCTACGCCGTGATCGGCATCGACCTGACCGGTGATGTCGCCGTCCGCGGCGACGTCAGCGACCCGGCGACGTGGCAGCGGGCGGTGGAACTGTGCGACGGCCGCGTGGACGCGTTGGTGAGCAACGCCTACACGGCTGTGGTTTCGCCACTGGACCTGACGACGCCCGCCGAGTGGGACCGCCAGCTCGCGGTCAACCTCGGCGGCGCGTTCCACGGCCTGCAGGCGTGCCTGCCGTTGTTGCGTTCTTGCGGCGGTTCGGTCGTGCTGGTTTCGTCGGTGCACGCGCACTTCGGCATCCCCGGCCACGGCGCGTACGCGGCCTCGAAAGGCGGGCTGGTGGCCCTGGCCCGCCAGCTCGCCGTCGAGTACGGGCCGGAGGTCCGGGTCAACGCGGTGCTGCCCGGTCCCGTGCTGACCGCGGCCTGGGACCGGGTCTCCGTCGAGGACCGGGAACGCAGTGCCCGAGCCACCCCGGCCGGCCGCCTCGGCGACCCGGCCGAGGTGGCCTCGGTGATCGGTTTTCTGGTGTCTCCGGCGGCGTCGTTCGTGACGGGCGCGGAGATCGTGGTCGATGGCGGCTGGTCCGCGGCGAAGGATTCTTCTTGACTTTCTCATCCTTGTGGACGAGGGGATTCCTGCGGCTCACGCCGCAGGGCTTTCTGCTTCGCCGCCGACTGCCCGCTCGGAACGTTCCGTTGAGGTCTTACATCGGCTCCACAGACTGTCACCGCCAGCCCGGCGGCCAAGATGTTGCGGGCAGTGTTGACGTCCCTGTCATGGGTCGCTCCGCAATCACAGGTCCACGTGCGCACGTTCAGCGGCATCGCTGTCGCGAGGGCGCCGCAATCAGAACACAGCTTGGAGGACGGGAACCATCGATCTACCGTGATGACTTTTCGCCCATACCAAGCCGATTTGTACTCCAGCATGTGCCGGAACTGTCCCCAGCCGGCGTCACCGATGGCGCGAGCAAGTCGGCGGTTGCGGATCAGGTTGGACACGGCCAAGTCCTCGATCACGAGCGTTTGGTTCTCACGCACGAGCCGAGTGGTGATCTTGTGCAGGTGGTCCGTGCGCCGATCCGCGATCCTGGCGTGGACGCGGCCGACCTCGACCCTGGCCTTGGCCCTGTTGTTGCTACCGATCTGCTTGCGGCACAGAGCTCGCTGGGCTCTGGCGAGCGTGCGCCGATCGCGGCGTTCGTGCCGGGGATTGGCGATCTTCTCTCCGGTCGAGAGCACGAGCAGGTGGTCGATACCGACGTCGATGCCCACGACCGAGTCGGCGGCAGGCAGCGGCATTACCCGTGGGTCTTCGCACAGGAGCGAGACAAACCAGCGTCCGGCCGCGTCCCGCGACACGGTCACAGTCGTGGGTACGGCATCCTCAGGCATCGGCCGAGACCAACGGATGTCCAACGGTTCAGCCATCTTCGCCAGTGTCAACACGCCGTCACGCCAGCGGAACGCCGAACGCGTGTACTCGGCACTGGAGCGCGACTTCTTCCGCGACTTGAAGCGCGGGTAGCGGGCACGCTTCGCCCAGAAGTTGTAAAACGCCGCTTGGAGATGCCGCAGCGTCTGCTGCAGCGGCACCGACGACACCTCGTTGAGGTATGCCAGCTCCTCGGTGCGTTTCCACGCGGTCAGCAGCGCCGACGTGGCGCGGTAGTCGATCTGCTTGCGGCGCTGGTTCCACGCTTCCGTGCGGGTTTGCAATGCGAGGTTGTAGACCTTGCGAATACACCCGAACGTGCGCGACAGCTCCGCAACTTGAGCCGCGGTCGGATAGCAGCGGTACTTGAACGTCCGCTTCACCTGACTACCCACAGTTCAGAACCCAGCAGTTGCTGTGCGGTCCCAGATGCACGGTTGTCCCCGCTTTGCCCTGTGGGGATTCGATTCCACCCCGCCCTGCCGGACGGGATCTTTTCGGAGGACTTCAGATGAAGGTGACGGGCGTCGAGACGTTCCTGGTCGAGCCCCGCTGGCTGTTTCTGAAGGTGAGCACCGACGAGGGGGTGTCCGGCTGGGGTGAGCCGGTCGTGGAGGGCAGGGCCGACACGGTTCGCGCGGCCGTCCACGAACTGGCCGAGCTGGTGATCGGCCAGGACCCGCTGCGCGTCGAGGACCTCTGGCAGGTGCTGCGCCGCGGCGGCTTCTACCGCGGCGGCCCGGTGTTGTCGTCCGCGTTGTCCGGCTACGACCACGCGTTCTGGGACATCGCCGGCAAGGCCCGCGGCGTGCCCGTGCACGAACTCCTGGGCGGTCCGGTCCGCGACCGCGTGCGCGCCTACTCGTGGGTGGGCGGCGATCGCCCGACCAGTGTCTTCGAGGCCGTGACCAGGCAGGTCGAGGCGGGCTTCAGCGCCGTGAAGATGAACGCCACCGCGGAGATGCGCCCGATCGCCTCGCCCGCGGAGGCCAACGCCGTGCTGGACCGCGCGCGCGAGGCTCGTGAGGCGCTCGGGCCCGACGGTGATCTCGCGATCGACTTCCACGGCCGCGTTTCTCCCGCCATGGCACGACGTCTGGTGCGCATGCTCGAAGAGGTGCAGCCGATGTTCGTCGAGGAACCGGTGCTGCCCGAGCTCCCGGCCGAGGTGCTCGCGTCGGTGGTCCGGGCGTCGACGGTGCCGATCGCGACGGGGGAGCGGCTGTTCTCGCGGTGGGAGTTCAAACCCATGCTGGACGCCGGCGTTGCTGTTGTGCAACCCGATCCGTCGCACGCGGGCGGCATCTCCGAACTGCGGCGCATCGGTTCGCTGGCGGAGATCTACGGCGCCTCGATCGCGCCGCACTGTCCACTTGGGCCGATCTCGCTGGCGGCGTCGCTGCAGGTTGCCTTCACAACCCCGAACTTCCTGATCCAGGAACAGAGTGCGGGCATGCACTACAACGGCACCGACCCCACGTACCTGGTGGACATGGCGCCGGTGCGAGTCGTCGACGGGTGGATCGCCCGGCCTACCGGGCCCGGTCTGGGTGTCGAGGTCGATGAGGTGGCGGTGCGTCGGGCCGCCGAGATCGGTCATGCGTGGCGGTCGCCGATCTGGCGGCACGACGACGGCAGCTTCGCCGAGTGGTGAGGTGTCAACGCGAGGCCCTGGCGCGACCGCTGTAGGTCAACGGGAAGACCGCGTCCGAGCAGCCCTTCGGAACGGTGTTGCTCACCTCCACCTCGAAACGGACGATCTCGCTGTGTCCCGCGGGGACGTGCAGCCGCTCGTTGACGGGTGCGACCTGCAGAACACCCGCCGGACATTCGGTCAACCGTTGGCCACCCACGACGTAGGGCTGTCCTGGCACGGCCCCCAGGTTCTCCACGTCGATCGCGACCTTGTTCGGGTTGCTTATCCGCACGAGTCGCTCACCGACGTTGCCCGGACGCAACTCGATGGCGTCTCCGGTGATGTCGCTGATCTCGAAGGGCTTCAGCGTCGCGTTGCTGTCATCGAACACCTCGCCGGTCGCCCCGTAGGCGGCGACCTTGTATCCCATAGGAGCAGGGGTGTAGGCGATCGCGGCCACGAAGAACGCGAGCGAGGTAAAGGCACCCGCCGCAGCTCTCACGACTGTCCAGTTCACGTTCACGACCGGCAACCGGCCCACTAGCCACATCCACAGGTGAGGGGCGGCAAGGGCTGGCACGGACGCGGTGCTGAAGGTCGGCGAATTGACGCCGTCCGGAATCGAACCCTGACGCGATGTGCCCGAACGCATCGTCCTCACCAGGTCCGGCGTGGCGCCGTACCTCTCCATCAGTGAGGTGAACGCGGGCGAGATCGTGCCGTCGTAGTCGGGCCGCATGCGCGAGATGTTCCGGTCAGCCATGGAAGCTCCACCATCCGCGAGGTGTCGGCCCGATCAGGTACATGGCCGTGGCGAGGTCGTTGAGGATTTGCCCCATCTGCGGGCTGTTCATGTCGACGAGCTTCAAGGGGCCGGTGATGGACGCGCACCCGACCGGTCGTCCGCGCTCGTTGAAGATGGGCTGGGCGACGATGCCGTCAGGCCGTTCCGCTCGCATCAGTTCACCCCATGACAAGCCGTACCTGTCCTGAGGGCGTCGCTGTTCCCAGGCGGATTTGCCCTGACTCACCGCGGACTCGACGAAGTCCTTCCACTCCGCGGCGATGATCGCCTGTTCCGTGAACGTGTGTCCCACGATTCCGGTCCGCGTCCGGATGTACGGGTTCAGGTTGATCGGGCGAGCGCCCGCCCGCACTCCGCCCACGCGGATCAGCTTGCGCCATCGACCGAAGAGCTTCGACCGGTAGAAGGTCACCGCGATCTCGTCCCACGGCGTGCCGAACTCGGTGACGACCGAGGTGACGGTCGCCGCGAAGGCCGCGTTGAGGTTGCCGCCGTATGACTTGATCTGGTTGGCCTGGAGTGCGTGGGTCACCGCGATCGTCGCGTCGTGCACAACGGTGATGGCCAAGACTGTGACGCTCAGATAGAGCACGACCGAGCGGGCATCCCAGAACGACTTCTCCGGCAGGTTCAGCTGGGCGAGCGTCACCGCGGAGGCTGCGCACGCTGTCAGCGCCGCCCGGACGACCTTTCCAGCGATCATGTTGGTTCACGTCGCCTTGGCGCGTGGTGGCGTTAGCAGTAACGGGGAGCGTCACCCGCACAGCCGCATTGATATCAGTAATGAGCGAAATTAGACCGTTTGGTCTAGCGTGCGATAGGTGATCAAGCTACGACAAAAGCTGAGTTCTGCCGCTCTCGCTGTGCTGGTCTCTGGGGGCCTCACGATCGTCGCCACGACGCCCGCTCACGCCGAGGGCAAGTGGTGCAACAACCAGACGTGCATCCAGTCCTACGACAATGGCACTTATCTGGGCAGGCTCGAGGTGTCGATCTGGACCCAGAACCAGGCCGGTCGGGTCAACGCCAAGGTGTGGAGCTCCAACGGCTGGAGCCAGTGGACGCACACCGAGAACGTTGGCGTGTTCACGACCTACCGCGGCTGGGTCTACCCGCAGAGGCAGTTCCCCAGCCAGACCCGGATCTGCGTGGAGGGCTTCAAGAGCGGCGGCAGCTATGGTCTGCCGTGCTTCACGGTGGTCTAGCGCGACGCCGAGGGTGACGGGGACCTACCAGCCCCAGCGGGAAGCGGGCGGGCTGTCGTGCGGCGAAAGCTCCAGAAAGTGGAACGCGGGCAACGGTCCGGTGCAGATGGCCGTGACTCCGCCGAGCGCGGCGACGGCGCCGCGCACGGCCTCGACCTGATCCAGCGGCACCAGGAACGCGCGGTGTTCCTCGGTGTGCTCGGGCGGGTCGAGCAGCGCGACCGAGGAAGCGACCGCCGACACCGGGGCGAGCAGTGTGTCGGCCAGGGTCCGGCGCCACGCCACGATCTTCCTGGCGATCTGCTCGCCTTGCGCGATGACGGTGGCCATGTCGGCGTTGCCGGTGAGCGCGAGGTCGTCGTAAACCGCACGCAGCGCAACGTCTTCGTCGAACATCAGGCGCACGTGCATCTCGGCCACGCCGTCGAGCCGTGTCAAGTGGTCTCGAAGCGCCGCCACGCCCAGCGCGAGCGCCGCGGTGCGGGCGGAGGTCTCGTCCACCGCGGTCGTGCCGATGCGCAGGGGGAGCACGGGACCGCCCGGCACCAGCGCGCACAGGCCGGCCAGCGCGGCGGTGGCCTCCTGCTCGGTCAGCGCGCGGTCGTCCCGCCGGTCGCTGACCACCACGGCGAGATCCTCGACCTCGACCAGGCGGAACGGCGAGCCGGCCGGCAGGCGGTGGTTCGCCCGCACGATGCCGTGCAGGTGCAGGCTCACGACTGCGGAGCCGGGTCGGCCGGCGGGGCCGCGGTGACCACGGCCGGGGTGACGACGGCGGGGACCGCGGAGGCCAGCAGGCCGTAGGTGCCGCCGATGCCCTGCGACATGGGCACCGGCGCCACCACACCCCGGCGGGCTGCGTCGAGCCGTTGCATCGCCTCCAGGTAACGGATGTAGGTGTCGACGCTCGCGATCACGATCTTGATCTCGATGGACAGGATCTCGATGCCGATCAGCGAGACCCGCACCGTCGCGTCGATCACGAGTCCCTTGTCCAGCAGGATGTTCAGCACGTCGGCGAGGCCGCCGGAGTTGGGGATGGCGGGAGCGGTCATGATGATGTCCTCTCTTCGTCCAACAGGCTCGCGATGTCCACCGGCAGGCGGACACCAGAGGAGTCCGGCTCCCCGAGTGCTTCGCGCAGGGCCGCGAACTGGCGTTGCAACGAGATCAGCGCCTGGCCGAGGTTCTCCACCTCCTCGTCGGTCAACGTGCCCGCGTCCACCCGGCGCAACGCCTGGCGCTCGAGCAGTTCGCACACGATCTCCAGCACGGCCACGACAATGCGGCCGAGTCCGCGGCCTGCGTCCTGCGCGCTCATCGGACGCTGCCGAGGCCGATCAGCAGCAACCGCAGGTCGAGCCGGATCAGCTCGACGCCCGCCAGCGTGATGACCACGTCGCCGCGCACGACCGCTCCCTGGTGCACGACCCGGTCGAGCAGGTCGACCAGGCTCGCGGTGCTGGGCTCAGGCATCGGAGAACTCCACTCTCGTGAACGAGTACGGCGGCCAGGGTCCGGTGATCTCCGCTGGCAACCCCAGTTCCCCGGTCAGCCGGCGGACTTCGGCGTGGAAGTCCTCCTCGGCGTCGGTATCCACCAGGTAGGCAGCTTCGAGGAGCACATCGCCCACGTGCTCGCGCCGCGTGCTTTCGGCGACCTTCTGGGCCAACGTCTGGTGCACGGTCGCGGCGGCGTGCCGGGCGTCCTCTGCGGCGGTGAGCCGCTGACGGCGCAGCGCGAGGTAGGCCGTGCCCGACACCTGGTCCAGGTCCACCTGCTCGCGCGCGGCGGTGCGCAGCCGCAGACCCCATTCCCGCCGCCCCGCCACGCGGCCGAGCCACGCCGACGCCTCCTCGTGCCGGGCGTCGAGCAGCCGCCGGGCGGCGTCGGTACCGTCGAGGACGGTGCCGAATCGCAGCGGTAGCACCGGTTCCTGCTCGAACACGGCACGGACGACGGCATCGTGCTCACGGACCAGCACGGCCAGCGGTCCGTCCTCGGCGGGCTCGTCGAGCTCGAGGCCGGTGAACCGGTCGAGATCGACGTCGGCCACCACGAGCGCGAGACCGCGGTGCCTGATCAGCGAGGGCCCGATGAGGTCGATCGCGCTGTCCCTGGTGATCGCGTAGGCGTACAGGCCGAAGCTCACGATCGTTCCTCCAGCGCCCGCTCCAGCGCAGCCAGGCGATCCCGCAGGTCGGCGTTCTGCTCGGCCAGCTCCTTCATCTCGGTCGCACCGGCCACCGCTTTGGGCGTGAAGAACGGGTCGTTCGTCCACCAGTCCATCCCCATTTCCCGGGCGGTCTGAGCAGAGGCGATGAACAACCGCACGCGTAGTGTGAGCAGCTCGATGTCCACCACGCAGACAGCGATGTCCCCGACTATCACCACACCTTTGTCCAGTACCCGTTCCAATGTGTCGGCAAGCGAACTGGATCTGTCGTTCACCTTTCGAAACCATCCCGTCACATGTCGGTCGTTCCACGGGTATAGCGCCTGAGGCGCTCGCAGCCGTACAACTCACCGGCCACATCGACATCGACTCGATAGGTAGCCATCACACTGGTCGTCGCCGGGATGCGCTCGAGTTCGAGCACGTCAACGAGCACAGACCAGCCTCCGTCCGGCAGCGCGCGCACCCCCGAAACGGCCTCCGGCGCCCGGCCGATCAGAGCACCGAGCTGCTCCATTGCGGCTCGAATTGCGAATACCGCCGACAACTTCTCGGGTTCACCGGATGGCGGAGAATCGTTCGAATCGACACTCACCTGGATCATCTTACGGACGCAGGTCGGAATGCGTGAACAGAAAGAATTAACAGGCCCGTCTGCAGTGCCGATAATGTCGAATACTAGCCCGTCCGGATCATTCGCCGCAGACTTGTGGACGTGTCAATACGTCCATCGGAAGGCAAATGCGTTAAGCGCGCGACGCTTCCACCAGTGCCGTCCGCAGCCGCTTCAAGGCCTCCGCCCGTGCCCCGGTCAACGACGGTTCCGCCACTGACGCGCCCACCACCCCGACCTGCCGCGGCAGCCTCGAGCACTCCGCGGTGATCGCATCGAGCAACGACGGCCCCCACGTGCCGCCGACCACCACGACCTCGGGGTCCGCGAGCGTCACCAACGCCGTGACAACACCACCGATCGCCCGCGCCAGCACCTCGGGATCCGCCGCCCGCAGCCGGGCCACGTCGATCGCGGTCGAGCCGGACCGCCGCAGCCCGAGCTGACCGAACACCTCGATGAACGGCATCGCCGAACCGGAAGGCCCGACCGTGATCACGTGCGCGATCTCGCCGGCCAGCCCCGCGTGCCCGCGCCGCACCTCGCCATCACTGACGAGCGCGCATCCCAGGCCCTCGCCCAGGTACAGGTAGGCGAAGTCCGCGACACCGATCGCCGCGTGCTCGGCCTGAGCCGCCCAGTTCACGTCGTTGTCCACGATCACCGGCCCGTGCAGCAACGGGCTCAGCACCTCGACAGGATCGAGTTCACCCACGAGAAACGGCGAGTCAGGCAGCTGCACGAGCCGGCCAGTGCTGCGGTCCACCGGATCGGCCGCGCTCACCGTGCAGAGCCGCACGTTGTGCGCCGCAACGGTTTCCGCGGCGATCGACGGCAGCACCGCGGGCACCTCGGCCGGTGAGTCGATCGGGTGGTGCGTGCGGCCGACGACATCGCCGTAGGCATCGACGCACTCGGCGGTCACACCGCCGGGCGCGATGGTCACGACCAGCGCGACGCCCACATCGGAAGCAAGGCTGTAGAACGACCCGACCCGCCCCTTGCCGCGCCCGCCCGGAGTGCGTTCGCCGGTGTCGGCCACCAGGCCGCTCTCGACCAGGCGCCGCACGCTCTCGCTCACCGTCGGCTTCGACAGGCCCGTGGTGGTGGCCAGTTCGGCCCTGGTCAGCTTCCGTTCGGACATCAACGAGCGCAGCACGTGCTCGTCGGAGATCGAGCGCAGCAGTTCCTGGGACGGCCTGGTCACGCCGCGCACTCTAGTTAGAGGGCTTGCCTACAAGGCCGCGACACGCTTATGGTTCTAAGTTAGGAGGCCTTACTGGAAGGAGTCGGAAGTGCTGCCGAACTGGGAGACCACCCCCGCTGACCTGCCGAAAGCAGTCCGCGAGGTGAAAAAGGCGATCCGCGCACAGATCGAGTCGTCCGGACGGACCGTCGACGAGGTGTTCGCGGTCGTCGAGAAGCAGATTCGCCAAGAGGTCGACGACATCCGCGCCACCGGCGCCTGGCCGGTGGTCGACTACGCCGACATCGAGGCCGGCACCGCGGACGCCGGCCTGATCCGCCGCCGCGGCTGCCTGGTCGTCCGCGGCCACTTCGACCGCGAGCAGGCTCTCGGGTGGGACAAGTCCATTGTGGACTACGTGGAGGGCAACCGGTTCTTCGAGAACTACCGCGGCCCCGGCGACGACTTCTTCGGCAGCGTCGGCTCGAAACCGGAGATCTACCCGATCTACTGGTCACCGGCCCAAACCGAAGCCAGGCAACACACCCGCATGGCCACCGTGCAGAAGTTCCTCAACGGCCTGTGGAAGCACGACGGCTGGTTCGACCCAGACCGCGACGTGGCCTACCCGGACCGCATCCGACGACGCCCGCCCGGCACCGACTCGAACGGCCTCGGCACCCACCTCGACCCAGGCACCCTCGACCTGTGGATGACGAAGGAGTACCAGCAGGCGTTCCGCCACCTCTTCAACGGCACGGTCGAGCAGTACGACCCGTGGGACGCCGCGCACCGCACCACCGGCCCGCAGTACCCCGGCACGACGATGTGCTCGGTGTTCCGCACCTTCCAGGGCTGGACCGCGCTGTCCGACATGCCGCACGACCAGGGCGTCCTGCACACCGTGCCGATCCCCGGCGCCATGGCCTACCTGATGCTGCGCCCGCTGCTGGACGACGTGCCGGACGACGACATGTGCGGCGTGACCGTCAACCAGGTGTTCCCGGTCAGCGAGAAGTGGCACCCACTCCTGCTCGAAGCGCTGAGCGGCATCCCGGACGTCCAGGCTGGCGACTCGGTGTGGTGGCACTGCGACATGATCCACAGCGTCGCGCCGGTCCGGGACCAGCAGGGCTGGGGCAACGTCATGTACATCCCGGCGGCGCCGTGGTGTGTCCGAAACGAGCGCTACGCCGAGGAAATCCGCCACGCCCAAGCGACTGGTTCCAGCCCGAGTGACTTCCCCGAGGAGCACTACGAACGCGACTGGCCCAACCGCTCACGCCCCGAATAGGCATACCTTATGCGTCTGAATGAGTGATTCGGTGTTACGTCGATCGGTCCTGAGCGACTAGTTGCACATGAAGGTCTACACAGCCCGTGCCGACGCGAGTCGTGCGTTGCAGATCGCGGAGACCACGTCGCCGTTCGTCATCACCGTCCAGTTCGTCGGTGGCTTGACGCCTGCCCAGCAGGCCGCGTTCGCCAGAGCGGCTGATCGCTGGGCCAGGGTCATCGTCGGCGACCTGCCGGACGTGGAAGTGGACGGCGAGATCATCGACGACGTCCTGATCCTCGCCGAAGGCGCGGACCTCGGCGGGGCAGGCGGCGTGCTCGCGGAGGCGGGACCCACGCATGTTCGCGTCGGTGGCCTGCCCTGCAAGGGAATCATGCGGTTCGACACGGCCGATCTCGAGCAGATGGAGCAGGACGGCACGCTCAACGACGTGATCACCCACGAGATGGGACACGTGCTCGGTATCGGCACCATGTGGGCTGAGATGGGCCTGATCCAGGACATCGGCACCGACAACCCCCTGTTCACCGGACGGCTGGCGATGATCGAGTACGGCCACCTCCGCGGCGGTCTGGCCGAGATGGTGCCCGTGGAGAACGTCGGTGGCGAGGGTTCTCGGGACAGCCACTGGCGGGAGAGCAAGTTCCGCAGCGAGCTGATGACCAGCACGATCGCGGGCCAGGGCAACCCGATCAGCAGGCTCACCGCGGGCAGCCTCATCGACATCGGCTACCAGGTCGACCTGGAGGCCTCCGAGCCCTACGCGCTGCCAGCGCCGGTCGGGCCTGCTGCCGTCGGTGCTCCACGCCCGCACAAGCTCATCGTGCGGCCGGCGAGACACGAGGTCATGCCCGCCGAACCAGTCGGCTGATCGATGATCAGAGCTGGACCTAAGCCGGTAGCAGTACCCGGAACACCGCACCCTCACCCGGCGCGGTCTCCAGCTCGATCCGCCACCCGTGCGCCGCCACCAGCGCGGCCACGATCGCGAGCCCCAGCCCGGTACCACCGGGCCCACGAGCGGAATCCGCGCGGTAGAACCGTTCGAACACCCGCGAAGCCTGCTCCGCCGGCATCCCCGGCCCATGATCAGCCACCTCGATCACCCCCGGCGCGAGCCGGACGGAGATCGGCGAACCGGCAGGCGTGTGCGTCAAAGCGTTGTCCAGCAGGTTGGTCAGCACCTGCCGCACCCGACCGTCATCGCCCTGCACCAGAACAGGACCCGAAGGCAACTCCAGCGACACAGCCCGTTCCGGATCCCGCACCCGCGCCTCATGAACGGCATCGGTGACCAGCACGACCAGGTCCACAGTGGACAACGACAACGGTTGCGCGGAATCCAGCCGGGCCAGCTGCAGGAGATCGTCGACGAGCAACCCCATCCGCGCGGCCTGGTCCTCGACGCGCCGCAGCACGTCACCCGCAGCCGAAGTGGCGCCCTGCCGGTAAAGCTCGGCATAGCCCCGGATAGACGTCAACGGTGTGCGCAGCTCGTGTGACGCGTCGGCCACGAACTGCCGCATCCGGTTCTCGGAGCTCACCCGCACCGCGAAGGCCTGCTCGATCTGCCCGAGCATGGTGTTCAGCGCCGAAGCCAGCCGCCCGACCTCGCTTCCCGGCTGCCGCACCGGCACGCGCCGCGACAGGTCGCCGGCCGCGATCTCCCCGGCGACCTGCTCGACCTCCTCCAGCGCCCGTGTGGAGGCACGAACCAGGGCGTACCCGGCCATTCCCACCAGCACCAGGGCGCCGAGGCTGATCAGCAGGAACGCCACCCGCAGGTCGTCGACGGCCTTGTCCACCTCCGACTGGTCCGTCGCCGCGATCAGCTCGGTGCCCTCGAAAGACCGCATCACCAGCCGGTGCGACCCCACGGTGACGTGCTCGCCGGACGTCAACGACCCATAAGGAGGCAACCCCTCAAAAGGAGTCCCGGACAGCACGCCGGAAGCGTCGCGCAGGACCATGTTGTCCCGCATCGGGAACGGCCGCGGCGCCGACACCGCCCGGTCCAGCCGGGAGTCGAGCTGGCCGAGCAGGTAGTTCTCCATCACCTTCGAGCCGACCAGCCACGTGCTGAACAGGCCCGCGGCCGCCAGGGCGACGAGCACGACCACCAGCCGCACGCGCAACGTCATGGGCGAATCATGTATCCGATGCCTCGAATCGTGTGGATCAGCCGCGGTTCCTGAGCGTCCACTTTGCGCCGCAGGTACGAGATGTACGACTCCACCACGCCCACATCACCCTCGAAGTCGTGGCTCCACACCTGGTCCAGGATCTGCGCCTTGGACAGCACCCGCCCGCTGTTGCGCAGCAGGTAGTGCAGCAGCCGGAACTCGGTCGGCGACAGGTCCACGACCCGCGAGCCGCGCCGCACGATGTGGCTCTCCACGTCCAGCGACAGATCACCGCAGGTCAGCTGCTGGCTCTCGGCGCCGGGGCGGGTGCGGCGCAGCACGGCGGTCACGCGCGCGATGACCTCCTCCAGGCTGAACGGCTTGGTGATGTACCCGTCGCCGCCGATGGTCAGGCCGGTGATCCGGTCGTCCTCGCTGTCGCGCGCGGTCAGGTACAGCACCGGCACGTGCACGCCACCCGAACGCAGCCGGCGCACCACCTCGAACCCGTCCCGGTCGGGCAGCATCACGTCGAGCAGCACCAGGTCCGGCGAATCGGTGCGCGCCAGCAGCAACGCCTCGCCGCCGGTCCCGGCGCTGGTCACGGTGAACCCCGCGAACCGCAGGCTGGCGCACAGCAGTTCGCGGATGCTGGGTTCGTCCTCGACGACGAGCAACCGGCCACGTTCCACGCGTTGATCCTGCATCACCCGGTGGTCGGCCGCTGCGTGATGGTCTGCCCGCTCACGGTGCCGTCCGTGCCCGCCTGGCCCTGCACGACGATCTGCTGGCCCGCCTTCAGATCAGCGAGCTTGCCCGCCGAGGTGATCTCCACCTTCGTGGTGTCCGAAGTGGACACCTTCACGATCTCGCCGTTCTGCGTCTTCACGAACACCGTGGTGCCCTCGATGTGGTCGATCGTGCCGGCCGTGCCGCGGCCGAAGCCGCCGTTGGGCCGTTGCTGGGCGCCGGAAGGCGGGGTACCACCGGGCACCCGGCCCGCCGCGGTCTGCCTGGCCGGGGTTTCCGCCGCGCCGAAGGACTTCTGCACGAACACCCCGCCGACGAACGCGACGATGGCGAGCACCGAGACCCCGAGAACGACCGTGGTCTTGCCGAAGCCTGCCTTGCGTTCCTGCAGCTCGGCCGACAGATCGGTCTCGAGCGGCTGGTCGAGTGGGTTGGTCACGGAACTCTCCTTATTCATGCCTGAGGGCTTCGATGGGGCGGAGCTTGGCCGCGCGCGAAGCCGGGTAGCTGCCGAAGAACAGGCCGATCAGCGCCGACACCGCGAAGGCGAGCAGCACCGACGACGGCACGAGAACAGGTTGGATGCCGGCGATCATGAACCGGCTGCCGATCACCCCGGCGGCGACGCCCAGAGCGCCGCCGAACAGGCTCAGCAGCGTGGCCTCGATCAGGAACTGGCCGAGGATCGACGACCGGGGCGCGCCGACCGCCTTGCGGATGCCGATCTCGCGGATCCGCTCGGTGACGGTCACCAGCATGATGTTCGTGATGCCGATTCCGCCTACCAGCAACGAGATCGCGGCCACCGACGCGAGCAGCACGGTGAACGTCTCGGTCGTCGCGGTCCGCGCGGTGAGCAACTGGTCCTGCGACAGGATCCGGTAGTCGGCGGCACCGGTGATCTTGTGGCGGCCGTTGAGGACCGTGGTCACCTGGGCCTGCGCGTTCGGCAACGCGTCCGCCGACTGCGCCTGCACGACGATCTGGGTCAGGCTGCCGTAGCCGGTCAACGCGTTCTGCGTGGTCGTCAGCGGTGCGACGGCCATGTCGTCGGCGTCCTGCAAGCCGCTGGAACCCTTGGCGGCCAGCACTCCCACGACGGTGAACGGGATGTTGTTGACCAGCATGGACTTCCCGACCGGCTCAACACCGGGGAAGAGCTGCGTGGCGACGGTCGCGCCGATCACCACGACCTTGCGGGCCTGCTGGACGTCGTTGTCGGAGAACAGGTTCCCCTGCGCGACGGCGCTGTTCGTGGTGTTGAAGTAGCGCGGATCGGAGCCGATGAACTGCGCGACGTCGTGCGTGGTGTCGCCGTAGCCCGCGGTCGCCTGCGCGGTCACCACCGGCGACGCGTACTTGACGTCGGGGGAGTCGGCGCCGACCAATGCGGCCGCGTCCGCCGTGGTCAGCGGCTTGACGGTGGTGCCGGGCTGGGCGCGTTGCGGGCTGATCGTCAGGATGTTCGTGCCCAGCCCGGCGATGCTCTGCTGCACCGCGCTGGATGCGCCGTTGCCGACAGCGATCAGCAGGATCACCGACGCGACACCGATCAGGATGCCCAGCGTGGTCAGGCCGGACCGCATCTTGTTCGCGGTCAGGCCACGCACCGCGAACGCCGCGATCTCAATGACTCTCACACCAGCACCCCCGCAACCCGGCCGTCCACCACTCGGACCGTGCGCATGGCGTGTGCCGCGACCTCGTCTTCGTGCGTGATCAGCAGGACCGTGCGGCCGCTGGCGTTGAGCCGGTCGAGAATGCCGAGCACCTCACGGCTGGAGTCCGTGTCGAGGTTTCCGGTCGGTTCGTCGGCGAGCACGATCGCCGGCGAGGTCACCAACGCCCGTGCGATGGCGACGCGTTGTTGTTGCCCGCCAGACAGTTCGTTGGGCCGGTGGTGTGTGCGGTCCGCGAGCCCGACCAGGTCGAGGGCCGCCAGCGCGCGCTCACGGCGCTGGGCACGTCGAACTCCCGCGTACACCAACGGGAGTTCGACGTTCGCGAGTGCCGTGGTGCGCGGCACCAGGTTGAACGACTGGAAGACGAACCCGATTTTCCTGTTGCGCAGCAACGAGAGCTGCTCCTCGTCGAAGTCGCCGGTGTCGATGCCGTCCAGCAGGTACGTGCCGGACGTCGCCACGTCGAGGCAGCCGAGGATGTTGAGCAGCGTCGACTTGCCGGAGCCGGACGCGCCCATGATCGCGATGTACTCGCCCTGCTCGACGGTGAGGTCGAGGCCTCTGAGCGCGTGCACGGCCGTGTCGCCGGAGCCGTAGGTCTTGCGGAGGTTCTGGACCTCGATGACCGGGCTCATCGACCGGTCCCGGTGAAGCCGCCGCCCGTGCGGTTGCCGGTGCCGGTGCCGGTTCCGGGGAGGGTTCCGCCCTGCTGAGGCTGACGGTTCGTGTTGGTGGACGTCGTCACCGGCGGCAGCACGACCTCTTCACCGGCGGTCAGCCCGGTCTTGATCTCCACGTACTGGTCGCCCCGCACGCCGATCTCGACCGTCTTGCGGGTCTCCGCGCCGTTCGCCATCACCGCCACCGAACTCGCACCGCTGACGGTCTGCACCGCTGCCGCGGGCACCGCGAGCACGTTGGACGCCTGCGCGACGGTGATCTCCACGCTCGCCGACTGACCCGGCCGCAGCCCGGCCGGCGGCTCGGTCAACGCCAGCGTCACGCCGTACTGCACGACGTTGTTCGCGGTCGTGGGGGTGAGGTCGACCGAGGCGACCTTGGCCTGGACCGGCGTGCCGGACATGGCGTTGACCGCCACGGTCGCGGCCTGGTCGGTCTTGAGCTTGCTGACGTCGGACTCGGAGACGTTCGCGTGCAGGACGAGGTTCTTCAGGTCGGTGACGACGACGAACCCGGACGGAGCGGTGGTGGTCGTGGTGGTGCCGGTGCTGGTGGAAGTGTTGCCGCTGCTGACCTTCTGCCCGACAGCGCCGGTGATCGACGTGATCGTGCCGTCGCCGGGCGCGGTCAGCTTGGTGGAGGCCAGCGCGTCCTTCGCCTGCTGGAGCGCGAGCTGGGTCTGCTTGTAGGCGTTGAGCAGCGCGGTCGTCGAGGTGCCCTTCTCCAGTGCCGCGTTGAGGTTGCCCTGGGCGATGTCGACCTGCAGCTGAGCCTGTGTGGGATCGAGCTTCGCGAGCTGCTGGCCCTTCGTCACGACGTCGCCGACCTTGACGTTGACCTCGGTCACCGTCCCGGTGGTGCCGAACGACGCGGCCGCGCTGAACGAGCTCTGCACCGTGCCGGAGGCGGTCACGACCTCGCTGACGTCCCGGTTCGCGGCGGCCGCGGTGCGTGTCGCGGTGGTCTGGGCACTGCCGGAGGAACCGAAGAACACCAGGTAGCCGGCCACGCCGGCGCCGAGGAGCACCACCACCAGCAGTCCGTTGATCAACAAGGATCTGCGACGTCGAGTCATGGGCACGGAGCTTCGTCTGCCAAGCTGTAGATGGGCTGCGAGATTCCTGGCAGTTTCCTGATGATCGCTATCTTGTTTTCACCCGAATGAGCACCTTGTTGCTCTTCGAGCAACCTCTAGCGTCGACGGCATGGCCACGACCACTCCATCCACCGCGTACAGCAGGGACTTGGGCGACGAGCTGCGCCGGTTGCGGGAGACCTGCACCAAGCTGACCGGCGCCGCGCTCGCCGTCCGGCTCGGCTGGGACCCGAGCAAGGTGTCGACCATCGAGCGCGGCAAGTACCGCCCGAGCGAGATCGACCTGGTGCAGTACCTGACGATGTGCGACAAGGACACCGACTTCTTCGACGACTTCAAGCGGCGCTACCGCAACGCGTTCGAGGAGTACATCGTCCAGGTCTCTGACAACCTGCGCACGCTGGCGATGGCGGAGTCCACGGCCAAGACGATCATGCGTTACGACACGCAGTCGGTGACCGGTCTCCTCCAGACCCCGGAGTACGCCGACGCCCTCTACCGGATGGGCGGATTCGTGGCCGAAGAGCGAATCCCGGCGCTTGTGCAGTTCCGGACGGACCGACAGTCGATCCTGCGACGGCACGATCGGCCGACTTGCTTGTTCTACATCCATGAGCACGCGTTGCAGACCCAGGTCGGGGACGACCGGATCATGGCGGATCAGTACGCACGGCTGCTGCGCAGCGTCCACCTCTTCCGGATCATCCCTGCCGATGCGCCTGTGGTCGCTTCCAACTGCACGCTGTGGGAGTACGAGAAGGCGATGCCGGTGGCGTTCATCGAAGGCGACCTCGTGAACGTGTTCGTGCAGGATCCCGGCGCCATCGTGAGGGCTCGTCTGCTGTTCGACCGTTTGGCTGAGGTCGCCTTGGATGCGGAACAATCGCGGAGCAAGCTGGCGGAGTACGCCGGCAAACCGCGAGAGGAACTCGATGACGCAGGAACGCGTATGGCGTAAGAGCAGCCACAGCGGTGCGACGGAGGACGGGGACTGCGTCGAGGTGTCGCTCGCCCACGACGCCCTCGTCCGCGACTCGAAGAATCCCGCCGGAGACGTCCTGACCTTTGGTTTCGCGGCTTGGAAAAACTTCCTCGAAAATCGTTGAACCTTCCACCGTCCCACCACGTGTTCCCGCCGTCGAAGATGATCGAGGGGACGGGCCATGGCAGACGAGAAGACGGTGTTGATCGGCCGATGTGGCCCGACGGTGAAGCTGCCGAAGCAGGGGGCTTCGGTCACGAGGCTGCCGCGCAAGGCGCCGCTGCGGGTCGACGTCGCGGGTGGGGGCCCGGTCGGTCTGGCGTTCGCCTGCACGCTGAAGTCGATGCTGGGCGACCAGGTCGCACTGCGCGTCTACGACCGTCGCTGGATGCGCCAGGGTGACCGCATCGTCTGGCGCGGCGCCGCCGAGGGCAACAACCGCCGCGAGCAGGTCGTAACGCTGCAGAGCAACGTCTGGGCAGCCCTCCCCGCCGCCGTGCAGCAGCGCCTGTTCACGCCGGGCAAGTTCTCCGAGATGTGGCCGCTCGGCCCGGACTCGCCCGAGTCGAAGGGCCGTCCGCGCAACATCAAGATCCGCTGGATCGAGGACGCCCTGCTGGACATGGCGCAGGACGTCTACGGCATCGAGGTCCTCCCGCAGGCCTACGAGGTACCCGCGCGCTGGGACGGCCGCCACGTGCTGGCCATCGCCGACGGCGCCAGGTCCGCGACCCGCGACGCGCTGAAGGACCACTTCGGCACCCCGAGCCGCGAACTGTTCTCAGTGGACGGTTCCCCGCTCGATGAGCGAGTCCTGGGCATCCGCGTCACCGCCAAGGTCCCCGACGAGCACACCGTGCCGTTGACGGTGGGCCAGAACAGGTTCCTCTTCAACTCGCTCGGCGGCGGCTTCATCAACATGCGCCTGACCGCCGAGGAGGCCTCCGAGATCGTCGCGCTGGGCGAGAACGGCCCGGTGTCGTGCATCGGCAAGTTCGGCTGCACCATGCGCCCCAGCGGAACCCGCTTCGTCTGCGACCGCCACCGCGCGGTCTTCAAGCCCTCCGTCGACAAGCTTTCCTACCTGTGGCCCCGAATCCTCGACGGCCTGCGCTTCTTCGGCGTAGGCGCGGCAGACGTCGTGGGCATCAACTCGTTCACGCTGGGCATGCAGCAGATGTCGAAGTTCACCGCCCAACTCGCTCCCTCGACCTTCGGGTTTCTCTTGGGCGACGCAGCCAACTCGCTGCACTTCTGGCCCGGCCGTGGCTTGAACACCGGCCTGAAGAGCGCCCTGTCGCTCGCCGTGAACCTGCAGAAGCGCTGGCGCGGCAACGCCTTCCGCGCCGCCGACTTCGCGCAGCACGAGGGCATCATGCAGCAGCTCCAGTACCGCGAGAAGTCCCGCGCCTGGACCACCATGCTCATGCCCGACAGCGAAGGCGTGCCGCGCGGCATCGAGGACCGCATCCGCGAGGGCCTGCAGGGCCCGTTCGACCGCGCCGCCCTGGTGCAGACGCTGTTCGAGCGCGTGATGGAGATCAAGAAGCGCCTCGGCGACCGGATGGGCTCGCTGGCCACCGACGAGTGGTACTACGGTCGCATCAACGCCATGGACGTCCGCACCCTCAAGGTGATGGTGGAGTCCGGCGCCTGGATCACGCGCGAGATCGGCGGCGAGGAAGTGGTCATCCCGTCCGCCGAGTCCGCCGCCGTTGTCTCTGAGCCGGTGCGTCGCGGGTTGTCGCTGGTCAGCTAGACCCGTCGTTTGGCGACACTTTCGCGCACGGTGCGTGCCCTTTCGGTTAGTTGCACCGCGAAAGCATTGTCGCCCTCAAACCTGCATGCGTAGGGTCCCGCGATGTCGATCAGCCAGATCGGAGATCGTTGGGAGCTGGGAATGCTGCGGAAACGCTGGGCCGGCGTGGTTCTGATCGCGACGGTCGGCTGGTCGGCCGTCGCCTGCATAGCACCCGGAATTGGCGCGGAGCCCCCAGCGGCTCCAGCCATCACGAAGGTGGACTTCACGCCGCAGGAGCGCGCGGAGGCGCTTGGGTACTGGACCCCTCAGCGGATGAAGCAGCTCGGCGTGGACCTCGACCTGGGCCCCACCGGGCCGATCGCCCAGAACTGGTCCGGGGTGCAGATGAAGACCATCGGCAGGCTGTTCTTCGTCCACGGTGACAATGGCAAGGACAGCTACTGCACAGCGACCTCGGTGCACAGCGACAACCGCGATGTCGTCCTGACCGCCGCGCACTGCGTGCAGAAGGGCAGCGCTCCCGCTTTCCCGTACACGACCATGGTCTTCGTTCCCGGATACGACAACGGGAAGGTGCCCTACGGTGTGTTCCCGGTCCGTTCCTTCCTCATGCCGACATCGTTCGTCAACGAGTCCAAGAACGACGTGGCCGCCCTCGTGGTCGACCCTGTCGACGGAAAGCATGTCAACGACGTGGTAGGGGCGCAGCGGGTGGCCGTCGGCCGGAAGCCGGGGAAGCAGGTCGTCAGCTTCGGCTATCCCGCCTCGAATCCGCAGCTGGGCGAGCAGCTGATGCACTGCGCCGGGAAGTCCGCGGTCGACCACACCGTCACCGATCCATCGAATCCGCATCAGCTGGTCCGCTGCGACATGACGGGCGGCTCCAGCGGCGGCCCGTGGCTCGCCGACCTGAACACGAATACCGGCCAGGGCATCGTGGTGTCTGTCAACAGCAGCCTCGGCGTGCCGGACACCATGGCCGGCAGTGTGTTCGGGGACGAGGTCCAGCAGTTGCTCCTCGAGGCCTCGAGGAGCTGAGGACAGATCAGTCGCCGCTTGAATTGCGCGGTCTGGCCAGGTAGTGGTCCGGATCGATTCGGAGTGCGCCGATCCGTCGCAGCACCGGGTTCGCGATGTCCTCGTTGCTGAGCACGATCGTCGCGCGCCGAGCGGGTTCGACCTCAGTGAGGTATCGGCGACTGGCCGCGTGATAACGCTGGTCGAAGGCGCGCCCGGCCTGTTCCAGCCCGCCGAGCAACTCCGCATCCCGGCGCGTGCCGCGCTCGCGGGCGACCTCGAACGGCGTGTCGACGAAGACGACCTCGTCCCACGTCAGCTCGCGCTGCAGGAAGCTGCCGTCCACCACGAGCACCATGTCCTCGGCAGCGGTCACCGGCGGTTCGTCGATCGCGGTGTCGGAGGCGAGGTCGATGATCCGCTGCCGATACCGCCGATCCCCGCCAGGCCCGAGCGGCTCCAGCACCAAACGGGCAAAAGAGGCGAAGTCGTAGGCATCGGCGTAGTAGCCGTCCGCCGAGTCCCGCCCCTGCCGATGCCGCACGACCCGCGGATTGTGGAACCCGTCCATCGACAGGTGCGCCGCCGGGCGCCCACGAGCGACAACGGCGGCCGTCAGCTCGCGGGCCAAAGTCGTCTTGCCCGAAGCCGTGATCCCGTCCACCGCGACCCGCAACGGATGCCCTGGCCGCAGCGCAGCGAGATGATCGGCGATCCTGCCCAGCACCCGGTCTCGTGGAGTGATCATGAGACCGAGCCTATGTCAGTCCTCCGCGATCTCCCGCCGAGACAGCCGAACCTCCTCGATGTCCAGCCGAGTCTGCACCGCCCGCAACACGATGTCGTCGATCGCCCGCTCGTCCCGCAACCGCACCACCGTGGCCCGCTTGTGCGCGATCAACTCGAGCCGAAGAGCCGTGTACTCGGTCTCGGACTGGACGACCTCCTCGTCACCGGCCTCCTTGGCCCGCACGACCTCCAGGTGGTGCTCGTACTCGGCCCGGACCCGCTTGTAGACGACGTCGCTCACCCCGACCTTGTCCGCGAGGCCGGGCAGCGCCTCGTAGGCCTCCTCGGACGCGGTCGACTGCGCCAGCCGAAGCTCCTCGTCCAGCGCCGTGTCCTCGGGCAGCTGCGAGAACCGGATGATCGACGGCAGCATCAGCGCCTGCACGATCAACGTCAGCACGACCACGCCGGACGTGATGAGGATGATCTCCCCGCGGAACGGGAACGGCCCGCCGCCCACCACCGTCTCGGGCACGGCCAAGGCGGCAGCCAACGACACCGCGCCGCGGAAACCCGCCGCGGACGACACCAGGCGTTGCCGCGCGCCCACCCGGCGGAGTCGTTGTTGCGGACGGCGATCGATCGCCCGGATGACATAGGGAGTCGTGTAACTCCACAACATCCTCGTGGCGGCGACGGTCAGCGCCACCAGCCCGATCGCACCGAACGCGGTGAGGATTTCAGAACCGTTCAGCGCTCTCACAGCGCCGTGTGCCTGGAGTCCGATCAGGACGAACAGGGCGCCGTTGAGCAGGAACGTGGCCAGGCTCCAGAACGCGTAGCTCTGCTGGCGGGTGTCGGCCGGCACGATGCGCGGCCCTACCTGCGAGAGCGTCAGCCCGCACACGACGACGGCGATCACGCCGGAGCCGTGCACCAGCTCGGCCAGCAGGAAGGCGGCGAACGGGGTGAGGATGCTGACGACGCTCTCGTGCAACGGGCTGTCGAGCCGCTTGCGGACCTGCACGGCCAGCCAGGCGATCGCCAGGCCCGCCACCGCGCCGCCCACGTAGGACAGCAGCAGCCGCCAGCTCACCATGCCCGCGCTGAACTGCTGCTCGCCCGTGGTCACGGCGATCGCGATCGCGTAGATGACGAGCGCGGTGCCGTCGTTGATCAACGACTCGGCGCGCAGGATGGTCGTCGTGCGGCGCGGCATCCCGCGTGCGATCGCGGAGACGGCGGTCGCGTCGGTGGGTGCCAGGGCCGCGCCGAGCACCCACGCCGGGCCCCAGTCGAGGCCCAGGGCGTGGGCGACGGACGCCACCGCCGCGGCCGTCGCGAGCACGAGCAGCGTGCTGAGCAGCACGATCGGGCGCAGGTTGCTGCGGATCTCCCGCAGGGAGGTGTTGAGGCTCTCCCAGTACAACAACGCCGGGAGGAAGATCAGCAGCATCGCCTCCGGCGGCAGGCTGACCGACTCCAGGGCGGGCACGAAGCCCAGCACAGCGCCGCAGACGACGAGCAGCACCGGTGCCGCGAGACGCAACCGTCCTGACGCGACGCTGCTCGCCAGGATGCAGACGCCCAGCACCACTACGAGTTCGAGACCGAGCATGCGCCCAAGATAGGCGGCTCAGCGCGCCAGCGCGTCATCCAGTTCGGCCAGCAGGCGCGACTTGGAGCGCGCTCCCACGATCTGGTGGACGGGTTGACCGTCGCGGAACAGCAGCATCGTGGGCAGCGACATGACCTGGTAGTCGCGCGCGGTGGCGGTGTTCTCGTCGGCGTTGATCTTCAGCACGGTCAGGTCGTCGCGCTCGCGGTCGATCTCGTCGAGCACGGGCGAGAGCATGTGGCACGGTCCGCACCACTGCGCCCAGAACTCGACCAGCACGGTGCCGGTTCTCGTCTCGGCTGCGAACGTGGCATCTGTCAGCTGCACTTGAACTCCTTCGGTTCGGCCACGAGGCACGGGTCCTGGAAGGCGAGCCTGGCCAGCAGGAAGTCGCGCACACCCTGGAGCTGCTCCAGGCACGCGTCCACCTCGGCGAGCTTGCGCCGGTAGACCTCCCGCGAGTCGGGGCACGAGTCGCCGGACTCGTGCCCCGCGCGCAGGCAGGCCACGAACGGCCTGGTGTCCTCCAGCGACATGCCGACCGCCTGCAGCGACTGGATCTCGCTGACCAGCCGGAGGTCGTGCTCGTCGTACTCGCGGTAGCCGTTGGCCGTGCGCTGCGCCTCCAGCAGCCCCTGGGACTCGTAGAAGCGCAGCGCACGGGTGGTGGTGCCGGCTCGCCTGGCCAGTTCGCCGATCCTCATGGCCACGACGCTAAACCTTGACGCGCACGTCAAGGCAACATTCTCAGTCCGCGACCAGTCCGGTGCGTTCCCGCTGCCGCCGGACGACCCAGCGGCCGGGCGCGATGCCGGTGCCGCCGTGCTCGGGATGCAGCAGGTAGGCGGGCGCGGTGTTCTCGATGATGCCGATTCCCAGTTCCGGGTTCCCGACCGCGGACCACGTGCAGGTGCCCGGGTCGGCGACGAGGACGTGCGGGTTGCGGCCGTCCCCGCCGGCGACGAGGTGGATGCCCTCGGCGGGCACCCAGCGGGAGGCGTTCGGGTCCGGATCGCCGGCGAACATCGAGAACGGGATGATGATCAGGTCGCCCTGGGCCTGCAGGCCGTCGACGACGGGGATGGTGGTCTCTCGCTCGAGGTGGTCGAGCGCGTCGACGTTGGTGCGGCCGACGAGTTCAGCAAGGTTCATGGTTACTTTTAGGTGCGTCGAAGGAGTTGGAGGTACTGGTCGGGCTCCAGCCCGTAGGTCCAGGCCGCGGCTTCGACCGGGTGGCGGAACCACTGGGGCACGCGCAGCCCGTAGCGGCGCCGCGTGCCGTCACGCTCGACCGAGCCGTTGACGACCACCAGCAGGCGGGCGCGTTCGGGCAGGTCGTGGAGCGTCAGGTGAAAGCCCGGGTTCGCGGGATCGTGTGCGCTGGCGATCGGCGTCAACGGGGTGCCGTGCCACGCATAGGCGCAGCTGCCGTCCGCGAACGCGATGGCGGGCCCGTTGTCGTTGTGCGGCAACGAATCCTCGTCAACGTGCATCGCAACTGGCCGTTCGGCCATGACGCAGACGTCTTCGCGTGGCCACCACCAGCCGGTCGAGCGGGCCAGCGTCTGCCACAGATCCGTGTCGTGCTGGCCGCACCAGCCCAGGCCGAGTGACACCGGCATGGTGGATTTCACCAGTGAGACAAGGCTTTCGCGCACCCGCGCCCGCTGGGCCTGGCCCTGCCAGCCGGTGCGCTGCCGCAGCTCGTATCGCAGATCGGACGCCAGTGCGGCGATCCGTGCCTCGACGGACTGCCAGTCGCCGTCGAACCGCACAACTTCCTTGGCAGGCAACACTTTTGTGGCCTCTGCGGGTGATCGCACCCACACGAACCGGGGAGGTGGCCTGCCGGTAGCCGCGTACAGCTGCGCCACGGCCTCTTCGGCCGTCGGACGATCAGCGGGTGCGGTGCTCAGCGCATGGCGAAGCCATCTATCGCGGAGCAGAACGGGGGAGCGGGTCTCAAGCCCGCCCGGTGCGCTCACAGCGCGAGGGCGCGCACGCCCTTTCGAGTCGACATGCGGAAGATCGTGACACCAACCGGCCGGGAAGCGCAAGCCCGTAGTTCCGCGGCTCCGGGATCACCTCGGTATCCGACAGTTGTTCACGAAGTGGACGCCCTTGCTCGGCCGATCGAGCGGTCCTTAGCGTGAGCGTCGTTGTGCGAGTGCTCTCGTCTCGCCTCACGTTCCCCGCCGCAGCAAGGATTCGCCATGCCCTCTTCCGGCACCCTGACACTGGTGTCCACAAAGGACGACGAGCTCGCCTCCTTACCGGTCGTGCCGGCCCGCCACCCGTGGCGCTGGGTCGGTGTCGCCTTCGTGCTGGTGCTCGCCGCGCAGTTCGTGCACGGCCTGGTCACGAACCCCGCCTGGGACTGGCCGACCTTCGCGCGGTACTTCACCGCCCAGTCGATCCTGACCGCCGTCGGCACGACGATCGTCCTGACCGTGCTCGGCACGGTGCTGGGCTTCGCGCTCGGCATCGTCGTCGCGGTCCTGCGGATGTCGCGCAGCCCGTTCCTGCAGGCGGTGGGCTGGACCTACATCTGGGCGTTCCGGTCGATCCCGCTGATCGTGCAGTTGCTGTTCTGGTTCAACATCTCCTATCTGTACCAACGGCTCAGCCTGGGCATCCCGTTCGGACCGGAGTTCGTGAGCTTCGAGACCATCGCGCTGATCAGCCCGATGGGCGCGGCCGTGCTCGGCCTCGCGCTGCACCAGGCGGCCTACGCGGCGGAGATCGTCCGGTCCGGCGTGATCTCGGTCGACCGCGGGCAGCTGGAGGCGGCGGCCGCGCTCGGCATCCCGAGGTTCCGGCAGTTCCGCAGAATCGTGCTGCCCCAGGCGATGCGCTCGATCCTGCCCAACGCGGCCAACGAGGTGATCAGCCTGTTCAAGGGCACGTCGGTCGTCTCCGTGATGGCGATCGGCGAGCTCTTCTACCAGGTGCAGGTGATCTACGGCCGCAACGCGCGGGTCGTGGCGCTGCTGATGGTCGCGACCGTCTGGTACATCATCCTGACCACCCTCCTCTCGATCGGCCAGCACTACGTCGAGCGCTACTTCGCGCGAGGAGACCGCCGGTGATCGAGATTCTGGGTGTGCACAAGAGCTTCGGCTCGCTGGAGGTGCTGCGCGGGGTGTCGCTGACCGTCGCGGCAGGTGAGGTCGTGGTCGTGCTCGGCCCATCCGGATCCGGCAAGTCGACACTGCTGCGCACGATCAACCACCTGGAGAAGGTCGATCGCGGGTTCATCACCATCGACGGTTCGCTGATCGGCTATCAGCGGCGCGGCGGGAAGCTCCACGAGCTCAAGGAACGCGAGATCCTCAAGCAACGCAAGGACATCGGGTTCGTCTTCCAGAACTTCAACCTGTTCGGGCACCTCACCGCCCTGGAGAACATCGCGGAGGTGGCCGAGCTGGCCCAGGCCCGGCACTTCCTGGCACGGGTCGGGCTGTCGGACAAGGCGGACGCGTACCCGCGCCAGCTCTCCGGCGGCCAGCAGCAACGCGTCGCGATCGCGCGAGCCCTCGCCACGCGACCGAAAGTCGTGCTGTTCGACGAACCGACGTCGGCGCTCGACCCGGAACTGGTCGGCGAGGTGCTCGACGTGCTGCGCGACCTCGCCCGCGCCGGCACCACGATGGTCGTGGTCACGCACGAGATCGGCTTCGCCCGCGAGGTGGCCGACCGGGTCGTGTTCATGGACGACGGCGTGATCGTCGAAGAGGGCACACCGGACGAGGTGCTCGATCATCCGGCCCACGAGCGCACCCGCGCTTTCCTGTCCAAGGTTCTGTAGAAGGAGTTCGTTGTGCGCAAAGTACTTCTCGCCGTCCTGGCGTTCGGTCTCGCGGCCTGCGGCACCGCCGGTGGCGAGGAACCCGCCGAGGTCGCCGGCCTGAGCGTCGACCTCAGCCCGGACCAGAAGCGGATCGCCGCCACCAAGGACGACAGGATCGCCTCGAAGGTGCCGGAGAAGTTCAGAACAAAGGGAGAGCTGGTGATCGGCGGATCCGCCGGGACAGCACCGCCGCTGAGGTTCTACGCCACCGACGACAAGACCGTGATCGGTGTCGAGACCGACATCGCCAGCCTGGTCGCCGACGTGCTGGGCCTCAAGCCCAAGCTCGAAGTCGCGTCGTGGGAGAACCTCTTCGTGGGTCTGGACAGCGGCGCCTTCGACGTCGGCCTGTCGAACATCACGGTCACCGAGGCGCGCAAGGAGAAGTACGACTTCGCCACCTACCGGCTGGACACGCTGGCGTTCGAGGCGAAGAAGGGCGGCACCTGGAAGGTGAAGGAGCCGAAGGACGTGGCGGGCAAGATCATCGCCGTCGGCTCCGGCACCAACCAGGAGAAGATCCTCGTCGACTGGAGCGCCAAGAACGTCGCGGCCGGCCTGCCCGCCACCGACATCAAGTACTTCCAGAACTCCTCGGACTACTACCTGGCGCTGCAGTCGGGCCGCATCGACGCCTACCTCGGCCCGAACCCGACCTCGGCCTACCACGCGGCGACCTCCGGCCAGACCGAGGTGATCGGCAACTTCTCCGGTGGCGCGTCCGTCCAGGGCAAGATCGCGGTGACCACCAAGAAGGACAACGGTCTCGTCGCTCCGGTCCAGGAAGCGCTGAACCAGCTCATCGCCAACGGCAAGTACACCGAGGTCCTGAAGCGCTGGGGGCTCTCCGACGAGGCCGTGCCCACGTCGGAGATCAACCCGCAGGGCCTGCCGAAGACCTGATCCCGGCATCCGCCAGGAGGCGAACCGTCATGCGTTTCAGCATCACCATCGACACCGAGAACGAGGAGACCGCGCTGCGGCTGCTCAGCGCGTTGAAGGACGTGGGTCTGGAACAGACCCTGGAAACGGCGGCCGAGGACGTGGACGTCCTGGTCCTGCCGGACACGCGGCAGGTGCTGCTGCGGGACGAGCTCGTCGAGCTCACCCGGCTGGAGTTCGAGCTGCTGCTGCACCTGTGTGAGCATCGCGACCGCGTCCACCGCCGCCGCGAGCTCCTGTCGGCGGTGTGGGGTGTCGACGACGACTACAGCGGCGCCCGCACGGTCGACGTGCACGTCCGCCGGGTGCGGCAGAAACTCGGTGACGCGGCGGACGTGATCCAGACGGTGCGCGGCGTCGGCTATCTGGTCGTCTCCAGCGGCCGGGTGCGGGTGGAACGCTCGTCCAACGTGGTCCGGCTCGCGGACCGGCGCGCCGGCTGACGGCGGGCCGCACGCCGTCAGCCGACGTGCGGCCCGCCGCCCAGGCGTTCGGAAGTGCTTTGCCCGTCAGGCTTCGACGGGGTGGAACGCCGCCAGCCAGTCCTCCATCACCCCGGCGGTCAGGTGCGCGTCCTCCTTCACCATCGCCATGTGGTCGGTGGCCACGAACCGGACGTCGTCAGCGGGCACGGCGACGTCCTGGGTCGTGGTCACGAGACCCGTGCCCTCGACCTCGTTGGAGCAGCGGATCAGCAGCTTCGGCACGGTCGGGTGGACACCGGTGTCGATGATGCGCGGGAACCAGTGCGCCATCGCGGACAGCCGGGCGCTGTTCATGTTGACCGCGGGCGAGTCCATCGTGTTGAAGTAGTTCGTGGTGACGGACCCGAAGTCCATGCCCTCGCGGTTGTCGTAGTTGAGGCTCAGCGTGTCGAGCATGATCACGCCGTCCGCCTTGATGCCCCACGTCTCCTCGAGGACACCAGCCGCCAGGTACGCGAGCGTGCCGCCGGAGGAGTGCCCGACGAGCACGAACGGGTCGCCGTCGCTCGCGTGCAGCACCGCCTCCGCCACCCACCTGTTGACCGCGGCGGCGTCCTTGGGCAACGGTTCACCGGCACCGAACCCGACCAGTGGCAACGCGCTGACCTGCCGCTTTCCTCGCAGGTGAGCGGCGAGCCTGGCGTACATGTGCACGCCGGCGGTGGCTCCCGGCGCGCTGATGCAGATGAGCTTCGGGAGTTTCGGGCCGTCCGCGAGGGTGACCGCGTCCGGCAGTTCGTCGAGCTCGGCGGGGGAGGAGAACATCGGGCGCAGGTTCGCCACACCCTTGAGCATCGCCAGCCCGGCCGCGACCTGCCCCTTGGACACGGCGTCCATGAACAGCCCGAACACCGTGTCCTCCGCGGCCACCTCGACGCCGTTGCTGCTCGACGCTCCACTGTGGAGGGTGCCGAGCTCGGTGACGAGGTGCTTGGCGAGGTTCGCCGGTGTCTTGTTGTCGAACACGATGGAGCCGGCGAGTTTGAGGTTGAGCAGTTCGTTGAGCTGGTTGCGCAGTTCGACGGCGATGAGCGAGTCGAAGCCCAGCTCCAGGAAGTCCTTGTCCGCGTCGACGGCACTCGGGTCGGGATGGCCGAGCAGCGCCGCACAGGTGCCCACGACGAGGTCCCTGACCATGCTCTCGCGGTTCGCCGGGTCGTTGCGCAGCCGGTCCAGGACCGTGACGGCGGCCTTCTCCTGCGGCGCTTCGGTCGTGCCGCCGAGCAGCTTGGACACCGGTCCGCGCTGCGCGGCGACGTGAATCGGCACCAGCACGGGTTTCTGCTGCGCGATGGCCGCGTCGAACAGCGCGAGGCCCTGCTCCTTGGCCAGCGGCGGCATGCCGGACCGGTTCATGCGGTCCATCGCGGCCTGGCTGAGCCCGGCCGTCATGCCGGAGTCCTGCGCCCAGGGGCCCCAGGCGAGGCTGATCGTGTTGGGGTGGCTCAGTGCGAGCGCGTCGAGGTAGGAGTTGGCCGCGGCGTAGTTGCCCTGGCCCGCAGCACCCATGACACCCGAGACCGAGCTGTAGAGGATGAGCGGGACGTCCGTGGCGTTGCGGAGGTGGTGGGCCGCATCGACCTTCGGGCCGAGCACCTTGGTGAGCTTCTCGTCGTCAAGTGCGTCGATCAGCGCGTCGTCCAGCACACCCGCCGTGTGCACGATGGCCTGCAACGGTTGTTGTGCCGCTGAGAGCAGCGAAGTGACGTCATCCTGGCGGGAGACGTCGGCCGCGGCGATCGTGACCGTCGCGCCTGCCGCCTGGAGTTCGGCTTTCAGCTCGGCGGCGCCGGGGGAGTCCTCGCCACGCCGGCTCGCCAGCAGCAGGTGCCGGACGTCGTGGCGCGTGACGAGGTGCCTGGCCAACTCCGCGCCGAGCCCGCCCGTGCCACCGGTGATCAGGACGGTCTTGTCCTGCTCCCACCGGTGCTTTTCGTCGCTCAGCGGGATCTCGTTGAGCCGCGGCACCTTCGTCTGTCCATTGCGGACCCGGACCTGCGGTTCGTCCCAGGCGATGAGCTTGGGCAGCAACGCACCGGAGACGTCCAGCCCGTCGGTGTCGAACAGCAGGAACCGGCCGGGGTTCTCCATCTGCGCGCTGCGCACGAGCCCCCACACCGCCTCCGCGGTGAGATCACCGCGGCTGGCGAACACGATGCGCGAGCTGAATTCGCTCGCCTCCTGCAGGATCGCGAGGATCCGCTTGGTCTGTGCGAGCGTGCTCTCCGGCGTGCCGTCACCGCTGACGGAGACGATGAAGACGTCCGGAGTCGTGTTCTGCGCCGCTTCCGCGAGAGTCTCGCCGTAGCCCGTGACAGTCTGGCCCGCGCTGTAGAGGACGTGCGCGAGGTCGAACTCGTCCGCACCGATGATCGCCCACCTGGCGCCCGCGACGGGGTTCGCGGTGACCGTCTTCTCGGTCCAGGTCAGCTCGTGCAGGGCCGGCTGGCTCTGCTTCGACGGCCCGGTCGGCGCGCCGGTGCCCTTGGGCCAGAAGCGTTGCGTGTCGAACGGGTAGGTGGGCAGCGCGATCTTGACGCCGTGCGGGTAGAACCTCGCCCAGTCGACGTTCACGCCCGCGGTGTAGAGCTTGCCGAGCGCGGTGAGGACCGCTTCGAGCTCGGCCTTGTTCTTGCGCAGCGTGGGAATGCAGCCGTCGACCAGTGCGGACAGCACACCGGTGGGCCCGATCTCGACGAACGTGGCCTCGCCGATGCTCTCGACGTTGTCGGCGAAGCGGACGGTGTCACGGACGTGCTGGACCCAGTACTCCGGGTCGGTCGGGTCGCCGTCGGTGTGGATGTCGATGCGCGGCTGGCGGAACTTGAGGTTCTGGATGGCGTTGCGGAAGTCGTTGAGCATCGGGTCCATCAACGGGGAGTGGAACGCGTGGCTGACCCGCAGCTGCTTGTGCTCCCAGTTGCCCGCGATCCGCTTGGCCTCTTGTTCGTCGCCGGCGATGACGATGTCCGTCGCCGAGTTGATGGCGGCGATGGCGACGGTGGCCGTGAGGTGCTGGCGCACCTCCTGTTCGGTGGCCTTGACCGCGAACATGGCGCCTGTCTGCGGCAGGGCCTGCATGAGGCGGGCGCGTTCGTTGACGAGCCTGGCGGCGTCTTCGAGCGTGAGGATGCCGGCGACGTGCGCGGCCGCGATCTCGCCGATGGAGTGGCCGGCGACGTGGTCGGGCTTGAAGCCGTAGCTCTCGAGGAGGCGGTAGAGGGCGACCTCGATCGCGAACAGGGCCGGCTGGGTAATGCCGGTCTGGTTCAGCGCTTCCTCGTCGTCGCCCCAGATGACGTCGTCGAGGTCCGCCTCCAGGTGCTGGGTGACGTCGTCGAACGCCCGGCGGAAGGTGTCTGACGTTTCGTACAGCTCCTTGCCCATGCCGAGGCGTTGCGCGCCTTGGCCGCTGAAGAGGGCTGCGGTGGGTTTGCGCTGGATCTGGCCGGTGGCGATGGTGGCGCCGTTGAGCAGGACGGCTCGGTGCTCGAACCCGGTCGCCCTGGTGGTGAGGAGCGAGTAGCCGATGGCTGCGGGGTTCGCTCCGCTTGCTGCCAGCGCGGCTGTCTGCTCGATTCGGGCTTGCAGGGCTGCTGGCGACTTCGCTGAGACGACCAGCGGGGTCTCGGTGGTCGCGCCGAAGCCCATCGGGCACGTGCCGCTCGGGGTCGATCCGCCGTCGGCGTCGCCGTTCGCATCGGGCGAAGCCGGCGCCTCCTCAAGGATCACGTGCGCGTTCGTGCCCGACACGCCGAAAGAAGACACCCCGGCTCGCCGCGGCCGCTCACCGCGAGGCCACGGCGTGTCCTCGGTCAGCAGCGCGATGTCGCCCGCCGCCCAGTCCACGTGCGACGACGGCTCGGACACGTGCAACGTGCGCGGCAGCGAGCCGTGCCGCAGCGCCATCACGATCTTGATCACGCCCGCCACACCCGCGGCGGCCTGCGTGTGGCCGATGTTCGACTTCACCGCCCCGAGCCTCAGCGGCGAGGTGCGGTTCTGGCCGTAGGTCGCGAGCAGCGCCTGTGCCTCGATCGGATCACCCAGCACGGTGCCGGTGCCGTGCGCCTCGACCGCGTCGACATCGTCAGCAGCCAACCCGGCCGATGCCAAGGCGGCGGCGATCACTCGGCGCTGCGCGGGGCCGTTCGGGGCGGAGAGGCCGTTGGAGGCGCCGTCCTGGTTGACGGCGCTGCCCGCCACCACCGCGAGCACGGGGTGGCCGTTGCGCTGTGCGTCGGAGAGCTTCTCCACCAGCAACACGCCGACGCCCTCGGACCAGCCGGTGCCGTCCGCGTCGTCGGAGAACGCCTTGCAGCGGCCCGAGACGGCGAGACCGCCCTGGCGGGTGAAACCGGCGAAGTTCGACGCCGTCGCCATCACGGTCACGCCGCCCGCGATCGCCAGCGAGCACTCGCCGTTGCGGAGTGCGGCAGCAGCGAGGTGCAACCCGACGAGAGAAGAGGAACACGCCGTGTCGATCGTGACGGCCGGACCTTCAAAACCGAATGTATACGATATACGGCCGGAGATGACGCTCGCGGCCGTGCCCATGCCGGCGTGGCCCTCGACGTCTTCCTCCGACGCGATCAGCACGTGCCCGTAGTCCTGGCCGTTGGTGCCGACGAACACGCCGGTCTCGCTGCCCCGCAACGAAACCGGGTCGATGCCGGCCCGTTCGACGGCCTCCCAGGTCGCCTGCAGCAGCAGGCGCTGCTGCGGGTCCATCGCCAGCGCTTCGCGCGGCGAGATGCCGAAGAAGCCGGGATCGAACTCCGCCGCGTCGTACAGGAACCCGCCCTGCAACGTCGCGGAGTCCCCGCCCGCCAGCGTTCCCAGGTCCCAGCCGCGGTCGGTCGGGAAGCCGGTGATCGCGTCCCTGCCTTCGGAGACCAGGTCCCACAGGTCCTCGGCGGAGCGGACGTCGCCGGGGAACCGGCACGCGATACCGACGATGGCGACCGGCTCGTGCTTGCCGGACTCGACCGCTTCCAGGCGCTGCCGGGTTTCGTGCAGGTCAGCGGTGACCCACTTCAGGTACTCCACGAGCTTCTCTTCGTTCGGCATCGCCGGAAACCTTCCGTCTGTGAAGTGGGTCAGCGTTCGGTGCGTCGGCCGAGTCGAGACGGTGGCGGCACCGCGGCGAGCGCGATCGTCAGCTGCTCATGCTCTCCATCGGTCCGAATCCCGCGGTGCTCCCCGAGGCGATCCCCGTGTGCACATTCGAACAGCTGCACTAGTAGTGGATTCCACAGCTTCTGGGCGTGAGAACGTTTCCTGAGTGATCACCTGAAGGCGCGCCCGGAAATCGGTTGCTCCAGGTGGAGGCCCAGGTGTTGCATCGGGACACCGAGCCTCTGGGGAGTTGATCGATGCTCGACGGCGAGACCGCCATTGACGTGGCGCTGGTGGACGAGCTGATCCGCGGGCAGTTCCCGCGCTGGCACGGCCTGCCCCTCACCCGGCTGCGGCACGGCGGCACCGACCACGAGATCTACCGCCTCGGGGATGAGCTCGCGGTGCGGCTCCCGCGCATCGAATGGGCCAAGGATCAGGCCGAACGGGACTTCGTCACGGTGCCACGGCTGGCCCCGCACCTCCCGGTCGCGATTCCGGAACCGCTGGAGCTGGGCGATCCCACGGAGCACTACCCCTACCGCTGGTCGGTCGTGCGCTGGCTCGACGGCGACATCTCCACGATCGATGCGGTCAACCGGGACACCGCGACCCGCCTCGCCGAGGTGGTCCGGTCGTTGAACGAGATCGATGCCGCGGGTGAACCGTGGACCACCTACCGCGGTCGACTCGATCGCTCCGACAGCGACGAGCGAGTTCGGAGTGCCATCGCGGAACTCGGCGGCGACCCGAGGCTCCTCGCGCTGTGGCAGGAAACGCTCGACGCGCCGCACTGGGACCGGCCCGCCCGCTGGCTGCACGCCGACCTGCACGCGGGCAACCTGCTCTTCACCGAGGGCGAGCTGACCGGTGTGATCGACTGGGGGAGCGCGGGCGCCGGCGATCCGGCGGCAGACCTCATGACCGCGTGGTTGTTCCTCGACGAACGTGGCCGCAAGGAGTTCCGGCGTGAGCTCGCGGAGTTCGACGACGCCACCTGGGTCCGCGCGCAGGGATGGGCGCTGGCGCTCGCCGTGCTCGCGTTGCCGTACTATCGCGAGACGAACAAGTTCCTCGCGGGCATCGCGAAGCACACCCTCACCCAGTTAGTGCCGGAAGGCACCTGGTGACACACCCGTCTCACGGGTGAAGAACTTCGTGAAGTTGGTGGCCTCGCTGAACCCCAGCCGATGCCCGATCGCCGCGGACGACAGATCGGTGTGCACGAGAAGCCGTTTCGCCTCCAGCGCCACGCGGGCGTCGATCAACGCCTTCGCCGACCGGCCGGTCGCCTCGAGGCAGATGCGGTTCAGGCTGCGCAACGAATAGCCGATGCGCGTGGCGTACTCGGCGGCGTTGCGCGTCGAAGCGAACGAGCGCTCGAGCTCGTGCTGGAAGCGTTCGAAACGGGCGTCGCCGCGCGACGTGTCCGCGTCCGTCGGCAGGCGGGCGACGCGGAGCAATACCGCGCCCAGCAACTGGCGGAGCAGGTCCACCGGCTCGTTCGTCAGCACGTTGCGGCGGTACTCCTGCCTGAGGTCCTGCACGGCTCGGGTGACGACCGGCAGTTCCGCCTTGGGGACGGTCCGCACCACCGGGCCGAACGGACTCAGCAACTGCCGCGTGCCGTCCAGCGGCGGCGGGAACGCCGGGGTGAAAAGGACCATCAACGCGTCCGCGGAGCCCTGGGGCAGGCGCAGCACGCGGCCAGGGCTCAGGTGCAGCAACGTGCCGGGCGTGCACGGGTGGTCCACGAAATCGACCATGGTGGTGCCGGTGCCCGCGGTGAACAGGAACAGCTGGTGGAAGTCGGTGCGGTGGACCCTGGAAAGCGTTTCCGCCGTGACCCTGCGACGGAGCACGCCGAGGTCGAGCGCTTCCAGACCCAGCTTCCCGCGGTCGGGGTTGCTGAAGCCGAACTCCGCGACCTGTCCACTTTTGACCATGGTGAGGCGTGATCCTACCTCGTCCGCGGAGCACGGGTGGGACATCTTTGGAGCCATGAACAACAAGGAAATCGTGCTCAAGGCCGCAGGTGAACTCTTCGGAGACAAGGACCCGTCCGCTGTGGACCGCTGGGTCGCGCCGGACTACCGCCAGCACAGCTCGCTCATCGCCGACGGACCCGAGGCGCTGCGGGGGCTCGTCGCGAGCCTGCCGGAAGGCTTCCGCTACGAGCTTGCGCGGGTGGTTGAAGACGGTGATCTCGTTGCGTTGCATGGTGTGTACCACGGCTTCGGGCCGGAGCCGCTGGTCGCGTTCGACCTCTTCCGGGTCGAGAACGGCAAGCTCGCCGAGCACTGGGACGCCCTCGCGCCCCTGGTCGGGGAGACCGCGAGTGGACGGTCGCAGACGGACGGACAGAGCGAGCCGTCGAACGACGACACCGAGCGAAACCGGGCTCTGGTAAAGGAATTCGCCCAGCGGATCCTCCAGGACGCCGACTACTCGGTGCTCACCGACTACATCTCCACCGAGACCTACCTCCAGCACAACCCGGAGGCGGCGGACGGGCTCGACGGGTTCGGGGCCGCCGCGGCGAAGTGGGCCGAGCAGGGCAAGAACCTTGTTTACACGACTGTCCACAAAGTGGTGGCCGAGGGTGATCTCGTGTTGCTTCAGTCGGAGGGTGAGTTCGGCGAGCCGGTGGCGTACTGGGATCTGTTCCGCGTGCGGGACGGCCGCATCGTCGAGCACTGGGACGTCATCGCGCCCGCCTCGGTCGAGTTGCCGCACTCCAACGGCCTGTTCTGAGGCGCTCCGCCCGAATGCCGGGACGCGGATGCGCTGGCATAGCACGCCGCGCCATCCGCGAACCGGAGTAAGGCGCCCCGCCATCTGGGGTCATTCGTCAGGTTACGTATATGAGAAAGTTTCACTACCCCCCTCGACGGCGCCTGTGGTTTGTGCGTACGGTGAGCGCGCTGTAACCGTACCGGCCAGTAGTAACCGAGCTGAATTCCTTTCTCCCCACCCCTGCACGGTGAGGAAGCGAGAGCAGTGAACATGCTGTCGGATCGAGAACGGGTGCTGTGCCTGAGTCCGTTCAGCACCCCCAACCCGGCCCTCGTGGTCGCGGCCGAACGAGCGGGCGGCCTCGGCGTGCTCGATCTTGGGCCGAGCGCCGCCGCTGATCTTCGCCGCGTGACCGCGCGTCACCCGCGCGCGTTCGGGGTGCGCCTGCACGGGCCGTTGACGGTCGCGTTGCCCGAGGCCGTCGACACCGTCGTGGTCGATCTGGTTCGATACCTCCCGAACCGGGCTGAGCTGGGTGAACGCCGCGTCCTCGCGGTGATCACCTCGGTGGACGAGGCCATTGCGGCGATCGAGTACGGGGCCACCGGGCTGATCGCCAAGGGTGCTGAAGCAGGCGGCCGGGTGGGTGGTTCGCCCGCATTCGTGTTGCTCCAGCAGGTGCTCGCGCTGACCGATCTGCCGGTCTGGGTGGCCGGTTCGATCGGCCCCGGCACGGCTGCCGCAGCAATCGCCGGCGGTGCACGTGGAGTGGTCCTGGATGGGCAGCTCACGCTCCTTGCAGAGGCTCGAAAACAGTTATCCGATGAAATTGTCAACACGGTCCGCATGATGGACGGGGCCGACACCTCCGTGACCAACGGGTTACGTGTTCATGTTCGTCAGAACACGCTTGAAATTGGTCAGGAAGGTGCGTTCGCGGAATTCAACCGCATCTCGTTTGGCACCGTCGGAGGCCTCGTCGGCGCGATTCAGCGGGCCATTCGGGACAATCTCGCCCAGGCGGGCGAGCACCGCTCGATCCGGGCCGGCGGGCCGTTCTGCGACCGCGTGCCGGGACTGCGTTACCCGATCGCGCAGGGCCCGATGACCCGCGTCAGCGACCAGCCCGCGTTCGCCGCGGCCGTCGCTGAGGGCGGCGCGCTGCCGTTCCTCGCGCTGGCGCTGATGGAGGGCGCGGCCGTCCGCGTGCTGCTGGAGCACACCGCGCACAAGCTCGGCGACCGGCCGTGGGGTGTCGGTCTGCTCGGGTTCGCGCCGCCGGAGCTGCGGGCCGGTCAGCTCGCGGCCGTGCTGGAGGTGCGGCCCAAGTACGCGATCATCGCCGGAGGTACGCCCACGCAGGCGCGCAAGCTGGAGGACGCCGGGATCGAGGCGTTCCTGCACGTGCCGTCGCCCGCGCTGCTGCGCCGGTTCCTCGACGAGGGTGCGCGCAAGTTCGTCTTCGAAGGCTCCGAATGCGGCGGGCACACCGGCCCCCGATCCAGCTTCACGTTGTGGCAGCAGCAGATCGACGTCCTGCGCGGCCGCGAGAAAGACGTCGTCGCGCTGTTCGCCGGTGGCATCCACGACGCCCGTTCGGCCGCCATGATCTCCGCGATGACCGCGCCGCTGGCCGCGCGGGGTGCGGCGATCGGCGTCCTGATCGGCACGGCCTACCTCTTCACGGAGGAAGCCGTCACGCACGGCGCGATCCGGCCGGTGTTCCAGCAGATCGCACTGGAGTGCGAGGACACCGCGCTGCTGGAGACCTCGCCGGGCCACGCGGTCCGGTGCGCCCAGACGTCCTATGTGGACACCTTCGAGCAGGCGCGGGCCGAACTCACCGGTCTGTCGAAGCAGGAGAGCTGGGAGCGGCTCGAACAGCTCAACCTGGGACGTCTCCGGCTGGCCAGCCGAGGTCTCGTCCGGGGCGATGACGGCCTGGTGGAGGTCGGCGAGGACGAACAGCGCCGCGAGGGCATGTTCATGATCGGCCAGGTCGCGACGCTCAGGTCCGAACGCACCACGATCGCCCAGCTGCACGAGGACATCGTCTCCGGCCTGCTGCCGGAAGCCGCCCATCACGGCACCGTCGCCGAGCCGCTGGACGTCGCCATCGTCGGCATGGCGGCGATCATGCCGGGCGCGCGGGACGTCGCCGAGTTCTGGTCGAACGTGCTGGCGGGCACCGATTCCATCACCGAGATCCCGGCGGACCGGTGGTCACCCGAGCGCTACAACAGCCCGTTCAAATGGGGCGGATTCATCCCGCGCACGGCGTTCGACCCGCTTGTCTACGGTATCCCGCCCACGTCGCTGACCTCGATCGAACCCGCGCAGCTGCTGGCGCTGGAGGTGTCGGCGAGGGCGCTGAAGGACGCCGGCTACGCGACGCGGATCTTCGACCGCGAACGCACCGCGGTGATCTTCGGCGCCGAGGCCGGTGCCGACCTGGCGAACGCGTACACGATCCGCACCGCGTTGCCCGCCCTGGGCATTCGCGGCCTGGACGATCACCTGCCCGAGCTGACCGAGGACTCGTTCCCCGGCGTGCTGGGCAACGTGATCTCGGGCCGCGTCGCGAACCGGCTCGACCTCGGCGGCGCCAACTACACGGTCGACGCGGCCTGCGCGTCCAGCCTCGCCGCGCTCGACGTGGCGTGCAAGGAACTCGTCGGCGGCACCAGCGACATGGTGCTGTGCGGCGCGGTCGACCTGCACAACAGCGCGCACGACTACCAGATGTTCGCCTCGGTCAAGGCGTTGTCGGCGAAGGGCCGGTGCGCCACGTTCGACTCGGCGGCGGACGGCATCGCGCTCGGCGAGGGCGTGGCATGCCTGGTCCTGAAGCGGCTGAGCGACGCGGAACGCGACGGCGACCGGGTCTACGCGGTGATCAAGGGCATCGGCGCGTCCAGCGACGGCCGGTCGCTGGGCCTCACCGCGCCCCGTCCGGAAGGCCAGCAGCGGGCGCTGCGCAGGGCCTACGCGTCCGCCGGTGTGCCGGTCACGGCGGTCGGCCTGGTCGAGGCGCACGGCACCGGAACCGTGGTGGGCGACCGGACCGAGCTGGCCTCGCTCACCGAGATGTTCTCCGCGGCCGGACCCGGCACCTGCACGATCGGCTCGGTGAAGTCGCAGATCGGGCACACCAAGTGCGCGGCCGGGCTGGCGGGCGTGATCAAGGCGGCGCTGGCCGTGCACACCGGGGTACGGCCCGGCACGCTGCACGTCAAGCAGCCCAACGCTTTCTGGAACGCGCAGACCAGCCCGTTCGCGTTCGGCCACCGCACCTGGGCCACGCCCGTGCGGGACCGGATCGCGGGGGTGAGCGCGTTCGGGTTCGGTGGCACCAACTTCCACACCGTCATCGCCGGCTACGACGGCGCCGACGAGCCGCGTCACGGCCGGACCGTGTGGCCGGCCGAGTTGTTCCTGATCCGCGGCGAGAACCCCGAAGCCGCGCAACGAGAAGCCGCCCGCCTCTCCGCTCTGGTGGACTCGCGGACGCCGTTGCGCGCCCTGGCCGCGGCTTGCGGCAGCGGGGTGGTTCAGGCGGCGTTCGTGGTCAGCGATCACGACGGTCTTCGGAAGGCCCTGGCTGATGTCGAGGCCTGGCAGGCGTCCGACGTCGTGCGGTTGACGACGGGGGAGCGGCCTAAGATCGCGTTCCTGTACCCCGGCCAGGGCAGCCAGCGGCCGGGCATGCTGCTCGACCTGGTCACGGCTTTCCCGCGACTGCAGGACTTCGTGGACCCCAGGTACGAGCGGGTGATGTTCCCGCCGGCCCCGCTGACCGCCGACGACGTGGCGAGCCAGCGTGCCGCGATCACCGACACCCGGATGGCTCAGCCGACGCTCGGGATCGCCGGGCTCATGGTCACCGCGCTGCTGGAATCCGTTGGGGTGCGGCCGGATCTCGCCGGTGGCCACAGCTACGGCGAACTGGTCGCGCTCACCGCGGCCGGCGTGTTCGAGCCCGCCGACCTGCTCGCCCTCAGCGCGGCACGCGCCGAGGCGATGCTCGACGCCGTCGGCGAGGATCCCGGCACGATGGCCGCGGTCACCGCTGCCGTGGCCGAGGTCGAGGCCCTGCTGCCCGCGGATGTCGTGGTGGCCAACCACAACTCGCCCGACCAGGTCGTGATCTCCGGTCCCACCAAGGCTGTGGAGAACGCCGTCGAGGTGCTGCGAGGCGCAGGGCTGACCGTGAAGAACATCCCGGTCGCCGCCGCGTTCCACAGCCCGCTGATGGGCGGTGCCCGCGACCGGTTCGCGGCCCGTCTCGCGGCCGTTTCCATTGGTGAGACGCGTTTCCCGGTCTGGTCGAACGTCACCGCCGAGCCGCACACCGACGTGCGCGGCGGACTGGCCGCGCAGCTCGCGGGCCGGGTGCGGTTCGTGGACCAGATCGAGTCGATGTACGCGGCGGGTGCACGGATCTTCGTCGAGGCCGGACCGGGCGGGGTGCTGACGTCGCTGGTGGGCAAGACCCTCGGCGACCGGCCGCACCAGGCGTTGCGCTGCGACGACCACGTGACGTTCCTGCGCACGCTCGCGGAGCTCGCGGTCGCCGGTGTCGAGGTGGACGCCGCGCCGCTGTTCGAGGACAGGACCGAACCGGCGACGGCCGTGCCGCCACGGCCGTCCTGGTACGTGGATGGAGGTCTCGTGCGGGACGCGAACGGCGACGCACTACCCGGTGGGCTGCGGCCCGCCACCGAGTTCCCGACGCTGCACGTGGGATCCGGGCTGAGTCGCGACGAGATCATCGAGAAGTTCCTGGACGGCATGCGGGACGCGGTCAGCGCCCAGCGCGACGTGCTGCTGAGCTACCTCGGCAACGCGCCTGCCGCACCGGCGCCCGCACCGGTACAGCCCGCCATCGAACGCGCGGTGGCCCCGGCACCCCAGGCCGCGCCGCAGGAGGACGTGGGCGCGGTGGTGCTGCGGACGATCAGCGCCCGCACCGGGTACCCGCTCGAGATGCTCCAGCCAGGGCTGGATCTCGAAGCCGACCTGTCGATCGACTCGATCAAGCGGACCGAGATCGTCGGCGAGCTGGTGGCCGAGCTGGGCGCGACGGGGTCGATCGACGAGCTGGCGCAGCTCAAGACGATCGAGGGCATCGTCGGCTGGTTCGGTGTCTCCGCACCGGTATCAGCCCCGGCGAAGGACGTGCGTGCCGTCGTCCTCCAGACCATCAGCACCCGCACGGGCTACCCGATCGACATGCTGCAGCCGGGCCTGGACCTGGAAGCCGACCTGTCGATCGACTCCATCAAGCGCGCCGAGATCGTCGGCGAGCTGGCCCAGGAACTGGGTGCGACAGGTGCGATCGACGAACTGGCCCAGCTGAAGACGATCGACGGAATCGTCGGCTGGTTCGGCACGGCGTCTGCAAGTACTACCAACTCGCAGTTGGTAGTACTTGCAGACGCCCAAACAGCAGGCCGTCTCGTGCGGTTGGTGCCGCAGGTCGTGCCCTGCGAGCCCGCGCACCCCGCCGACCTCACCGGCAAGACCGTGCTGATCGTCGACGACAACGGCATCGGCCTCGAACTGGCCGACATCCTCGAACGCCACATCACCCGCCCGCGCATCGAGCCCGCCTTCCCCGCGGACCTGACCGGGATCGACGTCGTGGTGCGGCTCGGCGGACGACTGCCGGAGGCGTTCAGCGAGGTCAAGACCTGCGTCACGAGCGGGGTCGGCCTCCTCGTGGTGACCACGGGCGGAGGCACGTTCGGCTTCGACCACACCCCGGACGAGCTGCCCGCGGACATCGGCCTGCACGGTCTGATCCGCACGGCCGCGCTCGAGTACCCGGACCTCGTGGTGCGCGCGGTCGACGTGAACCCCAAGGAAAGCCACCGCGACATCGCCACCGCCCTGTTCACCGAGATCGGCCCCGGCCCGGCGGTCGTCGGCTATCAGGCAGGCAGGCGCCAGATCATCGAAGCCGAAGAACAAGGCCTCAAGACCGGTGACCTCAAGCTGGACGCCGACAGCGTGGTGCTCCTGACCGGTGGCGCCCGCGGCATCACCGCGCTGGCCGCGCTCAAGCTCGCCGAACGCACCGGCTGCCACATCGAGCTCCTCGGCCGCACCCCGATCGCGGCCGAGGACCACCGGCTCAGCCACGCCACCACCGAGCCCGACCTGGTGAAGGCGCTGTTCGAGCTGGGGGAGAAGGAGAACGTGCCGGCCAAGGCACGCAAGGTGCTCGCCGAACGCGAAGTCCGCCAGACCATGGAACGGCTGCGCGCCACGGCTTCCTCGGTGCGCTACCACGAGTGCGACGTCACCGACACCGCAGCCGTGACCGCCGTGCTCGACGACATCCGGGCCAGGTTCGGGCGCATCGACGGCGTGATCCACGGCGCGGGCGTGCTGGACGACAAGCTGATCGCCGACAAGACGCAGGAGTCGTTCGACCGCGTCTGGGCCACCAAGGTCAACGGTGCCAAGGCGTTCGGCGACGGTTTCCTCGTGCTGTTCGGCAGTGTCAGCGGCGTCTTCGGCAACCGCGGCCAGGCCGACTACTCGGCCGCGAACGACGCGCTGGACCGGATGGCCAGGTTCTGGGGCACCCAACGGCGTGTTGTCGCCGTCGACTGGGGTCCCTGGGCCGGTGCCGGGATGGCCGTCGGGCTCGCCGGCGAGTACGCGCGCCGCGGCATCGGGCTGATCGATCCCGAACAGGGCGCCGACGCGCTGCTGAACGAGATCGCCGCCGGTGAGGACGTGCAGGTGGTCTACCGATGGGAGGCATAGCGATCGTCGGGATCGGTGCCGTCTTCCCCGGTGCCCCCGATGCCACGACGTTCTGGCGCAACATCGTCGCCGGCGTCGACGCGATCGGGCAGATCCCGCCCGGCCGCTGGGACCCGGCCACCTACTACGACCAGGGCAGCACCACCGGCGACCGGTTCTACTGCCGCAAGGGCGGCTTCGTCGACGACCTGGCGGAGTTCGATCCGACCAGGTTCGGCATCATGCCGTCCACAGTGGACGGCGCGGAGCCGGACCAGCTGCTCGCGCTGGCGACGGCCGCCGAGGCGATCGCGGACGCCGGCGGCGAGACGACCCTGCCGTCGCGGGACCGCATCGGCGTGATCGTCGGCCGCGGCGGCTACCTCACGCCCGGCTGTGCCCGTCTCGACCAGCGGGTCCGGCTCGCGGACGAGGTCGTGTCGGTCGTCCGGGACCTCTTCCCCGGCACGGACCTGGAGTCGGTGCGCCAGGCCATCCGCGAGCGGCTCGGACCGGAACAGCCCGAGTCGTCGATCGGCCTCGTGCCGAACCTCGCGGCCTCCCGCATCGCGAACCGGTTCGACCTCAAGGGAACTGCCTACACCGTGGACGCGGCCTGCGCGTCCGGCCTGGTCGCCGTCGAGCACGCCGTCCGCGAGCTCCAGGAGGGCCGCGCGGACGCCATGCTCGCCGGCGCCGTGCACGTCTGCCACCACCCGACGTTGTGGAGCGTCTTCACCCAGCTCCGCGCGCTCAGCCCGAGCGAGCGCATCCGGCCGTTCGACGCGGGAGCGGACGGCACGCTGCTGTCCGAGGGCGTCGGCATGGTCGTGTTGAAGCGCCTCGAAGACGTCGGCGACGAACGCGTCTACGCGGTGATCCGCGGCATCGGCACCGCGAGTGACGGCCGCGCCACCAGCATGATGACGCCCAACCCCGATGGCCAGCTCCTTGCCGTGCAACGGGCCTGGGCATCAGCGAGCCTTGACCCGAGAACCGACGGACCAGGCCTGATCGAGGCTCACGGCACCGCCACGCCCGCCGGTGACGCGGCCGAGCTGCAGACGATGATCAACGCGTTCGGCGCCGACGGCGACGAGATCGGCATCGGCACGGTGAAGTCGATGATCGGCCACGCGATGCCCGCCGCCGGGATGGCCGGGCTGATCAAGGCCGCCCTCGCGTTGCACCACAACACGTTGCCGCCGACCCTGCACGTCGACAAGCCGCACTCGGCGCTCAACGGCACCAGGTTCACGCCGGTCCAGGAAGCCAGGGACTGGACCGGTCCGCACCGCGCGGTCGTGAACGCGTTCGGCTTCGGTGGGATCAACGCGCACGCCGTGCTCGACGGCCACACGGTCGCCAAGCCGCGCAAGCCGGTCATGACCTTCGCCGCCGACACCGCCGAGGAACTGGCCAAGGCGCTCCAGGAACGCCGGTCCTCCAGTGCGGACAGGGCGTTCCGGCTCGCGATCGGCAACCCCGACGAGCGCAAGCTCAAGCTCGCCGAACGGGTGCTGGCCCAGGGCAAGGCGTGGCCCGGCCGCCACGACATCTGGTTCTCTCCACAGCCGCTGCTGACCGGCACGGACCAGGTCGCGTTCCTGTTCCCCGGCTTCGAGCGCGAGTTCAGCGGCGAGGTCGTCGACCACGCGGTCAAGCTGCTGCAGGACGGCCGCCGCGAGGCCCGTGAGCTGATGGCGCTCGGCATCACCCCCGGCGCGCTCGCCGGGCACAGCATGGGCGAGTGGACCGCCATGGTCGTCGGCGGCATCTACCCGACGATCGACGAGTTCGTCAGCGCGCTCGGACCTGGCGCGGTCGCGGTCGTGGATATCGCATACGCCGCGCTGGGGTGCTCGGCCGACATCGCCGAGAAGTACCTCGCAGACGGTGTCACGATCAGCCACGACAACTGCCCGCACCAGTCGGTGATCTGCGGCCCGATCGACCGCCTCGAGACAGTGCTCGAGAAACTCAAGGCCAACGGCGTGCTGGCTCAGCTCATGCCGTTCCGCACCGGCTTCCACACCCCGGCGCTGGCCCCGTACCTCGGGCGCGCCAAGGAGATGCTCGACCAGCTGCCCGTCCGCGCCTCGGACATCCCGGTGTGGTCGGCGAACTCCCTCGAACCGATGGCCGCCGGCGAGATCCGCGACCTGGTCCTGCGGCACCTGGTGGAACCGGTGCGGTTCCGGCCGCTGCTGGAACGCCTGCACGGTGCGGGTTTCCGCGCGTTCGTCCAAATCGGACAGGGCAGCCTGCCCGGCTTCGTCGGCGACACGCTGTCCGACCGGCCGCACCTCGCGGTGAATGCCGACATCGCGCCGGAGGCGCTGTGGGCGTTCGGGCTCAAGCGCGGCACCGCCCACCGGGTCAAGCTCCAGCTCGGCACGCCGAGGATCAGGCTCGACCCGATCGCCGCCGGACCCGCGGTGGTGGCCGACGACAGCCCGATGTCGGCCGCGGTCAACGCCCTGCTCGCACACACGAACGCGGTGGCCCGCGAGGTAGTCGGCGCGCTGCGGCCCAACGAGGCCGGGTTCACCCGCGAATTCTCGTTGCGCACCATGCCTGAGCTCGTGGACCACTCGGTGTTCCCGCAGGCGCCCGGCTGGCCGGACCTCGCCGACGGGTTCCCGATCGTGCCCGCGACCGGCCTGCTGGAGGTGTTCGCGGACGCCGCCCGCCGGCTCACCGGGGGCACCGTCCACGGGTTCGCCGAGGTCAGGGCCAAGCGCTGGCTGACCGCGCTGCCCGCGACGACCGCGAAGATCACCGCCCGCGTGGAGAGCGCGGATCGCGTGATGGTGAAGGTCGGCGACTTCGCTGAGGGCATCGTGCTGATGGCACCGGTTCCGGTGCAGCGGGTCGAGACAGAGCTGCAGGGCGTGCGCGAGGCACCGGTCCAGGCCACAGAGCTGTACCGGGACAACTGGATGTTCCACGGACCGGCGTTCGCGGGCGTCACGAAGATCGAGTCGCTGGCGGACAACGGGATCAGCGGCGTGCTCACGCCGTTGCCCGCGCCGGGAGCGTTGCTCGACAGCGCCGGGCAGCTGATCGGGCACTGGATGCAGGTCAGCCTCACCGTCGACCAGACAGTGCTGCCGACCGGGATCGAGCAGGTCTCGTTCCACGGACCGGTGCCGACCGGCGACGTCCACTGCACGGCCTGGATCCGCGCGGTGACCGCCCAGGAGATGGTCGCCGACGCCGAGCTGACCGTGAACGGCGCGCTGTGGTGCCGGATCAGCGGCTGGACCACCCGCCGGTTCACCACGGACGACCGGATCTGGCAGGTGAAACTGCGGCCGGGCACCGAAATGCTGTCCACTCCGAACGAGGAGTGGCTGCGGGTCAAGGAGAACTGGGCGGACAGCGCCACCCGCGACCTGATCATGCGCCGCTACCTGAACGCCGCCGAAAGACGGCACTACGGCGGGCTGGACGTGCCGGCCCAACGTGACTGGCTGCTGCGCGTGATCGCGGTGAAGGACGCCGTGCGCACGTGGCTGTGGGACCGCGGCGCCGGGCCGATCTACCCGGCGGAACTGACCGTGGACGCCGCCTGCAGGGTGCGTGGCGCGTTCGCCGTGCCACGGGTCGAAGTCGTTGCCGAACGAGGAACAGCCGCCGCCAGGGTGGAGACGGAGAAGTGATGGACGAGGTGCTGCAGCAGGTCGCCAAGCTGATCACCGAGGTGGTCGGGCCGGACTTCCTGTTGGGCGTGGAGATCACCCGCGACACCACGTTCAGCGACGACTTGGGTCTGGAGTCGATCGAGTTCGTCGCACTGGCGGACAAGCTCAACGCCCACTACGGCGTCGATCTCGTGGCGTTCCTGGCGGACATGGACATCGACGAGATCATGGCGATGTCCGTAGGCCGCCTCGTCGACCACATCACGGCTCGTGTCTGACGTTCACGCCCGAGGGCTGCGATTCCACGTGCAGCGGCTCGGGCCGGCAGTGTCTGACCAAGCAGGGCATCCGACCGTGGTGTTCGTGCACGGCCTGGTGATGGACAACCTGTCCAGCTTCTACTACACGCTCGCCGCGCCGCTCGCGAAAAGCGGCTACGGCACCGTGCTGTTCGACCTGCGCGGGCACGGCCTGTCCGAGCGGCCCCCGTCCGGCTACACGCCGGAGGAGAGCGCGCTGGACCTCGTGGCCGTGCTGGACGAGATCGGCGTGACCGAGCCGGTCTACCTGCTGGGCAACAGTTACGGCGGCGTCGTCGCCATGCACGCGGCGGTCCAGGCGCCCGAACGGGTCGGCGGGGTCGTGCTCGTCGAGTCGGCGTGCGGGGGAGTGGTCGGCGACGCGTGGTTCGAGGACATCACGAACACGCTCACGGTCGCGGCGCTGGGCCTCGAGTTCGACCGGACCCAGGACCAGCTGATGGCACTCGGGCAACGCAAGATCGCCCGGCTCGCCGTGAACGCCAACGCGTTGCTCAACGGGACGACGCTCATCGACGACCTCGGCTCCGGCGCGAAGCTCGACCTGACGCAGGTGCGGTGCCCGGTGCTCGGGGTGTACGGCTCCGAATCGGAACTGATCGGGGCTGCGGCCGAGCTGCACGAGCGGATCCCGTCGTGCCGGCTGCACATCGTCTCCGGGCTCGGGCACACGGTGCTGCGCGAGGCGACGGCCGAGCTGCTCGACGTGCTGCTGGACTGGTTGCCGTCATGAGCCGGTTCCTGTTCGTGGTGCCGCCGCTGACCGGGCACGTCAACCCGACCGCCTCGGTCGGTGGCGAGCTGCTGGCGCGCGGCCACGAGGTGGCGTGGGTCGGGCATCCGGGCACGCTCACGCCGCTGCTGCCGGACGACGCGGTGGTGTTCCCCGCGATCGACGACTTCCTGGAAGCCGACATCCGGGCGCAACGGGAGCGGTGGCTCGCGTTGCGCGGGATGGCGGTGCTGAAGTTCTTCTGGGAGGAGTTCCTCATCCCGCTCGGGCACTCCATGGTGCCGGGCGTGTCGGGCGCCGTCGCGGAGTTCGCCCCGGACGTGATCATCGCTGACCAGCAGGCGCTGGCCGGGCCGTTGGTGGCCAAGCACGCCGGTCTGCCGTGGGTGACCTCGGCGTCCACCTCGGCCGAGCTGGTCAATCCACTGAGGACGATGCCGAAGGTCGACGCGTGGGTGCGGGACATGCTGCACGACTTCGCGGGTGGCGACATCAGGTTCTCGGAGCTGCTGGTGCTGGTCTACAGCTCGAAGTCGCTGGTGGCGGAGGACTTCGGGGACGAGGTCGCGTTCGTCGGGCCCGCACTCGCCCATCGCGTGGAACGCGCGGACTTCCCGTGGGAGCGGTTGACCGGCAAGCGACGGGTGCTGGTCTCGCTCGGCACGTTGAACGGCCCGGCGGGCGAACGCTTCTTCAGCCAGGTGCTGGAGGCGGTCTCGGAACTCGACCTCCAGGTGATCATGGTCGCCGAACCGCGTCCTGGGCCGCCGAACGTCCTCATGCTGCCGTCGGTGCCCCAGCTCGCGCTGATGCCGCACCTCGACGCGGTGATCACGCACGGCGGGCACAACACGGTGTGCGAGGCGCTGGCGCACGGACTGCCGCTGGTCGTGGCCCCGATCCGGGACGACCAGCCGACCGTCGCCGCCCAGGTCGTGGCGGCCGGAGCCGGTGTGCGGCTGACCTACTCACGGGCTCGCGCGGCCGACATCCGGTCCGCGCTGGAGTCCGTTTTGGATGAACCGGAGTACGCCACCGCGGCGGAACTGGTGCGGGAGTCGTTCTTGGCGGCAGGCGGCGCAGCGGCCGCAGCCGACCGACTGGAAAAGGTGGTGGCCGGGTGATCCTCAGCGTGGTGGTGGTGCTGGTCGTCCTGTTGGACGTGCTGCGCCTGCGTTCCCGCGCGTCCAAGCTGCGAGTGCTCGCCACGGGCGCGGGCGAGCACTCGCTTCTCACCGCCACGGGTGTCCATCCCGAGGGCTCGTGGGAGAGCGACGCCGATCTGGTCGACCTGGTGCCGCGCGACCTGCCGACGGTCGCGGCGCTCGACCTGCTCGGCTCGGTCGATCCGGCCAAGTACCGCGACGACCAGTGGGCACGGGGCATCAGCGCCTCGCAGGCCGTGCTGGTGAGCGCGCAGTACAAGGAGGACGTGAACCCGGACGACCCCACCGAGTTCGTGGCGTTCGTCCGCCGGGTCAAGGATCACGTGCACGCTCAGGTGGACATCGCGGTCGCTCCCGGCCTGCGGTCAGGGCCGTACGACCTGGGCTACCGCGCGGCCACGTTGCGGCAGTTCGGCAAGCGGCCGTCGCTGTGGATCGCGGGCTCGGTCATCGGCTACGCGGCCGTCGTCACCGCTCTGGTCACGGCCTGGCCGTGGGGACTGGTCGCGCTGGCGGCGTACTGGGCGCACCCGATCCTGGTGTTCGCCGGAACGCCGCTCAAGCCAAGGGATCTGTGGGTACCGCGGTTCCTGCGCACGCCGTACCTGTGGGTGAAGACCGCGAACGGCAAGAAGTCCACGGCCGAACGCCGGCAGGCCGAGCACCTCAAGCAGGCCGCGCCCTGGTACGAGGAGAACCGGCATCGCGACTTCCACGAGGCGCGCCGCGACGACTGCCCGTCGTGCGGCAGCCTGGACCTGCGCCGCTGGGTGACGGCCACGGACCTGGTGCAGCGCAAGCCCGGCAAGTTCACGATGGACCGCTGTGTCCGATGTGGACACGTCTGGCAGAACCCCCGGCTGTCCGGAGAGGGACTGGGCTTCTACTACCGCGACTTCTACGACGGCCTCGGCGAGACGTCGGCGGAGGCGGTGTTCTCCGGCAAGACCGATCCCTACTACGGCCGGGCCCGCATGGTCGAGCCGTTCACGAAACCCGAGCGGTGGCTGGACGTCGGCTCCGGGCACGCGCACTTCTGCCTGGGCGCCAAGGAGGTGCTGCCCGCGACCGTGTTCGACGGGCTCGACCAGGGCGCCGCGATCGAGGACGCGGCCAGGCTCGGGCGGATCGAGCAGTCCTACCGGGGCAGCTTCAAGGACTTCGCCGGCGAGCTCAAGGGCCGCTACGACGTGATCAGCATGCACCACTACCTGGAGCACGTGCGCGATCCGTGGGAGGAGCTCGACATCGCCGCGGACGTGCTGCCCGACGGCGGCTACCTGCTGATCGAGCTGCCGGACCCGGAGTGGGGGCTCGGGCGGTTGTTCGGCCAGTACTGGATGCCGTGGTTCCAGCCGCAGCACCAGCACATGATGCCGATCGGCAACCTGGAGCACGCACTGGCCGACCGCGGGCTCAAGACCGTGGCTACGGAACGCTCGAAAGCGCACATGTGCAACGACTTCACGCTGGCGTTGTTGCTGTGGCTGGGGAACATCGCGCCACGCACGCCCGCACCGTGGCGGCCGGAACGCGTCCGGTTGCGCCGGACCAGGAGCCTCCTGGTGTGGTCGCTGGGGATTCCGGCGTTCTTCGTCGCGCTGGCGCTGGACCAGACGGTGAACCGGTTCCTGGCGCACCGCAGCGACCGCGGCAACGCCTACCGGCTCCTGGCCCAAAAGGAATCGGTGCAGCAGGCATGATCGACATCGCGGACCGGCCGGAGATCGCGCCGGAGCTCAGGCTGGTGCCGCACGCGTTCCGCCAGACGTTCGGCCGCCCGGCCACCGGTGTCTGGTACGCGCCGGGCGTGCTGAACCTGCTCGGCGGTGCGGTGCGGGTGCAGGCCAAGTGGGGCGCCATCGTGGCAGGCGAACGGCGTGAGGACGGCAAGCTCGAACTGGTCTCGGTGAACCGGCCGACCGAACGGGCACTGCTGCCAGCTCAAGATGTTCCTGCGTGGGCGGCACCGCTGACCGGCTCGAAGGGCGGCGCGACGTTGATGTGCAGCGTCGACCTGCCACAGGGCAGTGGCCTGTCGGCAGGCGAGGCGCTGCGGACGGCGGTCGGGCTGGCGCTGCGGGATCTCGCGGCCGAGCGGTTCGAGGAACCCCCGGCGGTGCCGCTCGACCTGCCAGGTCAGCGGCTGCTGGTCGTCGACACGCGGGTGCGCAGGCCGCAACCGCAGCAGGAAAGGCCGTTCACCCCGCGGACCGAGGACCTCGGCGCCGAAATGACCGCCTACCACCACGTCCAGGTTCCCGACCCGGAACAGGACGCGGTGGTCCGCGCCGCACTGGCCGCCGGAGCGCGCGGTGCCTGCATGCTGATCGATCCGCCGGGCAGGCCCGCGGTCGCGCTGGTCGACGCGGACCTGGTCCCGGCGGTGAAGAAGGCGATCACGAGGGCGGTGGAGGTGCCTCCGCGCTACCTCACGATCGTTCCTCGTTCTCTCAATAACTTCAGTGTTACTTAAAACTGAGGCTTCACCGTGAACTCCGCACTGCGGAGCTCCTTCGAACTCGGACCGACCAGCAGGACGAACTCGCCCGGCTCGACCACCCGGAGCCCCTGAGCGTCGACGATCGAGCAGGCCGCGACCGGCAGGTCGATCCGCACGGTCGCGGTCTCGCCCGGTTCGAGGTCGACCTGCTGGAACGTCTTGAGCTCCTTGTCCGCCCAGCTGACCGACGTCACGGCGTCGCTGACGTAGACCTGCACCGTCTCGCGCGCGGGACGGGAGCCGGTGTTCGTCACCGTGATCGAGGCCTGGACGGTCTCGTCGGGACGCAGCACCGCCGTCTCCACGCGCAGGTCGCCGTACTCGACCGTGGTGTAGGACAGGCCCTCGCCGAACGCGAACGCCGGTTCCTGGGTGAGGTCGGCGTAGCGGGTGCCGTGCTGGCCGCGGATCTGGTTGTAGTAGGTCGGCTGCTGCCCGACGTGGCTCGCGAACGAGATCGGCAGGCGCCCGCTCGGTTCGATGAGGCCGTGCAGCATCTCGGCGATGGCCCGGCCGCCCTGCATGCCGGGGTTGGCCACCCACAGCAGCGCCGCGGCGTTGCGCGCGGACTCGGGCAGCACCAGCGGCTTCGACGCGAGCAGCACCACGATCAGCGGCTTGCCGGTCCCGGCCAGTGCGTCGAGCAGCGCGATCTGGCCACCGATCAGGTCGAGCGTGGCGGTGGAACGGCTCTCGCCGACCAGCTCGATCCGGTCGCCGACCACGGCCACCACGTAGTCCGCGGCCTCGGCGGCGGCGACGGCCTCAGCGATCAGGTCCGCGTCCGGCGGGCAGGGCCGCACGATCTCCGGCCGCGGCTGGCCGTCGGGGAACGTGTCGCCGGCGGGGTCCGGTACGAGCGTGAGGATGTCCGCGCCACGCGCGTACGTGACCTCTCCGGCCGAGAGCTCCCGGAGGCCGTCCAGGACCGTGGTGATCATGTCGCGCGGCTGGCCGTTGGGCAGCCAGTCGGCCTGGCCGGACGAGCCCGCCCAGTCGCCGAGCTGGGTCTGGGCGTCGTCGGCGAGGGGGCCGACGACGGCGATCTTGGCCTTGGGCTGCTGCAACGGCAGCACGCCGTCGTTGCGCAGCAGCACGAGCGACCGGCGCGCGACCTGGAGGTTGAGCGCGACGTGCTCGTCGTGGTTGATCATCGTGCGCTGGCGCTCGGTGTCGGGCCTGCGGGGGTTCTCGAACAGCCCCAGGTCGAACTTGAGCGTCAGGATGCGGGTGACCGCGCGGTCGAGGTCCACCTCGGCCAGCAGGCCTTCCTCGACGGCCTGCAGCGCGCCCTCGAAGAACTGCGGGGTCGTCATGATCATGTCGTTGCCCGCCTTCACGGCGGCCGCGGCGGCGTGGGCGTGGTCGGGCTGCAGCTTCTGCTCCCAGACCATGCGGCCGACGTTGTCCCAGTCGGTGATCAGGGTGCCCTTGTATCCCCACTCGCCGCGCAGGACCTCGTCGAGCAGCCACGAGTTGACGGTGATCGGCACGCCGTCGGTCGTCTGGTAGCCGAGCATGAACGTGGCGCAGCCCGCGCGGGCGACCCGTTCGAACGGCGGCAGGAACCACGACCGCAGCTTGCGCCGCGACAGGTCGGCCTCGCTGGCGTCCCGGCCGCCCTGCGTCTCCGAGTAGCCCGCGAAGTGCTTGGCGGTCGCGAGGATCGCCGTCGGGTCCTCGAGGCCGTCGCCCTGGTAGCCGCGGACCATCGCGGCCGCGAGCTCGCCGATCAGGACCGGGTCCTCGCCGAACGTCTCGTCGACGCGGCCCCACCGCAGGTCCCTGGTGATGCAGAGGACCGGGGAGAACGTCCAGTGCACGCCGGTCGCGGCCGCCTCGACGGCGGTGACGCGCGCGACCTGCTCGACCAGGTCCGGGTCCCAGGACGCGGCCATGCCGAGCTGGGTCGGGAAGATCGTGGCGCCCTCGTGGAACGAGTGGCCGTGGATGCAGTCCTCGGCGATGAGCAGCGGGATCTGCAGCCGTGTGTTGTTGGTGAGGTCGTGCGCGCGCAGGACCCGTTCGGGCGAGGTGTGCAGGATCGAACCGACGTGCTTGCGCAGCACGTGGTCGTCCAGGTCCTCCCTCGAGTCCAGCTGCATCATCTGCCCGACCTTCTCGGGCAGTGTCATGCGCCCGATCAGGTCCGCGACCCGGTCGGCGGTCGGCAGAGCAGCGTCGAGGTAGGGCACGTCGTCGCGATCCATGTGGTCTCCGGAGGGCTCGTGCGGCGGCAGCGTGTGGGAGCGCTCTCATACTTAGTAGCCGAAACCGGTTCCGGGCGAAACAGGTTTCCCGAATTCCGGTACAAACGGATCGGTTGAGAGGCGGCTCAACTACCCCGAACGGACAAACCCGGCTGCCCATTCGAACAGCCGGTGAGGTCGGATGGGCTCAGCGTGAGCCGCCGGAATTTCGGCCGCGACCACGACCAGCCCCCGCTTGCCCTCTGTCACGCGGGGCCCTTTCGTCCACTCCTGGGGCACGAAAGCTCCCCGCGTGTCGGAAAGTGGGGCTGGTGGGGATTGTGTGAGTGAACAGGCGCTACTGGCGCGAGGCCTTGGCGCCGCTCGGTGAGATGGCGAACCAGCGGTTGTCGGTCCCGTGGCCGGTGGCGTCGCCCGCCTGCTCGTCGTCGACGTACCGGTACACGGGCCGGCCGCCCAGGGTGACCTGCTGCGTTCCGTCCGGGCGCTTCATCGTGCCGAGCAGCTTGGGGTCGAGCGCGGGGGCGTCGAACTGGCCGCCCTTCGCCAGCAGTGGCGGCCAGACCAGCGTGCACTCCGGTTCGAGGCAGGTGGAACTGGGCGGGCTCGTGCCGTCCTGCTCGTTGAAGTACAGGGTGTAGTGCTCGCGGTCGGCGACGACGGAGCCGACCGCGGGCGACTCTTCCACCTGCAGTTTCGCGATGTCGCCCGGCAGAACCTTGGTCGGGCCCGCAACGGGTCCGGCCGCGGCCTCCAGTTCCTCCAGCGAGGCGGTCTCCTCGGGCTCCTGGGCGGAACAGGCGCCGAGGCAGGCGAGCATCAGAGCGAAGACGGCGATTCGACTCACGTCAGGGTCTACGCACGGGAGGTGGGGGTCGGTTCAGCGCGGGCGGTAGGCGTCGTTGACGTCCATCGGCGCGCCGCCGCCGCGGTTGCCGCCGCCGGGGATGTGGACGGTGTCGCCGACGCCGATGGCCGCGGTGCCGTGGCGGGGGACCGGCATGGGGGCGAGCCTCTCCCAGCGGTCGAGCCGGGTGTCGTAGGCCTGGGTCTCGTCGAAGACCGTGTTCACGCCGTTGACGACCTTGCCCTCGCCGCCGAACGTGTAGATCTTCGTGCCGACCACGGCCGACGCGATCCCGCCGCGCGGGGTGGGCATGGGCACGCGTTCGGTCCACCTGCCGCCCTGGAAGGCGTAGACGGTGTCGCGGACGTTGACCTGACCCCGGTCGCGGCCGCCGACGACGTAGAAGGTGCCGCCGACGACCGCGCCGCCGACGTGGTCACGGGCCTCGGGCAGGGACGGCAGCGTGGTCCACCGGCGGGTGATCACGTCGTAGGAGTGCACGTCGGCGACGGTGTCCTGGAGGCCGCCGGGGCCGGGCGTGAGGGTGCGCATGCCGCCTGCCAGGTACACGCGGGTGCCGTGCACGCCCACGGCGGCGCTGCCCCGCTCGATGCCCTTCGGCATGGGCGGCAGGGCGGTCCAGCGGTCGGTCGCCGGGTGGTAGACGAAGCTGTCGCCCAGCGCCTGCCACGACGCGCCGCCGGACAGTCCGCCCAGGACGTAAAGCCTGCCCGCGACCGCCACGACGTTCGGGTGGTTCATCGGGACCGGGAGCGGGGCGGCCCGTCGCCACGTGTTGGCGCGGGTGTCGTAGACCTCGACGTCCGGCACGGTGACGACGCCACCGTTGCCGTCCGGGCGGATGCCGCCGACCACGTACACGTGCCGGCCGAGGGCAGCCACGCTGTGCTCCTGGCGCGGGCCGCCGGCGATCGGGGCGCGCTGCTGCCAGCCGCTGCCGTACACGGCTGGAGCTGTCGGCGTGGCTGGAGCCGTGGGCGTGGCTGGAGCCGTGGGCGTGGCTGGAGCCGTGGGTGCGGCTGGAGCCGCGGGCGCGACTGGAGCCGCAGGCGTGGCCGGAACCGCGGGCAAGGCCGGAACCGCGGGCATGGCTGGAGCCGCGGGCATGGCCGGAGCCGCGGGCGTGGCCGGAGCCGTCGGATGGTCGGGGTGGGCGTAGGCGGTGGCGGGGAACGCCAACGCTGTGACCAGCGTGGCGAGGGCGATGCGCGACATGAGGCTCTCCGGTGGTTATCGCTGATACCGTGATGTCAGTATCGACGCTAACAGGCCTCGTATAACGGTGGCAACATCCGCTATAGTGTGGTTATATGAGCGAGCAGTCGCAGGTGCGCCGGCGCATCCTCGACGCGGCCACCGAGCTGGGCGTGGACGCGTCGATCCGCGACGTGTGCGCGGCGGCGGGGGTGACGCCGCCGACCGTCTACCACTACTTCGGCGACAAGAAGGGCCTGCTCGACGCCGTCGTCGCGGAGGGGTTCGAGCGCTACCTCGCCGAGAAGCGCGAACGCGCCGAGTCCGCTGACCCGGTCGAGGACCTGCGCCGGGGGTGGAACGGGCACGTCGAGTTCGGCCTGCGCAACCCCGCCCTCTACGGCCTGATGTACGGCGGCGCGCGCACAGCGCCGCATCCCGCCGCCGCAGAAGGCGAACGGATCCTGCGGCGCATCGTCACGCGGATCGGCGAGGCCGGCCTGCTGAGGATGCCGGTGGACGACGCCGTGCAGACCATCCACGCGGCCACGGTCGGCACGACGATCCTGCTGATCACCTCGCCCGGCCTGCCCGGTCTGTCCGAACGGACCCGCGAGGCCGTGCTCGGGTCGGTCCTCGTGGCCACGCGCGCCGAGTCGGACCTGGCCACCGCGGCGGACACCCTGCTCGTGCTGCTGGCCGGCACCGACGCTCCGCTGACCCCCGGCGAACTGGCAATCCTGCGGGAATTGCTGGTCCGGCTGGCAATCTAGGCGTTCACCCGCGCCGGAGCCGGTTCACTTTCACCATGTCAGGCATCACCGGATGGGTCAGCTTCGGCCAGGACCTCACCATCCGGCACGACGTGCTCGCCGCGATGACCGCGACGCTGGCCCCGCGCGGCCCCGACGCGGGCGGCATGTGGACGTCCAAACACGCGGCGCTGGGCAACCGCAGGCTCGCGGTGCTCGACCCGGCCGGCGGCGCGCAGCCGATGTCGGTGGAGCACGTCACGATCACCTACAACGGCGAGGTCTTCAACTTCCAGGAGCTGCGCGCCGATCTGCGCGGCCGCGGCCACCGGTTCACCACCGGCACGGACACCGAGGTCGTGCTGCGCGGCTATCTCGAGTGGGGTCTCGGTGTCGTGGAGCGGCTCAACGGCATGTTCGCGTTCGCGCTGTGGGACGCCCGCGGCCAGCGACTGGTCCTGGTGCGCGACCGGCTCGGCGTGAAGCCGCTGCACTACTACCCGGTCGGCAACGGCCTGCTGTTCGGCTCCGAGCCCAAGGCGATCTTCGCGCATCCCGCGTCCCGCAAGGAGGTCGACGCGGACGGGCTGCGCGAGCTCTTCACCCACTCCCACACGCCCGGCCGCAGCGGGTACAAGGGCCTGCACGAGGTGAAGCCCGGCACGATCCTCACCGCCGACCGCTCCGGCCTGCGCGAACACGTCTACTGGCGGCTGGAGACCGCGCCGCACCTGGACGACGACGCGGAGACGGCCGAGGAGATCCGCCGGCTGTTGCAGGACACCGTGGCGCGCCAGCTCGTCTCGGACGTGCCGGTCGGCGTGCTGCACTCCCGTTCGATCGCCGCGCTGGCCGCGGTCCCGGCGTTCTCCCTGAGCTTCGGGGGTGACGCGCCGATCGCCGGGCACGAGGAGATCGTGCTGGATCCGGTCGAGCTCGCGCAGTTGCGGATCGATGCCGTGCGGGCACGGGATCTGCCGCAGGGCGCGGGAGATCTGGACTTCTCGCTGCTGGCGTTGTGCCGGGTGCTGCGGGACCGGGTCAGCGTCGTGGTGTCCGGTGAGGGCGCGGACGAACTGTTCGGCGGCCACCCCTGGTACCACGAACCGATGGTCCAGCAGGCGCACACGTTCCCGTGGCTGGTCGGCTCGCGGGCACCGTTCCTGCGCCCGGACGTCCTCGAGATCCTCGACCTCGACACGTACGTCGCGGACGGCTACGCGACCGCGATCAGGGAGATCGGCCGGCTGCCGGGCGAGGCGGACCAGGACTGGCGGCTGCGGAAGATGACCTACCTGCATCTCACCCGGTACCTGCGGGTGCTGCTCGACCGGCTGGACCGGATGAGCGCGGCGGCGGGACTGGAAGCGCGGGCACCGTTCACCGACCACCGGCTCGTCGAGTACGTCTACAACGCACCGTCGTCGCTGAAGACGTTCGACGGCAAGGAGAACTACCCGTCCGTTGAGGACAGCCGGTACGTCGCCGTGCTGCGGGACCAGTACCGGGAACTGGCAAGCGACCACCCGGTGTTCGAACTGGTCGACCGGGCCTGGCGGGTGGACGCCGAACCGGACCGCGAGACCCGTGGTGCGCTGGAGCAGGTGCTGGATCTCGCAGAGTGGCTCGACGTCCACCGGCCTCACTTGAAGCTGTAGGAACGCAGCACGGTCTGGGTGACCGAGTTGCCCGCCTGGTCCTGCGCGGTCGCCCGCACCGACACGAAACCGGCCGTGCGGGGGTGCGCGATCAACGCGTGGCCGGAGATGATCGGCACGCGCCGCCAGCTCTTGCCGTCGTCGAACGAGACCTCCAGCGCCAGCTTGGTGATCCGCGACCCCGCCGGCTTCTGCACGTCCACCTTCAGGCAGTGCAACCGGCCCGCACGGGCCTCCTGGGCAGCGGACGTCCGCACGACGAGCAGCGGCAACGGGCCGTCGACGAGCTTGTCCGCGATCTTCCAGGTGGCCTCGGCGGACGTGCCGGTGGTGGCCCACGGCAGCGTGCGCACGGCCTGCGACCTGAGCTCGTAGACACCCGCCTCGGGCGCGGTGAACGAGCCCCAGCCCGGGAGCGTGGACGAGCCGATCACCTTGCCGTCCTTGGAGAGCGTCGTGCTCGCCGTCAGTGCGGCGTTCTGCGACTGCCGGAAGGTCTCGGTGCCGGCGGAGGAGAACAGCGGGATGAAGACGTTCAGCTTGCCCGCCGCGCGTCGCGCGCCCCAGCCGAGGTCGATCGGGCCGGTGGCCGGGCCGACCGGGGCATGACCCCACCGCACCTCGTACTTCTTGCTCTCGAACGTGCGGCGCAGCATCGTCTCCGACTCGTACCGGTACACCGGCTGGATCTCCATGTGGTACAGGGTGTTGCTCCAGGTCAGCTCCTTGGAGGCCCAGTAGTGCTCGGTGCGTTCCAGCGGCAACGTCGTGTTGCGCAACGGGATCAGGCCGCCGGACGAGCCGGGGAACGAAGCGAACACGCCCCGCAGGCCGATCGTGTCCGGCCTGTCGGCCGCGTAGGACGCCCGCACGTGCGCGAAGTCCTTGCGCTGCGCCACGTACGCGAGGTTGTCCGGGATCCCGTTCTTGTCCCACCAGATCGGGCGCCACAGGTCCGCCCCGGCGACGAGCGCGGGGGAGAAGTGGAACGTGAAGACCCGGTCGGTGATCTTGCCGGTCGGCGTGGCGAAGAGCGGGGCGGTCCCGTCGGTCACGTAGGTGACGCCCGAACGGCCGACGCTCACGCCGAAGTCGTTGGACTCGGAGGTGGTCTGCACGCCCTGCACCGCCGAGGTGAGCGGAGTGGCGGTGCGGGAGTCGAGCGTGATCGCGGTGTCCTTGTCGATCTTCAGCGCGGTCTTCGCGACGATCGACCTGGCGCCGGCCACGTTGCCGACGTACGGGTCGGCGAGCGCCGCCTGGACGTCGTAGGTGCCCCTGGGCAGGCGATAGGTGTACTCGCCCTGGTTGAAGCCGTAGATCGACGCGACGCCGAGGCCCGTGGCCGTGTTGACGATGTTGCCGATCGACATCTGCGGCACGGCGCCGTTGCGGCCGATCGTCTTCACGGTCAGGCCGAAGCGCTCACCCTCCACGAACCCGCCGACCGCGGTGCTGAGGCTGAGCGTCGGGTTCGAGGCGACGATCCGGCCGGTGAAGTCGCCCTCGGTCCCGGTCGGGACCGTGACGTTCACCGACGCCGTGCCTCGAGCCGGAACCGTGAGCGCGGTCGTGTCCACTGTGTACGGTGCGGGTGCCTTGACGTCGAGCACGATCGGCGCGTCGCTGTCGTTGCGGTAGGTCAGGGTCTTGGTGACGGGACCGGTGTGCGGCCACTTCATCAGCCCGAACGAGAGGCTCGCTGGTGACGTCGTGAGGGTCGCGGTCTTCGCGATGTCGAGCCGCCCGGCACCCTGCGCGTAGACGGACAGTTCCAGGGGCTTGCTCGCGGCCATCAGCGCGGCCTTGAGCTGCTCGGCCTTCCAGTCCGGGTGCTGCTGGGCCAGGATCGCCGCCGCGCCGCTCACGTGCGGCGTGGCCATCGAGGTGCCGGACGCGGTGGTGTAGTTGGCGTCCACGGGCGTGCCCATCGACGTGCCGGCCGCGCGGGCCGCGATGATCGAGCTGCCGGGCGCGGCGATGTCGGGCTTGATCGCGCCGTCACCGACGCGCGGGCCGCGGCTGGAGAACGGGCTGAGCGCGTCGGCCTTGGTGACGCTGCCGACCGTCAGCGCGGCGTCGGCGGCACCGGGGCTCGCGACCGAGCCGGCCGCGCCCGCGTTGCCGGCGGCGATCACGAACAGCGTGCCGGTCTGGGCGGTGAGGTTGTTGACGGCCTGGGACATCGGGTCCGTGCCGTCGGTCGCACTACCGCCGAGGCTGAGGTTCACGACCTTCGCGCCGCTGCTCGCGGCCCACTCCATGCCCTCGATGATCGCCGAGTTGGGGCAGCTGCCGTTCTGGTCGCACACCTTGCCGACCAGCAGTTTCGCGTCAGGGGCAACGCCCTTGTACTTGCCGCCGGCGGCCGCGCCGGACCCGGCGATGATGCCCGCGGTGTGCGAGCCGTGGCCGTGCTGGTCGATGCTCGCGCCACCGGCCGTCAGGAAGTCCTTCTGTCCCACGACGACGCCCTGGAAGTCGGGGTGCGCGGGGTCGTAGCCGGAGTCGAGGTCGGCGACCGTGACGCCCTTGCCGGTCCAGCCGGCCTGCCACGCGGCGGGTGCGCCGATCTGGGCGTTCGACTCGTCGTCGATCAGCCGGGCGTTGGCGTCGAGCCAGATCTTCCTGACCGAGCTCGTGGCCATGATCGCCTGGTCGGCCGTGACCGCGGTGGCGTTGATGCTGCTGAGGTACCGGCCGCCCAGGATCGCCGGCCCGTCGTGGCTGACGATCAACGGCAACGGCTTGCCCGCGAACCCCTCGCGCACGAGCGCGGTGACGTTGAAGAGGCGCTTGTCGACCCGTCCGGACGCGACGTCGTCGACCGCGTCGGCCGGGAAGACGAACGCGTCATCGTTGTCATCGTGCCGGACGAACTCCACCTTCTCGCGCCCGTCCGCGGCCTTGACCTCGACGTCGTTGCCGCGCACGAACACCCGGTCACCGGTGATCAGCGTGATGACCTCGGGCTGGGGTGGTGCCGCCGCAGGAGGTTCCTGGGCGTGGGCCGGGACTGTCGGGGAGAGGAGGGCGAGCGCCGAGAGTGCGGCGACGAATCTGCGCATGGCTGTCCGTTCGCTGGCAGGGAGGCGGCGGACGAGCAGACGCTATCGATCTCTGAAAGCGTTGTCACCACATGAAAATCAGTCGTAACAAGAAGATGATCAGAACCAGCGCCGGGAACAGCAGCAGAACCTTGCCGAACACCGCGAGCATCTTGGAGTTGATCCTCATACCCATCGCTCTGCGGCGCGTTCCCACGGACTCCAGCGCTGCCTGCATCGCGCGGGCGACGTAGAACACCGGCGCGCCGTACCGTTTCTTCTCGCCGGCGAACGGACCGACTCGCTGGACCCTCTCTTGCCAGTCGCGATCGAAGACAACGACCTCGGACGTCCACATGTGTTTACTCGGCACGAGCAGCATCAGCTTGCCGGGTGGCTGGGTGGCGCGCGCCTGCTCGATCTCCCACCGCAACCCCTCGCCCTCGCCGAGCCGCAGCACGATCAGCTGCGACAGCTCCATCAGCCGCAGCACGCCGGGCTGCCAGTCGTCGAACGGCAGGTAGAACCGTGCCGCGCCGAGCTGGGGCAACGGCTCGCCCGGCCGCCCGACCGCGATCACCGGTCCGAACGCCCCGAGCGCGCCGACCAGCTGCTCCTCCCGCGAGTGGATCGTCAGCAGCCCGGACGCCAGCGAGCCGAGAATGCCGTCGACCACCGCCGCGTGCTGGTCGTCGTCGAAAGCCCTGAGGTACAGCACGGGTTTGCGCCACTCGGCCTGCAACACCTGCGCGGCGGCTTTGGCCGACCGCGGGCGTGAGTACCGCAGGACGTAGTACGCCGAGGCGATCGCGATCACGCCGCCGATCAGCATGAATCCTTTGACATCCCAGGGGATCTCCATGGTGCGAGTCACCGCTACGACCGCCATGAAGCCCGCTATGAGGAGCGTGTAGCCGATCGCGGTGACCATCATGAAGACCGGCCGCCGCCATCTCGGGCGTGGTGGCACGAACTGGTCGACCAGTTCGACTACCTCGGCGTTGGCCGCCTTGCGGCGGTGGCGGAGGGTTAGTGCGGCGGCTCCGAGTACCGCGCCGGTCACCAGCCACGGGGTGGCACGCGTCCAGGCGTTGGCGGCGTCTTGGGTGAGGGTGGTCCGGTCCTCCTCGATCTTCGCGGGCACGTCTCCGGCGAACCGGCGGGCGAGGTCGAAGTCGCCGGCCTCGGCCGCGTCGGTGCCGAGGGAGATCGAGGCACGGGACCTGCTGCGGGAGGGTGCGTGGTCGCGGAACCAGTCGCTGACCGCGCGGGCGTCTGGTGCGGAACCGCGGTCGAGGGCGGCGAGGAACGCCGCTTGCTGGGCGGAGGCGTCGTCGAAGGCGGTGCGCTCGCGCTGGTCGATGCCCGCTGAGATCGCCAGCATCAACGCCACATAGCCGACCACGGTCGCAGCCGCCATGACGAGCCGGGTCACCGTTCGCACGGCCCGATGCTAGGGCCGCGTGATCGCGCTCAACATGAGTTCGCGGATCTCGGCCGCGATCTCCTCCACCCCCAGCGGCGGTTCGTGCGCCTGCCACTCCCGCAGCAGCCCGGTGATCGCCCCGACCAGCGCGATCGCCGTCAGCCGGTACGAGCGCTGCGGCGCCACCCCGGCCGCCGCCGCGCGCAGCGCCTCGGACTCGATGAACTCCGCCCACGTGTTCACCCAGCGCACGTGCTGCTGCTCGATCTCCGCGTTGACCCCCACGGCCTCCACGTAGTTGAGCCGTGGCGCACGTGGGTCTGCGGTCACGCTGCGCACGAACACGTCCAGCAGGGTCGTGATGCGCGTGGTGAGGTCGGCGGTCTCCAGCTGTGCGAGTGAGGTGCGGACCTCGGTGAACGCCGTGGCGTTGATCAGGTCGTGCAGGTCGCGGAGCAGGTCTTCCTTGCTGCCGAACTCCTCGTAGAAGTTGCGGGTCGAGACGCCGGCCTCGGTGCACAGCTCGGAGATCTTGGTGGCCGCGAAGCCCGTGCTGGTGAACAGCGCCAGGCCGGCCTGCAGCAGCTTCGCCCGGCGCTCAGCCTTGCGCTGCTCGGGTGAGATGCCGCCGTAGGCACGTGCCACCGGGGTGCTCCAATCTGGTAACAGGCGTTGTCAGATTACGTCGGGGCAACCTCGCGCGCACCCCAGGCGTCTAGACCTTTGCGCGTGGCGTCAGCTGCCGACCGCCTTCGGAAGCATCGGGGGGCAGCCGCCCGTGGAGTAGCCGGCGTCGTACTCGAAATGCCACTGCTCGTTTTCGTAACGGCGGCACCAGCCGAGGGTGCTGCCGTTTTTCTCGACCCATTTCGCGGATTCGATCGGCTGAATGTCGACCGCCAGTCCGAGAACGTGCATCGACTTGTCCGGCGGCAGCACGTACTGCTTCGCGAGTGCTTCGGAGCCGAACTTCTGCACGGCCTCGTCGAACTCCTTCTGCTGTTGCCCGCGGCTGCGCTTGCCGTCGTTCAGGCAGAGCTGAACGCCCTGCTCAGAGGCCTTGGCGCGCAGGGATTTCCACGCCTGCAGCACCTCGGGACCCAGGCCGTCCGGCTCCTCGTCGAAGTAGCGGGCGTCGATCGGGCAGTTCGGTCCGTCCGGCGGTCCCGCCACTTCGGCGAGAATCGCGAGCGGCTTTCCCGGATGCCGGTCGAACACGAGCGTCAATCTGCCCAGGTAGCCCAGCGCGCCGCCGGTGGAAACCACGAGTGTGACGATCAGCAGCACGCCGAACACGACGCGTCTGGAGGTCTTGGACATGATTGGAATAATACGTACGTGCGCAACCGCGTCTGTGCGCAACAGGTAACAGTCCATCGGCAGCTCGGTCTCGGCGAACGTGGCGCGGAACACATCCGTTCGGCCCAATCACGCTTTCGGCGGAACGTGCAAATGTGATCGGTGAACAGTTCCTGGCCCCTTTCGCATGGACGAAACGTGGTGGCAACATCTGTGGTGGCCGAGAACCGGCCCGGTTTAGTGAGGTCTCAGGAGGACCGCTTTTATGTCCCCGCGCATTGTCGCGTTCGTTGCGCTGTTCGTGTCACTTTTTGCCTTCTCCGGCACTGCCCAAGCCGCCCCCGCCGCACACGGGGGGACCGCGCTGGTGCTGTCGGTCCAGTACTCAGATGTCGAGGACAACGCTTACAAGGCGACCGTCCTGACCTGCGAACGAGGCGATCGGCACCCACGCAGGGCGCAGGCTTGCGCCGCGCTGGCCGCCGCTGACGCCGACCTTCAGGCCATGGCGTCCGACGACCGGGCCTGCACGTTCATCTACGCGCCCGTCGAGGTCTCGATGTTCGGATTCTGGCGCGGCGAGCCCGTCTCGCAGGTTCACACCTACCCGAACTCGTGCGTCATGCTGGCGCACACCGGTGCACTGTTCGATTTCTGAACGCACCGGAACTAAATGTGGAACGGGACGCGGCAGGGGCGTCCCGTTCCACTTTTTCGGCATCCCCGAAATGGTCTAGGCCGAATGGCGGGGCCGCTGTCCGGCGTGCGAGGGTGTGATCATGGCCGCCACCTCGCGCTTCCCGCTGCTGTCCTGGACGACCATCGCCCCCGCTCTCGGCGTGCTGCTGCTCGCGCTGACCTGGGGACGTGACCTCGGAGGCGTGCTCGTCGCACTGGTCGCCGTCGTGCTCGCCGCGACCGTGCTGGCCGCCGTGCACCACGCCGAGGTCGTGGCGTTGCGGGTGGGGGAGCCGTACGGATCACTGGTCCTCGCGGTGGCGGTGACGATCATCGAGGTGGCCCTGATCGTCACGCTGATGGCGTCCGGTGGACCCGAGGCGTCGTCGCTCGCCAGGGACACGGTGTTCGCCGCGGTCATGATCACCACGAACGGCATCGTCGGCATCGCGTTGCTGATCGGCGCCCTCAGGCACGGCACCATCCTCTTCAACGCCGAAGGCAGCGGCGGCGCGCTCGCCACGGTGATCACGCTCGCCGCGCTCACGCTGGTGCTGCCGACGTTCACCACGAGCACGCCCGGCCCGGAGTTCTCCGGCCCGCAGCTCGCGTTCGCGGCGTTCGCCTCCCTCGCCCTGTACGGGTTGTTCGTCTTCACCCAGACCGTCCGGCACCGCGACTTCTTCCTGCCCGTCGACGAGGACGGCGTGATCGAGGCCGACGAGCACGCCGAGGCACCGTCCTCGAAGGCGGCGCTCGCCTCGCTGGGCCTGCTGGTCGTCGCGCTGGTCGCGGTCGTCGGCCTCGCCAAGATCGAGTCGCCGGCGATCGAGGCGGGTGTGAAGGCGGCCGGTTTCCCGCCGTCGTTCGTCGGCGTCGTGATCGCGTTGCTCGTGCTGCTGCCGGAGACGATCGCCGCCGGGCGGGCGGCCTGGCGCGACCGGATCCAGACCAGCCTCAACCTGGGCTACGGCTCCGCGATCGCGAGCATCGGCCTGACGATCCCGACCATCGCGCTCGCCACCATCTGGCTCGACGGCCCGCTGCTGCTGGGCCTCGGTCCGATGCAGATGGTCCTGCTGCTGCTCACCGTTCTTGTCAGTGTTCTGACAGTGGTGCCCGGCCGCGCGACGAGGCTGCAGGGCGGCGTGCACCTCGTGCTGCTGGCCGCCTTCCTGTTCCTCGCCGTCAACCCGTAGCGCCGGGATCAGGACCGGTCCGCAGATCCGTTGTCTCCCGGTTTGTCCGACTCCTACGTTCGTGAGATGTTGCGTCGCAGGGCACTTCTGCAGACCGTTGCGCTGGGAACCATGACGAGTCTGCTCGGACGGTCCACAATGGACGTCCAGTTGATCAAGCCCGGCGACGCGGCCTACCGGGACGCCAAACTCGGCTACTTCACGCAGTACGACGGCCAACGGCCGAGCGCCATCGCTCGCGTGACCACGCCGGCGGACGTCCAGCGCTGCATCGAGATGGCCCGTCAGGGCAAGCAGCGGATCACGGCGAGGTGCGGCGGCCACAGCTATCCCGGCTACTCCACGGCGGACGGCGCGCTCGTCGTCGACGTGCGCGGGCTCAACCGGATCGACGTCCGCCAGGACGGCACCGTCGAGGTCGGCGCCGGCGTGCTGCTGATGGACCTCTACATCGCACTGGCTAATGCCGGCCGAATGATGCCCGCGGGAACCTGTGCGACGGTCGGCATTTCCGGCCTCACCCTCGGCGGCGGCATCGGCGTGACCGCGCGGCAGTTCGGTCTCACCTCCGATCGGCTGGTCAGCGCGCGGATCGTGACGCCGGACGGCGTGCACCGCACCGTGTCGGCGGCGGAGCACAGCGACCTGTTCTGGGCGTTGCGCGGCGGAGGCGGCGGCAACTTCGGCATCGTCACGTCCTTCGTGTTCCGCACCGAGCCCGCCCGCAACCTCACGACCTTCACCCTCACGTTCCCGTCCGCGTCGTTGCCCGCGCTGCTGAGCGCGTGGCCGGACTGGCAGGGCAAAGCGCCCGAGGCGATGACCTCGACGGTCGGCGTCGGCAACGGCTCGAACCCGTACGTCGAGGTCTCCGGCTGTTACGTCGGCGCTCCGGCGGGCTCGAAACCGTTGCTGGACGACCTGGTCCGCCGCGTCGGTTCGCAGCCGACCTCACGCCGCGAGACGGAGCAGAGCTTCCTCGCCGCCATGGAACGGTTCGCGTGGTGCCGGGTGTCGGACGGCTCGTGCCGGCCCAGCTGGAACGGAGGCGGCGGCTCGCAGTCGCGGGGCAGCTACGTCGCGACGTCGCGGATGCTGACCAAGCCGATCACCGATCCGCAGAAGCTCGCGGAGATCTTCAAGAGCACCCCCAACTCGTACAACATGATCGACGCGCTCGGCGGCGCGGTGGCTCGTGGCCAGGGCGCGTTCCCGCACCGGACCGCGCTCGCGAGCATCCAGGTCGAGCTGACCCTGCAGGCGGGGGAGGCCAACGCGCGGCGGGCGATGGGTGTCGCGCGCGACGAGCTGGCCAAGATGTTCGGCGCCACCGGGTACATCAACTACCTGGACCCGCAGATGCCGGACTGGGCCGGCACCTACTACGGCTCGTCCCTCACCCGGCTCAGGGAAGTTGCACGGAAGTACGACGCCGATCGGGTGTTCGCCTTCCCTCAGGGCCTGGTGTGAATCCATAAAGCCATTCCGGGTATTGCCTCGTTACGACGTTCGGCCCTACATTGCGGTAACGCCGGTTACCACAAAGGGGTCCAACGATGCAGCTCCGGTCCGTGCTCACCGCCGTTCTGCTCTTAACCGCCCTGGTCACGCCCGCTTCGGCGGCCGCACCGGGCGATCTGGTCAGCAGCCGGGAGGTGGCGTGGCATCCGGAACCCCTGCGGGTGCTGCCCGCCCCGGTGAAGGCCTATGACATCCGTTATCGCTCGACATCCGCGACGGGCGCGGGCAACGTCGTGTCCGGCATGGTCCTCGTGTCGCCGCTGCCGTGGACGAACGGCCCGCGGCCGATCGTCGCCTACGCGATGGGCACCCAGGGCATGGCCGACCGCTGCGCGCCGTCGCAGCAGCTCCAGGGCGGTACCGAGGTCGAGATCGCGTTCCTCGCGCAGGCCATGTTCAACGGCTGGGCGGTCGCGGTCACCGACTACGAAGGCCTTGGTACGCCAGGGGATCACACCTACGCGGTGGCGAAGTCCGAGGGCCGCGCCCTGCTGGACGTCGCTCGTGCCGCTCAGACGCTGCCGGGCCTGTCGGCCAGCGCTCCGGTCGGTGTTTTCGGTTACTCACAGGGTGGTCAGGCCGCGTCGGCCGCCGCCGAGCAGTGGAAGTCCTACGCGCCTTCGTTGAACGTCGTCGGTGTCGCCGCCGGGGGAGTCCCGGCCGACCTGAACGCGGTCGCGAAGTTCAACGACGGCAACGCCGGTTCGGGACTGGTCTTCGCGGCGGCGGCGGGGTACGCCGCGGCCTATCCCGAACTGCCGTTGTCGTCGGTCCTCAACGCCCGCGGCACGCAGGTCATCGACCAGATCCGCAACTCGTGCGTCGCCGAGATCGCTTTGGTGGCACCGTTCACACGGCTCAACTCGCTGACCACGCAGCCGGACGTCATCCAGGACCCGTTGTGGCAGAAGCGGTTGAAGGAGAACACGCTCGGCTCGGTGAAGCCCGCCGCGCCCGTGTACCTCTACCACGGGACGATCGACGAACTGATCCCGTTCACCGTCGGCACGAAGCTGCGCTCGCAGTGGTGCGGACTCGGTGCGGACGTGCAGTGGACGCCGTTGCCGCTGCTCGGGCACATCGGCGCGATCAGTGCGTGGGGCTCGAACGCCCTGACCTGGCTCGGCGACCGTTTCGCCGGCAAGGCCACGCGTCCTAACTGCTGATCACCGCGGCGAAGAGAGCCGGGAACCAGGCCACTGGCGCAATCCACGCGTGCGCCAGTGGCAACGGCCTCTTCAGCATCCACTTCACGGCCTGGAAGTAGGCGATCCCCGTCGCGTCGGGATTGCGTTTGCGCCAGCCCCTCACCATCAGCATGTCGCCGAAGGTGTTGTGCAGCGTGAGCACGGCGAACCCGATCCACGCCAGCGCGGATGCCCCGGCGGCCATGAAGGCGATCCAGAAGCCGAGCCCGACGAACGCGGTGACGAGGTGGAAGTAGGCGAGCGGTGGCACGTGTCTTCGCGCTCGGAGCAGGCGCAGGAGCAGGACCAGTCCGACTCCGATGTTGAGCACCCACCCGACCAGGGCGATCGTCGCTGTCATGGGTCGACGGTACTACGTTCGTAGTGCCTAGTCACTACGTTTATAGTAGCGAGGTGACCTCGAACCGGGAACGCGCCCTCGCCGCCGCCGTCGAGCTGCTCGGCACCGAGGGGCTGCGCGGCCTCACCCACGCGCGGGTGGACGAACGCGCGGACCTGCCCAAGGGATCGGCGTCGAACTACTTCCGCAGCCGCGCCGCCCTGCTGGACGGAGTCATGGACTGGATGCTGCGCCAGGAGACCCCGACGGTCGAGGCGACGCTCAAGCCCGCGTCACCGGAAGACCTGATCGACGAGCTGTGCCGGCTCTACGAGTTCATGACGGGGCCGAACGTCGTCACGGTCAAGGCGCGCATGGTGCTGTGGGTGGAGGCCGCGACCAACCTCCAGGTGCGCGAGGCGTTGTCGCGCGGCCGGGCCACGATGACCTCGATGCTGATCCCGGCTCTCGCGAGTCTCGGGATGCGCGACCCGGTGGCCGTCGCGGACACGCTCGGAATGTGTGTGCAGGGCATGTTCCTGCAGCAGTTCGCCCGCGACGAGGCGATAGATCCCCGGCCGTTGCTGGAGATCATCGTGCGTGGGGCTCTGGCGCCGGAAACCTCCGCCGGAAGGTGAACCCGTCCGCCGTCGGGCCGTTCTGCCTGACCAGGTCGAGCTTCGCGAGGCCTTCCTCGGTCGTTGGTCTGTGTCCGGCGGGCACCCACCACATGACGTCCATTGCTGACTCCGGGTCGAACCACTTGGCGCTGCTCCGCACCGCCTCGAGGTGCACACCGCGGAACGTGAACTCCCACAACGACTCGATCGACTCCCACACGCTGAGGTTGAACGCCTCGAGCATCGGGTCGCGCCCCAGCCGTTCCAGATCGGCGATCATCCGCTCCGACGTAGGCCGCCACACGAAGCCGGGGGCACGCGGCGCCTGCTCGTTGATCGGGTCGACCCGGCTCACGAACCCGCGCATCCTCCATTGGTCGAACGCCCACAGCCCGGTCGAGTTGTTCGCCTGTGCCAGGTGGAAGGCCCCCATGTGCCTACTCTGACATGATCGGCTCATGAAGTGCGTGGTGCTGGACGACTACCAGGGTGTGGCGCTCGCCAACGCGGACTGGTCGGGTCTCGACGTGACGGTGCTCCGCGAACACCTCGACGACCCGGCCGCCGAGCTGGCCGACGCCGAGTGCGTCGTGATCATGCGGGAGCGCACCCCGTTCACCGCCTCCCTGTTCGCCCGGCTGCCCAGACTGCGGCTCCTGATCACCAGCGGCATGCGCAACGCCTCGATCGACCTCGCGGCCGCGCGGGACCACGGCGTCACGGTCTGCGGCACCGGCAGCGCGAAGACCCCGCCGACCGAACTGACCTGGGCGTTGATCCTGGGTCTGGCGAGGCACATCGCGGTCGAGAACGCGGCCTTCCACAGCGGCGGCCCGTGGCAGAGCACGGTCGGCGTCGACCTCGCCGGCGCCACCCTCGGCCTGGCAGGTTTCGGCAACCTCGGCAGGGCGGTCGGCCGCGTCGGCAAGGCGTTCGGCATGGACGTCGTCGCCTGGAGCCAGAACCTGACCGCCGACCGCACGGAGCCCGAGGGCGTGCGCCTGGCGTCCTCACTGCACGAACTGCTCGAACAGTCCGACTTCGCGTCCGTCCACCTCGTGCTGAGCGACCGCACCCGAGGACTGATCGACGCGGCCGCCCTCGGCACGATGAAGCCGACCGCTTTCCTGGTCAACACCTCGCGCGCCGCCATCGTCGACCAGGGCGCACTGGTGGACGTGTTGCGGGACAACAGGATCGCCGGCGCGGGCCTCGACGTGTTCGAAACCGAACCGCTGCCGCTCGCCGACGAGCTGAGGGCGTTGCCGAACGTCCTCGCCACCCCGCACCTCGGCTATGTCACCCAGGCCAATTACCGGACGTACTTCCGTGAGGCCGTTGAGGACATCCATGCGTTCAACCAGGGCACGCCGATCCGGGAGCTGACCCACTCCCAGTAGGTGTCTGGTCAGCCGAACGGGTGATTCGCCGCAACCGGCCGAACTACGGCTAACACCTCCGTCCGGCCCGTCGACTACTCGGTGGCGGCACAGGTGTGCCCTGAGTCACTCCACATCGGACAACTGACCTGGCAGCGAGGCATCGGGGGCCACGCCGTCGAGAGGGCGGGTCGGCCATGCGGTATTCGCGGACCAGGCGTGCGGTAGCAGCGTTCACCAGCGGTGCATTGGCACTGCTCGGCCTGGTGGTCGTGAGCCCACCGGCCATCGCGCAGGCGCCCGACGTGCAGAAGATCCTGGCGGGGATCAGCGCGTTCGGTGACTTCTCCAAGCAACTCGCCAGTGTCGGCAAGCTGGGGGAGGCGCTGCCACTGCTGGGCGTGAGTCCCGGCGCGGCCCTCGGCTTCGGCGATCTCGTGGCCAAGACCGTGCACGACCCGCTGAAGGACAAGGAGAACTTCCCCGACCTCGCGGGCACCTACCCGCTCGGCGACAACCGGCCGGGCACGCTCACCGTGCAAACGAGTGACACCAACGGCATCAAGCGCGTCGACGCCACGCTGCACGTCACGACGGTCGCGGACAAGCAGCCGATCAGCGTCGCCGACCCGTCGGTGAGCTTCACGACGTCCGGTGCCGTGGACGTGACCTTCACGCTCGACGCCAAGTTCCACTTCGCCTACCAGGAGTCCACGGACTCGTTCTGGCTCGTCAAGGACGGCGACTCGCCGAAGTTCACCGTCGGCGCCAAGGGCGAGCTCGACCCGCAGGCGGTCCCGACCGCGGGCTTCGGCATCCTCGGCGTCGACCTCGACAAGGGCGCCAGCCACGTCACGGTCGAAGCGAACATCACCGCCACCGCCGACGACCCCAACGGCGACGGCAAGCTCACCGAGATCTCCGAGGCCGGTGCCGCGGCCGGGCTCTTCCACATCGGGCTCGGCAACCCGGCAGGCAAGGTCGACGCCGGCCTCAAGTTCACGTCGCAGCAGCTCGCCGGAGCGAACGTCGGCGGCCTCACCGGCACGATCGGCGTGCAGTGGCCCGACCTCGCGAGCGGCACGCCGTCGATCACCGTCAGCGGACCCGACCTGGCCCAGCTCACCCGCTTCACCACGCTCAGCCCGCGCGACCTGCTCGAGGGCCTGAGCCACCTGGTCAGCTCGATCGACGCGGTGCAGCGCGCCCAGTGGGGCTCGACGGCCGACCCGGTCGGCAACGTCAACCTGCCGTTCATGCGCGGCACGGTCGCCGACGCGGTCAAGGCGGGCAGCGCGCTCGCGAAGTTCGTCGACGACAACGTGTTCAAGCCCGAAGAAGATCCGGCCAAGGCGGGGCTGCCGAAGTTCAGCTCGATCCAGGACCTCTTCACCAAGCTCAACGCCGGCCCGATCGCCGTGACGGGCGTGAACTACCGCGACGACGTGAAGAAGCTCGAGTTCACGCTAACGATGAAGCAGGACGCTCCGCAGAACGGCGCACCCCTGGACGTCGTGGCCGAGCTGACCTCGGGTCAGGGCAACGACGTCACCTACACCGACACGAAACTCAAGCACGTCAACAAGAGCAAGCCGTGGTCGGTCGACGCGTTCAAGGGGCGCATTGTGTCCGCGGGTACCTCGCAGGGTGTCGTGCAGAGCAACACCGCCGACGAGATCACGCTCGAAGAAGGCTGGCAGGGCGGGAAACCGGCCGACCATGCGCCGTACAAGGTGAACGCGCCGGACCCGATGACCGGACAGGTCACGTTCGGCGACATCTTCTCGGGCAAGGGGCTCAAGGGCGCCAACGCGCTGAACGCCACCGCGACCGTCAAACCGTCCTACGAGGCCAAAGCCACGCTCGTGCTCGACCTGCGCGACCCGATCAAGGGTGACGCGTGCAAGCCGCTCGACCCCGACGCCGCGGCGACCGGCTGCCCGTTCGCGGACAAGAACCCCGACGGCACCACGACCCTGGTGTCCAGCCTGCCCCGCACACCCGACCGGTTCCTGCTGCGCACCGGCAGTCAGCTGCTCAGGGCCAGCGCCGCGGTCGACACGAACGTCGACGTCAACGGCAGCGTCGGATACCTCAAGGTGCACATGTCCGGCGACCTGCACATGTCCACGAAGGACGGCTCGTCCGACATGCTGTCGATCAGCCTGAAGAAGCTCGGTGACGCGGACGGCGACCTGCCGCTGTCGCAGATCTTCGCGAAGATCGTCGACAACCCGGACACCCCCGCGCTCGAACCGGAGAACCTGCTCACCGTCGCGGTCGGCGCCAAGGCCACCGCCACAGTGAAGCTCGACGTCCCCGGCATCAACGACTTCTTCGGCGGGCCCGTGCAGGTCGGCGTCACCATGCCGGACATCAGCGACCCGGCGAACGTCCAGTTCACCGGCCTCGACGCGCTGGACAAGGCCAAGGCGTTCGACTTCGATCCGAACAACCCGCGCGCCATGTTCGGTCAGATCATCAAGGCGCTGCAGGTGTTGAACGGCTCGCTGCAGACCGTCGACGGCGACGGCAAGGTGAAGACCGCGCTGACCACACCGCTGCCGGTCGTCGGCAAGTCGCTGACCGACCTGCTCGGCAGTGCTGACGCGGGCACCGGCAAGTACGGCAACACCACGCTCGACGGCAAGAGCGTCGGCTTCCTGCGCGACGACACCAGGACCGGGGACAAGGCTTTCGGCCCCGACCTGCGCGGCCGGGCCGTGCTGGTCGGCACCCAGGTCGCGGTCGTCGTGGCGGCCGACCCGGCGAACAACCGCGTGTTGCTGGCCGAACCGTGGGGCCAGGTGCCCGCGGACGGCACCGGGTACGCGTTCCGCAGCCCGCTGGAGGACGCGGTCGACAGGCTGACCGCCGCGCCACCGGACTACCTGCAGGACCTCGTCACGCAGCTCAACGCCGCACTGCCCACCGGCAGCGGCATCTCGTTCGCCTACCAGGTCGTCGACTCGAAGCCGTCGATCGTGCTCAAGGTCGACGTGAAGCGGAAGGTCGCCACCACACAGCCGGTCCGGTTCTCGTTCACCGACGACAAGGGCACCGCACGGTCGTTGGTGGGCGCCGAGGGTGAAGCCACCGCGGATCTCGCCCTGACCGGTTCCACCAAGATCGGATTCGTGCTGCCGCTCGAGGCGGGCGACGGACCCGCCAACGCCGGCGCGTTGAAGGTGCTGCCGGACTCCACTGTGGACATCACCGCGCACGGCGGCATCACCGGCGTCGTGAAGTCCTCGGTCGGGCCGCTCTCGATCGCTTTGGGCAACCCGAAGGGCACCGAGAAGGCCGTCGCGAACGCGCACTACAACGCGCACCTCGGCTACAGCGGCCAGAACCCGGTCTCGCTGAGCGACTTCGTCAAGGGCGTGTCGCTGACCTTGAACGGCGACAACCAGCCCGTGACGTGCCAGGGCGACCCGGCGCAGGGCACCGACCTCGCGCTGTGTGCGGTCATGCCCGTGTTCGTCAGCTCCGACAACACCAACTGGACCAAGCTGTCCAGCCCCGGTGAGTCGTTCATCGTCCGGTTGCCGCGTCAGGTGAGCAACCTCGACGAGGCGTTCTCGTTCAGCCCGGACCTGCCGGGCGGCGTCAAGCGGTTCGAGATGCCGACCGAAATCGGACAGAAGATCCTCGACGCGCTGCTGGACTTCTCGCAGTTCGGCGACGGCATCGAGAAGTACCTGGCGATGATCGAACGGGCGCTGCGCACGGCCGCCTTCGACGGCAAGCTGCCGCTGGTCGGCGACGACATCCAGCAGGGAGCCGACAAGTTCGGCCAGCTGCGCACCAAGATCCAGGAGGCGATGACCCACCTGCCGGGCGGCGGCCGGGTCAACAACACCGGCGAGCTCCAGACGTGGGTCAACGACCACCTCAAGACCGCGGTCGGCAGTGCCGTCACGGTCGGCTTCACCTGTGACGCAACGCTTCTGCCCGCGACGAACGCCAAGGTCACCACCCAGGGCACGGCAGGGACGAAGAAGTACGTCTACGGCGTGGTCGCAACAGCCCAGAACAAGGACGCGCCACCCGCGGTCGCCGAGGTGACCACCGGTGCGGATCCGTTGACCGGCACCAACTTCAACCGGATCACGTGGACGAAGTCGCAGTACGCCACTGGCTACAAGATCATCCGCAAGACCGACCCGAACGCGAACAACTGGGTCGTGATCAAGGGTGACGTCGCCGGTGACCAGGTTCAGTTCGACGACAAGAACACGCCCAACGGCGCGGCGTACGTGCCGGCCGCGTCGAACCCGAAGCTGACGGACTGCCCGGCAGCGGCGTCGCTGGCCGACATCACCGGTGCCACCTTCACGTTCGACGTCTGCGACGGCGACGTCTTCGGTGACGACTGCACCAAGGAAACCCTCGCGCTGGAGAGCCCGCTCGACATCGGCATCCCGGGCTTGTCGCTGAAGGCGGCCGAGGGCGCGCCGAAGATGAAGGCCGCACTGGGCTACCACCTGCACGTCAAGGTGGGCGTCGACAAGGCGAGCGGCTTCTACGTGGCCACTCACGACGGCGCGAACCCCGAGCTCGGCGTCAAACTGAGCTTCACGCTGCCCGACGCGATGAAGGCACGCCTGGCGTTCCTCGACGTGGACCTGAAGCAGCACGCGGGCGGCGCGACCGACCTGTTCGCCGGCACGTTCGTCGTCGACCTGCACAAGAAGGGGCAGGCTGCCTGCTTCGAGAACTGCGGCGCGGCCAACGACGACCGGATCACGCTGGCGGACCTCGCCGACATCGGCCAGGTCACGAGCGTGTCGTTGAAGGCGAAGGTCGGCATCGACTGGGACTTCGACGTCAGCGCCGGTCCGCTGCCCGGCATCAACGGCTGGTTCCACCTGAAGTGGGAGTGGAACGCGTTCGGCGGCAAGCCCGGTGACGGCACGCCGGAGATCGCGTTCAACAACGTCCAGCTCAACGCCGGCAAGTTCCTCGGAGAGGTGCTCAAACCGATCGTCGAGAAGATCGCGCTGTTCACCAAGCCGATCCAGCCGATCCTCGACCAGCTCTACGCGCCGATCCCGGTGCTCTCGGACCTGTCGCGCGCGGTCGGCGGCGGTGACGTCAACCTGGTCACGATCGCCAAGGAGTTCTCGACCATCGCCGGTGGACCGGACCTGGAGTTCGTGGACAAGGTCCTGCGGGCGATCCAGCTGATCGGCAAGATCACCCAGAACGGCGGGGCGATCGACATCGGCACCTTCACGATCAAGGGCGCGATGGCGAAGGAGACCACCAACTCGCCGGACAACGCGCAGTCGTTCATCGACAAGGTGACGCTGGCGCCCGGTGACCTCGCGGCGAAGATCGACGCGTCCGCCGGCGGCACGAAGATCGTGTCCGAGGGCGAGGAGGGCAACAAGGCAGGCTTCACGTTCCCGATCCTCAAGGACCCGGCTCAACTGTTCGGCCTGATCATGGGCCAGGACGTGGACCTGATCCGGTTCGACTCTGGCCCGTTGCGCCTCGGCTTCTCCTACAGCCAGTCGTTCGGCCCGGTGTACGCGCCGCCGCCGGTGCTGGTGAGCATCTCCGGCAGCGCCTCGGTCGAGGCCAGGTTCCGCGCGGGCTTCGACACGTTCGGCCTGCGCAAGGCCATCGAGTCGGGCAAGGCTGCGTCCATTCTGGACTCGATCTACCTGGTGACGCAGGACGAGTCCGGCAAGCCGCTGCCCGTCGTGACGTTCCGCGGCGAGCTGGCCGCGGGCGCCGCGGTGAGCCTGGTGGTGATCGAGGTCGGCATCAAGGGCGGCGTCGCGCTGACGATCAACCTCACCTGGGCGGACCCGAACAACGACGGCAAGTTCCGGTTCTTCGAGTTCTCCAAGGTGGCGCTGAACAACCCGATGTGCCTGTTCAACATGGACGGACGACTGAGTCTGTTCCTCAAGGTGTACATCACACTCGGGTTCTCGATCTTCAGCGTTTCGTTCGACTTCACGCTGGCCGACATCACGTTGCTCGACTTCTCCGTGAAACCGAACTGCAAACCGGAACCGCCGACACTCGGCCACGTGGACGGTACGACGCTGATCCTGCACGTGGGTCAGCAGACGTTCAGCCGCGGCGACTCCGCGTGGGAGGTCCAGAACAACGAGGAGAAGTGGACCATCACGCAGCTGGTCAAGGACGGCGGCGGGTTCGACGGGTTCGCCGTGAACGCCCTCGGCTTCCGCCAGGAGTTCCGCGACGCGAACCTGACGAAGGTGTCCGGCAACGCCACCGGCGACACCGGGAAGCGGATCTTCGTCTTCCAGGGTGACGGCGACAAGAGCGGTGCCGTGAACGACGCCAAGGCCGAGGCCAAGCCGTTCGACAAGGACGTCGAGATCACCGGTGGTTCCGGTGACGACTCGATCAAGACCGGCATCGGCAAGTCGGTGGTGAACGGCGGTCCCGGCAAGGACCAGATCACGACCGGCGACCTCGCCGCCGCGTTCGGCGGCAAGGGCAACGCCGTGGTCGACGGCGGTGCGGACGACGACACGATCACCGTCGGCGGTGCTGACGACGTCGTGTCCGGCGGTTCCGGCAAGGACCGGATCGCGGCCGGGCTCGGCAAGAACCGGATCGACGGCGGCGCCGACGACGACAACATCGGCATCGCCTCCGACAGCCCCCTGTCCGCGAGCAACCCCGGCAAGCCGGAGTACGTCGCGCAGGCCAACGTGATCATCGGCGGGACCGGCAGCGACCGGATCTCCGGTGGTTCCGGCAACGACACGATCTACACCGGCACCGAGGTGGCGACCGGCGTGGACGACGCAGGCCCGGTGGACAAGGGCTTCAACGGCGACAACGCCAAGGACGCGACCAACGTCGTGGACACCGGCACAGGTTCGGACACCGTGTACGGCAGCCAGGGCGTGGACTTCGTGACCGGCCACTCGTTGAAGGAGCAGGTCGACGACATCCGCGGTGGCGGCAACAACGACGTGCTGACCGGTGGCTACGGCAAGGACAAGGTGTACGGCGGCCCGCAGGACGACTACGTCATCGCGGAACCGTCCGACGTGGAGGCCCAGGCCGGTACCGGTGTGTTCGGCCCGATCCGCGACGTCAAGCACCGCGTCCTGCCTGCCGGCGTCACGCCGTCGTCGAAGCTGCTGGTCGGCGGCTACGGCAACGACCACGTGATCGGCGGCGACGGCGGCGCGGACATCTTCGGTGACAAGCACGCCAACCCGTGCACGCCGCCGAGCGACGACCCGGTGTCGATGCCGCCCGCCGAGCCCCTGGACAACCAGGACGGCCGGGATCTGATCACCGGCGGTACCGGGGTGGAGATCGTCGCCGCCGGCGGTGCCGCGGACAACGTGGACGCCAAGTCCGGCAACGACCGCGTGTGCGGTCAGCTCGGTGACGACGTGCTGGCCGGAGGCAACGACGACGACACCATCTACGGAGGTGGCGGCAAGGACGTCGCGTACGGCGACGCGGGTGTCGACAACGTCTTCGGCAACAACGACGACGACACTCTCTACGGCGGCGCGCAGGACGACGTCATCGAGGGCAACAACGGCGTCGACCGCGCGTTCGGTGGCGCGGACAACGACCGCGTCATCGGTGGCACGCGCAAGGCCGGTGAGCCCGATGTCGGCGACTTCCTCTACGGCGACGCGGGCAACGACATCGTGATCGGTGACAACGGCGTGGACGGACCGTTCGACCTCGACGGCGCCAACGCCGCCGCTGGTGGCGCGGACTTCGTCTTCGGCGGTGACGGCGACGACCGTGCCTTCGGCGGTCTCGCGCACGACGAGGTGTCCGGTGGCCCGAAGGACGACTACCTGGAGGGCAACAACGCCGACGACCTGGTGCACGGTGACTCGGGCGAGGACCGGATCGTCGGTGGCAGCGCCGAGGTGGCGTCCGGCGCGGGTCGTCCGGACACCGGTGACGACCTGTTCGGCGACTCGGGTCCCGACCTGATCGCCGGTGACAACGCGATCCTGTCCCTTGTGGACGGAGCGCAGGCCACGCCGGTCACGCTCGGACGTGGCTTTGCCAAGGCGCACAAGGTCGAGCTGCTCGACCTCGGCTACGCGCCGAAGGCCGGCACATCCGGCAAGGACGAGATCAGCGGTGGTGACGACGCGGACGTGATCTACGGCCAGAGCGACGAGGACACCATCACCGGTGACGGCTCGGACGACTACGCCGAGGGCGGCCCGGCCCGGGACAAGATCGACGGCAACGACGGCCAGGACGACCTCGTGGGCGGCAGCTCGACCGAGGACAGCCCTGGTGTCGGTCAGCCTGACGCCGGCGATGTCATCCACGGCAACAACAACCAGGACGTCGTGCTCGGTGACAACGGCGTGCTGGTGCGCGGTGGAACACCGCACCGGGTCGTGCAGGAACGTGGCATGACCGCACGGGCGATCTCCCTGTACGACCTCAGCCTCACTCCGCACGCGGACTCGTCCGGTCCGGACGAGGTCGACGGCGACGACGCCAACGACGTGATCTTCGGCCAGGCCGGTTCCGACCGGCTGAAGGGCAATGGCGCCGACGACTACGTCGAGGGCTCGCAGGGCATCGACTGGGTCGAGGGCAACGACGGCGACGACGACCTCGTCGGCGGCAACAGCACCTCGTTGTCCGGCGCCGGTGACGCGACCGTCGGCCAGCTCGACGCCGACGACGCCGTGTTCGGCGGCCCCGGCAACGACGTGGCCATCGGCGACAACGGCGTCGTGCTCCGCCCGGCACAGGGGGAGACCCCGACGCGGGCGACGATCCGCCTCTCCTCCGCGGGTGGAAACCCCATGGCGCAACGGATCGTGCAGCGCTACGACCTGCAGTCCGGACCGGCCGACCGCTTCGGCGCCGACCGGATGTCCGGTGGCTCCGGCGTGGACGTGGTGTGGGGCCAGGACGGTGGGGACTTCCTCACCGGCGACGGCAACGCCGACTACCTCGAGGGCAACGGCGGCGGCGACGTGCTGCGCGGTGACCGCGGGCTCGGCTCCCCGTCGTCCGAGACCACCGTGGTGCCGTTGACCAACGCGGAGTGGCCGGGCAGCTCGAGCGGGCCCGACCAGCTCGTGGGCGATGCTCCCGACGGTCAGGACGACATGATCGGCGGCAGCACCATTCAGGGCTTCCGCGACGGTGGCGACGCGTTCGAGGGCAACGGCGCGGATGACGTCCAGCTCGGCGACAACGGTTCCCTGAAGCGCACGCTCCAGGGCCAGCCCGGTTCCATGAAGGAGCAGGTCTACGCCGAGCGCTACAAGTCCGGTGCCGTGCCGGACAACGCCACGGTCTCGCGCACCGCGGACATCGGTCCGTCGACCAGGTTCTGCACAACCGCGCAGGCCACGTGCGAACCGAACGGAGCGTTCGGCAACGACACGATGTACGGCGACGACGGCAACGACGGCATGTGGGGTCAGGACGGCAACGACACCATGCACGGCCAGAACGGCGATGACGACATGTACGGCGAGCTCGGCGACGACGTGATGTTCGGCGGCGACGGCGAGGACGCGATGCTCGGCGACCGCGGTGGCGTGGTCAACGAGTACATGAACGCCAACGACGTGGCCGCGCGCGGCTTCACCGTGCAGCTGAACTCGGTGCCGCAGGAGAACTACACGGGCTTCCGTGCCGACTCCTACGACCGCCGTGTCGACCTGCTGCACGACGTCAACGGCGACCAGTTCGTCGGTGGTCCGACCGCACCGGCCATGCCGCACAACGGCATCGCAGAGGGTGGCAACGACCGCATGCGCGGCGGCCAGGGCAACGACAACATCCACGCCGGGTTCGGCGACGACCTGGTCAACGCGGACAGCGGCGGCGACCAGACGTTCGGCGGCGACGGCGCGGACGTGCTGTGGGGCGGCAAGGGCTGCGACCCGGTGGTCAACGCCGCAACGCCGGACTGCCAGACCAACGGCACGTTCGACGCGTCCTCGCGCGGCACGAACGACAGGTTCATCGACCACACCTTCGGCGGTGTCGGTGGTACCTCACCGGCATCACAACAGGGCGTGCTCGGTTCCGACGTGCTCGACTTCAACCCGCGCGGCTCCTACCCCGGCAACTGCGCGCCGGGCCTGTGGCCGCAGACGCTCGGCGACGGCGCGATCGATCCGTGCCTGTGGTTCGAGATGACCGAGAAGACCAACGACAACCCGGCCGTTCCCGCGACGCTGGCCGACAACCAGCACCACGACGGCACGGACTGGATCTACGGCGGCTGGGACCGCGACGTGCTCCAGGCCGACCGCGCGCAGAACGGCCCCAACCCCGGTGACCGCCTGATCGACTGGAACGGTGCGTACAACCTGTACACGCACTGTCCCGCGTCCTACGGCGGCTACAACGACATCCGCCAGCACAGCCCCGGCATGCAGACCTTCTTGCAGAAGCTGGCTTGGGGCACCGGAGCCGGCCAGACCGTGAACGACGCTCTGACCAGCGGCACGTCCGCGTTCCGCGAACTGGCGCTGGTGTACCCGTCGGACAACAACCAGCACGGGTCCGGACCGGCCTATCCCACGACACCGGGCCACTTCGACTCACCGGTGTCCTGCACGGACTGAAAGGAGACCGCCCGGAGTCGCTGTAGCGACTCCGGGCGTTTCAGCGAAATACAGCCAGGAGGTCCACGATGGACGACACCAGGCTGGTCGTGGTCACCGGTGCGACCGGGCGTCAGGGCGGCGCGGTCGTACGGCACCTGCTCGCCGCCGGCGGGCGGGTGCGAGCACTGACCCGGAATCCTTCGTCACCGGCGGCAGGCCGGCTCGCCTCGGCGGGTGCCGAGGTGGTGCGCGCGGACATGGCCTCCCCGGACTCGTTGCGTCCTGCCTTCGCGGGCGCGTATGGGGTGTTCAGCGTCCAGAACCCGATGATCAGCGGCCTGGACCAGGAGGTTCAGCAGGGACGCGCGGTCGGTGACGCCGCGGCTTCGGCGGGCGTGCGGCACGTCGTGTACGCCTCGGCAGGTCCTGGGATACCGGAAACCGGTGTGCGGCAGTGGGACAACAAGCTGGCGGTGCGGGCACACCTGGAGTCGCTCGGACTGCCGTTGACCGTCCTGCGCCCGATGGCGTTCATGGAGCTGATGACGGACAAGGACTTCTACCCGCCGGTGTCGATGTGGCACCTGATGCCGAAGCTGATCGGCGACAACCGCCCGCTGCCGTGGTTGTGCGCTGATGACGTCGGTGCCGTCGCGGCGAAGGTGTTCGCCGACCCGGACCGGTTCGCCGGCGTGGAGCTCCCGCTCGCCGCGGACGTCCGGACCATCGGTGAGTGCCGTGAGCTCTGGCGGGAGGCGCACGGCCGCCCACCACGCGGTTTCCCGATGCCGCTCTGGCTGTTCCACCGGTTCACAGGCGACGACCTGACCAGGATGTGGCGCTGGCTGCGGACGCATCCCGTGGCGTTCGACCTCGCGGCGACCAGGGCGATCGTGCCGTCCGCGCGGACCGTCCGCGAGTGGCTGGTGCAGCGAACCTACTCGTAGTAAGTTCGGGTGCATGATGCCGGACGCCTCTGCGCACATCGACATCGCTGCCTCTCCGCAGCGGGTGTTCGAGCTGGTCAGCAGTCTGCGTGGGCTCAGCGAGTGCGCCGAGGAGTACTCCGGCGGCAAGTGGCTGGGAGCCTCCGGTCCGTCCGTAGGGGCGAGGTTCCGCGGCCTCAACAAGCGCGGCTGGCGGAGGTGGCCGACGACCTCCACCGTGACCGACTGCTCGGCTTCGCGGTTCGCGTTCGAGGTCAAGTCGCTCGGGCTCGCGGTGTCGCGGTGGCAGTACGACATCGAGCCGACCGCCGGCGGATGCCGGGTCACGGAGTCCACGTGGGACCGCCGGCCCGCGTGGTACAAGCCGATCACCGTGGTGGCGACCGGGGTCAGGGACCGGGCGGTCGCCAACCAGGCGAACATCGAGTCGACGCTGGCGCGCCTGAAGCAGGCGGCGGAAGGCTGACCGAGCGTCCGGTGCGCTGTCCGGCGCTGACAACCGGACAGAAACCCTCACATTTTCACACGCAGTCGAACACGCGCTGATCAGCGCGCTGTGGGCATGAGCTGCAAACATCGGAGGACCGGAACGAGAACCGGTCGCCCTGTCCCGTTGTAAACGCTCTCAAACACGTGAGAGCGTGTCCAAACGACGGTTGACACCCACGTAACGCCAGCGTTCAATGCCCGTCAAATATCCTATAGGATCAGAGATCCGAGGAGTTGGCGTGGCAAAGGTCCGACGTGCCGAGGCGTTCCAGGTCGACGTACCGGTGGAGACGTTGCGCACCGACGCGGTCCAGCAGTTCATCAAGCAGGAGACCGTTTTCGTCGAGATCGAGACCGATGACGGGCTCGTCGGACTCGGCTACGCCTACACGATCGGCACGGGCGGCAGCTCGGTCCTCGCGCTCCTGAAGGACCACCTGCTGCCCCGCCTCGTCGACACCGACTCGCGCCGGATCGAAGCGATCTGGCGGGACCTGTTCGCCTACACCCGGTCCACCACCGTCGGCGCGATCACCTCGCTCGCGCTGGCCGCCGTGGACACCGCGCTGTGGGACCTGCGCTGCCTGCGCGCCGGGGAACCGTTGTGGCGCATGGCAGGCGGCTTCCGCCAGGAGGTGCCGCTGTACGACACCGAGGGCGGCTGGCTGCACCTGTCGACCGAGGAGCTCGTCGCGGGCGCCAAGGAGACGGCGCAGCAGGGCTGGCAGGGCATCAAGATGAAGGTCGGCAAGCCCGACCTGACCGAGGACGTCGAACGCCTCGAAGCCGTCCGGGAGGCCGTCGGCGAACGGTTCGCGATCATGGTCGACGCGAACCAGTCGATGACGGCCGCCGAGGCCATCCGCCGCGCCGACGCGTTCAAGAACGTCAACCTCACCTGGCTCGAGGAGCCGCTCCCCGCCGACGACCTCAGCGGGCACGAAAGGCTCGCGAAGGCCACGAGCATCCCCATCGCGGTGGGGGAGTCGCTGTACTCGGTGGCGCAGTTCCGCGAGTACCTCGAACGCGGTGCCGCCTCGATCATCCAGGTCGACGCGGCACGGATCGGCGGCATCACGCCGTTCCTCAAGGTCGCGCACGTCGCGGAGGCGTTCAACGCCGACGTCTGCCCGCACTTCCTGATGGAGCTGCACGTCAGCCTCGCTGCCGCGCTGCCCAACGGGAAATTCGTCGAGCACATCCCGCAGCTGCGCGGGATCACCAGGAGCGAGATGACCATCCACAACGGACACGCACTCGCCCCCGAAACGCCAGGTCTCGGTATCGACTGGGACCGCGATGCGATGGAAGACCTCCGGGTCGCCTGAATATCAGCCGCCTGAAAATCACAAAGGAGTGGTCTTGAGAGCGTTAGGTGTCGTTGCCGGCCTGCTCGCATCGCTGATCGCGGTCCCCGCAACAGCAGCCCAGGCACCGGAAGTCCAGGAACAGCAGGCCCCGAAGATCGCCGAGAAGCCCTACATGGGCTGGAGCAGCTGGAGCCTGCAGGCGACCAACTACCCCGGCGTGAACCCGGACGGCCCGGCGAGCTGGCTGAACGAGAAGAACGTCCTGGCACAGGCGGACGTGCTCGCGGCGAGGTTCAAGAAGCACGGGTACGTCAACGTCAACGTCGACGCGGGCTGGTCGAGCTCGTACGACGAGTACGCGCGCCCGGTCGTGGACACGAAGAAGTTCCCGCACGGCATGAAGTGGCTCGCGGACTACGTGCACGGCAAGGGACTCAAGCTCGGTTCGTACCTCGCGGTCGGCCTGGACATCAGGGCGTACAACGACGGCAAGACGCCGATCCACAACGCGCCGAACTGCACCACCAAGGACGTCGTCTACCCGGACCTGCGCAAGACCAACGGCTGGGACAGCTCCTACAAAATCAACTTCGACAACCCCTGCGCCCAGGCCTACACCGACTCGCTCGCGAAGCTCCTGGCGAGCTGGGACGTCGACTTCCTCAAGCTCGACGGCGTCGGCCCCGGCAGCTTCAAGGGCGGCGCGAACTACGACAACACCAGTGACGTCAAGGCGTGGAACACCGCGCTCAAGCGCACCGGCCGGCCGATCGAGTTCATGATCTCGTGGGGGCTGAGCCACCGCCAGGCCGACGTGTGGAAGGCCAACACCAACGGCTGGCGCGTCGACACCGACGTCGAGTGCTACTGCCCGACGCTGGTCACCTGGAACAACTCGGTGAAGATCCGGTGGAACGACGTCGTGCAGTGGATCGACGACGCGGGCCCCGGCCGCTGGAACAACCTCGACAGCCTCGCCGTCGGCAACGGTGAGATGGACGGCATCACCGAGGCCGAGCGGCGCAGCTACATGACGCTGTGGGCGATCTCGAGCTCGCCCCTGTACATCGGCGACGACCTCACCAAGATCGACGACTACGGCTACAAACTGCTGACCAACGACGAGGTCATCGGGATCAACCAGGCCGGCATTCCGGCCCGCCCCGTCGACCAGTTCTCCGACCAGCAGGTCTGGTACGCCCGCAACGCCGACGGCAGCTACACCGTCGCGCTGTTCAACCTCGGTTCGAAGCCCGCGACCGTCACGGCGGACTTCGCGAAGCTCGGCATCTCCGGCAACGCCAAGGTCCGCGACGTGTGGGAGCGCAAGGACATCGGCCAGTCGAACGGCACGTTCAGCGCCGACCTGCCGGTGCACGGCACGAAGCTGCTGAAGATCACCCCGCGTTCGGCCGTCGCACCCGCCGTGGTCGAGGGCACCGCGGCCACGCCCACCAGCATCTCGCTGAAGTGGCAGGGCAAGAACGGCGTCCGCTACGACGTCTACGCGGGCAACAAGAAGGTCGCGACCACCACGAACACCAACGCGACCGTCACCGGCCTCACCCCGTCGACCGCCTACGACTTCACGGTCGTGCAGAACGGCAACCGCTCCAAGCCGGTCTCCTTCGTCACGCCGAAGGAATCCGTGACGTACGAAGCGGAGAAGGGCAGCCCCGGCGGCGGCGCGACCATCTACGGATGCGCGTGCTCGAACGGCAACAAGGTCGGGTTCATCGGCGGTAGCGGTGTTCTCACGATGCCGACGGTGAACGTGCCTCGCGAGGGCACCTACCTGGTGGAGCTGGCCTACATCGACGCGAGCTCCAGCCGGACCGGCGTCGTCTCGGTGAACGGCACCAGCTTCAAGCTGCCCGTCGCCGGCTCGAACGACGACAACTGGAACGCGCCGCAGAAGGTGACCGTGCCGATGTACCTGCTGGCCGGCAACAACACGATTCGTTTCGGCAACCCCGACGACTCCGTGTTCGACGTCGACAGCATCCGCATCTAACACTCCCCGAACAGGAGGCGTCGTGGTGACAACCGTGCATGACTCAAGCGCCCGCGTCGTGCGTGGACCTGTCACCACGGCGCCTCCGCCTACACGCCGCAGGCGCACCGGCCCGGCCTCTCGCCGCCACGACACGTGGGTCGCCTGGCTGCTGGTGGCGCCCGCCATCCTCGGGTTCGGCGTGTTCTTCGCCTACCCGATGCTGCGCGGCGTCTACCTGAGCTTCACCGAGTTCCACATCCTCACCCCGCCGGTGTGGACCGGGCTCGCGAACATCCAGGAACTGGTCAACGACGCCAGGTTCTGGCACTCGCTCGGCGTCACCGCGTACTTCGTGGTGCTGTCGGTGATCCTGGGCGTCGGCGTCTCGCTGATCACCGCCGTCGTGTTGCACCGGCTGGGGGTCAACACGACGGTCCGCGGGCTGATGATCCTGCCGTTCCTCATCTCCGGCGTCGTGACGGCGCTGGTGTGGACGTGGATGCTCGACCCGCAGCTCGGCATCGTGAACCAGCTGATCACCTGGATCAGCGGCGAACCGGTGATGTTCTTCGGCTCCGGTGGCTGGGCGGTGCCGACGCTGGCCGCGCTCAACGTGTGGAAGTCCATGGGCTACAACGCGGTCCTCATCTTCGCGGGCCTGCAGACGATCCCCGCGTCGATCTACGAGGCCGGCCGGATCGACGGCGCGTCGGAGTGGCAGATGTTCCGCTCGCTCACGTTGCCGTTGCTGCGCCCGATCCTGGTGATGGTCGTGATCCTCAACGTGATCGGCGCGACCCAGGTCTTCGACATCGTCCAGGTCAGCACCAAGGGCGGACCGGCGGACGCGTCGCTGGTGCTGCAGATGTACATCTACGACAAGGCTTTCGGCCAGTTCGACTTCGGCTACGCGGCCACCATGTCGCTCGCCCTGTTCCTGCTGCTCGTCACGGCGACCTTCACGCAGATGCGGATGGCGCGCGCCGGCGAGTCCGACACCAACTGAGGAGGCACCGGTGAACCTTTCGATGAAACTCGGCAGGGGCGTCGCCTGGGGCTACCTCGTGGTGGTCCTGCTGGTCACGATCTTCCCGTTCTACTGGATCGTGCGCACGGCGCTGTCCAACAACTTCGCGATGTCGACGGACCCGTCGTCGTTGCTGCCGGTGGACTTCACGTGGGGCCCGTTCAAGCGCGCCCTCGGACTCGCCACGCCGGCCGAGGCCGCCGCGGAGAACGGTTCGGGCGCCTCGATCGACCTGGCACTCGCGCTGTGGAACTCCATTGTGTACGCGGGAGTTCTGACGCTCTTCACGGTCGTGTTCTCCGCGCTGGCGGCCTACGCGTTCGCCCGGCTGCGCTGGAAGGGCCGCGACGTCGTCTTCGCGATCCTGCTGACCGCGCTGATGGTGCCGTCGGTGTTCACGCTGCTGCCGAACTTCGTGCTGATGAAGGACCTGGGGCTGCTGAACACGTTCGGCGGCATGATCCTGCCCGGTGCGTTCTTCTCCGCCTTCAACATCTTCTTCCTGCGGCAGTTCATGCTGGGGCTCTCGAACGAGGTCGAGGAGGCCGCGATCATCGACGGCGCCGGGCCGTTGCGCGTGTGCTTCCGAATAGTCCTGCCGATGAGCGTCGCGCCCATGATGACGCTGACGCTGCTGACGTTCATCACCACCTGGAACGACTACTTCTGGCCGTTGCTCGTCACCAACGACGAGTCGGTCCGCCCGCTCACCCTCGCACTCGCGGTGTTCAAGCAGTCCTCACCGCAGGCATCGCTGGACTGGGCTGGGCTGATGGCGGCGACGCTGGTCGCGGCGCTGCCGATGCTGCTGCTGTTCATGGTCTTCGGGCGGCGGCTGGTCAACTCCATCGGCTTCACGGGGATCAAGTGAAACTGCATTGGCCGGAAGCGCCAGAAAAAGTCACAGAGTGGACCGAGGCGTTGCCCGTCGGCAACGGACGCCTTGGCGCGATGGTGTTCGGTGGGGCCGGCCGGTCCCGCGTGCAGGTCAACGACGCGACCGTCTGGTCCGGTACCGCGGACGGGCCCGCAAAAGCGCTCGCTGATGTACTGGCGTCCGGCGCCGGTCCCGACCGGCTTGCCGAGGTGCGCCAGGCGATCTTCGGTGGCGACCTGCAGCGGGCGACCGATCTGCTGATGTCGTTCGAAGGCCCGTACAGCCAGACGTACCTGCCGTACGTGGACCTGTGGATCACGCTGCCCGAGGGCGAGTCGCACGGCCGCACTCTGGACCTGCGCACCGGCGTGGTCACCGAGCGCCTGACGATCGGCGACGCCGAGGTCGAGCGGCGGGTGTGGACGTCGGAAACCGCGCTGTGCGTGGAGATCACCGGTGCGGTACCCGTCGAGGTCGAGGTGACGACGCCGTTGCGCGAGGTGTCGCGGGACGGGCTCGACCTCGTGATCGAGATCCCGGTGGACTCGGCGCCCCGGCACGAACCGCAGGTCGACGCCCCCGTCTACGGCCAGGGTGAACGCGGCGCGGTGACGGTGCGGATCACCACCGGCGACGACCGGTGGTTCCTGACGCTCACCAGCCTGACCACCACCGAGGCGCACTGGCGCGGTGAACGCAGGAGTGATCTGCCGTCGTTGATCGGCGCCTGCGACGTCCAGTTCGGCACCGTGCCGGACGTCGTCGACGTGCCCGAACTGTTGCAGGGCAAGGACGACCAGCTCACGGCATCCGTGCTGTTCGCGTTCGGCCGCTACCTGCTGGCGTCGTCGTCGCGGCCCGGAGCACCGCCCGCGAACCTGCAGGGCATCTGGAACGGCGAGCTGAGGCCTGCCTGGTCGTCCAACTACACGATCAACATCAACACCCAGATGAACTACTGGGCCGCCGAGGTCACCGGGCTCGCCGAGTGCCATGAACCGTTGCTGGAACTGCTGGACAAGCTCGCGGTGACCGGCGCGGACGTGGCACGTGAGCTGTACGGCGCGCGCGGCTGGGTGGCGCACCACAACACCGACGCGTGGGGCTGGGCGCTGCCGGTCGGCATGGGCCACGGCGCGGTGTCGTGGGCGCTGTGGCAGATGGGTGGCGCGTGGCTGGTTCAGCACGCCTGGGACCACTACGACTTCGCCCGCACGTGGTCCACTTTGGAGCGAGCGTGGCCGTTGCTGCGCGGCTGTGCGGAGTTCTGCCTCGACTGGCTGGTCGAGGGCCCGGACGGCTACCTCGACACCTGCCCGTCGACCTCGCCGGAGAACTGGTTCCTCGACGCCGACGGCAAGCCGCAGGCGCTGACCTGGTCCGTGACGATGGACGTGGTGCTGATCCGCGCCCTGTTCGAACGGACGCTGGAGTTGGCGCTGGCATCGGGCCGCACCGATCCGCTGCTCGCGGAGATCTCGGCCGCGCTGCCCCGGTTGCGGCCGCTGCCCGTGCTGGACGACGGGCGGCTGGGGGAGTGGGTCTCCGACCTGCCAGAGGACGACCCGACGCACCGGCACATGTCGCACATGGTGTCGGTCTACCCGCTCGGCCAGATCGTCGCCGGCACCCCGCTCGGTGACGCGGCGGTGGCGACCATGGATCGGCGCGGCAACGGCGCGATGGGCTGGTCGTGGGCCTGGAAGATGGCGCTGCGGGCCCGGCTGGGCGACGGCGAGACGGTGCGGTCGTTGCTGAGCGAGGCATCGCAGGCCTTCACCGGGGACCGGCACCGCGACGCGCCGTTCGACGGCTCGGAGTGGGGCGGCCTGCTGCCGAACCTCTTCAGCACGCACCCGCCGTTCCAGATCGACGGCAACTACGGCTTCACCGCAGCGCTCGCGGAAGTCGTAGTGCAGAGCCACACCGGCGTGATCGACGTCCTGCCCGCGCTGCCATCCGGCTGGACCCGCGGCACGGCTCGCGGCCTGCGGTGCCGGGGCGGGCTCGCGGTGGACGTGTCGTGGCACGACGGGGAGGTCTCCGTCCGGCTGCGGCGGTTGTCCGGTGACGCCTCGGAAACCGTGCCGGTGAGCATCGGCGGAGAGGTCTCCGAGGTCGTGGTGAGTGATGTCGTGGAGCTGCGCGGGAGGGTTTCGTGCTGACCGACCTGGATCTGGACTCGCTGTGGGACTACCGCAGCTCGTACATCAGGCCTGACGACTTCGACGCGTTCTGGGACTCGACCCTGGCCGAGGCCCGCTCGGCGGAGTTGAAGGTCGAGGCGATACCGGTCGACACGCCGCTGCGCACGGTGGACGTCTACGACGTGACGTTCACCGGCTTCGGCGGCGACCCGATCAGGGCCTGGCTGCGGACTCCGCGCGGGGAGACCGGACTGCCCGCCGTCGTGCAGTACCACGGGTACGGCAGCAACCGGGGCAGCGCGGTCGAGAACCTTACCTGGGCCAGCGCCGGGTTCGCGCACCTGCAGGTCGAGGTGCGCGACCAGCGCGGCGGCGCCGGGTTCATGACCCGCGGGATCGCCGATCGCGACACGTACTTTTACCGGCGGGTGTTCACCGATGCTGTGCGCGCGGTAGAAGCCGTGCGCGCGCTGGGTTCCTCACAGGTCGCCGTGATCGGCAACAGCCAGGGCGGCGGCATCGCACTCGCCGTCGCCGGTCTGGTGCCCGACCTGGCCGCGGTGCACGCGCAGGCGCCGTTCCTGTGCGACTTCCGCAGGGCGCTCAACGTCTGCGGGCGCCTGCCCTACACCGAGCTCACGACCTACATCGCGGAGAACCGCCGCTCCGACATCTTCCCGACACTGTCCTATTTCGACGGTGTGGGGTTCGCCGCTCGAGCCGTCGCCCCTGCCTGGTTCTCGATCGGCCTGATGGACGACATCGTGCCGCCGTCCACCGTGTTCGGCGCCTACCACGCCTACGCGGGACCCCGTCAGATCCAGGTCTGGGAGCACAGCGCCCACGAGGCGGGCGGCTCCGACGACCTCGACATCGCACTCGACGCCTTCCGATCCCGTCTTCTTCAGGAGAAGCCATGAAAATCGCCGCCGCCTCACTGGCAGCAGTCACAGCCCTGGTGGTCGCGGGCTGCGGGAGTTCCGACACGGGCTCCGGCAACACCGTGAACTGGTGGACCTGGGACGACAAGCAGGCAGTCGCCTACGGCGAGTGCGAGAAGGCGTTCGAGGCCGCCAACCCCGGCAGCGACGTGAAGATCACCCGGTACAACGTCGACGACTACTTCACCAAGCTCACCGCCGGTTTCGTCGCGGGCACCGCGCCCGACGCGTTCCAGAACAGCGTGCAGTTCCTCCAGGCCTACGCCTCGCAGCACCAGCTGATGCCGCTGGACGACCTCATCACGAAGTCCAATGTGGACATGAAGAAGTACTCGGTCGGCGTCGACACCTGGAAGTTCACCGACGGCAAGCAGTACGCGCTCCCGCTCGACTGGGCGGCCGCCGGCGTCTACTACAGCGTCGACGCGCTCACCAAGGCCGGCGTCGCCGAGGCCGACGTCGCCAAGATGACCTGGAACCCCGACGACGGCGGCACGTTCGAGAAGATCGCGGCTCGCCTCACCGTCGACAAGAACGGCAAGCGCGGCGACGAGGCCGGCTTCGACAAGAACGCCATCGCCACCTACGGCATCGGCGCGATGGCCGGTCGCAGCTTCATCGGCGAGACCACCTGGGCCCCGTTCGTCTCGACGCTGGGCTGGCGCCTGGGCGACAAGCCCCAGTGGCCGTCCAAGTTCAACTACACCGACGAGCGCTTCGTCAAGACGATGAAGTGGGTGACCTCCCTGGTCGACCGCGGCTTCTCGCCGAAGTTCGGCACCTTCACCACCGGCAACCAGTCGACGATCTCCGACATCGACCAGGTCGGCTCCGGCAAGGTCGCCATGACCGTCGGCGGCTCCTGGTCCGCCCCGTCGTTCGGCAAGATCCCCGGAGTGCCCGTGGGCATCGCACCCACGCCCACCGGACCTGACGGCAAGCGTTCCGTGCTTTCCAACTCGAACGGCAACAACATCTGGGCCGGCACCAAGAACCCCGACCTGACCTGGAAGTGGGTCAGCTACATGGGGAGCGAGGAGTGCCAGACCAAGGCGGGCGCGACCGGCACGTTCTTCCCGTCGATCCCGGCCGCGATGGACAGCACCGTCACGTCGATGAAGGCGCAGGGCGTCGACCTCTCGGTCTTCAACCAGTACGTGAAGGACGGCGTCCTCTACCCGTCCACCGCCTACGTCAACGGCTCCGCGGTCCAGTCCGGCGAGCAGCCGCTCTTCGAGGCCTACTTCGCGGGCCAGCGACAGGATGACGTGTTCGCCGAGATGGAACGGGTCAGCCAGGAGATACTGGCCAAGAACTGACGGAGGAGTGGTGTTGCGGATACCGACGAGGCGCGTGCTCGCGGACGATGTCTACGAGCAGATCCGTGCGCTGATCATGGGCAACGGGATCGAGCCGGGTGCCCGAGTCAACATCGACGAGATCGCTCGTCAGCTCGACGTGTCCCCAACGCCGGTCCGCGAATCCCTTGCCCGGCTGGAATCGGAAGAACTGGTCAGCAGGCTCCCGTTGCGCGGCTACCGCGTGACGGAGCTGCTGAACCGCAAGCAGGTGGACGACCTCTACGCGTTGCGCCTGCTGCTGGAACCGCCGTCCGCGGCGCTGGCGGCAGGCCGCATGACCCCGGAGAGCGAGCTCCTGATCGAGGAGGAGCTCGCCACCTGCCCCGCGGCACCGGCCGACAACGCCTACGACGACTACAAGAACCTCACCGCCCACGACCAACGGCTGCACGAGCTCATCCTGCGGATCGCGGGGAACGAGGCGGTGCTGCAGTCGTTCGCCAAGACGCACTGCCACCTGCACCTGTTCCGGCTGAACTTCCAGCAGCCGTTCGGGGTGCAGACCATCACCGAGCACCGGGCGATCGTGGGGGCGCTCGTCGCCCGCGACGAGGAGGCGGCGAGCCGGGCGATGACGGCGCACCTGGAGATCGCGCGGAACCGCCTGTTGGACCGCATGTAGTCCACCTGCGCGCGAACAGTGCTTGATCAGCACAAATCCCAATCCTGCCAACCTTAAATGCATTTAAAAGCCCTTTGGTCTAGTCCGATTTGAACCCCGTCCGTGACCTCCCCGTAGTCATCGGTACAACACCGATCCACCCCCGAGGAGACACAGAATGGGCGCTCGACACCGCAAGCCCGCCATGATCGGCGCGGGCGCCATGCTCGCGATCGCTGCTGTCGCCGGTGGTTTTTTCGCCTTCAGCGGCACCAACTCGAACGCGGCTGAGGACTGCGGCGGACTTGACCAGGCGCTGCAGAACAACCTGAACTTCATCGCCGGGCAGCAAGCTGCCCCGGACGCGCAGTCGGACGCCCGCATCGCCAACCGGCAGGCGGTCGTCAACCTGATCAACCAGCGGCGTGCGGCCGCCGGGTGCGGCAACAACGTCCAGGCCAAGCCCGAGTCCGGGCAGGCCGCCACGTCCGGTGAGGACTGTGGCGGGCTGGACAAGGCGTTGCAGAACAACCTGAACTTCATCGCGGGCCAGAAGTCGGCCCCGGACGCGCAGTCCGAGGCGCGGATCGCGAACCGCGAGGCTGTCGTCGATCTCATCCAGCAGCGACGCAAGGCGGCGGGCTGCGAGGGTGACGGCGGCGCGGCCAACGCCGGCCAGGGCCAGGCAACGGCCCAGCCCGCTCCCCAGAAGCCTGCTGCCCAGCAGCCTGCTCCCGAGAAGCCCGCTGCCCAGCAGCCCGGCAACGGCGGCGCGGCCGGCCAGCAGGTCTGCAACGGTTCCACCGTCACGCTGTCCGGCGAGGGCGGCGCGCCCGCCGCGTCGAGCGGCACGTTCCCGGTGGGCACCACGCTGAAGGTGACCAACCTGGACAACAACAAGTCCACGACGGTCAAGGTCGCGTCGGTGTCCGGTAGCTGTGCGCTGCTGAACAACGCGGCGTTCGAGCAGGTGCGTGAGCCGGGCAAGTTCCTGATCCGCAACGCGAAGATCGAGAAGATCGGCTGATCTGTCCACAACGGACGGGCGTTCCCCTGGGGTGCAACCGGGGAACGCCCGTTCGTTGTCGCTATGGCTATGACGCGGCGGCCACCCGCATGACGGCCGGCGCGCGGTTCCAGTTCATCCGCGACCACGGCGCCTTCATGTGCTCCAGGTCGTTGATCTGCAACGGACTCAAGCGCGACAACGGCACCGCCTCACCGTGCCGGGAGTATGCCGCGGAGACGTACCGGTGCCCGGTGTCCGGCGCGAGGAACACCGTCCGCCGCGAGGGATCGATCGACCGTTCCCACCAGGCAGCCAGGAAAGCAGCCCCGGCGGACAGTCCGGCGAAGATCGCGTGCGAGCGCAAGAGCTCGACACCGCCGGACAGAGCCGCGTCGAACCCCAGCCAGTGCACCACGTCGTAGAGCCCGTGCTCGACGTTGCCGAACGGGATGGAGCTGCCGATCCCGGCGATGATGATCTCCGGATCGTGCACGTGCTCGCTGCCGAACGTGACGCTGTCAAAGGGCTGCACACCCACGAGCCCGACGGACGGATCGAGCGCGCGGAGGTACCGGGCCAGTGCCCCGGTCGACGCGCCCGTGCCGACACCGCCCACGATCGCGAGCCCGTCGGTGCCGAACTCGCGGGCGATCAGGTCGGCGATCGGCCGGTAGCCGAGGTAGTGCACGTCGTCGTGGTACTGACGCATCCAGTGGTGCCGCGGGTTGTCCTGCAGGATCTCCCGCACCCGCGCGACCCGGCGGTTCTGGTCGAGCTTCAGGCTCGGCGTCGGCGGCATCGGCTCCACCGTCGCGCCGAGGACCTCCAGCAGCACGCGCAACGTCGTGTCGACGGTCGTGGACGCGACGATGTGGCAGTGCAGGCCGTGCCGATGGCACGCCAGAGCCAGTGCGTGCGCGTAGATGCCGCTGGAGCTGTCGACGAGCGTGTCGCCCTCCTGGATCGTGCCGTTCTCCAGCAGGTGCCGCACCGCCGCCAACGCGGACGCCACCTTCATGGTCTCGAAGCGCAGGCACGCCGTGTGGTCGTCCAACTGGACGAGTGCGGGCCTGCTCAGGCTGTCTGCGATGTGGTGGTCCACGACTTCCCCCGGTAGCGGTACAGAACACTCGAATCCGCGCTGAACTGCGAGAACGGGAACGGCTCCGCCGACAGCGCGGTCACGCCGGCGCCGAGGAAGTGCCGGGCGACGGCACTGCCGGTCTGCGCGTAGACCACCAACGGCACCTCGCGCTCCCGGCAGGTGCGCAGGATCTCGTCGAACGTGCCGTTGCCGATGGTCATGCCGGTCGCCACCACGGCGTCCGCGGCGCCGAGCACCTCGCGCATGTCGCGGGAGACCGGATCACCCCACTGCGTCTTCTCCAGCACGAGATCGCACGGCAGGCACTCGGCTCCCCGCTCCCGGATGGCCGCGACCAGCGGGTTCACCACGCCGATCAACGCGACCTTGCTGCCGGGCGCGACGTCGAGCAGCCCCGCGACGGCGGCGTCACGTGCCCGCGCCCGTTCCTCGGGTGTGCCGGCCGGCAGCACCACCGGTTCCGCGTCCGGTGTCCGGTGTGGACGGACGTGAGCGAGATAGGCGTCGAGCACCGCGATCCGCAACGCGGCGGGCGCGCTCAACAGCAGCTCGGCGACAGACGCCCCGGACGCCTTCGCGCACACCGACGGATCGACCTCGCCCTCGGCGAAAGCACACCCGCCGATCGCCGTGCCCACGCGTGCCAGCACGTACTGGTTGCGGTAGGTCACATCGCCGCCGGCGAGCCGCGTGCCGTGATGCACCCAGAACACACTGGTCGCCACCGCGGCCTGCGCCTCGGGGGATTCGACGACCGACGAGACCAATTCGTCCACTGTGGACGTCACTTGAGCACTCCTTCAGAGGTCGTGCGGTAGGAGACAGACAGGTGGCCCAGGCCGTCGCGGCCGATCTCGGCGTCGACCCCGAACACCTCACGCAGCAGCGGCCGCGTCAGAACCTCGGCAGCGGACCCGTCGGCCGCGACCGCACCGCGGTGCATCAGCACGAGCCGGTCGCAGTACCGCGCGGCCAGTGCCAGGTCGTGCAGGGCGATCACGACGGTCTGCCCGGTGCTCGCCACGAGTTCCATCAGATCGAGCTGATGGCGGACGTCGAGGTGGTTGGTCGGCTCGTCCAGCAGCAACGCCCACGTCCGCTGCGCCAGCGCCCGCGCCAGATGGGCGCGCTGCCGTTCACCACCGGACAGCTGCTGCCACGGCCGTGAGGCCAGCCCACCCAGATCGAGGCGCTCGAGCGCTGCCGCCACGATCGCGTGATCAAGACCGTCCGGCGCCTGCCACCGCGCCCGGTGTGCAGCGCGGCCGAGCATCGCCACGTCGCCCACGCACAGGTCGCTGTCGGTGTCGACGCTCTGCTCGGCGAACGCGATGTGCCGGGCTTTGCTCCGCGCCGGCCAGCCGGCGATGTCGGCGCCGTCGTAGTGCACCGAACCGGCGGAAGGCGTGCGCAGCCCGGCCAGGCAGCGCAGCAACGACGACTTGCCGGACCCGTTCGGCCCGATCAGCCCCACGGTCGTGCCCGGTTCGACGTCGAGGTCCACCGAGCGCACGATCGTCCTGCCCGGCACACCCCACGAGAGGTCGCGCGCCTCGATTCTCACAGTTCCCCTCGCTTGCGCAGGACCAGCAGGAACAACGGCACGCCCAGCAGCGCGGTGAAGACGCCGACCGGCACCTCGAGCGGCGTGAACACCAGGCGCGACAGGGCATCCGTCCACGCGAGGAAGGCCGCGCCGACCAGCGCGGAGACCGGCAGCAGCACCCGGTGCAGCGGCCCGACCAGGAACCGCACACCGTGCGGCACGATCAGCCCGACGAACCCGATCGCGCCCACCGCCGCCACGGCCACCGCGGTCAGCAGCGAGGCCGTCACCAGCACGACGGTCCGCACGAACCGGACGTCGATGCCCAGGGAGGCGGCCGTGTCGGTGCCGAACGCGAACCCGTCGAGCGCCGACGAGAACAGCCAGATCACCGGCAGCCCGATCGCACAGACCAGAGCGCAGATGACGACCGCGTCCCACCGCGCCGGTGCGAGCGACCCGAGCAGCCAGTGCGTCAGCGCCCTGGTGCTGTCCGCGTCGCCGGACGACATGATGATCAACGAGGTCAGCGCCGCGAACAGTTCGGCCACGACGACACCGGTGAGCACGATCCGCACCGAGCCGACCCCGCGCCGCCGCAACAGCAGCATCAACATCCCGAACGACACCAGCGCGCCGGCGAACGCGCCGCCGGTCACGCCGAGCTGTGCCCCGGCGAACCCGAGCACCACCACGACGACCGCGCCCGTGGACGCGCCGGACGACACCCCGAGCAGGTACGGATCCGCCAGCGCGTTGCGCGTGACGCTCTGCAGCGCCGCCCCGCACACCGCCAGCGCCGCACCGACCAGCGCCGCGAGCAGCACCCTGGGCACCCGCAGGTCCCAGATCAGCGAGTCCGTGAGCCGGGGGAGTGGCGCGACCGGCAACCCGAGCCGGGTGCCGACGGCCCGGCCGATCTCCGCCCAGCCGACCCCGCCGCCGATCCCGATCCGCGTCACCAGCACCAGCGACACCACCAGTAAGGCCACTCCGAGCACGATCTTCAGCGCAGCACCGGGGCCGGTTCGTTGCGGGACAACGGGTGCCGCGACGAGGGGCGTGACCGCCGGGTCCAGCAACGCCGTGCGCTCAGCCACGGGGCAGGGCGGCCGAGAACGCGCGCAGCGCGTCGACCGTGCGGACGGACGCGTCCAGCTCGATGCCCGGGATCTTGATGATCTTGTTGTCGCGCACCGCGGGCAGCTGCGCCATCATCGGGTGCTCGCGCATCATCGCGATCTTCTCCTCGGCCTTGTCGCCGGGATTGCCGCGCTCGGACAGGTCGCCGATGACGATCACGTCCGGCGCACGCTCTGCGACCGTCTCCCAGGAGACCTCCGGCCACTCCTGGTCCATGTCGTCGAAGACGTTGGTGACACCGGCGATCTTGCTGATCGCACCCGGCATGCCGGCCTTGCCCGCCACGTACGGCACGCCCTTGAACACCGAGTAGACCCACGCGACCTTGAGTCCCGGCGCCGGTTTCCTGGCCTGCACCTCGGAGATGACGGCACGCTGCTCGGCGATCAGCTGGTCGGCCCGCGCGGAGACGCCCATCGCCTTGCCGAGATCCGCGTAGTCGCGGAACAACCGCTCGAACGCCTCGGTGCCGTCGGGGCAGTTGACCGCGCTCACGAACGTCGGGACGTCGAGCGCGGCGAGTTCGTCACGGGTGCCCGCGCGGTCGGCCGTGAACAGCTCCTTGTAGCCGGAGACCACGAAGTCGGGGTTCGCGGCACGCAGCGGTTCGGCGGTCAGGATCTTCGGCGACAGCACCGGGACCTTGGCGTAGTCGTCGGCGTACCGAGGTGCGGGCTTGGTCTTGAGGTTGGCCGTGCCGACCATCTTGTCCTTGGCCCCCAGCGCCAGCAGCGTCTCGGTGGAAGCCTGGTCCAGCGACACGACCCGGTGCGGAGCGCCCGTGAACGAGAGCTGCTTGCCGCAGCTCGTGATCGCGACGGCGCCGGATGCGGGAGCATCGGGACCGGACGCACCGGCGGCGCACCCCGCGGCCAAGGTGACGGCCGCGATCGTGCCCGTCAACCGGACAGGAAGTGACATGGATCCTCCAGGCTCGTGGTGGGACATCAGCTACCCTTACTGACAATGATTATCAAATCAAGTAGGTTGCCGGAGTGAACCACGTGACCGAGAACGCAGTACCGGCGGCGCCGTCCGTCTTCCGCAACGTGTCGTTCGTGCGTCTGTGGGCGGGCACGACCGCGTCGGGCCTCGCGATGTGGGCTCTGCCGTTCGTCCTCGCCCTGGCCGTGCTCGAGCGGTCGATCACCGCCGTTGAGCTGGGCGTGGTGCTGGCCGCGAGGACCGCCGGGTTCCTCGTCGCCGTCCCCGTCGCCGGCGTGCTCGCCGACCGGCACGCCCGCCGCGGCGTGGTCTTCTGGTCGTGCCTGACGGCCGGGCTCGTCACGCCGGTGATCGCGCTGGGTATGGGGCGGTCGCTGCTGCTGATGGCCGTGGCGGCGGCGGTCGTCGGTGCGGGTCAGGGTGCCTGCCGGCCCGCGTTCCAGGCGCTCGTGGCCGAGGTGGTGCCGGAGTCGGGGCGCCAGCAGGCCAACGCGGCGATCACGCTCGCGGTCCGCGTCACGACGCTGGTCGCGCCGAGCCTCACCGCGCTCGCGGCGCTGCTCGTGGACGCCCGCGCGCTGCTGGTGGCGACCGGCGTGCTGTGGCTGTGCGCGGCGCTGGTGCCACCGGCGGGGACGGGCGAGCCGGTCCCCGCCGCCACCACCACCCGCGCGGGTTTCGTCCCCGACTTCCTCGACGGCATCAGGGAGGCGCGCCGGCACCCGTGGTTCCTGGCCGGGCTCGGCGCGCTGACGGCGGTGATCGCCACCGGCTACTCCGCGACCGCTGTCGTGCTGCCGCTCGTGAGCAGGGACCGCTACAACACCGAGGCGGTGCTGGCGGCCGCCACGACCGCGTACACCGTCGGCGCACTCCTGGGCGCGGTGCTGATCGCGCGCTGGCGGCCACCGGCGGCGGGATGGGTCGCGCTGGCCGGACTCGCCTGCTACGGGTTCGTGCCGCTGGGCCTGCTCCTGCCGGTGCACCCGTTCGTGCTGATCGCCGCGTACGCCGTCACGGGGATCGGCATCGAGCTGTTCAACGTGCCGTGGTTCACCGCGACCCAGCGCGAGGTCGAGCCGGGCAAGCTCGCTCGTGTGTCCTCATTGGACTTCTTGCTGTCGTACGGCCTGGCGCCGGTCGGCCTGGCCCTCATCGCACCGGCGATCCAGGAGTTCGGCGTGAGCGCCGTGCTCGGGGTCTGCGCGGTGATCTGCTTCGCGGCTCCCGCGGTGGTGGCCCTGGTTCCGTCGTCGCGGGAGTTCCGGCGGGCTTAGTCCCAGTTCCAGCGGAATCCGCGCACCCCGGGCTGCACGTCGAGCGCCACGTCGAGCAGCGTGCTCCCGGGGTCCACGGAGGAGTCGTCGGCCAGCTGCGTGACGGAGACCGGCGGGGTGCCCTCGAACGTCACCTCCAGCACGTACTCCCGCGTCGGCAGGCGGAACTTGCGCTCGTAGTTCGTCGCAAGTGGACAGGGAGCCTGGTTGACCAGCTCGTGCTCGATCACGATGCTCTCGCCCTTGCGCAGCGGCCGGTCGAAGAGCAGCTCCGCGACCACGAACCCCTCAGCCTCGTTCTGCACCAGCTGGCCGATCTTGCAGTGCTTCAACGCTCTGACCTGCGGCAACGGCCGGTCGTGGTCGTCGATGTGCATGATCACGACCCACCGGTCAGGGCCGTTCATCGACGCCGAGAGCACCTGCCGTGACCGGAAGGACCGCTCGGTGCGGTCGGCGCCCACGGTCACGAAGTCGTGCTGGCTGACCCGCACCAGCTGGTCGTCCCAGCGGGTCTCCAGGTCGTGCAGCGCGTGCTCGACGTGCGAGGGCTCCGGCCAGAACTCGGACATCGGCCCCGGCGCCTTGCGCAGCCAGCGGCCACGCGGGCGGGGCGGGCCGAGCAGTTCGCTGAGGTGGCCCGGCGGGAGGCACAGGATGTGTTCCAAGTGGACTACCGCCTGCAGCGACGCCTTGCGCTCTGGCTTGCTGCGGCCGGTCTGCCAGTAGCTCAGCGTCGCCAGCGAGACCGACACGCCGTGCTGGGAGAGGTGTTCGCGCAGGCGCTCCAGACCGAGACCGCGATTCGTGATCGCCGTCCGGAGAGCCTGCGCGAACTCGTCCACTCAGCCAAGCTAAAGCATCACTGACGTGGCCGGTAGGTCACGTGACCGTTCACGACCTGCATTTCCAGGTCGACCGTGAACTGACCCTGGCCGCCCATCGGCTGCAGCACCACCGGGGTGCCACCGCCCTGGTGGATCCGCACGTTCACGCCGAGCTGCGTGGCGATCAGGCGGCCGAGCAGGTCGCGTGCGTTGCCGGCGCCGATGTTCTCGTTCGCCTCCGGCCGCATGCTCCAGTTCAGGTTCTCCACCAGCGCGCCGTGCAGGTGCCCGTGGTGCATCGGCCGGCTGACGGTGAAGTCCGCGACCCACCTGGACACGTCCGCGTTGCCGGCCGCGAGGCCGACCACCTGCTGCCGCAACGCCATCGGGTTGTTGTTCGTGAGTTGGCCGATGACCGCGTACAGGCCGTCGGGCGTGGTCGGCGGCGGCGTCGGCCGTTGCAGCACGTCCTCCGACAGGTACCGCAGCTGCCGCACCGTGTCGCTGACGTGGTCGGAAGCGACGACGCCGTGGGCGGCGACGAGCTTCTGATCCTTCTGGATGCCGGCCGTCATCGGCACCGGCTTGGGCGGCTTGGCCCCCTCCGGCACCGGACGGTCGGCCGGCAGGTGCTCGAACGGGGAGGGCATCGGCGTCGACACGGCCGGGTTCATCCGGTTCTTCTCCGCCTGGCCGAGCTGCCTCGCCATCGCGGGCGTGGGCGTCCACGTGTGCGTGGTCTGCCCCTCGGCCGGTGGCAGGAACGGCTCGGCGAGCTGGTGCTCACCCTCGGCGATCCGTTCGCGTTCCTTCGCGAACTTCGTGCCCGCCTTCGCGCCCCTGCCGTCGAGGAACCGCTCGCTCACGTTCGGCAGCGCGGTGTGCGACTGCGGCATCTTGCCGGTCATGAGGAGGCCGTAGGCGATCCGGGACAGGTCCGTGCCCGTGTCGCCCGCCAGGAAGTCCGTGGTGAACGCCTGGCCCCGCAGCGGGTGGCTGTTGTTCTGCACGTGGATCTTGGCCTGCTCGGTGGCGCCGGCCATGTCCGCCGGGTCGGCCGGGGTGACCAGCGCGGCCAGTTCCTTGGCGTAGAAGCCGTTCAGCGACACGCTCAGATCGGCGAACTCCGCGCCGCCGTTGCCGAACCGGACCTCGGGCGCGGCCAGCGGCACCAGCCCGTCGATGAACAGGTTCGGCTCCGGCGTGTAGGGCAGCAACGGGTGGATGCCCTGCTGGGTGCGGCGGGCGTGCATGTCCGCGTCGACCTTGTGCTGGAAGCCCTCGATGAAGCCCTCCGCGTGGAGCCGGCCTCGCAGGACGTTCTTCTGGTGGTCGTTCGTCGTCGTGTCGCTGTCGATGCGGTGGAGGATGTCCTGCGTGAGCTGGTCTGCGGTGGCCGTGACGCGGTAGCCGCCGCCGACCATCAGCGGCCGCAGCGGCGCCGGGGTGTCCGGCTCGTTTCCGATGCCGGGCTGCTCGGCGTCGAGGAGCTGCGCGACGTGGTCGAAGACGTGCCCACCGGCGCGGGTCCTGCGGTCGCCGGCGTCGAAGTCCATGATCGACACGTACGGGTGCGTCCCGTTCGCGGCCAACGCGTGCACCGCGAACTTGTGCGCGTCGCTGTCCATCGTCTCGTTGCGGGTCTCGCCGAACTTGAAGCCCCCGGCGCCGTGCGGCACGCTCACCAGCGCGATCGGCGTCGCGTGTGCGTTCACCGACGGTGCGGCGGCGTTCATCGCGGCGTCGATCTCCTGCTGCGTCGAGGCGTTCACACCCAGCACGAACGCCACGCGGCCGTCCATGTTGTTCGTGTTGGCCATGACACCGTTGATCACCGCGTCGAGCTGGCCGAGCTCGCTCGCCCGGACGATCATGTTGACCACGAACGCGGGCGGTTCGTTGTTCGCGATGCTCTGCCGGGTGCGGTCGAGGTAGTTGGACGCGTCGATCGGCGTCAGCGTCCGGCCCTGCGCCAGGTTCTCGAACGCCGCGTTCTGCACGCCGTTCTCGTTGACCAGCTCGATCCCCGGATCGGCCATCTCGACGTCCACAGCGGACTGGTCGGTGCCGGGTTCGGTGCCGGGGTCGAAGACGTGGTCGTCGTCACGGCGGCGCTTGCCCGCGTCCGCGTTGTCGTCGAGGTCCATCTCCTCCGGGCCGCGCTTGGGCATGTTCGGCGCGAGCTGGTCGGAGTCGAAGTCCTGCGCGGCAGGCGGGTTGTGCGACTGCAGCGCCGTCATCCGGTCCTCGACCAGCTGGAGGTGCCGCGGCTTGAGGCGCGCGTCCGCCGCGTCGATGCCCTGGGTCATGGGCGAGTCGTCGTTGACGACGCGGCCCCGGCCGTCCTGGTGCTGGAAGATCGGCTTCACGTCGCCGGTCTCCAGGTACTCGTCACGCAGTCCCAGGAAGTGCCCGACCTCGTGCGCCAGGCGCCGCGAGTCGGTGTACGCAGGCCAGGTGAGCTGGTTCGCCCGGCCGTCGGGGTCGTCGGTGACGTTGATCGTGGCGTGCGCGTCGCCGGGGTTGTCGGTGAACTCCACGGTGACGTGGAACTGCTCGCCGCTGGGCAGCCGGTAACCCTGGTTGAACATGTCCTCGACGCCCGCACGGGTGCGGTCCTGCACGTCGGCGGTGCCGTTGTCCAGGTGCAGCCGGACGGTGAAGTCGCGAACCGGCACGCCGTCGACGTCCAGGACGCGGTTGTCGTACGCGATCGGGCCGCGCCAGGCCTGCATCGAGATGCCGTGCGGCCCAACGCTCGTCGTGTCGAGCACACCGGCGTCCTCACCACGCACCCAGCTGCTCGCCGGGGTGGTGGCGCGGGCGTCCGCGATGGCCTGCGACGACACCGGCGTCCGCGGGTCGAACCACGGCGCCGAGCTTTCCGTGCTGTGCAACGGACTCGGGTCGGCAGGCGGCTGGCTGGACGGCTGGCCGTCCAGCTCGGGCTGCGCGTCGGTGTCGGGCTGCGCGTCGGTGTCGGGCTGCGTGTTGGTGTCGGGCTGCGCGTCGGTGTCGGGCTGCGTGTTGGTGTCCGCGCTCGTCGAGGCGTCCACGGTCGACGTGACGGGAGGTGGCGGGGGTGCCGGGCGGGTGGGCGCGTTCCTGCTGGACGAGCCAGCCTCGCTGTCGGCAGGGCGAGTCTGCGCGTTCGCGCTCGTCGAGGCGTCCACGGTGGACGTGGCGGGAGGCGGCGGCGGTGCCGGGCGGGTGGGCGCGTTCCTACTGGCCGAGCCGGCCTCGCTGTCGGCAGGACGGGTCGATGCGTCCGCGCTGCTCGAAGCGTCCACAGTGGACGTGACGGGAGGCGGCGGTGCCGGGCGGGTGGGCGCGCTCATGCTGGACGAGCCAGCCTCGCTGTCGGCGGGACGGGACGGCGCGCTCATGCTGGACGACCCGGCCTCGCTATCCACAGGCGGCGTAGGCGGCAGCGCCTTGGACAGATCCGGCGGCGTAGGCGGGAGATCCTTAGACAGGTCAGGCCCGCCATCCGTCCCACCACCAGTGGTAGTGACCGGAGCCCGGTTGTAGTCGGCGATCTTCTCGTCAACGACGCCCTTCGCGTCCCACCAAGCCTTCTGCTTGCCGTCGGCGGCACTGCGGGCGTCGTTGAGCCGGCTCTCCGCATCCCTGACACGGGCTTCGTGCGCCGCGCGGTCCGCGGCGAGCCGCGCGACTTCCTGGTCGTGCTTGGCTTGCGCGGCAGCGCGGGCCGTGTCCGCCTGGGCCACGGCCTGCTCCTGTGCGGTCAGATCCGCCCGCCGGTCGGCCGCCACCTGCCGCTGGTCATCTAGTTCCCCGCGGGCGTGGTCGAGCGCCTCCTGGGCCTGGTCGAGCCTGTTCTGCGCGTTCTCCGCATCGGCTTCGGCCGCCTGCAGCTCGGTCTGGGCGTCGGTGTGCGCCTGGCGGGCGGCGTCGGCCTGCGGGCGCAGGCCCGCCGCGTCCGGCGTCACGGTCAGCTGGTTCTCCAGTGACTGCAGCGTCTCGGCCTTGGCCTCGGGGTCGAGCTTGGCGTTGGCCACCAGGGACTGCGCGCCCAGCACGTCGAGGCTGAGCTGGCTCACGAAGGGCGTGAGCAGCTGGACGGTGTCGCGCGTGTCGGCGACGTCCTGGCGCGCCGCCTCGGCCCGTTCCGAAAGGGCCGGGACCTTGGCCTGCTCGTCCAGGTGGGTCTGGATCGCGGCGTTGTAGTCGATCTGCACCTGGGTGAACGCCGAGTCGTTCTTGGCGAGCTTCGCGGCACCGTCGTTGATCACCTGCTGGGCGTCGTGCCGGGCGGTGTCGACGGCGATCTCGGCGGCGCGCCAGTCGGCCGCCGCGTCCTTCACCGCGGTCTGCGCGTCCGTCAGCTCCGCGCTGAAGTCGGTGCCCAGCACGGTCTGCGCCTCGGCGACCGGCATGCGGACCGCGGCCGAGTTCGGGACCGAGAGGTCCACGACGGAGGTCCTGCCGCCGATCGTGGCGACCACGCGGTACTCGACGCCGAACTGGACCAGGCCGGTCCTGCTCTTCGGCTTGAGGTTGTTGACCTTGTTGTCGGTCGCGCCGCCGGACACCGCGGAGGAGTCCTCGCCCGCGTGCCGCAGCTCGACACCGCTCACGCCGACGCTGACGTTGTCGCCGGGGTTCGTGTTCTGCTTGATCCCCGCGCCGCCGGTCACGAGGCCGACGGACACGTCACCGCTCTCGGTGACCTTGGCGTCAGCGCTGGTCGAGGTGACTTGCGTCTTCGGGTTCTCCATTGCGACGCCGTCGCTCAGCGAGTCGAGCGCCGGGTCGACCAGCTTGGCGTAGACCTTGACGTCCGCGTCCTGGCCGAACGTCAGCGCCGCCTCGTGCAGGCCCGGCACGGTCAGCGGGCCGGACAGCATGCCGGGCAGATGCGGTTGCAGGTTCTCCGAGCTCAACGTCGACAGCAGGCTGTTGAGCGAGCCCGTGCCCTTGCCGGTGAGGCCCTTGCCCGCGCCCGCGTCGGTCAACGCCTGGATCGCGGCCTTGCGCAGGTCCTGCGCGCCACGCAGGTTCTCCACCGACGCGAAGTCGGACACGGTCGAGGGGTTGCCGGCCTGCTGCCACTCGGCGGCGGCCTGCGGGGTGCCCTGGTCGCTGGGACGGGGCTGCGCGTCGGAGTCGTACGGCAGCGGGGGCAACCCGTTGTCGGTCTTGACCTTCTGGTTGTCCGCGTGCAGCCGGACGGTCATCTCCTGCTTGCCGGTCGTGGCCTCCGCGACTACCTCGTTGCCCTTTTCCACGACGAGCTCGAACTCGACCGGCACGGTGTAGCGCACCGCCGGTCCGCTCGCCGCGCGGAAGTGGCCGAACTGGTCGGTCGTCGAGTTCGTGACCGAACTGCTCTTGGACTGCCCGATGTTCGCCGCCGCGATCACACCCGCGGTGCCGGAGACGTTCGGGTTCGCGCTGCCTGGCGAGGCCAGTCCCGGCGCCTTGATGCCGGCACTCCAGCCCTTGCCGCGGCCCTGGCTGTCGCCGACCTTCTGCGAGCCGGAGACGGTCTGCTCCATCTCGACGCCGTCGTTGACGACCTCCTGGAACTGCGGCGTCTCCGCCTTGGCCCGCAACGTGACCTGGAACGAGTCCTTGCCGAACGTGCCCGGCTGGTGCACCAGCAGCGGCACACCGCCGTCCAGAGCACTGTCGATCATCGACTTGACGCTGGCGGGCGAGCTGAAGTCGACCAGGCGCTGCAGGTTGCTCATCGAGTCCTTGAGCACCGAGTCCGGCAGCAGCGGGTCGCCGCCGAACCTCTTCGCGGTCTTGTCGTTCACCTGCTGGGTGAGGTCCTTGACCACGTCGGACAGATCCGGCGCACTCTCCACAACGGACAGTCCGAGCGAGCCGGGAGCGTCCTTGGCCACCGTCGCCGGCGGCGCCATCTCCGGGAAGTCGGGCTTGGGCACGTTCGGCTGCACGTCCGGCAGCAGACCCATGTCCCGCGCGACGTCCTCGGTCACGCGCACGAAGACCGACTTGGGCAGGTTCACCGTCGCGCCTTCGGCCCGCGGCGTGCTGCCGTGCAGGAAGTTCGCGGCCCGGCTCTCGCCGACCACCGTGACGTCCGCGTCGAGCTGCACCAGCACGGTGCGCCCGCTGCCCGGCGTCACGAAGTTGCGGTCGACGCTGCCACCGATCTCGGTGGACGTGGACTTCGAGTCCGACCACGGCGTGTACTTGGCGGCCACCGCGACACCACCGGAACCGCTGGTGGGCGTGGCCTCCCCCGCGGGCGGGGGTGTGGTGTTCGGCCGCACCGGGACGTTCATGCCACCGGTGAGGTCGACCGACCGGCTGGTGGACGAGGACTCGCCCGCCTTGTAGCCACCGGTGTTCGCGTTCTCGGTGCCGGTGTTGTCCGAAATGGACACCAGCTTCGGGTTGCTCAGTCCGAACGTCACGCCGATCGCGCCGGTGCGGTCGGTGACCCGGCGGTCGTACTTCAGGCCCTGCTCCTGCATGCCGGTCTCGGTCAGCTTGCGCAGGTTGGCCTTGATGTTCTCCGGGCTGAACATCTTGTCGATCTGGGCCCGCGAGGCCGTGCCGGGCACGGTCAGCGCGGAGTCGCCACCCGCCGCGCGGTTGAGCGCGTCGATGGCCTGGTCGCGCAACGCCGTCGTGTTCGCCACGGCTTCCACGTGCAGGAAGTCCGGCGACTTCTCCTTCGGCCCCGAGCTCAGCAGGTCCTTGACGGTCGGCGCGTCCTTGAGCGTCTTCGGCTCCGGGTCACCCGGCTGGAAACCGGTGCCGGGGTCGGTGTCGAGCGTCGAGCTGTCCGACACCCACAGGTTGACCTTGCCGTCGATCCTGTCCAGCTTGCCGTCGCCGGTCTTGGCCACCGTGCTCTGCTCGGGCGACTGGAAACCGGGCGCGCCGGGCACGATGCGCCGCACCCACGCGCGCGGCCGGGTGAACGTGGTGATCTCGACGTCGAACTCCACGTCGTGGCGGAACACCTGGGCGTTCGGGCTGCCGGCGTTCATCGACGTGCTGTTGACCGTCGGTCCCGCCACGGTCTTGTCCGACCACGACTGGTTGTACTTCACGCCGGCCTGCGGCGCCGGCGTCAGGGTGGCGTCCCCGGTCTTGGCGGGGATCGTCACCCTGCCCTCGACGCCACCGCTCCAGCCCTTGGTGGTGGTCGTGGAACTGTCCAGCTTCGGGCCGGTGGACGACGACTCGCGGATGTTGCGCGAGTCGGCCTGGCCGAGGTGCTCCGGGTTGGTCAGCCGCGCCTTGACGGTGATGTTGACGTAGGTGTTGCTGGTCTTGCCGCTGTTCTTCAGCTGCACCTGGACGCCGGGCCCCATGAGGCTGTCCATGTTGGTCTTCAGCGCCGTCGGCGAGAGCTGCGTGGTCAGCTTGCGCTGGTTCGCGAGCTGCTCGGAGACGTCGGCGAAGCCCTTGCCCCTGCTGCTGCGCGGGTTCACGTCCGGGTCGTTCCACGTCGGCAGGAAGTTGCTGAAACCGGGCAGGTCCCGCAACGCGGACTCGACCTGGCCCTGCACCTGCGCGGCCGGCGCGAACTCGCCGACCTTGGCGTTGCCCGCGGCGATCGCCCCGCCCATGTAGGGCGGCGGGAACTTCTGGCCCTTGTTGGTCTCGTCGACCGTCGAGTTGCGCGTGCCGTCCGGCGTGGGCAGGCCCAGCGCGCCCGCCTCGGGCAGACCGATGCGCATGTACGTGGTGACCGGGACCTTGACGTTGTCACCGCTCGGGGTGCGCACCTCGACCTCGGCGGTCACCTTGTACAGGCCGGTGTCGCCCTTGAGCTGGATGCCGCTGCGGTGGCTGGTGTTCGTGCCCGCGTTGACGTTCTCCGCGACGTTGGCGGAGTAGCCGAGCGTGGCGCCGACCTGGCCGCCGATCGCGCCGGGCACACCGATGTTGCCGCCGACACCGGCGGTGATGCCGCCGCCGGACTTGGTCGTCGAGGACACACCACTGCTGTGTGCCGAGGTTTCGTGCAGGCGCAGTTGCGAGCTGCTGTGCGTGCCGACCAGCTCGGCGGTCTGCAGCGTCGCCGTCATCTGCACCGCCGCGCCCTTGCTCGCGTGCGGGCTGATCAGGTCGGGCGACGTCACGTGACCGCCACCGAGCATCGCGCCCAGGTTGTTGCGGATCTCGGTGGGGCTCAGGAAGTTCTGCAGCGCCTCGCGGCCGGGCGAACCGACCTTCGTGATCGACGGGTGCAGCTTCGCCGCGACGTCCGCGAACGCCTTCTGCTGGTTGCCGACCGTCACCGCCTCGGCGACGGGGTGCTCGATCTTGACGCCCCACTGCCGGTCCTGCGGCGAGGCCGGGCCGGAGTTGTTGGCGGAACCGGTGATCGTGGCCAGGTCGTTCGGGATCTGGAGGGTGACGTCCGTGCCCGTGCTGACCGAGTCGACGGGGTGGATGGCTCCGTCGACTCCGGTGAGCGTGATGTCGTAGGTCACCGGCACGGTCGTCTGGGTCGAGCCCTCGCCCGCCCTGATGATCCGCTGGTCGGTGGTGGACGTCGACTGCGACTGCGACTGGGCCGGCGTGGCCAGCTGCGCCTTGCCGCCGAGCGAGCCGTACGGACCCACGGCGACACCCGCGGAGGCCGAACCGCCGATGTCGTTGGCCGTGGCCACGGTGTGGGTGGTCGCGGCGGAGTTGCCGGACTGCGCGGTCATGTCGACCTTGACGTCCGGAGCGTCCACAGGGGACTGGGTCGGGTCCACCTGCATGGTGGCGCGGACGTTGGCCTCGAACCAGGTGTTGCCGAGCTTGACCTGGAAGTTGCGGCCGGTGTCCAGGAACGACTCGAAGTCGCCGTTGATCGCCTGCTGGATGCGGGCGGCGTCGGCGGGCCTGAGGTTCGGGATCGCGTTCGTGACCTGGTCGGCGCCGCGCACCTCGGTCGGCGCGATCGTGCCCAGCGCCTGGTTGTTCTGGAAGAACGACGGCAGGTTCTGCTGCGCCGGCATGACCTGGCCGACCGGCGGCGGGGTCAGCGTGACCATCGGGATGACCGGGTTCGGCGTGCCGGGCGCCGGGCGCGCCTGGACCTCCGGGTCGGGCGCGCCGCGGTGCGACGGACCGGGATCACCGTCGGCCGGGGTGTGCGGGGTGAAGGTCGACTTGCCGTTCGGGTTCGGCTGCCGGTCGATGTGCAGCTCAGGCCCGAACTTCGGCTCCTTCCACTTCGCCGCCTTCTTCTTGTCCGCCTCCGTGGAGTGCTCGAGGACCTCCGGCCTGGGCTCGGAGAACGGGGTGACGGTCGTGGTCCCGTTCGTTCCGTGGACCGTGATCGGCCGGTTGAGCTGGGTCGCGAGCAGCTTGACGGCGAGTTCCTCCGCCTTGGCCGCCTTGCGGTTCTCGGCGTCCTTCTCGGCAGCGTCGGCCTGGTCCTGCTCGGCGCGCTGGTCCGCCGTCAGCTCGGTGCCGGGCGTGCCCGTGTTGTCGACCGGGTGGTTGCCCCCGACCTCGGGCGTCGGCCTGGGCTCGATGAGCGCGTTGACGAGGTGGCCGTTCTCCAGGCCGTGCTCCTGGCGGAACTGCGCGATCTGCGAGGTGATGCCGGGCGACGCGGTCGAGCCCTGGCGGATCGTGCTCGTGCGCAGATCCACCGGCGGCGGAACCGCCTTGCCCTTGCCCTTCTTGCTGCTCGACTCGGCGACCTGCGCGTCGTGCACCGCGTTGAACAGGCCGTTCTGCCGCGGGGCGCCCACGAGCGGCACGATGCCGTGCTCGAGCATGCCGAACGTGCGGGTGACGTTGCTGTCGTTGTCCGACAGTGCCATGTTCAGCACCGTGGCCATCTTCTGCTGCTTGGCCGTCGGGACGATGTGGCCGAGTTCGGCCTCCGTCCTGGGCTTGAGCTTGCCTTCCTTGGGCTTCTCCCTCGGCGGCGGGTAGTTGGTGGTGCCGTCGACCTGCGGATCGACGCCCATGGTCCCGTGGCCGGGGATGTCCGCGGAGATCGCGTGGTTGAGGGTGTTCTTGTCTTCCCAGCCGAGCTTGAGCGAGTCGACCTTGGAGGGGTTCCAGCCGCCCTTCGTGTCCGTCTGCGTGTGGACGCCGCTCTCGGAGTCGTAGCGGTACTTGTGCTCGACCTTCTGCTGGGGTTCGCGCTTGTCGTGCGACTTGCTCGACTTCTTGTCCTGGAACTCGTTGCGGATGTCCGAGGCCGAGATCTCGGCCTTGGCCGCCTTCGACGCCTGTCCCGGGTCCCCACCGAAGGTCCGGTTCGGCACGGTCTTCAGGTCGACGTGCGACTGCGCCCACGACTTGCCGTCGGCCTTGGCGAAGTCGAGCGCGATGCGGGACAGGTCGGTGCCGACCGCGCCGTTCACGAAGTCGGTGGAGAAGTTCAGGCCGCGGTACGGGTTGCGGTTGGTCTGCTGGTCGACCTCGATGCCGGACTGCACGGAGACGGCGACGACCGCGGCCTCGAACTCGGCGTTGCCCTTGACGAACCTCTCGTTCGCCCGGATCTCCGCGTTGATCGAGTTCAGGGTCTTGGTCTGGCCCTTGCCGGCCCCGCCGCCCTGCGCCCTGATGTCGGCTTCGAGCTGCGCCTTGGCTGCCTTGAGGTCCGCGTTGAGCTCGGGCTTGGGCAGCTGGTTCGTGTGGATGTCCACCAGCTCGTTGCCCGCGAACTTGTTCATCGACTTGCCGAGACCGTTGAACTCGGCCTCGCCGTCGCTGAACTTCACCGTCGAGTCGATCAGCGGGACGTTCGCGTCGATGAACAGGTTGGGCTCTGGCGAGTACGGCAGCAGGGGTGCCGAGTCCGCCTGCCGGACCCGCGCGTCCATGTCGTCGTTCATCGCCTGCTGGAACTTCTCGACGAACGCCTTCTGGTTCTCCGGCTTGATGTAGTCGCGAGCCAGGTCCAGCTGCCGCTGCCGGTCGGCCCGCTTCTTCTTGTCGAGCGACTTGTCGTCGTTGAGCGCCTGCTGCTCCTTGGCGATCCGCTTCTCGACGTCCGCGACGAGCGCGTCGGGGTCACCGACGCGGTAGCCGCCCGCGTGCATCAGCGGGCGGAGCGGGCCGGTGTCCGGCGAGTTCAGCGTCTCGTTGAAGTGGTTGAAGACGTCCTTGCCCGACGGCACCTGGCGCGAGCCGGAGTCGAAGTCCTGGATCGACAGGTACGGGTGGGTGTCCTTGCCGTTCAGCGCGCCGACGGCGAACTTCGTGGCGGAGCTGTTCATCGTCTCGTTGCGCATCTTGCCGAAGGGGAAGCTCTCGTTGGCCTTCACCTCGGACAACGGCACGAGCGCGATCGGCTCTTTGCGGTGCGCGACAGAGGTGTTCGCATCGTCGATGTGCGAGCTCATGTCGGCGTTGGAGTCGGCGCGGCCGTTCACGCCGACGACGAACACCATGTTTTCCTTGATGTCACCGGCATCCTTGGTGATGGCGTCGATGACACTGTTGATCTCGCCCAGCTGGTTGTGGCCGACGATCATGTTGATCACGAACGACGGCTGCTTGTTCCCCTCGACGCTCTCCTTGAGCTTCGCGAGGTAGTTCTCCTTGGTGGGCAGGTCGATCGGGCCGCTCGCCAGGTTCGCGAACGCGGGGTTGTACTTGAAGTCGACGTTGCCCAGCGACAGGGTGTCGAACTGATCGGCCAGGTTGTCCAGCTGGTTGTCGTTCTGGGCGTCCATGTCGACGTCACCGTCGGCCTGGGTAGCCGCGTTGTCGACGTCCATCGCGGAGTCCGGGTCCACCCAGGCGTCCGCGGCGGGCTTCCGCTTGGTGGGCCGGTCGTCGGCCGGACCGGCTTCGCTGTCGCTGTCCGAGTTCCGGCTGTGCTTGGGCATCTGCCGGGCGTCGCCGTCGGCGTCCGGCTTGGAGGTGTCCGGCTTGGCGGTGTCAGGCGCAGGAGGCGGCACGGTGGCGGGGCCGGGTGCGTCGAGCCTGGTGTCGGGCACCATGACCTGGCTGTTGGCGGTGCGTTCGATGAGCCAGAGGTGGCGCGGTCGCACGCCGGGGTCGTCCAGGTGGACGTCGGAGCCCATCATGCCGCCGTCGTTCTTGTGGACGCCGGTGTTGGTGTCGTGCTGCTGGAAGACCCGCGACTTGTCGCTGTACTCGTCGGGAATGCCGAGGTAGTGCAGCGTCTCGTGCGCCAGGACCTCGGGGCTGGTGTTGGGGTTCCAGTGCGTCTGGTCCGGGTTGGCGACGTTGTTGTCGACCTTGATGCTGGTGTGCGCGTCCGCCTTGTTGTCGGTGAACTCGAGGTTGAGGTGGAACTGGTCGCCACTGGGCAGCCGGAAACCCTGGTTCAGCATGGAGTTCACGCCGTTGCTGGCGTTCTCCTTGACCTGCGCCACCATCTCCGGGCTGACGCCCGTCGCAGGATCGACGTGCACCTTGACGGTGTACTCCTGCACGAAGTTGCCGGGGCTGGTCTCGATGCGGCGCAGGTCGTAGTTGATGAGTCCTTGGTACGACTTGATGTCCGTGGGCGTGCTGTCGGTGCGCACGTCGTGCACGACCACGTCGACGGTGCGGACGTCGGTGTCGTTGCGGCGGTCGGCCCACGTGCTGCGGTCGGCCGGGTTGTTCGGAGTGGACCAGTCGGCGGTCTTGGCCGGGTCGTGCCGCCACGACTCGTCGGTGATGACGTCCTTGCCCCGGTGGGATTCCGGGGTCGGGGGCGTCATGGCGGGCGGCGCGCCACCACTCTTGATCTTCGGCGCGTCGGTCTTCGCGTCGAAGATCGGCGCCGGGGGAGCAGGAGGGACGTCCCTGGTCGGTGCGGGACGGGTCTCGGCCGGGGTGTTCCGCCCGGTCGTGTCGCTGTCCGCGGCCGTGTTGGTGTTGGTCGCGTTCTGCTGGCTCCGGTCTTCTTGGAGCTGCTGGGTGAAGTCCCGGAGGTCCGTGAGGTGATCGGTCGGGTGGCCGCCCGCCTGCGCGTCCTGGATCTGCTGCTCGACGTGGCTCTGCACGGCCGCCAGGTCGCTGTCGCTGAACTGGCGCCAGCCGTACGAGTTCGGGTCGGCGGGCTGCTGGAGCGCGTACACGGTGAGCGCCGCGTCGCGGTTGTTCGTGAGCTGGTCGACCCGGTTCTGCGCGCGCTGGACCTCGCGGTCCGCCCGCTCCTGGCGGGCTGCCTGCTCGTCGAGCACCGACTGGGGCTTGAGGCTGTCCGGCACCAGGTCGGCGGCGTTCCACTGGGCGCGGGCGGCCTCGGCCTTGGCGAGACCTTGCTGGGCGGCCCGCATTCGCGCGTCGTAAGCCTGGGGACTGTTGACGCCCCGGGAGAGGTCGAGCGCGTTCTGGATCGCGGCCGCGCGGTCCGGGTTGCTGGTGTAGGCCGGGTTCTGCTGCATGTCGCGCAGCGCCGCGGAGTCCAGACCGTACAGCGACGCCTCGAACGACCGCTGGGGCGTGCCCTCCTGGATGGGGCCGAAGCCGCCGGGGACGACGATGTCCACGTCCGGGTTCGCGGGCCGTGCCGACGGGTCCTGCATGAACGGCCGCGATTGCGGGCTGGGCTCGGGCTGACTCTGCTGGTTCTCGTTGGCCGGGGCGCGGTCCTGGACGTCGTTGTCCGGCTGGACCGGCGCCGAGTCGTCCGCGTGGACCGACGGTGCGTCGTTCGAGCGCACCGACGCCGAGTCGTCGATCCGCATGCCCGTGAGCGTGTCGAGCAGCCGGCTCAGCGCCGGGTTCGGCTGGCCGCCGACGCGTGCGTCGTTGATCAGGTTCTCGACGTGGTTCTCGAGGTCCACGGCGTCCTGGGGCGTCACCGACTGCCAGCCCGGCGCGTTCGGGTCGGAGGGCAGGTTCAGCGCATACGCGGTGAGCGCGTCGTTGCGGTCGTACTGCAGCCTCCGCAGCTCGTTGTTGAGCTGCGTCTCGTGCGACTTGAGGGTCTGCTGCTCCGCCTGGCGCTGGGCCTGGTCGGTGCGCATCAGTTCGGTCTTCCACGCGTCCGGCAGCGCGTCGGTGACGTGCTTCAGGTCGCCGATCTGGTTGTGCGTCTCCTTGATCTCGCTCTCGAGGTCCCGCAGGTGTTGCCCGATGCCGCCCTGCTTCTGGGCGATCTCCTGGTTGCGGGCCATCTGGTCGATCTCGTACGAGCGGTCCGGGTTGTCGCGGTACTGCTCGGCCAGGTCGTTGAGCTCGGCGGAGGACTTGCCGAACAGCGACGCCTTGAACGCGGCGTGCTCCTCCCGCGGAGTGACCTGAGGGGTCTCTGGCCGCACGTCGACGTCGGACTGCACGTCGGACTCAGGAGTGTTCTGAGAGAGCTGGTTCGCCTGCGCCTCACGAGCCTGCCGGGCTTCGTCGATCTTGGCCTGGAGCTCCGCCTGGCGCTGCGCGCCCTCACCGAGGTTCTTGCTCAGCTGTTCCAGCCGGTCCAGCTTCGCGTTCATGTCCGCGATCTTGTCGAAGCGGTTGCTGTACTCGGGGTCGGTCACGAACGACAGCTGGTGCTCTGACTGCTTCACCACCGCCTCGGCTTCGGCGATCTTGCCGTCGAAGTCGAAGGAGCTGTGGTCCTCGCCGGTGCCGAACCAGCGGTTCATGAAGCCGTTGAAACCGGTGTGGTCTTCCTTGCCGTCGCGGAAGTCCTGCAACACCTGGTTGGCCTTGTCGACCTGGGCGGTCAGCCCGTCCACGCCGTGCCGCATCACCTGCGCGACCGCGGCGCGCGCGTCCGCCTCGTTCTGCAACCGCGTCTGCAGGGCCTTCAGGTCCGTGGTGTCGAACCCGGCGTTCTCCGCCGCCGCGATCTCCTGCGCCAGGTGGGCTTCGAGCTGGGCGCGCGCGGCCGGCCCGAGCTTCGCGAGCCCGTCCGCGTTCGGACCCGCGACGTAGGTGTCGATGGCGTGGGTCAGGCCCACCTTGGGGCCCGCGGCCCTCAGGTCGCCGATCTGCTTGTTGACGTTGTTGAGGAGATCGGTGTCCCTCGCGACGTCCTGCTTGATCTGGGCTTGGTTCTCGCGATCCTGCTTCGTCTGGAGCGCTTCGGGCTTCCAGGTGGACTTGGACTTCGTGTCCTCGATCCGGCTCTCGAGCTTCGCCTGCTGCTCCAGCAGATCGTTCATGAAGCCCCGCGGACCGTCCGGGTGCGCGGCCGCGCGCTTGATCAGCTGCGTCTGCTGCGCCGCCTTGTAGAGGCCCTCATCCTGACGGCCCTTGTACAGGTCGCCGATGGTCTGGTTGACCTCCGCGGCGGACTTGCCGCCGAGCCAGGCCTCCATGCCCGCGCGCACTTCCTGGGGCGTCGGGGCACCGAGCGCGCCGAACGTGCCGTTCTGGGAGTTGACCTGCACCTGCGGCGCGTTCGCCGGGCCGTGAACGGTTTGCACGCCGTTGTTGTCGACGACGAGCTGCACGTTCAACGCCTGCGCCACCGTGTCGGGCAGGTGCTTGCCGACCTGGGAGTCGTTCCACGACGGCGTCTGCAGACCCTTGACGACCAGGTCGGCCGACGTCGGCAGCGCCCCGTTGTCCTTGACGGACTGGGTGACGTGGTTGAGCACGTCGACGTCGCCCGGAGTCATGCCATCGGTGTCGAGGCCGGCGTTCACGATCTGCCAGCGCCTGGACGACCCGGTCGCGAGGTCGTTCGCGAGCGCGGCCTGCCACTGCTGCACCTTGGCGTCGGTGTTGGGGGAGCCCGGGTTCGGTTCCAGGTCGAAGTGGAACTTCGCCAGCGTGTCCGGATCGACCTTGCTCGCGACCCAGTTCGACAGGCCGGGCGCGTTGAGCCCGGCGTGGTCGTGGTTCTGCGGGTTCTGCCGGACGTCGTCGACGATGGAGTCCACAGTGGACTGCACGTCGCTCTGGCCGACCAGCGGTGACGCGTTCGGCACCGGCGCGTTCTGGAACGCCGCGCTGCGCAGCACCGACTCGACCAGCCCGACGCTGTCGAGGTTCGGCAGGTGCGTCTGCTGGGGGCGGTTGTCGGCGTCGATGTCCGCGTCGACGTCACCGGGGAACGAGCCGGGCATGGGCGCCGGTCGCTTGTCGCCCTCGACGTCCAGGTTGGAACTCGGCTGCGGGGCGGGCTGCGTGTCGGGCGTGGTGTCGGCGGGCGGGGTCCACCCGGTGGGCGGCGGCACGGTGGCCGGGCCGGCCGGGTTGATCGTGGTGTCGGGCACCATGACCTGGCTGTTGGCGGTGCGTTCGATCAGCCACAGGTGCCGCGGCCGGACGCCGGGGTCGTCCAGGTGGACGTCGGAGCCCATCATGCCGCCGTCGTTCTTGTGGACGCCGGTGTTCGTGTCGTGCTGCTGGAACACGCGGGACGAGTCGCTGTACTCGTCCGGGATGCCCAGGTAGTGCAGGGTTTCGTGCGCCAGGACCTCGGGGCTGGTGTCCGGGTTCCAGTGGGTCTGGTCGACGTTGGGGTTGTTCGGGTCGACCTTGATGCTGGTGTGCGCGTCGGCCTTGTTGTCGGTGAACTCGAGGTTGAGGTGGAACTGGTCACCGCTCGGGAGCCGGAAGCCCTGGTTCAGCAGGTTGTTGACGCCGTTGGTGGCGTTCTCCTTGACCTGCGCCACGGTCTCCGGGTCGACGTTCGCGGCAGGGTCGACGTGCACCTTGACGGTGTACTCCTGCACGAAGTTGCCGGGACTCGTTTCGATGCGGCGCAGGTCGTAGTTGATGAGTCCTTGGTAGGACTTGATGTCCGTCGGCGTGCTGTCGGTGCGGACGTCGTGGACGACATGGTCGACGGTGCGGACGTCGGTGTCGTTGCGGCGGTCGGCCCACGTGCTGCGGTCGGCCGGGTTGTTCGGCGTGGACCAGTCGGCGGTCTTGGCCGGGTCGTGCCGCCAGGACTCGTCGGTGATGACGTCCTTGCCCTGGTGGGATTCCGGGGTCGGCGGCGTCATCTTCGGCGGCGCGCCACCGCTCTTGACCTGCTTGGGCGCGTCGGTGTTCGTGTTGCTGGCCGGCGCGGGAGGCGGCGGGGGAGCGGGCGGGGCGTCCCTGGTCGGTGCGGGACGGCTGTCGGTGTCCGCGGTGTTGGTCGGCCCAGTCGTGTCGGTGTTCGCGGCCGCTTCGGTGTTGGTCTCGGTGTTGGCGTTGGTGTCGGCGACGGGGGTGTCGTCGAGCAGGCTGTAGTCGACGAGTTCGTTGCGTAGGTCGTTGATCTTCGATTCGTCGAGTTCGGCCTTGAGTCCCGCTTCGAGCGCGGCTTTGTGGGTGGTGACGGCTTTGGTGAAGTCTGCGGCGTTGGTGCTGCCGTCGTTCTTGATGATCTGCGCGTCGGACAGGACCTGGAACATCCACGACGCCTGGCTGCTGGTGTCCTTGGCGGGCGGCGGCGTGACGGCGATGGAGTCCTCGAGCTGCGGGGCGCCGAGGAGTTCGGCCTGCATGGGGGCCTGGGCGAAGTTCGTGGCCCGGTTGTAGCCCTTTTCGTGGTCGAAGAGGTCCGAGGCGACGGCGTCGGGGTTGTTCGCGTACTTGGGTTCGTTGTTGATCGAGGACCAGAGCTGGTGCGACCAGTTGGTGAAGGACTTCTCGCCGGTCTTCGGGTCTTTGAAGGCCTCGATCTGGGTGCTTTCGATCATCGGGCGGTTGAACTGCTGGCGGAACGCCTCCGCAACGTTCTCCGCGCCGTGAGTCTTGATCAGCTGGTGGATGTCCGAGGTCTTGGTGTCGAGCACGACCGACGCGCCGAGCAGGTCGAGGCCTGCCTCGTGGTTGAGGTACTGCTTGGGGTTGTTCTTCAGTGCTGCTTCGACGTCCTTGACTTGCTGGTTGGCGTTCTGCATGGCGTCGGCGGTCAGGTCGGCGACCTTGTTCTTGACCACCTCGACCACAGCCGGGTCCAGCGGCGCGTCGGCGTTGTTGACCTCGGTGTCGGTGTTGGTCTCGACGTTGGCGTCGGTGTCCGGCGCGGAACGGCTGCTGTCCTGATTGCCGTCCTGGTTGCTGTCCTGGGTGTTGCTCGGACCGGGCTTGCTGTTGTCGTCGGTGCCGGGCTTGGGGTCGGAGTCGAGCTGGCTCTCGCTCTCCGGCGTCACCCACTCCAGGCCGGCCCACTGGTTCTTGACGTCCGGGTCGAACATCGCCTGGAAGTCGGTCTTCTGGACCGCGGGCACGTCCGACGGCATGTAGCCGGGGTTGAAGCCCAGGTTGAGTCCGTTGGGGTCCATCGCGACCTGGCCGATGAGCCCGATCTGCGGCGTGAGGCCGTTGTCGGCGAGCGCGTTGGGCCCGGACACGTCCGGCGCCTGCTTCTTGAGCTCGGCCGGCAGGTTCTCCGGGGTGACGCGCGAGTTGAGCGTGTCGAACTTCTGCGGGATGACCTCGGCGAACTTGTTGATCAGCGCGCCGTTCGGCGGCGTGACGATGAAGGCGTTGCCGAGCTCGCCTTCGTTCCACCGCGCGTCGGCCGCCGCCTGGACGTTGTCCGGGGTCAGCTGTGCGTCGGGGTTGCCGAGCGCGTTCTGCACGCTCTTGGTGTCCCGCAGCCGAGGGCCGATCACCGGCACGTCGGTCGGGTGCATCTTCATGTCGGGCACGGTGTCCAGCGACACCGTGCCCGGCTTGATGTCGACGTCGACGTACACGCCGCCGTTCTTGGCCAGCACCGCGTACCGCGCGATGTCCGACGCGAGGTTGTACGCCTTGGCGTCCGGGTTCTGCGCGGCCGTGTAGACGTCTTTGAGCGTCGTGCCCTGGTCGGTCGGCGGAATGGAGTTCGACAGGTCGTCGACCATCGAGTCGACATCGGAGTTGATCTCGATGCCGGCGTCGGCCAGCTGCTGCTTGACCGCCGGGTCCCAGTTCGCGCTGGAACCGTCAGTCCACAGCGTGGCCTTCCACCCGTTGTTCTCGTTGGTCTGCGCGGCCCACTCCAGCATGCCGTTGACCGAGTCGGGCGTCGGCGTGTTGCCGAACCAGGCGAAGTTCAGCTGCTTGGGCACCTCGACCTTGCCCGCGTCGCCCTTGTTCTGGACGGCCTGGTCGTAGTGCGCCTGCAACTCGGCACCCTGCGGCGTGCCCTTGAGCCGGTTGATCAGGATGCGCGCGTTGGCGGGCTTGCCGTCGTTGACCGCCGTGTCGATCTCGGCCTTGACCGCGGGGATGTCGATGGTCGCGGCGTTGGTGTTCGGGTTCGTGAAGAGATCGGTGAACGGGTTCGGCGGCTTGGTGCTGGTGTTCTGGTTGGTGCTGGTGTTCGGGTTGGCGCTGGTGTTCGGGTTCGGCGCTGCGCTGGGGGACTTCTTGTTGAACAGGCCCTTGATGAAGTTGACGCCGAGGTACTTCTTGATCGCGGCCCGCTTCTTGCCCTTGCTGCCTTCCGGACGCGTCTGCGCCTGGAAGTTCGCGGCGGCCGGGTTCGACCTCGGCAGCACGTTCGGGCTGGGCTTGGGGGTCGCGCTGGTGGACGGGTTCTGGCTGGTGTTCGGGGCTGGGGTGACGACCGGGGCTACGACGAGGTCCGGTGCCGCGTTGGGGCTCGTGGTGTTCTGGTTGGCCGCCGGGGTGATGGTCGGCGCGGGGCCCGGCACGTTCGTCGGGGTGTTGACCGGTGGCGTATTCGGGGTGTTCACCGGTGGGGTGTTCACGGGCGGGGCCGGTGCTGGACGCGTCTGCGCGGGAGGCGGCGTGTTCGCCGGTGGGACGTTGGCCTCCGGCCTCGGCGAGGGCGCGTTGGCCGGGGGAGTGTTGGGGTTCGGCGACGGTGCGTTGACCGGTGGCACGTTCGCCGCTGGGTTGGGCGGCGGGGTGTTGACGTTGGGCGTGGGCGATGGCGTGTTGACGGGCGGCACGTTTGTCGCCGGGTTCGGCGACGGCGTGTTGACGTTCGGCGTGCTGACGGGCGGCACGTTCGGCGCCGGTGCGGGCCGCGTCTGCACCGGCGGTGCATCGGTCTTGGGCGTCTGCGTGGACGGCGCGACGTCAGGCCTGGGCGAAGGCGTGTTCGCCGGCGGGACGTTCGTCGCCGGGTTGGGCGACGGCGAGTTGACGTTCGGCGTGTTCGTCGGCGGCGTGTTGACGTTGGGCGCGGGCGAAGGCGCGTTCACCGGCGGCACGTTCGTGGCCGGAGCAGGCCGCGACTGAACCGGCGGCGCGGTGTCGGCCCTGGGGGCAGGCGCGGGTGACGGCGTGTTTGGCGACGACACCGGCGGCGTGCCCGGCGCGGGCCGCGACTGCACGGGCGGCGTAGTGTCGGCCCTGGGGGCAGGCGCAGGTGACGGTGCGTTCGGCGACGACACCGGCGGCGTGCCCGGAGCAGGCCGCGACTGCACGGGCGGCGCGGTGGTCGGCGGCACGTTCGTGGACGGCTGCGGCGTCAGCGGCGTCGGCTTGGGGGCCGGTGGAGGCGTGGACGGCGAGGTTCCCGGTGCCCTGGTGATGGTGTTGTCGGGCGTGGGGGGCTTGGGCGCGTCGAAGACGCCTTTGCCGCCGCTGGTGGCGAACTTGCTGCCGCCCCGCTCACCGCCCGCGGCGGCCGGCGTGGCGCCGGGTGCCATGGGCGGGGCCATGCCGGGGCTGGCGGCGGGGGGCGTCGGTCCGGGTGTGAGGCCGGCGCCGCCGCGCGGGCCGCCGCTCTGGGTCGGCGCGGTCACCGAGCTCTGCGGGCCCGGCGTGGTCGGAGTGCCCGGCGCCGGCGTGACGCCCGGCTTGGGGGTGCCAGCACCAGGCGTTCCCGGCGTCGCCGCGCCAGGGGTGCCCGGCGTCGGGCCGCCGGGGACACCGGAACCCGGCGTGCCCGGCTTCGGCGCGGGCGGGGGAGTCGAGGCCGAGCTGGGCGGAGCCTTGGTGATGGTGCTGTCCGGCGTGCCCGGCTTGGGTGCGTCGAAGACGCCCTTGCCGCCGCCGGTGCCGAACTTGCTGCCACCTCGCTCACCGCCGGCCTGACCACCAGTCGCACCAGGACCCATCGGCGGAGCCATGCCAGGCGACATGCCGGGCGGAGTGGCGCCGCGCGAACCGCCGGTCGACGGCGACGTCACGGCGCTCTGCGGGCCGACGCCGGACTTGGGGCCGGGAACCGAGCCGGGCGGCGTGGCGCCCTTCGTGCCCGCACCGGTACTTCCCGGCACGGTCGGCACACCGCCGCCCTTGCCACCGGGCGTGCTGCCGGGCTTGGCCGAACCGGGTGCGCCGGGCGTGGCGCCACCGATGACCGGCGGCGCGCCCACACCGGGACCGCCAACGCCCTTCGAGCCACCGCCGGTGCCGACAGGGCCGCCGCCACCCTTGACGTTCGGAGCGGCCGAAACCGACGGACCGCCAACACCCTTGGGGCCGGTGCCGACCGGACCGCCGCCGCCCTTGACGTTGGGCGCGGCCGAGACCGACGGGCCGCCGGACGTGTTCAGGCCGCCCGTACCGACAGAGCCGCCGCCGCCCTTGATGTTCGGCGCGGCCGACACCGAGGGGCCACCGGGCCCCTTGGGTCCACCGGCACCGGTGGTACCGGGGCCGCCCTTGATGGTGGGCGCGTTGGAGACCGAGGGGCCGCCCGCGGTCTTGTTGCCCGCGGTGTTGACACCGCCGCCGGCGATCGACTGCGGCCCCTTCACCTGGGGGCCGGTCTGCGTCTTGTTGCCAGCCGTGTTGACGCCACCGCCGTTGATCGACTGCGGCCCCTGCACCTGAGGCCCGCCGGGCGTCTTGTTGCCGGCGGTGGTGTTCGCGCTGCCGGGCGGCGGCTTGGCGTTGGTGCTGGTGTCGAACGAGCTGAAGTTCTTCTGCTGGGCCTGGTCGGTGTTGGTGGCCGTCTGGTGGGTGGCCTTCAGGTTCGACTGGACGTCGGTGAACGCCTTGGAGCCCCGGTCGGCCTGGGAGACGGCGTTGTCGTTGGACGCGTTCAGCGCGGGTACCGCGAACAGGCCGATCGGGCCGAGCGCGTTGCCGCTGAAGTTGAGGCCCCGCAGGCCGCTCGAGATGCTCGACAGCCGGGACCCCAGGTCACCCGCTTTGCTCTGCAACCCCTGCATCGAGGAGTCGTTCATGGAGAAGCCGCTGTTGCCGGTGGGCACGTTGCCCCCACCGGTTCCTGTGGACGGTGGCGCTGAGGGGTTCGGCGAGGTGCTCGGCGGCGGACTCGACGCCGGATTCGGATTGACGTTCCCCTTGGCCATGGCGGCGTGTCTCCAGTACTGCGTCAGAACAAAGCAGGGTGAGCGGGATCCCGGCTGTCCGCGGGCTTACTCGGACTGGCGGGTGGGCTTTTCGCCGGAAACGGTCGGCCGCAGCGGCGCGGAGGCGGCGCCACCGGCCTGGGTGTCCGCCTCGAAGGCCGACGCGTGGCGGAGCGGTTCACCGGCCACGAGCGGGTTGACGCCCTGCTGGACCGGCGTGCCCTGGACGTAGGCCTCGCGAGCCTGGGTCGGCTCGAGCGCCTCGAACGTCTGGGACATCTGCGTCCGCGCGATCGGCTCCTGGGCGAGGGTGGCCTGCTGCAGGGGCTCGGCCGGCGTGCCCTGGACGTAGGCCTCGCGCGCCTGCATCGGCTGGAGGGCCTCGTGGACGGGCGTCCCCGCCGTCATGCTGACGCCGGATGCCATCGTGGAGTCCGTTGTGCCGTAAGCCATCCGACCCTGCACCGGCTCGGCGGCTTCGACTCGGTACGCGGGCTGCAGAGGTTCCGCGGCAGTCATGTGAGTGGGCCGCGTGCCCTGCACCGGCTCAGCGGCCTCCGCTCGATACGCGGGCTGCAGAGGTTCCGCCGCGCTCATCTGGGTGGGCCGGAGGGCCTGCTGCATCGGCTCCGCCGGCGTCATCGCGATACGTTCAGAGGCCTGCAACGGCTCGGAGGCCATGACCCTGGCCCCCGCGGCCGCCTGGAAGCCCTCCGGCATGCTCCCCTGAACCGTCCCGACGCGAGCGCTGGCGATCGCCTCCTCGCCCGGACTCGGCATGCCCGCCTGAACCGTCCCGACGCGGTTGGTGAGTTGCGCATCGCCCGGGGTCGGCATTCCCGCCTGAACCGTGCCCACGCGGGCGTTGGCGAGTGCCGCGTCGCCCTGGGACGGCTTGCCACCGGAGGCGTCGCCGCCGCCACCACCGGATTGGTTGTTCTTCACCGCCTCGTCGATCTTCTTGTCGACGTCCTTCGAGGCCTTGTAACCCTCGTAGGAGATCTCGGCGACGTCGGCGGAGTTCTCGAAGCGCTCCCAGCCCTTGCTGACCTTCTTCATGATGTCGTCGAGGTCGCCGATCCGCTTCATCTGCCGGCCGAGGGCGGCGATGACGCGGGCGACGCGGGAGGCGATGTTCGTGCCCAGCGCGACGGCCTTGCCGACCGCGAAGCCGATGAAGGCCGGGATCGAGGCGCCGAAGGTCGGGATCATGGCGGCGGCCGCGAGCAGGGCGCCGCCGATCAGCGAACCGAGCAGCTGGGCGATCAGGTCGCGGACGATGTCGCGCAGCACGGTGACGAGCATGCCCATGATCGCGACGATCTTGGCCTTGCTCTCGACCGCGTTGGCGAGGTCGTCGAGCTCCTGGCTCATGCCGTCCATGGACGCCTTGAAGCGCTCCGACGAGACGCCGGACCAGCCGTCGAACGTCGCCAGCCCGTTCTTGTGGTCCTCGGCCAGCACGCGCAGCTCGGCGGCGCGCGCCTTGTTCGCCTCGACGTTGGCCTGGATCTCCTCCGGGTTGCCCATCAGCTGGTTCAGGGCGTCACGCAGGAAGCTCACGTGCTCGATCAGCCAGCCGATACCGGCACCGATGATGCTGCCGAGCGGGTCCATCACGAACATGACCGTGGCCGACGCGGCACCGATGGCGTTGAACGTGATGTCCAGCGCCTTCTCGGTCTCGGTCTCGGCGTCCTTGCTGATGCCGTCGATCAGGCTGCCGTAGGCCTCGATGAACAGCGAGCCCTTGAGCTTGTTCTCCTCGGTGATCTTCATCCCGGGAGGAGACGGGAGTGGAGTTTCAGGCGCAGTCATCGCCGTTCCTGCTTTCTGTCACCAAGGCTGGTTGTCGTCGTCTTCGTCGTCGTCCGCGCGACGGCGTCCGCGGACGGGCGCCGGCTGCGGTGCCGCCGCAGGGGTCCTGACCGGCTGGGGAGCGGGCTCCGGCTCCTCGTCGATCTCGTCGTACGCGTCGGTGCCCTCCTCGAGCTCCTCGTCGTCCGGGATGGCGTCGGAGACCATCTGGTAGGCCTCGGTGCCCTCACCGAGCGGCTTGAAGACCTCCAGGACCTTCTCCGCGGCCTGCTTCTGGGCGTGCCGCGCGGTTTCCAGGATCAGCGCGGTGAGCCTGGGCCCGCCCAACTCCATCGCACGGTGCCCGAACGAGATGTTCTGCAGGCCGCCGTTGGGGCCTACCGTCACCGTCACCGAACCGTCCTTGCTGGTGACGGTCGCGCTGGACGCGGCGAAGTTCTCCTGCAGGTCCTCCGACTTCTTCTTCAGATCGGCCAGCTTGGCTTCGTACTCTTCGACCCACTGATAAGGGTTCGCGGGATTCACACGGTCCTCCGGCGGCGGCGGTTCAACTGCGACGCGTCAATTCACGCGAGCACAGCGTCGATTCGGGTGGCGATGCGGCTGTTGTCGGTCGGCGAGAGGCTGAGCCAGCCGTCCGAGTTGACCATCAGGTAACGGCCCTGGTGAGTGTCGAACCAGTTGATCACCACGTTCGAGCGGGTGTGCCCGCGCGTGATGCCGAACTGGCCGCCCGCGACGCGGTTGGCGGTGAGCTCACTCATCTGCCTGGCGTCCTGGGCGGACAGACCGGCGCTCTGCAACGCCTGTCTGTCGTCCAGCTCGTCGTCACCCCAGAGGTCGTCCTCGGAGTCCGCTGCCTCCTCGGCCTCCTGCAGCACGACGGCCTGCTGGAGCGTGTCCACCCGCACGTTCATCGCGGTGCCGGGACCGGCCTCACCGTCGGGCAGCACCCGGACGATCTCGCGGGCCAGACCGGTCTCCCTGATCTCCAGCAGACCGATCCGGTCGTCGTCGATGATCGCCAGCACGGCCTGCCCGCGGTGGGAGACGGCGAGCGCACGCACCGTGCGGTCCAGCCCGGCGACGGCGTCCACGGACACCTCGTGGTCGCCGAGCAGCCGCAGGTAGTCCATCAGCCGGTCGTCATCGGCCAGGCCGCGCCCGCGCAGTTCTTCGAGCGTCTTGTCGCGCAGGACACGGCGTTCCTGCTCGGTGTCACCCTCGCTGGGCACGTCGAGCGGGTACGGCATCCGGCCGAGCCGCAGCTCGTGCCACAGCACGTCGAACTCGCGTGGCGAGAGCAGGTACTCGGGCGTGATCACGAGGGCTCGGCACCCTTCTGCTTCTTGGGCTTGCCCGCACCGATCACGGACGGGGGCAGGTTCTCGCCGGGCACCTCGAACAGGTCGCCGCCCATGATGTAGCTGGCGGAACGGTGTTCCTTGTCCTCGTCGCCCTTGCCGCCCTGGGCACCGCCCATCGGCGCGCCGCCCATCGGGGCACCGGCCGCGGAGGCCGCGCCGGGTCCCGTCATGCCCATCGGCATACCGGGCCGTGCTCCCTGGCCCTGCACACCGGCCGTGCCACCCGGCTGCATCGCGCCACCGGCACCGCCGGCGCCACCGGCACCGAACGCACCCGCGCCACCACCGGCCGCGCCGAAGTTCGGCATCGCACCGGGCTTCATGCCCGCCGCGCCACCGCCGCCACCGCCGCCGGCACCACCACCGCCGCCACCACCGCCGGGGTTGCCCGGACCGGTGTAGCCCGGCGCCGTGGGGGTGAAGGGCTTGGGGGCGTTGGGGTTCTGCGACACGTAGTTCGGGTTCTGCCGCGGGGTCGAGCCTGCCGGACCCATGGTGGGCGTGTACGGCGCGCCACCAGTGGGGAACTGCGGCGTGTAGTTGCTGCCGCTGGTGTAGGTGCCGCCACCGGCGGGCGGCGGCGGGGTGTAGCCCGGCGCGCTCGGCGTGTACGACGCGGCGGCCACGTTGGTGTTGCCCGGGTTCTGCGGCGAACTGGGCATCTGCGGGGTGTAGCCGCCGGCGCCACCGCCACCACCGCCGCCTTCACCGGGCGGGGTGTAGCCCGGCGCGGACGGCGTGTACGCCGCCGGGGCCTGCGGAGAGCCACCGCTCGGAGCGCCACCGCTCGGGGTGGGCGCGGGAGCCGTGCCGGCACCGGCACTCTGGGCCCGCGCGGCCATGAGGGAGTCGACGCCGCCGAGCGTGGGAGCGCCACCCGCGGTCGGCACCGCCATCACCGGCTCCTCGACCTTGCCGGTGTTCGGGTTGAACGGTGGCTTGAAGGTCGGCACCGACGAGTCGATCTGCCGGGAGGTGTTCTCCATGTTGGTCATCACGGAGACCGCCTGGTCGTGCGCCGCGCGCGAGGAGGCGTTGGCGATCGCGATGTCGACGGAGGCGAGCACGAAAGCGGGCGTGCCGGGCTGAGAGAGCGCGGCCGCTGCCTTGTTCCAGTCGAACTGGACCGGCGCCGGCATCTGCGCCCTGGCGTTCTCCATGACACGGCCCTGTTCGGCAACTTTGTTGCCTACTTCGACGGCGGTGCGCGCGGTCTCGTCGACCCAGTCGCCGAGTTTCTTCATCGCGGCACGCGCGGCCTCGGCGGCGTCACCTGTCCACTTGGCCTCGGAGGCGGTGATGATCTGGTTGATCGTCGTCGAGGCCTCGGTCAGCTCGGTGCCGTACTTGCCCCAGTCGGAGCTGATCTGGCCGGCCTGACCGGGGTCGTTGTTGTTGTGCACCGCGGCGTAGAGCTCTTGATGCGAGCGCGACGCCCAGTTCTGCGGGTCCGTCAGGACCGGGATGTTCTCGATCGGGTCGGTCTCGGGGGGCATGACCGGCTCGCCTCTCGCGTCGAGGGATCAACTGGTCCGAGGATCAGCTGTTACCCATGTGCTTCTTCAGTTCGGCCTGCTGGTCCTCGTCGAGGCGGGTGAAGTTCTCGATGGCCTCGACCACCGAGTTCTTCGTCTGTTCCAGGACAGTGCGATACGCGCTCATGACGCTGACGAACGAGTACTGCTCACCCTCGGCCCGATGGGTGAACTTGTCGCGCATCTTGTCGCCGACCGGATTGGCGCCCAGCGCCGCGGGGCGGGCGATGCTGTTGTCCGCGCGTTCGAGCCACGAGTCGACCTGGTCGATCTGAGCCTGCAGTTGCTTGCGCAGCTCCTCGCCCGCGGTCGGGTCCAACTGCACCTGACCCGAGCTCACTGTGTCGCGAAGCGCGACAGCATCGTTGTCACCGACGATGTACATGTGGGCATTATCGGGTGTCTAAAGGTGTATTGCTCGCTTTCCATCGCGCGTTTGACCAATTGAGACTTGCGTTCACAATGCGTCGCGACGAACCAAAACGGGCCACTATCGGGTGAACTTCGGTGATCGGGAAGATCGTTTGCCCTGGTTGTGGGAGCGCTCTCGGGGCGCCGCTTGTCCCGGTTTTGGATCTCCGTTCACATCACCGGAACGGGCCTTGACCAGCGGTGACTGTGGCCTAAATCACACCGGGGAATGCCGGGAATTTGGGGCGTTCTTGAGGCGGTCACGCTCAAGTTCGTCGTTCACCGGAACGGGTGATGTGATCAGACTAACGCGGGTGCGCCCCAAGAGGCACGCCCGCGATTCATTGTTGATCAATCTTGTTATGCCAGAACGGAGTCGATGCGGGCGGCGATGCGGCCGTTGTCGCTCGGCGAGACGCTGAGCCATCCGTCGGAGTTGACCATCAGGTAGCGGCCCTGGTGGGTGTCGAACCAGTTGATGACCACGTCCGAACGCTGCTGCCGGCGGGTCACCCCGAACTGGCCACCCGCGACGCGGGCGGCCGCGAGCTCGCTGACCTGCTTGGCGTCCTGGCCGGACAGGCCTGCCCGCTGCAGCGCCTGCCTGTCGTCGAGCTCGTCCTCGGCCGCGCCCCACGGGTCCTCGGAGTCCTCCTCCTCGGCCTCCTGGAGTGCGACTGCCTGCTGCAATGCGTCCACCCGCACGGACAGCGCGCTGCCAGGGCCGGCCTCGCCTTCCGGTAGTACCTGGACGATTTCGCGCGCGAGTCCGGTGGGCCTGATCTCCAGCAGGCCGATGCGGTCGTCGTCGATGATCGCCAGCACGGCCCGCCGGCCGTCGGAGGCGGCCAGCGCTCGCAGGGTGCGGTCCAGCCCGGCGACGGCGTCCACGGACACCTCGTGGTCGCCGAGCAGTCGTAGCAGGTCCTCGAGCTGCACATCGTCGGCCAGTCCGCGATCACGCAGCCCGGCGAGCGTCCTGTTCTGCAGCGCTTTGAGCTCCTGCTCGGTCGCTCCTTCGCTGGGCACGTCCAGCGGGTACGGCATCCTGCCGAGTCGCAACGTCTGCCACAGCACCTCGAACTCCCGCAGCGACAGGAGGTATTCGGGCGCGATCATGACTGCCCGTTCTCGATGACGTCGAACATGCGGGCAAGTATCGGGCAGATCCCGGGCATCCGTTCCCGATTCATCGGATACGTACCCGGTTGGTCTCTGCCCTTTCAATCGGCGCTGAGTTGCCCATTCGGGCTGCTTCCGGATGAACGTGACATGAGCCGAAAGATCGTTTCTGCAGGTAAATGGGAGCGTTCGGTACCAAATGCCCGAATCGGCGTTCGCTTTCCCGGAATAGGCCTTTGTCGAGCAGGCCTGTGACTCAAATCACTCCGGTGAGTAACTGCAGCGGCGACCTGTCCGGACGCGCTCGCGCACGTGGTCTCCGATCAGCGGATCGGCCGACGAGAGAGCGCTCACCGCACGCCGGATCGCCTTGCCGACGGCGATCCGGGCACGCTCGCCCGAATCGGAGAACGTCCGCGTCCGGCCGCCCAGCCCGGTGGCCGCCGCGATCTCACCGGCGAGCCAGTCGTGCTCGGTGCGTTCGGCGGGGGAGAGCTCGCGCCCGCGCAGCTCCGCGAGCCTGTTCCGGTACTGCCGCAACGCTTCCAGGTCGAGCTGGTCCTGCGCGGTGATCTCCTCGGTCAGCGCCTCGGCGCCGGCGACGAGCTCGGCGGCGTCGATCTCGCGCCCGGGATTGGCGACGAGGACCGCGAGGTGCGCCATCCCGACGCCGCCGTCCACGAGCACGCGGCGGCCGCCGAGCCGGACGAGCCACTTCTTGCCCTCGCGCCGCACCGAGAGTTCCACGTCGGGCGCGGTGACTCCCAGCGCCGCGGCCTCCGAAGCGCACGTGGCGAGCTGACGCCGTGCCTCCTCGACATCACCGGACCGTTCCAGCGCCTCCGCGTACTTCCGCCGTGACGACAGCGCCGCCGGCCAGTGGCCCAGCGCGAGGTTGTCCCGCACCGCCGCCCGCAGATGCGTCACCGCCACGCCGGCGTCACCGAACGTCAGCGCGGCCAGGCCGAGGGGGTGCTGTGCCGACCCGAAGCACGTGACGGCGAGGCTCGCCATCAACGGCAGCCGCGCGAACGGCAGCAGCAACCCGTACACCTCCCGCGCGACCTCGACGTCGCCGAGCAGGTGGGCGGCGTCCGCGACCCCGCTCATCGTCACGAGCCAAGTGCTGGAGCGCGGCAACGAATCCAGCCCGCGCCGGCACAGCATCGCGAGCGCGCCCTCGGCCTTGCGCCTGTCCCCAGACAGCGCGGCGGCCACCGCGAGCGCGCTGAAGAACGAGTTGTCGACGGTGCTCAGCGTCGGCGAGTGCACGAGGTGGTCGAGCAACGGGAAGAGCTCGGCCGTGCGCCCCTGGTACCAGCGGATCGCGCAGATCTGCGCGCCGTACCAGGCCGTGGCGTCGACGTCCCCGGCCGCGGCGCCGAGCTGGGCGCTCACACCGGCGAGCTGCTCCGCCTCGCCGAACCGTCCATCCCGGATCGCGAGCATCACCTCGACCGCGCTGACCACGAACCGCACGGCCAGGTGGTCCTCGTGCTTGAGCCGTTCCTGCAGATCGGTGAGGCGGCGCACGGCGTGCGGGTCGCCGGCGAGGAAGTGGTCGACCACCTGCCACATCAACGCCATCGCGAGGTCGCCGCGCCGTCTGCTCCGCAGACTCTCACCGATCATCTCCGCGGCCAGTTCCTGCCGCAGCTCCCCGTGCTCCGGCCCGAGTACGCAGTGGTGCGCGAGACTCAGCGCCTCGACCCGCACGACCGGGTCGGCGACCTGCCGGGCCTCGTCCAGCAACGCGAGGACGTCCGCGTGCGTGTTGGCCTGGTAATCGCTTTCCGCCGTGAGCCTGAGCCTGAGCCGCAACGCGATGTCCGACCGGGGTTCCACCAGTGTCAGCGCGTGCTTGATCCGCGAGCGCACCAGTTCCGCTTCCGCGGCGGTGCGGTGCTCGTGCACCCAGACCCCGCCGGCCCCGAGCGCGGCCGCGACGAGCGTGGGCACGTCACCGGTGTCCGCGGCGGCCTCGTAGGCCTCGGCGAACCTCTCCCGGCTGGTGCGCAGATCCCCGTTCTCCGCCAGCGCTCGGGTTCCAGCTGCCAACAACGACTCCAGCGTCACGCCGCACACCCAAGCAGACCGGGTGGAACGGGCGTGGAACGGGGTGGAACGCCTCAGTTGGTGACCGTCGAACGTGGATTGCTTTGGGCGGCAATGCATTGGGACGACCGGTTCCGTCCGGAGTGGGAGGCGGCGGGACCGGGGCAGAACGAACGGGCCCCCCAGGCCGTTCGTGAGGGAGGGGAGGTCGTGCGCGGCTCGCAGTTCGCTGGAGCCGCGCACGATTCTTGTTCGTCTCCTGTATGCCTCTGTGTACCTCTGTGTACCTCGGTGTCCGAGGCTCCCGCGATGTGGGACCACCTCTTGTGGTGCCTGGTTACCGTCAGGAGCATGATCTCTCGGCGTGGAGTACTGGTGGCGGCAGGCCTGACGATGCTGCCTTCTCGCGCGTTCGCGGCTCCTTCGATCGTGAAGCCGTTGCCTGCCACCGACTTCGTGTTGCACGGCACCAACGCGGAGACGCGCTGGGAGGCGTTGCGCGGCGTAGATCACCTGACGCCGATCTCGAAGTTCTTCGTCCGCAACCACACCTCGACGCCCTCGCTGGACCCGGTCTCGTGGCGGCTGCAGATCCACGGCTCCGGAATTTCGCGGCCGTTGTCGCTGTCGTTGCGGGAGTTGCAGGCGCTGCCGTCGTGCGAGGTGGAGGCGGTGATCGAATGCGCGGGCAACGGCCGCAGCTTCTTCGCCTCCCAGCAGGGCCAGACCGTCGCCGGCACACCCTGGCAACTCGGCGCGATCGGCAACGCTCGCTGGCGCGGAGTGTCGCTGCGGTTGCTGCTGCGGCTGGCGGGGCTGCGGCGGTCCGCGGTTGACGTGCTGCCGGTCGGGCTGGACGCGGAGTACGTGACGGGCGGGGTGAACCTGGGGCGGGTCCGCCGGCCGCTGCCGGTGGACAAGGCTTTGGACGACGTGCTGGTCGCCTACGAGATGAACGGCTCGCCGTTGCCGCCGGACCACGGGTTTCCGGCGCGGCTGGTGGTGCCGGGGTGGGTCGGGATCGCGAGCATCAAGTGGCTGGGGTCGTTGGAGGTTTCGGCTTCTCCGCTGCACTCGCCTTGGGACACGCAGTACTACCGGCTGCTTGGTCCTACTTATCCGGTTGATGGGACCGTGGTGACCACGCAGGTCGCTAAGAGTGCGTTCGAGCTCGCGTTGAATGCCACCTTGCCCGCTGGGAGGCAGGTGTTGACTGGGCGGTCTTGGTCGCCGGTCGGGGTGCGCCGGGTCGAGGTGTCGACCGATGGGCGGACTTGGCGGCTGGCCACTCCGGTGTCGCGTGGGGCTTGGACGCGGTGGCAGATTCCGTGGCAGGCGACGCCGGGGGCTCATGTGTTGCGGGTTCGGGCGGATGGGCAGCCGGAGTCGGCGCCCTACAACACTCAGGGGTACCTGTTCGGGGCCGTTGTCCGGCACCCGGTCACTGTGGTGTGAGCGCGCACCACACACACGACTCCGGCCAGGCACCCCCAATCTCGATCCTAACGACCAGCACCGACACCCCGGCGGGCTCGGCGAACCCGCCCCAGGAGTGTGAAGATCAGTAGGTGACAGTCTCCGCGTGGGCGCCCCTGCGCCGCAGCGCCTTCCGCGCGCTGTGGCTCGCCCAGTTCGCCTCCAACATCGGCACGTGGGCGCAGACCGTCGGCGCCCAGTGGCTCATGGGCGACCTCGGCGGCACGTCACTGCAGGTCGCGCTCGTCCAGACCGCCACGACCCTGCCGGTGTTCCTGCTGGTGGTCCCGGCCGGCGCGCTCGGCGACATCCTCGACCGCCGCCGGGTGCTCGTGTACGGCCAGGCGCTGATGCTGGCCGGTGCGGGCGGGCTGATGCTGCTCGCCGGGACCAACAGAGCCACGCCGGCGAGTCTGCTCGGGCTGCTCGCGGTGATGGCTATCGGGCAGGCGCTGTCCATGCCGTCGTTCCAGGCCATCCAGCCGGAGCTGGTGTCGCGCGAGGAGATCCCGCAGGCCGCGCTGCTCAACGGCGTCAACATGAACGTCGGCCGCGCCATCGGGCCCGCGCTCGGCGGGCTGCTGATCGCGCTGGCCGGGCCGGAGGCGACGTTCGCGTTCAACACGGTCTCGTTCCTCGGCGTGCTGGTCGTGCTCATGCGGTGGCGCCGCCCGTCCGACCACCGTCCACTCGGGACCGAGCACATCGCCACCGCCGTGCGTACCGGCGCGCGATACGTTGCCAGTTCGCCGTTGTTCCGGCGGGTGCTCACCAGGTGCCTGCTGTTCATCGTGTTCGGCAGCGGGCTGTGGGCGCTGCTGCCTGCCATCGCCCGCGGTCCGCTGCGGCTCGACGCCAGCGGGTACGGCGTGCTGCTCGGCAGTGTCGGCACCGGTGCGATCCTCGGCGCGTTCGTGGTGCCGAAGCTGTTGCAGCGCATGAGCAAGAACCGCATGGTCCTGTTCGCCACCTGGATCTACGCGGCCGCCACCAGCACCGCGGTGCTCACGCAGAACCTGGCGCTGGTGATCGTGGCGATGCTGCTCTCCGGTGCCTGCTGGATCGCCACGCTGTCGACGTTCAACGCCACCGCCCAGATCCTGCTGCCCGCCTGGACGAGGGCCCGCGCGCTGGCCTACTACCAGCTGATCCTGATGGGCGGGCAGGCCCTCGGCGCCGTCGTGTGGGGTGCCATGGCGGACGCGTACGACCTCAGGGTCGCGATGGTCGCGCCCGCGATCGCGATGGCCGTCGCGGCGCTCCTGGCGACGAAGTGGCTGCCGCTCAACGACCGCCCGCTCGACGTCAGCCCCGCGACCTACTGGGAGGAACCACCGGAGCTCGACGACACGGACGTCGGGCCGGTCCTGGTCACCGTGGAGTGGCCGGTCGCCGACGAGAACGCCGACGCGTTCGTCGATGCCATGCAGAAGGTCGGCCGGGCGCGCCGCCGCACCGGCGCCACGATGTGGGGCCTGTTCCGCGACACCGAGAAGCCGGGCACGTTCCTGGAGACCTTCACCGTCGCCACCTGGCAGGAGCACCTGCGCCAGCACCTCGAACGCGGCACCGTCGTCGACCAGCTCAACCAGGAGGCCGCACGCGCGCTCGCGAGTGGCGATGCGCTCGTGCGGCACCTGGTCTATGCCGAACCCAAGAGTCCTGACTAGGCGTTGTAGGCCTCGACTGTCACCTTCGGCTGCTCCGAGGTGAGGTCCCGCTTGTGCCACGACAACGTGATCTCACGCGACTCACCGGGCAGCAGCCACAGGTAGTTGTCGCTGTACGTCGTCGGCAGCACGCGCTCGCCGGACCGCCGGTCCCGCAGGCCGAGCCGGGTCATCGCCGCCACGACCTTGCCCGTGTTGCGTACGGTCACGGCGAGCCGCCGCCGGTCGCCGTCGCGCCGGGTGCTGCCGACGGCAAGAGAGATCTTCGTGCGGCCCAGCGAGTTCAGCCCCTGCATGTCCGACGGCGCGCGGTAGCGCCAGTAGGTGTTCTCGGACAGCAACCGGGTTCCGTCGAAGAGCCGCAACCGCACCAGGTGCAACGGCGAGTCGTGCTTGGTCACCTCGAACAGGTGGGTCCTGGCGGACGGGCCGACCTCGACGTCCGCCTTCTGCGTGCTCAGCACGGCGCCGTTCAGCGCGTGCACGGTCGCCTCCACACGGCCGCGCAGAACACCCGTGGTGTGGTTGAGAACCGACACCTTCCAGGTGTCCAAAGAGGCCTGGACGTGCTGCGGTTCGCACGCCTTGCGAGCGCCGAAGTACGTGCCGTTGACGTCCATGTCGTAGTCGTAGGTCTGCCACACCGTGGAGTGCCACGCGGGGTGCGACATCCACAGCAGCAACGCCGAGGCGTCGTCCCACAGGTTGTGGTTCCACGCCTCGAACATCGCCCGCATGTTCTCGTAGTTCACGAACTGCGCCTTGCGGCAGAACTCGTCCAGGCCCGTCGAGGCGCCGAGCCTGGCGTCGATCGCGGCCTGGTAGAGCTGCGGGCGCTGGTTGCCGTTGGTGCACCAGTCGTGCGCGTACCAGACATCGCCGATCGGCCACGCCTGCTCGTCGCCGATCAGGTTGCGCATGGTCTCGGCGACCGGCACGGTCGGCATGCCGATCTCGGTGTGGAAGCCGAAGTTGACCGTGTCGTAGGTGTTGGCGTCGAAGTACTTCGCCGGCTCGACCCAGTAGTAGGGGCCGTGGCCGGAGACGCTGCCGTCCGCCGAGTGGCTCTGGTAGTAGATGTCGCTGTGCTGCTCGGCGACGATCTTGCGCAGGCCGGCGTCGGTGTTCGGCGGCGGGGAGGCCTCGTTCGCGCCGCACCACACGACGATGCTCGGGTGGTGGCGGTAGCGGGTGACGGTGTCGCGGGCCGTGTCGAGGTAGCCGGGGATGTCGTCGGGGAAGTAGCCGACGACCCAGAAGTCGTTCCACACCAAGATTCCGTACCGGTCGCAGGCCGCGAAGAACTCGTCGCGGTTGCTGGCGCCGATCCAGTTGCGGATCATCGTGAAGTTCATGTCGCGGTGCAGCGAGATCACCGCGTCCATCCGCTCGGCCGGCATCCGGCGCAGCAGCTCGTCGAAGCCCCAGTTGCCGCCGCGGCAGTAGATCGGCACGCCGTTCACCCGGATCTTCAACGGCTTCGGCGCGTTGTTGACCTGCTCGACGTCACGCCACGCCGCACCGTCGTCGGAGACCTGCACCTTGTACAGCACGGCGTAGGCGCGTTCCCAGGAGATCACGACCTTGTCGAACGTGGCCTGCGCGCCCAGGTCGACCTGGATCCACTCGTTGTCCCGGTACTCCGACGACCAGCGGGTGCCGGGGTCGCCGTCGACGACGTTCGGCGCCTTGTTCCACTCGTTGTCGGACGAGGAAGCGGTGGCCTCCTTGCCGCGCGCGAGGTCCGTCTCACCGTCCACAACGGACAGCGACCACATCGAGACACCCCAGCCGGTGGCCCTGCGCTGCGACTGGATGCGCACGTACCGGGCGTTCTGTGCGCCGAGGTCGACGGTCTGCGTGACGGCGTTCTGGCCGGGCGGGAACTCGATCGGCAGCTCGTGCTCGTACTTGAACTCGCGGATGCCGAAGTGAGTGGTCCGCCGGTCGCTCTCGGCGCCGTTCGCCGTCACGGTGAGGGTGAGGTCGTGCAGGTACGGGTCGCCGTACCCGTTGGGCCACCACAGCTTCGGGTCGGTCATGCGCTGCGTGCCGAGCGCGACCTCGGTGGTGCCGGGCTGGACGATGACGGCCTTCGCCAGCTTCGCGCCGGAGAACGACGCCTGCACCGTGACCGGTAGCGGAGCCGTGCCGGCGTTGCGCACGGGCACGCTGATCGTCACTTCGGCGGTCTTGTGGTCGGCTGACAACGTTGTCGTGACGCGGGGATCGCCGAGGACCGCGTCACCGGTGGCGCGCAACCGGATGTGGTCCCAGATGCCGGTGCCGCGGTCGCGCACGGCGGGCATCCAGTCCCAGCCGGAGATGCACAGGTAGGTCGGCGAGTCGAGGTAGAGCTTGCCGGAGTTCGGGAACGCGCCGCCGTCGCTGCCCTTGTCGGTCGGGCTGCCGGGGTGCGCCATCGGGTCGAGCCTGAGCGCCAGCACCTGCTCGCCCTGCTTGAGCGCCGGCGTGAGGTCGAACGAGCCGCGGACGAACGGGTTCGTGACCTCGCCGATCCTGGTGCCGTTGAGCCAGATCTCGGCGCGCTGCATCACGCCGTCCAGCTCCAGCCACACCCGGCGGCCGGCGAAACCCTTGGGCAGCGGGAACGCCCTGCGGTACCACCAGGTGTGCCGCGACAGCGCCTCCGGGATCTTCATGTTGTGCATACCGGACACCGGATCCGGGAAGTGTCCCTGGTCGACGAGCGAGGTGAGGACGGTGCCTGGCACCGTCGCGTCCAGCCACCGCGACGTGTCGACGCCGGTCTTGGCCAGTGCGGCGCCGTCTCCGGTGCCCGCGAAGTCGTCCATGGTGAGGTGCCAGCCGGAGTTCAGCTCGACCGTGTTGTCCGGCCCCGGCTTGAGGGCGGGAACGGTGCCCTTGCTGCGCCAGTCCGTCCAGCCCTTGACGGAGGGACGGTTCCGGTCGGACGTGCCGTAGACCTGGAAACCGTTGAGCCCCACCGGGTTGCCGTTCGAGCGGCGAGTGGCCACCAGTCGCACGTAACGCGTGTTGACCGGCTTCTCCAGCGCGATCCGCATTTCCGCGCCCTGGCCGTCGTCGGTGCGGTGGACTTCGCGCCACGTCTGGTTGTCCGTGCTCACGTCGACCCGGAAGGACAAGGCCGCGGCGGACAGGATCTCGGTGCCGACCGTGTCGGTGCGGGGCTGGTAGCTCGGCGCCGGCACGAACGTCGGATCGCCCAGCTTCGCCTCGAAGACCAGGACGAACGACTCGACCTTGCACACCGCCTGCAGGTCGACCACCAGCCACTGTGGATCGCCGCTCGCCGCTCGCCAGCCGGATCCACGCACTCCGACCTGCTGCAACCCGTCGGTGACGAACTGCGGGGGAGTGGCGGCGTAGGCGGAGGAAGAGGCGGAAACAGGCCGGTTGAGGGCGAGATCGGTCACCGCGGGGGCTGCCTTCTCCTGGCTGGCGAGTGCTCGGGGGGACAGTGCGACGCTGGCGAGTAAGCCTGCGTTCGCGGTGAGGAAGACACGACGGGACAGCTCGTGCGACATCAACTCTCCATGCGATCGGGCGCCCACCGACAGCTTTGGCTGTTGATCGTTTCAGGGTCAAGTGGACAAGCAGGACAAGATGACAAGGTTGTCCATAGCAGCGGGCTATGAGCGGAAGGGATGATCGCGGGACCGCGCCGGGTGTGACGCTCCTGAGCACCTCACATCCCCTGCGGAGGACACTCATGCGATTAGCCGCACTCGTCCTTGCCCTGCTGGCCGGATTGCTGGTCCCGGCCACTGCGCAAGCCGCCCCGGGCACGCCCAACAGCCCGCTGCTGCCACCCGAGATCGCCCGCGACCTCCACCCGCACAGCGCCCCTCTGTCGACCATCTACGTCGCCGCCGACTACCCGGCGGAACTACGCGCGCTGACCCGCCTGCTGGACAACTACACCGGCGCGGACGACGCCGCCGTGCACGCCGGCATGATCATGCTCTACTACGGCCACGCCCACCCCGAGTTCCTGGCCGCCGTGCGGGCCGAGCCCGAGATCCTGCGTGCACTGCGCCGTTTCGTCGTGCGCAACCTCTCGCTGTTCGGCACCGACCGCTCGTACCTGGTCACGAACGCGACCCGCGAGCTCGGCAGATTCCTTCAGCACGCGGACATCGCCTCACGCGTCCGCCCGCTGCTCATCGACATGGTCGGCCGGGGTGACGTCGTCGGACGGCTGGCACCGCTGTGGGTGGGAATCGCCGAGATGGTCGACTGGTACGACAAGGCTCAGTGCGGCCGCTACCGCACGTGCGACTTCCGCGCCAAGATCGACCGCAGGGTCCTGACCGTCCGGCACACCTGCAGCGCCACCCTGCGCATCAGGGCCCAGCACCTGACCACGGCCCAGCTGCGCCAGACGTGCAGCAGCCTCGCGGGGCAGGACTCGGCCTTCCACGGACTGGTGCGCGACCCGGGCCCGGTCGCCGGCGACCGCAACACCTCGCTGGAGGTCGTCGTCTTCGACTCCAGCACCGACTACCGCACGTACGCCGGGGTGCTGTTCGACATCTCCACCAACAACGGCGGCATGTACCTCGAGGGCGACCCGGCGCTCAACCAGGCGCGGTTCATCGCGTACGAGGCCGAGTGGACGCGGCCGCAGTTCCAGATCTGGAACCTCAACCACGAGTACACCCACTACCTCGACGGCCGGTTCGACATGCACGGCGACTTCGAGGAGAACATGACCACGCCGACGGTGTGGTGGATCGAGGGCTTCGCCGAGTACCTGTCCTACAGCTACCGCAACCAGGTCTACGACGCTGCGCTGGCGGAGGCGAAGAAGGGCACGTACGCGTTGAGCGCGCTCTTCGACACGACGTACGACCACGACACCAAGCGGGTCTACAACTGGGGCTATCTCGCGGTCAGGTATCTGCTCGAGAAGCACCCGGAGGACGTGGCCGCGGTGCTCGCGAAGTACCGGGCCGGTGACTGGGCCGGCGCGCGCGACCACGTGACGCGCGTGATCGGGACCAGGTACGACGCGGACTGGGCTGGCTGGCTCAGCGCGCTGAAGTGAGGGCCGCGCCGCGTTCCTCCCACCAGGGCCGGAACGCCGGACTGGCCATCGCCTGGTCCGCATAGGCACCCAGCACCTCGGCGTACACGCGGCTGGCCTGGCTCCAGGTCAGCCGCTCCCGCCGCCACGCGAACACCAGCCGCATCCGCATCGGTGCTCCCGCCAACGGCCGCACCGCCACCCCCGGACCGCCCTGCGACGTCGGTTCGACCAGCTGCACGGCTTTACCGGCGGCGATCAGCTGCCGTCCGGCCCCGCTCGGGACCTCGAACCGGATCCGCGGGACGAACCCCTCCGCCCGGCAGGCCGCGCGCAACGCCGTCAGCGACCCGTCCTCGGCCCCCGGCGGCCCCACCCACGCCTCACCGGAGAGCGCGGCCAGCTCCACCTCCGGCAACGCCGCCAGCGGATGAGAGGCGGGCAACGCGATGTACACCGGCACCCACGGCACGACGATCCGCTGCGCCACGCCGCGCGGCAGCCCGAGGTCCTGCTCCTCGTCGACCGCGATCACCGCCGCGTCGAGGTGCCCCTTGCCCAACGCCAGCGCCAGCGCCGTCGACGACGGGTCGACGTACAAGGTCACGTCCGACAACACCCGCTCCAACCGGGAGAACAGCACGGCCACGCACTCCATGTGCACCGACCCGAACCGCACCGGTCCGCCGACCGGCACCGTCGCGCCGAACGCCTCGAGCTCCACCAGCAGCAACCGGGCCCGTTGCAGCATTTGCGTGCCGAGCGGCGTGGGAACGGCACCGGCGCGGCCGCGGTCGAAGAGCTTGCCGCCGACCATCCGCTCGACCCGCTGCAGCAGGGTCGTGAGCGACGGCTGGGAGATGCCGAGCTGCGTCGCCGCCCGCGAGAGGCTGCCCGCGTCGCCGATGGCGCAGATCGCCCGCAGGTGCCGGATCTCCAGTTCCATAGCGCGAGGCTATACGCGGGTCGGCGGGTCAGCAGGAGCGCTCACGTTCGCCACGGGCCGGCGAGAACTCCAGGCGCGAGTCGCCGGAACGGGGCAGCAGCAGGGCCACGCCGTCACGGCTGTTCCACCCCTTCGGCAGCAGGAAGCTCTGGCTGCTCGACTGCAGCACCAGGACGAGGCCGTCGTAGCGGAACCGGAAGGCCGCGTCCGCCGCGGTGCACGCGGTCATGGTGACTCCCGGCCCGCGGACCCCGATGTCCTTGGTGCTGAACACGACCGTCTCCGGCAACTCGCCGAGCTTCGTCTCGTACTCGTAGCCCCTGGCCTGCCCGACCGCCGCCGAGTAGTCGGTGACCGCCCAGAACAGGCCGATGGTCGCGAGCACGAACGTGAAGGTCCACTGGATCACCGGCACGACGCCGGCGGCGTGCTTGCCGGACAGCGTCGCGTGCAGGCGCTCCGCCAACGGGAAGAGGATCACGCCCAGTGCCACGCAGAGCCCTGGCAGGCCGGCCACGGCGTAGAGCAGGGCGGGTATCGCGAGGCCGGTGAGCCCGAGCAGCAGGAGCACGAAGCCCAGCGACACCAGCACCGGCACGGCGCGCCGGGTCAGGACGCGCCACGTCCTCGGCGCCAGGGCGGAGCGCAGGAAGCGGTAGCCCCACAACACCACGAGCCCCGCGGCCGCCAGCACTGTCAGCGGGACGAACATGCCGTCCGCGCTGCGGATCAGGTAGTCCGGCGCGGACAGGCCGAGCACCGAGTAGTGCACGCCGAACCACTCGCAGAAGAACGTCGCGTGCCGGGTGCCGAAGTAGAACAGCAGCGCGGTCAGCACAGTGGTCGGTGCGAGCAGGGAACCGAAGACCCGCAACGCTTTGGACGGTGCCTCCTCCTTCGGCCTGGCGGGTGCGGCGCGCACGGCTCAGCCCTTGGGACAGCGGGTGTTGTTGACCCTGAACGTGATCTTGCCGTCCTCGTACAGGGGATCCGGAACCTTGATGCCGTTCTTGCCGATGTAGCAGTCTTGGTCACTTTCGATGGTCGGATCGGCCACCAGCGCATATCCCACGCACGGCTTCTTGGCGGGGCACAAACCTTCCAGGTCGGTCTGCATCCCCGCCCACGCATCGGGGAACGACTGGCCGGTGCGACTCTCGATGGACCCGCGCAGTCCGGAGGTGATCACCAAGCGATTCGGGGGCTTGGGTTTCGGTGGTGGCGGCTTGGTCGTCGTCGTCCGCGGCGGCGGCGGTTTCGGCGGCGGAGTCGTGGTGGCAGGCGGTGGCGGCGCTGTTGTAGCGGGCGTCGTTGTGGTCGGCGTTGTCGTGGCTTCAGCCTGCGGCACGGCTCTCGGCGTGCCGGGCGAAGGCGGCTGCCCGCAGGCGGCCAGAGTTGTGATGGCCAGGAGAAGGATGCAGGTTCGGCGGCTCATGGCGGATACCTCCTCTTGTAGGTAGAGGCTTGCCGCCGACCGGTGGATACACCGCCGCGATCCATAGCTCAGAGCTATGGCCAACTGGGATTGGTGCGAACGTTCGGACCAACGAAGGCTGGGCCCCAGACTCAGCGAAAGGACGACGAGTGGCCCGCACACGCCGTGACATGGCGAAATTGGTGGAAGCGGACGGTTTCCGCACCTACATCCGCGACGGCTGGGGAGCGTGGGACAACCCCATCGATCTCCCCGGCGGCACCGCCGAGGCGGCTCAGGCCCACCGGGCGAGGCTCGTGCAGGCGTTTCCTGGCAAGCGGATCGCGCTGGCCGCGGGGCGCGCGCACGTGCGGTCGAACGACACGTTCCACGAGTTCCGCGCCGACAGCGACTTCGTGTGGCTGACCGGCTGCCAGGTCGAGGGCGCCGTGCTGGTGCTGTCCGAGCAGGACGCCACGCTGTTCGTGCCGGTGCCGTCGGAGCCACACAGCGTCGACTTCTTCGGCGACGCCGACCGCAGCCCGTTCTGGATCGGCGCCGCGGCCGGGCCGAAGGAGTGGGGCGAGGCGCTCGGCATCACCGCGCGTCCGTTGGAGGACCTCGCGCACGCCCTGCGAGGCCGGCATCCGGAAACCCTCACCGCCAAGGGCCTCGACCCGCTGCTCGACGCGCTCACCGGCAGCCACAGCGACGAGCTGCGCACCACGCTCGCCGAACTGCGCCGGATCAAGGACGACTGGGAGATCGACCAGCTCCGCCAGGCCGTCGGCGCCACGGTGAAGGGCTTCGCCGACGTCGGCATGGAGCTCGCGCAGGCCGTGCGCGGCGGGGGAGAGCGGTGGCTGCAGGGCACCTTCGACCGCCGCGCCCGCACCGAGGGCAACGGCCCCGGCTACACCTCGATCATCGCGTCCGGCCCGCACGCCCCCGTCCTGCACTGGACGCGCTGCGACGGCCGGGTGAACGACGCCGACCTGCTGCTGCTCGACGCGGGTGTCGAGATGAACTCCCTCTACACCGCGGACGTCACCCGCACGTTCCCGGTCAGCGGTGAGTTCTCCGCGCCGCAGCGCCAGGTCTACGACCTCGTGCACGCCTCGCACGTGGCCGCGCTGGCGGAAGTCAAGCCGGGCAACGACTACGGCGCCTTCCACCACACCGCGATGCGCGTGCTCGCCGAGGGCCTGCACGACTGGGGCCTGCTGCCGGTGAGCGTCGACAAGGCGCTCGACCCGTCCGGCCAGCACCACCGCCGCTACATCGTCTGCGGCACCGGCCACTTCCTCGGCCTGGACGTGCACGACTGCGCCGACGCCCGCGAGGAGGCCTACCAGAAGGGCATTCTCGAGCGCGGCATGGCGCTGACCGTCGAGCCCGGCCTGTACTTCCACCCGAACGACGAGACGCTGCCGCCGGAGCTGCGCGGCATCGGCGTGCGGATCGAGGACGACCTGGTCGTGACGTCGACCGGCGCGGAGGTCCTGTCGGACGCGTTGCCGATCGACGCCGACGGCATCGCCGCCTGGGTGCGCAAGCAGCGTTCCTAAGTGGACGGAGTGGAGCGGGCCCAGGCGAACGTCAGCTCGATGGCCCGCTTCCAGTTCGCGTACTCGTTCTCGCGGTGCCGCGGGTCCATCGCGGGGTTCCACCGCGCGGCCAGGTGCCAGTTGCGGCGCAGGCCTTCCAGGTCCGGCCAATAGCCGGCCGCGAGCCCCGCCGCGTACGCCGCGCCGAGCGACACCGTCTCGGCGACCAGCGGCCGCGTCACCGGGATGTCCAGCACGTCCGCGATGAACTGCATCAGGAGGTGGTCGGCGGTCATGCCGCCGTCCACCTTCAGCACCGGAGTCGGCGCCCCGAGGTCGGCGTTCATCGCGTCGACGACCTCCCGCGTCTGCCAGCCGGTCGCCTCCAGCACGGCCCGCGCCAGGTGCCCCTTGTTGATGTACGACGTCAGCCCGACGACGATCCCGCGCGCCTGGGACAGCCAGTGCGGCGCGAACAGGCCGGAGAACGCGGGCACGATGTAGCAACCGCCGTTGTCCTTCACCGTGCGCGCGAGCGTCTCGATCTCCGGCGCGCTGTGGATCAGCCCGAGGTTGTCGCGGAACCACTGCACCAATGACCCGGCGACGGCGATCGAGCCCTCCAGCGCGTAGGTGGGCTCCGGGCCGATCTGGTAGCCGATCGTGGTCAGCAGCCCGTGCTTCGACCGCACCAGCTCGTCGCCGGTGTTCATCAACAGGAACCCGCCGGTGCCGTACGTGCCCTTGATCGACCCCTTCTCGAAGCACGTCTGCCCGAACAACGCCGCGTGCTGGTCGCCCAGAGCCGCCGTGATCGAGATGCCCGGCACCACGCGCGTGGTCGTGCCGCTGATCTCGGTCGAGGGCCTGATCTCCGGCAGGATCGCCGCGGGCACCCCGAAGAACTCCAGCAGCATCGGATCCCACTGCCGGGTGCTGAGGTTCATCAGCATGGTCCGCGACGCGTTGGTCACGTCGGTGACGTGCAGACCGCCGTTGACGCCACCGGTGAGGTTCCAGATCAGCCAGGTGTCCATCGTGCCGAACAGGACGTCGCCGCGCTCCGCCTTCTCCCGCAGGCCGGCCACGTTGTCCAGCAGCCACCGCAGCGAGGGCGCGGAGAAGTAGGTCGCCAGCGGCAGGCCACAGCGTTCGCGCACCTCCTCGATGCCCGGCTGCTTCTCCAGTTGCGCCACCAGTTCCTCGGTGCGGATGTCCTCCCAGACGATCGCGCGCCCGATCGGGACACCGGTGTGCCGGTCCCACAGCACGAACGTCTCGCGCTGGTTCGTGATGCCGAGCGCGACGACCTGGTCGGCGGTGATCCCGGACTGCCGCAACGCCTGCGGCATGATCCGGTCGACGTTGCGCCAGATCTCGACGGCGTCCTGCTCCACCCAGCCCGGGCGGGGGTGGTACTGGCGGTGCTCGCGCTGGGCGACCGCGACCAGGCGGGCGTTCTGGTCGAACACGATGCACCGCGTCGACGTGGTGCCCTGGTCGATCGCCATCACAAACCGTTGCACGCCAAGCCTCTCAGTTCTCGTCCACGAGAGAAGTGGTCACTGCTTCCGCCGCCTGGCAGACCTGGCGCACGAGCGCCGCGCGAGGCCGTCCCGTGGAGTCGCACAGGCGGTCCACGGCACCGGAGATCCCGATCGCGCCGACCACGAGGCCACCCGGTATCCGGATGGGCGCGGCGATGCTCGCCTCGCCCGGCATGTACTCCTCAGCCTCGCCTGCCCAGCCTTGCCCGCGTACCTCCGTCAGCACCCTCTCCAGCGCGGCCGGACGCACGATCGTCCTACGTGTCAACGACGTCAGCTCGCGCCTGCGCACGGCGGCGGACAGGTCCGGGTCGTAGGCGAGCAGCACCTTGCCGAGCGCGGTGGCGTGCAGCGGCAGCATCGCGCCGATGCCGAGTGTTTGCGCAGAGTCATCGGGCCGGAACACGTGGTGCACGACGAGCACGGCGCCGTCGTGGTGCATGCCGATCCTGACCTCCTGGCCGGATCGCGCGGCGAGCGTGTCGGCCCAGTTGATCGACCGCGAGCGCAGCTCGTTCGCGTCGAGGTACGACGTGCCGAGGTGCAGCAGGGCGGCGCCGAGCCGGTAGCGGCCGGTGGCCTGATCCTGTTCGACGAACCCGACCCGTTGCAGCGTACGGAGAATCCCGTGTGCGGTGCCCCGCGCGAGACCGAGCGAGTCGGAGATCTCCGTGAGACCGTGGTGGCCGGAGCCGCGCGCCAGGAGCCGCAGCACGGCTGCGGCGCGTTCGATCGACTGGATGGGTCCCGGCACGGCGGCAAACGTAATTGAGACGACCCGTGTCGGCAATGTCGAACTGCTTCCGGCGCTGTTTCCCCTGGAAAACCGCTGAAAACGCCTTGTGGGAGCACAGCGTGACCGGTCGGTCACAGCTCACGGGTCACCTGGTGTCGACATTGTCGAAACGTACCCATTGAGCAGGAGTGACGCGGGTCATTACGTTCCGCCTCACTCACCACAGGGTGATCAGCCGTTCAGAGTCGAATGGGAGGCCAGCGTGGGTCTCGGGTCAGTGTTCCTCAGCGAGGTGCTCGGTACGGGCGTCCTGCTGTTGCTGGGTGCGGGCGTGGTGGCCAACGTGCTGCTCGCCAAGTCGAAGGGTTTCGACGGCGGTTGGCTGTTGATCAACTTCGGCTGGGGACTCGGTGTCTTCGCCGGTGTGTACGTCGCTTACAAGTCGGGTGCGCACCTCAACCCCGCGGTGACGGTGGGCATCCTCACCAGTGGCGCGGCCGAGTACGCCCCCGGTGTTCCGGTGGGCTTCGGCTCGACGCTCGTCTACTTCGCCGGCGAGATGCTCGGCGCGTTCCTCGGCGCCGTGCTCGCGTGGCTCGCGTACAAGCCGCACTTCGACGAGACGCCCGACGAGGGTCTGAAGCTCGCCGTCTTCTCCACCGGTCCGGCGATCCGCAGCTACACCTGGAACCTGGTGTGCGAGGTCATCGGCACGTTCGTCCTGGTCTTCGTGATCCTCGCGTTCGGCAAGACCCCGACCCAGATCGGCCCGCTGGCCGCCGCACTTCTGGTCGTCGGTATCGGTGCCTCGCTCGGTGGTCCCACCGGCTACGCGATCAACCCGGCTCGTGACCTCGGCCCGCGCATCGCGCACGCCCTGCTGCCGCTGTCCTACAAGGGCACCGAGGGTGAGGCCGTGGGCAAGAAGGACTCCGACTGGGGCTACTCGTGGGTGCCGGTCGTCGGCCCGATCGTCGGCGGCGCGCTCGCCGGTGTCATCGCCTCGCTCGTGTTCTGACGCGTGTTCTGACCATCCCGAAAGGACTTTTCGATGACGCAGTACGTTCTCGCCGTCGACCAGGGCACGACCAGCACGCGGGCGATCATCTTCGACCACAGCGGCTCGATCGTGTCGGTGGGGCAGAAGGAGCACGAGCAGATCTTCCCGAAGGCCGGCTGGGTCGAGCACAACCCGGTCGAGATCTCGGAGAACACCCGGTTCGTGATCGGCCAGGCGCTCGCCACGGCCGACCTGAACACCGGTGACCTCGCCGCGGTCGGCATCACCAACCAGCGCGAGACCGCGGTGGTGTGGGACAAGAACACCGGCGAGCCCGTCTACAACGCCATCGTCTGGCAGGACACCCGCACCCAGGCGATCGTCGAGGAGCTCGGCGCTCTCGGCGGCGGCGCCGAGCGCTACAAGGCGAAGGTCGGCCTGCCGCTCGCGACCTACTTCTCCGGACCCAAGATCCGCTGGATCCTCGACAACGTCGAGGGTGCTCGCGAGCGGGCAGAGGCCGGCGACCTGCTGTTCGGCAACACCGACACGTGGACGCTGTGGAACCTCACCGGCGGCCCGAACGGCGGCGTGCACGCCACCGACGTGACCAACGCGTCGCGCACCATGCTGATGGACCTCGACACGCTGCAGTGGGACGAGTCCATCGCCGCTGACATGGGCATCCCGCTGTCGATGCTGCCGGAGATCCGTTCCTCCTCGGAGGTCTACGGCACGGGTGGCCCCGGCGGTGTGCTGAAGGGCGTGCCGATCGCGGGCATCCTCGGCGACCAGCAGGCCGCGACGTTCGGCCAGGTCTGCTACGAGCCCGGCACCGCCAAGAACACCTACGGCACCGGCAACTTCATGCTGCTCAACACCGGTACCGAGAAGGTGGCGTCGAAGAACGGCCTGCTGACCACGGTCTGCTACAAGATCGGCGACGAGGCCCCCGTCTACGCGCTGGAAGGCTCGATCGCGGTCACCGGCTCGCTGGTGCAGTGGCTGCGCGACAACCTGGGCATCATCTCCTCGGCCCCGGAGATCGAGGAGCTGGCCCGTTCGGTCGAGGACAACGGTGGCGCGTACGTCGTCCCGGCGTTCTCCGGCCTGTTCGCACCGTACTGGCGGGCGGACGCGCGCGGCGCGGTCGTCGGCCTGACCCGGTTCGTCAACAAGGGCCACCTGGCACGGGCCGTGCTGGAGGCGACGGCGTTCCAGACCCGCGAGGTGCTGGACGCGATGAACGCCGACTCCGGTGTGCCGCTGACCGAGCTGAAGGTCGACGGCGGCATGGTCCAGAACGAGCTGCTCATGCAGTTCCAGGCGGATGTGCTGGACGTGCCGGTGGTGCGCCCCGTCGTCGCCGAGACGACCGCGCTGGGTGCCGCGTACGCCGCGGGCCTGGCCGTCGGCTACTGGTCGTCGCTCGACGAACTGCGCGCGAACTGGGCGGAGGACAAGCGCTGGACGCCCGCGCTGGAGGCCGACGAGCGCGAGCGCCAGTACCGCAACTGGAAGAAGGCCGTCACCAAGTCGTTCGACTGGGTCGACTCCGACGTTCGCTGACTTCGTATTTAGGAGCTGAAGTTGTTCGCAAGGCTGGATCCGGCTCGGCGTGCTGATTCGCTGCGTTCCCTGACGAGCACGGAGTTCGACGTGCTCGTCGTGGGAGGCGGCGTGGTCGGAGCGGGCGCTGCTCTTGATGCGGCGTCACGCGGCCTCTCCGTCGCGCTGGTCGAGGCAGACGACTGGGCGGCGGGCACGTCGAGCCGGTCCAGCAAGCTCGTCCACGGCGGGCTGCGGTACCTGGAGCAGCTGGAGTTCAAGCTGGTCCGGGAAGCTCTGAAGGAACGCGGGTTGTTGCTGCGCCGGCTGGCACCGCACCTGGTGCGGCCGGTGCCGTTCCTCTTTCCTCTGAAGAAGCAGTGGGAACGCGCCTACGTGGGTGCCGGAGTGCTGCTGTACGACTCGATCGGTGGCGCTGGGGCGGTGCCGATGCACCGGCACCTCTCCCGCCGCAAGATGGCTGCTTTGGGTCCGTCGCTCGACTCCTCGGCGTTCGCGGGTGCGATTCGGTACTACGACGCGCAGATGGACGACGCCCGGCTGGTGCTGACGCTGGTTCGCACTGCGGCACAGCACGGTGCGACGGTGGTTTCGCGGGCCCGGGTCGACTCGTTGCTGCGTTCCGACGGTGTTGTCTCAGGGGCTCGTGTCGACGTGGACGGGTCCGTCGTCGAGGTGCGCGCCCGGCGGGTGATCAGCGCCACCGGGGTGTGGACCGACTCGCTGAACGCGCTGAGCCCTGGCGCTCCGCCGTTCCACGTGCGGATGTCCAAGGGCGTGCACGTGCTGGTGGACCGCTCGAAGATCCAGCTGGACGGCGGGCTGATCACGCAGACCGAGAAGTCCGTGCTGTTCGTGATTCCGTGGGGCCGCCACTGGATCATCGGCACCACCGACACGCCCTACGACGGCGATCCTGCCGCCGTGACCGCTACTCCGGAGGATCTCTCCTACATCCTCGATCACGTCAACGCCGTGCTGCGCTCGCCGTTGAACGTCGACGATGTGGTTGGTGTGTATGCGGGTTTGCGGCCGCTGCTCGACGGCGCCTCGGGTGACACGGCCAAGTTGTCCCGCGAACACGCGGTGGCCCAGCCGGAGCCGGGGTTCTTCGTGATCGCCGGCGGCAAGTACACGACCTACCGCGTGATGGCCGCGGACGTGGTGAACGCCGCGGTCGCCGGTCTGGGGCGCGCGGTCGCACCTTCCCTGACCTCCCGGTTGCCGCTGTGCGGTGCCGTCGGCTTCCAAGAGCTGTGGGCAGACCGGGCTCGTGTCGCCGCCGAGTCCGGCCTGCCCCTGTCCACTGTGGAGCATCTGCTGCAGCGCTACGGCTCCGCGGTGTCCGACGTGCTGGCGTTGATCGCCCAGGACGCCTCGCTCGCTTCGGATGTGGCGGGGTATCTCGCGGCGGAGATCGTGTACGCGGTCACGCACGAGGGTGCGTTGGGGCTGGAGGACGTGCTGGCGCGCCGTACCCGGATCGCCATCGAGCACCTCGACGCCGGTGCGTCCGTCGCTCCCGCGGTCGCCGATCTGATCGCCGGCCCGCTCGGCTGGTCGGCCGCCGAACGTGATGCCGCGGTGCAGGCGTATCTGGCTAGCACGGAGATGGTGGCGAGATGAGATGGACAGCGCGGAGCTGATCGAGCGGCTGCGCCGGGAGGGCGGCTTCCGGCTGTTACCGCTGCTGGGCAACACCGGGCAGGTCGCCGGCGTGCACCTGTCCCGGTTCCTGCCCGGCGGGCATCTCGAAGTGGTCCAGGCGTGGGATGAGCGGTGGGCGGCCTACGCGCGGCTGCCCGACTCGCTCGACGCCGCGGCGCCGTTCGCGGGGCCGGGTGGCGGGATCACCCGCAGCGGGTTGTTCGGGCGGGTGGTCGCGCCGCTGCTGCCGTTGCAGTCCGGGATCGTCGGTGGTGCCGAGTAGGTTGGGTTCCGATGGTCGAGGAACCGTTGCGGGGTGGCTTCATCAACAGTGTCGTCCGGGTCGGCGACACGGTGCGACGCGGCCTTGGAGCTCGTGCCGAGTTCGTCCATCAGCTGTTGCGCCACTTCGAGCAGCACGGCTGGACGGGCGCTCCGAGGTTGCTCGGCGTGGACGAGCACGGCCGTGAGGTGCTGACGTTCCTGGACGGCCACGTCGCCTGGCAGTCCCCGACGGATCGGGTCAGTTCGGCCGAGAGCCTGGCGCAGGTCGCCCGGCTCGTTCGCCGGTTCCACGACCTGACGGCGGGAACGCCGCTGGCCGGTGACCAGGAAGTGGTCTGTCACAACGACTTGTCGCCCAAGAACACGGTGTATCGCGACGCTGCCGGTCGCCTTCCTCGACTGGGACGGCGCCGCGTCGGGTGCTCGTGTCCACGATGTCGCGCACATGTGCTGGCAGTACCTGGATCTCGGCCCGGCGGTGGACGATCTCGCCGCGACGGCGCAGCGGCTGCGCTTGATGTGTGACGCCTATGGCTTCGCCGATCGCGGCAGGGTGGTGGAGACCGTCCTGTGGTGGCAGGACCGCTGCTGGCGCGGCATGGAGGCCGGTGCGGCGGCGGGGGACTCGGCGATGGTGCGTCTGTGCGACTCGGGTGCCGCCCGGTCCGTGCGCGCCGCGTACGAATGGGTTGGTGCGCACCGGGTCGCGTTGACGTCCGGACTTACCGCCCCTTAAGCGCACAGCGCGAACGTGCTGGTCATGATGAGAGCACTAGCGCTGGCCCTCCTGGCTGTCGTGGCAACCGCACCCGCCGCGCACGCCGCAAGCCCGATCAGCCTGACCAACGGCTTCTACGTCGACCCGGACTCCAACCCCGCCGTCTGGGTGCGTGACCACGCCGGTGACGGCAGGCAGGCCGCGATCAAGGCGAACATCTCGGCCAAGCCGATCGCCCGCTGGTTCGGCAACTGGAGCGGCGACATCAAGACCGCCGTCAGCGGCTACGTGGCCAAGACCAGCACCAAACTTCCCGTCCTGGTCGCCTACAACATCCCCGGCCGCGACGCGTGCGGCGGCCACTCCGGCGGCGGCGCCGGCACGCCGGAGGCCTACCGCGCCTGGATCTCCGCCTTCGCCACCGCCATCGGCTCACGTCCCGCGGTCGTGATCGTCGAGCCCGACTCGCTGGCCGACTTCGGCTGCATGGACGCCGCCAAGATCGCCGAACGCACGGCGATGATCAAGTACGCCACCGAGCAGTTCAAGGCCAAGGCGCCCAACACGTGGGCCTACCTCGACGCCGGCAACGCGCAGTGGGTGCCGGCTCCGGCGATGGCCTCGCGGTTGGACTCGGCCGGTGTGCGCAACGTCCGCGGCTTCTCGATCAACGTGTCGAACTACCACACCACGGCGGCCTCGACCTCGTACGGCAACGCCGTCAGCGGCGCACTTCCCGGCTACACCAAGCCGTACGTGATCGACACCAGCCGCAACGGCAACGGCCACAACGGACAGTGGTGCAACCCCGGCGGCCGCAAGCTCGGCACGCCCGCGCGCACCGGTGGTGGCGCGGAGATGTTGTTGTGGGTCAAGGTGCCCGGCGACTCGGACGGCCGCTGCGGCAAGGCGCCGAACGTGGACGCCGGCAAGTTCGACCCGCAACTCGCCTATGACCTCGTGTACGGCCACTGAGTGACCCGGCTTGCACCGGCGACGCCTCCATGTCGCCGGTGCCGCCTCATCAGTAGCCGCGGTCGGGCATGATCACCCAGAGCACGAGGTAGACGACGAACTGCGGTCCGGGCAGAAGGCAGGACAACACGAAGAGAAGGCGCACCGTGCTCGCCTTCATCCCCCAGCGCTGGGCGAGCCCCGCGCAGACACCCGCGATCATCCGGTTGGTCCTGGGCCTGCTCAAAGCAACTGTCGTGGTCATATACCCACAATGCGCCTGTTGGTCCAGATGTTGCATCGGGGATGAACCCTGAATTCACCCGGACGTGTTACAGCGCGTAACCCTGAGGCTCTGACCTGCGACAGCACGGTTACCCGAACCTTGGGGAGCCGAGATGAGCGTTGGATTTCTCGTCGACACGGTTTTCATCGCGGTGTACGTGCCGCTGCTGTGGCACGCCTGGCGGTGGCTCCGGGTGAAAGAAGAGACCGGGCCGCCGTCACCGCTGCGCAGCATCACGCTCGCGGAGAGTCCGTATCCGCGAGCGGTGCCGATCGTCGTGCTGGCGGTCGCGCACCTCACCGGCAACCCCGTGGGCTTCGGAGCGCTCGGGCTGCTCACCCTGGTGGCCGCGGAGTCGGCGTGGCGCAACCGCCAGCGCTGGGTGCGGGCGCACCTGTGGGCGTTGGGGCGCCTCAGGGTTCCGGCGGCGGTGGTGTTGCTGGTCGGGGTGATGCTGCTGTTCGGCGACACGAGGTCGCTGCGGCAGCCCGGGGTGGGGCTGGCGATGTGGCTGGCGGCCGTCGCGGTGGGAGCGAGCGTCTGGTTCGTCATGCGGCGGCTCGTGCTGACGTCGTGGCCGCAGAAGACGTGGCGCAGCGCGCGGCCCGAGGTGGGGTCGTTGATCAGGCTCGCCCTGTGCGTCCTGGTCGGCGCCGTCGGCTGGGTCTACGGGCCGCGGCAGTTGACCGGGTACGCGGTCGTGCTCGGCGTCGTCGTGTTCCTCGGGCTGGTGTGGGTGGTCTGGGAGCAGGGCGACAGCGAGGCCGCGCGGAGCAAGATCGGTGAGGCGGAGCGCACCAGGGCCAGGGTGGCGATGCGGCCGGGGCCGGAGCTGCGGCCGGCGGTGATGCGGGTCGCGCGTGGGCTCGCGGTGACGCCGTTGCTCGTGCTCGGACTCGCCTACCTGCCGATCGTGTACGAGCCCGACGGGCAGGGTGCGCTGACGGCGATGCGGGTGCTCGTGCTCACGTGCGTCGCGGTGCTGTTCGGCAGCTGGCTCATGGCCCGGTCGGCGAAGGAGCCCTGGCACACGCCCCACCACTGGTGGTTCACGGCGGCGCTCGTCGTGCTGGCCGGCACGAGCCTGATCACCGTGGGCGTGATCGGGCGGACGTTGCCACTGGCGGTGCTGTTCCTGATGTTCGCGGGGTTGCTGCTGAGCGAGGCGCAGCGGTTCGCGGAGACCGTGCCGGTGCCGAAGGGGTTGCTGTTCCTGGGTTTCACCCGCACGCCGGTGGTCTTGCTGCTGGTGCTCTGCGTGGCGGCCGGCGGGCTGAGCTACCCGACGGACGCGGTGGAGAGCTGGTCGACGAACCTCAGGCAGGTCGTGCGCATGGCGTCCACGGTCATGGCCTTCGAGCCGGCCAGCACCTGAAGCGCGAGGCCGTCGAGCATGCTGACCATCATGTTCGCCAGCTCGACCGGATCACCTGACGACAGGATGTCGCCGGACTCCTGGCCGTCGCGGAAGATGCTCGCCACGATGTCGCGCCACTCGCCGTAGAAGCGCTCGTTCAGCTCCTGCAGCTCGGGGCTGCGGATGGCCTCGACCCACAGCTCGGCCCAGACCTTCCAGGCCTCGACCGTCTCGGCGCCTTCCGGCAGGTACGACTCGACGACCATGCGCAGGCGCGAGAGCGGGGGCTCGTCGGACTCGAGGATCCAGCGGCGGCGCGAGACCGACAGCTCGAAGCAGTGCTCGAACGCGGCGTCGGTGAGCTCGCGCTTGGTCTCGAAGTAGTAGTGCACGGTGCCGCCGGAGACACCGGCGTCCTTGGCCACGTCGGAGACCCGGAGGTGGCGGAAGCCCTCAGCCGCGATCACCTTGCAGGTGGACGCGAGGATCTGCGCCTTGCGTTCGGCTTCCACGCTTGGACGGGGCATCCGTCACCTCCTGATTACCTCGAACCTTACCGAAACAGGGAGTGAAGCTTGCGCTTGTCGACCTTTCCCACCCAGGGCAAAGGGGGCTGAAGCGCGATCGTGACGCCTCCGAGCTGAGAAAGCTCACCCGGTTCGGCGATGACCGAAGCGTGACGAGGAAGTCGTCAAGCAGGCGTGAGCAGGCAACGACGCAGGCCTACGTCCTGCGTACGCCGACGCCTCGTAGGCTGATCGGGTGGTCGCACCCCCCATTGCGCCGGAATCGCCGGAATCGCCCGCTCGCCGACGGCGGCTGAGCCGTCCGGTCCTGGCGCGCACGGCACTCGCCATCACCGGTGGCGTGCTGATCTACCTGAGCTTCCCGCCGCGGCCGCTGTGGTTCCTGGCGCCGCTCGGGTTCGCGCTGCTGGCCGCCGTGATCCACGAGCGGCGCGCGCGGGCCGGGTTCGGCTACGGGCTGCTCTTCGGGCTCGGGTTCATGGTGCCGTTGCTGCGCTGGACCGGGGAGTTCGTCGGGCTGGTCGCGTGGCTGCCGCTGGCGCTGGCCTGCGCGTTGATGATCTCGATCGGCACGACCGCGATGGCGTTCATCTCGCGGGTGCCGGGGTGGCCGCTGTGGGCGGCGTGCCTGTGGGTCGCGGACGAGGCGCTGCGAGGCGTGTTCCCGTTCGGCGGGTTCACCTGGGGCAAGATCGCGTTCGGGCAGCCGGAGGGCTGGTTCCTGCCGCTCGCGTCGCTGGGCGGGGCGCCGCTGCTGTCGTTCGCGGTGGCGCTGACCGGGTTCGGGCTGTTCTGGCTGGTGAAGAACTGGAAGCTCGGCCTGCCGCTGTTCGTGGTGCCGCTGGTGGCCGGGTTCGCGGTGCCCGTCGGGGTGGACGCGTCCGCCGGCACCGTCACCGTGGCGGCGATCCAGGGCAACGTGCCGCGCGCGGGGCTCGACTTCAACTCGCAGCGCCGGGCCGTGCTCGACAACCATGCCAAGAGGACGATGGAGCTCGCCGCCGCGGTCGGGCGGGGCGAGGCCAAGCAGCCGGACATCGTGATCTGGCCGGAGAACTCGTCCGACATCGATCCATTCCGGAACGTCGACGCCTCCGCCGTGATCAGCGCGGCGGCGAAGGCGATCAAGGCGCCGATCGCGGTGGGGGCCGTGGTCGTCGACCGGGGCGACGGGCTGCCGCGCAACACCGTCGTGCTGTGGGACCCGGAGAAGGGGCCGACGGACACCTACACCAAGCGCAAGCTGCAGCCGTTCGGCGAGACGATGCCGCTGCGGTCGTTCTTCCGGCTGTTCACGTCCACGGTGGACCGCGCGGGGGTGTTCCAGCCTGGTTCGGACCCGGACGGTTTCGTCATGGGGCCCGCGAAGGTCGCGATTGACACATGTTACGAAGTGGCGTTCGACTCAGTGGTCCGCGACACGGTGACGGCCGGCGCGACGATCATCGCGATCCCGACGAACAACGCCACGTTCGGCTACACGGAGATGACCTACCAGCAGCTTTCCATGTCAAGGGTGCGTGCGGTGGAGCACGGCAGGGCAGTGGTCGTGGCCGCCACTTCGGGGGTGAGCGCCATCGTCGAACCTGACGGTTCCGTCACTCAGAAGACTGGCCTTTTCGTGCCCGACGCCCTGGTCGCGACACTGCCGCTGAGGTCACAGACTACGCTGGCGACTTGGCTAGGAGCCTGGCCCGAGTGGGTGCTGACCGCTGCGGGCCTAGTGGCGTTGGCGCTGGGCTTCACCCGACGACGGAAGGACTCGAATGGCGCAGCAGCCTGACCAGGAACTCGGGCAGGTGCTGGTGGTGATCCCGACGTACAACGAACGGGACAACATCGGAAAGATCGTCAAGAGACTGCACACGGCACTGCCCGAAGTGCACGTGCTGGTGGTCGACGACGGCAGCCCCGATGGCACCGGCCAGCTCGCCGACGAGATGGCGGCCGCCGACGACCGCGTCCACGTCATGCACCGCACCGAGAAGGCCGGGCTGGGCGCCGCGTACGTCGCGGGCTTCCAGTGGGCGCTGGACCGCAACTACGGCGTCATCTGCGAGATGGACGCCGACGGCTCGCACGCTCCCGAGCAGCTGCACCGCCTCCTGGACGCACTGCCGCAGGCCGACCTCGTGCTGGGCTCGCGCTGGGTGCCGGGCGGCGAGGTCGTGAACTGGCCGGCGAAGCGCAAGTTCCTGTCGCTGGGCGGCTCGCTGTACTCGCGGCTGGCGCTGGGCGCGAACATCCGCGACATGACGGGCGGCTACCGGGCGTTCCGCGCGGACACCCTGCGCAAGCTGAACCTCGTCTCGGTCGCGTCGGCCGGCTACTGCTTCCAGATCGACCTGCTGTGGCGCACGCTGGAGCTGGGTTTCCGCGTCCGCGAGGTGCCGATCACGTTCCTGGAGCGCGAGTTCGGCGAGTCGAAGATGAGCGGCAACATCGTCCGCGAGGCACTGATCCGCGTGACGAAGTGGGGCCTGCGCCGCCGTGGCAACCAGGTCAAGGACCTGTTCACCGGCAAGAAGAAGTAGCGCTGCTGACGAATGGCCCCGGCGTGGCGCCGGGGCCATTCGCATGTCCGGCGGTTGTGACGGCAACTATCGGCCCGCAGCCTTGTTCGCATGGGCCTCGCCGACCGGATGATCCGCCTGCTCTGGGCGGTCGGCGGCGAGGACGTGGCGGCACGGGTGCTGCGCGCGCACTGGCGGTTGCTGCCGACGGACGATCCCGCGGGCCGGGCGTTGCGGTCGCGGCTGGTGGACGCGTTGCGGGCCGAGGCGCCCGGCCGGGACGCGGAGATCCGGGAAGCGGTGCTGGTGGACGAGCTGGCCCTGCTCGAACCCGCCGAACGGGCCAGGCCGAGCAGGGCCACGATCCTCGGGATAGTGCGGGCGCTCAGCTGAGAGCGGGCACGAACTCCCGCAGCACCTCCATGCCGACCGTCTCGGGCGCCCCCGACGGCTCCGGCCCGAGCACGCGGGCCAGGATCGGGCCGAGCACCTCGCGGAAGAAGCGGTCGGCGTGGTCCTTCGACTCCCAGACGGCGATGATCCGGAACTCGCCGTCGGCCTGGCAGACGTAGCGGGCCCGCAGGCCCTCGGGGGTGAGCGACCCCGTCAACTCGTCGAGCTTCTCGAGCGACCGGGTGGGCGGCGTTGCGATGGTGAGCCACATGATGGTCCTCCTCCGTGGGTGTCCCCTGAACTCCGTGGGTGTCCCTGAACGGTAGGAAGAACGCGCTGGTCAGCCATCCGCCGGAGTACTCGATGAGGTACTCATCCACGCCGCGATCTGGCTGCGGGTGCGGAAGCCGAGCTTGGTGAGGATGTGCTGGACGTGGTTCTGGGCGGTGCGCTCGGAGATCACGAGCCGGCCCGCGATCTCGCGGTTGGTGAGGCCCTCGGCGACGAGGCTGGCGACCTCGTGTTCGCGGCTGCTCAGGTCGACCGTCGTGAACGCGGTCATGCCCAGGGTGCGGATGGCGCGGTCGGCGGCGCGCTGGACGGCGTCGGCGTCCTGGCCCAGCGCGCGCAACGCGGCGGCGAGGTACCAGCGGGCCTCGGCGGCGAACGCGGGGGCGCCCGCCTGGGAGGCCTCGGCGACGGCGGTGGTGAGGTCGACGGCGGCCTGGCGGACGTCGCCCAGGGCGAGGTGGCCGCGGCCCAGCGCCAGTGACACCGGGCCCATGTACGCGACGCCGTTGCCGGCCGCGTGCGCGCCGCGGAACTCGGCGAGGCGGGGGAGGATCACGCCGAGGTCGTCCAGCAGGCCCAGGCCCGACGTCACCAGCACGCTGTCGACCAGGCCCGGCAGCACGAAGAACGCCGGCAGGTCCCACTCGGCGATCGGGCCTGCGCGGTGGTACCACTCCAGCGCCTCGTCGCGGAAACCCGCGCGCAGCAACAGGAACGCCCGCGTCAGCTTCGACATCAGGCGGAACCTCGGTGGCGAGTCGTGGAAGTGGCGGGCGAGCGTGAGGCCGTCCTCGGTCACGCCGAGGTGGTTCGCGAGGCCGCACTGCAGGGCGAAGTAGGCGCCGGACGCGGGTTCGTGCTCGATGACGCGCATGCGGTCGTAGGCGCGCCGGCCGACCTCCTGCGCCTGCGCGAACCGGCCCTGCGCCTGGGCCAGGCACGCGGTCACGACCTCGAGGTGCCACAACGCCGCCTGGCCGCCGACGCGGTCGCAGGCGAGCGCCAGCGCGGGCAGTTCCTCCTGGGCGGCCGCGAGTTCGCCGCTCTCGATCAGCGCGTGGATCCGCCACTGCTCGCCCCACATCGCCCCGCGCGGACTGCGGACGCGGTGGGCGAGTTCGATCATCTGCGTGGCCAGCGCCAGGCGTTCGGCACGGCCGGAAGGCCCGGGGCAGGCCTCCTGACGGGCGTGCAGCGCCTCAGCGAGGGCGCGGTCGTCGCCGCAGCGGCGGGCCAGGTCGAGTGCCTCGCGGCTCAGGCCGTCCAGGCGGTGCTGCTCGCCGCGGTAGAACGCGAGGTGGCTGCGCTGGGCGAGCAGCCGGGCGCGGGTGGCGGTGCTGGTCGGCTGGCGAAGTGCGTTGTCGCACAACGGGGTCGCCACCGCGTTCACGCCGGCGCCCGGCGCGGCCTCCAGCACGAGCGCGGCCTCGGCGATCTGCTCGGGAGTCGACGCCAGGTCGGCGGCGCGCTCGGCGGCCTGGACGCAGCCCGGCAGGTCGCCCGCGAAGTACGCCGCTTTCCCCAGTCGTACCTGGATTTCGCAGCTGTCCTCAATGGACGCCGCCGCGCGGTAGAGCCGCACGCCCTCCTCGTAAGCGAGCCGGGTGACCGCGTCCTCGGCGGCGCGGATCGTCCACGTGCGGGCGGTTTCCGTTTCACCGCAAGCACTCCAGTGCCGGGCTATGTCGGCGTAGTGCCCAGCACCTGAGGCCACCATCTCCTCGGCGATCCTGCGGTGCAGGGTGCGGCGCTCAGCGGTGGTCAGCGAGGCGTCCACGGCGTCACGGGTCAGCGCGTGCACGAACCGGTGCCCGGTCGCGTCGATCAGCGTGGCTGCCTGGTCCAGCGCGCTGATCGGCACCCCGGACGCCGCGGCGGTGAGGTCGGGGTCGAAGTCGCGGCCGATCAGCGCGGCGGTCCTGACGAGCGCCGCGGCGTCGGGTGCGAGCCGGTCGAGCCGTGCGGTCACGATGTCCCGGACACTGCGCGGCGGTTGGTCCGGGCGCCAGGTGCCGTCCTGCACCGCGCGGGCGATCTCCGTGACGAACAACGGGTTTCCGCTGGTCAGTGCGGCAACGGTGGCGGCGTGCTCGACACCGACCAGCTCGGCGACCTCGTCGGCCGACAGTCCCCGCAGGTCGATGCGCCGGGCGGAGCGCATGAGGTCGGCGACCGCGGGGCAAGGGTCGCGGAAGGTGGCGAACATCAGGACGTTTCGCAGCCGCACGGCCAGATGGGAGAGCACGAGCAGTGACGCCGCGTCGGCCCAGTGCACGTCCTCGACGACGATCACCAGGCCGTCCCGGTCGAGCGCGGTCGCGATCGCGTCGAACACCCGGAACCGGTCCTGCGGCACCTCGGCGTCGTGGGCCAGCACGACGTCCGGGTCGGCGCCCGCCGCTGTCAGCACCTGCCGCCACGGCCAGAACGCCGGCGCGCCTTCGGTCTCGACGCAGTGCCCCCACACGACCTCGCGGTCCAGCGCGAGGGCGTGCCCGGCCAGTTCCTGGGCCAGCCGGGTCTTGCCGATGCCCGGTTCGCCGCCGCACAGCACCAGTCCGCCGGTCTCCGCCGCCAGCCACGACCGCATCGCTGCCAGTTCACGGCTGCGCCCGACCACCCTCACGACCTGGATATCGCCCTCGTGCCGGACCGTGTTTCGCGAATACGCCGAAATTCAGTTGATCGAAGTAGGGAGGCAACGTCATGATATTCACATCGACGCTGGTCAGAAGCGTGACAAATTGAATTCTGGCAATGGTGGAGATGGGGCTGTGGAGCCCCGCCCGTCTGTAAAACGGGAGCTCGCGCGAAGGCGGTTCGACTCCGCCCTCCACCACTGGGGCCTGTATCGAAGTCTGGTCCGCGATAGCCGGGCCTGAGGCGGCCCCTGGCGGCACGGCCGAACGGCCCACATACAACACCGGTATGCGGGCCGTTCGGCCGCACCGCCAGGAACCACCTCAAGCGCGACTCTCATCGAACCAGACTTCGATACAGGCCCCAGCCGTTGCGCCACCGGGGTGACCCTGGGCAACGTCCACCCGCCGCCCCACGACTACCTGGGTGGAAGGGGGAAGTCCCATGTCGATCGATGTCCAGCAGCCACGTCCGCTCGGCCTCGTCGGGGGCCGGGTGCAACTCGCCGGCACCGCGGGCGGGGCGTTCGAGGCGCAGTTCAACTACCGGATCCACGAAGGACACGACGAGGTCGTCGGCGGTTTCCAGGCCGGTGACGGGGTCGGTGGCCACGGGCAGTTCCAGGTGAGCGTCGACGTGTCCGGTGCGGCGTTCGCGCTCGACCGGTTGTTCGTCGAGGTGTTCTGGGTGTCGCCCCAGAACGGCGCGGAACTCGACAAGATCATCGTGCCCGTCGTGTACGGGCCGCGGATCGTGCCGGGCTACCGCGTCTACCAGGAGTACACGATCAAGCCCGGCGACACGTTGTGGTCGATCGCCACGCACTTCTACGGCTCCGGCAACCTCTACACGCGACTGGTGCGGGCGAACCCGCACGTCATCACCGACCCCAACGTGATCAACCCGGGGAGCGTGATCCGCGTTCCGCAATCCTGACCCCGCGTTGAGGACGCTGTGGTCGGACCGGGAGTTCGTCAAGCTCTGGCTCGCCAGGTTGATCTCCACGGCCGGTTCCGCGGTGTCGGGCGTCGCGCTGCCCGTCCTCATGTACTCGCTCACCGGCAGCGCCCTGTACACGGGTGCGCTCGCGGCTCTCACCGCCGCGCCCTACCTCGTGTTCGGGCTGCTCGCGGGAGCGCTCGTCGACCGCATGCACCGGCGCACGGTCATGGTCGTCACCGACCTCGCCAGTGCCGTGCTCCTCGCGAGCGTGCCCGTGGCGGGCGCGTTCGACGCGCTGACCCCGCTGCACCTCCTCGTCGTGGCGGGCGGGGTGGCGAGCGTCACCGTGTGGTTCGACGCTGCCAACTTCGGGGCCGTGCCCGCGCTCGTCGGCAGCGGCAACCTCGTGCGGGCCAACAGCGCGATCTGGTCGGCGAGCACCGCGGTGTACATCGCGGCACCGTCGGCCGCCGGAGTGCTGATCGCCGTCATCGGGCCGGCCGGGACGATGTCGCTCGACGCGGTCAGCTTCGCGGCGTCGGCGGCGTTGGTCCGAATGATCCAGCGGCCCCTGAACGAAGCAAGAGAGCCTCGAATCTCGCTCAAAGCGGACATCCGGGAAGGGCTCGAGTTCCTGTGGAGGGAACCCACAGTCCGGCTCTTCACCGCCTTGGGGATCGGTCAGGCGATCGCGGGTGGCGCGGTGTCCGGGTTGCTGGTGGTCTACGCGTTCCGGGTGTTCGCCGTGCCGCAGAACGACGCCAGGATCGGGGTGCTGTTCAGCGCGCTGGCGGTCGGGTCGTTCGCCGCGGCGGTCGTCATGCCCAGGATCAGCGACGTCTGCTCGCCCCGGCTGGTGACGACGATCGGGCTCTCCGCCGGGGTCGGCGTGATGGGGGTGCTGATCGGGGTGCACCAGTGGTGGACGGCCGTCATCAGCACCGCCCTGTGGGGTCTGACCTCGACGATCGTGATCGTCAACGGCATCACGGTCCGCCAGCTCGTCACGCCCGACCGGTTGCAGGGGAGGGTCAACCTGGTGGGGCGGATGGTGACCTTCGGGGTCGGGCAGCCGATCGGGGCGCTGGCCGGGGGAGTGCTCGCCGACGAGCTCTCCGTCCGGTCCGCCCTGGTGATCACGTCGTCACCGCTCGTGCTCGCGGCGGTCATCGGCTGGTCGCAGATGGACAAGCGAAGCAGCCGTGAGTTGGGACACGGACTCAAGTGATTCTGTGCCGGGGACCTGGCGGGTTGTTGGTTTCATACAAACACTGCTGCTCAACTCGCTTCGATCTAGCGGTTTTCCTACCGGGTAGTAGACGAGAGTGTGTACTTCGATTGGGCGGCGACAGCCGCCGAGGTCGTAATGTCCGCGAGGAGCCAAGTCGTTGTTCAGTCGTGTAGCGATCGTCAACCGCGGGGAAGCCGCTATGCGGCTGATCCACGCCGTCCGTGAGCTCGCCGCCGAGTCAGGGGAACGGATCGAGACCGTCGCCCTGTACACCGATGTCGACAAGTCGGCGCCCTTCGTCAGGGAAGCCGATCTCGCCTACAACCTCGGCCTGGCGGCCGATCGTCCGTACCTCAACCTCGAGGTGCTGGAGAAGGCACTCGTCGAGACGAAGGCCGATGCCGCGTGGGTCGGCTGGGGCTTCGTCGCCGAGATCCCCGAGTTCGCCGAACTGTGCGAGAAGGTCGGCGTCACCTTCGTCGGTCCGTCCGCCGAGGCCATGCGCAAACTCGGCGACAAGATCGGCTCGAAGCTGATCGCCGAGGAGGTCGGCGTTCCCGTCGCGCCGTGGAGCCGCGGCGCCGTCGAGAACCTCGAGCACGCGCTGAAGGTGGCCGAGGAGGTGACCTACCCGTTGATGCTGAAGGCGACCGCCGGTGGTGGTGGCCGAGGCATCCGCAAGATCACCTCGCCCGAGGAGATGGAAGAGAACTTCGAGCGCACCAGCCTGGAGGCCGCGCGCGCGTTCGGCTCCGGCGTGATGTTCCTGGAGCGCCTGGTCACCGGCGCACGGCACGTCGAGGTGCAGGTCATCTCCGACGGCCAGGGCACGGCGTGGGCGCTCGGCGTCCGCGACTGCTCGGTGCAGCGGCGCAACCAGAAGATCATCGAGGAGTCGGCCTCCTGCGTGCTGGAACAGCACCAGGTCGACGAGCTGAAGGCCTCGGCCGAGCGCCTCGCGAACGCGGTGGGCTACCGCGGCGCGTGCACCGTCGAGTTCCTCTACCACCCCGGTGAGAAGCTCTTCGCGTTCCTCGAGGTCAACACCCGCCTGCAGGTCGAGCACCCGATCACCGAGATCACCACGAGCTTCGACCTGGTCAAGGCCCAGCTGCACGTCGCTGGCGGCGGCAAGCTCGAGGGCGCCAAGCCGGTCGAGCTCGGCCACGCGGTCGAGGCCCGCCTGAACGCCGAGGACCCGGACCGCGACTTCGCGCCGTGCCCCGGCACGATCGTTCGTCTGGAGCTGCCCGCCGGTCCCGGTATCCGGGTCGACACCGGTGTGGCCGAGGGCTCGCAGATCCCCGCCGACTTCGACTCGATGATCGCGAAGATCATCGCGTACGGCCGCGACCGCGACGAGGCGCTGGGCAAGCTGCGCCGCGCCATGGCCGAGACGACCGTGATCATCGAAGGCGGCACGACCAACAAGAGCTTCGTGCTCGACCTGCTGGACGAGCCGGCCGTGATCGACGGCTCGGCCGACACCAGCTGGATCGACCGCGTCCGCGCCGACGGCGGCCTGATCTCGCACCGCCACTCGGCGATCGCGCTGGCGGCCGCGGGCATCGAGGTCTACGAGGACGAGGAGCAGATCAACCGCACCGAGCTGCTCGCGTCCTCGCGCGGCGGCCAGCCGCGCACCAACCACGAGGGCGCGGTCAAGCTGGAGTTCGTGCTGCGCGGCCAGCCCTACCTGGTCACCGTCGCGCGCATCGGCGCCGCCAAGTACCGCGTGGGTGTCTCCGCGGCCGACTCCGACGTCGTGCTCAGCGGTGACGTCGACGTCGAGCGGTTCGACCACCACGTCGGCCAGGTCACCGTGAACGGCACCCGGTTCCGCGTCGTCACCGGCACGCACGGCGTGGTCCACCAGGTCGAGGTCGACGGCGTCACCCACCGCGTGACCCGCGACGAGGGCGGCGTGCTGCGCTCGCCGATGCCCGCGCTGGTCGTCGCCACCCCGCTGGCGGTCGGTGCCGAGGTCGAGGCCGGCGCACCGGTGCTGGTCCTCGAGGCGATGAAGATGGAGACGGTGCTGCGCGCGCCGTTCCGCGCCCGGCTGAAGGAGCTCAACGTCGTCGTCGGCACCCAGGTGCCCGCCGGTGGTGCGTTGCTGAAGCTGGAGGAGATCGAGGACTCGGCGGACGCCGCCGAGGAGACCTCGAAGTCCGAGTCCACCGTGGAACTGGAGCTGCCTGCCGCGCCGGCCGGCGTCCAGGCCGAGAAGCTCGTCTCCCGCTGTCTCGACGACCTGCGGGCCCTGCTGCTGGGCTTCGACACGACCGCCGCCGACACCGAGCGCGTGCTCGCGAACTACATGGGCGCGCGGCACGACCTGATGGAGCGGCCGCTGGTCGAGGAGGCGAAGCTGCTCGGCATCTTCGCCGACCTGTGCGACCTCTCCCGCAACCGCCCCGCCGGTGAGGACAGCAAGCCGGAGAACCACATCCACTCTCCGCGCGAGCACTTCCACACCTACCTGAAGACGCTGGACGCGGACCGAGCCGCGCTGCCGGAGGGCTTCCGCGCCCGCCTGCAGAACGTGATCGGCCACTACGGCATCACCGAGCTCGACCGCACGCCGGAGCTGGAGCAGGCCGTCTTCCGCATCTTCGTGGCGCTGCGCCGCGGTGTGTTCGACGCGGCCGTCGCGACGACCCTGCTGCGCCAGTGGGTGCAGGAGGCGCCGCCGGTCGAGTCCGAGCAGGTGCAGATCGGCCTCGTGCTGGAGCACATCGTCGCCGCGACGCAGGTCCGCTACCCCGCGGTGGCAGACCTGGCCCGCAGCGTCGTGTTCACCTGGTTCGCGCAGCCGCTGGTGCGCCGCAACCGCGCCCGCGTGCACAGCGAGGTCCGCAAGCACCTGATCCACCTGGACGCCCAGCCCCAGGCCGCCGACCGCGAAGAGCGGATCGCCGCCATGGTGGCCTCGGCCGAACCGCTGGTGCGCCTGCTCGGCCAGCGCATCGGCAAGCCCGGCGCGGACAACACCCCGCTGCTCGAGGTCCTGGCCCGGCGCTACTACACCAAGAAGGCGCTGGAGAACGCGCGGGTGAGCGGCGCGTTCTTCATCGCGGAGAACGAGCCGGAGCGGACCCGCCTGGTCAGCACCGCCGTCGAGTTCCCCGCGCTGTCGGCCGCGATCGGTGACGTGGTGAACCACGCCAACGGCGGCTCCGTCGTCGCGGACCTCTACGTCAACTGGACCGACGGTCCGTCCGACCAGGACGAGATGGCCGCCGGCCTGGGCGCGGCACTGGCCGCGCACCAGCTGCCGCCGACGATCACCCGCATCACCACCACGGTGGCGGGCCGTCGCGGCGAGTCGATGCACCACCACTTCACGTTCCGCCCGTCCTCCAACGGGTTCGCCGAGGAGAGGCTGGTGCGCGGGCTCCACCCGCGCATCGCCGAACGCATGCAGCTGGAGCGGCTGCGGGAGTTCGACCTCACCCGGCTGCCCTCCGTGGACGAGGACGTCTACCTGTTCCGCGCGGTGGCCAAGGCCAACAAGTCCGACGAGCGTCTCGTGGCACTGGGCCAGGTCCGCGACCTGACCCCGTTGCGCGACGACGACGGCCGGATCGTGGCCATGCCCGCCGCCGAGGACGTGCTGGCGACCTGCCTGGACGGCATCCGCCGGGCCCGTGCGCAGGCCGGTGGCCGGACTCGCCTGGCCACGAACCGGGTCGTGCTCTACGCGTGGCCGCCCACCGACCTGTCCTCGACGGACCTGGACGCGGTCGCGTCGCGCGTGCTGCCCACGACCACGGGCCTGGACCTGGAGGAGGTCCTGTTCCTGGCGCGCCGCAAGGACGCGGTGTCCGGCGAGCTCACCGACATCGGTGTGCGCATCGCCAACGACGCCGGTTCGGGCGTGCGGTTCTCGTTCGTGCAGCCGCCGACCGACCCGATCCAGCCGCTCGACGACTACCGCCAGAACGTCCTGCGGGCCCAGTCGCGCGGCACGATCTACCCGTACGAGCTGGTCGACATGCTCGTCGGCGACGGTGGGTCCTTTGTGGAGCACGACCTCGTCGACGGCGCCCTGGTGCCGGTGGACCGCCCGCGTGGCGGCAACAAGGCGGGCATCGTCGTCGGTGTGGTGACGACGCCGACCGCGGCGTACCCCGAGGGCATGAAGCGCGTGGTCCTGCTGGGCGACCCGACCAAGTCGCTGGGCGCGCTGGCCGAGCCCGAGTGCTCCCGCGTGATCCACGCGCTGGACCTGGCTTCCTCGCTTTCCGTTCCGCTGGAATGGTTCTCGCTGTCGTCCGGCGCGAAGATCTCGATGAGCTCCGGTGTCGAGAACATGGACTGGGTGGCCGCGGCGCTGAAGCGGATCGTCGAGTTCACGCAGGCCGGTGGCGAGATCAACATCGTGGTCAACGGCATCAACGTCGGCGCCCAGCCGTACTGGAACGCCGAGGCCACGATGCTCATGCACACCAAGGGCATCCTGGTCATGACCCCGGACTCGGCGATGGTGCTGACCGGAAAGCAGGCGCTGGACTTCTCCGGCGGTGTCTCGGCCGAGGACAACTACGGCATCGGCGGCTACGACCGCGTCATGGGCCCGAACGGCCAGGCGCAGTACTGGGCACCGAACCTGCGTTCCGCCTTCGACGTCCTGCTGGCCCACTACGAGCACAGCTACATCGCTCCCGGTGAGGCCGGCCCGCGCCGGGTCGCCTCGTCCGACCCGGTTTCGCGTGACGTGTCGTCGTTCCCGCACGTGGTCGGCGACAGCCCGTTCACGACGGTCGGCGAGATCTTCTCGGTCGAGTCGAACCCGGACCGCAAGAAGCCGTTCGACATCCGCACGGTCATGCGCGCGCTGTCCGACCAGGACCACGAGGTGCTGGAGCGCTGGGCGGGCATGGCCGAGGCCGACACCGCGGTCGTGCAGGACGTGCACCTGGGCGGCATCCCGGTGACGCTGCTGGGCATCGAGTCGCGCGGTGTGGCCCGCACCGGCTTCCCGCCCACCGACGGCCCGGACACCTACACCGCAGGCACGCTGTTCCCGAAGTCGTCGAAGAAGGCGGCCCGCGCGATCAACGCGGCCTCGGGCAACCGCCCGTTGGTGGTGCTGGCGAACCTGTCCGGGTTCGACGGCTCGCCGGAGTCGATGCGGGAACTGCAGCTGGAGTACGGCGCGGAGATCGGCCGCGCGATCGTGAACTTCAGTGGTCCCATCGTGTTCTGCGTGATCTCGCGGTACCACGGCGGCGCGTTCGTGGTCTTCTCGAAGGCCCTGAACCCGTCGATGACCGTGCTCGCGGTCGAGGGCTCCTACGCCTCGGTCATCGGCGGCGCGCCCGCCGCGGCCGTGGTGTTCGCTCGTGAGGTCGACGGCCGTACGGCCAACGACCCGCGGGTGAAGAAGCTGGAGACCTCGGTGGCTGAGGCCTCCGGTGCGGAGCGTGCTGCTCTGACCGCCGAGCTGGCTGCTACGCGGCAGTCGGTGCGGACGGAGAAGCTGAACGAGATGGCTGCCGAGTTCGACCGGGTGCACAGCGTGCAGCGGGCGGTCGAGGTCGGGTCGGTCGATGCGATCATCTCGGCTGCGGAGTTGCGGCCGGCGATCATCAAGGCGATCGAGGACGGTCTTGCTCGCTAGTAGCTAGGGTTGAGCCCGGTCACCGTTGGGGTGGCCGGGCTTTTCTCTTTTGGGGGAGATTGTGCGGGGCATCGCCGAGTTGGTCGAGGTGGACGATCCCGGGTGGCCGGTCGTGACGGACGCCATCGGCGCCGGTGGTACCGAATGCGTTGTGTTGCCGCCGGATTTGGAGCGGTGCCGTGCCACGTTGCTGCAGCTGCAGGTGACCGCGCGGTCGTTGCTCGGTGCGGTGGTGCTGAACAGCGGCGGGCTGGTGCTGCACCACGGCTGGTTGCGGGTGTACGGCGGGTCTGGTGGGGAGCTGCCGAGTCTGGCCGAGGTCAACGGGTTTCCGGCTCAGTTCGATCCCGCCTGGGCGCCGCAGGCTCGGCTCGTGGTGGCGCACGACGTGCTGGGCGGTGTGTTCACCTTGGACGGTTCCGGTGAGGTCGTGTACTTCGGGCCGGACACGCTGGAACAGGTGGGCCTGGGAGGTGGCCACAGCCAGTGGCTGTTGTGGCTGCTGGACGGCGGAGCCGAGACGTTCTACGCCGAGCTGTTCTGGCCTTCCTGGCAGGAGGAGGTGGCCGAACTCGGCCTGCGGGACGGGATCTCGATGTATCCGCCGCTCTGGTCGAAGGAAGGCCGCGAGAACATCGCGGGCACCAGCCGCAAGGCAGTACCGATGCGTGAGCTCCACTCGCTGCACCTGGGCGGCGAGGCCTGATCACTCGTTAGACACCCCGAACGGAATGTGCACGCACGGCACAGTCTGAACCAGATGCCGCCGCTGATCATCAAAAAAGATGTGCGGCCGCAACACATCCAGGATAGGCGCCTTCTGCAGCCCACCCAGGAAGAACGCGTCGTTGACCGTGAGCCCCCAAGCCTGGAGACTGTTGATCGCCCGCTCATGAGCCGGCGCAGACCGAGCCGTGACCACCGAAACCCGGATCCGATCCTCGGCCAGCCGCTGAATCCGGTTGATCCCGGCGAGAAAGTTCCGCAACGGCCCAGGATCAAGCGGCGACACCACGTTGGTCGCCTCGTGCTGCTGGAACTCATCAAGCCCACCGGTCTGATAAACCCGCTCAGCCGCGTCATCGGCCAGCACCCCGTCGAAGTCGAACGCGATCCGCAACGCCGGATCCTCGTCATCCTGAAAGGACGACGCGAGAACCTGCCCGGCAGGCAAGCCAGCAGAAGTCGCCTTGCGGACGTCGTTCTCGTTGGCGGACAAGAAGAGCGACATGTTCAAGGCGGGCATGAACTCGTGCGGCGCGCGACCCTGGGTGAAGATCGCGCGGGTGATCGCGAGGGAGTGGTGGGCGGCCGAGCGGAGGATGCGCAGGCCGGTGTCGGGGGAGTTGCGCGACAGCACGATGACCTCGACCAGTGGTCCCAAGGAGTTCAGCCGCAGCAGCCTGCGGATGAACGGGAACGCGACCCCCGGCGCGAAGGGTTCGGAGAGGTGCGCCGACTGGTACTCGCGGTAGGCCTGCTCGCCCGACGCGTGGAAGACGGCGTCGGACTGCGTCAGGTCGAACAGCGCGCTCGACGCGATGCCTACGACCAGCAGGTTTTCGAGGCTGGGGGCCATGTGTCCTAGATCGTAGCGGCGCCGTCGAGCGTTTCTGGTACGGTCGTACCAATGTACTGGGTTGTGCTGGTGCTGTCCGGGGTGCTGGAGGCGGTGTGGGCCACGGCGCTCGCGGCGTCGAACGGGTTTCGCCGGCCGTGGCCGGTGGTGGTGTTCGCCGTGTCGATGACGTTGAGCGTCGTCGGTCTCGCGTGGGCGATGCGGGGGATCCCGGTCGGCACGGCGTACGCGGTGTGGGTCGGCGTGGGTGCCGTGCTCACGGTGCTCGTCGCGGTGGCGCGGCGCGAGGAGGAGCTCGGTGTCCCGAGGGCGCTGCTGCTCGCCGCGTTGGTCGGCTGCGTCGCGGGCCTGAAGGTGGTGAGCTGACGTGCACTGGGTCGTGTTGCTGGCCAGCGCCGTGCTCGAAGCGGTGTGGGCGACCGCGTTGTCCGAAGGTGCCTACGCGCTGTTCGTCGTGGCCGCGACGGTGAGCATGATCGGGCTTTCGGTTGGCATGAAACGGATTGCGGTCGGGACCGCGTACGCCGTGTGGGTGGGCGCCGGGGCGGCCCTGACCGTGACGTGGGCGATGATCACCGGCGGGGAAGCGGTCTCCGTCTGGAAGATCGTGTTCCTCACCGGGATCATCGCCTGCGTCATCGGGCTGAAGTTCCTGAAATCAGCTGTTGTGCGTCCAGCGCTGGTTGGCGCTGCCGGCGCAGTCCCAGAGCTGGAGCCTGGTGCCGTCGTTCGAGCTCGGCCCGGTGGCGTCGAGACATCTTCCTGATCCCACGTTGCGCAGCTGGCCGTTGGCCTCCGCGGTCCACTGCTGGTTGCCCGCGCCGGTGCAGTCCCAGATTCGGGTGACCGCGCCGTTGGCCGTGCCGGACGCGTCGAGGCACTTGCCCAAGGCGCGCAACGTGCTTCCGTTACGCGTCCACTGCTGGGCGTTGGTGCCGTTGCACGTCCAGAGCTGCACCGCCGTGCCGTTGGCGGAGTTCGCACCCGCCACGTCGACGCACTTGCCGCCGAAGCCGGTGATCGTGCCGCCGAGGGGCGGGTTCGGGTTGCCGTTGCCGGCGGCTTCCCAGATGGCGTTGAGCAGGCTGGTGCTGCCGGTCGTGTCCTGGGACAGCTCCCAGTTCATGATGCCGCCCGCGTTGGACAGCGCCCACGTCGTCTTGCGTTTGATCGTGGGGATGCCGTTGTAGGAGTTGCCGTTGTAGCTGTCGCGGTTGGCGTTGGCCGGGTCCTGCGCGACGAGGTCGCGGTAGGCGATGTAGGTCGGCCGGCTGTAGAACGGCACACCGAGAACGGCCTTGCTGGCAGGCAGTCCGCGGCCCTTCCAGAAGTTGACCGAGTTGATCGACCAGTCGTAGTTCGCGTGCGGGCTGCCGCCGTCGTAGGCCATGATGTTCAGCCAGTCGACGATGCCGAACACGGCCGGCTGCACGCCGTTCGCCGTGCCGCCCTCGCTCACGACTGCGGCCGTGAGCAGCTTGCCGCGGTTGTGCAGCTCGGTGCCCAGCTGCTGCATCATCGCGGTGTAGTTGTTCGCCGACGCACCCGGATCCGGGTACTCCCAGTCCATGTCAACGCCGTCGAGGTTGTACTGGTTGACGAGGTTGATCAGGCTGTTGACGAACGTCGTGCGCGAGCCGGCGTTGCCGGCCATCTGCTCGAACGCGGAGTCGTTGCCGTCGTTCCAGCCGCCGATCGCGATCGAGACCTTGACGCCGTTCTGGTGGCCGAGGCTCACCAGTTGCTGCAGCTTGCCGGGGTCGGGAACGCCCTGGAGCGTCCCGTTGCCGTTCGGCAGCACGAACGAGTAGTTGATGTGGGTCAGCTTGCTGTACTGGATCGAGGTGACGCTGCCGGACCACGACGGCATGTAGCCGACGCTCTTGAATCCGGGGGGATAGGCGGCCTGCGCTGCAGGCGCCAGGACAGTCAGGGTCGCCGCGGCGGCGGCCAGCGCTAAGCCGGCGGTGCCGAGGCGTGATCGTAGTGAACGCATTGCAGGGGTTGCCTTCCACTTTCGTCGAGCGCCCATCTGCGACGGTAGTGGTCTAGACCGGTAGCCGGGAAGATCAACTAAGGACCGGAACCAGTTCCGGTCGCTCGGCTGGGAATCAGCGGAGGTAGGAGGCCCCGTTGAGGTCGATGATCGTGCCGCTGGCCCACACGGCCTCAGGCTGCGCGAGCCACGCGACGGCGGCGGCGATGTCCTCGGGCTCGCCTACCCGGTTGAACGGGCTCTGCGCCCGGATGGCGTCGCCCTCCGCACTCGCGAGGAAGTCCGTGACCATGTCGGTGCGGACGAAGCCCGGCGCGACACCGGCGACCGCGATTCCTTTGGGTGCAAGCGATTGCGCCAGCGACTGGGTCATCGCGTGCAGCCCGGCCTTCGCCGCGCCGTACGCAGGGGCGTCGGGCTCGCCCCGGTAGGCACCGCGCGAACCGACGTTGATGATCCTGCCGCCGTCGGTCATGTGCCGGACCGCGTGCCAGGCGAGGTCGGCGGGGCCGAACAGGTTGAGCTCGATGGTGCTGCGCCAGGCGTCCTGCCACTCCGCGAAGCTGGTCGTGAGGATGGGGTGGAAGAAGTAGACGCCCGCGTTGTTGACCAGCACGTCCAGGCCGCCGAGCTGCTCGACGGTGTCGTTGACGATCTGCTCGGCCTGGTTCGCGCCGAGGTCGCCCTGGACCGTCGTGTGGCCCTCGCCGGGCAGGTTGTTCGCCACTTCCTCGGCCTTGTCCGGGGCCGACCGGTAGTGGACGGCGACCTGGTGGCCGCTCGTCGCGAGTGCGTGGGCGATGGCGGTACCGATGCCGCGTGAGGCGCCGGTGACAAGTGCACGTCGGGTCATGCCTGAGTATCGATCATCCACTTGCCGTTCTGCTGCACGAAGGTGAACGTGAGCCGCTCAGTGGTGTTGACGGTGTTGCCCTGCATGTAGGTGAGCGTCACGGTGATCACGTTGTCGCCCTGAGGTGCGAAGTCCGAGAGCTGCACCGAGCTGTACCTGCTCCACCACGACTGGTAGTCCTGGAAGCTCTGCGCTCGTGCGGCCTTGAACTTGTCGGTGAGCGTGGCGTAGCCGGCCTCGAGGTTGCCGGGGATCAGCGCGTAGTACGCCGTGATCGCCTCCTGGGCGTTCTTCGGCCCTGCGGGAGGTGACTGGCTCGGCGGGTTCTGCGAGTTGGTCTGGGGGTTGGTCTGCGGCGGCGTCGAGTTCTCCGTCGGCTGCTGCGGCTGGGTCTGGGACTCCGTCTGCTGCTGGGACTGGCCCGTGGTCTGGGTGGAGGTGCCGGTGGCCGACGCGGTGTTCGAGTTCGACTGGTTGTTGTTCGTGCCGCCGCCCTTGGGCCACAGCAGGAACGAGCCGACGCCCACGGCCAGCACGAGGATGACGATCGCGATGGGGACCAGCGGGAACTTGCGTCGGTTCTCCTCCGGCTGGGGCTCTGGGGCGGCCGGAGGGGGAGTCACGGGCGGCGGGGCGGGCTGCTCCGGCGCTGCTTCCTCCACAGCTGCCGGTGCGGGCTCAACGGCCGGTGCCGGTTCAACGGGCGGAGCGGGCTCAACAGCCGGTGCGGGCGGCGTGGTCAGTCCGGCCGACTCGGCCTGCGCCGCCGCGGCGACCAGACCGGCTGCGGCAGCACCAGCGGCGGCCTTCTCCGCGGTCTCCTTCTGCTTGGCCTTCTCCTCGGGCTGCGCCTCCGCCGGCAGCTCGACCGTCGCCGGGATGACCGCCGTCGCCTCCGACACCTGCGGCGACTCGTTCACCACGGCGGCCAGCAGGTGGACGGCCTCCTCCATGGTGGGGCGCCGGTCAGGTTCGGTGGAGAGCAGGCGGAACAGCACGGGGGACAGGAGCGGTCCCGCGTTGGCCGGCGGCATGATCGAACCGCTGGCCACGCGGTGCAGCATCGCGATGTGGTTGTCGGCGGTGCCGAACGGCGGGCCGCCCTCGACGGCGTTGTAGAGCGTGGCGCCCAGCGAGAAGACGTCGGAGGGGAAACCGGCGTCGTCGCCGCGAGCGACCTCGGGGGAGAAGAAGGCGGGCGTGCCGACGGTGCCGGTCGCGGTGGCGGTGCCGTCGTCGGCGGCACGGGAGATGCCGAAGTCGGTGATCTTGACTTCCTGGTCGCCGATCAGGACGTTGCCGGGCTTCACGTCGCGGTGCTGGATGCCGTGACGGTGGGCGGCGGCCAGCGCGGCGGCGGTGTAGCAGCCGATGCGGGCGACCTCGCGGGCCGGCAGGGTGCCCTGTTCGGTGATCATTGCGGCGAGGCTGCGGGACGGCAGGTACTCCATGATCAGCCAGGGCCGGCCGCCCTCGTCCACGACGTCGTAGACGCGGATGGCGTTCGGGTGTTCGAGACGGGCTGCCAGCCGGGCCTCGCGCATGGCCCGCGACTTGGCGCGCTCGACCTTGGCGTCGTCCTGCCCGTCGAGTGCGAGCAGCTCCTTGGCCGCGACCACCCGGTGAAGTTGCTCGTCATAGGCCTGCCAGACGACCCCCATCGCGCCCTGGCCGACCTTCTGCCGCAACCTGTATCGGCTCCCGATGAGCCGATTGATCTCCTCCACGCCCGCGCTCCCGTCACCTTTACTCACTCACAAGTGTGACGGTTGTGGCGTTCTTGATTGACCATAACCCCACATGGGGGTATATATGGGGTTATGCCAAAGGTGAACGTCTATCTGCCCGACGAGCTGGCAGACGTGGTGAAGGACCTCAACATTCCGGTGTCCGCGATCTGTCAGCGCGCGCTCGAAGGGTCGGTCAAACGGATCATGGCGATCCGCGGATTGACCCCCGCGGACGTCGACGGCGACCGGGCCGGGCAGTTCACCGAGCGCCTGCGCACCGTGCTCCGCCTCGCCGCGCGGGCCGCCGGACCGTCCGCGATCACCACCACGCACCTGGTGCGAGGTCTCGTCGAGGAAGGCGGCAACCTGGCTCTGGGGGTGCTGGACGCGATCGACATCGACCCGCGGTCCCTGCATCTCCAGAAGGAGGCGAACCCGGGCCTGGGAGCCGGGTTCGCCTCCGATGCGGCCAACGCGCTGGAGCTCGCCGTCGTCGAGGCGATCGCGCTCGGGCACAACTACGTGGGCTGCGAGCACCTGCTCCTCGGCATCATCGCCGAACCGGACGGCGTCGGCGGTGAGGCGCTGCGCGATCGGGGCGCGGATCTCAAGAGCGTGCGCCGGGGCGTGCAGACCGCGCTCGCGGGTCTCGCGCACCTGCGGAAACAGCAGGCCGCACCCGGTGCCCTGGAGCTGATCATGACTCGGCTGGCGCGGCTGGAGAAGCACGTGGGTATCGGCTGACCAGCTCGGCGCCGATGCGTGCCAGGTGTTCCTGCACGTCGTCGGGTGTTTCGACGGTGATCATGCCGCCCCACCCTGCGACGTTGCGGGCGATGTCGAGCGGGCGTGGCGCGGTCAGCTCCACCCTGACCTGGTCGCCGAGCTCTTCGACGACCGTGCAGTGTCGCCCGTGCTGGCGTTGGAACACGTCGAGGAACCGCGCGGGCACCAGCACCACCGCCGTGGTCTCCGCGCGGCGTTGCTCCACCTTCTCGACCACGGAGTCCCAGGCCGAGGCGAGCTCGAAGTCGGGCGGCCGGGACGCCTCGGCGCCGGTCAGCACGGCGCCGTGCACGCGGTCGAGCCGGAACGCGCGCTGACCGTCCGGCGTGCCGGCGAGGAAGTACCAGACCCCGTCCTTGTCGACGAGTCCCCACGGGTCGACCACGCGGGTGGACGGCGCGGAGCCCCGCTTCTGGTAGGTCAGCCGGACCTTGATCCGCTGCACCACCGCCTGTTGCAGCAGTGACACCAGCACGGGCCGGTCCCGCGTGTCCTCGCCCCAGGCGGCGGTGTCGATCACGACGGCCTCCGAGGCGGCCTCGGCGTCGGCCCGGAACGTGCCCGGCAGCGCGCGCACCAGTTTGCGCAACGCCGACTTGACCTGCGGCGCGACCTTCGCGGCCGGCCCCGCGATCAGGAACAACGCCTGCGCCTCCGCCGAGGTCAGGCCGCTCAGATCCGTGCGGGCGCCACCGATCAGCGACCAGCCGCCGCCCCGCCCCGGCTGGGAGTAGACGGGCACGCCCGCCGCGGACAACGCCTCCAGGTCACGCCTGGCCGTCGCCAGCGACACCTCGAACTCCGTGGCCAGCTCGGCGGCGGTGACCCGGCCGCGGGCCTGCATCAACAGCAACGTCGCGACGAGACGGTCCGCGCGCATGACACCTCATTTTTAAAGTGCTCACTGGATGAGCACTTTACGGCCGAAGGTAGAACACAACACCGCCGAAAAATCCTGGAGATCAAGATGTTGCGAGGCATGTCGACCGTGTCCTACTTCGCCGACTCGCTCGAGGAGGCGCGTGCCTGGTACGCGGAGTTCCTCGGGGTCGAGGCGTACTTCGAGGTGCGCACTCCGGACGGTGAGCTCGCGTACGTCGAGTTCCGGATCGGTGACTACCAGGCCGAGCTCGGCCTCGTGAACCGCAAGTTCGAGGTCACCCCTTCTGCTGCTCCCGCCGGGCAGATCCTCTACTGGGCGGTCGACGACCTGGAGGCGACTCGGCAGCGGTTGTTCGAGCTGGGGGCGAAGGAGCACGACGAGGTGCGCGTGCGGGGTGACGGGTTCGTGACGGCTTCGGTGGTCGACCCGTTCGGCAACATCCTCGGGGTCATGACGAACGTCCACTACATGTCGATGGTTGAACAGAACAGTCGCTGAGAAGGACCGCGACAAACGTCGCGACTGAGAACCGTCATTCGCCGCTCCAACGGCGGCATCACCGAGGCGTCTACTTCTCTGATGGTGACCGACGGGCGCATCCGCGTGCTGATCGTCGACGACGACGCGCGGGTGCGCACTTTCCTGCACACCTTCCTGGTGGCGCATCGGGAGTTCGAGGTCGTCGGCGCGGCCGGCGGCCCGGAGTCGGCCGCGCGGATGGCGCAGGAGATCGCGCCAGATGTTGCGATCGTTGATGTTCTGCTGCCCACGGAGCGAGAAGGCCTGTCGCTGCTGGAGTTCTTCGCCACTCGGTGCGGAATCCCGGTCGTGGCAATGAGTCTGGACAGCTCGTGCGCGGATCGTGCGATCGCGGCCGGCGCCTGCACGTTCGTCGCCAAGGACGGTTGCTCGGACCTCTTGATCAGCGCGTTGCTCGCCGTGCAGGACAGATGACGTAGACGCAGCCGGACTTCGGTCCTGGGCAAGGGCTCCGCAACTACGCGGGCAGGTTCGGTCGGCCGACCGATTCGGACGGGGTGTGGTGCGGAGCACAGTTCTAACCGCACCCGACCCCGGACTGCGGAGGCGAGCGACATGACCATCGTGAGCACCGACGAAACCCTGGACGACCGCGTCCTGGCGGACATCTACCGCATGCACGGCCGTTCGGTGCACAAGTACGTGCGCAGACTGACTAACGGCGACGTGCACCTCGCCGAGGACATCCTGCAGGAGACGTTCCTGCGCGCCTGGCGCACGCCACGTCTCGCGCAACGGCCGGAAGCCGCCAGACCGTGGCTCGTGACCGTCGCACGCAACCTCGTCGTCGACCGCGTCCGCCACCGCAGCCGCCGTCCGCAGGAGGCGGGAGACGCCGCGCTGGCCCACCTTCCCGTTCCGCGCTGCGACATCGATCGCGTCGTCGACTCGGTCACGCTCGCCGACGCGATGGCGAAGCTGACCCCGAACCGGCGTGACGTCGTCGTGCACATGTACCTGCACGGCCGCAGCCGACGAGGTCTCCGCCGTGCTCGGCATCCCGGTCGGCACGGTGAAGTCCCGCGTCCACTACGCGTTGCGGGCGCTGCGGTCCCACCTCGCGGCCCCGGACCCGTGCCTGGCAGCCTGACTCCCCTTCGGGCGCATATCCTGCACGAATGACGCAGCTCGCCATCACCGGACATCGCGGCCTCTCCGCGGAGCTGGAAGCTGAGGTCGACCGGATGATCCGGGCCGCTGTGGCCGATGATCGCGCCGGGGGCGAGACCGTGGTGGGTGTGTCGTGTCTTGCTGATGGCGCGGACGCCGTGTTCGCGCAGGCCGTGCTGGACGCGGGTGGCTCGCTCGTCGCCGTGCTGCCGGCCGTGCGGTACCGCGAGTCGCTGCCCGAGGACTACCGGCCCGTGTACGACCGGTTGCTCGCTCGCGCCGCCAAGGTCGTGCAACTGCCTCACGTCACGCCCGATCCCGACGCCTACATGGAGGCGGGCAAGCGGATGGTCGACGAGTCCGAGTCGCTGATCGCCGTGTGGGACGGTCAACCCGGTCGTGGCGCCGGCGGAACGGCCGACGTGGTCGCCTACGCGCGGTCGCGGGGCCTGCCGGTCACCGTGCTCTGGCCCGAGGGTGCGATCCGCTGAGCACCCGCCACACCACTCTCGGGCTGAACAAAGCCGCCGGGTGGCCGACCATCTGCGAGACCCGGACCAGCGCCCGGTAGACCTTCGGGTTGCCAGGGAGGATCTCGAACACGCGGCGGGCGTACCACTGCGCGAATCGTGTGCCCAGCGACAGCTTCCTGGTGCTCCAGCCCAGATCAGTGGTGGTGGCCGACGTCCACGGGACCTGCGCCGTCTTCGCGACCGCGTTCTGGAACACGAGCGGTTCCTTCGCGAGGTCGTGCTCGGTGAGCAGGTCCCGCAGGGTCGCGCAGTTCAGGGCGGCGAGGGTCATGCCGTGGCCGTGGACGGGGTTGAGCGAGACCACGGAGTCGCCGAGTGCGAGCAGTCCGCGCGGCCAGTTCGGCACCTTGTGGAACCGGTTCCAGCGGCTGCGCAGGTTGCCGGCCCGGTAGATCGGTGAGGCCGGGGTCGCCGTCTTGATGATCTCCGCGAAGTCCGGGCAGGACAGCGTCGTGGCGTAGGCGAGGAAGCCGTCCTCGTCCGTCGGCGCGACGTCGCCTGCAGCTCCCAGCAGCGTCACGAACCACAGATCACCATCCACTGTGGACACCGAGCCGCCGCGCTTCGTCGACGGAGCCTGGGTGATCTCGCAGGCCGACTTCCAGTCGAGCTTCAGGTCGTGGTTCACGTGGTAGAGGCGGGAGGTGCAGGAGAGGTGGCCGTTCGCGATCATCGGTGCCGGGCAGTGCACGCCGAACTCGGCGAGCCACGACACCAGCTTGCTGTGGTGGCCCGACGCGTCGACCACGAGGTCCGCGTAGTCGGTGAAGGGCTCGCCGTCGCGGGTGCCGTGCACGCCGGTGACCGTGCCGCGGTCGTGCAGCAGGCCGTCGATCGTCACACCGTCCACAAGGGACACGTTCGGCAGCTTCAGCACCCGTCGCCGGATGATCCGCTCGATCGTCACCCTCGCCATCGACAGCACGCTGAGGCCCAGGAAGTCACGCGGCGCCAAGCCGGCCGGGAGGCGGGTCATGAAGTCGCTGCCGAGATCGGCGCGGACCGCGCCCGCGTCCGCCAGTTCGTCGGCGAGGCGGGGGAAGAGGGTGTCCAGCACGTCCGCCCCGCGCGCCAGCAACGCGTGCGGGTGGTTCGCCTGGGGAACGCCGGGGCGATGCCCGGTGTCTGCGGTGATCTGGTCGCGTTCCACCAGAACCACGTCGCCGTACGACTCGGACAACACCCTGGCAGCCAGCAGCCCCGCGAAGCCGGCGCCGATGACCAGGGCGCGGTCGGAGTACATGGCGCACATGCTGGCAGAGCGGAGTACCCGTGACGATCCCCCGAAAGTCCCGTCGAACAGGGCCTGTCAAGACAGGGCACTCACGAGAGCTTCGCGACCAGTTCCGCGCGGCTGCGCACACCGAACTTCGTGAAGACCGATTTGAGGTGGTCCTGCACGGTGTACGGCGAGATGTTCAGCCGTGCCGCGATCTGCGCCGTCGACTGCCCGGCGAGCACCTCGTGGCAGATGTCCTGCTCACGGGCGGTCACGCCGTAAGCCTTGAGCAGCAACCCCATCAGCTCCGCGCCGGACGCCCGGCTGATCGTCACCGCGGCCTCGAACCCGTCGTCGCTGACGAGTTCGCTCGCCTCCAGCAGGATCCAGCCGCCGTGCGCGTCCCTGACCCGTGCCTTGAAAATCCCGGTCCGGGAACCGGTCGCGGCGGCGCGCAGCATGACCGCGAACCGGCCGGCCGCGATCTCCTCCAGCTCCTCGCGCCACTGCAGGGCAGAGGCGGTCGATGCCCGGATCGTCCCGTCCTCGCTCACGACGACGATCGCGGGTGCGCTACTTCGTTGGGTGCCGATCTGCGCGGTGGTCCGGGCGGCGACCCTCGTCGCCGAGCCGATGGCGGGAGCCACCGAAGCCATGAACTCGATCTCGCGGTCGCTGAAGTCGCTCGTGCGCACGATGCCCGCACCGCCCCAGCAGGTGTCGTCGGCCCGGAACAACGCTCGCAACTCGTGGCTGAGTCCCAACGGGCGCCACACCTCGTTGAGGCGGGTCGACCGCGCGTCCTCCAACCGTGCCACCGTGTCGCCGCGCCGGGCGAGGGACGCGAACGTGTGCGGTTCGCCCGGTGTGTACTCGCAGGTCGCGAGCACCGGTTCGTACTGCTGCGGAATGCGGTTCGTGCCACTGGTCATCGAGCTGATCGCGCCCGAGTCGGGGTCCATGGAGGCCCAGCAGGTGAGTTCGCACGGGACCACGCGGTCCACCAGTGCGATGGCCGCGGCATGCAGCTCCGCGACGCCCAGTCCGGCACTCGCCAGCTCAGTCACCAGCGCGGTCACGTCGCGCCGCACACCCTGCGCACGGCCCTCCCACATGGTTGGCAGTATGCGCCCGCGTCGCGGTGCCCGCGCATCCCAGTTTTCCGGGATACCCGTGCGCGTCCGGGAAACGGACGCTTCTCACCATGATGACCACCGCAGGCGAGGGCGAGGAGCTGACCGCGCCCGACGCGAAGATCACCGTCAGGATCTCGGGGAAGCACACCGGCGGCGCCTACGAGCTGTTCGAGGTGGACGCGCCCCGAGGCGAGGCCGCGCCGCCACACCGCACCCCGTGGCCGAAGGCGTACTACGTGTTGCACGGACGCATGGCCGTGTTGCTCGACGGCGAGCTGCACGACCTGTCGCCCGGCGACGCCATCACCATTGCGCCCAACGCTCCGCACACGTTCACCGTCCACACGCCGTCGGTGCAGTTCCTGGCCTTCGCGGTGGGTGACGTGATGGGCGCGTTCTTCCGCGACCTGTCCGCGAACGGCCTCGAAGCGCTGGAACGGCACGGGGTGACCCTGGGGGTGAGACCGTGAGTGCCGTGGCTCAGGTGGCTGCGGCGTTCGCGGCCCTCGTGCACCTGGTGGTGTGGGTCTGCGAGGCGTTCCTGATCCACCGCACCCACTACTCGATGTTCCGGCAGCCCGCCGAGCACGTCCCGGCGATCCGGCTGTGGGCGTTCGGGGTCGGGTTCTACAACCTCTGGCTGGCGTGCGGCGTGATCGCCGGGTTGATCGCGCTGCACAACGGCAACGAGCTCGTCGGACGGACCCTGCTGATCTACACGGCCTGGTTCATGGCTCTGTCTGCCGTCGTGCTGGCCGTGGCGGACCAGCTGTCCATGAGCAGGCCGCGCAACCAGGCGTGGAGCGGCGTTGCCTTCGAAGGGATCCCGCCGTTGATCGTGCTGCTGTTCGCGTAGACGAGTAAGTCCTGGCGGTGTCTGGAGACGGACGAAGGGTGTTCAAGATCAGTTTGTGAGCTCAACGCTTGCTCACCCGGTTCCTCATCGCCTACGACCGCTGATCAGCTATGACTTACTCGTCTTGGCGCTCGTTGAGCCAGTCCATCGGTGCGTGTTGCGTCGTCTAGAGAGAACGACACGCACGCGCCATATGCCTTCTGACCTGCGAGTTTCACCCGTTCGTGAGTGGAGTTCGAACAGATGTTCATGCCACAATGGACGCATGACCGAATCAGCGCTGGGGCTTGCTTCTCCGCTTGAGCTCCTCGATGAGCTCAAGCGGAAAGTCCGTGCGCTGCAACAACTCCAGCATCAGGTGTTGACGATCGTCGGTGCGCTTGACCAGCAGGGCGCGGCGGAAACGTTGGGGTACAAGGATCTCGTCGAAGTGTTCAAGCATGTGCTTCGCTGGGATCCGAAGACGACCCGTCGCAAGCTCAAGCAGGCGCAGGCGCTCTGTCCTACCGTCACGCCTACCGGCTCCGTGATCGCGCCGGCGTTGCCCGGTGTTGCGGCTGCGATGGATGCGGGCGAGTTGTCCGAAGACCATGTCGACGTGCTCGCTGAAGCCATGGCGGGGCTGCCGGCTGCGGCGGAGACCCATGTCGTGGAGTACGCGCGGCAGCACGAACCCCGCTCCGCCAAGGCGTTCTGCAAGGAGCTGGCCTACCGGCTCGACCAGGACGGCCCCGAACCTGCCGAACCGGAGCCGGTGCAGCCGCGCAACGTGCTGCGGCGGAAGTGGCAGGGCGGCCGGTATCAGTTGTTCGCCGATCTCGATGCGGAGACCGGGGCGAAGCTGGACGCGTTGATCGACCCGCTGGCCAAGCCCGAAGCTGAGGATCTGCGGTTCGCGCCGGAGCGGGAAGGTGACGCGTTCTGTGACGTCGTCGACCTCGCCCTGCGTGCCGAGCGGCACCCCGGCTTCCGCAAGCACTGCCACGGCGGTGAACGCGTCCAGCTCACCGTGACGGTCAACTACGACGAGCTCCGCAATGGCATCGGCGCTGCGCGGTTGGACAACGGTGAACGCCTGCCGATGCGGCAGGTTCGCAAGATCGCCTGCGATGCCGGAGTGATCCCGATGCTGCTCGGCTCCCGCTCCCAGATCCACGACGTCGGCCGGAAGACCAGGGCCATCAACGCCGGACTACGCCGCATCCTCGTCGCCAGAGACCGAGGCTGCGCGCATCCTGGCTGCACCAGACCACCCAGCCACTGCGAAGCACACCACATCAAGTCGTGGGCCGAAGGCGGCGAGACCAACGTCAAAAACCTTGTACTCCTGTGCCGCAGACACCACGACCTGCTCCACCTCTCCGACTGGGAAGTCCAGATGATCGGCGGGGTGCCCATGTTCCGGCCGCCCGCCTTCATCGACCCCCAGCGAAGACCACGACGAAACCCGCTCCACGCCGCATGAGCGGACAGCGCGGCGGCCAGAACGATCACGACGAGCCAGGCGCCGAAGAGATAGGCCGCCACCGCGGGCACTCCCGCCACGGTGCCCCTGTTGTTGGCGCCCCCGTTGATGGCCACCGTGAGCAATGGCGGTAGAAAGAGAACGAGACCGGTTGTCGCGGCAAGGACTGTCAGTCCGGTGAACCGTCCGTCATCTCTGGTGCCTCGTCGCACCGCCACCACCCGCCCCCGACGAACCGGATCGCGAGCGTAGTACGAACGGAGTGATGTGAGGATTTGGGGGAACTGTTCGTGAAGACCATCGAGCTACCTGATGGTGCCGTGGTGACAGGCCGTGGCCTGCGCGATGGCAAGATCGTGGAGCCGCATCCCCAGTACGGGGTATACCTGCAGCCCAAACCGGTCGACGTGCCGTGGCCGCATGACTGGATCGAGTGGCCGGACTTCCGCCTTCCGCGTGATCATGATGCCGCGATCAGGTTGATTCGCAGCCTGCACGAGCGGGCTCTGGCCGGCGAACGTGTCGAGGTGGCGTGCAGCGGCGGCATCGGGCGCACCGGCACGGTGATCTCGTGCCTCGCGGTGCTCGCCGGCGTTCCGGCTGACGAAGCAGTGGGGTGGACGCGCGCGAACTACCACCGGCGCGCTGTCGAGACGCCGTGGCAGAAGCGCTGGGTGAGGCGCTTTCCGGTGTCCTAGGAGACGCCGGGCGTCGAGCGCTTGTGCACCAGTTCGATCATGTGCGGCGCCACCGAGTCCCCCGCCTCCAGCAGGCGGGGGAGCAGGTCCGGCTCCGTGGTGACCGCGCGGAAGAACAGCTCGACCGTGAGGTCGTGGTCCGGCCGGTGCAGCACGGTGATCTCGTCACCCGGCGCGAACCGGCCGGCCTCCAGCACCCGGAAGTAGGCGCCGGGCCGTGCGACCTGCGTGAACCGCTTCACCCAGCCGCGCTGCCCGAGGAACTCCGCGAACGTCCGGCACGGCACGCGCGGCCCGGAGACCTCCAGCGTCGCGGTACCGATCCGCCACCGCTCGCCGACGCGGGCGGTCGTGTGGTCGATGCCCTGGGTGGTGAGGTTCTCGCCGAACTGACCGTTGTGCAGGTCGACGCCCAGCTCGGCCTGCCACCAGTCCAGGTCCTCGCGGGCGTAGCCGTAAACGGCCTGGTAGTCGCCTCCGTGGACGGTCCAGTCGCCGATCGAGTCACCGGCGATGCCGCCGCCGGCGGTCCCCTGCGGACCGGGCACGCTGACCTCGAGCGGCCCGTCGACGGGCCGCTTGTCGATACCGGTGACGCCCGCGCGGGCGTAGTCGACCGGGGTCGTCTTCTGGGCGACGTTCAGCGAGAGCACGACAGGCATGTGCCGAGGCTATTGGCCGACTGCCCGCGCTGCGATCGAATTTACGTAGTCCTCGTAGATGCCTACTTTGCGGGTGATGAGGTCCATGCAGTCCTGCAGCTGGGCCATCTGCTCCCGGACGCGTTCCTGGTGCTCCTTGAGGATGTCCAGCCGTTGCAGCTCGTTGCCGTCGCCCTGGCGGACCAGCTCGGTGTAGCGGCGGATCTCCGGGACCGGCATTCCGGACATGCGCAGCATGATGCACATGCGCAGCCAGTCCACGTCCTGCTGTGTGTACACCCGGCGACCGCCCGGTCCTCTGTGGACCTGGTTGGCCAGGATGCCTTCCTTCTCGTAGAACCGCAGCGCGTGCACGCTCAGCCCGGTGCGTTCGGCGACCTCGCCAATGCTCAACCCCATGCACCTGAGCATATGTGTCAGGCCGTCCTGGATTTGGTCTTGACCTAGAGGCGACTCTAGTTTCTAGGTTTGCCGACATGACCATGCGTTATCGCGTACTCGGGGGAACCGGCATCGAGGTCAGTCACCACTGCCTCGGCGCCATGATGTTCGGCTCCATCGCCAACGACGACCACGCCGACGGCGTGCGGATCATCCACCGCGCGCTCGACGCGGGCATCAACTTCGTCGACACCGCTGACATGTACTCGGCCGGGGAGTCCGAGGAGATCGTCGGCAAGGCGCTCGCGGACCGCCGCGACGACGTCGTGCTGGCCACGAAGGTGCACTTCCCGCTCGGGGAGGGCCGCAACCGCAGCGGCAACTCGCGCCGGCACATCGTGCGCGCGGTGGAGGACAGCCTGCGCCGGCTCGGCACCGACTGGATCGACCTCTACCAGGTGCACCGGCCGGACTACACGACAGACATCGAGGAAACGCTGTCGGTGCTGACTGATCTGGTGCGTGACGGGAAGATCCGCGCGTTCGGGTGCTCGACGTTCCCGGCGGAGGAGATCGTGGAGGCGCACCACGTCTCTTCGGATCGGGGCTTCCTGCGGTTCCGGACCGAGCAGCCGCCGTACTCGTTGCTGGCGCGCGGGATCGAGCGGTCGGTGCTGCCGGTCTGCCAGCGCCTCGGGATGGGGGTGCTGGTGTGGAGCCCGCTGGCCGGCGGCTTCCTGTCCGGCAAGCACCGGCGGGGCGCCGCCGCGGAGGCGTTCCGGTCCACGCTGACACCTGAGCGGTTCGACGAGTCGCTGCCGAAGAACGCCGCGAAGTTCGAGGCGGTCGAGCTGTTCGCGAAGCTGGCCGACGAGTTGGGCGTGTCGTTGCCCGCGCTCGCGATCGCGTTCACGACCACGCATCCGGGGGTGACCTCGGCGATCATCGGCCCGCGCACGATGGAGCAGCTGGAGTCGTTGCTGGAGGGCGCGTCGCTGGTGCTGACCGATGACGTGCTGGACCGGATCGACGAGATCGTGCCGCCGGGCGTGGACGCCTACGACGTGCACGGCTGGTGGAAGCCGGCCTCCCTGGCGGACGTGCACCGCAGGCGCCGTCCGCTCGACCAGAGGTGAGGTCGCGAGTGGTTGTGGGCAGCTGGGACGGCCACAACCACTCGCGATCCCTACCAGGCCTGGGTGGTGAGACCCGTGCCCAGGTAGACCTGGTCGTGCCCGTTGCCGTCGTTGTCGTCGGTGTAGACGACGCTGATCCGGCCCCACGGGTCGACGCCTGCCGCGGGTTCGTCCTGCCGTCCGGCCGCGGTGGACACGCTGAGCTGCCTCGGCGGACGGCCGGTCGTGGTGCCGTCGGGGTTGTAGGCGTGCGTGTAGACGTCCTGCGCCTCGGCGGTCACCACCGCGACGCCGAGCTGGTCGTCGATCCCGACCTGCGGGTCGGTGCCGGTGGTCTGCGCGTCCGCCGTGCCGCGCGCCGCACCGGCCGCGGTGAACGAACGGGAGCGGACACCCGACTGCTCCCAGGCGATGGCGAAGTCGCCGTTGAAGTTGGCCGCCACGTCCGGGCGTTTCCCTTGCCCCGTCGTGGTTTGCGCCTGCTTCACGCCGCCTGCCGGGGTGAGGATCTTGCGGGCGACGTTCGCGTCCGCCTCCCACGCCACGATCGCGTTGCCCGCGGCGCCCATGGCGACCTGGGGCTTCGCGTGGGTGCCGCCAACGTTGCTGACCTGGGCCTCGTAGGTCTTCGACGTCAGCGAGGCGAACCCGCTGGCGCGCACGGTCGGTGCTGCGGTGCCTTGCTTGTCCTCCCACGCCACCGCGAAGCCGCCGGTGTCCGGATCCGCCGCGACGCTGGGGAAGTACTGCTGGCCGTCCGCGTTCGCGTTGGCCGTGCCGGTGCCCGCCACCGTGCCGGACACGCTGACCGTGCGGACCGCGATGTTGTAGAAACCGTTGCCGTCCGGGTCTTCCGACCACACGACGACCGCGCTGCCGTTCTCGTGCAGTGCCACGTCGGGCTGCCAGTGACGCCAGTTGCCGGTGCCGCCCGCGCTCAGCTTCTTCTCGTAGAGCGAGGTTCCCTCCTGGTAGAGCCGGATCCAGATGTCGGAGTGGATCGGGTCGCCGGGTTCGGTGGTGTCGCGGTCGTCCTCCCACACGACGGCGGTGTAGCCGTTGCGGGTGGACGAGACCGCGGCGTTGTCCTGGTCCCCGGTCGAGGTGCTGTTGACCGTGGACCACGTCATGGGGGCAGGGGCCAGCATCAGGGTGGCGATCAGCAGTGTCTTCACGGCGCCTGCAATCCGGGGTTGTTCGCCTCGACCACGTAGCTCTGCACGGTCTTCACCGGGTAGTCGCGGACGGTGACCTTGTCCACGGCCCGGAAGTCGACCCGCATCTCGGTGGGGTCGGTGGTGGTGCGGACATATCCGCGCAGGTTCTTGAAGAACTTCACGTGCGGGTTCAGCGTCGGATTCAACGAGTTGTCGGCGGCGTTGCCGTCGCCGCCGGACGTGACCGACGTGGTGACCAGCTCGGTGCCGATGATCCGGTTCTGCGACTGGTAGCTCTGCATGAGGTTCGCGGCCCAGCTGCGGTGCACGTCGCCGGTGAGGACGACGGTGCCCTTGTTGCCGTTGGTGTCCCAGGCGTTCTGCAGGCGGGTGCGGTTGGCGGTGTAGCCGTCCCAGGCGTCCATGCTCTTCGACCCGTCCGCGGCCGCGAGCCGTTGGGCGAAGAACACCTGCTGACCGAGGAAGTCCCAGGTGCCGAGTTTCTGCCGCAGGCCGTCGATCAGCCAGGTCTCCTGCGAGGTGCCGGTGAGCGAGCGGGCCGGGTCGTCGGCGGCCGGGCAGACCTTCGTGCCGTCGCCGCACGCCTGGTCGTGGCGGTACTGGCGGGTGTCGAGCAGGTGGAACGTGGCGAGGCTGCCCCAGCGAACCCTGCGGTGCAGCAGCATGTTCTCCGCGGTCGGCGCCTGTGCGGACCGAAGCGGCATGTGCTCGTAGTACGCCTTGTAAGCGGCGGCTCGGCGTGCCTTGAAGTCACCGGCGGGGCTGGCGTCGTTGCGGATCAGGTTCGCGTAGTTGTTCTCGACCTCGTGGTCGTCCCAGACGACGAGCCACGGTGCGGCGGCGTGCGCGGCCTGGAGGTCCGGGTCGGTCTTGTACTGGGCGTGCCGGACCCGGTAGTCGGCCAGCGTGCTGATCTCCGCCGAGGGCGCGAACGTGCGGACCTTCGTGGTGGTGGCGCCGCCTTCGTAGATGTAGTCGCCGAGGTGCAGGATCAGGTCGGGGTGCTCTTCCGCCATGCGCCGGTAGGCGGTGAAGTAGCCCTCCTCGAAGTGCGAGCACGAGGCGAAGAGCATCGTCAGCGCCGGGGAGGTGCCGACGGCCGGAGCGGTGAGGGCGCGGCCGGCGGGGGAGAGGTGACCGCCGGTGCGGAAGCGGTACCAGTACTCGCGGCCGGGTTGCAGGCCGGTGAGGGTGACGTGGACGGAGTGACCGGCGGCCTGCGTGGTGGTGAAGGTGCCGGTCTGGGTGACGCTGGTGAAGTGCTCGTCGGTGGCGACCTGCCAGTCGACGGCGGTGTTGGTGTTCGGCATGCCGCCCAGGCCGTCGGCGTTCAGCGGGTTCGGGGCGAGGCGGGTCCAGATGACGAACCCGTCCGCGGCGGGTTCGCCGGACGCGACGCCGAGGGTGAAGGGGTAGCCGATCGCGTTGGCCAGCTTGGGAACCGTCAGTCCGGCGCTCGCTCCCGCGAGGCCGCCCACGATGAAGGTACGTCTCCGTAACGTGGTCATGGCCAGGAGGCTTACCGAACGCGGGTAAAGGCCCGCCTAACGGTGTGAGGCTTGAGAGTGGTTTCCCACCAAGCAAATGCCGCGTGGTCGTCGCGGTGGATGTCGAAGGCGTCGGCGAGCAGTTCGGCGGCGCTCAGCGGGATGCCGGTGTCCCGGACGGCGCGGTAGAGCAGTGCCACGTGGTCGCGGGACCAGGATTCGAGGCGCAGGCCGGGTAATCGTTCGGCGTCACAGCAGGGCTGGGCGCAGACCACGACGTCGAACCACTCGTCGTCGTGGTCGTTGAAGGCGACGGTGACGCCGAATCGGTCGGGCTGCAGCGCGGTGACGGTGCTGTGCCGCGTCTCGTAGTGCAGCGGGTGGGGCAGGGCGGCCAGCCGGCGGGCGGCGTGCCGGTCGGGGCCCCTGAGCGGCACCGTCTCGTGGTGCGTGCCGTGGTCGAGCACGACGACCTCCCACGCGCTGCGGGTCAGTCTGAGTGCGGTGACCAGGCCGGAGATCCCGGCGCCTACGACGAGTGCTGTGGCCATGACCAGCCCCTTCCCCCTAGGATTGAGGCTAGCGAACGTTCAGAAATTTCTGAAGACAGGTTGGCGCGGTGTGACGGGCGAGACAAAGCGGAAGGAAGCTGCCCGGCAGGAGGCGGCACAGCGCTTGGCGTTCGCGCTGACCGATGCCGGGATGCAGCGGATGGGCGCGCGGGTGCTGGCGGCGTTCCTGTTCACCGATCTGCCGTCGCTGACCGCCGGCGACCTGTCCAAGGACCTCGGGGCGAGCGCCGGCTCGGTCTCCGGCGCCATCAAGATGGTCATGCAGATGGGGTTGATCGAGCGGGTGCCGGCGCAGGGCAGCCGCCGCGAGCACTACCGGATGCGCGACCGCGCGTGGACCACGCTCTACGGCAGGCAGCACGCGCCGATCGACGACATCCTGACCGCCGTCGCGCGGGGCGTCGAGGCCGTCGAGCCGGGACCGGCCCGCGAGCGGCTGGAGTACATGCGGGACTTCTACGAGTTCCTGCTCGCCGAGGTGCCGTCGCTCATCGAACGGTTCGAGCAGCGCCGAACCGAATCCCGTCCATGATCAGGTCGAGCATCCGCTCGGCCTGATCCGGGTCGCCGTTCTGCGCGACGCCGATCAGCATCACCATCAGGTCCATCGGGTCGGTCCGCGCGCCCAGCGGGGTCAGCAGCAGGCTCACGGCCTCGGTCATCTTGGCGCGGCTGTGCTCGAACGGGTTGATGCCGGCCGCGATCACCGCCTGCAGCGCGTCCTTGAGGTCGCGTTTCGTTGCGGCGTAAGCGATGAAGCGGTCCATCCACTCGCGCAGCGCCGCCTCCGGCTCGTGGGCCTCGAGCAGTTCGGGGGCCGCGTCGCAGAGCTTCTCGAGCTCCGTGCGGTAGACGGCCTCGATCAACGCCTCGCGGGTGGGGAAGTGCCGGTACAGCGTGCCGATCCCGACGCCTGCCTTCTTGGCGATGGCGCCGAGCGTCACGTCCTTCTCGTGGGTGAACGCGTCGAGCGCCACCTCGAGGAGCAACGCCCGGTTGCGGGCAGCGTCAGCGCGCACTGTCGGCTCTCTTCTCGCTCAAAGACGGTGTGGTCCAGGTCACTTTGCTAAACGGAGGTTCCTCCGCTTAACTGGAACGCGAACCGGAGGAACCTCCGTTTCAGTGTACGACACAGGTTGGGGAACTGAAATGAGTGAGCGCATCACCACCCCGTTCGGCTTCGAGACCACAGCTCTCGAGGTCGTCGAGGGCGTCGACCTGTCTGGCCGTCGCGCCGTGGTCACCGGTGGGGCGTCGGGCATCGGCGTCGAGACCGTGCGGGCACTGGCCGCCGCGGGCGCCGAGGTCACCATCGCGGCTCGCAACGCCGAGGTGGGCAACCGCGTCGCCGCCTCGCTGGCGGATTCGACCGGCAACAAGAACATCTTCGTGGCTCCGCTGGAGCTGATCTCGCAGGACTCGGTGAAGCAGTTCGTCCGCGACTGGGACGGCCCGCTGCACCTGCTGATCAACAACGCCGGGGTGATGGCCTCGCCCCTCACCCGCACCCCGGAGGGCTGGGAGCAGCAGTTCGCCACGAACCACTTCGGCCACTTCACCCTGACGCTGGGTCTGTTCGACGCGCTGCGCGCCGAGGGTGCGCGCGTGGTCAACGTCAGCTCGAGCGGCCACCTGGTGAGCCCCGTCGTGTTCGAGGACATCCACTTCGAGCGCCGCGCGTACGACCCGTGGCTGGCGTACGGCCAGTCGAAGACCGCGAACGTGCTGTTCGGTGTCGAGGCGGGCAGGCGCTGGGCCGGTGAGGGCGTCACGATGAACGCGTTGATGCCCGGCGGGATCCTGACGAACCTCCAGCGGCACATCTCCGAGGAGGAACTGCAGGAGCGGATCCGGCTGCGTGGCGGCGGCATGCGGCTGAAGTCGCCTGAGCAGGGCGCGGCCACGACGCTGGTGCTGGCCGTCTCGCCGCTGGTCGAGGGCCGCTCCGGGCTGTACTTCGAGGACGGCAACGAGGCGCTGCCGACCACGCCGGAGCACGGGTCGGGCGTCGCCGCCTACGCGCAGGACCCCGAGGCTGCCGCGCAGCTGTGGAAGGTCTCCGAGGACACCTTGAAGGTTGGAGAACAGGCATGATCACCACACCGTTCGGGATCGAGACGACGGCGCTGGAAGTCGTTGAGGGCGTTGACCTCTCGGGTCGTCGCGCGGTGGTCACCGGTGGGGCGTCCGGTATCGGCGTCGAGACCGTGCGGGCGCTCGCCACGGCCGGTGCCGAGGTGACGATCGCGGCCCGCGACATCGACGCCGGCCAGCGGGTGGCGTCGGCCCTGATCGCCGCCACGGGCAACAAGAAGATCTCCGTGGCGGGGCTGGACCTGGCGTCGCAGGACTCGGTGAAGGCCTTCGCCCGCAACTGGGACGGGCCGCTGCACCTGCTGGTGAACAACGCGGGCGTCATGGCCACGCCGTTCACCCGCACCCCGGAAGGCTGGGAGCTGCAGTTCGCGACCAACCACTTCGGGCACTTCACGCTGACCCTGGGCCTGTTCAACTCGCTGCGTGCCGAGGGTGCACGGGTGGTGAACGTCAGCTCGTCCGCGCACCTGATGGGCGAGGTCGTGTTCGACGACATCCACTACGAGCACCGCGAGTACGAGCGCTGGGAGGCGTACGGCCAGTCGAAGACCGCGAACATCCTGTTCGGTGTCGAGGCCGGGGTCCGGTGGGCCTCGGAGGGCATCACGATGAACGCGTTGATGCCCGGCAGCATCGCCACGAACCTGCAGCGGCACCTCACCGAGGAAGAGCTGCAGGAGCGCATCCGGTTGAGCGGCGGCACGGCGGTGCGGCGGATGAAGACGCCGGAGCAGGGTGCCGCGACGACGCTGGTGGTGGCGACCTCGCCGTTGCTGGAAGGCGTGTCGGGCAAGTACTTCGACGACTGCAACGAGGCTGCTCCGCACGTCGCCGGTGATCCTCGCCGGGGTGTGGCCGCCTACGCGCAGGACCCCGAGGCCGCCGCGCGGCTGTGGAAGGTCTCCGAGGAAACGCTGTGGTCCCTGAAGGCGTGGTCAAGGGCCGCCGCCTAGTAGAGGTCTGGACCATTTCGTGCTTCAATGACAACGGGTCGCCGCCCGCACACGAAAGGTGAGCGAATGGCTGCCCGCTTGTTGTTGAGGGCCCGTGCAGTGAAGGCAGCGACAGCCCTGCTTCTGCTCGTGAGCGCCCTGCTGGTTCCGTCGACCGCGGCCCAGGCCGCCGACACGTGCGCGATCAAGTCCCGCCCGGCGGGCAAGGTCCTGCACGGCTACTGGGAGAACTGGGACGGCGCGTCGAACGGGGTCCACCCGCCGTTCGGCTGGACCCCGATCACCGACAGCCGCATCAAGCAGCACGGCTACAACGTGATCAACGCGGCGTTCCCGGTGATCCGCTCCGACGGCACGGTGCTGTGGGAGGACGGGATGGACTCGACCGTCAAGGTCGCCACCCCGGCCGAGATGTGCGCGGCGAAGGCGGCGGGCGCCACGATCCTGCTGTCGATCGGCGGCGCGACCGCGGGCATCGACCTGAGCTCGGCGACCGTGGCGAACCGGTTCGTCGCGACCGTCGTGCCGATCCTGAAGAAGTACAACTTCGACGGGATCGACATCGACATCGAGACCGGCCTGGTCGGCAGCGGCAACATCAACCAGCTGTCCACCTCGCAGGCCAACCTGGTCCGCATCATCGACGGCGTGCTGGCGGCGATGCCGTCCAACTTCGGGCTCACCATGGCGCCGGAGACCGCCTACGTGACGGGCGGCAGCGTTGCCTACGGCTCCATCTGGGGCGCTTATCTGCCGATCGTCAAGAAGTACGCGGACAACGGGCGCCTGTGGTGGCTGAACATGCAGTACTACAACGGCTCGATGTACGGCTGCTCCGGCGACAGCTACCAGGCCGGGACCGTGCAGGGGTTCGTCGCGCAGACCCAGTGCCTCAACCGCGGCCTCGTCATCCAGGGCACCACGATCCGGGTGCCCTACGACAAGCAGGTGCCAGGACTGCCCGCGCAGCCGGGCGCCGGTGGTGGGTACATGAACCCCACCCTCGTCGGTCAGGCGTGGAACAGCTTCAACGGCCAGCTCAAGGGCCTGATGACCTGGTCGATCAACTGGGACGGCTCGAAGAACTGGACCTTCGGCGACAAGGTGAAGTCGTTGCAGGGCCGTTAGAGCACGATGGTGTTCTGCCCGGCGGCGATCCTCCACTCGCCATCCTCTTTGGACAGGATGTAGAGCGGGGACCCCTCGTTCTGATCCAGGATGGGGGTGCCGTCGAGCCGGACCGGCCGCTGGCGGATCTTCACCGCCGCCACGTCGGGCCGGATGAAGAGGATGTGCGCCACCTCGTACGAGGCGGTCGCCTCCTTCATCGCGCCGGGGAGGACCTGGCGCGTGAAGGAGGCGATCTCGTCGCGGCCGGTCAGCCGCTTGCCGTGCGCGGTCGTCCAGATCGCGTCCTCCCGGAAGAGGCTGATGAACTCTTCCGGGAGTTCGTTCTGCTGGGAGTGCTGGACGGTCGCGACGAGCTTCTCGATCTCTGCTGGCTCACTCATGGTCAAGATCCTCGTACCTCGACCATGGTGCAGGTCAAGTCCTGGGGATGACCCTGGACTCGTAGGGCTGCGGGCGGTAGCGCGGGTCGAAGAAGCAGCCCGTGCCGTACTTCCTGTCGTGACCGGGGCAGCTGAGCGCCATCAGGTACGGGTTGGCGCGCAGTCCCCACTTCTCCCACGCCTCCAGCGCCTGCATGGCCGAGGCGTACTCGGAGTCGCTGAAGGCGCTGTGCGTGGCCTCGGTCGTGAAGGTCTGCACGAGGTTCCACCAGCGGCCGGCCTTCACCACGGTGTCCCGGTACGCGGACTCGTGCTCCACGAACGCCGTCGGGTCGCCGATCGCGTGCACCGACAGCACCGGAATGTTGATCTTCCCGGTGAGGTCGCTGTCGTAGGCGAGCTGCGCGCGTGCCTCGGGGTCGGCGGCGAACCGCTCGACGCCCGCGTTCAGCGCCGCGTCGTCGTGGGAGCCCTTGTACTGCACACCCTTGTTGCTGAACGGGTTCTTGCCGCCCAGCCGGTTGTGCACGATGTCCCGGAACGTGAAGGTCGCGAAGTTGAGGTGCGAGTTCAGCGTCTCCTCGGGGATCTTCGTGACCGTGAGGATGTCGGTGAGCTTCTGCTGCTGCTCGGGCGTGCGGTTGCCCGCCGTGCCGAGGCACTCCTCGATCCGGCCGCGCAACCCGGCCGTCGTCATCGTGGAGTCCTTGCGCAGCCCCATCCACAGCGGGTACTGCACCTCGGACGGCCGCGGGTGGTTGCCGCAGTAGTACTGGTAGACCGCGCGCAGGTCGACCCGGTAGTCGTACCCGCGGGTGCCGCCCGCCATCACGCCACTGGTGAGCAGTGCGGCGTCATAGCCCTTGTACAGCTCGATGGTCTTGGCCGCGACGTTGCCACCCCACGACTGGCCGTGGAGGTAGACCTTGCGCGGCTTCAGCATCGCGCTGACCATCTGGCGCAGGTTGTCGGTGTCCTCCGCGGCCATCCGCGTGCCGTAGCCACCGCGGCGGTACGACGTGCCCGCCCACGCGTAACCCTCCTTGACCATGACGGCCCAGCGGTTCAGGTCGTCCCGCGTGCGCTCGGGCGTGGGCTCGCCCAGGTCGGGCCCGCCGTGCGAGTGCACGACCAGCGTCTTGTTCCAGTGCTTAGGCACGGCGATCGTGTAGTAGGCGCCGTTGGCGTCCCGGCCCTCGTAACAGGTGGTGCCGGCGGGGACGTTCGCCGGACACGGAGCCGACGGCGGCAGGTGCGCGGGCGTCGTGATGCTCGCGGCGAGTGCGAATGCCAGCAGGACGTTCATGGCGGGAATCGTGAGCCCGCCTCTGGTAGTGGTCCAGCTCACGCGGGCAAACTTGGGATTTCCCTGACGTTACGATCCAGGTCGCGCACGTCCTGATACCGCAGGTAGGCGAGCACGGCCGCGACCCGGCGGTGCTGCCGAGGGTCCTCCCCGAGCCCGAGTGGACCTGCAACGGCGAGTTCAACCAGTACTGGAAACTCGTGCGCGTCTGATCGCTGTACGGTCGGCACATGGGATATCCGCCGGAGCCGTGGCACCTGAGGGGATCGCTCGTGATCTCCCTCTTCCGGGTGCCGCGGCGGCGGGCCCCGCAGGATCACCTGCCCGCAGGCGCTCGGCTGATCACGCTGGCGGGCAACGTTTTCGTGGCCGTGGCCTTCGTGTCGTACGAGCCGGGCGGCGTGCTGTCCTATGAGGAGCTGCTCGTCGCGAGCCCCGTGTGGGACCGGGGCGGGGTGGCCGTGTCGGTGCCGCAGATCTGGGTCGACAGCGAGGAGTCCCGGCAGGGCGGCCGCGAGATGTGGGCGATCCCCAAGCACCTGGCGAGGTTCGGGCAGGGTTCGTCGATCGCGGGCGCGGCGGTGGCCGGGGGCGTGGCGCTTCCCGGCAGGTGGAAGGTCAAAGGCTGGACCGTGCAACGCCTGGACGGCCGGGATGTGCGCACCCGCACCGTGGTGTCCGGGAGGCTGCGGCTGGCACGGGCCGCCTGGTTCTGCCCGGTCGACGGGCCGCTCGGCTGGCTGACCGGGCGCACGCCGCTGGTGAGCTTCGCGCTCAAGGAGATGCGGCTGACCTTCGGGGAGTGACGTGCCTGCGGGGCACGACGTGCCGGACGCTGTTGAGCACGTGCCGTGCCCACCCGTGATCGGCCGGGTCGTCGTGCACGACCGTGAGCACGAGCATCTCGCCGAACCGCACGACGTGGCCGTAGAACTCGTGCTGCGCCACGCCGTTCTGGCTGGTCGTGAGCCACAGCGCATGCCGCAGCTCGACCCCTTCGCGAGTCTGGAACCGCTGCTCCGCGGGCACGTCCGGAGCGCCGTCCAGGGCCAGGGCGAGGAACTGGTCGGCCGGGGTGCCGGGGGAGCGGCGGATGTCGACGAAGACCGTGCGTCCGGGGCCGGCGAACCGCAGGCCGTCCTCCGTCAGGTGCGGGGTGAGGTCGGCGGAGCGCTCGACGCTCCACGACCCCGGCAGCTGCTGCCGCACCGGCACCGGCAGCGTCACGAGGAAGCAGCTCAGCACCTCGTCGCGGTCCCAGGTGGTGCCGAGCAACGGGTGCTCGACGAACTCGGGCAGGGAGCCGGGCTCGCGGACCTCGGCGACGACCTCCGCGCCGTGCAGCCCGTCCCACGGCTTGATGTTGTGCGCGAAGGTGCCGGCGAGACGTGCTTCGGGGCCCTGCTGGGCGTTCTCGACGCTGATCCGCATCCAGGCGCCGAACCACAACTCCAGGTCGCCGGTCAGTTCGACGGGCAGCACGCACCGCGCGTACGCGGCCCCGTCGGCCAGCAGGACGGTGCCGCCCGCGAGGCGTTCGACGGGCACGCCGTGCAGCTCGGCGGGCAGGCCGAGGTCCAGGTCGAGGGCGCCGGACTCGTCGATCTCGGTGCCGCAGCACTGGCAGGCGGTCATCCGATGTACCGGACGCTGTTCAGCACGTGCTGCGCCCACGCCCGGTCTGCGGGGTAGCGGTACACGCACCGCACCGAGAGCATCGTGCCCGGCCGCACGACGTGCCCGTGGAACACCTGCTCCTCGTGCCCGTCGATGACCTCGCTCAGCCAGAACGCGTGCCGCAGCTCCGCGCCGTCGTGCTCGACGGAGTGCTCGGCGCTCGCCGGGTAGCCGTCCAGCACGGCGCCCAGGAAGTCGCTCACGCTGCCGCCCGTGCGGTCGGCGTAGACGTCGAGGCTCACCCGGCGGTCCGGGCTGGAGAACCACACCGTGCGGTTCTCGACCGTGCGGCGCATGCCCTCGCTGCGCTCGACGGTCCAGACCTCGCCGAGGGTTTCGCGGACCGGGATCGGCAGCGGGTGCGGGATGCGGCTCAGCACCTCGTCGCGGTCCCATTCCTGGTCCAGCAACGGGTGCGAGGTGAAGTACGGCAGCTCGTCGGTGTTGAGCACGGCGGCCTCGACCGCGGTGCCGAACAGGTCCCACGGCCGGATGAAGTTCGCGAACCTGCCCGAGACGCGCAGGTTCGCGTACTCGCTGTCGTTGTCCCACACCGCATGGGCGTACATCGCGTCGACCTTGCTGATCTGCATCCAGGCGCCGAACACGAGCTCCACTCCGCCGGTCAGCCGAACCGGGAGCAGACAACGGAGGTACGACGTGCCGTCCGGTCCGACGAGCAGGCCGCCTGTGGGGGCGCCGAGTTGCTCGCCGGGCAGGCCGATCAGCTGCTCCGGCCGGTTCAGCCGGTAGTCGATGCGGTCCGTCGAACTGATCTCGGCTCCGCAGCATCCGCATTGGACGGTCATGCGCAGATGCTAGAGCTCCTCGTCTTTGAGCAGTCGGGAACGCACCAGAAAACGCACCCCCATGGGGGACTCCAGCGAGAAACCGCTGCCACGTCCGGGTACCACGTCGATCGTCAGGTGCGTGTGGCTCCAGTACTCGAACTGCGCGGCGGACATCCACACCGGCACGACGAACGAGTCCACGCTCAGGTCACCGAGGTGGATGTCGGCGCCGCCCGTGCGGAACTCCCCGGCGGGGTAGCACATCGGGGCCGAGCCGTCGCAGCAGCCGCCGGACTGGTGGAACATCAGCTCGCCGTGGTCCGCCCGGAGGCGGCGGAGCACGTCCGCCGCCTCCGTGGTCAGTGCCACGCGGGCCATCAGAAGAAGCCCTGGGCGTTCTGCGAATAGCTGACCAGGAGGTTCTTGGTCTGCTGGTAGTGGTCGAGCATCATGCGGTGGTTCTCGCGGCCGATGCCGGACTGCTTGTAGCCGCCGAACGCCGCGTGCGCCGGGTAGGCGTGGTAGTTGTTCACCCACACGCGGCCCGCCTGGATGTCGCGGCCGGCGCGGTAGGCGACGGACCCGTCGCGGGACCACACGCCCGCGCCCAGGCCGTACAGGGTGTCGTTGGCGGTCTTCACCGCGTCGTCGTAGTCGGAGAACTGGGTGACGGCGACGACCGGGCCGAAGATCTCCTCCTGGAAGATCCTCATCTTGTTGTCGCCCTCGAAGATCGTCGGCGTGACGTAGTAGCCGCCGGACAGCTCGCCGCCGAGGTCCGCGCGCTCGCCGCCGGTCAGCACCTTCGCGCCTTCCTGCCGGCCGATGTCGATGTAGGACAGGATCTTCTCGAGCTGGTCGTTGGACGCCTGCGCCCCGATCATCGTGTCGGTGTCGAGCGGGTGGCCCTGCTTGATCGTCTGAGTCCGTTCCACGGCGTCACCGAGGAAGCCGTCGTAGATCGAGCTCTGGATCAACGCCCGCGACGGGCACGTGCAGACCTCGCCCTGGTTGAGGGCGAACATCGTGAAGCCTTCCAGAGCCTTGTCGTAGAAGGCATCCCGCTCCGACGCCACGTCGGAGAAGAACACGTTCGGCGACTTGCCGCCGAGCTCCAGCGTGACCGGGATGATGTTCTCGCTGGCGTACTGCATGATCAGCCGGCCGGTGGTCGTCTCGCCGGTGAACGCCACCTTCGCGACCCGCGACGACGACGCCAGGGGTTTGCCCGCCTCGACGCCGAAGCCGTTGACCACGTTCACCACGCCCGGCGGCAGCAGGTCGGCGATCAGGTCCATCAGCACGAGGATCGACGCCGGTGTCTGCTCGGCGGGCTTGAGCACCACCGCGTTGCCCGCCGCGAGGGCGGGGGCGAGCTTCCAGACCGCCATCAGGATCGGGAAGTTCCACGGGATGATCTGGGCGACGACACCGAGCGGCTCGTGGAAGTGGTAGGCCACCAGGTCTTCGTCGATCTGCGAGATGCCGCCCTCCTGCGCGCGGATGACGCCCGCGAAGTAGCGGAAGTGGTCGACGGCCAGCGGCAGGTCGGCGGCCAGCGTCTCGCGGATCGGCTTGCCGTTCTCCCACGACTCCGCGACGGCCAGCATCTCCAGGTTGGCCTCCATGCGGTCGGCGATCCTGTTCAGCACGTTCGCGCGGTCCGCGGGGGCGGTCTTGCCCCACGCGCGGGCTGCGCCGTGGGCCGCGTCCAGCGCGCGCTCGACGTCCTGCGCGGTGCCGCGGGCGATCTCGGTGAACTCCTCTCCGGTCACCGGGGTCGGGTTGGCGAAGTACTCGCCCTTGGCGGGCGGGACGTACTCGCCGCCGATGAAGTGGTCGTACCGGTCGCGGTACGTCACCACGCTGCCGGGTTGTCCTGGAGCCGCGTACTTAGCCATTGCCGGGCCTCCCGCGTCGTTGCGAACAGGCGGCGAAGTTAGAACGGGCAACGTTTCAGATGCGTTGCATCCGAATGGAGCAGTCGCGGGCTTGCCGGTCCCGCTGCGGGGCCTGCATCCTGGATCTATGGACCCCGTCGAGCTGGGTGCCGCGCGGCCGGTGATCTTCGAGTCGTGGCGGCGCTCCCTCGACGCGCGCGTCGATCCGGACCGGCACGAGGCGCCGGTCGTCTACGGGCCGGACGAGGTGGCGGATCTGCGTGGCGCACATCCGCTGGCGCCGGCGGTGCCGTTGCTCAGGCACACCCTCGCGATGGACGAGACGATCATGGTCGTCACGGACACCCGCGGCCACATCCTGTGGTGCGAGGGCGACAACGGGGTCCGGCACGTCGCCGAACGCGTCCACCTCACCGAGGGCTCGTGCTGGAGCGAGGACGCCATCGGCACGAACGCGATGGGCACCGCGCTGGCGACCGGCAAGCCCGTCACCGTGCACTCGCGCGAACACCTCGTGCGGACCTACCACGGCTGGACCTGTGCGGCGAGCCCGATCCGCGACCCCCACACGGGCCTGCTGCTGGGGGTCGTCGACGTCAGCGGGCCGCTGAAGACCATGCACCCGGCCGTCGCGCAGCTCGTGTCGGCCGCGGCCAAGCTCGCCGAGCACCACCTCGTGGATCACCTCGTGCCGCGCGGGCACGTGCTGAGGTTGAAGTTCCTCGGCGGGCTCCAGGCCGATCTCGACGGCCGGCCGCTGATGCTGACCTTGCGCAACGCCGAGGTGCTGACCGCGCTCGCCCTGCACCCCAAGGGTCTTACGGCGGAGCAACTCGCGTTGTTGCTCTATGGTGAACGTGGGAACCCGACCACGGTCCGCGCCGAACTGCACAGGTTGCGCGCGCAGCTCGGTGGTGTGCTGCTGACCAGGCCGTACCGGCTGGATGCGGTGGTGCACGGTGACTTCCTGGACGTTCGCACGGCGTTGAGGTCCGGCGACGCGCGCAAGGCCACCCGGCACTACAGCGGCGAGTTGCTGCCCCGTTCGGACGCTCCCGTGATCCGCGAGGAGCGCGTGGACCTGGCCGCGGCGGTGCGCAGGAGCGTGCTGGACCGCGGCGATGTCGCTGCGCTGCTGTCGTTCGCGGACAGCGTTGAGGACGCCGAGGTGCTCGAACGGCTGCAGCTGCTGCTTCCGGCTGGAGATCCACGGCACGCCCTCGTCTCCTCGCGCCTGAGAAGGGCGCTGGAATAGGCTTCCCCGCGGGGGAGGACAACGTGAAGCAGTGCATCAACTGCATGACTCGGTTGCCGCGCAAGGAGGTCACCGAGGTGGCCTGGTGTGCGCTGTGTTCGCCGTGCCTGCAGGTCGTGGCCGATCAGATGAAGCTGGTGCACGACCGCCCCGGTGGAGCGCCCGTGCAGATCTTCCAGTGCGGCTGGTGCGGTGCCGCGCGCTCGTGCGGCGTCGGCTGGCCCACGCGGTGCCTGGTGTGCCTGGACGACAGGTCGGTGCCGGACCCGGCGGTGCAGAAGATCGCGCGGCGGCTCGAGCTCGACGGCACCTGGCGGGCGAACTCGGAGCTCATCGCGTCGACGACCGTGAAGATCCGGCTCGCCAAGTACTTCCAGCCGGGCTGGCGGGTGCTCGCCACCGACGTGCACGGGTTGCCGTGGACCGGGTTCCGGTGGCTGACCAAGTCCCACGGCACGTGGGGCTGCAACGACACGACCGGTGAGGTGCAGCAGCTCAAGCGCCCGCGCGGCGACCAGAACCTGCTCTACCTGGTCCGGTACGGCAAGGTGCTCAAGTTCGGGCGCGGCAGCTCCGACCGCGTGGGCGCGCACGTCTCGCTGGGCGCGGTCCCGGTGCTCGTGCTGGCCGCGTCGAGCCAGGAAGTCGCCGTCGCCAAAGACCGTCTGCGACGCCGGCACCGCGGCGAGATGGTCTCCCAGCGCACACCGGTGGACCTCTTCGAGGTGCTGCCGGACGGGCTGGACGTCACCGAGCGTTATCCGCGGCCGGGGTCGATCTGAGTCCTGAACCGCGCGGTAGCGGATTTCGACGCTCGGTTGCGCCTGGGCAGGCGCACAGACCCGCCCGATGCTGATCAGGCGGGTTATCGTTGTTGCGTCCGGTGAGGGGAGGTCTGCGTGCGAGTGCTCGCCGTCGTGCTGTTGTTGCTGCTCTCGGCTGTGCCCGCGCACGCCGCCACGGGCACGTACCTGCGCATCGGGCACTTCTCGATGGACCAGGCACGCGTCGACGCCACCCTCGACGGAGTGAACCTCGGCACCCTCGACTACGCCCAGCTCTACGACTACCGGCGCGTCGAGCCGGGGGAGCACGTCGTCGACTTCCGGACCGCGGGCGCCGATCCGCGCTCGCCGGTGCTGCGGTCCGTGCTCGTGCAGGCGGTCGCCGGCAAGACGTACACGGTGCTCGACATCGCCTCGTCGATGAAGGTGCTGGAGGACGACGTCAGCCTGCCGCCGAACGGGCAGGCGCGACTGCGGGTGATCAACGCGGGTGACGCGGAGATGGACCTCGTGCGGTCGGGTTCGTCCGTGCACCGCAACGTGCAGGCGAACTCCACGACCGGGTACGTGGTCATCCTGCCCGGCTCGGACGCCCTGCAGGTGCTGCCCCGCGGCAAGGAGACGACGAGGCTGGACGCGACGCTCGAGACCGGGGCGGTCTACTCACTGCTGGTCAGCGCGCGCAGGATCGAGCTGCGAACTGACGCCAAGGGCGCCGAGGTCGTGCCCGGCGGCGGGCAGGAGACCGGGTTCGGCGGCATGGCTGGCGGCTGGGACTGGGTGACGGCGCTGGTCATCGCGCTGATCGTGGGCATCGCGATGTTCTCGGCGCGCGGCCGGCTGTTCCGGTTCGGCTGATGAGCAAGGGCAAGCTCGTGATGGGCGCGGTCATCGTCGTCGCGCTGATCTACATCGTGAAGGACCCCGGCGCGGGGAAGGCGCCGGAGCCGGTGACGGTGCTGATCCCGTCGATCGGGGTGGACACCTCGCTCGAGGCCCTGAAGGTGGACGGCGCGGGGGCGCTGGAGCCGCCGACGCGCGCGGACAAGGCCGGCTGGTACGCGAAGGGCATCAAGCCCGGTGACGCCGGTCCGGCGGTGATCGCGGGGCACGTCGACTCGAAGACCGGGCCGGGGGTGTTCTTCCGGCTGCCCGAGCTGCAGCCCGGTGCCGAGGTGCTGGTGGAGCGCGAGGACGGCAGCAAGCTGACGTTCGTGGTGAACAGCACCTACTCGACGCAGAAGACCGCGTTCCCGACCGACGTCGTGTACGGGCCGACGCCGTTGTCGGAGCTGCGGCTGGTGACCTGTGGCGGCGACTTCGACCGGGTCGCGGGCAGCTACCGCGACAACGTCATCGTGGAAGCGGTGCTGAAGGTCTGATCACTGTTCTGATTGGACGGTCAGGCGCCGGTGAGAACCCTTCCGGTGCAAGAAAGTGGCAACAAGCAGTACCTTGCACCTCTGCGCGCCGGCCGGAGACGTGCAAGGCTCCGCGGCATGAGCGTCCACAGTCACGAGCACAGCCACGGCGACAAGTCCCACACGCACCCGCACGGGGAGCACGCGCACGACCACGTCGAGCACGAGCACGCCCACACGCACGGCGGCGAAACGCACACGCACGTTCACGTGCACGACGCGGCGCACACGGAGGAGCACGAGCACTCGCACGCCTGAACGGCGAAAGTTCGCCGCCTGCCCGAGAACTGCTGACCCGCTACGCTTGCGCCATCTGCCGCCTTCCACGTTGACGCGGCAGGAGCAGTGCGAGTGCTACGAACAACGAAGATCCTTGCCACGCTGGCCCTGATGGGCGGCAGTCTCACACCCGCGGCGCAGGCGGCGCCGGCGTGCTGGCAGGAGTTCTGCGGCAGCTACCCACCGAAACCCGCGCAGGGCCAGTGGTCGTCCGCGCACGTCTCGTACGTGAACGGACATCTCAAGTACGCCGCGGACAAGGACGGCAACCGGGTGCCGGACTTCAGCTACGTCGGCTACCACCAGGGTGAGAAACCGCTGCCCGTCGTGCCGGACGTCGTGACCATCAGCCCGGTCGCCGGCGACAACACCGCGCACATCCAGAAGGCGATCGACCAGGCCGGTGCGCGCACGCCCGACGCGAACGGGCATCGCGGCGCGGTGAAGCTCGCGGCCGGGCGGTACGACATCAGCGGCACCGTGCGGATCAAGCACAACGGCGTCGTGCTGCGCGGCGAAGGCGACAAGACCACGTTGTTCGGCCGCGGCGATGCTCCACACCAGCGCACGGTCGTCGTGCTCGGCAGCGACGCGAAGACCCCGTGGACGACCGGGGCCGCCACCGAGGTGACCACGCCGTTCGTGCAGGTCGGGGCGCTGAGTCTGGAGGTCGCGAACGCGGCGGCCTTCCGCGCGGGCCAGGAGGTCGTCGTCCGGCACCCGTCGTCGCAGAAGTGGATCAACGCGGTCAACGGCGGCGGCGTGGTGAAGGACGCCAAGTGGACGCCCGGATCGATGGACCTGCACTGGGTGCGCCGGATCAAGGCAATCGACGGGCGCAAGCTCACGTTCGACGCGCCGATCTACAACCACCTCGACCGGAACCTGACAACGTCCACGGTCGCGCCGGTGACCGCCAGGAACCTCGTCACCGAATCCGGTGTGGAGAGCCTGCGGGTCGACGTCGAGACCAAGGGCGGCGAGGACGAGAACCACGCGTGGAACGCCATCGGCGTCTTCGGCGCGGACAACAGCTGGGTCCGCGGCGTCAAGACCCGCTACTTCGGCTACGCGGGCGTGGTGACCGAGCGGTCCGTCCGGATCACCGTGAAGGACGCGCAGGCCACGGACCCGGTGGCGATCCGCACCGGCGGCCGCATGTACAACTTCGCCGCGAACGAGAACTCGCACCTGGTCCTGTTCACCGGAGTGCACGCCTCGAAGGCGCGGCACGCCTTTGTCAGCAACGGCGCGAACTCCGTGGCCGGCGTGGTCTGGCACCGGTCCACTGTGGACGGCGGCGACGCCGAGGCGCACCGGCGGTGGAGCCAGGGCCTGCTGTTCGACAACATCCGCGAGATCGGCACTCGCGGCAACCAGGCCAAGCTGATGAACCGCGGCGACTACGGCACCTCGCACGGCTGGGGCGCCGCGCACTCGGTGATCTGGGACTACAACAAGGAAATCGTCCTCCAGAAGCCGCCGACCGCGCAGAACTACGCCGTGTCCAACGAGGGCACGCCGCGTTCGAAGCCGTACTTTCCGGGCCCGTGGGGCAGCATCGAGATCAAGACCGGGCCGCTGGTGCCCGAGTCGCTGTACGAGGCGCAGGTCGTCGACCGCCTCAGTGCGACTCGCGGCTGACGTCCGATCCGCTGGAGCCGACCAGGAAGTCCAGGTCGGCTCCGGTGTCGGCGCCCAGGACGTGGTCGATGTAGAGGCGTTCCCAGCCACGGGCGGGCGCCGCGAACGCCGCGGTCATCGCCGCGCTCGGCGTCCGTGACGCGAAATCCGGTGCCTCCACGTCGATCCGGCGGTTCTCCACGTCGAGCACGATGACGTCGCCGGTGCGGACCAGCCCGAGCGGCCCGCCCGCGGCCGCTTCCGGCGCCACGTGCAGCACGACGGTGCCGTACGCCGTGCCGCTCATGCGCCCGTCGCAGATCCGGACCATGTCGCGCACGCCCTGCTCCAGGAGCTTCTGGGGCAACGGCATGTTCGACACCTCCGGCATGCCGGGATAGCCGCGCGGGCCGCAGCCCCGCAGCACCAGCACGGAGTCCGCGTCCACGTCGAGGCCGGGATCGTCGACGCGGGCGTGGAAGTCCTCGATGCTGTCGAACACCACGGCCTTTCCGCGGTGCTGCAACAGCCGGGGCGAGGCGGCGGCCGGTTTGATCAACGCGCCGGACGGGGCCAGGTTGCCGCGCAGCACCGCGATCCCGCCCTCCGCGATGATCGGCTCGCCGCGGCCGCGGATCACCTCGGGGTCCCAGATCGGCGCATCGTCCAGATAGGACACGAGAGGCTGACCGGTGACCGTCACCCCCGCCGGATCGAGCAGGTCGCGGACTTCCCGCAGCACGGCCAAAAGCCCGCCCGCGCGGTGGAAGTCCTCCATCAGGAACCGGCCGGCCGGCTGGAGATCCACCAGCAGCGGCACGCCGGACCCGATGCGGTCGAAGTCGTCCAGCGTCAGGTCCACGCCCAGCCGCCCGGCGATGGCCAGCAGGTGCACCACGGCGTTCGTCGACCCGCCGATCGCCGCCAGCGCCACGATCGCGTTGTGGAAGGAGGCCTTCGACAGGAACGTGCTGGGGCGCCGGTCCTCGGCGATCAGCGAAACGATCAGCCGGCCAGTGCCGTGCGAGGCTTCGAGCAGCCTGCTGTCCGCGGCCGGGGTTCCCGCGACACCGGGCACGACCGTGCCGAGCGCCTCCGCGACCAGCGCCATCGTCGAGGCGGTGCCCATGGTGTTGCAGTGGCCGCGGCTGCGGATCATCGCGGATTCGGAGCGCATGAACTGCTCCTGCGACAACGTGCCCGCGCGGACCTCCTCCGACAGCCGCCACACGTCCGTGCCGCAGCCCAGCGGCACACCCCGGAACGTGCCGGTCAGCATCGGCCCGCCCGGCACCACGACCGCCGGGATGTCGACCGAGGCCGCGGCCATCAGCAGCGCGGGAATCGTCTTGTCGCACCCGCCGAGGAGCACCACGCCGTCGACCGGGTTGGCGCGCAGCATCTCCTCGGCGGCCATCGCGGCCATGTTGCGCCACAGCATCGCGGTCGGGCGGACGTTCGTCTCGCCCAGCGACACCACCGGCAGGTTCAGCGGGACGCCGCCCGCCTCGTACACGCCGTTCGACACGGAGGCGGCGACCTCGTCGAGGTGCGCGTTGCACGGGGTGAGGTCCGAGGCGGTGTTCGCGATCGCGATCTGCGGTCTGCCCTCGAAGGCGCTGGAAGGGGCGCCGCGGCGCATCCAGGCGCGGTGGATGTAGGCGTTGCGGTCCTGCCCGGCGTACCAGTGTGCGCTGCGGAGGTTCACCCTCCCGTCGTACGGGTCGGCGTGCGGGCGCGCAACCCCGGCGCAGTCCGGCCCGCGCGTTCGAGCGCGCACGCCACCTGCCCCTCCACCGGATCACGCAGGACCGCGGCGACGCACCCGTCCGGCCGCAGCACCCACACCTCGTCCGGCCGCGCACCCAGTGCCTCCGCCGCCTCTCCGGTCAGCCGCGTTCCCGGCACCGAGGTGAGCGGGCCCGCCAGCACCCGGAACCCGTGCCGTTCCCGCAGCCGCGCGCCCCCGACGGTCACGTCCGGCACCAGCGCACCCGGTCCTGGCACCGAGGCACCTCGCGCCAGTCCGGGGTGGTGAGCGGCGAACCGGTGTACCAGAACGGTTCCGCCAGCCGGTCGGAGTCGATCAACGCCGGATCACCGGACGCGAGCGCCTTCTCCCGTCGCCGCACGGCAGCGGAGGTCCGCGGCACCAGGAAGTCCATCGTCGCCGAGGTGACGGCGATGTTCTCCAGGGCGGCAGCGCGCCTTTCGAGGTGATAGCTCTCCAGCAACGACTCGGCGGCGCCCAGCCGCACGGCGGCGATCTTCCACGCCGGACGCGGGACCTGCAGCGCGGGCACCGGGTCGCGCGGGCCGTGCGGTCCGGGATGCTGTGGATCAACTCGCACAACGTCCGCGACCTGCGCACGCCGTTCGGTGGCGTGAAGGCCAGCGGCATCGGTTCGGAGGGCGGGCAGCGCAGCATCGACTTCTACAGCGACCTGCGGATCGTGCACGTCGCGGTGGAGGACCTCACGCCGCCGCGGTTCGGGGCGGCGTGAGGCCTCGCGGCCGGGTTACGCCACGACGACGTTCTCGCCCTTGATCTTCGTCTTGATCACCGCCAGCCCCTTCTTCGCCGGACCGCTCTTGCGCTTGCCGTCCGCGGAGGAGAACCGGCTGTCGTGACACCAGCAGATGATCACGTTCTTGTCGTTGACCTCGCTGCACATGCAGCCCTGGTGCGGGCAGGTGGCGTCGAACGCCGTGTAGGTGCCCTTCTTCGGCTGGGCAACGACAACGGAGGTCTCGTCGTCGAAGTAGACGACGATGCCGCTGTTGAGGGGCACGTCCGCCTTCTTGGCGAGCACGGTGCCGGGCGGGAGCTTCCCGCACGGCTGGGCGTCGGCGGCGGCCGTACCGGCGGTGGTGACCACGGCCGCGGCCGCGGCGCAGCCACCGATGAAGCAACGGCGGCTGACGGTGGTGGGATCGGTCGGGAACTCCATCGCTCACTTCCTGCCGGATCGAGACGCGGCGGAGGCGGCTTCCTCACCATGGCGTGAGCGCCCGGCCCGGCAAAGCCCCGGAATTCCGAGGCCTAAAGAGGCAGGTCGGGCGGGAGCTGCAGGGCGATCGTGATCAGCGAGTGGACCCGGTTCGCGATCACGGCGAGCAGGCCGTGCATCTCCGGGGACGCGGCGTCCGCGGCTTCCTGGAGCGTGCGCAGGTCGGTGTCGATCTGACCGAGCACCGCGACCGTGTCGCCGGGCTCCGACCGGAACGCCCTCGCGATGTCCTCGAGCGGCAGGCCGTGCACCTCGAGGCGTTGCACGAGGTGGATGCGGTCGACGTCCTCGGCGCGGTAGAGGCGGTAGTTGCTCGCGGTGCGCTGAGCAGGGGCGATGAGGCCCAGCGTCGTGTAGTAGTCGACGGTGCGGATGCTGACGCCGGCGCGGGCGGCGAGTTCGCCGATCTTGAGCAGCGATTCGGACAAAACGACCTCCTCCCGTTCCGAAAACCGTACAGTGCTACGTGCTACTGTGGGGAGTATGCCTGATGAAGCCGACATAGACGGCTGTAGTACGTGGCCGGGTGCGACTTGTTGATCGCGTCCGGCTTGCTCGCCATCGTGGTGCTGACTGCCGCCACGGGCTATTTCGTTGCTCAGGAGTTCGCGTACATGGCGGCCGATCGCGGCCGTCTGCAGCAGCTGGCGGAGGCCGGTTCCCAGCCCGCCGAGCGTGCGCTGCGCGTTACTCAGAAGCTCTCTTTCATGCTCTCCGGTGCCCAGTTCGGCATCACGGTGACGGCGCTGCTCGTCGGTTACGTGGCCGAGCCGTTGCTCGGCGCCGGCCTGGGCGTGCCGTTCTCGATGGTGATCGCGCTGGTGTTCGCGACCTTCGTGCAGATGGTGCTCGGTGAGCTGCTGCCGAAGAACCTCGCGATCGCCCGGCCTGAACGGCTCGCGCTGGCGCTGAGCGCGTCCACGCTGGCGTACCTGAAGGTCGCCGGCCCGGTCATCCGCCTGTTCGACGCCGCCGCGAACCGGTTGCTGCGCGCGCTCGGCATCGAGCCCGTCGAGGAACTGCCGCAGGGCGCGACGCCCGAGGACCTCAGGCAGATCGTCGAGGACGCGGGGGAGCGGGGCCACCTCGATCCCGAGCTGACGCGGCTGCTGGAGCACGGCATCGGCTTCCGCGAGCTCGTTGCCGAGCAGGCGATGACGCCGCGCGTGAACGTTCACACGGTACGGTTCGACGAACCTGCAGCCCGCGTGATCACGTTGCTGGACACCGGAAACTCGCGTTTCCCGGTGGTGGGTCAAGACCTCGACGACCTGCGCGGCGTGGTGGGGCTGGCCGAGGTGCTCACCCTGACGCCGGAGGAGCGTTCCTCGGTGGCGATCGAGAAGATCGCCTCGCCCGCGCTGGTGGTGCCGGCGACGCTGGCGCTGCCCGCGGTGCTCGAAAGGCTGCGCACCGAACGCCGTCAGCTCGCCTGCGTGGTCGACGAGTTCGGCGGGTTCGCCGGCGTGATCTCGCTGGAGGACCTGGCGGAGGAACTGGTCGGCGAGATCCACGACGAGGACGACCCGGTCGCCGACATGATCGAGAAGATCGGCGACGACTGGCGCGTGCCCGGCCGGATGCGGCTCGACGAGGTCGAGGACGCCACCGGCGTGGAGCTGCCGGAGGACGACGTGTACGACACCGTGTCGGGTCTGGTGCTGCACCAGCTGGGCCGCGTGGCCGAGACCGGTGACGAGATCGAGATGGACGGCGTCCGGCTGGTGGTCACCGCGGTCTCCCGCAACGTGCCGGACATGGTGGTGCTGAAGTCATGACCATCGTGATCTCGTTGGTGCTGCTGGCTTTGAACGGCTTCTTCGTGGCCGCCGAGTTCGCGTTGATCGCGGCCAAGCGGCACCGCCTGGAACAGGCCGCCGAGACCTCACGGGCGGCGCGTGCCGCCGTCTCGGGCATCCGGGAACTGTCCCTGATGCTCGCGGGTGCCCAGCTCGGCATCACGCTGTGCACGCTGGGTCTCGGCGCGCTGGCCAAACCGGCCGTGGCGGACCTGCTGGAACCGGCGCTGCGCTGGACGGGTCTGCCCGACGCCGCCGCGTACGGGGTGGCGTTCGCGATCAGCCTGGTGCTGGTGGTGTTCCTGCACATGGTCGTCGGCGAGATGGCGCCGAAGTCGTGGGCGATCGCGAACCCCGAACGGTCCGCGCTGATCCTGGCGCTGCCGTTCCGCGCCTTCGCCCGCTCGGTCCGCCCGATCCTCAGTGGACTGAACTCGGTGACGAACGGCCTGCTGCGCCTGATGAAGGTCGAGCCGCAGGACGAGCTGGCGCAGGCGCACCGGCCGGACGACCTGCGGATGCTGCTGCGGCAGTCCGCCGAGCACGGCCTGATCCCCGAGGGCCAGCAACGGCTGCTGACCCGGATGCTGCAGGTGCAGCGCACGACCGTGAGCGAGGTGATGGTGCCGATCGCGCAGACCTCGACGGTCACCGAGCACACCACCGCGCGGGTGGTCGAGCGGCGCAGCCTCCAATGTGGACGGTCGCGCTTCCCGGTCACCGACCTGCACGGCCGTTACGTCGGCCTGGTGCACATCCGGGAGGCGATGCGTGCCACGGCCAGGGGTGAGGATCCGACGGCGCGGTCGTTGATGGGCCCGGTGCTGACGTTGCCCGCGTCGATGCCGGTCGCGCGGGCGGTGACGGCGATGCGGGCCGAGCGGTCGCAGCTCGCGCTGGTGGAAGACGGTGATGTTGTTGGTATCGCCGCACTCGAGGACCTCCTCGAAGAGCTGATCGGCGACTTCGAGGACGAAACCGACACCCGTCCGGTCAGCACTCGCTGACCGGAGGTTTCCAGGGAGGAAACGTTTCATGTTCAAGCGGATGCTCAGCGCCTTCGGCGTCGGCGGCCCGTCGGTCGACACCGTGCTGGACTCGCCGCACGCCGCGCCCGGCCAGGTCGTCACCGGTCAGGTGCGCATCCAGGGCGGCAGCGCGGACGCCGAGATCGGCCAGGTCGTGCTGTCCCTCGTGACGCGCGTCGAGGTCGAGCACGGTGACCACGAGTACGGCGGCGTCTCCGAGTTCACGCGGGTCGTGGTGCAGCAGGGCGTGCGGGTCGGTGCCGGTCAGCTGGTGTCGATCCCGTTCCAGCTGCCGATTCCGTGGGAGACCCCGCTCACGGCGGTCGGCGGCGCGCCGCTGCCGCGCATGACCGTGGGCGTGCGGACCGAGCTGGTGATCGCGGGCGCGCCCGACAAGGGCGACCTCGACCCCGTGCTGATCCACCCGCTGCCTTCGCAGGACCGCGTGCTGGAGGCGTTCGGGCAGCTCGGGTTCTCGTTCCGCAGCGCCGACGTCGAGGCGGGCAGGCTGCACGGTGTGCCGCAGGAGCTCGGCTTCTACCAGGAGATCGAGTTCTTCCCGCCGGCCCAGTTCGCGGGCCGGATCCAGCAGGTCGAGCTCACGTTCGTGGCGAACCCGCACGAGCTCTACGTGATCCTGGAGGCCGACAAGCGCGGCGGGATGTTCTCCGGCGGCGGTGACGCGTTCGGCCACTTCCGACTGTCGCATCAGGAGGCTCAGGCAGCCGATTGGGCGACGTCCATCAACGGGTGGCTGGCTCAGGTGGCGGAGCGCGGTGGAGCCATGTACGGGTATGGCCAGCAAGGTCATCATGGCGGTCACCACCGCGGCGGCCCCGGCATGGGCACGGTCGTCGCGGCCGGTGCCGCGGGTGTCGTGGGCGGCATGGTGATGGGCGAGATGATCGATGACGCGTTCGAGGACTTCGGCGACTTCGGCGGCGAGTGAGATGCCGGGCCCACGATCTGAGAGGAACCGTTGATGGAGTGGATGACGAGCCCCGAGCTGTGGATCGCGTTCGTGACCCTGCTGCTGCTCGAGATCGTGCTGGGCATCGACAACGTCATCTTCATCTCGATCCTGGCCGGGCGGCTGCCGGAGGAGCAGCGGCGCCGGGCCCAGGTCGTGGGCCTGTCGCTCGCGCTGATCACCCGGCTGATGCTGCTCGCGTCGCTGGCGTGGGTGATCGGGCTGACCGCGCCGTTGTTCACCGTGTGGGGTCACGAGATATCAGGGCGTGACCTGATCCTGTTGCTGGGCGGGTTGTTCCTGGTCGGCAAGGCGACGTTCGAGATCCACGAGCAGCTCGAGGGCGCCGAGCACAGCAAGGAGCGCAAGGTCGCGTCGTTCGCCGGTGTGATCGCCCAGATCCTGGTGCTCGACATCGTCTTCTCGCTCGACTCGGTCATCACCGCGGTCGGCATGGTCGACGAGCTGAGCATCATGATCGCGGCCGTCGTCGTGGCCATGGTGGTCATGCTGTTCTCGGCGAAGGCGATCTCGGAGTTCGTGAACAAGCATCCGACGGTGAAGATGCTGGCGCTGTCGTTCCTGCTGCTCATCGGCGGCAGCCTGATCGCGGAGGGCTTCGACCAGCACATCCCGAAGGGGTACGTGTACGGGCCGATCGCGTTCTCGGTGTTCGTCGAGTTCCTGAACCTGCGGATGCGCGCCCGGCGCAAGCAGGAGCCGGTGCACCTGCACCCGACGTACGTGAAGAACGACGACGACTGAAACCCTGGATCGGAACAGTGGGTGGCGGGCCTCGCCACCGGGTAACCGTCCGTCGTGGACATCAGGGCTGCACGGGAGTACGCACGTCAGGTCACGCGGGAGCTGGGGTTGAGCGGTGAGTCGTCCTGCGTGGATCGGACCAGCCCGCTGCGGCTCTACATCGCGGTCGACGGACGGTTGCCCGGCTACCCCGACCACGACCTGGCACTGCTCTGGACGAGGAGTCACGGGTGGGCGCTGGCGGTCGAGAAGCCCGGCACGACCGAACTCCGCGCGGTCGCGCACCTCGCCAATCCCGTAGAAGCGCCGCCGCGCACAGTCGCCCGCTGGGTGCGGGCGCTGTGCGCGGAGGGGCAGCTCGGGACGGCTAGCTGACGGCCACCGGTTCCGGCTTCTTCTTGTTCTCGGCGAGCTCGTCGAGCGCGGTGCCCTCGACGTCGAGCTCCGGCAGCCAGCGCAGCCACTTCGGCAGCCACCAGGCGCGTTCGCCCAGGAGGGCCAGCGCGGCCGGCACGAGCACCATCCGGACGACGAACGCGTCCACGAAGATGCCCACCGCCAGCGCGAACGCGATCGACTTCACCGTCGGCTCGCCCGCGGGGACGAAGCCCGCGAACACCGAGAACATGATCAGCGCGGCGGCCACGACCACGGGTGCGGCCTGGCGGAAGCCCGTCGTGATGGCCTCGATCGGCTTGGCGCCGCGGTGGTGCGCCTCGTGCATCCGGGACACCAGGAAGATCTGGTAGTCCATGGCCAGGCCGAACAGGATGCCGATCACCAGGATCGGCGTGAGGCTGATCAGCGGGCCGGTGCTGTCGAGGTTGACCGCGTCGGCGAGCCAGCCCCACTGGAACACCGCCACCGTCGCGCCGAGCGACGCGCCGATGGTCAGCAGGAAGCCGAGCACACCCACCAGCGGCACCAGCAGCGAGCGGAACACCAGGATCAGCAGCACGAGCGCCAGGCCCACGACCACGGCCAGGTAGATCGGCAGCGCGCGGTCCAGTGACGTGGCCACGTCCACGCTCACCGCGGTGGCGCCGGTAACGTAGGCCTTGCCACCGTCCAAATCGGACAGTTCGGTGCGCAGGTCGGCTACGAGCTGTTCGGTGGCGGCGCTGTCCGGGCCGGACTTCGGGATCACCGTGAGCAGCGCGGCGCTGCCGTCCGGGCTCGGCTGGGCCGGGGCCACGAGCGCGACGTCGGCCATCTTCTTGATCGGCTCGGCCGCCTTCGTGGCGGTCGCGGCCGCACCGTTGCCCTCGACGAGCACGATGATCGGTCCGTTGAAGCCCTCGCCGAAGCCCTGCGCGAGGATCTGGTCCGCGCGCTCCTGGGTGGAGTTGGCCGGCGGCTTCTGGATCAGCGTGGTGTCCATGGACGCCACCGGGATCGAGACGATGCCGAGCGCCACGACCGAGAGCAGCAGCGCGACGACGCGGTTGCGGGTGATGGCGCCGGCCCAGCCGCGGATGACGCCGCGGTCGGTGGGCTCGGAGGTCTCGCTGGCGCGTTCCTTGCGGGTCAGCACGCGGCGGCCGAGCATGCTCAGCACCGCGGGCACCAGCGTGACGGCGATCAGCACCGCGACGACGATGGTGGCTGCGGCCGACACGCCCATCTGCGTGAGGAACGGGATGCCCGCGAGCGCCAGGCCCACCAGCGCGATCACGACGGTGAGACCGGCGGTGACGACGGCGGAGCCCGCCGTGCCGACCGCGGTCGCGACGGCATGGCCGACGTCCGCGCCCTTGCGCAGTTCCTGGCGGTAGCGGTTGATGATGAACAACGCGTAGTCGATGCCCACCGCGAGCCCCAGCATCGAGGCGAGGATCGGCGTGGTCGACTGCAGGTCCATGAACCCGCTGGTGATGGTGATGCCGAGCGTGCCGATGCCGACACCGATGCCGGCGCTCAGCAGGTTCATGCCCGCGGTGACCAGCGAGCCGTAGGTCAGCGCGAGGATGACCAGCGCCAGCACGACACCGAAGGCCTCGGTCGGGCCGCCGACGTGCGGCGTCTCCTGCATGGCGGTGCCGGTGACCTCGACGGTCAGACCGCTCGCCCGCGCCTTGTCGGCAGCCTTGAGCAGGTCGGCGCGCTGCGCGTCGGTGACCTCGCCGGGCTTCACGTCGTAGGTGACCGTGCTGTAGCCGGTGTCGACGTTCGCGTTCACGCTGGGCGCGGCCGGGTCGAGCGGGTTGGTCGCTGACCGCACACCCTTGAGCGCGGTCACGTCGGTCACGAGGTCCGTGATCGCCTTGGCCTGCTGCGGCAGCTTCTGGCCGTCCTGCGCCTTGAAGACCACGCGGGCGGAAGCGCTGTCGCCGGCCCCGAACTTCTGGTCGATGCGCTCGAGCGCGGTGGTCGACTCCTGGCCGGGGATGGACATCGCGTTGGACGTCTCACCGCCCAGCGTGAAGGCACCGACACCCGAGCCGATCAGCACGAGCAGCCAGATCAGGACGACCGGCAGCCGGTGCTTGTGCGCGCCGAGTCCGAGTCTGTAGAGCAGTTTCGCCATGATGGTCAGGCCTCCCGGTGCCCGAGTGCGTCAGTGCAGGTTGCGAGGATCAAGGGACGCCACGTGGTCTTGTCGCCGACCTGGTTGGCCAGCAGCGTCAGCACGGCCATGGCGCTCAGTGCGCCGACGATCCGGATCGCGCGCTCAGGCTCGGTCTCGGGATCGACGACGAAGAGGTCGTTGAGCAGCAGTTCGTCCTGGGCCTTCTGGGTGTCCTCGCCCGGTGCTGTCATCGAGCGGAACATCAGCGAGACCATGCCAGGACGGTCGAGCGCGTAGTCGGTGAGCAACTCCAGCGCCCGGCGTTCGCGTGCGGGTCCCGGCGGCATCGGCGAGACGAGGTCGACCACCTGCCGGCACAACATCCGGCTGTGCTCCCACGTCGTTTCGAAGAGAGCGTCTTTGCTCGGGAAGTGGTGCAGCAGACCGGCTTTGGACAGTCCGACCGCGTCGGCGAGCGTCTTCAGCGACGTCTGCTCGAACCCGTGCCGCGCGAACAACGCGGCGGCGGCGTCGAGGAGCTTCTCGTCGACCCCGGTCCTGGTCTGTCGTGGCATGCGGACGACTTTACGGTGTTTACCGACCGATTCGGTAGGTAAGCCGACCGAAATGGTCGGTGGCGTTCGTCACGCACAATGGTCTGGTGATCGAGATGAACGCCGTCGTCGCTGCCCACAACCTGGTGAAGTACCCGGACTGGCCGACCGGCCCCTACTCGGACGGCGACGTCGTGCTGTCCGGCCGCATGTCGCGCGAGGACGTCGGCACGGCGCTCGCCGCGATCGCGCAGTACAACAACCGTCAGGAGCTCGGGCCGGACGGGCCGTCGTTGCTCGGCGGGTTGCTGTCGAGGGACCGCGTCGTCATGTACGGCGGGCTGCTGGTCAGGGACACGGTCACCGGCGTCGAGATCGAGCCGGGGTGCTGTCAGGGGCTGGAGGACTGGCGGGACTGGCGCGGCGTGCTCGACGGCGTGTACCCGTGGCTCGGACACTCACCCGATCCGAAGATCGAGATCGGTGCCGATGTCGTGCGGGTGTGGCCGGATGGGGACCACGCGGACGGGCCCGCCTGCGAGATTCCGCTGGCCTCGCTGCCGGGACACCTCGAGGCCGTGCGGCAGGACATGCTCGGGTTCCTGGAGCTGGTGCGGAAGTGGGCGCCGTACGGGATGGGGGAGGAGCTCGCCGCACGGTTCGACGAGCACTTCCACATCAGCGCGCCACTTTGACCGCCGCCCTGGAGATCCCGAGCCACGACACCACACCCACCACCAGGCACACCACGAACACGATCGAGGGCGGCGCCAGTTTCAGCAGGGGCGGGAACACCGCGTAGTGCGTGAGGTAGATGGCGAGTGAGGCGCTGGCCAGCAGGCTGACCGGGGTCAGCAGGCCGCGCGGCACCGGCACGCGCGAGAGCGACAGCAGCAGGATCAGGCCTCCGATGAGGACGATCTCGCGGGAGAGGTTCTCCATGCGGCCGGGGATCATCGCGACCGCGACCACCACGACCAGGCACTTCTGCCACAGCGCGGGGGAGCGGTGAGCGACCCAGCCGAGCGCGACGAACCACGCCGCGCCGAGCGTCGTCATGTTGCGCGCGAAGAAGTCGCCTTCGACGGTGAAGCGTGCGAGCAGGGTCAGCCCGAGCACGACCAGCGCGAACGCGTAGCTCTGCCGTTGTTCCCAGCGCCGCAGCGCCGGGATCACGAAAAGCAGCCCGCACAACAGAAGGACGTGCACGACGATTTCCACGAACCAGTAGCCGCCGGCGCCGCCGCGGGTGAAGCTGTTGACCAGCAAGATGTTGTCGACGGTCACACGGTCGGTCACGGCGGCCTGGTAGACGAGCCAGAGCGAGGTCGGCACCGCGATGAACGCCGTCGCGCGCAGGATCCGCAGCGGGTGCGCGGGCAGCAGGAACCGGGCGAGGTTCCAGCCCGCCACCACGAGCAGCAGGTGGGCGCCGCCGAGCAGCTTGAAGAACCCCACGTGCGAGCCGACGATGAGCAGGATCGCCAACGCCCGCAGCACGATCGTGGTGTCGATCATCGGGACGCGCCGGTGCGTGGTGCGGAGTTCTTCCAGCTCTGACACCGGCATCGTCGGCCACGACGCCGGCAGGTCGCCGAGCAACCGTTGCAGCTGAACGGTCATCTGCACGTACCGCAACGAGTCGCCGCCCAGCGAGGTGAACGTCGCGTCCGACGGCAGCGATCGCGCGCCCAAGACCGAGGCGAACACCTCGCGCACGGACCCCCACTCGCGGTCAGGAGGTGCCGCCACGGTTCGGTAGTCGATTTTTCCGTTGGACAGCAACGGGAATGACGTCACGGTGTAGGCGCGGACGGCGGACGCGGGCAGGCCGGTCAGGACGCGGACCAGCCTCGCGGCGCGGTCGGCGTCACCGAGCACTGCGACCACGAGACCGTCGTCGTCACCCGTGCAGGCCACCCGCAGGCCGTCCGCGGCCAGCGAGCGTTCCACCTGGTCGAGGTCGACGCGCAGGCCGAACGGCTTCACGAACCGGCTCTTGCGGCCGGTCACCGAGAACAGACCGTCCTCCACCGCACCGAGATCGCCGGTCCGCAGCTCGAACGTCGTGCGCCCCAGGGCCAGATCCTCCGGCGAGTGGGCGTAGCCGAGCATCACGTTGGGGCCGCGGTACACCAGCTCGCCCTCGTCGAGCCGCAGCTGCCCGCCGGGGATCGCCACCCCGATCGCGGACGGGTGGGACGCGGCGAGTCCGGGCGGCAGGTAGGCCATGCGCGCGGTGGCCTCGGTCTGGCCGTACATCACGAAGAACCGCCAGCCGCGCTCGATGCCGAGCGTCGCGTACCGCACGACGTCGCCGGGATCCAGCCGTCCACCGGCCTGCGTCACGTACCGCAGGCTCGGCAGATCCATCTGCTCGAAGCCGATGCCGTCGAGCAGACCGAACGTGTGCGGCACACCGTGCAGGCTCGTCACCCCGTGGGAGCGCACGAGGTCCCAGAACTCCGGTTCGATCACCGACCGGCCGGTCAGGACGATGCCGGCGCCGCGGGCGAGGTTGCTGTTCACGACCGACAGGCCGTAGCAGTAGTGCAGCGGCAACGACGTGATGGCGCGGTCGCTGGGCCGGATGTCCAGGTACTCACCGATCGCGGCGGCGTTCGCGACGACGTTGTCCGTGCTGAGCCGCACCAGCTTCGGTGACCCGGTGGTGCCGGACGTCGACAGCAGCAGGGCCAGGTCGGGGTGCAGCGAGTGCACGGTGCCCTCGTGCCGTTCCGTCCAGGAGCCGGCGATCACCACGTCCGGGTCGTACACCGAGGTGAGCGCCGGAATCTGGGCGGCGGAGGCGAGCACCACCGGATGCCCGCCGCGCAGTGCCGCCAGGTACGCCACCACCGACTCGGCGTCGTTCTCCACGGCCAGCAGCACCAGGCGCCGGGTCCGGCCAAGTCTCGCCGCGGCCGCGTCGACGCGTTCGTCGAGCTCGCGGTAGGTGAACGTGCCCTCCGCGGTGATCAGCGCGAGCCGGTCGCCGTGGGCGGCCAGTCTGTCGGCGAACCCGAGGTCCGCGGTGGCCGTCACGGCGTGCTCCCGAAGAACAACGCCGGCCCGTCGACCGACACCGCGACGGAGACTCCTGGCCGCACCGCGATCCGCCCCTGCACCCGCGACCGCACCTGCGTGCCGTCGGCGAGTCGCAGCAGCACCGTCGCGTCGTGACCGTGGAACAGCACGTCGTCCACAATGGACTCGATGCCGGCGGAGCCGAGGATGAGCTGCTCCGGGCGCAGCAACACAGTGCCGGGACCGTTGCCGGACGTCCGCAGCGTGCCGAGCGGCGTCCGCACCTGGCCGGCTTGGGCGACCCCGTCGAACGTCACCGCGTCGCCCACGAACAGCGCCACCCCGAGGTCGGCGGGCGAGGAGTAGATCGTCTGCGGCCGCGCGAGCTGTGCCACCGCACCGTCGCGCAGCACGGCGACGAGGTCCGCCATCCCCAGCGCTTCTTCCTGGTCGTGCGTCACCAGCAGCGCCGTCACGCCGGCCGCCCGCAAACTCGCCCGCACGTCCGCCCGGAGTTCCTCGCGCAGGCCGGCGTCCAAGGCCGAGAACGGCTCGTCGAGCAGCACGACCCCAGGACGCGGCGCCAGCGCACGGGCGAGCGCCACGCGTTGTGCCTGCCCGCCGGAGAGCTGCGCGGGCATCCGCGCACCGAACCCGGCCAGCCCCACCAGGTCGAGCAACTCCTCCACCCGCTCGCCTCGGTCGCCCCGCCTGAGCCCGAACCCGACGTTCCCCGCCACGCTGAGGTGCGGGAACAGCGCGCCTTCCTGCGGCACGATCCCGATTCCGCGCTGTTCGGGCGGCACCGCGGCCGTCAGTTCGCGATCACCCAGCCACACCTCACCCGAGGACACCGGGTGGAACCCGGCCAGCACCCGCAGCAGCGTCGTCTTGCCGCACCCGGAAGGCCCGAGGACGGCGAGCAGCCCGCCCTCCGGCACCGCGAGGTCGACCTCGCGCAGCACCGGTTCCCCGCCGTAGCCCGCGACGAGGCGTTTCACCGTCAGGCCGCTCATCGCTCACCTCCCAGGAACCGGTCCAGCACGACGGCCGGAATCGCTGCGACCACAAGAAGAACCGCCGCGTAGGGCGCCGCCGCGGCATACGCGGACACTTCGGTGCGCGTCCACAGCTCGGTCGCCAGGGTGTCCATTCCGGTCGGCCTGAGCAGCAAGGTTGCGGGCAACTCCTTGGCACACGTGAGGAACACGAGCGCGGTACCGGCCAAGATCCCCGGCGCCGCCAGTGGCACGGTCACCCGCAGCCCGGTCTCCCACCGCCCGTGCCCCAGCGACCGCGAGACCTCCTCCAGCACCGGCGGCGCGTGCGCGACACCGGTCCGCACCGCTCCGACGGCGAGCGGCAGGAACAGCACCGCGTAGGCGAACGCGAGCATCGGCGCCGTCTGGTAGAGCGCCGGGGCGAAGCGAATCCCGAAGAACACCAACGCCAGCCCGACCGTGATCCCCGGCAGCGCGTGTCCGGCGAAACTGGCCAGCTCGACCCCTCGTGCGAGCCGGCCCCGGTGCCGCGCTGCCAGGATTCCCACCGGCAACGCCAGCAGCAGCGTCAGCAGCGCGCCGAACGCCGACACCGCGACGGTGTTCCCGGTCGTGGCCAACAGATCGAACACCTCGAACGTCGACGTGCCCGCCACCAGCCACCAGGTCAGGCTGACCACCGGCACGCCGAGCGTCAGCAGGACCAGCGTCACCGCGCCCGCGGACGCGGGTACCCGAGCCCGGCCGAGCGGCACGGTCAACGGCTGACGACGTCCGCGATGCGCGGTGACCCCCCGTGCTCGCCGTTCGCCCAGCGTCAGCGCGATCGCCAGCACCACCAGGATCAGTCCGAGGATCGCGGCCGGTGTGCGGTCGAACGTCGCCCGGTAGCTGGTATAGATGCCAAGCGTGAAAGCCTCGTACCGCATCAGCGACACCGCACCGAAGTCACTCAGGACGTACAGCGCCACCAGCAACCCGCCCGCGAGCGCCGCCGGCCGGATCTGCCGCAGCGTCACGGAGAAGAACACCTGACGACTCGTGCGGCCGAGCGAGCGCGCGACCTCCTCCACCGCCGGATCGGCCGTGCGCAACGCGGCGGCCACCGGCAGCAGGACGTAGGGATACGACACGAGTGTCAGCACCACGAACGCTCCGGCGAACCCGGTGAGATCCGGGAACACGGAGATCCAGGTGAACCCGGCGACGTACGACGGCACCGCCAGCGGCAACACCAGCAGCACCCCGAGAACCCGGCGGCCCGGCAGATCGCTGCGGACCGTCAGCCACGCGCTGAGCACACCCAGGACGAGGCACGCGGCCGTCACCGCCACCGCGAGCGACAGGCTGCGCAGCGCCAGTTCCGCGGTCCGGGTCCGCACCAGGACGTCCCACACGACGCCCCCGCCGCGTTCGAACGAACGCACCGCCAGGTACGCCAGCGGCAGCAATGCAGCCGCGGCGACGACTAGGGAGAGCGTGGTGAGAGTGGGTGCGGCCCGGTGCACGGGCCTCAGGACAACCCCGCTTCCTGCAACAGCTTCACCGTCTCCTGCAGGGACGACAGCTTGGAGAGGTCGATGTCGGGTGCGTGGAGGTCCGTGATCGGCGGAAGCTTGTGCTTGCTCGACTTCACGTCCGGGTTCGCCGGATACTCGGCGGTCTGGTCGGCGAAGTGCCGCTGCGCCTGCTCGGACAGCAGGAACCGCACGGCCTTCTGCGCGGCCTCGCTCTGGTTGCTGCCCTGGACGACCCCGACGCCGGCCACGTTGACCAGCGCGAGCGGGTCACCACCGCCGACGCGGTGCAGTTTGGCCTTCATGTTGGCCTCGCCGCCCTTCTCCGCGGCCGAGGCGTACCAGTAGTAGTGGTTGATCAGTCCAAAGGGGAGCTGACCGTCGTCGACGGCCTTGAGGATGTTGACGTTGTTGTCGTAGCGCTTCGGGTCGTTGGCGGCGAACTTCTTCAGCCACTCCTTGGCGAAGTCCTCACCCTTGAGCACGCGCACCGACGTCACGAACGCCTGCCACGACGCGTTCGTCGGCGCGTACCCGATCTTGCCGCGCCACTTGGGGTCCACGACGTCGTCGATCGTCTTGGGCAGGTCGGCTTCGGTGACCACGCGCGGGTCGTACGCGATGACACGTGCGCGCGCACTCGTGGCCACCCAGCGCTTGTCGCGCGCCTGGTAGGTCTGCGGCACCATGCCCAGCACGTCCGCGGGCAGTTCGGCGAGCCTGCCCTGCGCGCCGACGGCGCCGAGCGCGCCGGCGTCCTGCGAGAAGAACACGTCGGCCTCGGTGCCCTGGCCTTCCTCGAGCAGCTGCGCGGCCATTTCGCCGCTGCCGCCGTAACGGACCTGCACATCGATTCCGACGGCGTCCTCGAGCTGCTTGAGGAGTGCCCCGACCAATTGTTCGTTGCGGCCGGAATAAATGATCAGGTCGTTCGCGGAACTGCAGGCCGTCAACATCGACGCCAGCAGGGCGGCGACCACTGTCACGGTGCGTGCACGACGCCTCACCGGCGGTCCTCCTCGACTCACAACCCAGGTCAGACGGGCGGAGACAAGGTAAAGCTAACCTAACGAGACATTCAAGATGTGGATGCCAACATGTGATGGGATGCCGGACACATCACCTGTTTGGCCCCATAATGTGGCAATGTTCGTCTTCGACGCCGAATTGTGGCTGTGGGACGCCCGCCGCGCGGACACGTGGACTTTCGTGACGTTACCCGAGGCCGTGTCCGAACAAATCAGGGAACTGGCCACGCCCGGCGCCGGCTTCGGTTCGGTGAAGGTCCGCGTCGGGCTGGGTGCCAGCAACTGGTCGACTTCGGTGTTCCCGGACAAGCAGTCCGGGTGCTACGTGCTGCCGATCAAGGCGGCGGTGCGGAAGTCGGCCGGTGTCGGTCCCGGCGATGTCGTGGAGTTGACCGTCGAGGTGGTTTAGGCGCTCCAGTCGATGTCGGCGTAGATCGCGGCGTGGTCGCTGGCCGCGTGCACCTCGTTGGTCATGCTTTCGTAGACGTCCCAACGGTCTTTGGTCCGCGGGCCGCGCCACACGCCTTTGCGGAACACACCACCACCGGTCGCCTTGGCGAACAGCTCCGGCGTGAGCAGGATGTAGTCGATCTTGCCGCGTTCGTTGGTGCCGCGGTAGGTACCGAGGCGGTGGTCCCAGTCGAAGTTCTCGTGCTCGCTGATGTCCTTGAGACCGGTGCGCTGGAACAACGGCCGGAGCGCCTCGCTGTCCGCGGTGTCGTTGAGATCGCCGACGACCGCGACGTGCTCGTGGCCCTCGTCGCGCAGCCGGTTCACGATGCGGGCGATGCGAACGGCCTGCCGGAACCGCCGCCGCGCGCCGATCGGATCGCCGGGCGCGCCGTAGCCCTTGGACTTCAGGTGGTTGACGAGCACCACGACCTCCGGACCGGCGGGCGTGCGCACGTGGTACTCGGCGCAGTCGCGGGAGAAGACCACGCCCGAGGAATCCTTGGCGTACACGTGGGTCCTGATGGTGATGACCTGGTGCTCGTCGCGCGTCAGAAGTCCGACGTTGATGCCGCGCTCGTCGTTGCCGTCGATGAGGTGCACCTCGTCGTACGGGGTCCAGCCGACGTTCTTGAGCAGGCTGGCGGAGAACATCTGCAGCAGCTCGCGGGACTCGGCCTCGACCACGCCGAGCACGTGCGCGCCGACGTCGCGCATCACCTGGGCGGTGTGGCGGGTGGCGAGCTCGCTGATGGGTTCCGTGGTGAGCTCGACCCAGCCGACCCACGACTCGCGACCGCTTGCCACGACTGAGGTTTCGCCCGTGCGGTGCCGCGCGAGGAACCGGCCGCGGATGCGCCGCAGGATCGCGTACTTGCTCCGGTCACCCCGCAGCAACTCCAGCGTCGACAGGTGCTCCTTGAGCTCTTCCTTGACCTCGGGGGTGTAGGTCTCGGCGGCGATGAGTTCGTTGAACCTCGCGTGGGCAGCGAGGATCGGGGCCGCGTGCTTGGTCGCGTTGCGGCCCATCACTTTGGGGCGCTCGAACATGTTCTCCACGTTGAACGACCCGATTCGCGTGGTGCTCATCGCTTCCAGGGTCGCATGTGGATCCTTGCGCCCGGCTGGGCTAGCCGGGTGATCTTCTAGAGTCGGGCGAGCTGGCGGCTGCCCTCGATCAGCTCATCGGTGAACGAGTCGAGCGCACGGGCGAAGTCGCGCTGGTCCGGTTCGTGCCAGTCCTCCAGCTGGTCGAGCAGCCACTGCCGCCACGCCTGCAGGAGCTGCGCGAACACGTCCACGCCGAGTGCGGTGAACCGGTAGCCGTCGTCGCAGAACTCGAGGTGCCCGGACCGCACGAGTGCCTGCGCGGTCGGCTCGAAGATACCGCCGGGCACCTTGGTCATCTCGGAGATCTCGTGCAGCGTCGCGACGCCGTCGTCCATCGAAGCCCGGTACACGCGCCCGAGCAGCCACGCCTGCTCCAGCGGCAGGCCGACGCCGGAGCGCCGCAGCACCTCGCCGCTGGGGTGGACCTTCGACTTCGAGATGACGGTCGCGACCAGCTTGCGCAGTTCGTCGAAGGAGTTCGACGCCGGCGCGGCGAAGCTCTCGCCCACGCCGCTGTTGCCGGTGGCGGCGGCACGGCTGGTGTCGCGCAACTGGACCTGCGGCAGGAAGAACGCGACCGCCAGGGCGATCAGGCCGATCGGTGCGGCGATCAGGAACATCGTCTGCACGGTCTCGGCGTAGCCGGCGACCACGGGTGCCTTCAACGCCGCCGGCAGGGCGTGGACGGCGGCCGGGCTCGCGATCGCGCCGGGATCGACGCCGGGCGGCACGACGAGGTGCTTCGGCAGCTGGTTCGCGTAGATCGTGCCGAAGATCGCGACACCGAACGAGCTGCCCATCGTGCGCAGGAAGCTGATGCCGGACGTGGCGACGCCGAGATCGCTGTAGTTCGCGGTGCTCTGCACGACGATCACCGGCACCTGCATCACCAGGCCGATGCCCGCGCCGAGCACGACCATGAACGCGCCCATGACCCAGTAACTCGTGTCAGCGTCCAAAAAGGACAGCAGCAGGAGTCCTAGTGCCAGGCCGACGGATCCGATGATCGGGAAGACCCGGTACTGACCGGTGCGGCTGATCACGCTGCCGGTGAGCAACGCCGTGGCCATCAGCCCGGCGATGAGCGGCAGCATCCACAACCCGGACGCGGTCGCCGACTCGCCGCGCACGTACTGCAGGTAGATCGGCAGGTAGGTGATGCCGCCGAGCATCGCGAACCCGACGACGAAGCTCAGCACACCCGACACCGTGAACACCCGGCTGCGGAACAACCGCATCGGCAGCATCGGCTCGGCCGCGCGTTGCTCGACGAACACGAACGCCACGAGGAGCACGATCGAGCCGGCCGCCATCCACAGGATCGTCGGCGACGTCCACGGATACTCGGTACCGCCCCAACTCGTGACCAGCGTCAACCCGGTGGCCGCCAGCGCGATCAGCGCGATGCCCGCGTAGTCGATCTTCGCCTGCCCCACCGCCTTGATGGTGGGCAGCGCGGCGAGTGCCACCAGCACCACGGCGATGCCGAGCGGGATGTTCACGTAGAACGCCCACCGCCAGCTCAGGTGGTCGACGAACAGCCCGCCGAGCAGCGGCCCGGCCACCGTCGCGACGCCGAACACCGCGCCCGCGAACCCCTGGAACTTGCCGCGCTCCCGCAACGGCACCACGTCCGCGATGATCGCCGTCGCGGTGACCATCAACCCGCCCGCGCCGAGCCCCTGGACCGCGCGGAAGGCGATCAGCGTGCCCATCGACTCCGACCAGCCCGCGAAGAACGACCCGACCAGGAACAGCACGATGCTGATCACGAACGTCTTCTTGCGCCCGTACAGGTCGCCGAACTTGCCGATCAGCACCGTCATGATCGTCTCGGCGAGCAGGTACGACGTCACCACCCACGACAGGTGCGCGCCGCCGCCCAGCTCGGCGACCATGGTGGGCAGCGCGGTGGACACGATGGTCTGGTCGAGGGCGGCCAGCAGCATGGCCAGCAGGACTGCCGCTACGACCAGGTTCCGCCTGCGGGTGTCGATCTCGGGCACGGCGCCGATGATCGCGCAGGTTCCGCCGGACCGCGCGGCCGATCTCGCCGAGGACAGCACCTCGGGTGACGAGGTGTACCCAGGAGTGGGACTCGCTAACGTGGCGATGTTGTCGGGCGTGACGGGCGCGGAGCCCGCGGGCCGATCGCGGGCTAGGGTCGGAGGCGGTCACGAGCCCGATCACGACTCGGAGGTCGTCTTGATCTTCATCACCGCCAAGTTCCAGGTCCTGCCCGAGCACGCCGACACCTGGTCAGAGCTGTCCAGGAGCTTCACCGAGGCCACCCGAGCAGAACCAGGCTGCCTGTGGTTCGACTGGTCCCGCAGCATCGCCGATGCCAACGAGTACGTGCTGGTCGAGGCATTCCGCGACGGTGACGCCGGAGCCGCGCACGTGCAGTCGGAGCACTTCAAGAACGCCCAGAAGGAGCTGCCGCAGTACCTCGCGGAGACGCCGAAGATCGTGAACACGGTGCTGGAGCAGGACGACTGGTCGCGGCTGGGCGAGATGGAGGTTGCGCCACGCGGGTGACCGGCCGGGCGTGGCGGCGCTTCGCCGTCGAGGATGGCGGGATGGACGCCTTCGTGGAGTTGTCCGCCGAGCTCACCGGGTTCTCGGTGGAGGAGCTGAGGTCGACCGGACTGGTCGAGCAGTACGCGGGGCTGGCGGCGGACGCGTCGCCGGCGGAGATCATCGAGCTCTGGTACACCGGCGTCTGGCGCGGGGTGGTCCCGAGTTCCCGCGCCTACGCCGAGGGGCTGGCGTGGAAGGCGTTCGGGGGTGCGCCGCCGGGGACACGAGCGCCCGGCTTCGGCAGCTGGGAGCAGAGACCGCGAAGAAGCCTCTCGTGAGAGCCGTGGTCGTCGGCGCCGGGTTCGCCGGATCGTTGATCGCGAAGGTGCTGGGGGACAACGGGTTCCGCGTGCTCGTGCTGGAGGCGGGCACGGAGACGGGCCACGACGACGCGGTGCGCACCTTCCAGACCGCGCTGGTCAAGACACCGCTCGCGCCGTACCGGCAGACCGTCGCCGCGCCGTCGAGCGACTACCTGATCAACACCGGGCCGTTCGAGTACGCGAGTCCGTACCTGCGGATGAACGGGGGCACCGGGGCCGCCTGGACCGGCATCACGCCGCGGATGCACCCCGAGGACTTCCGCACCGCCGACCTGGGGCACGGGCGCAACTGGCCCATCTCCTACGACGATCTCGAGCCCTCCTACCGGGCGGCGGAGTGGGAGATCGGCGTGTCGGCCGACGCCGACGAGCAGCGCGGGCATCTGCCGATCCCGGACGGGTACGTCTATCCGATGCACGCCTTGCCTCGCACGTATCTCGACCACGCGGTCGCGTCCGTTGTGGACGGTCGGCGGATCGACGGGCAGGAGCTGCGGGTCACCGGCACCCCGCAGGCGCGCAACGGTGTGCCGGTCAAGGGGTACCGGCCGGACGGGAACCTGTGCTCCGGCTTCGCGAGCTGTGTGCCGGTCTGCCCGGAGAGCGCGAAGTACACGCCGCTCAGGACCCAGAAACGCTGGTCGGACAACGTCGAGCTGCGCACACGGTGCGTCGTGAACAGGCTCCACGCCGACGAGTTCGGGCGCGTCACCAAGGTCGGTTATCAGCGGTACTACGACGACACGTCTGGCACGCACACGCGGCACGAGGTCGAGGCGGACGTCGTGGTGCTCGCCGCGCACGCCATCGAGAACGCGAAACTGCTGCTGATGTCCGGGCTCGCGAACAGCAGCGACCAGGTAGGCCGCAACCTGATGGACCACCCGACGCTGCTCACGTGGGCGCTGATGCCCGAACCGATCGGGCCGTTCCGCGGGCCGGGGTCGACTACGGGCATCGAGGCCTTCCGGTGCGGGCCGCAGCGGTGCACGCGGGCGCCGTTCCGGGTCGAGATCGGCAACTGGGGCTGGGGCTGGTCTGCGGGCAGTCCCGGCAGCGACACGAGGGAGTTCGTCGCGGCCGGGTTGCGGGGGACCGCGCTGCGCAACGCGGTCGCGGACCGCGTCGGCAGGCAGTTCACGCTGCAGATCGAGGTCGAGCAGGAGGCTGATCCGACCAACCGGATCACACTCGACCACGCGCGCAGAGACGCTCTCGGCAACCCGCGCCCGTCCGTCCACTACGGACTGTCCGGCTACGTGCAGGACGGCCTGCTGGCGGCGAAACGGGTGTCGGACCAGCTCTTCGAGATGCTGAAGGCCGAGGACTACACGCAGTACAAGCCGGACGGGGAGCGGTACTTCGAGCACGACGGGGTGCCGTTGCGCTACTGGAGTGCCGGGCACATCGGTGGCACGCACGTGATGGGCGCGACACCCCAGAATTCGGTCGTCGACCAGTGGCAACGCTGCTGGGACCACCCCAACCTCTACGCGGTGGGCTGCGGCAGCATGCCGTCGCTCGGCACGTCCAACCCGTCGATCACGATGGCCGCGCTCGCTCTACGGACGGCGGGCCACCTCGTGTCACGACGGGCCGAGCTCAGTCCGGCGCCGCACCTCGCGCACGACCGGTGATCAGCAGGAGCGCGGCGGCCACCGTGACGACGGTGATGCCGTTGCCGAACGCCCACAGGACCGCGTGGTCGTGCACCTGCTCGCGGGAGGCGGCCGGATCGCGGAACAGCGGGTTGACCTGCGTGATCAGCAGGATCTTCATGGCCAGCGCGACCGCGAGGCAGCCGAGCGCGACGTTCCAGGCCCGCAGCACACGGCCGGGTGCCGTCCGTGGGAGCCGCACGCGCGTGACGACCGCCAACGCCACGCCGAGCGGCGCCCAGGGCAGGTAGTAGTAGACGGGGCTGCCGGCCGCGAACGTGCCGACGAGCGTGCCAGGCCGTGGATCCGCCAGCAGCTGCGGATTCCACACGATCTGCTCGTAGAGGTTGCCGAACAGCCACATGCTGAGCAGGCCGACGACCAGCCGGGAAGAAATCATGATGTCAGGATGTCGAAAGCGCCCCGACGTCGATCGACGGAGGTGTGGGCGGCGCAGCGCTGCCTGCTGACACCGAGGAGATGACATGCGGTTCTTGCTGATGCACCGGGTCCCGGAGGACGACAACGCCTCGTGGGATCCGGTCCCCGAGCTGGTCGAGCGGATGAACGCCTTCGTCGAGAAGCTGAGCGCGGAGGGCGTCATGCTCGGCGCCGAGGGCGTGCAGAAGGTGGGCGCGACGGTGCGCAGGCGCGGCACCGCCATCAGGTCGACCGACGGGCCGTTCGCCGAGGCCAAGGAGGTCGTCGGCGGGTTTCTGCTGATCAGCGCGAAGGACCTCGCCGAGGCCACGGCCGTCGCCGAGGAGTACATCACCTGCTTCGCCGGCGTCGAGGAGATGTCGGTCGAGGTGCGGCAGGTCGCGGAGTTCGAGGACCTCGAGCCCTACCTGGCCAAGTAGCGCAGCTCCACGACGAACCACTCGCCGGCGAGCTGACACGGCCCGCCTGGGTGGAGCCGCACGTCCTCGGTGTCGAGGGCAGCGAGCACGTGCGGCCCCTCCAGGTCCAGTGCCGCGTCGGCGACGGTCCGGACGCTGACGTCGTCGGGCGAGATGTCCAGTGGCTCACCGACGTTCTCGCCGAGGTCTTTCAGCTCCACGAGCCGGTTGCGGTAGAACGACGTCCCTATGTTGGTGAGGCGGTGGACCGGCGATACGGGCCGGTACACCGAACCGCCGCGGTGCTCCGAGATGAACCGGGGCTCGCTGCCGTCCAGCCAGTCCATCCGGCCTTCCGAGCCGTCGATGCTCAGCACGACGTACGGGTTGTGGTGCAGGTGCCAGGGATGGGTCTCGCCCGGTTCGAGCGACACCTCCCACACGCGGACCACGGGATCGTCGTAGAGGACGAGCTGACCCACGTCGACCAGCACGATCTCCTCGCCGGACGGCGAGATCACGATGTCGCCCCGCATTGCTCCTCCTGTGTGGCAACCGAAGTGGTCGAGCGGGCGTGTTGTGGTGGGGCGTCAAAGGGGGCGAAAGGCGCCTGCAACCGCGTTTCGCAAGGTTGAGGGGACTTCAGATGAAACGTCTTGTGGCCACGATCATCGTGGCCTTGTCCGTCCTGGCGGGCATGGCAGGAACGGCGTCCGCGGCGCCGGGTGAGTTCTGCAATCTGAACATCGACACCGGCAAGCAGACCTGTTTCGCCACTGATGGGGAGCTTCGCGCGAGCAAGTCCGCGGCCGAGTACCTCCTCGTGGAACTGTCCGTCGACATCAACCACGTCAACAGGGCGTGGGTGACCTCCACCAGGCCGTGCACGGCGGCCTACGACAACGAGACCGACATGGTCATCCCCAACCTCAGCGTCATCAGCCGTGACCGGAACATCAGCTCGTTCGTCCCGCACTACTGCCGCGTGAGGTTCTGGGACGGCCTGAACTACTCGGGCACGGACAGTCCTCTGGGGTACAACGTCTGCGCCAACATGCACAACTGCTTCGGGTCGGCTGGAGACTGGAACGACCGGCCGCGCTCGCTCCGCATGACCTGAGCCTGACACCGGTGTCGGCCGTCCTGGCGCGCGCCAGGACGGCCCCGGCCGCCGATCGGTCATGGTCATCAGTCCTCCCCGCCGTCTATGTTCTCCGAAGAGGGTGCCTTCGGGGGAGGGGAACATCATGAAGCCGGTTTCAGTCGTCCTGCTCGCGATCATGCTGGCCGTCACGGGGTGCGGTGGCTCACCGCAGACCAGCGAGGCGAAGCGGGACAAGGTCAGCTACCTGACGTCCTTCAACACGTTCGGCCGCGACGCGTACGCGTACGTGGCTCAGGAGAAGGGGTTCTTCGCCGAGGCGGGCATCGACGTCACGATCACACCGGGCACCGGCAGCGTCGACGTGCTCAAGCTCGTCGCCGGCGGCCGGGCGGACTTCGGCGTCGCCGACTTCACCGCCACCGCGATCACCGCGGCGAAGGAGAAGTTGCCCGTCACCACGATCGCGGCCATCCAGCAACGGTCGCTCGCCGCGATCGTCGCGCTGGAGGGCAGCGGCATCACGAAACCGGCCGACCTGGCCGGCAAGAAGATCGGCGACCAGCCGGGCTCGACGAACCAGGTCATGTTCCCGGTCTACGCCAAGGCGGCCGGCCTCGATCCCGCGCAGGTCCAGTTCGTGCCGTCGGCTCCGCCCGCGCTGCCGCAGCTGCTGGCGGCCGGGCAGGTGGACGGGATCGGGCAGTTCGTCGTCGGCAAGCCGCTGATCGAGGCGGCGGCCAAGGGCAAGAAGGTGGTCGTGCTGCCGTACGGCGATCTGGTGCCGGACCTGTACGGCAACGCGCTGGTGACCTCGAAGGACACCGCCGCGCAGAAACCCGAGCTGGTGCAGCGGTTCACCGGTGCGTTGCTCAGGGGGCTGACCTACTCGGTCGAGCACCCGGACGAGCTCGGCCAGATTCTCAAGAAGTACCAGCCGACTCAGGACGCGGCCGTCGCCAGCGCCGAGGTCACGCTGATGGCGCCGTACGTCAAACCCGCCGGGTTCAGCGGACCGGTCGGTGAGCTGACCGAGGCGCGGGTCGAGAAGATCATCCGCACGCTCGTGGAGGCCGGGGCGATCCCGGACGGGTTGCGCCCCGCGGACATCGCGTCGTTCGGGCTGGCGCCGAAGAAGTGATCACGCTTCAGCGGGTCGCGCACGTCTTCGGGACCGTCGAGGCGCTGGCCGGGATCGACCTCGACGTGGGCGAGCACGAGTTCGTCGCGGTGATCGGGCGGTCCGGTTGTGGCAAGTCGACGTTGCTGCGGTTGATCGCCGGGCTGCTGACGCCTGCCGGGGGATTGATCGAGGTGGCGGGCACCGCGGTGACCAGGCCGCGGCGCGACGTCTCGGTGATGTTCCAGCGGCCGGCGTTGCTGCCGTGGCGGTCGGTGCTGTCCAACGTGCTGTTGCCGATCGAGATCTTCGGCCTGGGAGATCACCGGGACCGGGCGCACGAGCTGCTGGAGCTGGTGGGACTCAAAGGGTTCGAGAAACGGCTGCCGCACGAGTTGTCCGGCGGGATGCAGCAACGGGTGTCGCTGTGCCGGTCGTTGATCCAGAGCCCGCGGGTGATGCTGATGGACGAGCCGTTCTCCGCGTTGGACGCGCTGACGCGGGAGGAGCTTTCCCTGGAGCTGCAACGGGTTCAGCTCGAGGTGCCCCGGTCGGTCGTGTTCGTGACGCACTCGATCGAGGAGGCCGTGCTGCTCGCGGACCGGATCGTGGTGCTGAGCCCGCGGCCCGGCCGCATCCACCGGATCGTCGACGTCGGCCTGCCCCGGCCGCGGGCGTTCGGGCAGGCCGAGCTGGACGAGGTGAGCCGGGAGCTGCGCGGGGCGCTCGAGGAGGTGCGGGCGTGAAGATCGTGCTGCCGGTCCTCGGCCTGCTGGCGATCATCGGCCTCTGGTGGCTGGTGACGATCGTCTTCGCGATCGACTCGTTCCTCGTGCCGTCGCCGGCCGACGTCGTGTCGTCGTTCCTGGAGTTTCCCGGCTATCTGCTGGAACAGAGCCTGGTCACGTTGCAGGAGACCGTTCTCGGCTTCCTGCTGTCCATCGTGGCCGGTGTGCCGCTCGCGCTGCTGATCGTCGGCTCGAAGATCCTGGAGCGGATGTTCTACCCGTTGCTGGTCGCGCTGAACGCCGTGCCGAAGATCGCGATCGCGCCGATCGTGGTGGTGTGGTTCGGGTTCGGCATCGAGTCGAAGGTGCTCATGGTCGTGCTGGTGTGCATCTTCCCGGTGGTCATCTCGACCGCGTCCGGTATGAAGTCCACGCCCCACGAGCTGGTCGAGCTGTTCCGGTCGCTGGACGCCTCGCGCACGCACGAGTTCTTCAAACTGCGGCTGCGGCACGCGCTGCCGCAGATCTTCGTCGGGCTGAAGGTGTCGATCACGCTGGCGGTGATCGGGGCCGTGATCGGCGAGTTCGTCGGCAGCAGCGCCGGACTGGGCTACGTGATCAACCAGTCCGGCGCCAGCGCCGACACCTCGCTCGCCTTCGCGGCGATGGCCCTGCTCGCGGTGATGAGCGTCGCGCTCTTCTACGGCCTGACCTACGCCGAGAAGAAGCTCCTGCCCTACGCGTGACCGCCCGCGGCCAGGCGCATCAGGTCGGAGTCGAAGTCGATCGACACCTCGGTGCCGCCGGCGCTGCCGAACTCGTGCTGGTAGCGGCCCCACGACTCGTCGCGCACCTGCTTCTCGAACCCGGAGGCCATCAGCGCCACCAGTTCGAGCGCGGCGCGGTCGACGCGCTTGTTCAGCGCCGGGTCCGTCCAGTCCTCGGTCGCGGCGAACAGCGACGTCGGCACCACCACGGTGCGCAGGTAGGCGAAGAGCCCGCGGATCTGGTCGTCCACCACGAGGGCGTGCCGGGCGGTGCCGGCGGTCGCGGCGAGCACGACGGGCTTCGCGATCAGCAGGTCGTTGTCCAGGATCTGGAAGAACGACGTGAACAGCCCGCTCGCGCCCGCCTTGTAGACAGGGGTGCTCGCGACGATGCCGTCGGCGTGCTGCAGCGCGGTGATCGCCTTCTGCAGCTTCGCGCCGATGTGGTTGGACACCAGCGCGTTCGCGATCTCGCCGGCCAGCTCGCGCAGCTCGACGACCTGCGTGACGACCTTGCGCTGCTTCTCGGACGCGAGCTGGGTGACGCGGCCCGCGACGCGGTCGGCGAGCAGGCGGGTGGACGACGGGTCGCTCGTGCCGGCCGAGACGACCACGAGCTGGAACTGTTCGGTCATGACTCCTCGCTCCGGACCAGTTTGGCGGTGATCGCGGCCAGCTGGTCGAGTTCTTCCGGTGTCAGCACGGTCAACGCGCGGGCGACGCTCCTGGCGTGCGGGCGGCCGATCTGCTGCTGTGTCTTGCGGCCGGCCGGGGTGAGCGACAGGCGCACACCCCGCCGGTCACCGGGGTCGGGGCAGCGGTCCACCAGCCCGCGGTCGGTCAGGCGGTCGACCATGCGGGACAGCGCGGGCTGGCTCAGCAGCACGTGGCGGTTCAGCTCGCTCATCCGGAGTGGACCGTCGCATTTGGACAACGTGTAGAGCACGTCGTACTCCCGCATGGTCAGCTCACCCCAGACGTCCTCCGCGTTGAACCGCTTCATCAGCACGGCGTAGGCCTTCATCAGGGACTCCCACGCCTCGTTGGCGCGGGTCATCAGGCGTCCTGGTAGGGCGTGCCGCCGGTGACGTTGTCACCCCGGTTGGCGTTCGGCTTCGGCTGGCGGGCCGGCTGGTCGCCGTACTTCTCCTTGACGCGCAACGCGTGCGTCGGCGGCTTGGCGGTCTCCGGGTCCTGGCGGGACTCGATCTCCTTGCGCAGCACCGGAACCACCTCCTCGCCCAGCAGGTCGAGCTGGTTCAGCACCATCTTGAGCGGCAGACCGGCGTGGTCCATCAGGAACATCTGCCGCTGGTAGTCGCCGAAGTGCTCGCGGAAGGTCAGCGTCTTGTCGATGACCTCCTGCGGGCTGCCGACCGACAGCGGCGTCTGCGCCATGAAGTCCTCCATCGTCGGCCCGTGCCCGTAGACCGGTGCCTCGTTGAAGTACGGCCGGAACTCGTTCTTGGCGTCCTGCGAGCGCTTCGCGATGTACGCCTGGCCGCCGAGACCGACGACGGCCTGCTTCTCCGTGCCGTGGCCGTAGTGCGCGTACCGCTGGCGGTAGAACTTGATCAGCCGCATGTAGTGCTCTTTCGGCCAGAAGATGTTGTTCGCGAAGAAGCCGTCGCCGTAGTAGGCGGCCTGCTCCGCGATCTCCGGCGTGCGGATCGACCCGTGCCACACGAACGGCGGCACGTCGTCCAGCGGCCGCGGCGTGGAGGTGAAGCCCTGCAACGGCGTGCGGAACTTCCCTTCCCAGTCCACCACGTCCTCGCGCCACAACCGGTGCAGGAGGTTGTAGTTCTCCAGCGCCATCGGCAGGCTCTGCCGGATGTCCGCGCCGAACCACGGGTAGACCGGCGCGGTGTTGCCGCGGCCCAGCATGAGGTCCATGCGGCCCTTCGACAGGTGCTGCAGCATCGCGTACTCCTCGGCGATGCGCACCGGGTCGTTCGTGGTGATCAGCGTCGTCGCGGTGCTGACGATCAGCTTCTTGGTCTTCGCCGCGATGTGGCTCAGCAGCGTGGTCGGGGCGGAGGAGAAGAACGGCGGGTTGTGGTGCTCGCCGATCGCGAACACGTCGAGCCCGACCTCCTCGGCCTTCTCGGCGATCTGCACGATCGCGTCGATGCGCTCGGCCTCGCTGGGGGTCTCGCCGCTCACCGGGTCCCTGGTGATGTCGCTCACCGAGAAGATTCCGAACTGCACGGCACCCGCCTCCTTCTGGTCTCAAGTTCTATGCGTTTGCATCTACCTTAACGCCTGAGGCCCTGACCTATTCCCACTACCCTGATCACATGCTTGAGGTGCGGGAACTCCGCAAGAGCTACGGCGACGACCCCGTGTTCGCCGGCCTCGGGTTCGTTGTCGCGGCGGGGGAGGCCGTGGCGGTCGTCGGCAGCAACGGCTCCGGCAAGTCGACGTTGCTCAAGTGCCTGGTCGGGGCCGAGACCCAGGACGGCGGCGAGGTGCTGGTCGACGGCGTGCCGCGGGACGAGGCGTCCGCGTCGTTCCGCGCACTCACCGCCTCGCTGCTCGACGACGCCGACTACTTCCCGGACCTGTCCGTGGTGGAGCACCTGCGGCTGCTGGCGTGGTTGCACGCCACGCCGGAGGCCGAACGGGACGTGCTCGACGTCGTGGGGGAACTGGGGCTGACCGCGGTGCGGGACCAGCTGCCGCCCACGTTGTCGAGCGGGCAGCGGCATCGGCTGGGCCTCGCCTCGTGCTTCGTGCGGCCGCGCGGACTGCTGGTGCTGGACGAACCCGAGCAGCGGCTCGACGCGCAGGGCAGGACGTGGCTGCGCGAGCGGCTCAAGGCGGAGAAGGCGGCCGGGGTGGCTGTCGTGTTCGCGTCGCACGACCACGACCTCGTCGAGGCGGTCGCCGACCGGACCGTCAGCCTGTGATGCCGTCGGCTGTCGATGTCCGCCGCAGGCTGAAGCCCGCACCTCTGCCGTGGCGGTTCCGGCTGGCCCGCCTGTACGAGCGGCTGGTGAACGTGGCGATCGTCGGAGCGGTCGGCTGGGGTCTCGCGGGCGAGGGGCTGGGCAAGACCGGGCAGGCGGACGGGTGGACCGCCCTGTGGCTGTCCGTGCTGGCGGCGGTCGTGCTGCTCAAGGTGCTGCTGGCGTTCGGGCCGGTGTTCGCGGGGCGGGATCGGGTGTTCTGGGTGCTGAGCACGCCGGTGGACCGGGCCGCGTTGCTGTTGCCGCGGTTGTTCGGGCTGCTTGGGCTCGGTGCGGCGGTGGGGGCGGTGTGGCCTGCGGCTGTGTTCGGGGTGGTGGGGGCGAGCTCACCGCTGGGACCGGTGCTGTTCGTGGGGTCGGCGGCGGCCGGGTTGGTTGTGGTGGCGGGTGCGGTGGTGTTGCAACGCTTGCGGGTGCGCCCTCAGGCTTGGCTGAGTGTTGTCGCCGGGTTGGTCGTGCTGTTGTTGTGCGCCAACGTCTTGGGCGCCTACACCGGGCCTGGTGATCTCACGGTCGCGGTCTGGCTGACACCGGTCGCCGTTGTGCTGGGCCTGATCGCGGTCTTGTCGTTGCGGCACCTGCACCGTGCTGATCTGACCGCTGGTGCTTCGCTCGCGGCGGTGGTGCGGGTGTCGGTGGCGTGGTTCGACCTGGCCCTGCTGGGGGCGATCCTGGCGGAGCGACCTGCGGAGGCGCTCGGCCGGGTGAGGTCGGCGCGAGTGCGGGGATCACGGCTGACCGTGCTGATGTGGACGGACGTGCTGCGCGCACGACGGGCGCCGAACGCACTGCTGGTCTGGGCCGCATTGCTGCCGTTTCCCGCGTTGGTGGCGCTCGGGGGCGAGGTCGGCTGGGTGCCCGCGGTGCATCTCGTCGCCGCGTTCCTCGCCACCGACCGGCTGGCCGCCGGTCTCAAAGCCGTCTGCCGGTCACCGGCGCTGCGGCGGACCCTGGGGGTGCCGGACCGGTCGCTGCGTGCCGCGCACCTGGTCGTGCCCGCCTGCGGCGCGGTGGTGTGGTGCGTGGCGACAGCGACGTTCACCCCGCACGTCTCCTGGCTCAACGCGGCGGTGTCCGCGGCCGGGGCGGTCGCCGTGGTCTACCGGATCGCGACCAGGCCACCGCTCGACTACAGCGTCGCCGCGATCGACTTCGGGGTGCTCGGGCCGGTGCCGCTCGGCCTGCTCGTGCAGCTGAGCCGGGGTCCGGTGCTGCTGTATTTGTTGTGTGTGTTGCAGGTTCTGCTCGGCTAAGGTCTGCCGCCATGTATTCGGGTGAGTTCGAGCTGCACCTGACCGGGTCGGAGTGGCAGGTCGACGAGCTGGCGGCGTTCGCCGGGGAGCACGGCGTCAAGTTCAGCCACATCGAGCTGCACCGCGGCGAGATGCCATCGCAGCCGATGCTGACGATCGGCGTCAAGGGCACGCTCGACGAGGTGCGGGCCGTCGCGGACGGCTGGCGTGCGCGCATGCTCGCGGCCGAGTTGTACGTGGTGCGGATCAAGATCGAGGCGGCGCCGTGGAACGAGGGGGTGCCGCAGTCCGATGAGGACGCCGATCCCGCGCTGTACTTCGAGCACCACGTGAAGCTGCTGCTGAGGGGACAGTGGCACCGAGACGTCCTGGTGACCGTCGAGTCTCACAACGCGCACATCTCCCGCAACGCTCGTCGTCGCCGGGAGGACTACGCGGAGGAGCGGTTCGTCACCCAGCGGTGCTTCGGCGTGGGTCGTGCCACGGCGAAAGCACAACTCCAGGCGCTGCTCGACGATCTGCAGCAGTTCGAGGTGCTGGAGATCGAGGAGGAGTACGTCGTCGACGACGACGCGCTGCACGTCGACAAGGGCTGGTTCGAAGGCAGGTACGACTTCAGCACCAGTGACGAGCGGCTGCGGCAGGCACCGCCGGGGGTGGACGGCTTTCCGCGCACCTACCAGCCGCTCGTGATCAAGCCGAGCCACGACATCAAGCAGCGCGCTGTGTTCGATCCGGCGCTCAAGCACTTCGACCACGCTTTCCGCGGTGGCGAGCCGAAGTTCGGCGACCAGGAGCAGGGTGCGAGGTGGCTCGACGCGCGGCGGAAGGCCATGGCACATCTCCTGGGCCTCATCGGCGGCTCGGAGTGGCGCGACAACCTGGTGCTGCGCGGCAGCGCCGTGATGCGGGAGTGGTTCGGCGCCGCCGCGCGCGAGCCCGGTGACCTCGACTTCGTGGTCACGCCGCCCGGCATCACGGTCGACGGCAGGGAGGCCGGGCGGCTGATCGGCGGCCTCGTGGGGCTGGTGTACGACGACCCCGGCCCCGGACTGAGGCCGGAGGAGGCCGCCACCGAGGACATCTGGACCTACGACCGGGTGCCCGGCCTGAGGCTGGTGTTCCCGTTCGACGTCGAGGGGCTGCCGAGCGGCGCGATCCAGATCGACCTGGTGTTCAACGAGGAGCTGCCGGTCGAGCCGGAGCTCCTGGAGATCGCCGGCACGACCCTGCTCGCCGCGAACCAGGAGCTGTCGCTCGCGTGGAAGATCCAGTGGCTCCTGAGCGACAAGTGGCCGCAGGCCAAGGACCTCTACGACGCGGCATTGCTCGCTCAGCACACCACGGTGCGGTTCGATCTCGTGCACCAGCTGATGCGGCCCACGGCGAACGAGATGGAGAACTGGTTCGCCGTGGGCGGCGCGCTGGACCTGGGCGACGTCGACTGGGACAACGCGCCGAGCGAGCTCCCGGCGACCAGGGCCGACGAGAAGGCCCTGATCCTGCGGATCACCGCCGCGCTCCGTTAGATCAGTGCGGCGACCTGGGTCGCGGTGGCCACGGTGGACTGCGGGTTCTGGCCGGTGACGAACCTGCCGTCCACGACCACCGTGCTCGACCACGGTGCACCCGACGCCAGGCGCCCGCCCAGCTCCGCCAGCCGGCCGGCGACCGAGTAGGGGACGTTCAGGCCACCCTGGCGCTCCTCCTCGTCGCTGAAGACGGCCATTTCCTTGCCGGCGAAGACGAACGTGCCGTCCGCGCGGACCGCGCTCAGCAGGCCGGCCGGGCCGTGGCACAGGGCGGCGACGAGCTTGCCGCTGTCGTGGAAGTCGGCCAGCAACGCGCCGAGCGTCTGGTCGAACGCCAGGTCCGCCATCGGGCCGTGGCCGCCCGGCAGGTAGATGGCGTCGAAGTCCGCGGCGTTCATCGCGGCCAGGGTCGCCGGTGCGCGCAGATCCTCCAGCGACGCAACGGCTTCGTCGAACGTGCCGTCGAGGCTCGCCTTGTCGACGGTCGGCACGACACCGCCGGGCGTCGCGATGGTGACCTCGAGACCGGCCTCGCGCAGCACGCGCACCGACTCGACCACTTCCTCGGCCCAGAACCCCGTGGGGTGGCTCGTGCCGTCCGCCATCGTCAGCGCGTCGGCGCCGGACACGACCATCAGGACCTTCTTCATCATGCGTTCCTCTCTCAATGAATGCTTGCTCGGCACAACAGCGATCCCATCACGGATCATCCATACGAGACGGCAGAGGTATAAGCTGGCTTATGGCTGGGACACCTCCGGGGAGTTGACGTGACCGACCTGGACCTGCTGGCGACGTTCCTGGAGATCTACCGGGGCGGCTCGATCACCGTCGCGGCTGCTCGGCGGGGCCTGACCCAGCCCGCGGTGAGCGGTCAGCTCGCCCGGCTGGAGAAGGACCTGGGCGAGCCGCTGTTCGTCCGCGGCAGCCGCGGCGTCACGCCCACACCCCGCGCCGACGACCTGGCCCGCCGCGTCGGGGTGCACGTCGACCAGCTCAGGTCCGCGCTCGACCCGGTCGCGGCGGCCGCGGGCACGGTGCGGATCGGGGGAGCGGCCGAGTTCATGACGGCCCGCGGGCTGCCCGCGCTCGCCCCGCTGACCCAGCGCGGTGTCCGGATCGAGGTCACGCTCGGCCTGGCGAACGACCTCCTCAACGCCCTCAAGGCCGCCCAGATCGACATCGTGTTGTCGTCGGTCCGGCCGGGCGCGGGCTTCGCGGCCACCCCGTTCGCCGACGAGGAGTTCCTGCTGGTCGGGCCGCCGGTGCTGGCAAGGACCGTCGACCAGGCGCTGCTCGGCGAGGACCCGGCACGCGCGCTGGAGCACCTGCCGCTCGTCGCCTACTCGCCGGAGTTGCCGATCATCCGCCGGTACTGGCGCAGCGAGTTCGGCACGCGGCCGAAGAACGCGACCGCCGTCGTCGTGCCGGACCTGCGGGCGGTGCTGGCCGCGGTCATCGCCGGCGCGGGCGTGTCCGCGTTGCCGCGCTACCTGGCCGAACCCGCTCTGGCCGCCGGATCGGTGGAACTCCTGCACCACGCGGAGATCTCCCCTCTGAACACCCTCTACCTGGTCACCCGCGGCCCGTTGACGCCGGTGGTCGAGACGGTCGTGGAGCACCTGAAGTCACGGGAGTGGGGCGTTCTCTAGCGGCAGGCGCACCGTGAACGTCGTGCCGGTACCCAGAACGCTCGCCACGGAGATCGAGCCGCCGTGCGCGGTGATGATCTCCCGCGCGATCGCCAGCCCGAGCCCGCGGCCACCCGTGTCCCGCCCGCGAGCTGTGTCCGCCCGCCAGAACCGGTCGAACACGTGCGGCAGGTGCTCGGCGGCGATCCCGGTGCCGTCGTCGACGACCTCGATCACCGCCCAGGCCCCGTCGGCCCGGCAGCGCAACGTGATGACGCTCGGGGCCGCCCGCGCCGCGTTGGTGACCAGGTTGCCGACGACCTGGCGCAGCCTGTCCTGATCCGCCTGCACCACAACGGGTTCCGGCGCGTCGAGCACCAGCGGGACCGTGCCGGCCGGCAGGCGCACCGCGGCCAGCAGCTCGGCCAGGTCCACGGCGGACCGGTGGTAGACCAGCGACCCCGCCTCGGCCAGCGCCAGCTCCTGCAGGTCGTCGACCAGGCGTTGCTGCAACAGGGCTTCCTCGTGCAGCGACCGGTACAGCTCGTCGTCGGCGGTCAGCACGCCGTCACGCACACCCTCGACGTATCCCCGGATGTTCGCGAGCGGGGTCCGCAGCTCGTGCGCGATGTCGGCGATCATGTGGTGCTGCTGCTCCCGGCTGCGTTGCAGGGAGTCGGCCATCCCGTTGAACGCGCGGGTCAGCTCGGCCAGGTCACCGCTGCCCTTCTCCGGCACCCGCTGGGTCAGGTCGCCGGAACCGAGCCGGCGCGAGGAGGCCGCCAGCGCACTGATCGGCCGCAACGCCCGCCGGGTGATCAGCAGTGACGCGACCAGCGCCAGCACGGTGACCAGCCCGGCACCGCCGAGGATCGGCAGCACCGCGATCCGCGCCTGCTGCGGCTGGTCCGCCACGCCGGCCTGCACGAGCACCGGCGGTGGCGTGATCGCGGCGAGCCGGGCGGCGAACTCCCGCCGCACACAGGCGACGTCCTCCCCGCACCCCAGCCGGTCCACTTCGGTGGACAGCTGCGCCTTGCCGACCGAGCAATCCTGCATCGGCTGCACGGGCTCGAACCCGATCCCGCCGCCGGAGCGCGTGACGATCCTCAGCCCCACGCCCTGCTTCTGCACGCACCGGGCGGTGTCGAGCTCCGACTGGTAGCTGTGGAGTGCCCAGAGGGCATTGGACTCGGTCGTGACCCTCTGCTCCGCACGGGTCTGCACCGGCACGCTCTGCCGCGGCGCGGGGCCTGGCTGGGTGTCGGCCAGCACCACGCCGTCCTGGGTGACCACCCTGACCCGCTCACCCAGTCGCGCGGCCAGCGGCGGCAGGATCTCGCCCACGCCGTCCCACGAACCGCGGAGCAGCCCGTAGATCGTCACCTCCTGCACCACGGCGTCCAGTTCCTGCCAGGCGATCTCGGCGGACTTCTCCACCTGACGGGTCGTCTCGCGCAGCGTGAGCCACGTGGTGGCCGCCACCGCGGTCACGACCGTCACCACGACCAGCGCGGCGACCTTGAGCGCGAACCGGCTCATCCGGCGAACTTGTAGCCGCGACCGGGCACGGTCAGCACGTACCGGGGGACCGCCGGGTCCGGTTCGATCTTGCGCCGCAGGTTCATCACGTGCGCGTCGATCGTGCGCTCCTGCACGTTGTGGTCGAACCCGAACATCTCCTGCAACAACTGCGCCCGCGTGAACGCCCGGCCCGGCGCGGCCGCGAGTACGCGCAGCAGCTCGAACTCCTTCGCGGTCAGCACCACCAGTTCCCCGCCGACCCGCGCCTCGAACCGCTCCGGGTCGACCTCCACGTCGAGCGCTCGGATCGGGCCGGCCGCGTCCGGGACCCCGGATCGCCGCAGCAACGCCCGCACGCGCGCCACCAGTTCGCGCGGGCTGTACGGCTTCGCCACGTAGTCGTCCGCACCGAGATCGAGCCCCAGCAGCAGATCCGCCTCGGTCGCCCGCGCGGTCAGCATCAGGATCGGCACGGGCGACTCGGCGCGCAGCACGCGGCACACGTCGAGGCCGTCCACCTCGGGCATCATCACGTCGAGCACCACCAGGTCCGGTGTGCGCGACCGCGCGAGGTCCAGCGCGGTCCGGCCGTCCCTGGCCACCAGCACGCTGTGACCCTCGTGTTCCAGGTACGCCCTGATCAGGTGTGACTGCTTCGGGTCGTCGTCGGCCACCAGGATGCGTGCGCTCACCAGCCAAGCTTGCGGCACGGCCGTGAAGCATCGATGAAGACGCGATGCTGACGCCGTCAATTCGCCCGATCGAACGTCGGCGGGACCGGTGGTTCGTCATTTCTTCATCGCGGCGGGGTTTGCATCGCCGGCATGAAGAGGTTGATCGTTCTCGCGCTGCTGCTCAGCGCCTGCCAGCAACCCCCGCCACCGGTCCGCCCGCCGGACCCGGCCCCGCCGCCGTCCAAAGTGGCCGAGCAGTCCTGGCAGCCCAACGCGGCCGCGGTGGACGTCCAGGTCGACGGCGAGTACGCCTGGGCGTTGCGCGGCAACGGAACCGATCTGAGCGGAGGCACCGCCCGCACGAACACCGAATCGATGATCAAGGTGTGGATCGCGCTGGACTTCGTCGCCTCCCGGAGATCGGTGGTGTCACCGGCCGACGAGAGCGCGCTGGCGAAGATGATCCGCGACAGCGACGACCAGATCGCGCAGCGGTTCTACCTCCAGCTCGGCGGGGACGCGAGCGTCCGGCGCCTGATCGGCACCTGCCGGCTGGCCGACACCCGGATCACGCCCGGCTGGTGGTCGAAGACCACGGTCTCCGCGATGGACGCGGCCAGGCTCGGCGAGTGCCTGGTGGACGGGCCGGGCATCAGTCCGGAGTGGAGGGACAAACTCGTCGCGATGATGCGCGACATCGCCTCGGACGGCAGGTTCGGCATCCCGGAGGCACCCGCCCTGCAGGGCAAGCCGCTCGCGATCAAGAACGGCTGGACCCTGCACACCGACACGTGGACGGTGACGTGCCTGGCGGTCTGGGACGGGTGGTCGCTCGCGGTCCTGGTGCGGTTCAAGGACAGGCCGGGTGGCCACCGCTACGGCGCCGAGGTCTGCGCGACCGTCGCCGACCAGCTGTTCAAGACGGCCTAAACGCTGCGGAGCACCGAAACGACGATGCCGAGGATCACAGCGTTGTCGCCGTCGATGACGGGATAGTCCGGGTTCCGCGGCTCCAGGTACACGTGGCCGTTGCGGCGCTGGTAGACCTTCACCGTCGCCTCTTCCTCGATCATCGCGGCGACGATCTGCCCGCTGTACGCCTCGTGCGTCTGCCGCACGACGACCATGTCGCCGTCGCAGATCGCGGCCTCGATCATCGAGTCACCGCGCACGCGCAGCGCGAACACGTTGCTGCCCCGCCCGACCAGGCCACGCGGCAGGTTCAGCACGTCGTCCACGTGCTCCACGGCGGAGATCGGCGTACCGGCGGCGATGTCGCCGACGACGGGTACCGAGATCGAGTCGTCCGGGACCGGCGCCGCCGACGGCGTCTCGTGCAGGAAGATCCGCACGTCCATCGGCCGCGTCACCGAGGCGCCGCGCCGCAGGAAACCCCTGTCCTCCAACGCGGACAGGTGCTTGGAGACGCTCGACGGCGACTTCAGGCCGACCGCCTCGCCGATCTCGCGGGTGCTGGGGGAGTAGCCGTGCTCGACCACCCAGTCGCGGATGGCGCCCAGGATCTTCTGCTGGCGCTCCGGCAGCACCGACGTGTCGAGGTGCTCAAGATCGTCGTAGGTGGTCACCGGCCAGATAGTAGTAATCGGGTTGCCGAACACGATCGGGTGGTCGTTTGATCAGGTCATGAGCTCGGCATGGGTAGGCGAACGGGTCCGGCTGCGTGGCGTCGAACCGGAGGACTGGGAGGCCTTCCACCGGTTCGACGAGAACTCCGTCGACATGCGGCGGGGGGACAGGATCCACCCGCCCCGCTCGGCCGCGCGGCAACGCCAGTGGGCGGAGCAGGCCGCGCTCAAGGACCCCGACCAGGACAGGTTCATGTACGCGATCGAGTCGCTCGCCGACGGTGTGCTCGTCGGCATGCTGTCCACCAGCGAACTGGACCACCGCGCCGGCCGGTTCATGTACGGCGTCGCGATCGGCAGCGACCACAAAGGACGTGGCTACGCCTCGGACGCGGTGCCGCTGCTGCTGAACTTCATGTTCGGCGAGCGCAGGTTCCACAAGTGCGAGGCGAGCGTCTGGGCGTTCAACGAACCTTCACTCGCGTTGCACCGCAAACTCGGCTTCCGCGAGGAGGGCCGCCTGCGCGACCACGAGTACTTCGCCGGACGGCACCACGACGTCGTTCTCTTCGGAGTGACGGCGCCGGAGTTCGCCGCGCGGCACCCGTACCCGAGCGAGATCTGATCAGGCACCCCACCATGTGGCGGTGAGCACACGCCGGGAACGCCGGCCCGGCCATCGGGCAGGTAGGCCTGTGCGAAGCGACGTGGCGCCCGTGGCGCTGACACCGGATCAGGCGCCCGGCGTGCTGGACGAGCCGGCGCTGCTGGACCTGTACGAGACGACGGCCGAGCGGTTGCACCGCTACGTGGCCGGGCGGGTCGGTCCCGACGCCGCGCAGGACGTGGTGTCCGAGGCGTTCCTGGTGCTGTGGGACAAGCGCGCCGGGCAGGTCTACGAGGCCGATGCCGTGCGCGCCTGGCTCTACGGCGTCGCGACGAACCTCCTGCGCCACCACGTGCGTGCCGAGGAGCGCAAGCTGCGTGCCTGGAACAGGGTGCACGCGGCCCGCACCACCGAGGACGACATCGGGGAACGGGCGAGCGCGGCGGCCGACGCGGACCTGCTCTCCGGGCCGCTCACCGGGTGGCTCGCCGACCTGCGGCTGGAGGAACGCGAGGTGCTGCTGCTCACCGCGTGGGCGGAGCTGACGCCGACCGAGATCGGGGTCGCGCTCGACGTCCCGGTGGCGACCGTGCGCACCAGGCTGCATCGCGCCCGCGCACGTCTTCGCACGCGGCTTGCCGCCACCGGCCACGCCTTCAGCAACTTCGCGGAGGGCGGCCATGCCTGAGCCCGACGCCCACGCCTTCGACCACTTTGCGGAGGCGGCCGTGCCTGAGCCCGACGCCCACGCCTTCGACCACTTTGCGGAGGCGGCCGTGCCTGAGCCCGCCGCCCACGCCTTCGACCACTTTGCGGAGGCGGCCGTGCCTGAGCCCGCCGCCCACGCCCCAGATCGCGACCTCACCGGGGACAGCCATGTCTGACAAGAACAGTCCCGAGACCCTCGACCGCGTCCTCGACGCGACCCTGACCCGTGCCCTCGGGGAACCGGCCAAGTTCGACGTCGCCGCCGGCAAGCTCGCCCTGCAGCAAGCCCTGCGGGAGCGAGCCGAAGCGCCAGCGCCGGTGAAGCACCGCCGCGTCCCGTGGCTCGCCGCGGCGGCGGCCGTCGCCGTCCTGACCGTGGGTGGCCTGGTCGCGTCGACCGTCGACGTCGGCAGTCCGTCCGCGACCGCCGCCGAGCAGCTGGTCCGCGCCGCCGACCTCGCCGAACACGTCACGGAGGCGCCCGTTGGCCCCGGCCAGTACCGCTACGTCAGCCGCCGGCACCGGTCCATCGGCGAGGGGAGCGGCACGAACGAGGCGTGGACGATGGGCTCGCGCACCGAGGTGTGGATCCCGGCCGACTACCGGCAGGAGTGGCTGGAACGCCAGACCCGCGAGGTCGTGCCGCAGTGGGTGCCGGGCCACGAAGGCGAGGGCAGGCCGGACCAGGGCGGCAAGGACGAGGAGTTCCGCGCGCCCTGCGGCAAGTTCACTTACTACGCCGCCGACTATCCGGACCGATGCACGATCGGGAGCTGGAACAACCCGCTGCCGGAGTTCGTCTCGGCGCTCCCGACCGACCCGCGCGCCCTGTACGAGCGCATGGTGCGGGACGGCGGCACCGATCCGTCCGGGGCGTTGATCGTGGCGGCCAACGGGTTGCTGTCCGGCCGGTTGCCGGCGGAGGTGCGGGCGAACGTGTTCCGCGCGCTGGCTCTGCTGCCAGGACTCGTGGTCACCGAGAAGCGCGTGAACCTCGACGGTGTGGTGGGCGTGGCTCTCGGGATCAAGTACTACGACCACTTCTCGGAGCTGATCATCAACCCGTACAACGGCGAGTTCATCGGCATCCGGGAGACGGTGGCGCAGGACGGCACGCTGCCGAAGGGCACGGTGCGCTCGGTCTACTCGGTCGGCACGGCGGTCGTCGACTCGATTGGGTCCCGTCCCTAATTGCAACCCTGGGGTTGCACGTCCACAGGGGATGTGCAACTCTGGGGTTGCAAATTGGTGCCGGACGGAGGAGCTGTCGTGACCGTGGATCGGATCGAACGCGAGACCCTGATCGAGGCCCCGCTGGAGCGGGTCTGGCGACTGGTGACCGAGCCGGGGTTCTGGGTGGCCTCGGAGCCCTCGGGCACGGCGGTCGAGGGTGAGACCACCCTGTGCCGCAACGAGCAGTACGGCGACTTCCCGGTGCGGGTCGTGACCGTGACGCCGCAGACCTACGTGTCGTACCGGTGGGCGAGTGCGTTCGGCGGCGAGGAGTTGCGCGCGGACAACACGACGCTGGTCGAGTTCACCCTCACGCCCGAGGGTTCTGGGACGAAGCTGCGGGTGGTGGAGAGCGGGTTCGCGGCTCTGGCCACTACGCCTGAGCTGCGCGCGAAGGCGCACGAGGACAACTCGGGTGGTTGGGCTGAGGTGCTCGAATCGTTCACAAAGAAGGCCGAAAGCTAAGTTAGTCAGGTGCCCAAGTCAGTCGACCGTGGTCGCCGCACCCGTGAACAACTGCTCGATGCCGCCGCCCAACTCGTGGGCGAGGTCGGCTGGGGTGCGGTGACCACCCGGCTGGTCGCCGAACGCGCCGGAGTCAACGCGGCGTTGGTGCACTACCACTTCTCATCGGTGCCGGACCTGCTGTCGGCGGCCGCGCTGCGGTTCGCCGAGCGGATCCTGACCGAGGCCGCGGACGTGCTGCGGTCGGCGGAACCGGCCGCGGGCATCGACCGCATGCTCGACGACCTCTCCCGCTACACCGGCACCGATCCGGAGTTGTTGCTGCTGGCCGAGGCGTTCCTCGCCGCGCACCGGCTGCCGGAGCTGCGAGGTGCCCTGGCCGCGTTGGTCGCGGACTTCCGGGGACGCGTCGCCGACTGGCTGAGCGGCGCCGGGGTGAAGGACGCCGAGGCGATCGCGTTGTTGCTGGGGGCGGCCATCGACGGGCTGGTGCTGCACCGGGCGTTGGACGAGTCAGTCGACTTCCGCGTGGTCGCGGGGCCGCTCCGGCGTCTCGTCGCGGGCTGACCAGCGCGGTTCGCCGCCGGCCTCGGTGAACGCGGTCAGGGCCTCGACCAGGCCGTGCCGCAGGTGCTCCGGCATGCGCGCCACGATCCTGCTGATCTCGGCCCGCCTGCGGGTCATCACCTCGCCCACGACCCGGCGGCCCTCGTCGCTCGCGACGACCACGACCTCGCGCCTGGTGACGGGGTTGGGCTCGCGCTCCACGACGCCGGAGGTGATCAGCCGGTCGATCATGCGCTTCGCGGTGGAGGGGTTGACCTCGAGCAGGTCGGCGAGCGCGGTGAGCTTGATCGGGCCGCGGCTGTCGAGCAGCACCAGCATGCGCAGCTGCGGCAGCGTGAGCGTCTCCTCGACGGCCGCGAGCGATCGTGCCGACACGGCGATCAGCAGGCGGGACGCGGTCAGGACCGCGTCGGTCAGGTCGTCGATGTCGCTCACCCGCTTAGTTCTACAGGGCTCGGCGAAGATAACGAAAAGATAAACATTGCACTGTGCAACGGTCGGCGGTGCCCGATTCGCCCGTACCTCCCGGCAGCAGCGAAGGGAGAGCACTCGTGCGAACACTACTCGCAACGATCTTGGTGTTACTGCTGGGCGCCCCGCCCGCGTTCGCCCAGCCCGACCTGGGCCCCGAGTTCACGCCGACCCAGTTCGGGCCGATGGGGCCGGCCGGGCGCGACCTGCTGGTGAAGGTGGCGCTCGCCGGGTTGTGGGAAGGCCCCGCCGGGCGGATGGGGCTCGAGAAGTCGGCCAGCCCGAAGGTGCAGGAGGCCGGTCGGCACCTCATCGAGGGGCACGCCGACCTGGACAGGAGGACCGTCGAGCTCGCCCGCACCCTGAACGTGCCGTTGCCGACGCAGCCCAACGCCGACCAGCAGGGCTGGCTCGACGAGATGACGGCGGCACCCGCGCGCAGCCCCGAGTTCGACCGGATCTTCGCGAACCGCCTGCGCGCGGCCCACGGTGGCGTCTACAAGTTCCTCGCCTCGGTCCGCACCGGCACGCGCAACACCGCGATCCGCGACTACGCCAAGGTCTGCATGGACACGGTGCTCGACCACATGACGGTGCTCGAAGCCACCGGCGCGGTCGACTTCAGCGACACGAAGGCGATCCCGATCGCCCTGGTCGCGGCGCCCGCCTCGTCGACGCCTCCTGTCGCGCCTCCTCGTCAGCCGCAGACCGTCGCGCAGCCGCAGGAATCCGGCGGCATCCCCGATGGCCTTCTCGGGCTGGGTGTGCTCGCTGCAGTCGCCATCTGCCTCTACCTCTGGACAGGCGGGCGAAGCAGCGGCAAGTCGCACCCGTAGTAGATTGGGCAAATGCCCAAGGCGAATGACCAACAGAGAGCGTTGATCGTCGGAGCCGGGATCGCCGGTCTGGCGACGGCGTGGTGGCTGGAGCGCGCTGGCTGGGACGTCCTGATCGTGGAGAGGGCGCCGTCGTTCCGCGCGGGCGGCTACATGATCGATTTCTTCGGGCCGGGCCACGAGGTGGCGCGGCGGATGGGCCTGCTGCCCGCGCTGGAACGGCGCCGGGCGCCGATCTCCTCGGTGACCAGCGTCGACGAACGGGGGCGGCGGCGCGGTGAGATCTCCACGGAGGCCTACGAGGCGGTGGCCGACGGGGTGATCAGCCTGCTGCGCGGCGATCTGGCGGACGTGATCCGCGCCGACGTGCGGACATCGGTGCGCTACGGCCTGTCGGTCTGCTCGATCGACGACGGCCGGGTGACGTTCTCGGACGGTTCGGCCGCGGTGTTCGATCTGGTGGTCGGCGCGGACGGCGTGCACTCGACGGTCAGGGAGCTGGTGTTCGGGCCGTCGGCGGAGTTCGTGCGGTACCTCGGGCACCACACGGCGGCGTTCTCGTTCCGCGACCCGGAGCTGAGCGCGCGGATCGGGTACCGCTACCAGATGCTGACGGCGCCGCATCGGATGATCGGCTGCTATGCCGTGCGTGACGGCTCGATGGCCGCGCTGATGCTTTACCGCTCTTCGTCGCAGGCGGTGCCCGCAGACCCAGTGGCGGCGTTGCGGGACCGGTTCGGCGACCTGGGCTGGGTCGCGTCGGAGCTGCTTTCCGTGGTGCCGCAGGACGTCTACTACGACGAGGTGTCCCAGGTGGACATGCCGTCGTGGCATCGGGGCAAGGTCGTGCTGGTCGGTGACGCGTGCGGTGCGGTGTCGCTGTTCGCCGGCCACGGCGCGTCGCTCGCCCTCACCGGCGCGCACGTGTTGGTGGAGGAACTGACCGCCGATCCGGACGGCGCCTTCGAGCGCTACCAGGCGCGGATGAAGCCGGCGGTCGAGCACACCCAGGAGTTCGGCCGGCGGTTCATCGGCTGGATGGCACCGGGTTCGCGGTGGCGGATCTCGGTGCGGGACCTGGCGTTGCGGCTGTCCGGACTGCCGGTCGTGCGGAACCTGATCCGCGGCTCGGTCATGCCGGACGTGGACGGCGTGCTCACCCCCGCAACACCCGCAGGCACAGCCGCTTGAGCACCTCGCGCAGCTCGTCGTCGGTCAGGTGGCGCAGCCCCGCGATCACCGGGCCGACGTCGCTCGCGAGGTACCACGCGGCCCGCTGGTCGTCGGTCGGGTCGTCGCCGTAGAGCAGTCGCATCGCCTCGGCGGCGAGCCGGGCCAGCTCGGCGTTGATCCGCTCGTTGCGGCGCACGCTCGGATCGGTCCGGCCGAGCGGCGACAACGCCCTGTTCGCCACGACCTGGTCGACGAACCCCGCGACCATGTGCTCGGCGCGGGCGCGCTTGCCCCTGATCTTCGCGGTCTCCCGCAGCAATGCCTCGAAGAAGACGATCGTGTTGTCCAGCAACGCTTCCAGGATCGCGGACTTGGTGCGGAAGTAGTAGTAGACGTTCGCCTTCGTCACGTCCATCTCGTCCGCGATGGTCTGCAACGACGTCGCGTCGTACCCGTGCGTGGCGAACAGCGTGCGGGCGGTCGTGAGGATCGCCGCACGGGTGCGTTCGGCCTGGGCTGCCCGGGTCATGCCGGTGATGCTACAGTCGATTTCATTAGCCGCACGGCTAATGAATCTGGAGGTGTGTCGTGACCGTTCTGGTGACCGGTGGCACCGGGTTCGTGGCCGGCTGGACCATCGCCGAGCTGCTGCGCCAGGGCCATGACGTGCGCACGACCATCCGCAGCCGGCGCCCGGACGTGCCCGGCGACTACGAGGTGGTCAAGGCGGACCTGACGTCCGACGAGGGCTGGGCGGAGGCGATGGCCGGCGTCCGGTACGTGCTGCACGTCGCGTCGCCGCTCAGTGGCGACGGCGACCTGGTCGGACCCGCGCGTGACGGCACGCTGCGAGTGCTCCGCGCAGCCGTGGACGCGGGCGTGGAACGGGTCGTCCTGACGTCCTCCGCGGCGGCCGCCACGCCCGCGCCGGGCTCGACCGGCGTGTTCGACGAGACGCTGTGGACGGACCTGGAGGTGCAGCCGTTCGACGAGTACCGCCGGTCGAAGGTGCTGGCCGAGCGCGCCGCCTGGGAGTTCATGCGGGACAAGGACACGGCGCTGGTGACGGTGCTTCCCGGCGCGGTGCTGGGGCCCACCCTGTCCCAGGAGAACCTGGGATCGGTGCGGGTCGTCGGCCGGTTGCTCGACGGCATGCCCGGCACGCCGCGGGTGGGGCTGAACATCGTGGACGTCCGCGACGTCGCCGACCTGCACATCCGGGCGATGACCGCACCGGAGGCGGCGGGGGAGCGGTTCATCGCGGTGAGCGAGTTCATGTGGATGGCCGACGTCGCCCGGACGTTGCGCCAGCACTTCGGCGAACGGGCCTCGCGGGTGCCGCGCAGGACGTTGCCGGACTTCCTGCTCAAGGCGTTGTCGTTGGTGGTCAAGGAGATCAGGCCGTTGGTGCCGATGCTCGGCCGCCAGTACACGCTCTCGCACGAGAAAGCGTCGCGCGTGCTCGGCTGGCAGCCGCGTCCGGCCGTCACCGCGATCGTGGACTGCGCGGAAAGCCTGCTCTAACGGGCGTCGTAGCTCTCGCGGTTCACCAGCACCTCGGCGATGTGCTCCTCGGCCCACCGGCACAGCGCGAGCAGCGGCACGTGCAGGGTGAAGCCGAGTTCGGTCAGCTCGTACTCGACCCGTGGCGGCACCTCGGCGTGCACGTGCCGCGTCACCAGGCCGTCCCGTTCGAGGTCGCGCAGGGTCTCCGTGAGGACCTTGCCGCTGATCCCGTCGAGCTGGGTCCTGAGGTCGCCGAACCGCATGCGGCCGTTGTTGCCGAGCACGGACACCGCCATCGCCGTCCACTTGTTCGCGATGCGCGCCAGCGATGTGCGGGACGGGCAGGTCGCCGCGAGCACGCTCCAGTCCGGCATGACCTGTGACATGGGGCACATCCGTCCATTAGTTACGTTGAGGTAATTGGTTACTTTTGGAGAGCATAGGGCACCACCACGGAAAAGGAGAAGTCATGACCGCCCCGCTCACCGTCATCACCACCTACTTCGACGCCCTCGAGTCCGGTGACTTCGCCACCGTCTCGGCCACGTTCGCCGACGACATCGTGTGGCACCAGCCGGGTGCCAACCGGTTCTCCGGCGTGCACCACGGCAGCGCCGCCGTCGGCGAGCTGATCGGCGGCATGATGACCGTGTCCGAGGGCACCTTCACGTTGGCGCGCAACGCCCCGCTGATGGTCAACGGCGACATCGTGGCCGCGCCGGTGCACTGGACCGCCAAGCGCGCGGGCGCCGAGATGGACGGCGTCGGCGTCGACCTGATGCGCGTCGCCGACGGCAAGGTCGCCGAGGTCTGGCTGTTCACCGCCGACCCGGCCGAGGAAGACGCGTTCTGGGGTCTTGGATAACCCGTTCGGGTCGTAACAACGTTCGGCCGTGGCGCGACAACTTCACGTGTCCGCGCCACGGCAGTACCCCGGTGTGATGGTGTCGTCCACGTTCGCTGACCTCCGGGAACACCGGGCAGCGTTGATGAGCGCCATCCAGGGCCTGCAACTGCACGCCGTGGCAATGGAATCCGACTCGGCGCTGCCGGCGGGCACCGTGCTGGACTCGTCGCTGCGCAAGGTGCGGGAAGCTTCGGGGTACGTCGGGATCATCAGCCACCGCTACGGCCAGGTGCCGGTCTGCGCCGCCAATCCCGACGGGCTTTCGCTGACCCACCTGGAATATCGCGAGGCGATCCGGCTCGGCAGACCGATCCTGATCTTCATCATGGGCGACGATCACCCGATCACGCGGGCGGACGTCGAGCCCGATCCGGTGAAGCAGGCGAGGCTCGACGCGTTCCGCGAGGAGGTCAAGCTCGCGGACGGCCAACTGCAGCGCGTCTACTGCGTTTTCACGAGCCTCGGCGACTTCACCGCCAAGGCCACCCAGTCCGTCGCCGAACTGCGCGCATTGCTGGAAACCGAACCCGCGCAGGAGGTTCCGGCACCACCGGAGGGCACTCCGGTGGCACCCGCCCTGTACGCGCGCCCTCGCTACCTGGGCTCGCATCCGTTCGTGGGCAGGCAGGAGCAGCTCACGACGTTGAGCGAATGGGCAGGCACCGCGGAGTCGCGCACCGTGCTGCTGTTCGAGGCCATCGGCGGTACCGGCAAGAGCATCCTCACGTGGGAGTGGATCAACCACTACGCGCCGGGCGTGCGGGACTGGGCGGGCCGGTTCTGGTACTCGTTCTACGACGCGGGCGCGGTGATGGCCGACTTCTGCCGCCACGCCCTGTCCTACATGACCGGCCAGCCGCTCTCCGCGTTCGCCGGCAAGGGTCAGGCCGAGCTCGGCGAACTCCTGTTGCGCCAGCTGGAATCCAAGCCCTGGCTGCTGGTGCTGGATGGCCTGGAACGCGTGCTCGTCGCCTACCACCGCTACAACGCCGCGCAGCTGCTCGACGAGGACGCCGGTTCCGCCGACGAGATCAGCGACCGGCACCCCTGCGCGACGATCCGCCCGGAGGACGAGGACCTCCTGCGCAGGCTGGCTGCCGCGGCCCCGTCCAAGATCCTCATCAGCTCGCGGCTGGTGCCGCGGGTGCTGCTGAACCAGGCCTCCCAGGCGATTCCCGGTGTCCTGCACCAACGTCTGCCCGGTCTCCGCCCGGCCGACGCGGAGGCCCTGTTGCGCGGCTGCGGGGTGACCGGTGACGGGGCGGCGATGCGGGCCTATCTGCAACGGCACTGCGACTGCCACCCGCTGGTCACCGGCATCGTGGCCGGTCTCGTCAACGACTACCTGCCCGCCCGCGGTGACTTCGACGCGTGGTCCGCAGACGGCCACCTCGACCTCGGCGAGCTCGACCTGGTCCAGAAACGCAATCACATCCTGCGCGCGGCGTTGGCCGCGCTGGGGGAGCCGGGTCGTCAGCTGCTCTCCACGCTGGCGATCCTGTCGGAGGCGGTCGAGTACTCCACTCTCCAGGCGGTGAGCCGGCTGTCGTCGAGAGACCTCGGCAGGGCCGTGGCGGAACTGGAGCAACGCGGCCTGCTCCAGTACGACTGGTCGTCCAGGCACTACGACCTGCACCCGGTCGTGCGCGCGGTCGCTTCGGGTGGTCTGCGGGACGAAGATCGGCATGTCCTGGGCCAGCGGGTGGTCGACCACTTCTCGGCCCGCGTGGACCAGACCTACCTGTACGTCGGTGGCCTGGAGGAGTTGCGCGGCCACGTCACGGTCGTCCGGACGCTGTTGCAGATGGGCAAATGGCGTGCCGCCTACAACTCGTACACGAGCGGGCTGAGCGATGCCTTGCTCTACAAGCTCGAAGCAGCTCCCGAAGTGCTGTCGTTGCTGCGGCCGTTCTTCAGCGCGGGGTGGGAGGTCAGCGCGCCGAGTGCGCGGCAGCTGGCGCGCGATCAGATCGCCTGGTTGTTGAACGACGTCGGCGGCGCGTACTACCAGCTGGGTTGGTGGGATCAAGCGCTCGAGTTGTTCGAGGTCGCCGTGGCAGAGCATCTGGACGACGCGGAATGGGGCGGTGCCGCCATCTGCCTGGGGAACGCCGCGATGGTGCTCATCGGCGTGAACCGCCTGGCGCGTGGGCATTTCGCCACCGAAACCGCTTTGCGGCTCGCCGAGCTGACCGAGAGTGCCAACGTGCGGTTCAACCTCCAGTCGAAGCTGCTGGAGTCGTTCGCGGTGCTGGGGAGAACGGCTGAGCTGGAGGCCGTCTGGGCGACGCTCGACCTGACCCGGGTGTGGGACGTGGACGGCACGAAGGCGGGGGTGGCCGAGATCATGTATGCGGACTCCCGGTTGCCCCGGGGCCTGCTCACCCACCAGGAGCTGGACGACATCGATGCGCTGGCGCGCAGCCGCGGGACGCGGTTCGTGATGAGGACGGTGCACAACCTGCGTGGCCGCCTGCACATGTCGCGCGAGGAGTGGGCCTCGGCTGCCAACGAGTTCGAGGGCGCGGTCAGCATGGCGCGACAGACCGGGATTCCCAGTGACAGGGACGAAGGCTGGCTGATGCTGGCACGTCTGCGGCTCGGGCAGTTGCCGGACGCGCGTGCCGAGATCGAGAACCTCTGGCCAGGCGACGACCTGCTGGCCGAGTTGTGGCGCGAGCTCGGCGACCGCGATCGCGCGACCAGCCACGCCCTCAGCGAGTACGAGTTCGCGTGGGCGGACGGTGAGCCCTACGTCCGCCGGCACGACCTGGACAAGGCTGAGCGGATGCTGCGGGAGCTGGGCGCCGAGGTGCCGGTGCTTCCGCCGTACGACCCCGCTGCTGACCCGCCGCTGCCCTGCGAGCTGCGTGTTGAGGAGGCCATCGCGGCGCTGCAGAAGAGCAGGCGGCCATGAAAGCGGCATGTCTGCCACCCGTTCGGGCTAGATCACGACAGACTGTAGAGCGTGGAACGGGATCGCAGGTGGAACGACAAGGGTGAGGCCATCGGGCACGGCGTGAGCTGGCTCGCGCGGTGGAGTCTGCGGGTGGCGCTGGCCGCGCTCGGCTTCTGGATGGTGCTGTGGCTGATCGGCACGCTGTGGGTGGTCGTCATGCCCGTGCTGCTCGGGCTGCTGATCACCACGGTGCTGTGGCCGCCGGCCAGGTGGCTGATGTCGAAGGGGCTGAACTCGGCGCTGTCGGCGACGATCGTGCTGGTCGTCGGCCTGGGTGTGCTGGGCGGGGTCATCGCGGCGATCTCGACGTCGATCGCGTCCGGCGTGCCGGAGATCGCGAAGAGCGCGCAGAAGGCCATGTCGCAGCTGCAGGACTGGGTGGCGGGGCCGCCGCTCAACCTGCGCGACACCGACCTCGACAAGCTGATCGCCCAGGGTGTGGAGCAGATCAAGTCGAGCATCGGGTCGATCGCGGGCGGGCTGCTCTCGGGTGCGGGCGCGGTGACGTCCGGCGTCGTGACGGGCCTGGTGGCGTTGCTGCTGGCGTTCTTCTTCGTCAAGGACGGCATGCGCTTCACGCCGTGGGTGCGCGGCCTGATCGGTGAGCGCGCCGGCTCGCACGTGACGAACGTGCTGGAGCGGGTCTGGGTCACGCTCGGCAGCTTCATCCGCAGCCAGGCGATCGTCAGCCTGATCGACGCGGTGTTCATCGGCCTCGGCCTGCTGATCCTGGGCGTGCCGCTGGCGATCCCGCTGGCCGCGCTGACGTTCCTCGGCGGTTTCATCCCGATCATCGGTGCGTTCATCGCCGGTGCGCTGGCGGTGCTGGTCGCGCTGGTCAGCAACGGCCTGACCACGGCGATCATCATGCTGATCATCGTCATCGTGGTGCAGCAGGTCGAGGGCAACGTGCTGCAGCCCATGCTGCAGTCGCGCAGCCTGCGCCTGCACGCGGCCGTGGTGCTGCTCGTCGTGACCGCCGGTACCAGCCTCTACGGCATCGCGGGCGCGTTCTTCTCCGTGCCGGTCGCGGCCGCGGTGGCCGTCGTCATGCGCTACCTGGGCGAGGTCATCGAGGCCAGGTCGGTGGGGGCGCCCGTAATGGATACGTCACAACTCGACGGGGATGAACCCGCCAAGCCCGAACGTTCTCCTGAGTGAACACCGAGCAGAGGAGTATCACTGTGACGGAGAAGGCTGTTCTCGCGGGCGGCTGTTTCTGGGGCATGCAGGACCTGTTCCGCCGCCACCCCGGCGTCGTCTCCACGCGCGTCGGTTACACCGGCGACCCCAGCACGCCCAACGCCACGTACCGCCGGCACGGCAACCACGCCGAGGCGATCGAGATCGTGTTCGACCCGGCGCGGCTGAGCTACCGGCAGATCCTGGAGTTCTTCTTCCAGATCCACGACCCGTCGACCCGCAACCGCCAGGGCAACGACATCGGCGCCGGCTACCGTTCGGCGATCTTCTACACCGACGACGCGCAGAAGCAGGTCGCCGAGGCGACCATCGCCGATGTCGACGCGTCGGGGAAGTGGCCGGGCAAGGTCGTCACCGAGGTCGCCCAGGCAACGGACTTCTGGGAGGCCGAGCCGGAGCACCAGGACTACCTGGAGCGGTATCCGAACGGGTACACGTGCCACTACGTGCGGCCGGAATGGCAGCTCGGCGAGCGTTGATCGACCCAGGAGGGCCGTCCCGTGTGGACGGCCCTCTGCCATAGTTGGCGCATGAAGTGGTTGTCTCGCAAGCCAACGATCATCACCGCAAGCATCCTCGTCGTCGCGCTGACGGCGGCCGTGGTGCTGTGGAACGTCAGCAGCTCACGCACGTTCCAGTTCTTCGGTGAGCTCGTCCACCGGGTGGAGACCACCGACAAGGTGGTGGCCCTGACCTTCGACGACGGCCCGGACCCGGCCGGCGCCCAGCAGGTCCTCGACACCCTGGCCCGGCAGGAAGTCACCGCCACGTTCTTCCTCATGGGCCGCGACCTCGACAAGCACCCCGAACTCGGCAGGAAGATCGCGGAGGCGGGCCACGAGATCGGCAACCACACCTACAACCACGAGCGGATGGTCGGGGTGACGCCGGCGACGGTGGCCAGGGAGATCGAGGACACCGACCAGAAGATCCGCGCGACCGGTTACAGCAAGGACATCCACTTCCGGCCACCCAACGGCAAGAAGCTCTTCGCGTTGCCGCACTACCTGAGCAAGCACAACAGGACGACGGTGATGTGGGACGTGGAACCGGACTCGAACGGCACGCCCACCAAAGAGCAGATCCTGACCGGCACCCTGAACGAGACCAGGCCCGGCTCGATCATCCTGCTCCACCCGATGTACTCGACGCGCGAACCCACCAGGCAGGCGCTCGAACCGATCATCACAGGGCTGAAGGAGCGCGGCTTCCGGTTCGTGACCGTCTCCGCGCTCCTCGGCCAAGCCTGACTCACACCAGGTCTTCGAGCCCGACCCGGCGCAGGAACTCGCTGCGTACGCGGTCGGCGACGGCGTTCACGACCTCGGCACCGTCGTTGGACGGATCGATGTGCACCCGGAACGGCGGCTCGTCGGAACCGACAACGTCCACGATAGCTTCAGCGACGGCTGAAACAGAGGCCCACGGCGGCTCCAGTTCGGCGAGACGAGCACCCACCTGCTCCATGAGGCCGGGGTAGAACTCCTCGTACGCCTTGGCCACATCGCCGTCCGAGGGCGTGCCGCTGTGCGCGAAGTGGTTGGTGCCGTGGGTGAACGCGCCCGGCACGACGATCGTGGTGTCGATGCCGAACCGCAGCAGCTCGGCGCGGTACGAGACCGCGACCGCGTCCATCGCCGCCTTGGCCGCGAAGTACGGCGCCAGGTACGGGGGAGTGCCGCCACGCGTGGAGCTCGAGCCCACCCACACGACGTGCCCGGAGTGCTGAGCCCTCAGCAACGGCAGGGCGGCGCGGTTGACCCGCTGGGTGCCGAGCACGTTGACGTCGTACAGGGCGGCGTACTGCTCCGGCGTGAACGCCTCGGCCGGGCCGGTGACCATGTGGCCGGCGTTGTGCACGATCACGTCCAGGCGGCCCTGCTCCGCGACGATGAACGCGATCGCGGCGTCCGCGGACTCCTGGGACTGCACGTCGAGTTCGACCGCGTGGACGGAAACGTCGTTATCGGCTCCGAAGGTGCCGAGGTCGGCGACCGCGGTCGCGTTGCGGCCGGTGGTCTCACGCATGCCGGCGTAGACGGTGTGCCCGGCGAGAGCCAGTGATCGGACGGCGAGCGCTCCGAAACCGCTGGACGCTCCGGTGACGACGATGACCTTGCCCATCAGATGATGCCTCCGTTCGCACGAACGACCTGACCGTTGATCCAGCGGGCGGGGCCCGCCAGGAAGGAGATGACCTCGGCGATGTCGTCGGGCGAGCCGATGCGCTCGAGCGGCGCCTGCTTCGCGAGGTTGTCGATCGTCGCCTCGTCCTTGCCCTCCAGGAACAGGGCCGTGGCGGTGGGGCCGGGGGCGACGACGTTCACGGTGATGTCGCGGCCGCGCAGTTCGCGCGCCAGGATCAGCGTCAGCGCCTCGACGCCGCCCTTCGACATGGCGTAGGCGCCGTACTGGGGGAAGCGCAGGCCCACGACCGAGGACGAGACGTTGATGAGCGCGCCGCCGGTGCGCAGCCGACGTGCGGCCTGCTGGGCCACGACGAACGTGCCGCGCCCGTTGGTGCGCTGGATGCGGTCGAACACTTCGAGGTCCATGTCGGCGACCGTGCCCAGCGGCATGATGCCCGCCGAGTTCACGACCACGTCGACGCCGCCGAAGGTCTGCTCCGCGAGGTCGAACGCGGCGGCGACGGCGTTCTCGTCGGCCACGTCGGCCTGGGCGGCGATGGCCTGGCCACCGGCTGCCTTGATCTCCTCGACCGCGGTGTCAGCCTCCGCCTTGTTGCCGGCGTAGACGATCACGACGGCGGTCCCGTCGGCGGCGAGGCGCTCGGCGGCTGCCCGCCCGATGCCCCTCGACCCGCCGGTGACGATCGCAACGCGTGTCATGTCTGTGCTCCCTAGCTGGTGTTTCCGTCGCTAACACAATCAACGTAGCACTGATATCGAATCAGCGCTACCCCTGATGTGTTACCGTCGTTACATGGACACGCGAGAGCGGTTGGTGAAGGCTGCGGCCGATCTTCTGATCGAGGGCGGCAAGGAGGCGGTCTCCACGCGCGCGGTCGCGTCGGCGGCGGGTGTGCAGGCGCCGACGCTGTACCGGCTGTTCGGGGACAAGGACGGACTGCTCGACGCCGTCGCGGCCCACGGCTTCGCCGACTACCTCGCGTCCAAGCACGCGATGGGTGCCAGCGACAACCCGGTCGACGACCTGCGCCGTGGCTGGGAGCTGCACATCGGGTTCGGCCTCGCGCGGCCCGCGTTCTACCTGCTCATGTACGGCGAGCCGCGCAAGCGTCAGGCGCGGCTGGAGGCGGACGCGATGCTCCGCGAGATCATCAGCCGCATCGCCTCGGCGGGCCGGTTGACGGTCCCGGTCGAGCAGGCTGCGCAGTTCGTGCACGCGGCGGGGATGGGCGTGGTGCTGTCGTTGATCGCGACGCCGGAGGCGGAACGGGACCTGGAGCTGATCACGTTCTCGCGCGAGCAGGTGATCAGGGCGATCACGTCGGACACGTCACCGGACGGGCCGACCGACATCCCCAGTCGTGCGATCGCGCTCAGGGTCGCACTCGAAGAGGACCCGCCCCTGATGCTGTCTCCAGCGGAACGGGTCCTCCTGGCCGAGTGGCTCGATCGCGTCGCTAAATGATCACGCGTTCGGGTCGAACGCGATCCCGGCCGGCTTGGCCTGGCCGAGGTTGTAGTTGAACGCGCTGTCCTTGATCGCCAGCGACGCGCTGCCGAAGTTCGCGTTCACCAGGGTGTCGCGCACCCCGGCCGGGAAGCGGTCCCAGCTGACCAGGTCGGGGTACTGGTACACCCCGTAGTGGTTCTCCGCCTGCTCGTTGTAATTCGCGAGCCGGAAGCAGTGCGTGCTGGCGCCGTCCTTGTGGTAAATGATCTTCGGGTGGGTGCCTTCCCACTGCACGTTGCCGCGCGGGTGGGTCTTGTACTTGCCGTGCTCGGACGTCGAGACGTACTGAGCCACGTCGTTCTGCACCCACACGACCACGTGCTCGATGTCGTGGCGGTGACCGCAGCAGTCCCAGCCCGGCACGGCCTGGTCCTTCTCGAAGTACAGGTCGTACAGGTAGGCGCACCAGCCGTTGTTGCACTTGCTGCGGCTGTAGGAGTTGGTGTTGTCCAGATCGGACTGGTCGTGGCAGTTGCCGTTGAGCGCGCCCGAGTTCTTCAGGCCCGGCGCCACCTGTCCGGACGGCGAGATCGCCGGGGTGGGGTAGCAGCCGTCACCGTCGTAGTCGAACGCCGGCTGCCACTTGCCGTCCTCCGCCGCGTAGTTGGCGGGGATGGCCTGCGGTGGATCGGCGAGTGCGATTCCGGGGAACAGCGCGGTGATCAGGAGCGCGCCGGCCAGCGCGGGTAGGAGTTTCCTCAACAGAGGCCTCGATTCCGGGAGCAGGGAGCGGAGAGGCGTGCGAGGCAGAAGGTGGTACATGAACCACGTTCGCGTCTAGGTGGTTCGCCAAATCTTTGCCAGACCGGGAAATTCACAACCCCGAGACGGAATCGATCACGTCCCGGGGTCGCGCTCTCATCAGCCCAGGTCGGCACGCATGCGCAGCGTCGCCGCGACCAGGTTTCGCAATGCCGGCTCCACCTCGGCGTAACCGCGGGTTTTGAGGCCGCAGTCCGGGTTCACCCACAAACGTTCACCTGGCACCGCGCGCACTGCTTCGGTGAGCAGCGAAACGATGTCGTCCTCGTTCGGGACCAGCGGCGAGTGGATGTCGTAGACGCCGGGACCGATGCCGCGCGGGAAGTCGAGGCCCTCCAGAATCTCCATCTTGGACCGTGCGGCCTCGATGGTCGTCACGTCGGCGTCGAGGTCGGAGATCGCGCCGATCACCTCGCCGAACTCCGAGTAGCACAGGTGCGTGTGGATCTGCGTGGCCGGCGTGGCACCCGCGGTGGCGAGCCGGAACGCGCCGACGGACCACTCGATGTAGGCCGGTTGGTCCTTCTGGCGCAACGGAAGGAGCTCGCGCAGCGCCGGTTCGTCCACCTGGATCACCCGGATACCGGCGGCTTCGAGGTCGCGGATCTCGTCCCGCAGCGCCAGCGCGACCTGGGCCGCGGTGTCGGCCAGCGGCTGGTCGTCGCGGACGAACGACCACGCCAGGATCGTCACCGGGCCTGTCAGCATGCCCTTGACCGGCTTGGCCGTCAGCGACTGCGCGTAGGTGCTCCACGGCACCGTCATCGGCTTCGGCCGTGACACGTCACCGTGGATGATCGGCGGCCGCACGCACCGCGAGCCGTAGGACTGCACCCAGCCGAACTGCGTGCTGGCGAAGCCGTCCAGGTGTTCGGCGAAGTACTGGACCATGTCGTTGCGCTCGGGCTCGCCGTGCACCAGCACGTCCAGGCCGATGTCCTCCTGCAGATCGATCACGCGAGCGATCTCGTCCCGCATCCGCTGCACGTACTCGTCCTCGGTGATCTCCCCGCTGCGCACGGCCGCGCGCGCCTTGCGGATGTCGCCGGTCTGCGGGAACGAGCCGATCGTCGTGGTCGCGAGCGGCGGCAGGCCGAGCCGGGCCTGCTGGGCGGCGGCACGGTCCTCGTACGGCGCACGGGAACGGTGCTCCGGCCGCAACGACTCGATGCGCGCCCGCACGTGGTCATCACGCCGTGGCGACGGCACGGTTCGTTTGGCCTCATCGGCCCACGCGCCGTCCGCGCCGTTGCGCAGCGCCTTACCGAGCAGCACGACCTCGCGGACCTTCTGCCGTGCGAAGGCCAGTCGTGCCTGCACGTCCGGCTCGAGATTCTCGGCGTCCAGGTCGTACGGCACGTGCAGCAGCGTGGACGAGGTCGACACGACGACCTCGCGCGCGGAACCCAGCAGGGACGCGGCCTTCGCCAGTGCCGCGTGCAGGTCGGTGCGCCAGACGTTGCGACCGTCGACGAGACCGGCCACCAACGTCTTGTCGCGCAACGCGGGCACGGCGACCGAGGTGTCCGGCGCGCTGACCAGGTCGATGCCGATCGCCTCGACCTGCGACTCGGCCAGGATCGGCAGCGCCGGGCCCAGATCGCCGTAGTAGCCGGTCACCAGCAGCTTCGGCCGGCCGGGCAGGCCGCTCAACGTGCGATACGTGCGGCGCAACGCGTTGAGCTCGGCCGGTGTGCGGTCGGCGGCGAACGCCGGTTCGTCGAGCTGCACCCACTCCACGCCCTCGGCACGCAGCCGGCCGAGGAGCTCGGTGTAGGCCTCCAGCAGCCGGTCCAGCAGCGCCAGCGGTTCGAAACCGGCCTGGGCCGGCTTGGCCAGCAGCAGGAACGTCACCGGGCCGAGCAGCACCGGCCGGGTCGTGACGCCGAGCTCGCGGGCCTCGCGGTACTCCGCGATCGGCTTGTCGCCGGCCAGCCGGAACTCCGTGTCCGGTCCCAGTTCCGGCACCAGGTAGTGGTAGTTCGTGTCGAACCACTTGGTCAGCTCGAGCGCGGTGGCGCCGTCACGGCCCCGCGCGGCGGCGAAGTAGGTGTCCAGTTCGGACAGTCCAAGGTCGCGGAACCGTTGCGGGATGGCGTCGAACAGGAACGCCGTGTCGAGCACCTGGTCGTAGAACGAGAACGTGTTGCCCGGCACCGAGTCCAGTTCGGACAGCTCGGTCCAGGTGTCGGCGCGGAGTCGCCGCGCGGTCCGCCGCAGGGCGGCTTCGTCGATCTTGCCGGCCCAGTACTGCTCGACCGCGCGTTTCAGCTCGCGCTTCGGGCCGATGCGGGGATAACCGAAAACAGTGCTGCCAATGGTCACAGGCTCTCTCCTCGCGAGCGTGCGGAAGCACCGGAGACACGCGCGCAGGGCAGCACAGAAGCTGCGCCCGTTGGCCCGCCCGAGAGGCTCCGGAGCACCGCGCACCTGGTGGCGCGCGGACCGGCGGCAGGTCTTCGGACTCGTGGGCGCAGATCTTGTCCCTACCGGCCGTCGCTTCCCAGATCTGGCAGACCCAGTGCGTATGACGGCTTTCGTTCCCACTCACCGCTGCGGGGCAGTCCCGGATTCGCACCGGGTTCCCTTTTGCTCCACCGGACGAACCGGTGAACCGCTGGCAGGACCGAGACTAGCGGGCCGCACCGAGCATGCCCAGCGCCATGCCCGCGTATTGCATGGTGAGATCACTCAACTTGACCGGCCCTGCAGGCGAATACCAGCGCGATACGCCGCTGCACATCTCCAGCAGGGCCAGGCGGGCGACGTTCGGTTCCGCGACCGTCAGCTGTCGCGCCTTGATCCCCTCGCTGATCGCGTCCTGCCAGAACTGCTCGTACCGGTCGCGCAAGGCGACGATCTCCGCGCGGCGTTCCCCGGTCAGGGCACGCATCTCACCGTCCACGACGAGGGTTTCGCGCGGCTTCTCGGCGTGCGCCTGGACGTGCATCCGCACCAGCGCGATCAGTCGCTCACGTGGATCGCCGGTGATCTGCTCGGCCGCGGCGATCAACGCGGTGAGGCTGGCGCGCATGATCGCGGCGAGCAGGTCTTCCTTGGTGCCCATGTAGTGGTAGAGCGTCGCCGACGAGAGGCCGGCGGCCTGGGCGAGGTCGCGGATGCCGGTGCCGTGGAACCCGCGCTCGGCGAACAACGCCACCGCCGCCTCGCGGACCCGTTCCTCAGTCGACATCACTCGCCCTCTCCCTTGACCGGCACGGTAGCGCGACCTTACCGTCGGACTCAATCGATCGATCGATCGAAGGGGAGAGATGACCGTCGACTACTCGTGTGCCGAGGGCATCGCGCAGGTGCACCTGAACCGCCCGGAACGGCTGAACGCCGTGGTACCGGCGCTGGTGGAGGACCTGCTGGGTGCGTTCGCCGCCGCCCGGCTCGACGAGGCGCGGGTGGTGGTGCTGGCGGGACGCGGCAGGGCGTTCTGCGCCGGGCACGACCTGAAGGAGCCGGTGCCGGCCGAGACGGTCACGCAGACACGGGCCAGGCTGGACCGCATCCAGGACGTCACGCGCGCGATCCGCGCGTTTCCCGGTGTGGTGATCGCCGCGGTGCACGGGTACGCGCTCGGTGCGGGCTGCGAGTTCGCGCTCGGGTGCGATCTGGTGGTGGCGCACGAGGACGCGCGCTTCGGGTTCCCCGAGGTCAGCGTCGGGCTGAGCGTCACCGGCGGGATCTCGGGCCTGCTGCCGCGGATGGTCGGGTTGCCGCGCGCCAAGGAACTGCTCCTGCTGGGCGAGCGGATTCCCGCTGCCCGCGCCTGCGAGTTGGGACTGGTCAACCGGGTCAGCTCCGACCACGAAAAGACCGCGCTGGAACTGGCCGGGTACATCGCCGCGCAGCCGCCGGTCGCGGTGTCGCTGGCCAAACGGGTGCTGGATCTCGGTGCGGACTCGTCGCTCGAGGCTGCCCTGGAGACCGAGGTCGACCACGCGATCCTGACCAGCCTGTCCGGTGAGGGTGACGCGCCGCGAGAGGGGTTCGGCCGTGGCTGACCTGATCACCGCGCTGAAATCCGCTGCCGCGCGCTGGCCGAAGCGGCTCGCCTGGACGTTCGATCCGGGCGGCTCGTTCACGTTCGCCGAGATCGATGCGCTGTCCGACGGGTACGCGCAGGCGTTGCGGGACAAGGGGATCCGGGCGGGCGACCGGGTCGGTCTGATGCTGCGGAACGTGCCGGAGTTCCCGCTGGTCTGGTTCGCGCTGATCAAGCTCGGCGCCACGACCGTGCCGGTCAACGTCAAGTACCGCTCGGTCGACGCCGAGCACGTGCTGTCGACCTCCGAAGCGGTCGCCGTGGTGAGCACGGAGGAGTTCGGGCCGTTGCTCGACGGCCGGGTCGTGCACCACGTCGAGGATCTCAAGCCGGTCGACGGGTTCGTGCAGGAACCGGTGTCCGCGCCGGTGAACCTGCAGTTCACCTCGGGCACCACGGGCAAGCCCAAGGCGTGCGTGCTGTCGCACTCCTACTGGATGACGCTCGGCGGCAGCCTCGTCGAGGAGTTTCCCCGGCTGAGCTCCGACGACGTGATGCTGACCGCGCAACCGTTCTACTACATCGATCCACAGTGGAACGTCGTCGCGGCGCTGCTCGCCGGTGCACATCTCGTTGTGCTGGACGGCTTTCACCCGTCGACGTTCTGGGAGAAGGTCCGCGAGCACCGCGTCACCTACTTCTACTGCCTCGGCGCGATGCCGACGTTGTTGCTGCGGATGCCACCCGACCCGCTGGATCGCTCGCACCAGGTGCGGGTCGTGCAGGCCTCCGCGATCCCGCCTGCACTGCACGCTGAACTGGAAGAACGCTGGGGCGTGGGCTGGTTCGAGGCGTACGGCATGACCGAGACCGGCGCTGACCTGCGGATCACCGCGGACGACCACGACCGGTTCGTCGGCACCGGGTGCCTTGGGCGTCCCGCGGCACATCGCGAGGCGAAGATCGTCGACGGCGAGTTGTGGCTGCGCGGCCCCGGCATGATGGACGGCTACCTCGGGCAGCCTTCGCCTTTTCTGGACGGCTGGTTCCGCACCGGCGACCTGGCGCGGATCGAGGACGGCCGGGTCTACCACCTGGGCCGGATCAAGGACATGATCCGGCGCAGCGGCGAGAACGTGGCCGCGCACGAGGTCGAGGAAGTGCTGATGAGCCATCCCGAGGTGCGGCTCGCGGCCGTGGTCGGCGTGCCGGACGAGATCCGCGGCGAGGAGGTCAAGGCGTTCGTCGTGGGCTCCGTGTCGCCGGACGAGCTGGCCTCCTTCTGCGCGGAACGGCTGGCGTCGTTCAAGGTGCCGCGGTTCTGGGAGTTCCGGGACGACCTGCCGCGCACCCCGTCCGAGCGCGTCGCGAAGGAGCAACTGCGGTGAGCTTCCGCTGGGACAGCCCGGTCTTCTTCGACGAACTCGATCTCAACGGCACCCTGCACAACTCACGCTTCGCCGTGCACGTTGAGCGCGCGCAGTCGGCGTTGTTCGAGGACCTGGGCCTCGGGTGGTCGTCGTACGCCGACCGCGACCCCGACCTGAACTACGTGGTGCGCGAACTGCACGTGGAGTTCCACGCCGCGTTCACCGCACCCGGCCCGCTGCCGGTGGAGATCACCGCCGACCACCTCGGCACCACCAGCGCGCGGTACGGCTTCCGGTGCGGCCACTACGCCTCGGGCTACCGGGTGATCGTGAAGGTCGACGCCGACGGCCGTCCGGCGCCGTGGAGCGACTGGTACCGCAAGGCGTTCGAGGAGCTCGCATGATCAAGGCGGATCTGCTGCTGACGAACGCGGAGTTCGTGACCCTCGACGGCCCGGCCTCCGCGCTGGCCGTGCTGGGCGACCGAATCGTGGCGCTGGAAGAGGTTCCGGCCCGCGAGGTCGTCGACCTGGGCGGCGCGGTCGTCACCCCGGGATTCCACGACGCCCACAACCACATGGCGTGGTTCGGCCTCACGCTGTCCGAAGTGGACTGCCGGGTCTCCGGCCTGGACGAGCTGTACGCGGCGGTCGAAGCCGCCCCGGAAGGCGAGTGGGTCGTCGGTTTCGGCTACGACCAGAACAAGTGCGGCGGCCACCCGACCCGTGAGGGCTTGGACCGCGTCGCCCGCGGCCGCAAGGTGTGGATCAAGCACACGTCCGGCCACATGTGCGTGGTCAACTCGCCCGTGCTGGAGGCGTTGGGGATCTCGGAGAAGGCGGTCGAAGTCTCCGGCGGCCTGGTCGTCACGGACGCGGCCGGCCGCCCGACCGGCCTGCTCCAGGAACAGGCCCAGCAGCTGGTGAACCCGCTCGTGCTCCCGTACCCGGTGGACACGCTGGTCGACGCGATCGACCGCGCCGGCCGGGTGTACCTGGCCGAGGGCGTCACGAGCTGCGTCGAGGCGGGCATCGGCGGCGGCTGGATCGGCAAGTCCCCGGTCGAGCTGGAGGCCTATCATCGAGCCCGAGACCAGGGCAAACTGCACGTCCGCGTCGAACTGATGATCGCCGCCGACGCCCTGCACCCGGTAACGGAACTGGGACTGGGCCTGGATCTCGGCGTGCGCACCGGCTTCGGTGACGACTGGCTCCGCATCGGCCCGACCAAGATCTTCTCCGACGGCTCCCTGATCGGCCACACGGCCGCGATGTGCCACGACTTCGCCGACACCCCGGGCAACCACGGCTACCTCCAGGGCGAGGCGGCCGACCTGCGCGACACGATCATCGCCGCCCACCGCGGCGGCTGGCGCGTGGCCACGCACGCCATCGGTGACGCCGCCATCGACCTCGTCCTGGACGCCTACGCCGAGGCCCAGCGCCTGGACCCGCGCCCGGACGTGCGGCACCGCGTCGAACACTTCGGCGTGGCCCGCCCGGACCAGGTGACGCGAGCCGTGGAACTGGGCGTGATCGCCGTGCCCCAGGGCCGTTTCGTCAACGAGATCGGCGACGGCATGCTCCGCGCCCTGGGCCCGGACCGCACGAAGTGGGCCTACCGCCAGCGTTCCCTGCTCGACGCGGGCATGATCGTCCCCGGCAGCTCGGACCGCCCGGTGGTCACCGGAGCCCCGCTGCTGGGCATGCACGACATGGTCAACCAGCGGACGTCGTCCGGCGCGCCGTTCAACCCGGCAGAAGCGGTGAGCGGGCTGGAAGCCTTGCGCGCCTTCACCTACGGCTCGGCCTATGCCTGCAAACAGGAACACCTCAAAGGCACCTTGAGCCCGGGGAAGCTGGCCGACCTCGTCGTGCTGTCCGGCAACCCGGCCACAGTCGCGCCAGAGCGCATCAAGGACATCGAGGTGCTCCGAACCATGGTGGGGGGACAGTTCCGGTGAAGCTCGTGCCCGCTTCGTCGTTGACCTCGGGTGAACTCACCCAGGTGCAGCAGATCTACTTCGACGGCTTCGAACCGCACCTGCGCGCGTCGTTCGGCAACCTGCTCGCCGACACGGCACTCGTGCTGATGGACTCCAGGCCGCTGGGCCTCGCGGTGCTGCGGCCGCTCGGCGACACCGGCTGGGTCTACCTGCGTTACTTCACCGTGGGGGAGAAGGGCCGCGGTCTCGGCGAACAGTTGTGGACGCACCTGCGGGTGGCGATGACCGGCGCCGGTTACACGCGCATCGTCTACGACGTCGAGGACCCGGCTCAGCATGGCATCGACCCGGCGGAGGAGTCGATCCGGCGGCGGCGCATCGCGTTCTACCGGCGGCTCGGCGCGACCCTGCTGGCGGTCAACGGGTACCTGCCGCCGCAGGGGTCGGCCGGGTACCCGATGTTGCTGATGGCCGCCGACTACGTGGAGTCCACGCCGTCGGCGGCCGAGGATCTGGAACGCATCACGCTGGCCGTGTACGAGCACCGGTACGGGATGGCGGCCACAGATCCTGTGGTGGAACGGACTTTGCGGTTGAGCGGCTGTTAGGCCAGGTTCTTCACCGTGTCGTAGAGGTTCTTGGCGCCGTCACCGAAGTACGGGCCGTAGATCTGGGTGCGGTCGTTGCCCACGTGATACGAGTTGACGCTGACCGTGTACCCCCAGCTCTGGTTGAAGTCCGCGAGCCACGCCCCACCGCTCGCGCCCTCGTGCATGTTGCACGGCAGCCGCAGATCACCGGGACGGGACACCCATCCGTCGCAGTTGATCAGGTCCTGGCCGTTGAAGCCGGGGTTGGCCGGGAAGCCGAAGTGCCACACGTACGGGGTGCCCGGGCCGTTGAAGCGGATGCCCTGGCTGCCGGTGACGTCGGCGAGTTTGCGGCCGTTCAGCGGGTGCATGACGGCGGCGCCGATGTCGTAGGAGTTGTTGCTGTCGTTGATCCAGCCGTTGAGCGAGAACAGTTGCCGCGCGGACCAGGTGCCGGCAGGGCGGTCGTTGAAGTAGTAGTCGGGCACGAAGGTCCAGTTGCGGGCCCAGGCGCCGCCGCGGCCGCCGTGCACGCAGTGGCCCGCGGTGAAGACGGTGTTGCGGGCCGCGCTGTTGACGACGACGCCGGAGCACTCCCAGAAGCCGTTGTTCTCGAAGAACACCTTGCCGTTGGTCATCGACACCCAGTCGTGACGGCGCGGCCACGACGAGCCCCATTGGCCCGCCATGGTGCTGAGTTTCTCCTCCGGCGCCACCTTGGGCGCGGTGCCGGGGACGGACAGCCTGCCCAGGACGGACGTCTGCGCGGCCTGCCGCAGCTGGGCCACGGACACGCCGCGGTCCACCGGCTTGGCCGCCGCCATCCGTTCCGGTGTCCAGAACTCCGCCGCGGCGCTGATCTCCGAGCTGGACGACTGGACGCGGGCCGCGTCGGGTACACGGGGTGCCGCGGACGCCACACCGGCCACGAGACCCGTGGCCAGCAGGACGGTTGCGACGATTGCGGGTAAACGCATCGACTCCCCCTCAGAAGTCGTGATGTCAGGTCAGGACGTCGATGCGGGGGAGTGCGACGGAAATACACCTACATCCGGGCGGAGCCGACCTTCCAGTAACCGCTGAACATGATCGCCTTGCGATCCACGTCGCGATCCTTCACGAGGTGGCGGCGCACGCCGGTGGCGAGGCCGGACTCGCCGCACGCCCACGCGTAGTCCACAGTGGACAAGGTGGCGTCCTGGATCGCCTTCACCACAGCGGATCCCGGCTCGTCCGAGCCGCGGAACACCCAGGTCGCGTCCAGGTCGAGCTGGAACGACGGGTCGGGCACCTCGACGAACACGTGCAGCGGCCGCGTTTCCGTCGACAGGATCGCGGCGAGGGCGGGCAGTGCCGTCTCGTCGGCCGCGAGCAGCACGGCGCCGGACGTGGGCGGCCGGTACGCGGAGCCGCCCGCGCGGAAGCCCGCCTTCTGGCCCGCCTCGGCGCGCCGGGCCCAGCGGGTGCCGGGGCCCGCGTCGCCGTGCACCACGAAGTCGACGTCGATCTCCGCCACGTCCGCACGGTGCGCGCGGACCGTGTACCAGCGCAGGTCAGGGCGCACGTCCTCGGGCATCGCGCGCAACGAGCTGCGGACGTTGATGCGGTCGTCGGCCGGCATGACCAGCTCGCGGTCGGTCGCCATCAGCAGGCCGAAGTACTCGTCGGGGCCCGTCACCGCGAACGAGGCGAACTCCGGCGCGTGGAAGGTGATGCGGCGCATGTGCTCGCTGAGCTCGGTCACCGCCGTGACGGTCATGACGAACTGGTCGAAGACCTCCCGGCGGTTCGCGGGGGCCATCAGGAGCTCGGCCGCCTTGGTGGCGGCCTTCAGGGTGAACCTGTCGAGGGCGGAGTAGCGCGGCATGCCGTCGAACCTAACACCTTTGGTTAGGCTTGCCTAAGTCTTCGCGCGGAATCGGGCCGGGGGCGGGACACTGCGGGCATGATTCCCAGGACCGCGCGGGAACGGTGGTGGTGCGCCGAGCCGGGGGTGAAGGACCGTTGCCAGGCGATCGGTCTGCGGCTCGCCATCGCGTATCACGAGAAGGACCTCGAAGGCGTCGAGCGGCTCATGCCGGCCGGCGAGGACGAGATCGGCCTGGTCATGGGCGCGCTCGAGGACGGCCTGCTCACGCTGAACCAGATCTACCCGCCCGGCCCGCCGGACGAGGTGTGGGAACGCGTCACGCCGATCATCGACGCCGCCGCACCGAAGGGCGTGGCGCCACGAACGCGCGCGCTGCTCGCGGCGATGTCGCACGCCATGTACAACGCCACGCTCGGCGAGATCTACGAGCAGAAGGAACAGGACCCGTACACAGGAGTGCACCTGTTCGCGGCCATCACGGCGATGCGTGCCGACGAGCACGAGGGCAGCATCGAGCGGATGCGGGAGAAGGCCGACGAACTGGACCCGCGCTAGCGCCTGGCCGTCTCGCGGCCCAGACCGATTTGCGGCTCACCACCAGCGGAAACATCGCTGAGGCGCAACTAACAGGCACCCCGACGTGCATGCTCATACATCGTCGTGCATAATTCTCAACGTGTCCAAGGTGCTCACTTCACTTCCGGCCGGCGAACGCGTCGGCATCGCCTTCTCCGGTGGTCTCGACACCTCCGTCGCGGTCGCGTGGATGCGTGAAAAGGGCGCTGTGCCCTGCACGTACACCGCGGACATCGGTCAGTACGACGAGCCCGAGATCCACACGGTCCCCGGCCGCGCCGGCACGTACGGCGCCGAGATCGCGCGCCTGGTGGACTGCCGCTCGGCGCTCGTCGAGGAGGGGCTCGCGGCACTGGCTTGCGGCGCGTTCCACATCCGCTCCGGTGGCCGGGCGTACTTCAACACCACCCCGCTCGGGCGGGCGGTCACGGGCACCATGCTCGTCCGCGCCATGCTCGACGACGACGTGCAGATCTGGGGCGACGGCTCCACCTACAAGGGCAACGACATCGAGCGGTTCTACCGCTACGGCCTGCTCGCGAACCCGTCGCTGCGGATCTACAAGCCGTGGCTCGACGCGCAGTTCGTCGCTGAGCTCGGCGGCCGCAAGGAGATGTCCGAGTGGCTGCTCGAGCGTGACCTGCCCTACCGGTCGAGCGTCGAGAAGGCGTACTCGACGGACGCGAACATCTGGGGCGCGACGCACGAGGCCAAGTCGCTGGAGCTGCTCAACGAGGGCATCGAGATCGTCGAGCCGATCATGGGCGTCAAGTTCTGGGACCCGTCGGTCGAGATCGCGACCGAGGACGTGACCATCGGCTTCGACCAGGGCCGCCCGGTCACCATCAACGGCAAGGAGTTCGGCGACTCCGTCGACCTGGTGCTGGAGGCCAACGCCATCGGCGGCCGCCACGGCCTCGGCATGTCCGACCAGATCGAGAACCGCATCATCGAGGCCAAGAGCCGCGGCATCTACGAGGCGCCCGGCATGGCGTTGCTCTACATCGCCTACGACCGCCTCGTGAACGCGATCCACAACGAGGACACCGTCGCGCAGTACCACAACGAGGGCCGCAAGCTCGGCCGGCTGCTGTACGAGGGCCGCTGGCTCGACCCGCAGTCGCTGATGATCCGCGAGTCGCTGCAGCGCTGGATCGGGTCCGCGATCACCGGCGAGGTCACGCTGCGGCTGCGCAGGGGCGACGACTACTCGATCCTCGACACGGCCGGCCCGGCGTTCAGCTACCACCCGGACAAGCTGTCGATGGAGCGCACCGAGGACTCGGCGTTCGGCCCGGTCGACCGCATCGGCCAGTTGACCATGCGCAACCTCGACATCGCGGACTCGCGCGCCAAGCTGGAGCTCTTCGCGGGTCTCGGCATGGTCGGCACCCGCCAGTCGGCGCTCATCTCCGCACAGCCCGAGTCGACGCAGCTGATCGGCGACGTGCCCGACGGTGGCGCCGAGGCCATCGCCTCCCGCGGTGAGGTCTCCGCGGCGGACGCGCTGCTCGACGCCGCGGCGATCGAGTCGGGAACGGACTGATTTCCCCGCTTCCGGCCCCGGAACCGGGGCCGGAAGCTAGCCTCGACAGTCGTGTCGATCATGGGGGAGTGGGCCCGGCCCGCTGTTCGTCTGCATCCGGTCAGCGGCGCGCCGGGGGTGATGGACAGCCACCTCGGCGGTCCGTTGCTCTGGCCCGCAGACGAGGAATGGCCGCACTGCGACGGCAGCAAGCACGACGAAGGCCTCACCATCCTCGCCACCGACAGCGTGGGCGTCCGAGTGGCCTTGACATCCGCCGCCCAGCTCTACGCCCGTGACTTCCCCGAGCTGCCGTTCCCGGACGGCACCGACCTCCTCCAGGTCCTGTTGTGCCCGCTGGAGCACACGGACGAGGAGACCGACCACTTTGGACCGTGCGTGCGCCTGGTGTGGCGCTCTTCCGCCGGCGTCACGGACGTTTTCGGCACACCTCCAGAGCCCGCGGTGTTCGAGCCGCAGTACCGCACCCGGCCGTGCGTGCTGCACCCGTGCCGCATCGTCGAGTACCCGATGGGCGACGAACAGCCCGTCGGCGCCGGCGACTGGCCACCGGTCGCGAACGGCAGCAAGATCGGCGGCTGGGCGTTCTGGTGGCAGACCTCGCCGTACGGGCTGGAGTGCCCCGAGTGCGGCACCGACCGGAGGCTTCTGCTAGCTCTATACACCCACGAGGAGCCCGAGAAGGAGCTCTGTTCCTGTGAGGTGGCCGAACGCGCTGTCGTCGGCTGGGAGTTCGGCCGGGAGGGCGCGTTGAACGTGTTCGCGTGTACTGAGGACGTGCGGCACCCGATCAAGCTGCACGTCGACTGATGGGCCGCGAGGAGTGGGCCCGGCCGGCGGTGCTGCTGAACCCGCTGGCAGGCGACCCGACCGACGCCGACAGCCACATCGGCGGCCCGATGCTGTGGCCGATCGACGAGCCCTGGCCGTGGTGCGACGGGTCGGAGCACGACCCGCAGTCGCCGGGCGTGCCGGGGGCGGAGATCGCCGGGGTGGGCATGCCGTTCGTCGGCGCAGTGCAGCTGTACCGGCGCGATTTCCCGGAGCTGCCGTTCCCGGACGGCACGGACCTGCTCCAGGTGTTCCTGTGCACGCTGGAGCACGACCTCGACGACTGCTACGGCCCGGACGTGCGGCTGGTGTGGCGCGACTCCGCGACCGTGGTCGAGCTGATCGAGGAGGAGCCGGAGCCGCCGTTCCAGGAGGAGATCTACACGCCCACGGTCAACGCCCTCGAACCGATCAGGTTCACCGAGTACGCGCACTCGTTCGACCGGCCCGCCGACCTGCGGGACGCGGACTGGCCGGAGACGTCGAGCGGATCGAAGATCGGCGGGTGGACGTGCTGGTGGCAGTCCGGCCCGATCGAGTTCCGGTGCCCGGAGTGCGGCTCGGTCCAGCAGCAGATGCTGGCTCTGGCGACGCGCGAGCCGTCCGGTGAGGACGTCGAGTGGTCGTTCGGGCGCGACGGGAACCTGAACATCCTCGCGTGCCAGAAGGACGTCCAGCACCCGATTCGGCTGCACATCGACTGATGGTCGACGTGGACCTGCGCGAGGTCGCCGGTGGGATGGGGCTGCGGCCGGGCGAGCTCGTGACGACCGGTGCGGACTTCCTGGTGCTGCACGCCGAGGACAGCGCCGGCGACGGCTGGATCCTGCGGGCCCCACGCCGTGAGTGGGCGTTGAAGCGCATGGCGCCCGAGCGCGCGTTGCTCGACCTGGTCGCCGACCGGGTGCCCATCGCGGTACCCCGCTGGCGGCCGGACGTCGAGGACATCGCGGTCTACCGCAAGCTCCCCGGCACGATCCACGACGCCCCGCCGGAGCGGTACTTCGACGACGTGGCCCGGTTCCTCGCCGCGCTGCACGCGGTGCCCGTCGAGCAGGCCGCGCGCACGGGCATCGAGGTGCGCGGCCCCGGCGCCATCCGCGAGACCATCGCCCGCAAGATCCACCGTGCCAGGGCCGAGTTGGGGCTCTCCGACGCGCTGTGGCACCACTGGCAGCGATGGCTCGCCGACGACGAGCCGTGGCCGCCGCGCTCGTTGCTGGTGCACGCCGACATCAAGCCCGCCAACACACTCGTGTGCGACGGCAAGCTGAGCGGCGTGATCGACTGGACCGACTCGCTGGTGGGCGATCCCGGCGCGGACTTCCGCCGCCTCGTGTCCCGCTTCGGCCGCCTCGACTCCCTGCTCAGCGCCTACGAACGGCACGGCGGCGTCACCTGGCCGGGGATGCGGCGCCACATCGAGGAACGCATCCGGATGGCCCCGGTCGACTCCGGGCTCTACGGCATCGACTCGCGCCAGGACCGGTACGTCAAGGCCGCTCTGGAGAAGCTAGCGCGGCTATCCCCGTCAGCAGGATGAGCAGGACCCCGGCGAACCAGGTCATGACCGTCGTCGGGTCCAGGAACCGCGTCGCGAGCCCGATCGACAGCGACGGCACGCTCAGCCCGAGGTAGGCGACGAAGAACAGGCCAGCCAGCGCCTCGCCGCGCCCGGCCGGTGCCGCCAAGGCCGAGACCGCCCCGACCGCCGCCTTGAACTGCACGCCCGCGCCCATCCCCGCGATCGCCCCGCCGAGCAGGAACAGCGGGAAGCTCGTCGCGTACATGCCCGCCACGACCAGCAGGACGCCGATCGCTTGTGCGCCAAGGCCGAGCGTGCGCCTGGCGTGAAGCGACAGGCGTCCGGTCACGGTCTGGGCCAAAGCGGCTCCACCAAACACGATGAAGACGACCAGCCCGGCGAGCGTGCGCGACGGGTGGTGCAGCTCGCCCGCCACGAAACCCGGCGAGACGGACGTGAACACCCCGAACACGGCGAAGGCCGAGAACGCCCCGGCCCCGGCGGCGAGATGGCCGTTGATCCTTTGTGGACGGTAGGGAACCTGTTTCCTGGTAACGGTTTCCGGGGCGAGGGCAACGGCGACGATGCCGGCCGTGAGCAGCACCGCGAGCACGACGTACGGGGTGCTCAGCGGTGCCGCCGAGTACTGCGCGAGCACACCGGCGACCAGCGCGCCTACGCCGAGACCGCCGATGTTCGCGGCGGTCGAGACGATCTCGAAGCGCTGCGAAGAGGCGGCCGGCCGGTGTTTGGCGTGCAGGTCGGCCAGGTAGGCCGTGGCGGTGGCGGCGATCATGCCGACGCCCAGGCCGTTGATCACGCGGGCGAGGATCAGCACGGGCAACGCGGTGCTGCTCAGGAACAGCAGTGCGGAGACGACCTCCAGGCCCAGGGCGGGGATGAGGATGGTCTTGCGGCCTACCCAGTCCGAGATGTGGCCCGCCAGCAGGAGGCTGATCACCACGCCTACCGCGAAGGCGGCGAACACGATGGTGATGGCGAACGTTGAGAAGCCTTCCTGAGCTGAGTAGAGGGGGAAGAGCGGGGATGGGACGGTCGAGTAAGCCATGGCGATCAGGAAGGTGGCGGCGACGGTCCAGAAGGCTCGGCCGTGGGGCCTGCTCGTGGTGGGTGGCGCGGCAGTAGCCGTGATCGGCGTGACTGCGGCGGGTGGCAGGGAAAGGTGGAGCGACATGGGACAACCCTGCGCGGCCTGGATGCATCACGTCCAACGAAAGTTGAAGCTCGCGATCATCACTTTCTGAGATACTCCCAGCTGTGGACCTCCGCCAGCTCGAATACTTCGTCGCGGTAGCCGAGGAAGGCACCTTCACCCGCGCGGGCGCCAGGCTGCACGTCGTGCAGTCCGCAGTCTCTGCCGCCATCAAAACCCTGGAACGCGAACTGGGCGCCACCCTCCTCGACCGCAACTCCAAGCGGGTCCTGCTGACCGACGCCGGCGAGGCACTCCTGCCCAAAGCCCAAGCCGTGCTCGACGCCGCCACGGCGGCAAGAGACGCCGTCGCCGAGGTCCAGGGCGGGCTCACCGGCACGGTCCGGCTCGGCACGCTCACTTCGATGTCCCTGATCGACCTGCCCGCGCTGCTCGGCGAGTTCCACCGGCGCCATCCCGGCGTGCTGGTGCGCACGAGTGCGGCGACCTCGGGGTCGCAGGGGCTGATCGAGCAGTTGCTGGACCGCCGGCTCGACCTCGCGTTCGCGTCGCTGCCGGGCGAGGTGCCGGGCGGGATCCTCCTCGACGAGCTCGCGCATTCGGTGATGGACCTGGTCGTGCCCGCCGATCATCCGCTGGCCACCTGCACGGAGGTGCCGATCGCCGACCTGGCCGGGCTGGACTTCATCGACTCACCGCTGGGCTACGGCAACCGGGCCGTGGCCGACAGGGCGTTCGCGGCCGCCTCCGTACCTCGCCGGGTGACGCTCGAGATGTCCGACATCTACACCGGCGTCGACTACGTGCGACACGGCCTCGGCGTTGCGTTGCTGCCCGAGTACATCCTCGGCGATGCACACGACGTGAAGACCCTGAAGGTGACCGGCGCGGACCTGCGCTGGCCGCTCGGGCTGGCCCGGCCGGCCGGGCGCACGCCGAGCGCGGCGGCCAGGGCGTTGATCGCGGTGGTGCAGGACGTGTTCAGGCGCGATACGCGTCGCATGCCAGCGTGACCAGGTCGGTTAGGTGTTGTGGCGGCTGGTCCTTCCACCACGCCAGCCACACCGGGATCGGCGGTGCGTCGACCACGGCCCGATAGGCCACGCCTGGCCGTGGGTTCAGGCTCGCGGTGGCCTCCGAGGTCATGCCGACGGCCTGGCCTGCCGCGATCAGCGTCAGCCACTCGTCGACGCTGTGCGTGTTCCGCACGACCGCGGGTGCCTTGCCCGGCTGCCACAGGTCCAGCGTGGTCGTGCCGGTGCGGTCGTCGACGGCGATGCCGTACCGGGCCAGGTCGGCCAGGCGAAGGGACCGCTTGCGCGCCAACGGGTTGTCCGTCGCCACCACGCCGTACCGGCGTTCGGTGCCGAGCAGCGCCGTCTCGAACCGCTGATCGTCGATGGCCCTGCGCACGACCGCGACGTCCGCCGCGCCCTCGGCCAGGCCCGCGGTCAGCGAGTTCGACTGCACGAAGACCAGTGGCAGGCCGGGATGCTTTGCCGCCCAGGCCTTCTGCACCCGCCGGGTGTGCTTGCCCAGCGCGGACCAGGCGTAGCCGATGCGCAGTTCGGTCTGCGACTGTGCGGCGATCCGGTGCAGGTGCGCGACCTCGTCCAGGACCCGCCGCGCACCGGTCAGCACCTGGGAACCCACCGAGGTGAGGGCGACGTGGCGGGTCGAGCGTTGCAGCAACCGCACGCCCAGTGATGCCTCCAGCGCGGCGATCGCGCGGGACACCGACGCCTGGGTGAGGTCGAGTTCCCTTGCCGCGTCGGTGAACGTGCCCGCGTCCACCACCGCGACGAACGCCCGCAGCTGCCGCAGATCCATGCGTTCAGCGTATAACTCACGCGGCTGATGCATTTCCCGTATCAAAGACGGGATCGCAGGCTGTGCGGCATGAAGAGCCTCGGTGGATTCGCGACGATGACCGCGAGCGCGGCCAGCAGCCAACTCGGCGCCGCGGTGGGCGCCCACGCGTTCGCCACGATCGGACCGGCCGGGGTCGTGGCCGTCCGGCAGTTCGTGGCCGCCGCGGTGTTGCTGCCGGTCGCCCGGCCGGACCCGCGAAGATTCACGTGGGCGCAGTGGTGGCCGACGATCGCGCTGGGCCTGGTGTTCGCGACTATGAACCTCAGCCTCTACACGGCGGTCGACCGCATCGGTCTGGGTCTCGCGGTCACGCTGGAGGTGCTGGGGCCGCTCGGGGTCGCGCTGGCGGGCTCGCGGACCCGCAAGGACGTCCTCTTCGTGCTCATCGCGGCCGTGGGCGTCTACGTGCTCGTGCAGCCCGGCCCGAGCAGCGACTACCTGGGCATCGGCGCCGGCCTGCTCGCGGCGGCGTGCTGGGCCGCGTACATCCTGCTCAACCGCCTGGTCGGGGCGCGGCTGCCCGGTCTGCAGGCGCCCGCCGCGGCGACGAGCGTGTCCGCGCTGCTCTACGTGCCGGTCGCGGCCTGGCTGATCGTCCAGGGGCAGTTCAGCGGCATGGCCGTGCTGTACGCGGTCGGCGCGGGCGTGTTCTGCAGCGTGGTGCCCTACGCCGCCGACGTGATCGCGCTCCGGAAGGTGCCCGCGCGGTTCTTCGGGCTGGCGTGCAGCGTGCACCCGGTGCTGGCCGCGCTCGTGGGACTGGTCCTGCTCGACGAGCACCTCGGGCTCCGCCACTGGACTGGAATCTTGCTCGTCGTCACGGCCAATGCACTCGCAGTCACTTGCTCAAAGTGGTCTGGATCACCTACCGTTCAACCCGAAATGTGAATCCCATTCACTTAGCGGGGTGTCCATGCGGACCAAAATCTTGACGGTCGTCGCCACACTCGTCGGTGCGGCGCTGGTCAGCGGCCCGTTCGCGTGGGCTGAACCCGAGCCCTACCTCGTCGGCCGCGGCATCTCGGACGTCACCGGCCCGGCCGCCGAGAACGGCATGATGGGGTACTCGAAGTTCGACCAGAAGACGACGGGCATCCACCAGCGGCTGCGGTCGCGGGCCTACGTCGTGGTCGACCGCACCACGAACAAGCGGGTCGCGTACGTCAACGCCGACCTCGCGATGATCTTCCGCGCGGTCCAGGAAGGCGTGCTCACCAAGCTGCAGGCCAAGTACGGCAGCACCTACACGCGCGAGAACCTGCTGCTGTCGGCCACGCACACGCACTCCGGTCCCGGCGGTCAGTCGCACAACCTGGCCTACAATCTCTCGATCCTCGGCATGCAGCCCCAGGCGCTCGCCGCCGTGGTCGACGGCATCGCCGAGTCGGTCGTCAAGGCGCACGAGGACGTCAAGCCGGGCTCGATCAGCCTCGGCATCGGCGAGCTCACGAACGCGTCGGTGAACCGGTCGCGCGTCGCGTTCGACAAGAACCCCGACAAGGCCGCGTTCCCGCAGGGCATCGACCCGCAGATGACCGTGCTGAAGTTCAAGCAATCCGGCAACGACGTCGGCGCGATCAGCTGGTTCGCCACGCACAACACGTCGATCACCAACGCCAACACGCTGATCAGCCCGGACAACAAGGGTTACGCGGCCTACCAGTGGGAGCACGACGACGAAGGCGTGCGCTACCTGGACAACACCGCGGGCTTCGTGGCGGCGTTCCCGAACACCAACGCCGGCGACATGTCGCCGAACCTCAACCTGAAGCCCGGTTCCGGCCCCACCGAGAACGAGTGGGAGAACGCCCGCATCATCGGCGAGCGCCAGAACCGCAAGGCGCAGGAGATCTTCAACGGCCCGCAGCAGGCCCTGAACTCCGGCGTCGACTACCGCATGCGGTTCGTGGACATGTCCGCGGTCCAGGTCGACGGCCGCTTCACCTCGACCGGTCAGCCCGGCACGACGTGCTCCGGAGTCGTCGGCGCGTCGACGATCGCGGGCAGCGTCGAGGACGGCCCGGCGATCCCCGGCTTCTCCGAGGGCATGCAGTCGCCGTGGAAGAAGCTGTTCGAGCCGCTGCAGATGGAGGTCCCGCAGTGGCTGCGGGACTGCCAGTACCCGAAGGCCTCTTTGGTGCCAACGGGTCTCATCGGCGCGACGCCGAACATCGTGCCGATCCAGCTGATCCGCATCGGGCAGCTGCACCTCGTCGCGATGCCCTCCGAGGTCACGATCACCGCCGGTCTGCGCATTCGCAAGGCCGTCGCGGCCGAGCTCGGCGTACCGGTGCAGAACGTGCTGATCCAGGGCTACGCCAACGACTACAGCCAGTACGTCACGACGCCGGAGGAGTTCGACTCGCAGCAGTACGAGGGCGGCTCCACGCTGTTCGGCCGCAACACCGCGCCCGCGTACCAGCAGGAGTTCTCGAAGCTCGCGGCGTCGATGAAGGCGGGGAACGCGTTGCCCGCCGGTCCGAATCCGGGCAAGCCGCCGTTCACCGACATCAACCTGCAGACCGGCGTCGTGCTCGACGACAAGCCCGCGGACAAGAAGTACGGCGACGTGCTGTCCGCGCCGAAGGGCTCGTACCAGCGCGGCGAGACGGCCACGGCCGTGTTCGTCACCGGGCACCCGAAGAACAACCTGCACCGCAACCACACCTTCCTCGAGGTGCAGCGGCAGGTGAACGGCCAGTGGACGCGCGTCGCCGACGACGGTGACTGGTCCACGCGCTACAAGTGGGAACGGGTCGGCATCGCGTTCTCGAACGCCACGATCACCTGGCAGATCCCGGCGGACACGCCCGCGGGCACCTACCGGATCGTGCACCACGGCGACGAGAAGAGCGGCTGGACCGGGAAGATCACCGGGTTCACCGGCGCGACGGCGGCCTTCACGGTCGCTTGAGGTCCATGAGGGTGACCTTCATGGACCTGAGGTCCATGAAGGTCACCCTCATGGCTATTCCCGGCGGGGGTGAGGCGACAGTTACGTTGTGCACGATTTAATCGCGCAATAGCTTATGGCATCCACCCCGGAACGCCAGGAGGAAGCCATGAAGCGCCCAGTCCTCGAGCCCGCCGCCGCCGAGTTCGCCGCCGCCACCGCCCAGCCGCCGTTCCTGTTCGAGATCGCCCCTGAAGAGGGCCGCAAGGCGGTCGACGACGTGCAGTCGGGGGAGATCGAGAAGCCCGAGGTCGACGAGCAGTGGATCGAGCTCGACAGCTTCAAGATCCGCGTCGTGAAGCCGGCCGGCGCCACCGGTGAGCTCCCGGTCATCCTCTACATCCACGGCGCGGGCTGGGTGTTCGGCAACGCCCACACCCACGACCGCCTGGTTCGCGAGCTCGCGACCAGGACCGGCGCCGCCGTCGTCTTCCCCGACTACTCGCTCTCGCCGGAAGCCCGCTACCCGGTCGCGATCAACCAGAACTACGTTGCGGCACAATGGATCCTGGCCGAGGGTCGCCACCACGGCCTCGACGCCACCCGCATCGCCGTCGCCGGAGACTCGGTCGGCGGCAACATGGCGGCCGCACTCACGTTGCAGGCCAAGGAACGCGGCGACCTCGGCCTCAAGGCGCAGGTGCTGTTCTACCCGGTGACCGACGCGGCCTTCGACACCGACTCGTACCTGCAGTTCGCCGAGGGCTACTTCCTGCGCCGCGATGCCATGCAGTGGTTCTGGGACCAGTACACGACGAACCCGGTGGAACGCGCCGAGATCACCGCGTCCCCGTTGCGCGCGACCAAAGAACAACTCACCGGACTGCCGCAGGCGCTCGTGATCACCGCCGAGGCCGACGTGTTGCGCGACGAGGGCGAGGCCTACGCCGACAAGCTGCGCGAGGCGGGCGTGCCCGTCACCGCTGTCCGGTACGCGGGTGCGATCCACGACTTCGTGATGCTCAACGCGTTGCGCGGCACGCATGCCGCCGAAGCCGCCATCGACCAGGCGGCGGCGTTCCTCCGCAAAGCCCTCAGGGATTGATCCGCCGGGTCTCCGTCACCCTGAACGGCGTGCCCTGCTGGCAGGTGGTCATCGCCCCGGGCTCGGCCGTCCCGGTCACCTCCACCTCGGCGCCGGCCACCGCGATCGTGGGGTCGGCGCCGAGCAGCAGGTACTGGGCGGTGCCGGTGTTCAGCAGCACGCACCCGCTCTCGACGCCCGGAGACACCGTGCCCCGCACCGTCGTTCCGGGCTCCAGAGCCCGTGATGGCGTAGTCGTCGTTGAAAGCGGTGTCGACGAGGGCGGCAGTGGCGCGGGGATGCTCGGCGTGGACGTGTCGGTAGCCGGAGTGCTCGACGCAGGAGCTCCTGGTGGCGCCGGCTGACCACAGGCCGCCAACATCAGGCACAGCAGCACGGTCGTTAAGCCGCGCATCTCACGTCACCTCCGATGGACCACGGCGACCGGGCACGGCGCGTGGTGCAGCACAGCGTGGCTCACCGAACCGAGAATTGCACGCTTTACGGCGCCGCGGCCGTGACTGCCGACCGCCAGGAGAGCAGCGCCGTCGGCCGCCTGGAGCAACGACCGCGCGGGCGCGTCGAACGCCACCTCCTGTGCCACGTGCACGCCGGGATGGCGCGACCGGTGCGGGGCCAGCTGGTCCTCGAGGACTTTCGCGAGGTCCACGCGCACGTGGTCGAAGTCCTGCTCGGGCATCTCGGCCCAGCCGATGTCGTTCCACGCGTAGATCGCCAGCAGCTCACGCCCGTGGCGTTCGGCGAAGTCGAACGCGAACGTGATCGCGTCCGCGGAGGTCTCGGAACCGTCGACACCGACGACGACCCGTCCGTCCAACGGGCCGGAACGCGTCACGACGACGGGACGGCCGCCGATCGAGACCAGTTCGGCGGCGGTGGAGCCCAGGAACATCTCGGCGATGCCCGTGCGGCCGGACGACCCGAGCACCAGCAGGTCTCCCGGTTCGCCCGCGAGCACGTCGACCGGGCGGCCGAGGCGGACGCGGGTGCCGACCTCGAGACCGGGCCAGTCCCGCCCGACCTCCTCCGCGAGCTCGCCGAGGTGGTCCTCCGCGGCTCGCGCCATCGTCTCCTCGGTCACGAACTCCGGGATCGGCATGGACATCGGCGTGAAGACCGGCTCGGGCAGCGGTGCGCGCACGCCCTGCACGACCTGCAACCGCGCCCCGGCTCGCACGGCTTCCTCCGCGCCCCACCGCACCGCTCGTCGTGCCTGCTCGGACCCGTCGAACCCGACTACGACCGTGGACATGAGAAACCACCTCCGACCAGGGAGTACCCGGCCGGAGGTGGTCGTAACGATCAATCGCCTAGCTGATGACGAACTGCCCGCCCGGCTCGATGAGGATGTTGCCGTCCCTCGAGTTGGTGATCGTGACGTTCGTCAGCCTCGCCGAACCGCGGGCCTGGGCCATCGCGAGGATGCCCGAGCCGTTGTTCGACTTGTCGATCCGGACGTTGGTGATCTGCACGTCCGGCATGCCGCTTCCGCCACCCTTGAACTGGATTCCGTCGAACGTGGAGTCCAGGATCTCGGTGTCGCGGATCACGACGCCGGGGATCGCCAGGTTCTGCGAGAACAGCGTGATGGCGCCGAACTCCTGCGCCTCACCCCAGAACGCGCCACCCGTGCGGTAGAGGGCGTTGTTGGCGAGCAACGTCGTGCCCCCGAACGGCAGCGGGTCGTGGTCGGTCGCCAGCATGATGCCCGGGTAGTTCGCCGTGTCGGTGATGACGTTGTTCTCGGCCCGGTTGTTCGAACCTCCGTAGATGGCGATTCCGTTGGCACGCCACGGCAACGCGATCGTGTTGTTGAGGAAGGCGTTGCCGCTGCCCACGTCCACGTTCTGGTCCTTCACGTACTTGCTCGCCCACACTGCGAGTGCGTCGTCGCCCGTGGTGCGGAAGGACGAGTTGAACACCGTGGAGTTGCGCGTGCCGTTGGTGAAGTTGATGCCGTCGGCGTAGGTGTCGCGGATCCGCATGCCGCTGAACTGCAGACCGTCGCCGGGGTTCCAGCGGTCGGGCAGGTTCGTGTAGTCGCGGCCGACCCACACACCGACGTTGGCGTGCTCGATCCAGACGTTGGTGACCCTGGTGTTCTTGCCGAACCGGCCGTTGAGGCCCACGCCGCCTTCCGCGTTGCCGTCACCGCCGCGGATCCGGCCGGAACCGAAGATCGCGATGTCGGAGATCTGCGTGTTGTCGTCGATGTCGAACCCGAAGTTGCCCTCGTGCGGGTGGTTGATCGTGCCCGCGTCCTGCGGCTGGGTCAGCGAGAACAGCTGCGAGTGCCACATGCCCGCGCCGCGGATCGTGACGTTGCTGATGCCGACCTGGTTGAAGCCGCCGCTGCCGAACTGGGTCAGGATCTTCTTCTCCTGGCGGAACTTGCCCTCCGGGATCCAGACGCACGGGATCGTGCCGTTCTGGTCCGCGGTGACGGCGCGCTGGATGGCGTCCGCGTCGTCGGTCTGGTCGTTCGCCACCGCGCCGTACTGCGTGATCGACGCGCACTCGGCGGGCTTCTGCGCAGCGGGTGCGACCTGCTCCAGATCGATCAGGTCGATGATGTAGAACTGCGCGCTGTCACCCGCGTCGCGCTGGAGCTTGAAGCGGGTGCCGGCCGGGTAGCTGCTGGCCAGCAATGAGGACGACTCGTCGAACAACCTGCGGGCGTCGCCGCCCGGCCGGTTGGTCAGGCCCTCCGGGTCGTCGGTGCTGCCGTAAAGCCAGCTGTGCCGCGACGACAGGGTCAGCTTCTGCACGAACTGGTCGTTCGCGTAGAGGCTGATCGTCGCTTCCTGGCCGCCGCCGGCGGCCGCGTCCGGGATCGAGTTGCGCACGACGATCGAGTTCGTGCTGACCGTCGAGGTGATCTCCACGAACTGACCCTGCGAGTCGAGCCGCACCGACTTGCGCCCCGAGGACTCGGAGCCGAAGTTGGTGTGCCCGAACGTGCGCTTGGCGTCGGCCTCCAGCAGCTGGCCCTGGTAGCGGCCGCTTTCCGCCTCGTAGCTCGTGAACGGCACCGCCGCGCCGCGTCCGACCACAATGGACTGGGTCGCGGTGTTGTTGGTCTCGTTGGTCTCCGCGACCACGTTGGTCGCGTCCGCCGTCGCGGTGGCCGTGGCGCCACCGTTGCCGGCGGTCCACGTGCCGACGTTGACCGTCACGGTCTGACCGGCGTTGATCGCCGCGGTGTTGGCGTTCAACGTGCTGCCTGCGATGGCCACGCGGGTCACCGATGCGCCGGCCTGCGAGGTGCCGCGGTTGTTCACCTGGACCGCGAACGTCACCTGCTGGCCTGCCGCCGGGCTCGACGGGTTCGGCGTGACGCCGAGGATCTGCAGGTCCGGTCCTGGCGCCTGGCCGACGACCAGGGGAGAGCCGGAGGTGAAGGTGTTGTTGCCCTCGTTGGTTTCCGCGACCTGGTTGGCCGGGTCCACCGTCGCCGCGGCGACGTAGGACCCGGCTCCCCTCCGACCTGCGTCGACGCTGACACTGGTGGTGGCTCCAGGGGCGAGCCCGCCGACCTGGGCGGTGCCCACGACGGTGCCGCCGAGCGTGACGCTGGCGGTGGTGGCGCCGGACGCCACCGTGCCGCCGTTGCGCACCGTGGCGGTGAGGTTGATCGTGTCGACCTCGCTCGGGCTGGCGGGCGTCCAGGTCAGGTTCGTGACGGTGAGGTCGGGAGCCGGTGCGGCGGCACCGAACACCTGGAACTCGGCGACCTGGCCACCGGGCGCGCCGGTGTTGGAGTAGAAGTGCAGCCGCACGTCCGTCGCCCGGCCGGTGACCGGGATCGTGACGCTGTTGCCGCTCGCCGGGTCGAACCGGTAGTCCGCCCGTGCCTTCAGGGTCGCGAACGCCGTGGCGCTCGCCTCCCGGCCCAGCACCTCGAAGTTCTGGGTGCGCGCACCCCAGGCGCCGTCGGGGTTGAGCTTGACGACGACCGAGGTGACGTCCGCGTTCGAGCCGAGCTTGGCGGTCAGGTGACCGGGGAAGCCGTTGGACTCCCAGTACGTGCCGACGTTGCCGTCAACGGCGTTGCCCGGCACGAAGTTGTGCACGTGACCGGATTCCTCGACCGGCTTGCCGGCCGCGAGGTCGTCGCCGGTGGGCGGCGGGTCGACGGGACCGGACTCGCCGTGCACCTCGAACTCGCTGAGCTGACCCGCGGGCCAGCCGGTGTTCGCGGTGATCGTGACGCGCACGTACTGCACCGACCTCACCGGGAAGTCCAGCGTCACCGTGTTGTTCGAGCCCGGCGCGAACGAACGCCCGCTCGAGCCGACGATGTCGGTGAACTGCGTGCCGTTCTGACTTCCCTGCACCGCAAGGGTCTGCGTGCGCTCGCCCCAGTTCGCGGGCAGGCGCAGCACGACCTTGCTGACGTCCTTCGCGGCGCCGAGGTCGGCCTGGATCCACTGCGGGAACACGTTGTTCGTGCTCTCCCAGTAGCTGCCCTGGTTGCCGTCACCGGCGTTGCCGGCGCCGTAGGCCCCGTTGTTGCTGCTGGCGGTCAGATTCGCGGACAGCCTTACGACCGCTGCACCTGCCGTGGGTGTCAGTCCGAAGAGTGTTAGTGCGGTGACGAGCGCAGCACTCACCGCACGCTTCAAGAGCGTGTTTTTCATTGAATTGTCCTCTACACGGCAGGGAAGATCAGGTGATGTTGATCGTGAAGGTGGACGTGGTGTTCTTGATGTCCTGGAAGTTGTTGCTGAAGCGGATACCGTTGATCGTCACCGAGCCGACAGCAGGGCCCTGACCCGGTTCCGGCATTTCGTTGGCCCACAGGCCGAAGCCGGACTTGGCGTCGAACTCGTCGCCACTCTTGCGCGCGCCCGAGATGCTCACGTTGGACAGCACCGTGTCCTGGAAGATGTTCTCGGCGGCACCGTTGTACTTGGTCTGGAACATGATTCCGCTGTACGTCGGATCGATGATCTCGACGTCGCTCAGCCGGATTCCGGTGTACTTCTTGGAAGCCGAGAACATCCAGATCGCGCCGAACGTCTGCGCGCCCCAGAAGTGGCCGCCGGAGCGCACCAGCGTGAGGCCGCTGAACGTCGTCGGCTCCGGCCCGAAGTCCTCCATCGGGTAACCGAAGTCGAGCGAGCTGATCGTCACCGCGGAATAGGTGAGCGTGTCGGACACGTAGATGTTGCGGAAGATGTTGTTCTTGCCGCCGTACACCGCGAGTCCGGCCGCGCGCCACGGGGTCTGCACCGACAGGTTCTCGAAGATGTTGTTCTGCTGACCCGAGCCACCACCGTCGGTCGCGGCGAACAACGCGAACGCGTCGTCACCGGTCGACCGAGCGTCGATGTTCGCGACCCGGTTGCCCGCCGACCCGTTCGTCATGTTGAGGCCGTCCGCGTACATGTCGCGGATGCGGCTGTCCTTGATGACGTTGTTGTCGACGTTGTTGCCCCAGAACAGGCACATCATGTGTTCGACCCAGATGTTCTCGATGGTCATGTTCTGCACGCCGGCGAAGTCGAACACCTTGCCCGGCCCGTCGTTGCGCTGCGTGTAGTTGCCGAACACGCTGAACCCGCTGAAGGTCGACCCGCTCGAGCCCGACTGCGCGCTGAAGCCGAGGTCGGTGTTCTCCTGCGTCGTCGGGGCCTGGAACCTGGTGAACCAGGGTCCGGCGCCGATCACCCGGATCGCCTTGCCGTACACGTTGAACTTCTGCTGCGTCGGGTAGGTGCCCGCGGGCAGGTAGACGCCGATCAGCGTGCCGGTGGTGTCCATCCGCACCCGGTCGAGCGCGTTCTGCACGTCCTGGTGGGTGAACCCGGCGGGCACGGCATAGCGTGCGGCGTCAGGATTACCGGCCGCCGACACCTGTTCGAAGTTCACGAAGTCGATCGCGTAGTTCGTGGTGTTGGCCGCGTCCTTCTGCAGCTTGATCTTCGTGCCCGCCGGGAACGTCGAGTTGAGCATGACGTTCGCCTCGTCGTAGATGTGGCGCGGGCCGCCCGCTCCCGGCGAGTTGCCCGGGCTGGCCTCGTTGCCGTACTGCCACATGTACTTCGACGTCAGGTCGATGGCCTTGTGGAACGTGCCGTTGACGTAGACGTTGAGGTTCGACGTGATGCCGCCGCCGCCTGCGCTGTCCGGGATGGAGAAGCGGGTGACGAGGGTGTTGGTCGGGGCGCCGGTCGTGAACTCGACCGAGGCACCGGTGCTGTTGAGCGTGACGGCGCGACGGCCGGAGGCCTCACCCGCGAGGTCACCGATCGTCCTGTTGGGACTGAGTACCTGCGCGCCACCGGCGGTGACGGCGTCTTCGGCCTCGATGTGCTGCCACGGAACGCTGGCACCACGGCCGATGAACAGCGACTGCTCGCTGGTGTTGTTGCCCTGCTTGGCAGGGATCTCGTTGCCGTCGTTCGCGATCGTCGTGCGGACCGTGTACCGGCCGTCGGCGGCAGGCCACGTGCCGAGGTTGACCGCGGCGGTAGTGGCACCCGCGTTGATCGCGCCGTTGTGGCTGCCGGTCAACGTGCGGACGGTCGCGCCGCTGCTGTTCAGGATCGTGACCGTGATGCCGTGTGCACCGGCAGCGGACGCGATGGTGCCCTGGTTCTTGATCGCGACGGTGAACGTCGTGGTCTGGCCGTTGCTCGGGTTGCTCGGCGACCAGGACGGGACCGACACCAGGTCAGAGCTCGGCACCGGGGTGACGACGAGCTGATCGGGGTGCAGGCGCGCGTTGTTGGTCTCGTCCTGCTCCGCCACCTTCTTGGTCTCGTCGACCTTGGCGGTGTAGGAGTAGCTGCCCGACGGACGGGCCGCGATCGTGGTGCTGACGTTCGCCTGAGCACCGGCCGCGAGCGCGCCGACCTGGGCGGTCCCGACACTGGTGGTGCCGAGGAAGAACGTCACGTCGGTCGCGACCGACGGTGCGGTACCGGCGTTGCGGACGGTCGCGTTGAGCGTGATCTGGTCGGTCTCGACCGGGCCGGCCGGCGTGAACGACGTCGCGGTGACGGTGAGGTCGGGGTTCGGGGCAGGGGTACCGAACACCTGGATCTCCGCCACCTGCGCGCCGGGCGCACCGGTGTTGGTCGTGAACCGCAGTTGCACGTCGGCGACACGTCCCGAGGTGCCGATCGTGACGCTGTTGCCGCTCGCCGGATCCCAGCGGTAGTCGCGGCCCGCGACGAGGCTGGTGAAGCCGGTCGCGCTCTGTTCACGGCCGAGGACCTCGACGTTCTGCGTGCGAGCACCCCAGGCCGAGTCGGGGTTGAGCTTGACCACGATGGAGCTGAGGTCGGCGTTCGATCCCAATTGGACGGTCAGCGTGCCGGGGAACCCGTTGGACTCCCAGTAGGTGCCGACGTTGCCGTCGTTGGCGTTGGCCGGGACGAACGTGTGCACGTACCCGGAAGCGGTGACCGGCTTGCCCTGCGCGAGGTTCGTGCCGGCGGAGCCTTCGCGCGTCACGGAGTTGCTGGCGGGGGACTGGTTCCCGGCAGCGTCCTTCGCGATCACGTGGTAGGTCACCCGCAGCCCGTCGGGCTGGCTGTCCGTGTAGGTCGTGCCGGTGACGGTGGTCCGCAGGCTGCCGTTGGCGTAGACGTCGTAGCCGGTGACGCCGACGTTGTCGGTGCTCGCGTTCCAGGTCAGCCGGATCTGCCCGGCCTGCGGCTGGGTGTAGGCGAGGCTGCCCGGCGCGGTGGGCGCCTGGGTGTCACCGGAAGTCGGGCCCTGCACCTCGAACTCGCTGATCTGGCCCGCGGGCCAGCCGGTGTTCGCGGTGATGCGCAGCCGGACGTACCGCGTGGTGGCCGCGGTGAAGTCGATGGTGACCGTGTTGGCGGAGGCCGGGTTGAACTCGTATCCCCGTGACGCCACCAGATCCGTGAAGTTGGTGCCGTCGGTGCTGCCCTGGACGGCGAGGGTCTGGGTGCGGGTGCCCCAGTTCGGGGATGGGAGCTTCAGCACGACCCGGTCGGCCCTGAGAGCGGCCCCGAGGTCGGCCTGGATCCATTGCGGGAACGCGTTGTTCGCGCTCTCCCAGTAGGTGCCCTGGTTGCCGTCACCGGCGTTGCTCGCGACGTAGCCCTGGTTGGTGCTGCTCGCGCTGTAGGTCGCCGCGAGCAGCGCGCTGACAGCGGCTTCGTGGACCTCCAGCTTCGCCGTCGTCTTGGTGGCGCGGACGTGCCGGACCAGCGTCGGGTCGACCTTGAACGTGACCTTGCGGTCCTTGTAGGTGTGTGGCGATTCCGCGACGAGCGTCGACCAGCCTCTGCCGTCGAGACTCGTCTGCACGGCGAAGGTTTCCGTGCCGTTGCGCGGGGCGGTCAGCGTGACCTGGTCGATGCGGGTCTGCTTCTGCAGATCCAGGCTCACCGCCGCGGCTTGCGCGGCAGGGGCGATCGTCAGGGTTCCCGCGGTGAGGACCAACGCGGCTATCGGGGCTAGCAGGGAGCGAACGCGAGTCGTCGTTGACATGGCGTGCTTGGCCCTTCTCGGTGGGGACGCGAGGGGGTGTGGCGCGCCTCACCGTAGAAGTGCCTAGCAGATTACCGCAATATGTCGACGTGATTGCGCAAATTTGCGACATCGCCCTCTGAACAGGAAAGACGAGTCGCACTTCCGGTATCTGAACAGTATCTCAGGGTGCACAAGGCCTATCACCAGCGGCAGAACGGACCCCGGTTCGGGAGGTTCGAACCCGAACGTGCCCAATAAATTGATTCGATCTCGATGAGTCCGCTTGCGCCAGTTTGCTTTGGGCTTGCGGGGTTTGCGTAAGTTTTGCGCAAGTTTCAGAGGTTGGCGAAGAACCTTCTGGTTCGGTTCAGCAGATCCAGCCTGTGCTCACGCCGGGCCAGCACGTGCCCTTCACCGGGGTAGACGACGAGTTCGGAGTGCGCGACGGCCCGGTGCAGCAGCTCGGCTTGCTCCACCGGAACGTTCGTGTCCTCGGCACCGTGCACGATCAGCATCGGCGTGCGGATCCGGCCGGCGTAGGTGAGCGGGCTGTGTTCGGCGCTGTCGCTGAGCGCGGCCTCGAAGGCACCCCACTCACCGGTTTCCGCGAGTCTCGGCCAATCGGAGATCCCCGCGCCCACGAACGCCGCCTTGAACCGGTCGGTCCGCGTGGTGGCCCAGGCGGCCATGAACCCGCCGTGGCTCCAGCCCGCGATCCCGAGCCTGTCCGGGTCGGCCACGTTCTGGCTGATCAGCAGGTCGATGCCGGTTTCGATGTCGTGCCACTCCTCCAGGCCGACCCTTTTCGCGACGGCGGCGGCGAACTCGTGGCCGTGGCCCTGTCCGCCGCGGGGATTGGGGAGGAAGGTCGCGAAACCCTGATGCGCGAACCATTGTGCGGACGGGACCCAGCCCAGCTGGAGGTCGTCGGCGTACCGATCGTAGGGGCCGCCGTGGACGATCGTGATGAGCGGGAACGGGCCGTCGTCTCTGTCGTTGTGGACCGGGAGGACCAGGAGGCCGTCCAGCTCTAGTCCGTCTTTGGCCTTGTAGTGGAGGCGTTCTTGGGTGCCCCACGGGATGTTGTTGCTCAGGTCGGTTCGACCGGCGTGTTTGCTGGAGCCCTTGATGCGGGCGAGCGGGCCTGTGCCGAGGCGGTGGAATTCGGTGTCCAGTCCGGTCGCGACGATCATCAGCGGGGCGTTGCCGTTGTCCTGCACCAGGTCTGTGGGGCAGGCCGGCATGCCCTCGGTGAGGTTGCGGTGGTGCTGGTCGAAGACGGCCAGTCCGCCTTGCAGGTGGGGCGGGGTCAGGGCCAGGTAGACGATCTTGTCGCCCCACCAGACCGGTGATCGGGCGTCTGCCGGGGTTGGGCCCAGGTCTTCGACTTTGCCGTTGTCGATGATGTGCAGGGCTGGGTTGATCAGGCCTGGGTCGATCTTTGGGTCTGACCACGTTAGGACTGCCAGGCGGCCGTCTGGGTGTTTTGCGATCTCGGCTACGTGGCGGGTTTTGATCAGGGTTTGGGCTTCTTGTAGTGCGGGGTCGGGGTTGGGTGGTGGTGCTGGGGCGGTCCAGTCGACGACGATCTCGTCGGTTAGTTCTCGCATGCGAGCCCCCCTCGGTTGCTGCGCGAGGCCCCTCGGTTGCTGCGCGGGCCACCTCAGTTCCCTCACGCGAGCCCCTTGGATCCCGCATGCGAGCCCCTTGGTTGCCACGCGCGAGCCCCCTTTGTTGATCAGTGCCATTCTGGCAGTCATGACCACAGAGCAGGAGCAGCGCGAGCAGCAGTTGACGGACCGGGTCGTGGCCTCCTTCGACGGCATACCCGACCCGCGGCTGCGCGAGGTCATGCAGGCGCTGACGCGGCACCTGCACGCGTTCGTGCGGGAGGTGCGGCTGACCGAGGCGGAGTGGGCGAACGCGATCGAGTTCCTCACCCCAGGCCGGCCACATCACCGACGACAAGCGGCAGGAGTTCATCCTGCTGTCCGACGTGCTGGGCGTGTCGATGCAGACGATCACGGTCAACAACGAGGCAGTCGGCGACGCGACCGAGGCGACAGTGTTCGGCCCGTTCTTCGTGGAGGGCTCGCCGGAGATCGCGCAGGGCGGCGACATCTCGGCGGGGGCCGCGGGCACGCCGTGCTGGGTCGAGGGCACGGTGACCGGGACCGACGGCAAGCCGGTGGCCGGGGCGCTGATCGAGGTGTGGGAGGCGGACGAGGACGGGTTCTACGACGTCCAGTACGTCGACGGCAGGGTGGCCGGGCGCGGGCACCTCCGCGCGGACGCCGACGGGCGGTACGGGTTCTGGGGTGTGCTGCCCTCGCCGTACCCGATTCCGCACGACGGTCCGGTCGGCCGGATGCTGGAGGCGGCGGGCCGGTCACCGATGCGGGCCGCGCACCTGCACTTCATGGTGCGGGCCGAGGGGTTCCGGACGCTGGTCACGCACATCTTCGTGCGTGGGGACTCCTACTTGGACGGCGACACCGTGTTCGGGGTGCGGGACTCGTTGGTCAAGGACTTCGTTCGGCAGGCCGGGCCGGCTCCGGGTGGCCGTGAGGTGGATGAGTGGTACCGGGTTCAGTTCGATGTGGTGCTCGCCCTCGCTCTCTAGTCCGTTGCCGCGCCGCCGCCCGCCCCCTTTCCTTCTGCGGGAGCGGGTGATCATGGATTCCGGGCATCTGATAGACGGCGGCAGGCGTGGGTCAGGACGGAGTTCACCCGGCTGGGTGACGGGCGGGCTCGAGGGGCGAGGGGCTGCGGGGAGGGCCCGCGTGTCTGTGGGTTCGTCGGGCGGGGGCTCTGAGGTTGACCTGCGTGCACTCGGGTTCGACGGGGGGCTGGGGGGATGACCTGCGTGCTCGTGGGCTCGACGGGCGCGGGCTGTTGGAAGGCCCACGTGCTCGTGAGCTTGGTGAGTGCGAGGGCTTCTCGGACGGCTCCGCGGGCTCGTGGGCTCGACAGGCGAGGGCTGCCGAGACGCCCCGCGTTCGTGGACTCGACCCGGCGAGAGCCTGCTGGGACGGCCCCGTGTGCTCGCGAGCGAGCACACGGGGCCGTCGGGCGTCAGCGGAGCAGGTAAGCGTTGATGATCGTCTGCTCCACGGTCTGGCCGTGGCCGGACGCCTTGGCGCGCAAGGACACCGACTTCGCGTCCTTCGGGTGGGCCAGCAGGACGCGGTTGCCCGTGATCGGGGTGCCGCGCCACGTCGTGCCGCCGTCGTAGGAGACCTCGACGGACGTGATGCGCACCGAGTCGGTCTGCGACTGGGTCGAGACCGGGACGGCCAGCATCTGGCCCGCGCGGGCGGTGCCGTTGTCGTCCAGTTGCGGGGTGAAGCGGATCACCGACAGCGGTAGTGCGGTGTGAGTTGTCGTGGTGTCGCTGCGGAAGGTCCAGACGCCGGACACCTTGCTGCTCAACGGGTTGTCACGGGTTGCCGTGGCTTCGATGCGGAAGTTTCCGGCGCCCGGTTCTACGTCGAACATGCCCCAGCCTGCGGAGGTCGAGTCGCCGACCTTCACGTTGTCGCGGAACAGGGTTGTCTTGGCCCCGCTGGTGGGGCCGTAGCCGGCGTTGCCCGCGCTGTCGCCGTACAGGGGGATCGTGATGCGGACCAGATTGCCATTGCGGAACGTGTGCGGGAAGTCGCGTGACTCGGGCAGGGCCGGGCCGAACACGGCGCGGTTGAACGGTTCCACGTAGGTCCTGCCCGGCCTGTAGTGCTTGAGCGGGCCGGCCAGTGCGCCGATGTTGCCGGTCGCGTCGAACAGGTTGAACCTGCGCGACCAGTCGCCGCCCTCGCCGCCGTAGTACTCGGTGCGCGGGCCGGGGACCATGTTGTCCAGGGAGCCCCAGCCCCAGTCGGCCTTGCCGTAGGGCGCGGACGTGTGGCCGATGGTGCCGTTCTGGCCCGCCTTGAACGCCGGCATGTCGACCTTCACGGTCGCGAGGTCCTTCTGCGTGATCGTCTTGTTCAGGCCGTTGGGCGCTGATCCCTTGCGGTACCAGGCGAGGCCGTAGAAGTCCGAGCCCGCGGTCCAGAACGTCGCGACCTTGCTCGTCACCTCGTTCGAGTCGGGGCCGACGCTCGCGTGGCCCAGGTGGGCGACGCTGCCGCCTACCGAGAAGTTGCCGACGGTGTACCTGGCGCCGTTGACGACGCGTTCGAAACCGGTCTGCAGCAACGACAGTTTGGCGGCGACGGGGAGCTTCACCTCGACCGGCTTGGCCAGCCTGGCGTCGAGGTCGATCGTCGCCGGGCCGGTCACGGTGAGGTTGGGGAAGTTGATGGCGTCGTGGGTGTAGGCACCGGAGGAGGACATGATGCCGCCGGCCAGGATGTAGTGGCCCTTGGGCAGGCGGGCTACGTCGGTGTCGTCGTTCGGGTAGATGCGGGCGCCGGTGTCGACGTTGATCAGCAACGCGTAGGTGGGCGACACCTTGGCGCTGTTGCGGTCGGTGGCGGTTAGCTTGACGTCGTAGCTCTCCGGCTCGAGGTCCACGACCACCGAGGTGCGGACACCGGAGGCGACCACGGCGCCGCCGAAGACGCCGCCGTTGGGCTGCTTGGCGATGTCCGCGGTGAGCGTTGCTTTCGCCTCGCCGCCGGCGGGCACGGTGAGTTTCGCGGGGGAGACGCTGAAGAGCGTGCCGGTGGTGTCGGTGGTGAGGTCGAGGGTGATCGGTTCGGTGCCCGCGTTGGTGTAGGTGATCTCCTTGGTCAGCGCGGGTTTGCCGGTGTGGGGCCAGCGGTGCGAGCCGAAGGTGAGGCTGGTCGGCGCGGTGCTGACCTTCTGCGTGATCACCTTGGCGACGTCGACGCGGCCGGTGCCCTGTTCGAACGGGGTCAGCTTCGCGGTCGGGGTGGTGTTGCCGGTGAGGCGGGCCTTGAGCTGGGTGCCCTTGAGGTCGGGGTGCTGCTGGCGGAGCAACGCCGCCGCGCCCGCGACGTGCGGGGTCGCCATCGAGGTGCCGTCGAGGGAGGTGTAGCCGTCGGCGACCGGTGGGCCGATCTTGCCGTCGGCGTGCAGGGCGGCGACGATGCCGACGCCCGGCGCCGTGAGGTCCGGCTTGAGCGAGCCGGCCCTGGTCGGGCCGCGGCTCGAGAACTCGGCGATCTGGTCCTGGTCGTCGATCGCGCCGACGGTGAGCGCGGCGTCGGCCGAGCCCGGCGAGCCGATGGTGCTGCCGTTCGGGCCGCGGTTGCCGCCGGCGATCACGAACAGCGTGCCCTTGTCCGCGGTGAGGCGGTTGACGGCTTCCTCGAGGGGCTCGATCTCGGGGGTGTCGAAACCGCCGAGGCTCATGTTGACGATCTGGGCGCCCTGTTCGACGGCCCACTCCATGCCGGCGATGATCCGGCTGTCCTGGCCGGAACCGTTGTCGCCCAGCACCTTCACGTCGAGGATGTTCGCCTCGGGAGCGACGCCGTGGTACTTGCCGCCGCTCTTCGCGCCGGTGCCCGCGATGATCGACGCCACGTGCGTGCCGTGACCGTAGTGGTCGATCGCGTCCGGGGACGTCGTGAAGTTGCGCTCGCCGATCTCGCGGTCCGCGAGGTCCGGGTGGGTCTGGTCCACGCCCGTGTCGAGGACGGCGACCGTGGTGCCCTTGCCCTTGAAGCCCGCGGCGTAGGCGGCGGGGGCGTTGATCTGGGCGACGCTGCGGTCCAGGTTCGCGGTGCGCCTCGCGTCGAGCCAGACCCGCTTGATGCCGGATGCCGACATGCTGAATGTTGACATTCCGCTTGTTGACATGCGGGATGTTGACATTCCGGCAATCGGCGTCTTGGCGGCGTCGAACGCCACGCCGTTGATGCTCGGGAGGCTGAGGCCCGACTGCGCGTGGGCGGTGCCCTCGGGATAGGTGACGATCACCGGGAGGGCGCCGTCGTACGTGGCCAGCTCGGTGACGTCGAAGAGGCGCTCGTCGAGCTTGCCGCTGGCGATGAGCGGCATGGCGTCCGACGGCACGACGTACTCGTGGCCCTGCGCGCTGTAGGTGGTGAACACGACCTGTTCACGGCCGGGTGCCGGTCTGACCGCGCGCTGGCCGGTGAGCACCTGGTCGCCGGTGATCAGCGTGACCGTAGGCGCTGGTGCCGCTTGCGTGGGAGCGGCTTGGGCCTGGCCGGCGGTGAGCAGGGCGCCGGTCAGTACGACGACTCCGAGTAGACGCACCCGGTCCTCCGTTAGGCTTGTGAGAGCGTTCTCACAGACCGTAGTGAGGCGGTCACCCGGCCACAAGGTCTAAACCAATTTCCGGTACAAGTACGGTGACCAGCGAATGTTAACGGCGACAGCACTAATCTTTTGACCATGACGGGCCTGCGCGAACGCAAGAAAGCGGCTACCAAGGCGGCGCTGGGCGACGCCGCGTGGAGCCTGTGTGTCGAGCACGGCCTTGATGGCGTGACCGTCGAGCAGATCGCGCACGCCGCTGGGGTGTCTCTGAGGACGTTCTTCAACTACTTCTCCTCGAAGGAAGAAGCGGTCGTCGCCGGCGACTCGACGATGGCGGAGGCGTTCGTCCAGGCGTTCACCCTGAGGCCCGCCGGCGAGCCGGTGCTGGTCGCGTTGCGGGAGGCGCTGAACTCGCTCTACCCGCGGCACGTCGACCTCGACCGGCTTCGCCAGCTGCGTGAACTGCGCCGGACCCCGGCCCTGCTGCCGCACCTGTTCAACGCCTATTCCGCACGGGAGCAGGAGCTGACCGCGGCGATCGCGGTGCGGTGCGGGGTGGACGCCGACGAGGACCCCTACCCGGCGGTGGCAGCCTCGACGTTCCTCGCGTCGATGCGCGCGGTCGTGCAGTGGTGGCTGGACACGCCCCAGGCCTCGGAGCGGTACACGGCGGCCGAGCTGGTCGGGAAGATGATCGACCAGCTCGGCGCCGGTTTCACCAGGTGACCGGCAGTGCGTGCACGCCGTAGATCGCCATGTCGGTGCGCAGCGGCACCTCGTCGGCGGGCACGGCCAGGCGCAGGTCGGGCAGCCTGCGCAGCAGTTCGGTGAAGCCGACGGTCATCTCCACGCGGGCCAGCTGCTGGCCGAGGCACTGGTGGATGCCGTGCCCGAACGCCACGTGGTGCCCGCGCGGCCGGTCGACCTGCAGCTCGTGCGGGTCCGGGTACTGGCTCTCGTCGCGGTTCACCGCGGGCACCGACACGACGACGGTGTCGCCGGCACGGATCGTGGCGCCGCCGATGGTGACGTCCTCCAACGCGTGCCGGGAGACGCCCATGCTGATGATCGACAGGTAGCGCAGCAGCTCCTCGACCGCGTTCTCGGTCAGCTCGGGGTGCTCCCGCAGCTTCTGGAGCTGCTCCGGGTGTTCGAGCAGCGCGAACGTGCCGAGCGCCAGCATGTTCGCCGTCGTCTCGTGACCGGCGATGAGCAGCAGGTTCGCGATGCCGGTCAGCTCGTCGGTGTCGAGGTCGGTGTCGCGGACGAGCCCGGAGAGCAGGTCGTCGCCGGGGTCGCGCTGCTTCTCCCGCACGAGCGACTGCATGAACTGCCGCAGGTCCGCGCTGACCTTGATCTGCTCGTCGATCGTGGTGTCCAGGCTGAGCAGCCTGGAGGTGCGGCGCTGGAACTCCTCGCGTTCGCCGTAGTCGACCCCGAGCAGCTCGCAGATCACCAGTGACGGCACCGGCAACGCGAAGTCCTGCACGAGGTCCGACGGCGGGCCCTTCTCGATCATCGCGTCGAGCTGCGCGGTGACGATCTCGTGCACGCGCGGCGTCAGGTCCCGCATCCTGCGCACGGTGAACTGCCCGGTCAGCAGCCTGCGGTAGCGGGTGTGCTCGGGGGCGTCCATGAAGATGAACGACCCGGCCCGCCGCTCCGGCGGGAACATCTCCGCGTGCAGCTCGGGGGAGATGAGAGCCCTGGCGCGCGGGCTGTTGATCCGATCCGAGCTCATCCGCGCGTCCGCGAGCACCGCCCGCGCCTCGTCGTGCCCGGTGACGAGCCAGATCACCTCGCCGTTGTGCTCGATCCTGTGGATCCGGCCGTGCCCGCTCAACTCGGTCAGCTCGCCGGGCGGGTCGAACGGGCACCCGCCGCGCTTCGTGAGCTCGGCGGGCAACTGCGGACGGGTGAGCTCCTGCGCGTTGCGCTGCCGCTCTGCCGTGGTCATGGTGGCCTCTCCCTGTCTGACCCGTGGTGATCGGGTCGTGGCTCGGCGTCACCTCCACGCTACAGAAACTTGCGCGTCGTGCAAGATTATTTGGAACCTACGCCGCGAACACCTGGGAGTCGTCCGCGAAGGCTTTGAACTCCAGCGCGTTGCCCGCCGGGTCCAGCAGGAACATCGTCCACTGCTCGCCGGGCTCGCCCTGGAACCTGACGTAGGGCTCGATGACGAACGTCGTGCCTGCTTCCTGGAGCTTGCCGGCGAGTTCGTGGAAGCCGGGGACGGTCAGGACCAGGCCGAAGTGGGGCACCGGCACGTCGTGGCCGTCCACCGGGTTGTGCACCCGCTCGACCTTCGGTGCCAGGTGCGTGACGAACTGGTGGCCGTGCAGGTTCCAGTCGATCCACGTGTCGGAACTGCGGCCCTGGGGGAGGCCGAGGGTGACGCCGTAGAAGCGCCGGGCGGCGTCGAGGTCGTCGACGGGCATGGCGAGGTGGAAGCGGGGGATGGTCACGGGCTGGATCCTCACGATCTCGACGCTGGATGCTTGTAGGAATGTTAACATTGTGACAATCAAACAAGTTGGGGCTTTGTTAACATTGCGTCATGACGAAGATGGGCCCGGCCCGCAGACGGGGCCTGAGCACCGAGGTCGCCGACTCGATCCGCGAGGCGATCTTCGACGGCCGCTACCCGCCGGGCAGCGCACTGCGCGAGATCGAGCTGTCCGAGGCGCTGGAAGTGAGCCGCGGGCCGGTCCGCGAGGCACTGCAGAAGCTCGAACGCGAGGGCATCGTGCGCGCCGAGTGGCACCGGGGCGCGACCGTGACGGCGTTGTCCGTGCAGGACGTCGCCGAGCTCGACAGCCTGCGCGGTGCCCTCGAGGTGCTGGCCGTGCGCCGGGTCGTGGACCAGGCCTCGGATGAGTCGCTGGCGTCGATCGAGAAGGCCGCCGCCGAGATGGACCGCGCCGAGACCCCGCACGAGATGGTGCGGTGCGACATCGCGTTCCACGACGCCGTGTACGCCGCCGCGAACCACTCACGGCTGGCTCAGGCGTGGGAGGCGATCCGGTCGCAGGTGCACCTGTTCCTGATCACGCGCGTCAACGTGAGCTCGGACGGCTATCTGCAGCAGATCCGGGAGGAACACCGCGACCTGGCGGCGGCGCTGCGGCTGGGCAACGTGGAGGGTGCGCTGGAGCTGTTCGCCGAGCACCGGCAGCACGCGTTCGACGTGCTCACATCAGGTTTCTAGCGCTCCAATAGAAAGATCACAGGTGGGCGATGACCATGCGGGTGCGCGGCCCCATCACCGCGCCCAGCTCCGCGACGAACTCCTCGGTCAGCGGCGGCCAGTCGTGGAACACCACCGCCAGATCGCCGATGTGGAACGACCAGTGCCCGCCCAGGTTGCCGACCAGCGACGAACGTCCACAAGCGACACACCGGACCGAGGCCTCGGCGCGCTCGAAGAGCCACGGTTCGATGAGCGCGTGGTGCGCGTCGAAGTAGATCGCCGGGTAGCCGCAGCCGGGACACGTCGGCGGCTCGTAGTTCTCGACGGCGTGGTGCACCTGGCGTTCCACCACCACATCCACGCCTCCGTGACCGAACGAGCCGGGAGCGACCGCGGCGCACTGCGGGCCGGCGCGGAACTCGCTCGGCGACAGCTCCGCGTCCCGCTCCCAGTTCGGCGTGATCACGCCTCGGTCGAGCAGCCAGGACGTCACCGCGACGGCGCGGGAGCGGGCCTGTTCGGCGGTCAGCGAGATCTCGATCAGCCTGATCGCGTTCGTGCTCAACACGTCCCCCAATAGACGATCTTCTTGTCCCGCAAGCTAAAGCCAGCCGTGGTCGTGAGCAAGCCGGAACGCCTCGGCCCGGCCGGCCGCGCCGAGTTTCGTGACCGCCGCGGACAGGTGGTTGCGGACGGTACCGGCGGACAACGAGGTGCGGGAGGCGATCTCCGCCACCGGGGTGCCGAACTCGGTGAGGCGCAACACCTCCAGCTCGCGCTGGGTCAGCGGGCACGGCGGTGCGGCGAGCGCCTCGGCGGCCAGGGCCGGGTCGACCCAGCGGGAGCCCGCGTGCACGCGGCGGATCACGTCGGCCAGCGTGCCGCCGGGGGATCCCTTGGGCAGGAAGCCTTTCGCGCCCGCGTGCAGCGCCTGCTGCAGGTGCGGTGGCTTGCCTCGGCCGGTCAGGATCACCACCGCGCACGACGGCAGCACGCGTGCCAGCTCCTGGGTGACCTCCAGGCCGTCCAGCAACGGCATCTGCATGTCGATCACGGCGACGTCGGGGCGGTGGGCCCGCGCGGCCTCGACGGCGGCCCGGCCGTCACCGGCGCGGGCCACCACCTCCAGGTCGGGTTCGAGGTCGAGCAGCGCGGCGAGGGCGTCGCGGATCAGCTCCTCGTCGTCCGCCAGCAGCACCCTGATCACGCGGGCACCACGACCTGCAGCGTGAAGTCACCGTCGGAGTGATCGGCGGACACCCGTCCGCCCGCCACCGCGAGTCGCTCGCTCATACCCCGAATCCCGTTGCCCTCGTGGAAAGGTTTCCCGGCGCCGTCGTTCGTGACGGTCATCCGGATCTCCCCGTCCTGCTCGACGAGGTCGATCATGCACCACGTCGCGGTGCTGTGCCGGAGAACGTTCGTGCACGCCTCACGCAGCGCCAGCGCGAGCTGTGTGGCGTTCTCGCCGTGCACTGGAACGTCCGTGATGCTGCACCGGATCCCGGCCTCCTGCAGCACGCTGCGCACCGCCTCCAGTTGCTCGGGGAGATCCACCGCGCGGTAGCCGTGCACCGCGTCCCGCACCTCCTCCAGCGCCGAGGACGCCAGCCGCTGCGCCTCGAACGCCTCCGAGGCAGACCGCGCGGGATCGGTGTCCGCGAGCCGCCCGGCCAGCTCGGCCTTCAACGCGATCACGGTCAGGCGGTGGCCCAGCAGGTCGTGCACGTCACGGGCGAACCGCAACCGTTCCTCGCTCACCGCCAGCTCCGCCCGTGCCTCGCGGCCCGCCCGCGCCTGCTCCAGCAGGTTCGCGAACCACGTCGGCAGCCCGGCCATGGCGATGATCGTGAGCCCGACCGCGGCCGCGATCATCTGGTAGGTCGTGTGGTCACGGGTCACGAAGAACCCGACGAGCCCCGCGAGGACGACCGAGCCGATGGCCGCCATCCACCGCCAGACGCCGTTCATCAGCAGCGGAGCGAACCCGGCGGCGGCACCGCCGATCCACGCCCACGTGGACAGCTCGTCGGGGCCGGCCGGTGCCACGAGCGGGATCGAGGCCAGCGTCGCGGCCACGAGCACCCAGAGCTTCCCGTCCCGCAACGCCACCGCGTATGCCACGGCCAGCACCAGCAGCCCCAGGATCCCGAACCAGCGCATGACGGACTGCTCGCGCAGCACCGAAATCAGCGGCACGACCAGACAGGCCACCCACAGTGCGTGGACCGTCCCGCGGAGCAGGGTGCGCGGAAGATCGTTCATCGCCATCAGACTAGAGCCACTTCAGCAGGATCGTGACCGCAACGACCAGGTCGAACACCCCGCAGAACTCCGACCACCAGCGCGGCACGACGGCGTTGCGGATGTGGTGCCCCAGGTCCCACACGGCGTGCGCGCCCCATCCGGCAGCGATCAGCAGAACACCGGCGTACGGCGAGACGACGACCGTCGCCGCCGCCAGCACCGTGTACAGACCGAACACCACGAGCTGCACCCGTGGCGCACGACGGCCCCAGAACAGATACGCCGCTTGGCACAGCAGCAGCGCCCACACGGGCGGCACGAGCGGCGTCTGCCAGAAGTCGAACGACACCGTGAGCGCGATCAAGGCAGGCCAGCGGTCGCGCACCCACAGCGCCGCCGGCAGAACCGGTGAAGTCTTGGTTGTCATGCATTGAGAATCGAAGAAACGCCCGGCAAGCCCCATCCGCGCGATGTCATGACTTTCCTGTGCGAAACGCACGGATGATCTATGCGATCAGGATCTCCGCCCACACGGTCTTGCCACCGTCCGCCTCTCTCGTACCCCAGCACCGGGAAATCGCCGCGGTCAGCACCAGGCCGCGTCCGCGCAGGTCACCGAGCCGAGACTCACCGAGCCGCGGCAGGTCGGCTGGCGTGCCGTCGTCGACCTCTACCCGTACGACCTCATCGAGCCGTTGCACCCGCACCGACCGTGGCCCGCAGGCGTGCTCGTAGGCGTTGCTGGCGAGTTCGGTGCACACGAGCAACACATCGAGCCGAACGTCCTCGGACAGGTCCCCCAGCAGCTTCCCGGCCCACGCACGCACCGCCGCGAGGTCCGTCTTGTCGTCGGGCAGGGCGTACTGGGCTCTCGTGGAGGTGCCGAGCACCTCTGGAGTTTCCATCTGATCCCCACCTCGGTTGTGGCGATGGCCGTCCTGGCTGCTCAAGAAGGCCGTCAGGTCGCGAAATACCACCGCGCGTGCTAACCCAAACGTGTGGACGGCTACGGGTTCAACCTCGCGCTGGTAGGGGTTCTGGTCTTGCTGAACGCGGCGTTCGCCGGCAGCGAGATGGCGTTGGTGTCGTTGCGCGAGGGCCAGCTGCGGTCGTTGGAACGCGAAGGACACCGCACCCTCGTCCGGCTCGCGCGTGATCCGAACAGGTACTTCGCGACCATCCAGATCGGCATCACGCTGTCCGGGTTCCTGGCGTCGGCGACCGCGGCGGTCTCGCTCGCGCAGCCGCTCGTGCCGCTGCTGCAGTTCCTCGACGGTGCGGCGAACAGCGTCGCGATCGCACTCGTGACGATCGCTCTCACCTTCGTCACGCTCGTGTTCGGGGAGCTCGCACCCAAGCGGCTGGCGATGCAGTACGCGGTGCCCTGGGCGAAGATCATCGCGGGCCCGCTGGACTTCCTGTCCGCGGTGTCACGGCCCGCCGTGTGGTTGCTCAGCAAGGCGACCGACCTGGTCGTGCGGATCTTCGGCGGTGACCCGGACGCCGAAGAGGAACAGATGTCACCGCAGGAGCTGCGCGATCTCGTCGAGGTGCAGCAGCAGCTGAACCCGGAGCAGCGCACGATCATGACCGGCGCGCTGGAGATCCACGAACGGCGGCTGCGCGAGGTGCTGGTGCCGCGCCGGCTGGTGACCGTGCTGGACGCGGGTTTGGCGACCCCCGTCGCCAGGGAAGCCCTGGCGAGGTCCGGCCATTCGCGGGCTCCGGTGACCAAGGACGGTCACCTCGACGACGTGATCGGCGTCGTGAACCTGCGAGACCTGCTCGACGACGACGTGACGTTGACCGACGTGGTGCGCGCCCCGATGGTGCTGCCGGACTCGCTGAGGGTCACCGACGCGTTGCGGCGCATGAAGGCAGAGCACGAGCAGATGGCGCTGGTGGTCGGCGAGCACGGCGCGGTCGACGGCATGGTGACGCTGGAGGACCTGCTCGAGGAGATCGTCGGCGAGATCTACGACGAGACGGACTCGGACGTGGTCGCGGTGCACGCCCGGCCGGACGGCACGATCGAGCTGCCCGGTACGTTCCCGGTGCACGACCTGGAAGACGTCGGCGTCGAACTGCGCGAACCGCCGCGTGGCTCGTACGCGACGATCGCCGGTCTCGTGCTGGTGATTCTCGGCCGCATCCCGGAAGAGCCGGGAGACGTGGTGCACGTCCCGGGCTGGGAAATCGAGGTGCTCCACGTCGAGCACCACGCGATCATGTCGGTGAGGCTGAGGTCACAGGCCGAACCGCGGAATGACCAAGGGCTCTGAACCGTTACACACAAGTGCAGCCACTTCCGGCTGCCACTCCTGCCAGCGGAACGGGGGATTCGCCATGCCTGCAATCCAGAAGAAGGCCGCGTCCGCGCAGGATGCGGACCTGGTCGGCCAGTACCTGCGCGACGTCGGCGGCACGCCGCTGCTGACCGCGTCCGAAGAGGTCGACCTGTCCAAGCGCATCGAGGCCGGTCTGTACGCCGCACATCTGCTGCGCACCGGTGACACGACGCGCGACGCACGGCTGCTGCGCCGGCTCGTCGCCGACGGCGAGCGCGCCAAGGAACACATGATCCGCGCGAACCTGCGCCTGGTCGTGTCGGTCGCGAAGAAGCACTCGTTCCGCGGCCTGCCGTTCCTCGACGTCGTGCAGGAGGGCAACCTCGGCCTGATCCGCGCGGTCGAGAAGTTCGACTACGCCAAGGGCTACAAGTTCTCCACCTACGCGATGTGGTGGATCCGTCAGGCCATCGAACGTGGTCTGGCCGAGCAGACCCGCACGGTCCGCCTGCCGGTGCACGTCGTGGAAGAGGTCAACAAGCTCAAGAAGATCGGGCAGAAGCTGTCGCTGACCCTCGGTCGCGAGGCGACGGTCGAGGAGATCGCCGCCGAGGCCAAGTGTTCGCCGACGCGCGTGCAGGATCTTCGTGACGCCGCACGTACCTGCGTGTCGCTGGAGACGCCGGTCGGCGACGACGGCGGCTCGGTGCTGGCCGACCTGATCCAGGACACCGACGGGGTGTCCGCGCCCGAAATCGTGGAACGCCAGGCGTTCTCCGAGGGCGTGCGGTCCCTGTTGGACGTCCTTCCCGAACGGCAGGTGCGGATCATGCGCCTGCGCTTCGGGCTCGAGGACGGCCGTGAGCGCACCCTCCAGGAGGTCGCGGAGGAGCTCGGGCTGACCCGCGAGCGGATCCGTCAACTGGAGAAGCAGTCGCTCGCACTGCTCAAGCAGTCCGGCCGGCCCGAGGATCTTTTCGCGCTCGCCGGCTGACAACCGTACGAAAGTCGCTTGTTCTCATCGTTGTCGCAACTAAAGACTCATCACGTCCGCACTAGCGGACTAACGCTGTTTCGCAACCGCGTGTGAACGCACCTGCATGAGCCGTCGAGGGCCGGCTCGCGTTCGCACGCGGTTCCCTGCGATCAAGGAGCAGTGATGAGACAACGCACCCTGCGCACGCTCGGTGTGGCGGCAATTGCCGCCGTCGGCACGGTGTTAGCGCTCCCACAGGCTGTCGCCGCACAGCCGGAGGGACAGATCCTCGCGGAGAGCGCGCCGAACGCCGTCCGCGACAGCTACATCGTCGTTCTGAAGGACAACGCCATGGCCCGCGAGGCCGTCCGCGGCAACGCGGACGGGCTGGTCGGGCGCTACGGCGGCAAGATCGGCTTCACCTACAAGGCCGCGTTCAAGGGCTTCTCCGCGAACATGACGGCGAAGCAGGCCAAGCACCTGGCGGCCGACCCGTCCGTGCTCTACGTCGAGCAGGACCGGACCGTGCAGGTCCTGACCGACCAGCTCAACCCGCCGTCGTGGGGCCTCGACCGGGTCGACCAGGCCGATCTCCCGCTGGACAACAAGTACAGCTACAGCACGGGCGCCGCGAACGTGACGGCGTACGTGATCGACACCGGCATCAACTACGACCACGCCGACTTCGGCGGGCGGGCGACGTTCGGATTCGACGCGTTCACCGACGGCCGCAACGGCAAGGACTGCCAGGGTCACGGCACGCACGTGTCCGGCACCGTCGGCGGTGCCACGTACGGCGTGGCGAAGAACGTGAAGCTCAAGGCTGTCCGCGTGCTCAACTGCCTCGGCGGCGGCTCCGTGGCCACCGAGGCAGCGGGCGTCGACTGGGTCACCGCGAACGCCGTCCTGCCGGCGGTCGCGAACATGAGCCTCTACACCGGAACGGCGAACGAGCCGAGCCGCGTGCTGGACGACGCTGTCCGCGCGTCGATCCGCGGCGGCGTCACCTACGTCGTGGCGGCGGGCAACTTCAACGACGACTCCTGCAAGTACTCGCCGCAGCGGGTCACCGAGACGATCAACGTCATGGCGACCGCACGGACCGACGCCCGTGCGTCGTTCTCCAGCTACGGCACGTGCAGCGACCTGTTCGCACCCGGCCAGGACATCGTCTCCGCCTCGTACAACAACAACACCGGCACCGCCACGATGAGCGGCACGTCGATGGCCTCCCCGCACGTCGCGGGCGCGGCCGCGTTGTACCTCGGCGACAACCCGTCCAAGACCCCGGCCGAGGTGCACGCCGCGGTTCTGGCCTCAGCCACCCCGAACAAGGTCACCAACCCCGGTGCCAACTCGGCGAACCTGTTGCTGCGCACCAACTCCGGTGGTGTTCCCGGTGTCTCCGTGACCAACCCCGGCGCCCAGAGCACGGCGCTGAACGGCACGGCGAACCTGCAGCTGTCCGCGTCCGGCGGCACCGCGCCGTACACGTGGTCGGCCACCGGGCTGCCCACCGGCCTGTCGATCGGGTCCTCCAACGGTCTGGTCACCGGCACGGCAACGGCCGCGGGCACGTACAACGTGACCGTCACGGCCACCGCTTCGGCGGGTGGCTCGGGCAGCACGTCGTTCACGTGGACCGTCGGTTCGGCTTCGTGTGCCACGCAGACCAACGGCACGGACGTCGCGATCCCGGACAACGCGACGGTGTCGAGCTCCATCACGGTCAGCGGCTGCACCGGCACCGCGTCGGCCAGCAGCAAGGTGGAGGTGCACATCAAGCACACCTACAAGGGTGACCTCGTGGTCGACCTGATCGCGCCGGACGGTACGGCGTACTCGCTGCACAACCGCACGGGCGGCAGCGCGGACAACATCGACCAGACCTACACGGTCAACCTGTCGTCGGAGACCCGCAATGGCACCTGGAAGCTTCAGGTCCGTGACGCGGCCACCGCCGACGTCGGCACCATCGACACGTGGAGCCTGACGCTCTAACTGATTGACCGGCGTACATCGTGTCATCAGTCCTGATGGCACGATGTACGCCGTGAACGTTCCGGCTGTGCTGCGCACCCTCGCCCGCTTGAGTGCCGCCGAGCAGCCGGAGAAGGTCCAGCTCGACCTCTCCAAGGCGGCGGGCCTGCTCTGGCTCGGTGACCACGGGCCGTGGTGGCAGGCGATGACGGCGACGCAGGAGCAGGCGCCGATCACCTGGAGAGCTCCCCGGCACGCGCGTGCCGGGGTGCAGCACCTCGCGGCGTTCGACGCGCTGCACCAGGAGGACCGGTTGCTGCGGCTGGGCTGGGCGTTTCTGGCCGGGCCCGCGCTGGTCGCCGGTCAGCGGCGGCGGGTGTGCCTGCCGTTGGTGTCGCGGCCGGTGCGGTTGCAGCACGGCACCGGGGCGAACTACGACTTTCACGTTGCCGGTGACGCCGGGGTGTTCCCGCTGCTCGACGACTGGGCGAAGGCCGCCGAACGGGAGGCGGCCATCGCGCCCACCGAGGAGTGGATCACCGAGACCCTGCGGCAGGCGGGGTTCGGGGACGTGCCGATCGTGCACGGCGATCCGTTGCCGTTGATCGCCGGCCAGGAGCTGGTGGTCGCGATGGGGGTGGGGCTGCACGCCGGTGAGCCCGTCGTGAACACCCAGCACGGGACGGCGCTGGTCGAGTGGGCGGCCGCGGTCGAGGTGGACCAGACGGCGTTCGCGGCGCTGTACGGCTGGGGTGAGCGAGCGGACGAGCGGGAGGCGCCGGCCGGTTCCGCGTTGCCGCTCAGCCACAGTCAGCAACGGGCCGTTGAGCACGCTCGCCGCGCACGGATCACTGTCGTCGGAGGACCTCCAGGATCGGGCAAGACCCACACCCTCGCCGCGTTGGCGCTGGACGCTGTGGCGGCGGGTAAATCTGTCCTGCTCGCCAGTCGTACGCGCAACGCCGCTGACGTGCTCGGGGCCGCGTTGCGCCGGGCGGGCGGGCCGGTGCCGGTGTTGTTCGGTGACTCCGAGCTGCGGCAGGAGATGGCGCGAGAGCTGGGCGACGGCCTCGACGCCACCGGCAGGCCTGACCGGCTGAAGGAGCTCGATCGGGAACGACGTGCTGCGGCGGCTGCTGTCAGTCGTGTCGAACGTTCGGTCGGACAAGCGTTGAACGACGAGAGACTTGCCGAAGTGGCGAGGAAGCATCAGGCGTTGATGCCGGCGCATCGGGTCGTGGCGCCCAAGGCGTTCGCGGCGGACGTCGACTTCGAGGAACTGCGAGGACTTCTCGCTCCGCGCACCGGGTTCCTGAGTGGACTCCGCACCGGATGGGCGCTCAGGAAGGTGCGCAGGCTGACCGGGGCGGCAGAAGCGCCGACGGAGGATCTCGTCGCCGGGATCGAAGCCGCCGAACAGACCGCGGCCGCCGTCAGGATCGGCGCGAGCGGGGGCACCACGTTCGGTGAGCTGCGGCCGTTGCTCGCCGACCAGGACGCCGCGAACAGGAAAGCCACTGCCGCGTGGCTGAAGGAGTACTCGGTCAGCCGCCGGGGATCGGGTGCACGCAGGGCGGTGGCCGCGCTGGCGAAGGCGTTGCGGTCAGGACGGGCTGCCAGGCGGCGCGGGCTGGCCGAGATCAACAGTGTGGATCTGGTGGCGGCGCTGCCGTTGTGGGTCGGCACGCTGTCCGATGTGGAGGACATCCTGCCGCCGGTGCCGGGCATGTTCGACCTGGTGATCATCGACGAGGCCAGCCACGTGGACCAGCCGCTCGCCGCGCCCGCGTTGCTGCGCGGGCGGTCCGCGGTGATCGGCGGCGATCCCCGGCAGCTGCGGCACGTGTCGTTCGTCAGCGACCAGGCCGTGCAGGCGGCGGTCGACGCGGAGGGCACGCAGGACCTGCGCGACCGGCTGGACGTGCCGAAGGTCAGCCTGTTCGACGCGGCGACCGCGACCGCAGGTGTGCACTGGCTCGACGAGCACCACCGCTGCGCGCCGCACCTGATCGGGTTCGCCGCGACCAGGTTCTACGACGGCAAGATCGCGCTGCTGACCACGCACCCGTCCATCGCGGACGTCGACTGCATCGACACCGAGCACGTGCCGGGGGAGCGGTCGTCGAAGGGCGTCAACCAGATCGAGGTCGACGCGGTGCTCGCCCACCTGCGCAAGCGGGTCGCGGCCGGGGTGCGCTCGATCGGTGTCGTGACGCCGTTCCGCGCGCAGGCAGACGCGTTGGAGGAAGCGCTGCTCAGCGAGCTGACGCTGGACGAGATCACCAGCGGCGGCGTTCGCGTCGGCACCGTGCACGGGGTCCAGGGCGGCGAGTTCGACGAGGTCGTGATCAGCCTGGCGGCCGACGAGAAGCCGGGCTCGTGGCGGTTCGTGAACGACCCCAACCTGCTCGCGGTGCTCACGACCCGCGCCCGCCGGCTGGCGCACGTGATCACCTCGGCGCCCGAACCGCCCGGCCTCGTCGGCGAGTACCTGAAGCACGCCGACACGCCACCGACCGAGACCGCGGGCGTCGAACCCGACGACGCCTGGACTGCTCGGCTCGCGGAGGAGCTCGTGGCTGCCGGGCTGACCGTGCGGACGGGGTATCCGGTGGGGCAGTGGCGGGTGGATCTCGTGGTGGGAGCGAAGGAAGAGGCGGTGGCGGTGGAGACGCGCCCGCACCCTGAGGGGGCACTGGCGCATCTCGCGCGCTGGCGTGCGCTCACCCACGCGGGGTGGCGGGTGCACGACGCGTTCGGCAGCCGCTTCGATCATGATCCGGCGAGGGCTGCTGTTGAGCTTGCTCAGGAGTTGGCGCCGGGTGGGGTGGGGCGGCGGCGCTGAGGGTGCTGCCCGGCCCGCCTGACGGCGGTGCCCAGCCCGAGGTTGTCCACTCCGGGTAGGACGGACGATCCTCCTTAAGGCCGATGCCCGATGCCTCCGAACGGACCTACCGTCGGTGACATGTCACCTCAGCTCGTGCACGCCCTGTCCGATCAGCCGATCACGCCCCTGGAGGGCGGCGGCCTCGTGCTCGTCGTGCTCGGGGCCGTCGCCCTCCTGATCTTCTGGGTGAGCGCGCTGATCAGCGTCCTGGCCGCGCCGGTCGGGTGCGGTGCGAAGATCCTCTGGGTGCTCGTGATCTTCGCCCTGCCCTTCCTGGGCAGCGTGCTGTGGTTCGTCGCCGGGCGGCGGACCGCCGGGGTCTAGCAGGTCGAGCCGGTCTGGGTCAGCAGGCCGAGCCGCCAGGGCAGCAGGTTGTACGGGTCGGCGGCGTTCGGGTCCTTGCCCTGGTAGAGGTAGCTCAGGTTGCACGGGTTGACGGCCATGGTCTGGTCGACGCCCGCGCGGACCATCTCGCCGTGACTGATGTCCTTCGTCCACGCGGTGCCGCTGAACGTGACGTTGTTCGCGCGGGCGAAGGGATTGCTCTCGGTGTCGGCCAGCGCGGTCCACGGGCCGGTGATCCCGGGCGCCGTCCAGGAGCGGAAGTACCGGCGGCCGTCACCGCCGATCGCCTCGACGATCAGCAGGTACTTGTTCTCGGTGGTGAGCTTGTAGACGTTGGCGGCTTCCCACAGGCGGTACCTGTTGCTGTCCTGCATGGCGATCACGGTGTTGGTCATGCCGTTGGGGAAACCGGTGGCGGACGTCTCGGACCGGTACAGGTGCCCGTTGTCGTCGGAGGAGAACAGGTGGCACTTCGCGCTGTCGCAGACGACCCAGAAGTCGACCCAGTGTCCGTTGCCGATGTTGTCCTTGATGATCTGCGGCATGCCGTTCGCGTAGAACTTCTTCGGCGCGCTCCACGATCGCGGGTTGCTGATGTCCGATGTGGTCGAATACGCGGCGTTGTCGCCGGTCTGGAACACGAGGTACCAGAGCCGTTGGGGCGCGAAGTAGAAGACCTGTGGCGCGGTCTTGTAACCGGCGCCGATCGCGGACTGGTCCAGGTAGTGGTGCTGCGCGTTGTTCGCCTGGGACCAGTCCGTGAAGTTCAGGTACACCATGTTGTACGAGCCGTTGTTGTTGACGCTGCTTGCGAACACGTGCCAGCGGCCGTCGTGGTAGACCACCGACGGGTCCTTGACAGCGCGGATGCTGTGCGTGGCGTCGGACTTCGGGCCGATCAGCTGGGCGCTGGACCGCCACTGGAAGCGGGACGGCAGGGCGGTGCCGGCGGGCGGGGCGAGGAGCGTGCTCGCCAGCAGCCCGGCGCAGACGAGCAAAGCCTTGAGGCGCAAGGTGTTCGTCATGAGGTGATCCTGTAGGTGATCAGCGCGCGGGCGGGCACGGTCGCGGTGAACGTGCCGCCGGTGACGCGGACGGACGGTTGGGCGGTCATGGCGCCGGTGGTGCTGGTCAGGTACGGGGTCGCGGTGGCGGTGGTGACACCGGTGTTCCTGAGCGCGTAGGAGACCGAGGTGGCGGTGCTGCCCGTGTTGAGGGCGACGACGGCGAGAGAGCCGTCGGTGTTGCGGAACGCGGACAGCAACAACCCGCTGTCAGTCGTCGTCGCATCGATGCGAGTCGCGTTCGGCCGGACGAACCGGCTGTAGTTCGCCAGCGCCCACAGCCGCTTGGAGACGCGGTAGCCGTCGCCGTTCATCTGGATGAGGCCGCGGGTCGCGCCCACGGAGGCGCCGTACCAGTAGACGTAGCCGTTGACGTTGCCCGTCGTGAGCGCGGTGTGCACGGCCTTGGCGATGGTCATGCCGTCATAGCTGCCGCCGTCGTCCCAGTTCTCGTTCCACGTCGTGCCGTTCGGCGACCACTCCGACATCCACGTGCGGCGCGAGGTCGGCAGCGGTCCGGTGATCTGGCTCGCGTAGGTGTGGCCGGTGTGCGTCGCGACGATGCCGCGTGCGGTCGCGTCGGCCTCGATTGCCTTGCTGTAGGCACTTTGCTGGTTCCAGCCGAACGAGTCACAGCAGGCGACTTTCAGGCCGGCGGTCGAGGCGATGGGCCCGAGCACCTTGGTGAACTCGGCCGCCTGTGCCGGAGTGAACCGCATCGACGAGTAGCCCGTGGTGTAGTCGGGTTCGTTGGTGAACCCGACATCGGTGATCTTGATGCCTTCCTGCGCGTAGAACTTCGCGTACTGCACCAGGTAGTTCGCGTAGGCGCGGCGCCAGTCACCGCTCGTGCAGGACGCTCCGGCCAGGCCGCAGAGGCTGCCGCCGTTCGCCTCGTCACCGTTGGTCTTCATGTAACCGGGTGCGCTCCAGGCGTTGGCGTAGAAGCGGTTCACCCCGTACGCCTTGGCCTGCTGGGCCAGCCACACCTGGCTCTCGTCGTCGCGGTCCCAGACGTAGCGCGGTGCCGCGGCCGGCCCGCCGGGGTCGGCGGGCTGGATGGAACCGGCCGCGGTCGAACCGATGTGCAGCCGCAGGATCGACAGGCCGGCTCCGGTCGTGCGGGAGAGCAGCAGGTCGAGGATCTCGCGCTGTTTCGGCGCGGACAGGCCCTGCGAACCGTGCATGATCTCGCCGCGGCCGAACGCCTCGGAGAACCCGAAACCGTCTATCTGCTGGTGTTTTCGTGCACCGTCGATCGTGGCCGCGATCGGGGCGGGTGTGGCGACCAGGAAGCTGAGCAGAATCGCGGACACGAGCGCGAATGCCATCGTTCCTCCCGCGCGTTCGTTCAGGGGTCTGGTGAACGCTACGGCGATCCGCTACCGGTGTCAGCAATCCAGGCGATTGCGCGAATTGTTGTCAATAACAGTGTTCGAGTCGAATTCGACCATTTTCGGTCCTCATTGGACGGTCAGCTCGTAGACCGTTTCCTGCCGATAGGTCTGGCCGGGGCGCAACACCGTGCTCGGGAAGTCGGGGCGGTTCGGCGAGTCGGGGAAGTGCTGTGCCTCCACTGCGAATCCCGCGCCGCGACGGTACGGCCTGCCGCTCGTGCCGGCGAGCGCGTCGGTGAGGAAGTTGCCGGAGTAGAACTGCAGGCCCGGTTCGGTGGTCCACACGGTGAGCACCCGGCCGGAGTCGAGGTCGTGCACCTGTGCGGCGAAGCCGAGCGAACCGGACTCGTCCAGCACCCAGTTGTGGTCGTACCCGTGCGCGATCCGGAGCTGCGGGTCGGAACCGCCGATGCGCGCGCCGATCGGTGCCGGCTCGCGGAAGTCGAACGGCGTACCGCCGACCGGCACGGGCGGACCGGCCGGGATCAGGGTGTTGTCGATCGGGCAGAACGATCCGGCTCGGATCGTCAGCAGGTGGTCGTGGACGTCGCCGGAACCTTCGCCGGCCAGGTTCCAGTAGGTGTGATTGGTCAGGTTCAGCACCGTGGGCGCGTCGGTTTCCGCGTGGTAGCTGATGGTCAGCCGGTCGCGCTGGTCCAGGCGGTAGGTCGCGGTGGTCGTGACGCGGCCGGGAAAGCCCTGGTCACCGTGCGGGCTGACGTGGGTCAGCCGCACCCCGGCGGCGTCGCCGTCGGTGAACGGGGTTGCCTGCCACACCTGCGTGTCGAAGCCTTCGGCGCCGCCGTGCAGGCAGTTGCCGTTCTCGTTCGCGGAGACGCGGTGCACCCGGCCGTCGAGGATGAACGTCGCGCCGGCGATCCTGTTGGCGTAGCGGCCGATCAGGGCGCCGAAGAACACGCGGCCCGCGTCCGGCCGGTTGTTCGCCGCGTAGCCGTCGAGGCCGGGGAATCCGAGCACCACGTTCGCCGGTGCGCCGTGGCGGTCCGGTGCTTCGAGCGACTGGACCACGCCGCCGAGATCGAGCAGCCGGACGGTGATCCCGCCGGGATTGGCGAGTGTGTACCGGTGGACGTCCGTGTCGCCGATTCTGCCGAAGTGCTCGCGGCTGACCGTGGGCGTGGCGGTGTCGAAACGGTGCATCAGCGGCCTCTCGTCGGGGTCGAGACCGCAATGTTAGCGCTAACAGTCGATGTCGAACGCCGGCGTGAGGGTGCGATCGAACCCGACGCGGCGTCGCGGCCCGGTCAGCGTGAAGCGCACGGTGGTGTCGATGTCGGCGCTCGACCTGCCGACGCGCAACTCGACCTCGCCGGGATCGACCTGGCGGTGACCCGCCCGGCCGGTGTAGGCGGTGAGGTCCGCGTGCAGGGTCGCGGTGACGGTGCGCGTCGTACCGGGCGGGAGATCGACCTTGACCGCGCCGATCAGCTGCTGGACGGGCCGGGCGACCTCGGCCACCGGGTCGTGCAGGTAGATCTGGACGACCTCGGTGGTGGCGGTTTCCGTGTCGTTGCGCAGGGTCGTGACGAGACGGCAGGTGCCGTCGGTCGGCCATTCGTGCGCCACGGCGGACACAGTCGTCCAGGTGGCGGGAGCGTAGGACAGCCCGTGGCCGAACGGGAACAGCGGCGTGGGGTCGACCGTGCTGACCTCGCTGCGGGCGCCGAGCGGAGCGGAGAGGTAGGTCGACGGCTGGCCGGCGCCGGCGCCGGGAAAGCTCACCGGGAGCCGGCCGGAGGGGTTGATGTGTCCACTGAGGACACCGGCCAGTGCGGCGGCGCCGTCCTCGCCGGGGTAGAAGCCGCACACGACCGCCGCGAGCCGGTCGATCTGGCGGGAGAGTTCGTACGGCCTGCCGGACAACAGCACCAGCACGACCGGGGTCCCGGACGCGAGCAGGGCTTCCAGCAGTTCCTCCTGCCTGCCCGGCAACCTGAGGTCGGCGACGTCGCACCCCTCGCCGGACGTGCCGCCACCGAACAGACCGGCCTGGTCGCCGAGGACGGCGACGCAGATCTCCGACCGCCGGGCGACGTCGACGGCATGGTGGATCTCCTCGTCGGTGCCGCCCCGCACGGGACAACCCAGCGCGAACGTCACGTCGTGATCGGCGGCCAAGGCGTCCAGGACGGTCGGCACGTCGAGGCCCATCGGCACGTCGGGATGGTGCACGCCGACGTGCAACGGGAACGAGTAGCAGCCCATCATCGCGCCGGGGTCGTCAGCCCGCGGTCCGACGACGGCGATCCGGCGCCGGTCGGTCAGCGGCAGCACGCCGTCGTTGTGCACCAGGACGACCGAGCGTTCGGCCACCTCGCGGGCCAGTGCGCGCGACTCGGGATCATCGAGGGCGAGATCGGTCCCGGGGTCGGGGGAGAAGCCGGGATCGAGCAGTCCGAGGTCGCACTTCTGCCGCAGCACGCGTTCCAGCGCCCTGTCCACCAGCGCGCGGTCGACCCGGCCGGACTCGAGGCCGGCGAGCAGCGGATCGCCGTAGCAGTCCACAGTGGGCAGTTCCACGTCGATGCCGGCGGCCAGCGCCTGCCCGGCGGCGTCCTCCCGGCCTGCCGCGACGGAGTGCAGCTTGTGCAGGAACGCCACGGAGAAGTAGTCGGCCACCACGGTTCCGGTGAAGCCGTACTCACCGCGCAGCAGGTCTGTCAGCAGAGAGGCGTCGGCGGCGACCGGGACACCGTCGATGTCGGTGTAGGAGTTCATGACCGACCGGGCGCCCGCGCGCAGTGCCATCTCGAACGGCGGGAGGATCACGTCCGCGAGCTCGCGCGGGCCGATCGACACCGGCGCGAGGTTGCGGCCGGCACGGGAGGCCGAGTAGCCCGCGAAGTGCTTGAGCGTGGCCACGACGCCCGCCGACTCCAGACCGGCGACGTACGCGGCACCGATCGTGCCGACGAGGTGCGGATCCTCGCCGATGGTCTCCTCGACGCGGCCCCACCTCAGATCGCGCGCGACGTCGAGGACGGGGGCGAGCCCCTGGTGCACGCCGAGCCGGCGCATCGAGGTGCCGATGCGGAAAGCCATGCGCCGCACCAGGTCCGGCTCGAAGGTCGCGCCCCAGCACAGCGGGGACGGGTACGCCGTCGCCTGCCACGCGGCCAGGCCGGTGAGGCACTCCTCGTGCACCATCGCCGGAATGCCGAACCGGTTGCCCGCGATGATCTTCCGCTGGGTTCGCGCCAGGCTGTGCGCGCCGATCTCCTGTGCGATCGGGCGGGTGCCGAACACGCGGGTGAGCTGGCCGATGCCGTGCGGCGTCAGGTCGTCGAAGCCGGGTGGTGCCACCGCGAAGTCGTGCTGGTGCGGTGCCATCTCCCCGCCGGAGTCGATGCCGACCCAGATGCCGCAGAGCTGCGCGATCTTCTCCCGCGCGGTCATCCTGGCCATCAGGTCGCGGACCCGTTCGGCGGCGGGAAGTCCCGGGTCACGCCAGTCCGACGTGGCCTCGGTCGTCACGGGAGCCGCCGGGCCGAGTGCCGCACGACCAGGTCGGTGCCGAGCGTGACGTGTGTTTCGTCCGGCTCGTCGCCGTTGATCAGCTGCACCAGCAACGTGACCGCGCGGCGGCCCATCTCGCGGATCGGCTGTCGCACCGTGGTGAGCGGGGGATCGCACAGCGCTGATTCCGGGATGTTGTCGAACCCGACGACGGAGAGGTGCTCTGGTACCCGGAGACCGAGCGAGAGGGCGGTCTCGATGGTGGCGATGGCCGTGATGTCGTTGGCGGCGAACACGGCCGTGGGCCGGTCGGGCCCGGTCAGCAGCTCGCGCGCTGATTCGGCGGCGACGTCGTGGTCGTAGTCGCCGCGGCGGATCAGGTCCTCGTCCACCGGCACCCCGGCGGCGGCCAGCGCGCGGCGGTAGCCGGTTTCCCGTTGCTGGGCGGACTTCAGGTCCTCGCGGCCGGTCAGCAACGCGATCCGGCGGTGGCCCAGGGTGAGCAGGTGCTCGGTCGCGAGCTGCCCGCCGCGCAGGTTGTCGGAGTCGATGGTGGGCAACGGTGACCGCCCGGTGTGCGGGTCGACCGCGACGACCGGGGTGCCCGGCAGGCCTTCGAGATCGACCGCGGGGGTGACCAGCACGGCGCCGTCGACCAGGGTGCCGCTCAGGCGGGTGAGGTAGCGCTGTTCCCAGCCCTGCGGATCGCCGGTCCGGCCGCCCGCCGAGTACACGACGAGTTCGAAGCCGGTGCCTCGGATGGCGTCCGCCGCGCCCTTGAGCAGTTCGGTGCTGAACGGCTCTATGTCGGCGACCAGGATCCCGATGACGTTGGTGCGGTGGTTGCGCAGGCTCTGCGCGACCAGGCTCGCCTCGTAGCCGAGTTCCCTGATCACCTCCGTCACCCTCGAGAACGTCTCGGCGGAGACGCCGTAGCGCTGGTTGAGGACCTTGGACACGGTGGCGACCGAGACGCCGGCGTGAGCCGCGACGTCACGGATGGTGACGCGAGAGCGAGGAGGCACCGGCCCAGAGTAGCCGTGTAAAACGTTATCGACAACGATTGACACGGCGGTTTCGAGGGTGGATTCTCACTGGCGTCGCACGCATCGTCACACCCAGTCCAACTCGGCCGACGTCGTCAGGAGTGGACCCAATGCGTTCTGTGCACGCACTTTCGCTTGCCTTGGTCACGCTCCTGCTGGCCGCCTGCACCACGAGCGGCCCTGCCGGCGGACCGGCGGCGCTGACCTGGTGGCACAACCGGACCACCGAGCCGATGAAGTCGTTGTGGCAGCAGATCGCCGACGACTACCACCGGGCTCACCAGGACGTCTCGTTCACGGTCGAGCCGATCCAGAACGAGCAGTTCCAGACCAAGGTGCCGCTGGCGCTGCAGTCGAGCACGCCGCCGGACCTCTTCCAGCAGTGGGGCGGTGGTCAGCTGGCCTCGCAGATCCGCTCCGGCAAGATCGCCGAGATCGCGCAGGCGTCGCTCGGCGAGTACGGCAAGGGCTGGCAGGCAGGCGGCAAGCAGTACGGGCTGCCGTACCAGATGCACGCTGTCGGTTTCTGGTACCGCAAGGATCTCTTCGCCCAAGCAGGGATCACCGGTCTGCCGTCCACTGTGGACGAGCTGAACGGTGCCGTGGCGAAGCTGAAGGCGGCAGGCCTGGTGCCGATCGCGATCGGCGGCAAGGACCGCTGGCCGGACGCGTTCTACTGGGGCTACTTCGCGGTCCGGCAGTGCTCGGCCGACGCGCTGAAGAACGCGGTGGCCAAGACCGAGCTCGCGGACCCGTGCTTCACGAAGGCGGGCGAGAACCTCAAGGCGTTCCTGGACACCAGGCCGTTCCAGGACGGGTTCGTCGGCACCCCCGCCCAGCAGGGCGCCGGCAGCTCGGCCGGTCTGCTCGCGAACGGCAAGGCCGCCATGGAGCTGCAGGGCGACTGGGAGCCGGACGTGATGACGGCGCTCACCGAGGACAAGGCCCTCGACTCGAAGCTCGGCTGGTTCCCGTTCCCGGCGGTGCCGGGCGGGCAGGGCGACCCGAGCGCGCTGCTCGGCGGCGGTGACGGCTTCTCCTGCACGACCCGCGCGGCCAAGGCGTGCGAGGGCTTCCTGCAGCACCTGGTCGGCGAGGACGTCCAGAAGAAGCTGGCCGCGACCGGATCAGGCCTGCCGGTGCACCCGGCCGCGGTGGCATCGCTGAAGACCCAGACGCACAAGACGATCGCCGAGCACATGGCGAAGGCGTCGCACGTGCAGTTCTACTTCGACACCGCCTTCCCGACCAACGTGGGCCAGGCTCTCGACGACGCGATCGCGAACTTCTTCGCCGGGCAGGGAAGTCCGGCGACGATCGTGCAGTCGGTGAGCCAGGCGGCTGCCGGGAACAAGTGATGAGCACCGCGATCGATACACGTCAGGAGACCGTCCCCGCGCCGCATGCGCCGGCGGCCGGCGGCACGCTGCGGCGCTCTCGGAGCCGCACCCGGCTCGAACTCGCCTTCCTGCTCGGACCGGGGCTCCTGCTGTTCGCGGGGTTCGTGCTGGTACCGATCGGCGTGGCCGGGTTCTACAGCCTCTACTCGTGGAACGGCTTCGGCCCGCTCACGGACTTCGTCGGCCTGCGCAACTACGCCGACGCCCTCTCCGGCGAGGTGTTCCAGGGCGCGATCGGGCACAACGTGCTCATCGCCGTGCTCTCCATCGTGGTGCAGCTGCCGTTGAGCATCGGCCTCGCCCTGCTGCTCGACCGGAGGCTGCGCGGCCGAACGGTCCTGCGGATGGTGGTGTTCGCGCCGTACGTCCTGTCCGAGGCCGTCACGGCGGTGATCTGGTTGCTCCTGCTGCAGCCGGGCGGGTTCGTGGACGAGGTGTTGCGCGGCGTGGGCCTGGGCTGGCTCGTGCGGCAGTGGCTGGCTGATCCGGCCACCGTGCTCTGCACGTTGTTCGTCGTGATCACGTGGAAGTACATCGGGTTCGGCGTGATCCTGTTGCTGGCGGGGTTGCAGGGTGTTCCGGTGGAGCTGCGCGAGGCCGCCGCGCTGGACGGCGCGTCGAGCTGGCAGATCACCCGCAACGTCGTGCTGCCGTTGCTGGGCCCGACGATCCGGATCTGGATCTTCCTGTCGGTGATCGGGTCGCTGCAGCTGTTCGACCTGGTCTGGATCATGACGCTGGGAGGACCGGCCAACGCGTCCACGACCATGGCGACCTACCTGGTGGACCACGGCTTCAAGCGCTACGAGTTCGGGTTCGGCAGTGCGGTCGCGGTGATCCTGTTCATCATCTGCTTCCTGTTCGCGTTGCTGTACCAGCGGTTCGCGTTGCGCCGTGACACGGAGGGGGCGGTGGGATGATGCGTCGCAACGCGGTCGGATACCTCGGCGCGTTCGCCGTCATCGGCGTGACGGTGGTGCCGCTGCTCTTCGTCGTGCTGGGCGGGTTCCGGACCACCGCGCAGATCAACTCGTCACCGGCAGGGTTGCCCGGCCCGTGGGTGTGGGACAACTACCGCGACGTGCTCGCCTCGCCGCAGTTCTGGCGGCTGCTGGGCAACAGCGCGCTGATCGGCGTGATCGCCACCGTCCTGGCTGTCGCGTTCGGCTCGATGGCGGCGTTCGCGTTGTCCCGCTACGTGTTCAAGGGCCGTGAGGCGTTCTACGCGGTGTTCACGCTCGGGCTGCTGTTCCCGATCGGGGTGGCGACGCTGCCGCTGTACCTGTGGCTGCGTCAGCTGGGGCTGCTGGAGAACCCGCTCGGTGTCGCGATCCCGGAGGCGGCGTTCTCGCTGCCGGTCACGATCGTGATCCTGCGCCCCTTCATGCGGGCGATCCCCGGTGAGCTGGAGGACGCGGCGCTGCTCGACGGCGCGGCGAAGCTCGGGTTCTTCTGGCGGATCCTGCTGCCGCTCTCCCGCCCCGCGCTGATCACGGTGTCCGTGCTGGCGTTCGTCACCAGCTGGAACTTCTACCTGCTGCCTCTGCTCGTGTTCAACGACTCCGCCAACTTCACGCTGCCGCTGGGCGTCGCGATGTTCCAGTCGGAACACACTCAGGACACCGCGAAGGTGCTCGCCTTCACCGCGCTGTCCATGCTCCCGGCGCTCGCGTTCTTCGTGCTCGCCGAACGACGGATGGTCGGCGGGCTGACGGGTTCGGTGAAGGGATGACACAGATGATCACTCGAATAGCGGTCGCGGTCGCCGCGTTGCTGCTCGTGCCGGTCGCTCCGGCATCGGCAGCGGGACCGTTGAAGGACAAGACGAACAGGTACGTGGGCAGCGCGGTGGCGGCCCAGCACCTGAGCGGTGAGGCCGACTACCGATCGGTGTTCACCCGCGAGTTCGACAGCATCACGCCGGAGAACGAGATGAAGTGGGCCGTGGTCGAACCGAACCGCGGTCAGTTCGACTGGTCCGGCGCCGACACGATCGTCAACTACGCGCAGCAGAACGGAAAGTCCGTGCGCGGGCACACGCTGGTGTGGCACAGCCAGTACCCCGGCTGGCTGAACAACCTCGGCTCCGGCGAACTGCGCAGCGTGGTCCAGCAGCACATCGGCACGGAGATGGGCCGGTACCGCGGGAAGATCCGCGCGTGGGACGTCGTGAACGAGATGTTCAACGAGGACGGCTCGCGCCGGCAGTCGATCTTCCAGCAGCGGCTGGGCGACAACTACGTCGCCGACGCGTTCCGCTGGGCCCGCGCCGCCGACCCGTCGGCCAGGCTCTACATCAACGACTACAACACCGAGGGCGTCAACGCCAAGAGCAACGCCCTCTACAACCTCGTGCGCACGCTCAGGCAACAAGGCGTGCCGATCGACGGTGTCGGCATCCAGACCCACCTGTCGATCCAGTACGGCTTCCCGACGAGCCTCCGGCAGAACATCGAGCGGTTCGCCGCCCTGGGCGTCGACGTCGCGATCACCGAGGCCGACGTCCGCATCCCGTTGCCGGCCGACTCGGCGAAGCTGAACACGCAGGCGAACTACTACAAACAGGTCTGGGACGCCTGCCACGCCGTCTCCCGGTGCGTCGAGTTCACGACGTGGGGCTTCACCGACCGTCACTCGTGGGTGCCCGGCACGTTCCCCGGCGAGGGAGATGCCTGCCTCTTCGACACGAGCCTGAGGCCGAAACCCGCGTACACCAGGATCAACCCGTAGCTGGAGCGTCCACTTGGCACAGTTCTCGAACCCGGTCCTGCCCGGCTCACACCCCGATCCGTCGGTGTGCCGGGTGGGACCGGACTACTACCTCGTCACCTCGACCTTCGAGTACTTCCCCGGGCTGCCGGTCTTCCACAGCCGCGACCTGGTGCACTGGCAGCAGGCCGGGCACGTCCTGGACCGGCCGTCCCAGCTGCCGTTGCAGGGCGTGCGTGCGTCCGGTGGCTTGTACGCGCCGACGATCCGGCACCACGACGGCGTGTTCTACGTGGTCTGCACGCTGGTTCACGGCACGCGGGAGAGCGGCAACTTCGTCGTGACGGCCACGGATCCGGCCGGCGCGTGGTCCGAGCCGCACTGGCTGCCAGAGGCCGCGGGATTCGACCCGTCGCTCTTCTTCGACGACGACGGGAGGGCGTGGTGGACCGCGACCCGGGAGATCCGGGACGGCCGGAACGAGATCTACCTGCGTGAGTTCGACCCGGGGTCGCTTTCGCTGGTCGGCGACGAGCACGTGGTGTTCCGCGGCGCGGTGCAGCCCTCGTTGTGGCTCGAAGCTCCGCATCTGTACAAAGTGGATGATCGATATGTGCTCGTGTGCGCCGAGGGCGGCACGGACTTCGAGCATTCCGTGGTGGTGGCGACGGCGGACGAGGTCACCGGCCCGTATCGCGGCTCGCGGCTCAACCCCGTGCTGACCCACCGCCATCTCGGCCGGGCTCACCCGATCGCGGCGACCGGGCACGCGGACCTCGTGCGAACGCAGCACGGTCAGTGGTACGCGGTGCTGCTCGCGACCCGTCCGCACGGCGGCTACTTCGACAACCTCGGCCGCGAGACCTTTCTCGTACCGGTGTCGTGGGAGGAGGGCGGACCGGTGTTCAGCCCGGGCACCGGACGCGTCGAGGCCGCGTATCCCGTTCCCGATCTGCCCGCACACCCGTGGCCGGAGCCCGCGGAGACGGACGACTTCGACGCGCCGGAGCTGGGGCCGGAGTGGATGTTCCTGCGCACACCGGAGGAAGTGTTCTGGTCGCTCACCGACCGGCCCGGCCACCTGCGACTACGCCCGCGTCCGGAGCCGATGACCGCCGCGGTGACGCCGAGCCTCGTCCTGCGTCGCCAGCAGCACCAGGACTTTCACGCGTCGTGCTCGCTCGAGTTCTCGCCCGCCGAGCCGGGCGAGGCCGCCGGGCTGGTGCTGCGCCAGAACGAGGACCACCACGTCCGGCTGCTGCTCGGCGCCGGCCGTGAGGTCACGCTCGTGTGCCGCGTCGCGGGAAAAGACGAGGTGCTCGCGCGGACGACGCTCCCGTCCGGTGCCGTGCGGCTGGGCCTGGAGGCTTCCGGCCAGAGCTGTCAGGCGTGGGTGGCGGCCGGATCGGAGGCGTGGCGGCCACTGGGTGCGCCGTTCGACGGTCGCGTGCTCAGCACGCAGATCGCGGGCGGGTTCACCGGGGTCCACATCGGACTGTTCGCGACCGGCTCGACGGGTGGGGCGTGGGCCGACTTCGACAGCTTCACCTACCGCACGCTGACGGGAATCGCGGGGGAGTAGTGCAGCCTGCCGTGGGCGGCCCGGCCACGTCGACGCACGCGTCCGCGAGGTCTTCGATCAGGGCGGCGACGTCGAAGTCACCGCCGCGCGGACGGAGGTCGCGCTGAACCCGTCACCACCCGCGACCGCCGTCCGCGTCGTCCTCACCGCGCGGCCGTCCGGGTATCTCACCCTCGGCGAGATCGAGGTGTTCGCCAAGGCGCCGACCGGCTGAACGCGGAATTCGCGGTCGAATCGATTCGAAATATGGGTTCTGTTTGAATTGCCGAGTGCGTCGCTGGACACTTCGCGAAAATAGCCGAGAAGGGAATTCTCGATGCGGAGAGCTCTCGCAGGCGCACTTGCGGCGGTGACGACGGCCGCGCTCGTCGTGGTGGCGCACACGGCGGGCGCGGATCACCGCGCAGTCGCGGCCGACTCGTACTCGTGGGGAAACGTCGAAATCGCGGGCGGGGGCTTCGTTCCCGGCATCGTGTTCAACCAGCGCGAGCCGAACCTGATCTACTCGCGGACGGACATCGGCGGCGCGTACCGGTGGAACCGGCAAACGAACAGATGGATCCCGTTGCTGGACCACGTCGGCCTCGACAACTGGGGGCTCAACGGCGTGGCGAGCCTCGCGACCGATGCCGTCGACCCGAACCGCGTGTACGTCGCCGCGGGCATGTACACCAACAGCTGGGACCCGGACAACGGCGCGATCCTGCGCTCCACCGACCGCGGCACCACGTGGCAGACCACACCGCTGCCGTTCAAGGTCGGCGGCAACATGCCCGGCCGGGGCATGGGGGAGCGGCTCGCGATCGACCCGAACCGCAACAGCGTGCTGTACCTCGGCGCGCCGAGTGGCAACGGCCTGTGGCGCAGCACGGACTTCGGTGCCACGTGGGGCAAGGTCGCATCGTTCCCCAACGCCGGCAACTACGTCCAGGATCCCAGCGACCCCAACGGTTATCTCAGCGACAACCAGGGCGTGCTGTGGGTGACCTTCGACCCGCGCACCGGATCATCAGGCGCGCTCACGCAGACGATCTACGTGGGTGTGGCCGACAAGCAGAACAACGTCTACCGCAGCACGAACGGCGGTACGACCTGGGAGCGAGTGGCGGGACAACCGACGGGTTTCCTGCCGCACAAGGGAGTTCTCGAAGGGGACACGCTCTACCTCGCGACGAGCGACACCGGCGGTCCGTACGACGGCGGCAAGGGCGACGTCTGGAAGCTGAACACCGCGACCGGCGCGTGGACGCAGATCAGCCCGGTGCCGTCGAGCAGTGCCGGCAACACCTTCGGCTACAGCGGGCTGACCGTCGACCGTCAGCGGCCGGGCACGCTCATGGTCGCCACGCAGGTCCTGTGGTGGCCGGACGTGGTGTTCTTCCGCAGCACGGACTACGGGGCCACGTGGACGCGGGTCTGGGACTGGGCGAGCTATCCCAGCCGCAGCTTCCGGTACAGGATGGACATCAGCGCGTCGCCGTGGCTCGACCTCGGCGCGAACCCCGCGCCGCCGGAGACGTCGCCCAAACTCGGCTGGATGACCGAGTCGCTGGAGATCGACCCGTTCGACTCCGACCGCATGATGTACGGCACCGGCGCGACGCTTTACGGCACAACGGACCTCACCGCGTGGGACCGCGGCACCCAGTTCACCATCAGGCCGATGGCGGCGGGGCTGGAGGAAACGGCGGTGAACGACCTCATCAGCCCGCCGTCCGGCCCGCCGTTGATCAGCGCGCTGGGCGACATCGGCGGGTTCCGGCACGACCGGCTGGACGCGGTGCCTGCCAGGACGTTCACCCAGCCCTACTTCACCACCACGCGCAGCCTGGACTACGCCGAGCTGAGTCCCGCGACGATCGTGCGCGTCGGTGAGTTCGACAAGACCAGCAGGCCCAACGACAACCGGGTGGCGTTCTCGACCGACGGCGGCGCGAACTGGTTCCAGGGCCAGGAACCGGGTGGCGTCACCGGCGGTGGTTCCGCGGCGGCGGCGGCCGACGGCAGCAGGTTCGTCTGGAGCCCGGGCGGAACCGGCGTGCACCACACGACCGGCTTCGGCACGTCGTGGGCGGCGTCGACCGGCATCCCCGCGGGCGCGGTGGTGGAGTCGGACCGGGTGAACCCGCTGAAGTTCTACGGGTTCTCCGCCGGGAAGTTCTACGTGAGCGTCAACGGCGGTGCCACGTTCACCGCGACGGCCGCTCCCGGTCTGCCCGAGTCGGCGCGCTTCAAGGCCGTCGCGGGCCGCGAGGGTGACGTATGGCTCACCGGCAAGGGTGGGCTTTGGCACTCCACGGACTCCGGGGCGAGCTTCGTGAAGGTCTCCGGCGTCGCGGACTCGCTCAACATCGGCTTCGGCAGGGCGGCCCCCGGCCGTGCCTACCCGGCGCTGTACCTGATCGGTGAGATCGGTGGTGTCCAAGGGGTCTTCCGGTCCGACGACACGGGCGCGAACTGGGTGCGCATCAACGACGATCGGCACCAGTACGGCAACATCGAGGAAGCGATCACCGGTGATCCGCGGGTCTACGGGCGTGTCTACCTCGGCACCAACGGGCGCGGGATCGTGCTCGGGGAGACGACCGGAAGTCCGCCCACGACAACGACCACGACAACGACCACGACCACGACGACTACGACGACCACTACGGGTTCGCCGCCGGGAACCGGGTGTTCGGTGCGCTACACCGTGGCGAACCAGTGGCAGGGCGGGTTCCAGGGCGGTGTCGAGATCACCAACACCGGATCGGCGGCCGTGAGCGGGTGGGTGCTGCGGTGGTCGTTCGCCAACGGTCAGGTGATCAACCAGCTCTGGAACGGCAGGCTCACCCAGAACGGTGCCGAGGTGTCGGTGGCCGACCAGGGCTACAACAAGGAGATCAAGCCGAACGCCATCGTCGGGTTCGGGTTCACCGCGAGCTGGACGGGCGTGAACGCGAGACCGGTGTCGTTCGCGTTGAACGGCCGGCCGTGCGCGGTGGTGTGACCGTGCTGCCCAGATTGATCAGCGCGATCGCGAGACCGGTGTCGTTTGCGTTGAACGGTCGGCCGTGCGCGGTGCCGTAACAGTGCTGCCCCGATCGATCAGCTGAGGGGCGAGCAGCCGGACCTCGGACGGCTGCTCGCCCGCCAGCCCTCGCATCAGCATCTCCACCGCGATCGAACCGACCTCCTCGGCCGGGATCGCGATCGATGTGAGCGGCACCGGCTGGGCGGCGGCGATGGCGTCCGGGCACAGCGCGATCACCGAGATGTCCTCGGGCACGCGCCGGTCCCGCCGCCGCAGCTCCAGGACGACGTCTGCGAGCACGGCCTCGTTGTGCACCACGAGACCGGTGACCGCGAGCTCAGGCCGCAGCAGGTCGTCCAGGCACGCGCTGAGCGCGCTGTAGGACGGCGCGCACGGGTGCACGTGGACGGTCACGCCGCGCTGCCGCGCGCAGTCGGTGAAGCCGGACAGGAAGCGCGTCGCATAGCCGGTTTCACGTTCGTAGACGGCCGGCGGGGAGCCGATCAGCGCGAGCGAGCGGTGCCCGAGGTCGGCCAGGTGCGCCACCGTCCGGGCGCCGCTCGCAGTGAAGTCGAGGTCGACGCAGCCGAGCCCGTCAGGGTCGGTGGGCACGCCGACCAGCACCACCGGCACGTCCAGCTCCCGCAACGCGGGGATGCGCGGGTCCCGTGCCTCGACGTCCATCACGATCACCGCGTCCGCCATCGACGACCCGATCACCCGGTGCACCTCGTCGGCGCTGGACTCCTTGGTCAGCAGCAGCACGTCGTAGTCGTGTGCGCGTGCGGTCGTGACGATCGACGACACGAACTGCATGATGACCGGGAGGTTGAGGTCGGTCCGCAGTGGCACGACGAGCGCGAGGACGTTCGTGCGACTGCTCGCGAGTGCTCTCGCCCCGGCGTTGGGGTGGAAACCCAGCTTGCTGATGCTGCGGCGCACGCGCTGCGAGGTCGCCCGCGAGATCGGCCGCTTGCCGCTGAGGACGTAGGAAACCGTGCTGACGGACACGCCTGCGTGCTGGGCGACGTCCTTGATGGTGATCAACCGGCCTCCCGCTGGCGTGTCCTTGTACTCGCAACTTTAGCGGCTGATGGGCCGCTGTCCGCACATCGGCGTCGAATACAGGTCGAAAAATTCAGCCGCGTCGTATTCGATTCATTCGACGCTAATGTTCCTTCTGGTGAACCGCTTCGATTTCGCGGATCACATTTCCGTTCAGTGGTGCACGGAAGGACATGGTCCATGAACAAGATCACGCGTGTGCTGGTGGCGGCCTTGGTCGCGACACTGGCGTTCTCACTGGGCGTCCCGACCGCGTCGGCGGCGGCCTGGTCGTCCTCGGACAAATGGGGAACCTGGAACAACGGCGGCTACATCGTCCGCAACAACATCTGGGGCGGCGGCGCGGGTGCGCAGTCGATCTGGGCCAACTCCTACAGCAACTGGGGTGTGTGGGCGAACCACCCGAACACCGGCGGGGTGAAGTCGTACCCGCACGCCGGCAGGGCCCTCAATCGGCGGCTCAGCGCGATCGGCTCGCTCACGAGCAACTTCAACGTCAGCGTGCCGGGCTCGGGCGCCTACGCGACCACGTATGACATCTGGGCGAACAACAACGCCTACGAGGTCATGATCTGGATGAACAGGACCGGCGCGGTCGGCGCCATCGGGTCGCGCCAGGGCACGTTCAGCGTCGGCGGGCACACCTGGGACGTCTACCGCGGTTCGAACGGCGCCAACGCCGTGTTCTCGTTCCTGCGCACGTCCAACACGTCGTCGGGCTCGGTCGACCTCAAGGCCGTGCTGAACTGGATCCGCACCCGCGGCTGGTGGGGCGACGTCACCGTCGGCGAGGTCCAGTTCGGGTACGAGATCACCTCGTCCAGCGGCGGCAAGAACTTCACCACCAACAGCTACTCGGTTTCGGGTGGTTGAACGGACATGTCACGGTCGACGCTTTCGGTGCTGCTCGCGGTGGTTCTCACCGCGAGCGGCGTTCCGGCACTGGCGGACGGGGCGCATTCCACCTCGGACCGCGGGCTTGTCAGCATCCGGTCGGTCCACGGCAACGGGAACTTCGTGTCGTGGCGGCTGCTCGGCTCCGACGCCGCCGAGGTGGCGTTCAACGTGTACCGCGACGGTGTGCGGGTCAACCGCGCGCCGGTGACGACGGCGACGAGCTACCTCGACGCGGGTGCGCCCGCGACCGCGTCCTACTCGGTGCGTCCGGTGAGCGGAGGCGTGGAATCGGCGGCCACGCGGTCCGTGGGGACGCTGGCGACGAGCCGGGACGTTCCCCTGCAGGTCCCGGCGTCCGGTTACGTGGCGAACGACGCATCGGTCGGGGACCTCGACGGCGACGGCGAGTGGGAGTTCGTCCTCAAGTGGGATCCCGGTGACGCCAAGGACAACGCGCACAAGGGCCGTACGGGCAACGTGTACCTAGACGCCTACACGCTCAGCGGCACCCGGTTGTGGCGCATCGACCTCGGCCGCAACATTCGTGCGGGCGCGCACTACACGCAGTTCCAGGTCTTCGACTACGACGGTGACGGCAAGGCCGAGATCGCGGTGAAGACCGCCGACGGCACGCGGTCGGGCACCGGGCAGGTGATCGGCGACGCGAACGCCGACCACCGCAACGCCGACGGCTACATCCTCACCGGACCGGAGTTCCTCTCCGTGTTCCGCGGCACCGATGGCGCGGTTCTCGACACCGAGAGCTACGTGCCGCCACGCGGCACCGTCTCGTCCTGGGGCGACAACTACGGCAACCGGGTCGACCGCTTCCTGGCCGCGACGGCGTACCTGGACGGTGCGCGGCCGAGCATCGTCATGGCCCGCGGCTACTACACCCGCAGCGTGATCTCGGCGTGGGACTTCCGGGGCGGCCGGCTCACCAGGCGGTGGACGTTCGACTCGGCGTCCCAGTCGAACCGGGCGGCCTGGGAGGGCAAGGGCAACCACAACCTCTCGGTCGCCGACGTCGACGCCGACGGCCGCGACGAGATCATCTACGGCTCGATGGCGATCGACGACAACGGCAGTGGCCTGTGGCAGAACAACACCCACCACGGCGACGCCCTGCACGTCGGCGACTTCGTCCCGTCCAGGCCCGGCCTCGAGGTCTTCAAACCGTCGGAGTGGACGAGCGAGGTCTCGCACTGGATGGGCGACGCGCGCACCGGTCAGATCATCTGGAGTGCGCCGTCGTGCGGCTGTGACAACGGAAGGGCCGTCGCCGCCGACATCTGGGCGGGCAATCCCGGTGCGGAGGCGTGGTCGGCCTCGGTGGGCGGGTTGCGCAGTGCCACGACCGGCGGCCAGGTCGCCGCGCGGAAGCCGGGTTCGATCAACTTCGTGATCTGGTGGGACGGCGACGCGCAGCGCGAGCTCCTCAACGGCACCACGATCGACAAGTACGGCCCGAACGGCGACACGCGGCTGCTCACCGGTTCGGGCGTGGCCTCCAACAACGGCACCAAGTCCACGCCGGCGCTGCAGGCCGACATCCTCGGCGACTGGCGCGAGGAGGTCGTCTGGCGCACCTCGGACAGCGGGGCGCTGCGCATCTACTCCACCACCGAGCCGACGACCATCCGCCGGCCGTCGCTGATGGAGGACCGGCGGTACCGGGAAGCCGTGGCGTGGCAGAACACCGCCTACAACCAGCCACCGCACCCGAGCTTCGCCTCGCCCTGACCTGTGCGGGGACCGAATCCGCGGACCGGGTCGCCGGTTCGCGGATTCGGCCTGTCGCGCCTCAGAGGTGCTCGCGCAGGTGACGCAGCTGCGTCTCGACGTGGCTCGTGGGAGTGGTGTGCTTGCCGAACGGCGACACCGTGATCTCCTTCGGAGCGCGGACCTCGTGGTACGCGGCGTACACAGTGGACGGTGGACACGTCACGTCCATCAGCCCGACGCTGAACAGGGACCGCGCGGTGATCCGCCTGGCCAGCAACGCGCAGTCCACGTACCGCAACGTGTCCAGCGCGGCGGGCACGAGGGCGTCGTGTTGCGCGAGGAAGTCGCTGATCTCGGTGTACGGCGTGGTGGTGCCGATCCGCACGGCGCGATGCAGGTCGCACAGGAACGGCACGTCGGAGTGGCAGACCTTCACCCGGTCGCCGCGCAGCGCCGCGGCGGCCAGTGCGAGTGCGCCGCCCTGGCTGCCGCCGGTCACGGCGATGCGGTCCGGGTCGGCGCCGGGCAGTTCGGCCACGACGTCCACCGCTCGCGCGGCGTCGAGGAACAAGCGGGTGAAGTAGTAGTCCTCCGGGCTCGCGATGCCCCTCGTCATCACGCCGGGGTGCTCGGGACCGGTGCCCGCGCCCGCGTCGGCGGTGGCACCGACCGACCACCGGCCGCCCTGGCCGCGGCTGTCCATGACGAAGCTCGCGAAGCCGAGGCTCGGCAGCAACGTGTGCTGGGCGGGCAGGCCGCGGCCGCCGCCGTAACCGATGTACGTCACGACCACCGGCAGCGGGCCGTCGGCGGGCGGGCGCAGGTACCAGCCGCGTACGCGGTGGCCGTGGGCACCCGAGAACTCCACGTCGTACACCGACAACGGCTGGTACAAGTCAGGCTCGTGCGGTGTCAGCACGGCGGGTGCCGCGTCGGCATCGGTCTTGGCGAGCTGCGTCGCCCACCACTCGTCGAGGTCGGCCGGTTCCGGCGTGGTGACGCGGTGCTGGAGCAGGTCTTCCTCGGACATGTCGACGACGGGCACGTGCTTCCTCCTGGTGCGGCTTGCCAGATCTTGGCGGCGACGGATCGGTGCCTGGTCCCCGGAATGTACCGCTCGCGGAACGTGCCCCAGGGCGAAGATCGCGATAGTCGGGTAAGTCCTCCGCGCAGATCCACGGCGGCTACGATGACCCGGTCCGCTGCGGCCGCGCAAGAGCCGAATGTGTTGGCGCGCAATGCGGAAAGCGGTTTCCCTGTAGAGAATTGTCGAATCGGGCCGCGCATTCGACAGAAAGCGTGTCGAACAAGTCGAACGGCCTCTCCGCTCCTTGACGGCCCACTGTGGTCCGTGCCACTTTCACGACGTCCGGTCGAAGCGATTCGACGCAGCCTCGGTGACCAAGAAGGGCCTGCCTTGAGCATCGAGAAACCCAGCGGGGAAACACCTTTCCGCGATCGCGACCTGCCGCTGCACCAACGGATCGCCGATCTGCTCGGGCGGCTGACCACCGCGGAGAAGATCGCGATGCTGCACCAGTGGCAGCCCGCGGTGCCGAGGCTCGGCATCGGGGTGTTCCGCACCGGCACGGAGGCGCTGCACGGTGTCGCCTGGCTCGGGCGCGCGACGGTCTTCCCGCAGGCGATCGGCCTGGCCAGCACGTGGAACCCGGACCTGGTGCGGGCCGTGGGCGACGCGACCGGGACCGAGGTGCGCGGCTTCCACCACAAGGACCCGGTGGCACACGGGCTCAACGTGTGGGCGCCGGTGGTGAACCCGCTGCGCGATCCGCGCTGGGGACGCAACGAGGAGGGCTACGCCGAGGACCCGTTGCTCACCTCGGTGATGGGCACGGCGTACGCGAACGGCCTGCGCGGCGATCACCCGGTGTACTTGAAGACCGCGCCGACGTTGAAACACTTCCTCGGCTACAACAACGAGACCGACCGGTGCGCCACGTCGTCGGTGATGCGGGCCCGCGTGCTGCACGAGTACGAGTTCCCGTGCTTCCGCGGCCCGCTCGCGGCGGGTGCGGCGGTGGCCGTCATGCCGTCCTACAACCTCGTCAACGGCAGACCGGCGCATCTGACGCCGTACATCGAGGACCACCTGCGGAGCTGGACGGACGCCGAGATCGCGGTCGTGAGCGACGCCGGTGCGCCGTCCAACGTGGCCGGTCAGCAGGCCTATCACGCCGACCAGGTCGCCGGGCACGCCGCGCTGCTGAGGGCGGGGGTCGACAGCTTCACCGACCACGACGCCGACCCCGCGAAGACGATCGCGCACGTGACCGAGGCGCTGGCTCGCGGGCTGATCACCGAGGAGCACGTGGAACGGGCGGCCGGCCGCCTGCTGACCCTGCGGATGAGGCTCGGCGAGTTCGACCCGCCGGAGCTCAACCCGTACGCGGCGATCACCGAGGAGGTGATCGACGCGCCGGAGCACCGAGAGCTCGCGCTGGAAGCGGCCCGCCAGTCGATCGTGCTGCTCAAAAACGACGACATCCTCCCGCTCGACTCGCGTAGCAGCGCGAAGATCGCCGTGATCGGCACGCACGCCGATGTGCTGTTCGAGGACTGGTACTGCGGCACGCTGCCGTACTCCGTGACACCGCTGGCAGGGATCTCGGAGCTCCACAGTGGAGAGACGACGTTCGCCGAGGGCGTCGACCGGATCTCGCTTCGCGCCGGGGACGGTCGGCTTCTCGCCGTGTCGCCGGAGGGCCAGGTCGGCCTGACGGAGCACCGGAGCGACGCCTGCGCCTTCGACCTGTTCGAGTGGGGCCAGGACGTGGTCACCCTGCGCAGCGTTCTTACCGGCAAGTACCTCGCCTCGACGCGGGAGGGCGTGCTCGTCACCGAGAGCGCGATGCCGGGCGGGTGGGACGTCCTCGAACTGTTCGAGTTCGTCTGGCTCACCGGCGACACGTGCCTGCTGCGCAACACCGTGCTCAACCAGTACTTGGCGCTGCACGACGACGAAGTCGGGTTGGTCGGCGCGGAGAACGAGGCGACGCGGTGGCGGCTGGGGGTCGATCGCTCCGGGCCGGCCCAGGCGCTCGCCCAGGCCGCGGCTGCGGACGTCGCGATCGTCGTGGTGGGCAACGACCCGCACATCAACGGCCGTGAGACCCAGGACCGCGCCGATCTCGACCTGCCGCCCCGGCAGGCGGACCTGGTCCGCGCGGTGCGGCAGGTCAACCCGCGGACCGTGCTGGTCGTGGTCAGCAGCTATCCGTACGCGCTGGTGTGGGAGGACGAGCACGTTCCGGCGATCCTGTGGGCATCGCACGGCGGACAGGAGTTCGGCCGCGCGCTCGCCGAGGTCGTGTTCGGCGAGGTCACGCCGTCCGGCAAGCTCACCCAGACCTGGTACCGCGGTGCCGGCCAGCTCCCGGACCTGCTCGACTACGACATCATCCGGTCCCGCGGTACGTACCTGTACTTCGAGGGCGACCCGCTCTACGAGTTCGGGCACGGACTGAGCTACACGAGGTTCTCCTACGGCCAGCTGACCGTCTCCGCGGCCTCGGTGTGGCAGGACGAGCGGTTCGAGGTCTCGGTCGAGGTCACCAACACCGGTGACCGGCAGGGCGCCGAGGTGGTGCAGCTCTACGGCAGGCAACGGGAGTCGAGGGTCGTGCAGCCGCTGCGCCGGCTCCTCGCGTTCGAACGCGTGCCCCTCGAACCGGGGGAGCGCCGGGTGGTCCGGTTCCTGCTGCACGGCAAGGACTTCTGGCATTGGGACGTCGTGGGCGACCGCGCGGTCGTCGAAACGTCCGTGCACGACCTGTGGGCGGGTCCGTCGGCCCGCAGGCCGCTGGCAGGCGGCGAGGTGCTGGTGATCGGCGAGGGAATCGGCCCGCGTGGCCCTGCCGTCCGCGCGGAAGGGTTCGACGACTGCTCGGGGATCACCCTCGTCGACGAGACCGCGGAGCGCGGCACCGTCGTCGAAAGCACCGAGGCGGGTGGCTGGATCCTGCTGGGGGACGTGCTGCTCGGCGAGCAGACCACCCACTGCACGGCCCGCCTCTCCGGCGGAGGGGAGGCCGAGCTGAGGCTGGGTCACCACGAGCAGGGACAGGTGCTGTGCACGTTCACGGTCCCGGTGGAGTCCGGCCTCGGCACCTGGCAGGACGTCAGCCTGCCGGTCCGCTGCGCGGCCGGTGCTCAGGACCTGGTCATCGTGTTCTCCACGCCGGGCACCCGGCTGGCCGGCCTCGCCTTCGGTTGTCCGTCGTGAATGTTGTCGAAACGCTTCAACACTCGGAGGTGCCGACGTGGTCACCATCGCGGATGTGGCGAGGCATGCCGGCGTGGCGCCGAGCACCGTCTCGTACGTGCTGACGGGCAAGCGGTCGATCTCGCCGCAGACCCGCACGAAGGTCAGGGAGAGCATCCGGTTGCTGGGCTACCACCCGCACGCCGGAGCCAGGGCGCTCGCGACCAGCAGGGCGAACGTGGTGGCGCTGGTGCTGCCGCTGCGCCCGGGAGTGCACCTGCCCGTGCTGATGCGGTTCGTGACCGCGGCGGTCACCACGGCCCGCAGGCACGACATGGACGTGCTGCTGGTGACGGCGGACCAGGGCGCGCAGGGTCTGCGCAGGGTGGCGGGCAGCGCCCAGGTCGACGGCTTCCTGGTGATGGACGTGGAACTGGACGACGACCGCGTTCCGCTGCTGCGGCAGATGGCACAGCCGTCCGTCCTCATCGGACGTCCGGCGGCGGTCAAGGGACTCACCTGCGTCGACCTCGACTTCGAGGCCGCCGGTGCGCGGTGCGTCGACCACCTCGCCGACCTCGGCCACCGCTACATCGGGTTCCTCGGGTCGCCGAGCGTCGTGTACCAGCGCAACACCGGCTACGCCCAGCGCACGATGGCCGGGTTCGGTGCGGCCGCCATGCGGCGCGGCATCGCCTCGACTGCGCTGCCCGCCGAGGACGACTACGAGTCGGTGCTGATCTCCGTGCGCTCGTTGCTGCGCACGCAACCGGCGATGACCGCGCTCGTCGTGCACAACGAGGCGGCGCTCGGCTGGGTCGCGGGAAGCCTGCGCGCGCTGGGGCGCAAGGTTCCCGACGACGTGGCCGTCGTGGCGATCTGCCCGGACGAGCTCGCGGAGCAGATGCAGCTGACCTCGGTGCAGCTGCCGGCGGAGGAACTGGGACGGCAGGCGATGGAACTGCTCTTCGCCAGGCTCAACGGGCATCCGACGGCACCGTTGACGCTGCTGCCGCCGAGATTGTCCGGCCGCGCGAGCACCGCCCAGCGCCCGCGCCGCGGCTGATCTCTCCCGGAAGTGTGGCGGCATGACCGTGACGGCAATCGAAACGCTTCGACGAGGGAGTGGCGTGCAGAACACCAGGCGCTCCGCGTCGAGGCGCGAGGCCCCGGCATCGGCCCCTCTGCGGACGGCGCCACGGCGCGGGCGTTCGGCAACGGGTTCATGTTCGGCCCTGATCTGCCCGTTGCCCCGGTCCACGAGCCCGGCAGACACGAACGGGTCGTCCGGCCGCCGGGTCGCTCGACCGCATTCCGTTGTTCCGGCGCGAGAGCGCGGAACTCCCCAATTCCTCTTGAGAAGTCGGACGCGAAGGAGCGTTGACGTGCTCGGTGAGAACGGCACAAGCATGGACCGCAGAGGTTTTCTCGGTTTGGTCGGCGCGGGCGTGCTCGCGACGACAATCGGCGGCGTGACGGGGTGCAGCAGCCCGTCCGCCCCGCAGACCGGCAGTGCGCTCGGGAACGGCGAGTTCGCGGGCGTGCTGCCCGCTCACGTTCCGGTGGAATTCGGGAAGCCGGACCTCGCCGGGGTGAACGGGTCGCCGGCGGCGTACCTCAGGTACCCGTCGCAGCTGGTCCAGGCGATCAAGGACAAGCCGGGCGGCGGTGGTCAGCTGACCGCGATGACCCCGTCGTTCTGGCCGGTGCCGCCCGGCCTCGGCCAGAACGCCTACTACGACGCGGTCAACTCGAAACTCGGCGCGACGATCAAGTTCGAGCAGGTCAGCGGCAACGACTACCAGCAGAAGCTGAGCGCCATGATGGCGGCCAGGCAGGTGCCGGAGATCGTCGTCATGCCGTCGTTCACCGTCCCGCCGAGGTTCACCGAAGGCGTCGGAACCGTGTTCACCGACCTCACCGACCTCCTGAAGGGCGACGAGGTCCGCAAGTATCCGATGCTCGCCAACATCCCCACCGACAACTGGCTGGGCTGCGCGTTCAACAAGCGGCTCTACGGAGTGCCGTTCCCCGGCTCGCCCTTCGCGGAGACCATCTTCTACCGCAAGGACGTGTTCGAACGGCTCGGCGTCGCACCGCCGAAGTCGGCCGCCGAGTTCGAGCAGCTGTGCAAGAAGATCACCGATCCCGCGGCCAGGCAGTGGGCCCTCGGTGACGTCTTCCGCGCGATGGTGCGCATGTTCGGTGGCAAGGGGGACTGGAGCCGCGACGCGTCCGGCAAGGTGGTCAACCAGCTGGAGACGGAGGCCTACGTCGAGGCGGTGAGTTTCTCCCGGTCGCTGTGCGCCGCCGGCTACGCCCACCCCGACTACGTGGCGGGCGCTCTGAGCGGCACCAGCAAGCACAAGGAGCTCTTCGCGAGCGGCCAGATGCTGATGGTCCAGGACGGGGTCGGCGCGTGGAAGGAGGCGCTCGCCGCCCAGCGGCCGTCGAACCCGAGCTTCGACATGGCCGCCCTGCCGCTGTTCAACCACGACGGCGGCAAGCCGACGTACCCGGTGTCCACGCCCACCAGCATGATCACGATGTTCCGCAAGGACCTGCCCAGGGAACGGGTCGAGGAGCTGCTGCGGATCGTGAACTTCGCGGCGAGCCCGATCGGCACGCAGGAGTACCACCTGGTCAACTACGGCACCGACGGCACGCACAGCACGCGCGACGCCCAGGGCGAGCCGCAGCTCAACGACCTGGGCCGCAAGGAGATCACCCTCACCTACGGGTTCTTCGCCGGGCCGCCGCAGATCATCACCAACCCCGCGTACCCGGACTTCGTCAAGGCGCAGCACGCCTGGTACGCCGACACGTACTCGCACCAGATCAAGCCGCTCGAGTTCGGCCTGAAGGTCGACGAGCCGGCGGAGTTCTCCAAGCTCGGCAAGGAGTTCCAGGACAAGACCTTCGACATCATCTTCGGTCGCACGCCGGTCGAGGACGTCACGAAGCTGGCCGACGAGTGGCGTCGCAAGGGCGGCGACCAGCTCCGCGAGTTCCACACGAAGGTCCTGGCCGATGCCGGCCGCTGATGTGCTGACCCGCGTGCCCGCACCAGAGGCCGCGGCCGAGCCGGCCGGGCGCCGCCGCATTCCCGCGTGGCGGCGCCGGCTGCGGCGGGACTGGCCGTTGCTCGTGATGGTGGCGCCCGCGGTCTTGCTGTACCTGGTGTTCCACTACGTGCCCTTGCTGGGCAACGTGATCGCGTTCCAGAACTACTCGCCGTACACGGGGATCGTGACGAGTCCGTTCGTCGGCCTGTACAACTTCGAGCGGATCTTCACCGACGCCGCGTTCTGGCAGGCCGCGCTCAACACCGTCACGATCACGCTGTTCCAGCTGGTGTTCTACTTCCCGGTGCCGATCCTGCTGGCGTTGCTGCTCAACAGCCTGCTCAGCGCCCGGCTGCGGATGCTGGTCCAGAGCGTGGTGTACCTGCCGCACTTCTTCTCGTGGGTGCTGGTGATCACGCTGTTCCAGCAGATCTTCGGCGGCACCGGTGCGATCAACACGTTCCTGCGCGAGCAGGGTGCGCAGACGGTCGACATCATGAACAACCCCGACCTGTTCCTCGGGCTCGTGACGCTGCAGTCGGTGTGGAAGGACGCGGGCTGGGGCACGATCATCTTCCTCGCCGCACTGTCCACCGTGGACACGAGCCTGTACGAGGCCGCCGCGGTCGACGGGGCCGGCAGGTGGCGCCGGCTCTGGCACGTCACGCTGCCCGCGCTGGTTCCGGTGATCGTGCTGCTGCTGATCCTGCGGCTCGGCGACGCGCTGAGCGTCGGCTTCGAGCAGTTCCTGCTGCAACGCGACGCGGTGGGGGCGAACACAGCGGAGGTGCTCGACACCTACGTCTACTTCACCGGCGTGGTCAACAACGACTGGTCCTACGCGGCCGCCGCCGGCCTGGTGAAAGGCGTGGTGGGTCTGCTGCTGGTGCTGGGGGCGAACAGGCTCGCGCACGTGTTCGGCCAGCAGGGGGTGTACCAGCGATGAGCGTTGTGGCCGTCCGGCGCCGCCCGCTGTGGGACGAGGAACCGACGCTGTTCGGGCGCGCCGCCAAGGGCGTGATCGTCGCCGTCGTGGTGTTCGCCGTGCTGTTCCCGCTGTACGTGGTGATCCTGACCAGCGTCTCCCCGCAGGCGGCGATCACGAAGTCCGGCGGGCTCGTCATGGTGCCGGACGGGTTCAGCCTCGCCGCGTACACCGAGCTGCTCTCGGGCGGCGTGGTGAGCAAGGCGGTGCTCGTCAGCACCGGGCTCGCGGTGTTCGGCACGCTCTTCAGCACGGTGCTGACGCTGCTCGCGGCCTACGGGCTGTCGCGGCCGGGCTCGTTCGCGCACCGGCCGCTGCTGTTCGTGGTGCTGCTGACGTTCCTGTTCGGGCCGGGCATGATCCCGACCTACCTGCTGGTGAGCTCGCTCGGACTGCTCGACACCTATGCGGCGCTGGTGCTGCCGGGCGCGGTGGCGGCGTTCAACCTCGTGGTGCTGCGGTCGTTCTTCATGAACATCCCGCAGGAGCTCGTCGACAGCGCCCGCATCGACGGCGCGAGCGAGTTCGGCATCCTCGCCCGGATCGTGCTGCCGCTGTCCAGAGCCGTCACGGCGGTGATCGCCCTGTTCTACGCCGTCGGCTACTGGAACGCGTTCTTCAGCGCGTTCCTCTACCTCAACACCCCGGACAAGTGGCCGATCCAGCTGGTGCTGCGGCAGTACGTCCTGCAGGGCCAGCCGATCCCCGGCACGGGCGGAGAAGCGGTGATCGAGGGCGTCGCGCCGCTGCCGACGCTCGCCGTGAAGATGGCCGTGGTCGTCATCGCCGTCGTGCCGGTTCTGTTCGTGTACCCGTTCGTGCAGAAGCACTTCACCAAGGGCGTCATTCTCGGCGCCATCAAGGGATGAGAGGACCACGCCACCGTGCCGAACCTGTCCGACGTGACGCGTGGCCGCCTGGTCTACGGAGGCGACTACAACCCTGAGCAGTGGCCGGAGGCCGTGTGGCTGGAGGACGTCGCGCTCATGCGGGAGGCCGGGGTGAACCTGGTGACCGTCGGCGTGTTCTCCTGGGGCAGGCTGGAGCCGTCGCCGGGCGTCTTCGACTTCGGCTGGCTCGACCGCGTCCTGGACCTGTTGCACGAGAACGAGATCGGCGTGAGCCTCGCGACGCCGACCGCGTCGCCGCCACCGTGGATGAGTCTGCGCCACCCGGACACGCTGATGGTGACGGCGGACGGGGTGCGGATGTCGCACGGTTCGCGCAACCACTACTGCCCCTCGTCCCCGGTCTACCGCCAGTACGCGCGAGCCATCACCACGGCACTGGCCCGCCGCTACGCCGGGCACCCGGCGCTGAAGCTGTGGCACGTCAACAACGAGTACTGCGAGGTCTGCTACTGCGACGGGACCGCGCAGCACTTCCGGCGCTGGCTGTGCCAGAAGTACGAGACGCTCGACGCGCTGAACGAGGCCTGGGCGACCGCGTTCTGGAGCCAGCACTACGGGGAGTGGGCGGAGATCCTGCCGCCGCGTGCGGCGCCGTACCTGCGCAACCCCACCCAGGTGCTGGACTTCAAGAGGTTCTGCTCCGAGTCGTTGCTCCAGTGCCTGCGGGCCGAACGCGAGATCCTGCGCAACTTCACGCCGCACGTTCCGATCACGTCGAACTTCATGGGGTTGTTCGCCCCTCTCGACTACTGGCAGGCGGCGGCCGAGCAGGACTTCGTGTCCCACGACTGGTATCCCGACCTGACCGATCCCACCGCCCACGTGGAGACCGCCATGAGCTACGACCTCATGCGAGGCCTTGCCGGGCGCAGGCCGTGGTTCCTGATGGAGCAGTCCGCGAGCGGCTCCCACGGCGCGCGCCGGCCGCCGGGTCATCTGCGCACGCAGTCGCTGCAGGCGATCGCGCGCGGCTCGGACGGGGTGTGCTTCTTCCAGTGGCGGGCTTCCCGTGCGGGCGCGGAGAAGTTCCACTCCGGCATGGTGCCGCACCGCGGTCCGCACAGCCGGGTCTTCCGCGAGGTCACCGCGCTCGCTCAGGATCTCGCCGAGCTGCCGGACGTCGTGGGCGCGCCGGTTCCCGCGCAGGTCGCGATCCTGATGGACTGGGACAACTGGTGGGCCGTCAGCGGCGCGCACCTGCCGGCCGAGCTCGACCTGCTCGCGCGGCTGCGCCACTTCTACGAACCGCTGTGGCGGCTGGGCATAGTCGCCGACTTCGTGCGGCCGTCCGACGACCTGTCGAAGTACCGGATCGTGCTCGCGCCGAACCTCTACCTGCTCACGGCCTCGGACGCGGACCACATCACGTCCTATGTGGACGATGGCGGCACGTTCGTGATGGGCTTCTTCTCCGGGGTGGTGGACGAGCACGACCACGTGCGGGCCGGCGGCTATCCGGCGCTGCTGGCCGACCTGATGGGCCTGCGGATCGACGAGTTCCTGCCCCAGCGCGACCCGTTGACGTGCACCTCGAAGCTGCTGGGCGACTTCACCGCGGACTTCTGGGCAGACGATCTGCAGGCCACCACGGCGGAGACGGTCGCGACGGTGGCCGAAGGTGAGCTGGCCGGCACGCCGGTGGTGCTGCGCAACAGTTTCGGCGAGGGCACCGCCTGGTACGTGGCGACCAGGCCGGAGCCGGCCGCGATGCGGGCGCTGCTCGCGCACGTCGCCGTACAGGCGGGGGTGACGGCGTCGCCGCAGGCAGAGGGCGTGGAGGTGGTCCGCCGCGGCGAGCTGCTGTTCGTGATCAACCACCGGCCGGAGCCTGCGAAGGTCGTGGTGGACGGTTCGTACACCGACCTGCTCAGCGGCGAACGGGTCAGCGGCGTGACCGAGTTGCCCCGCTACGGAGTGCGGGTGCTGAGGTGACCCGGCTGTGGTTCACGGCGCCCGCGGGTGCGTGGGAAGAGGCCCTGCCGCTGGGCACGGGCCGGCTCGGCGCGATGTGCTTCGGCGGCATCGACACCGAACTGGTGCAGCTCAACGACGACCGGCTGTGGACGGGGGCGCCGTCGCCCCCGCCGTCCGGTGACCCCGATCTGGTCGCCCAGGCCCGTGCGCACGTGCTGGCCGGCGATCCCGTTGCGGCGGAAGAGGTTCTCCGGCGCATCCAGGGACCGGACACGGCCAAGTACCTGCCGCTGGCCGAGGTGATGCTCGTCGCTGGTCCCGGGCGGGTGGAGTCGTATCGGCGCGAGCTGGATCTGCGCACCGGCGTCTACTCGGTCTCCTACCGGACGGGGGACGCGGTGGTGCGCCGGGAGGCCGTGTGCCACGCGGGCCTGCACGTCCTGGCGATGCGGGTCACCGGTGCCCAGGCCGGCCCGCTGCTGCGCGGTTCGTTGCCCGGCGAGCACTTCACCTCGTCCGGCGGCATCGTGGGAGTGCGCGGCCGGGTGCCGTCCGGAATGGCGTGGGCGGCCGTCGTCGCGGTGGACGGCGAGACCGTCTACGTCGCTACCGAGGTGGGCTACCGCGGCCCCGGCACCGCACCGGCGGCCGACCCTGCCGAGTGCTCCCGCCTGGCGCTCGCGCGGGCCGAACGGGCACGCAGGCTGGGCTGGACGAAGTTCCGCGACCAGGCGGTCAGCGCCCACCGGTCGCTGTTCGACCGGGTGAGCCTGCAGCTGGGCCCGTCGCCGGACCGGCCGACGGACGAGCGGATCGGCCAGCCGGGGGGCGACAGGGCGCTGGCCGCGCTGCTGTTCCAGTACGGCCGCTACCTGCTGATCACCAGCTCACGGCCGGGCACTCTGCCCGCGAACCTGCAGGGAGTCTGGAACCCGCACACCGATCCGCCGTGGCGCGGCAACTACACCCTCAACATCAACCTGCAGATGAACTACTGGCCGGCCGAGGTCACCGCGCTGCCCGAGTGCCACGAGCCGCTGCTGGGGTTCGTCTCCCGGCTGTCCGAGTCCGGTGCGGTGACGGCGAAGGCGCTCTACGGCGCGCCGGGCTGGGTGGCGCACCACAACAGCGACCCGTGGTGCCTCACCACACCGGTGGGGGAGGGCGGCGGCGACCCGGCGTGGTCGAACTGGCCGATGGCGGCGGCGTGGCTGTGCCGGCACCTGTGGGAGCACTACGCCTTCACCGGCGACGTGGACTGGCTGCGCGACCACGCATGGCCGGTGCTGCGTGGCGCGGCCGAGTTCTGCCTGCACTGGCTGATCTCGCGGGACGGCCGGCTCACCACGGCGCCTTCGACGTCGCCGGAGAACCACTACCTGACCGAGGACGGCACACCGGTCGCGGTCGGTGCCGGGGCCACGATGGACCTCGCGTTGACGGCGGATCTGTTCGCCAATCTCCTCGAGGCCGCAGAAGTTCTGGGAGTGCGCGACGACGTGGTGGACAGCATCCGGGAGATCGAACTGCCGCCGCCACCGGTCGGATCGGACGGCCGGTTGCTGGAGTGGGCCGACGAGGTGGTGGAGGCCGAGCCCGGCCACCGCCACCTGTCCCACCTGTTCGGGCTGTACCCCGGTGCGCAGATCGATCCCCGGCTGTCGCTCGGTCTGGCCGAGGCCGCCGAACGGGCCCTCGCCGCCAGGGGAGACGCGGGTACGGGGTGGTCGCTGGCCTGGAAAGCCGCGCTGTGGGCCAGGCTCGGCGACGGCGACCGCGCGCACGCGTTGCTGTCGATGGTGCTGACCGACGCCACGACAGGCAGCCCGCACGGCGGCGGGGTGTACCGCAACCTCCTGTGTGCGCACCCGCCGTTCCAGATCGACGGCAACTTCGGCGCCACCGCGGCGATCGCGGAAATGTTGCTGCAGAGCCACACCGGCGAGCTGCGGCTGCTGCCCGCACTGCCTGCGGCGTGGCCGACGGGCGTGGTGCGGGGGCTGCGGGCACGCGGCGGGGTGGTGGTCGGCCTGTGGTGGGACGAGGGAGAGTTGAAGGCGGTGTCGTTGCGTGGCCTCGGCTGTGAGAAGACAGTGGTCGTCACGTGCCAGGGCCGGACGGCGGAAGTCACGGTGCTGCACGACGTCGAGGTGGTGCTCGACGGCAGGCTGCTTCCAGTGGCACGCAACGAGCCGCTGGTCTCGCACGGGTGATCTCGCGGCAGTGCGGGAAACCCCGCGCTCACCGAGCGCGGGGTCCACTCGCGTCAGACCGGTACGAAGATCGCGCCGAGCCGGTCGACCTCGTTACCCGACCGGCCGGTGAACCCGGCGATGCGCCACCCCGCGGGCGCGGTGACGGTGATCGTCTCCCCGGTCGCCTGACCCGCCGAGAGCGTCCGCCCCCGGTTCGTGGTGAACGCCGCGGAGAACACCCGAGTGTGGCCGTCGTACTTGCCCTGACTCAGTTTCGCCGACACGAGATGTTCGCCTGGTTCCAGCGTGAGCGTCGCCGCCGTACCGCCGTTGCCACCGTGGCTGAACGTCGTGCCGTTCGCGAGGGTGACCGCGACCTGGTCCAACCGGCTGCCGCCGCGCAGGCTCAGCGTGCGCACCGCGCCGAGATCGACGGCGGCGAGATCGGTGAACGGCGTGCCGTGCGGGCCGCCCGACTCGGCGCTGAGCCGGATGCCGTCGTCGGCCGTCCAGTCGAACCGGGTGGCGATCGGGTAGTGGTCGGAGAGGGGCTTGCCCTGGGCGTCGAGGAACGCCGCGTTGTCGTTGCGGTAGTCCCGCGCGGTCAGCCTGATCTGCCGGTTGCCCCGGTAGAGGATCTTGTCGACCACCTCGCAGGAATCGGTGACCGCCGCCGCGTCGCACACCAGCGCCGGACTGCCGGCCGCAGGTGCCTGCCCGCCGCGTTCGAGCTGCACCCACGCGTCGGTCAGACCGTTGGTGGTGACCAGTTCGCGGATGTTGTCGGCCTCGCGGGTGTAGCGGGTGTTGGTGTCACCCATGACGATGACCGCGTTGCCCGCCGAGTTCGAGGCGATGTACCGCGAGAGCTGGGTGATGTTCGACCGGCGCGCGGCGAGGTCCGCGTTCTCCGTGCCCGCGTTGGGATGCAGGTTGTACAGGTCGACGTACACGCCGTCGGCCAGCCTGAGCCGCTGGTGGGTGAACCCCTTGGGCGTCAGGCAGTCCGTGCCGTTGCAGGACGACCACTTCGTGCGTTCGAGGTCGTTGTAAGGCAGGTGGGACAGCGTGTTCAGGCCGCTGCCGAACGGAACCCCACCGCTCGTCGGGGTGCGGTGGGCGTGGTTGTCGCCCGCGTACAGGGCTGCGTGGTAGTTGAAGTCCTCCTGGACGTTGACGACGTCGTACGGCGCGAGACGTGGGCTGATCAACGGGGTGTTCACGGCCGGGTTGCCGGAGGAGAGGCCTTCGGGAAGGCCGGCCACGTTGTAGGTCAGCACTTCGAGGCTGCCGCCGGTGGCGGCGTGGGCCGGCGTCACGAGCGCGGCCAGCACGACCGGGATCAGGAGCAGGGATCTGGACATCAGTTGCGCGTCCGCTTCTGGTTGGTGGCGCCGCTGCGCGACAGCGCCTGTGTGAACGTTAACAGTGCGGTTGATGGCGAACTTTCCGATGTGCAGGGGGAATTTGGGGAAAGGGTGCACCGCCGATGTGAGCGTTGACATACTGTCTCGGCGGCGCGGGTGCGTCAACGGCCGGTTTCCGGTTCGTGATGTTGCCTGATTGTCACGCTGTGTTGCTGATCGGCGCGTGGACCGCCGTCGTCGATTGCTGGCCTGATCAAGGTTGTTCGCGCAAACATCCTTGGTGCACAACGGGTTTGGCGGCCGATGGCCGTCGGGGGAAACCTCTTCACAGGCGAATGAAGATCACGTACTGTGCCCGGTCAGAGCGCTGCACGGGGAACAGGGTCATGCGTCTGAGGCGGTCGGCGATCGCCCGCGTTCTCGTACCCATCTGCTCGTCTGAAAGTCCGAGGAACCACTCATGGGGCAACTCCGCCCGCGCAGAGCCGTGTCCGCCATCGTCGTAGCCGTGACCTGCCTGGTCACGGCGGCCTGTGCCACCGGTACACCGCCACCGGCGCCCGAACCCGAGGTGACGGTGGCGGTGTGGGGCAGCGATCAGGACGCCAAGACCTACCAGCAGCGCGTCGACCTCGCCAGTGACCGCGTCGACGGCGTGAACGTCAAGCTCCTGCACGTCCCCAACAACGGCGACTACGGCAAGAAGATCCAGACGATGATCAGTGAGGGCAACCCGCCGGACATCATCCAGGTCGCCGAATCCGTCCACACCTACAGCAGCAGGAACCAGTTGCTGCCGCTGAACAACTTCATCGAGACGGAGAAGCTGGACCTCGTGAAGAGGTTCGGCGAGCGGGCCGCGCACTCCTACGACCGGGACGGCAAGACCTGGGCGTTGCCGGATCGCAACGGCCCGATGGTCCTGTACTACAACAAAGATCTCTTCGACAAGGACGGCGTCGCCTACCCGACCGCCGACTGGAAGTGGCCGGACTTCCTGGCCGCCGCCCAGAAGCTGACAGTCCGCGAAGGCGACAAGGCCATGCGGTACGGCTTCGCGGCCGGTGACTGGTGGCCGTGGTGGATGGCGTTCATGCTGCAGAACGGCGGCAGGATCCTCGACGACGCCGGCAAGCCGGTGATCAACTCACCGGAGAACGTCAAGGCCATGCAGTTCTACGTCGATCTGGTGCACAAGCACCGCGTCGCGCCGTCCAAACGGGACTACGAGGCGCTGAAGATCTCCAGTCCCGACCAGCTCTTCGCTCAGGGCAACGCCGCCATGATCATGACGGGGTTCTGGAACGTCGCCTCCCTCAAGGAGTCGCCGCAGGTGCGGTGGGGCATCGCGCCGCTGTTCAAGAACACCAAACAGGCGACGATCTCGTTCCAGAGCGGTCTCGCGATCACCAAGTCGAGCAGGCGCCCCGAGCTCGCGTTCAAGGTGCTCGGCTTCCTCACCAGTGCCGACGGGCAGAAGCCGATCGCGGCCACCGGCCAGGACGCGCCGGCCAACCGCGAGGTGCAGGACAGTGAGGAGTTCCTGCACCCGGCGTGGGCCGTCTCGGACGTGAGCATGGCCGCGTTCAAGGAGTCCGCCGAGTTCGCTTACACGCCACCGATGACGCCCGAGTGGGGCAGCATGCAGAAGGTGTTCGGGACGATCATCGGCGAGATCTGCGACGGGGCCGTCACGCCGAAGGACGGCCTGGCAGTCGCCCAGCGCTCGTTGGAGAACCTCGGCAAATGACCGCGGGGGAGGGCGGGCGGCGCGTCCGCCCTCCTGTTCGAGCGTGCCGCGACGATGACGGTCGGCGGGCGCCGCGCACGGGCTCCGGCAGGCGAGTGCCCGCCGGAGCTCGTGGTCCGCACATCCAGCGCCGAGAACGGTGGTGGTCTACCGGACGAGCATCATTTCCCGGTCTTGTTCGACCAGGCTGGAATTGTCCGGCGGGAGATAGACGTTCAGAGCCGCCGAAGTGAATGCGACACCTTGCCGGAACGCCTTCGTGCGCGACACCACCGTGATGTCGATCTTGTGGTAACTGCCGGTGCACGGCACGCTCGCGGTGTACTTGTCGCCGATCGCGAGCTCACCGCGCACGTTCTGGGTGACCTGCACCCACAACGATCCGGACGCGCCGTTCTGGCACATCACCCGCAGTGGCACGGTGACAGCGGCACCGCGCGCCTCCAGCCGTGCCTGCGGCTGAAGGGCGACAGCGGCCTCGACCTGTGCTGCGGCCGGCATTGCGGTGGCCACCACCGCGGCCGCGGCCAACACGAACGTCGAAATTGCTCGCACGTTTTTCACCTCGTTCTTGTGGAAGGTCGGTTGCGGCCGCACGCCGACATTAGCCACGAGGTGATCAATCGGGCGAGGGGCCATTGATCGTCAGGAAATCCAACCGGCAAGGACGGTGGCTGAACTTCAGCGCACAGGCGGCACGATCGAGGACGGGCCGGTCCGGTCCGGAGTGGACGGAAGCGGTCGGCAGTCGGCAGTCGGCAGTCGGCAGTCGTTGGTCGGCCACATCCGCACAGCGCTACCGGACCGGGCACGGGTGGCTGTTCACCGAGAACGCTGTCGGGGCGGGATTGTCGGCCCGGTGGCTCCCGGTGAACCCGACCACCTGTGTCCCACCTGCGGGGATAGTGGCGGACTGGGGGATGTTGGTGGCGCTGACCTCCGCGCCGTACTGCCGGCCCGTGGCGTTCCACATGTCCGTCACGACCTGGCCGCGGGTGAACGTCCAGCGCAGCGTCCACCCGGAGATCGGCGCCGTCCCCGTGTTGGTGATCGTCACGTCGGCGTTGAAGCCGCCGTTCCAGCGGTAGGTGACCCGGTAGTTGACGGAGCATCCGAACGCGGCCGGCGGGGTGGTGGCCGGCACGGGCGAGGGCGTCGTGCTGACGGGTGGCGGTGCGGTGCTGGTGGGCGGCTTGGCCTGACCCCGGCACGGCGCACCCCACAGTCCGAGTCCCGCCTTCGTCGCGGCCGCCTCGGCGTCCCGGAAGGCGGGATCGTGCGGCGAGTCGCCCCGCAGCACCCCTTGGCTGACCGCGAACAGCGCGTACTCGGTGCCGTCGTCGAGCCACAGCGGCGCCTCGTCGACGACGGCCGGGTCTCCCTGGTCGACCTTGACGAGCTTGTCCAGCAGGAACGCCTTGGCGAACGCGGTGGCGGCGCCCGCCCAGCACTCCTCGGGTGCGGCGAGCCCGGCTATGCGGATCCGCACGCCGTCGGACAGCAGGACGGTGCGGCCGTCCTGCACGCCTTGGACGGTCAAGGTGTTGGAAAGGGTCGGCGGTGCGATGAGGCGGTGCGTGGACGGCTGCGGAACAGCGGGCGTGGGCGGCCCGGTGCATCCGGTGATCAGGAAAATCGCGACGGTCGCCGCGAGGCTGCTTCTCATTCTTCCCCCGGTGCCGCGGTGGTGCGTTGAGCTGGGCAATGGCGGGAAAGTAGGACCCCGATCGCGTCGCGGTCAATACGGCACCGATGGGTCTCGTTCGACGATGTCGCTGTCGAATCGCATCGAACGACCTGGTAGAGGCGTCGAAACGCCGTTCGGCCACCGAGCGGATCGTGATGCACGCGTCACTTTGCATCCGGGCGGCAGGCGGGCGGTGAATTCGACCGCTTCGATTCGAATTCCCGTCGAATTCCAGGTCGAATTGTCGAACGCATTCATTTGATTGACGCCCGGCACATGCGTTCGTAATATCCGGTTCACGCTCGTGGACGGCGTTCATGAATATGAACAAACCATTCGAAGGGTAACGCGCCATGCGATTGTTCGTACGTGCGCTTGTGCTGGCCTGCGCCTGCACGGGACTGGTGAGCGCACCCGCGCACGCCGGTCAGGATCCGGCGAGGCAGGTGCTGGCGGCGGGGGACGGATGGGCCTCGAGCGGCTCCGGGACGACCGGCGGCGCGGCCGCACCAGCCGACCACGTGCACACCGTGCGCACCCGAGCGGAGCTCGTCGCGGCACTGGCCGCACCGGCGCCGCGGATCATCCGGATCAAGGGCGTGCTCGACGCGAACACGGGACCCGGCGGAGAACCGTTGTCCTGCACGGACTACGCGACCGGTGGCTACACGTTGCCCGCCTACCTCGCCGCCTACGACCCCGCGGTCTGGGGCCGCGACCGGGAGCCGGAAGGACCGCTGGAGGACGCGCGGGCCGCCTCCGCGCGCAACCAGGCAGCGGTGATCGGTCTCGGCGTCGGCTCGGACACCACGATCATCGGGGCCGGACCTGGTGCCGGGATCACCGGTGGCAGCCTGCGGATCCACGGCGTGCGCAACGTGATCGTGCGCAACCTGACCTTCCGCGACACCCGTGACTGCTTCCCCGCCTGGGATCCGGACGACAACAGCCCCGGCGCCGCACCCGGCAACTGGAACTCGCTGTACGACTCGGTCTCCGTCCAGCGATCCGAGCAAGTCTGGGTCGACCACAACACGTTCACCGACGAACCCGACACCGACAGCACCCACCCGCTCTACTTCGGCCGCCCGTACGAGGTGCACGACGGCCAGCTCGACATCACCTCGGGCGCCGACCTGGTCACCGTGTCGCGCAACGTGTTCACCGAACACGGCAAGACGATGCTGATCGGCTCGTCCAACACCTCGACGACGGATCCCGGCAAGCTGCGGGTCTCGGTGCACCACAACGTCTTCCGCAACGTCGGGGAACGCGCGCCCCGCGTCCGGTTCGGCCAGGTGCACGTCTACAACAACCTGTACGAGGGTGCACAGGTGTACAGCTGGGGCGTTGGCGTGCGATCCCAGATTTACGCGCAGAACAACTTCATCCGCGGCATCGCGCCGGAGAAGATCGTCTACAACTGGGGCGGCACGGCGCTCACCGACATCGGCAACCTCGTCGACGGCAGGCCGGTCAGCCTGGTGAACGCTTACAACACGGCGTTTCCGGACAAGGCCCTCGGCACGGACGCCGGCTGGACGCCCACGCTGAACCGAGGGCTGGAGCCCGCGCACCGCGTCAAGAACCTGAAGGCGGGCGCGCAGCCGGCCGGGCGCCATCTCGTGGTGGGCGCGGACTTCGCGACCGTGCAGGCGGCGATCGACGCCGCACCGGCCGGTGCCGTGATCACCCTGAAGAAGGGCGTGTACCGGGAGGTCGTCAAGATCCCCGCGAGCAAGCGGGGGCTTACCCTGCGCGGTGCCACCGGACGCGCGCAGGACGTCGTGATCGAGTACGACAACGCCAGCGGCACCAAGAAGCCCGACGGCACGACCTACGGCACGACCGGCAGCGCCACGGCGACCATCGCCGCGGACGACTTCACCGCCCGCGACATCACCTTCCGCAACTCCTTCGACCGCAGGAAACACCCGGAGATCACGGCCACGCAGGCCGTCGCGGTGAAGGCCACCGGCGACCGGATGTTCTTCGACCGCGTGCACTTCGAAGGCCACCAGGACACGCTGTACGCCGACACCCCGAACGTGGGCACGCGGTCCCGCCAGTACTACCGCGACTGCGCGATCACCGGTGACGTCGACTTTCTCTTCGGCCGGGCCACCGCGGTGTTCGAGCGGGCCACGATCACCGCGCTGAACCGCGGTGGCGACCCGAACGGGTACCTGACCGCTGCCAGCACCCGCCGCGACAACCCGTACGGCTTCCTCATCGTGAACTCGCGGGTGCGCAGCGACGCACCGGCAAACACCTACTTCCTGGGCAGGCCATGGCATCCCGGTGGAGATCTGGACGCCATCGCCCAGGTCGTCATCCGCGACACCGAGCTGCCGGCCGCGATCAAGCGCGCGCCGTGGACCGACATGTCCGGATTCCCCTGGCGTGAGGCCAGGTTCGCGGAGTACCGCAACACCGGGCCCGGCGCGGGCTCGGGCACCGACCGGCCGCAGCTGACGGACGAGCAGGCGCGGCGGCACACGAAGAGCGCCTACCTGAGTGGGTGGAACCCCGCGTGAGGACCAGAACGTGGGCGCCCTACGCGCTGATCACCCCGACGCTGCTGCTGATGGCGGTGTTCCTGGTCTACCCGATCGCCAGCGTCGGGTGGTTCAGCCTCCGCCAGCACACCGTCACGCAACCGTGGAAGAACGGGTTCATCGGGTTCGAGAACTTCCGGCGGATGCTGTTCGAGGACGAGCTCTTCTGGCAGAGCCTCGCGTTCAGCGCCAAGTGGGTCGTCGTCGAGGTCGGGTTGCAGCTCCTGCTGGGGCTCGTGCTCGCGCTGATCGTCAACGAGTCGTTCGTCGGCCGCGCGATGGCGCGGTCGCTGGTGTTCTCGCCCTGGGCGGTGTCCGGCGTGCTCACGACCGGCATCTGGATCCTGCTCTACAACCCGTCGACGGGGATCTTCCAGCAGCTCGCGCAGTGGGGCATCGGCGATCCAGGCACGTCGGTGCTCGGCGACCCGGCGACGGTGTTCCCGGCGACCGTCGTCACCGAGTTGTGGCGCGGGGTGCCGTTCTTCGCGATCTTGCTGCTCGCGGACCTGCAGACCATCCCGAAGGACCTGTACGAGGCCGCCTCCGTCGACGGGGCCGGGCGGTGGCGCCGGTTCGTCAGCGTCACGCTGCCCCACCTGCGCGACGCGATCGTGCTGTCGACGCTCCTGCGGGCGGTGTGGGAGTTCAACAACGTCGACCTCATCTACACGCTCACCGGCGGCGGCCCGGCGAACCAGACGACCACGTTGCCGCTCTACGTCGCGCGCAAGGCCGTCGACTCGCACGACTTCGGCTACGGCTCGGCGCTCACGATGGCCGGCTTCGTGATCCTGCTGTTCTTCTCGATCCTCTACCTGAGGCTGTCCAAGTTCGGGAGCCGGGCATGACCCAGACACTCACCCGCCCGGAGACCGTCGACGTGCCGCCACCGGCCCCACCGCGGCGCAGGAGGCATCGCGACCCGAGCCGGTTCTTCCGGCTGCACCTGCCGCTGGCGCTCTACCTGCTGTTCACGCTCATCCCGTTCTACTGGATGCTCGTCTTCGCGTTCCGGCCGCCGGGGGAGACCGCGCTGGTGCCGTGGCCGATCACGTTCGAGCACTTCGACACCGTGTGGAACGGGATCGGGTTCGGGTTGTTCTTCCAGAACAGCCTGATCATCGCGCTCGGCACGCTGGTCGTGGTCACCGTGTTCGCGCTCATGGGCGGCTATGCGCTGGCACGCTTCAAGTTCCGCGGTCAGCGCGTCTTCCTGCTGGCGTTGCTGTGCACGCAGTTCATCCCCGGCGCGATGATGCTGATCCCGTTGTTCGTGATCTTCCGCAGCGCCGGGCTGCTGAACAGCCTCGCCGGCCTCGTCATCGCGGACACGGCGTTCCAGCTGCCGCTGGCGCTGATCCTGATGAGCGGGTTCGTGCGCAACGTTCCCGTCGAGCTCGAAGAAGCCGCGATGGTCGACGGCTGTTCGCGGCTGCGCGCGTTCTTCGCGGTGACGCTGCCGCAGCTGCGGCCGGCGCTGGTCGCCGTCGGCTCGTTCGCGTTCATCGGCGCCTGGAACAACTTCCTGTTCGCGCTGATGTTCGCGAGCAGGCAGGACAAGTTCACGCTGCCGGTCGGACTGAGCTACGCGCTCGGCGAGTTCAACACCGACTTCGGGGCGCTCGCGGCGGGCGGCGTCGTCGCCGCGGTGCCGGTCGTACTGGTTTTCGCCGTGGTGCAGCGGTTCCTCGTGCAGGGACTGAGCGCGGGCGCGGTCAAGGGATGAGGGAGCAGACATGAGACGACTGCTGGTCGCGCTGGTGCTCGTGCTGAGCGGATGCTCGGCGGGGCAGGACGGACCGACGACGATCACGTTCTGGGACAACAACGGCGGCCCCGGCCGCACCCCGATCTACCAGGAGCTGATCAAGCGGTTCGAGGCGGCGAACCCGGACATCAAGATCGCGTACGTCGGCGTGCCGAGCTCGTCGGTGCAGCAGAAGTACGACACCGCCATCGCGGGCGGGTCGACGCCGGACGTCGGCGGCGTCACGACGTCGTACCTGGCGCACCTCGCGGGGCAGGGTGCGCTGGAACCGGCTGACGAACGGCTGGAGAGCGGTTCCCTCAAGGGCAGGCTGATCCCGGGCCTGCTGGAGACCGTCCGCCAGACCTCGCCGGACGGCAAGCTCTACGCGGTGCCGGCGTCGGGAAACCTCGACGTGATCTGGTACCGCTCGGACCGGTTCGCCGAGGCCGGGATCGCGGAACCGGCCACGTGGGACGACCTGGCCAAGGCCGCCGCGCAGCTGACGAAACCCGCGGAGAACCAGTACGGCTTCACCATCCGCGGCGGCGCGGGGTCGGTCTTCCAGCTGTTGTCCGAGGCCTACTCCTACTCCGGTGTCGGGAAGTTCTACGACGGCGGCAAGAGCACGGTGGCCGATCCGCGCAACGCCGAGCTCGTGCGCAAGGTCGCGGGGCTGTACAAGAAGGCCACGCCCGAGGCGGACGTGAACAACAACTACACGCAGATGGTCGCGCAGTTCACCGGCGGATCGGTGGCGATGATGCACCACAACCTGGGCTCCACCGCCGACGTGATGAAGTCGCTCGGCCCGGAACGTGTTGCCGCGATGCCGTTGCCGAAGGGGCCGTCTGGCAAGCGCACCGTGGTGCCGAACCCGACGGACGGGTTCGCCGTCTTCAAGGGCGGCAAGAACAGTGAGGCGTCCTGGAAGTTCGTCGAGTTCCTCGTCTCGGCGGAGAGCAACGGGTACTGGAACCAGAAGGTCGGCCAGATCCCGGCCAACACCGACGTGCGCGGCGCGGAGTGGATCGCGAAGAACCCGGCCGTGAAGATGGCGCTCGGCGTGCTGGAGGATCCCGCGACGGTGATCGTGCCCGCGCCGGTCTACCTGCCCGAGTACTCGTCGATCACCAAGACCGACACCGAACCGCTGTACCAGAAGGTGCTGCTCGGGCAGATGTCCGCGCAGGAGTTCCTGGACGGGCTCGCGGCGAAGCTCACGACCGCCCAGCAGGACTGGGAGAAGCGGAAGTGATCGAACGGGTGGCGGTCCGCACGTTCACCACGACGGCGTCCACGTCGGTGGACGCCGAAGGCCACAGGCATCCGGCACCGGAGCACGAGATCACCGAGGCGTTGCTGGAGATCACCGACACCGACGGCGTCACCGGGTACTGCCAGGTGCAGCCCGACCAGCTCCGGCCCGCCGTGCTGGACCGGCACGTGCGGCCGGTGCTGCTCGGTGAGGACCCGTGGGACCGCGAACGGTTGTGGCGGCTGATGGCCCGGCGGCAACGCGGTGCGCACGGCGGGTTCACCGACCGGGCGCTCGGGTTCGTGGACCAGGCGCTGTGGGACCTGGTGGCACGCCGGGTGGAGCTGCCCGCGTGGCGGCTCGCCGGTGGTGCTCGCGATCAGGTTCCGGCCTATGCCAGCACGATGTGCGGGGACACCGACGGTCTGGCGACGCCGGGTGACTACGCGGACTTCGCGAAGCACCTGGTGTCGGTGGGGTATCGGGCGATCAAGCTGCACACGTGGATGCCGCCGGTGCCTGACGCGCCGAGCGTCGCCCGTGACATCGAGGCGTGCCGGGCGGTGCGGGAGGCGGTCGGTCCGGCCATCGCGCTGATGCTGGATGCCAGCCACTGGTACTCGCGGACGGAGGCGTTGAGGCTCGGCAAAGCGCTGGAGGAGCTGGACTTCTACTGGTTCGAGGAACCGATGGAGGAGGCGTCGGTCAGCTCGTACCGGTGGCTCGCCGAGCAGCTGTCGATCCCGGTGATCGGGCCGGAGGTGGCGTGGGGCAAGCACATGACCCGCGCCGAGTGGGTCACGACGGGAGCGTGCGACATCCTGCGTGCGGGTCCGGCCGGCAGTGGCGGCATCACGCCGGTGCTGAAGACGGTGCACCTCGCGGAGTCGTTCAACGTGGACTGCGAGATCCACGGCAACGGTTCCGGGAGCCTCACCGTGCTCGGCGCGACCGACGCGGGCCGGTGGTACGAACGCGGCCTGCTGCACCCGCACGTCGACTTCGACCGGGTGCCGCCGCACCGGAACTCCCTCGTCGATCCGCTCGACGAGAACGGGAACGTGGCGCTGCCGACGCAACCCGGAATCGGCGACGACTGGAATCTGGAACACATCGGAGTTCACACTCTTGAAGTGTGGTGAAAAAGGGCCCCGGCGTGCGCCGGGGCCCTTTTTCTAGCGGTAGGTGACGTCGGAGGACTGGTAGAGGCAGTGGGTGCTGTCGGAGCCTGAACCGATTTTCTTCGGTTCGCCGCTGGTGACGCCCTGGTACTTCTCGCAGACCGCAATCTTCTTCTTGCTGTCCCCGACGATCGTGATCTTCGAGAACCGCGCGGTGTCGCCGTAGTTCGTGTTGATGCCGACCAGCGACTTGCCGGGGGAGAACGCGGTGATGTTCTCCAGCACGACGTGCCGCTTGTGCTGGGTCTTGCAGTTGCCGCAGGACCGGTAGAGCTTGCCGAAGTCGTCCACCTGGAAGTTGCGGATGATCATCGTGCCCGGCCCGTTGTGCTGGAACACCTTGTCCGACGCCTTGCGGGCGCCGCCACCGTTGATGGTCATGGTCTGCGACGACGACGTGCCCTTGAACGTGGCCGCGTCCTCGCCGACGTCCTCCCACCACACGTTGGTGAGCGTGCACGTGCCGAGGCAGTGGACGCCGTCCGCCGCCGGCGCGCCGAGCACGACGTTCTTGAGCGTCGCGCCGTCGGCCAGCTGGAAGATCGGGTCCTGGTCCTCGTTCTGGCCGCCGGAACCGAGGTTGCCGGTGCCGTAGAACCGCTGCATGCCACCGTCGTAAGTGGTCTTGGGGACCTTGATGGAGGCGCTGACCGGCTTCGGGCGCGTCGGAGTGGGGAAGGTGCTGCCCGCGGCCTGCGCCTGGGGCGCGAGTAACGAGACCAGTGCGGCGGCGAACATCGTTGTTGCCAGTTTCTTCATTAGCGCTCCGCTGGAGGAGGATGCGCGGCGGTGATTTGATGGTAGGGCGATGATGTTTCCTGTCAATCATTGTCGATTGTTCGAATCGAATATCGTCGAAGCGGTTGACCCATTTGTTGCGCGCTCGCTACGTTTGTTGCACCGCCGCTCACTCGTGGGAGAGCGTGGAATGATTCTGAAACGGGCAACAATAATTTCGGTGGCCGCACTGGTGGCCGGCGTGGTCGCGGTTCCGCCGGTGTCGGCCGCCCCGTTCGGGCTGGTCGGCTGGGCCACCCAGGGCGGTGGCACGACCGGTGGTGGCAGTGCCGCGCCGATCACCGTCACGACGGCCGCCGCGTTCGCCACCGCGGTCCAGTCGTCGAGTGCGGCGGTCGTGCGGGTGTCCGGCACGATCTCGCTGCCGAGCATGACCAAGGTCGCCTCGAACAAGACGATCGAGGGCGTCGGTTCGAGTGCGGCGATCACCGGTCAGGGCCTCAACATCTCGAAGGTCTCGAACGTGATCGTGCGCAACCTCAACTTCCGCAGCTGGGGCGACGACGCGATCAACGTCCAGTACTCCAGCCGCGTGTGGGTCGACCACAACTCGTTCTCGAACGGCTACGACGGCGCGGTCGACGTCAAACGCGGCTCCGACTACGTCACGGTGTCCTGGAACAAGTTCTCGAGCCACAACAAGACGATGTTGCTCGGGCACAGCGACGGCAACGGGTCGGAGGACCGGGGCAAGCTCCGGGTGACCTACCACCACAACTGGTTCGCCGGCACGCAGCAGCGCCACCCGCGGGTTCGGTTCGGCAACCCGGTGCACGTCTACAACAACTATTACGGCGGCGTGACGGACTACGGCGTCGCGTCCACTGTGGAGGCCGGGGTCCTCGTCGAGGGCAACTACTTCGAGAACACGGAAGACCCGTTCCACCGCGGTGAGGGCAGCTCGCCCGGCGGGTCGCTGGTGGCGCGCAACAACCACTTCGCCAACTCGGGTCCGGGTGATCAGGGCGGCTCGGTGAAGTCCATCCCGTACTCGTACCCGTTGGACGGCGCCAGCAGCGTGAAGAGCGTGGTCACGGCCGGTGCGGGAGCCGGTCGCGGCTGATCGGGACAGGGGGCGTCCTCGCGGCGACGGGCGCCCCCGCCTTCGTCTGGGAGCGTTCCCAGGAATCCACTCGAAGAGAGCAGCAAGATAGCGCAACGGCGGAACGCCGCCTGGGCCGTTGTGGCTAACCATCAGGGACTTCCGGCGTAGCGGTGCGGCCGTTGGGGCTTGCTGGAGCCGCCAGCTGCGGCGTTACCCACGTTACAGTGCCGTGAATTCTGGGAGCGGTCCCAGATGTCGAGAGGCGGCGGCATGACTCGACGAACAGTGGCACTGGCGGCTGCGGCCCTGATGGCAGCCGGTGGAGTGCCCGCAGTGGCGGCGCCGGCGGCGGTCGCCTGCACCGTGACCTACGAGATCACCAACGAGTGGAACACCGGATTCGGCGCCACGGCGTCGATCCGCAACGACGGAGACACCCTCAACGGCTGGACCCTGACGTGGACGTTCCCCGACGGGCAACGCGTCACCCAGGGCTGGAACGGCAACTTCAGCCAGAGCGGTGCCGTGGTGAGCGTGACCAACCCGGACTGGGCGCGCACGCTCCCGTCCGGTGGCAGCGCGCAGGTCGGCTTCAACGGCAGCAAGGGCTCGGCCAACCGGCCACCGACGGACTTCGCGGTGAACGGCGTGGCGTGCACGGGGCCCAACCAGCCGCCGTCCGTGGCAGTGACCGCGCCGGCCACGGGCGGCACCTACACCTTGCCCGCGGCGATTCCGCTGGCCGCGGCCGCGCAGGACACCGACGGCTCGGTGGCGAAGGTCGACTTCTACGCAGGTGACCAGCTCATCGCGACGGACACGAGCGCGCCCTTCGCCGGTTCCTGGACCTCCGCGACGGCAGGAGATCACCGGATCACCGCGCGGGCGACCGACAACCGTGGTGCGGCCACGACGTCATCGCCGGTGATGATCAAGGTGCTGGCCGGGCCCGCGGTGCTGGCGACACCGGGCACGCTGACCGTGAAACAGGGTCAGACGGCCACGTTCGACGTCTCGCTGGCAGCCACCCCGAGCCAGCCGGTGACGGTCACGATCGCCCGCACCGGCAGCGCCGACCTCACCGCCGCACCGGCAACGCTGACCTTCACCAGTGCGGCGAAGCAGACCGTCACGGTGACGTCGGCGAACAACGGTGGAGCGCTCGCGACGGCGACGTTCACCGCGACCGCTCCCGGCCACTCGGCGGCATCGGTCGCCGTGCGCGAGATCGATCCGTCCACTTCGGACTTCACCCAGGCCTTCCTGGCCCAGTACGCCAAGATCAAGGATCCGGCCAGCGGCTACTTCCGGAAGTTCGGCGACCTGCTGGTGCCGTACCACTCGGTGGAGACGCTGATGGTCGAGGCACCGGACCACGGGCACCAGACGACGTCCGAGGCGTTCAGCTACTACCTGTGGCTGGAGGCGAGCTACGGCCGGATCACCGGTGACTGGGCGCCGTTCAGGTCGGCGTTCGCGTCGATGGAGAAGTACATCATCCCGGCCAAGGCCGATCAGCCGACGAACGACAAGTACAACGCGGCCAAGCCCGCGACCTACGCGCCCGAACACGCGCGGATGGACCGCTACCCGGCGGTGCTGGACGCGAACGTGCCCGTGGGCCAGGACCCGATCGCGGCCGAGCTGAAGTCCGCGTACGGCACCGATGACGTCTACGGCATGCACTGGCTGCTCGACGTCGACAACACTTACGGCTTCGGCCGCTGCGGCGACGGCACCACGGCGCCCGCGTACATCAACACCTACCAGCGCGGCTCGTCGGAGTCGGTGTGGGAGACCATCCCGCAGCCGTCGTGCGACACCTTCAAGCACGGTGGCCCCAACGGTTTCCTGGACCTGTTCACCAAGGACGCCTCCTACGCCAAGCAGTGGAAGTACACCAACGCGCCGGACGCGGACGCCCGCGTGGTGCAGGTGGCGCTGCTGGCCCAGCAATGGGCCACGGCGCAGGGCAACGCCGGTCAGATCTCCGCTGAGATCGGCAAGGCCGCGAAAATGGGCGACTACCTGCGGTACGCCATGTTCGACAAGTACTTCAAGCGCATCGGCAACTGCGTCAGCCCGAGTACCTGTCCTGGCGGCACCGGTAAGAACAGCGCGCACTACCTGATGTCTTGGTACTACGCGTGGGGCGGCGCGACCGACACGTCAGCGGGATGGGCGTGGCGGATCGGCGACGGTGCCTCGCACCAGGGCTACCAGAACCCGCTGGCGGCACACGCGCTCGCCAACGTGCCGGCGCTCAAGCCGTTGTCCTCCACGGGACAGCAGGACTGGGCGACTAGCCTGACCCGGCAGTTGGAGATGCTGCAGTGGCTGCAGTCGGCCGACGGTGGTCTCGCCGGTGGTGTCACGAACAGCTGGGAGGGCCAGTACGGCACGCCTCCCGCAGGCACGCCGACGTTCTACGGCATGTTCTACGACGCCCACCCGGTGTGGCGCGACCCGCCGAGCAACCGGTGGTTCGGCTTCCAGGTGTGGGGGATCGAACGCACGGCGGCGCTGTACCAGATGACCGGCGACCCCCGCGCCAAGAAGATCCTCGACAGGTGGGTGCCGTGGGCGCTCGCGAACACCACGACCGGCACGAACTTCCAGATCCCCGCCGACCTCGAGTGGACGGGCGCGCCGGACACGTGGAACGCGGCCAACCCCGGCGCGAACGCCAACCTGCGGGTCCGGGTCCTCAACCGCAACCAGGACGTCGGTGTGGCCGCGTCCTACGCCAAGGTGCTGCTCAACTACGCGGCCAAGTCGGGGCACGCCCAGGCCAGGACGACCGGTGAGGCGCTGCTGACGTCGTTGCTGTCGCACCAGGACAGCCTCGGTATCGCCACCCCGGAGAGCCGCTCGGACTACAACCGGTTCGACGACGTCTACAACGCCACCACCGGCGAGGGTCCGTACGTGCCGCCGGGCTGGACCGGCCGGATGCCGAACGGCGACCAGATCGGCCAGACGTCGTCGTTCCTGTCGATCCGGTCCGCGTTCCGCAACGACCCGCAGTGGCCGAAGGTCCAGTCCTATCTGGACGGTGGTCCGGTGCCGACGTTCACCTACCACCGGTTCTGGGCACAGGCGGAGATCGCCACCGCATTCTCCCTGCACGCCGAGCTCTTCTCCTGAGGAGTACCGAGATGAGGAAACGCATCGCGCTCCTGTCCGTGTTGGCCGTGACGGCGGCCGTTCTCGTGCACACCGGCGGCACGGCGGTCGCCCACGGTTCCATGGTGTGGCCGGGAAGCCGCACCTACCTCTGCTACGAGGACGGCCGTGCCGGCAGCGGCGGCGGAGACCTCCAGCCCACCAACCCGGCCTGCGTGGCCGCGGTCGCACAGGGTGGCAAGCAACCGCTGTGGGACTGGTTCGGCAACCTGATCAGCAACGCGGCCGGACGGCACCGGGAGATCATCGCGGACGGTGACCTGTGCGGGCCGACCACGAAGTACGACGCCTACAACCTCACCCGCGCCGACTGGCCGGTGACGAGGGTGACGGCGAACTCCGCGGTCACGTTGCGCTACAACGCATGGGCGCCGCACCCCGGCACCTGGGAGCAGTTCGTCACCAGGGACGGCTTCGACGTGACGCAGCCGCTCAAGTGGTCGGACCTGGAGCCCACGCCGTTCGACCGGATCACCAACCCGCCGCTGGCGAACGGCGAGTACAGCTGGCAGGCCAGGCTGCCCAACAAGACCGGCCGGCACATCATCTATTCGATCTGGCAGCGCTCGGACAGCCCCGAGGCGTTCTACAGCTGCTCGGACGTCGTGTTCGGCGGCGGAACCCCGGACACGTCGCCGCCGACCGCGCCGGGAACCCCGGTCGCCTCGGCGATCACCGGCACCTCGGTGAGGCTCGACTGGCCGGCGTCGGCCGACAACCTGGGCGTCACGGGCTACCAGGTGTACAGCGGCAGCCAGGTGGTCGCGACCTCGGCCACGAACTCCGTCACGGTCTCCCGGTTGAACCCCGGCACCGACTACACCTTCCGCGTGGTGGCGCAGGACGCGGCGGGCAGCGCCTCGCCCTCGTCGCCGGCCGTCGCGGTCAGGACCGGCACCGCCGGCACCTGCACGGTGACCTACACCAGGCCGAGCACCTGGAACGGTGGCTTCACCGCGAACGTGAGCGTGGCCAACTCCGGCACCGAAGCGGTGACCGGGTGGCGGCTCGTCTGGGACTTCCCGCCGGAGCAACGGCTCTCCCAGGCGTGGTCGTCCACGATCACGGTGACGAACGGGAAAGCCACCGCGACGGGTGCCTCCTGGAACGCCGACATCGCACCCGGCGGCACGGTGAGCTTCGGGTTCAACGCCGCGATCACCGCACCCGTGGCAGACCCCGCGTCCTTCACGCTCAACGGTCAATCCTGCGCCATCCCGTGATGAGGGCGCTCCTTGCCCTCTTCGTGATCGGTTCGGTCGCGCTCGTCTTCGTTCTGGGGCGCGCCGAACCGGTCCCGGACCTCACCCGTGGCGTCGACGGCGTCGCGGCCTGGCTGCACGAGCTCACCGGCGAGTGCGGTGAAGTCAAGCGGGACAACGACTTCGCCGAGTTCGCCGGCCCGGTCCGAGCCGAGGTCTACCAGCCCTTCGTCGCGGAGTGGGGCACGTGCACGAAGCAGCCCTATCAGCGGCTCGGGCTGCTCGTGCTCAGACCGGGCCTGGACCAGGCGTGGCGCAGCGCGGTCGCGAACGGGCGCGTGCGGGGCGACCCGGACCTGGTGTTCGGCGACGGGTTCGCGCTCACCGGCTCGATCGGCATGGAGCACCTCGGACTGAAACGACTCGAATGCACGCCCACCGCGTGCTCGCTCATGGAGATCAAACACCACTGAGGAGATGGCATGAGGTTCAACGGACAGAGGCGGTGGGCCGCGACGGGAGTCGTGGTCGCCACGGCCGTTGCGACGTTCGGGGTGGCGCTGAGCGCTCCCGCGGGCGCCGCACCCGGTTGCCGCGTGGACTACACGGCGAACAACTGGGGCGGCGGCGGGTTCGGCGCCGCCGTGAAGATCACCAACCTGGGCAACGCGATCTCGGGGTGGAACCTGAAGTTCTCCTTCCCCGGAACGCAGAAGGTGACCCAGGGCTGGAGCGCCACCTGGTCGCAGTCGGGCGCCGACGTCACCGCGACGAGCATGTCGTGGAACGGGAACCTGGGTACGGGCGCTTCGACGGACATCGGGTTCAACGGCAGCTACTCCGGCGCCACGAACGCCTCGCCCGCGACGTTCACGCTCAACGGCACCGTGTGCACCGGCCAGCAACCGCCGACGAGCACCACGACGACCACCACCTCGGGCAACCCGAACCCCGGCAACCGCGTCGACAACCCGTACGCGGGCGCGAAGGTGTACGTCAACGCGGACTGGTCGGCCAAGGCGAACGCCGAGGCAGGCGGCAGCCGGATCGCGAACCAGCCCACAGGCGTGTGGATGGACCGCATCGCGGCGATCAACGGCACGACCGGTGCCCGCGGGCTCGCTGCGCACCTGGACGACGCGGTGCGCCAGGCGGCGGGCACACCACTCGTGATCCAGCTGGTGATCTACAACCTGCCCGGCCGGGACTGCGCGGCGCTGGCGTCCAACGGTGAGCTCAAAGCCGCCGAGATCGACCGCTACAAGCAGGAGTACATCGACCCGATCGCGGCGATCCTCGCGAGGCCGGCGTACGCGAACCTGCGCATCGTGACCGTGGTGGAGATCGACTCGCTGCCGAACCTGGTCACCAACGTGACGCCGCGGCCGACGTTCACCCCGCAGTGCGACGTGATGAAGGCCAACGGCAACTACGTCACGGGCGTCGGTTACGCGCTCGCGAAGCTGGGCGCGGTCCCGAACGTCTACAACTACCTCGACATCGGTCACCACGGCTGGCTGGGCTGGGACGACAACCTCGGTCCGTCGGCCGAGTTGCTCTACCAGGCGGCGAACGCTTCGGGCAGCACCAAGGCGAACGTGCACGGATTCATCGCCAACACCGCCAACTACGGCGCACTGCGCGAGCCGTACTTCACCATCGACGACACCGTGAACGGCACGAGCGTGCGCACCTCGAAGTGGGTGGACTGGAACCGTTACGTGGACGAGCTTTCGTACGCGCAGGCGTTCCGGCAGCGCGCGGTCACGGCCGGTTTCGACGCCGGTGTCGGCATGCTGATCGACACCAGTCGCAACGGCTGGGGCGGTAGCGCCCGCCCGACCGGGCCCGGTGCGAAGACGACGCCGGACGCGTACGTCGACGCCAGCAAGACGGACCGCCGCATCCACCTCGGCAACTGGTGCAACCAGAAGGGTGCCGGACTGGGAGAGCGGCCGAAGGCGGCACCGGAGACGGGCATCGACGCGTACGTGTGGATCAAGCCGCCGGGCGAGTCCGACGGCGCGAGCAAGGACATCCCGAACAACGAGGGCAAGGGTTTCGACCGGATGTGCGACCCCACCTACACCGGAAACCCGCGCAATAACAACAACATGTCCGGTGCGCTGGGCGACGCCCCGTTGTCCGGGCACTGGTTCTCCTCGCAGTTCCAGGAGCTCATGCGCAACGCCTACCCGGCCCTGTAGGGGAGAGAAGTCCGTCATGAAGCGACTCCTGCACGTGCTCCTGCTGCTCGTGCTGGCGTCGACCGCGGCCGTCGCACCTGCGACGGCCGCGACCGGCGACGGCTACTGGCACACCAATGGCACCCGGCTGCTCGACGCGAACAACCAGCCGGTGCGGATGACCGGCATCAACTGGTTCGGCCTGGAAACCGACACCTACAGCCCGCACGGCCTGTGGGTGCGCAACTACCGCGACATGCTCGACCAGATCAAGTCGTTGAAGTACAACGTCGTCCGGCTGCCCTTCGCGTCCCAGCTGTTCGACTCCGGCAGCACTCCGAACGGCATCGACTTCAGCAAGAACCCCGACCTGGCGGGCCTGTCCGGCCAGCAGGTCATGGACAAGATCGTCGAGCACGCCGGCCGGATCGGCCTCAAGATCGTGCTCGACCGGCACCGCCCGAGCTCGGCAGGCCAGTCCGCGCTCTGGTACACCGACGCCTACCCGGAATCGCGCTGGATCAACGACTGGGTGGCGCTCGCTCGCCGCTACGCGGGCAACACCACCGTGATCGGCGCGGACCTGCACAACGAGCCGCACGACCCGGCGTGCTGGGGCTGCGGCGACACAGCCCGCGACTGGCGCCTCGCCGCCGAACGCGCGGGCAACGCGATCCTCGCAGCCAACCCGGACTGGCTGATCATCGTCGAGGGCATCGGCGACAACTACTGGTGGGGCGGCAACCTGCAAGGTGCAGCGTCCGCACCGGTCCGGTTGAACGTGCCCAACCGGCTCGTGTACTCGGCGCACGACTACGCGACGTCGGTGTTCGAGCAACCCTGGTTCAACGACCCGGCGTTCCCCGGCAACCTCACGGCGATCTGGGACCGCAACTGGGGTTACCTGGTGAAGAACAACATCGCGCCGGTGTGGCTCGGTGAGTTCGGCACCGACCTGGCCGACCCGCGGGACCGGGTGTGGTTGAAGAAGTTGCTGGAGTACCTCGACAACGGGTTCAGCTTCGCGTTCTGGTCGTGGAACCCGAACTCCGGTGACACGGGCGGCATCCTCAACGACGACTGGACCACGGTCAACACCACCAAGCAGGCCTACCTCGACCCGTACCTGGGCGGTGGCGGGGGAACCCCACCTGCCGGGCCGTGCAAGGTGACCTACGGCGTGCCGAACGACTGGGGCTCCGGCTTCACCGGCCAGGTCTCGATCACCAACACCGGCACCGCCGCGATCAACGGGTGGACGCTCGCGTTCTCGTTCCCCGGCAACCAGAGGATCACCAACGGGTGGGGTGCCACGTGGAGCCAGACCTCGGCGACCGCGCTGGAGTACAACCGCGGCATCGCACCCGGCGCGACGGTCACCGGGCTCGGGTTCAACGCCACGTACAGCGGCGCGAACAGGCCGCCTGCCGAGTTCAGGCTGAACGGCCAGCTGTGCAACGCGGCACTTCGGTGAGACAGATGTGAACGTGCTCACGCTCCCGTTTGCGCCCCGGTGCGCGGCCGGGAGCGTGGGCGTGGCCTGGTCAGCGGCATAGCGCTTCTGTTGTGGAAGTTTCCAGACGAGTCCGATTCGTCTGGACCATCGTTGACCGGCAATGTTAACGCAAACATGCGTCTTGAGTTCACCTCGGCATGCTCCCTATGGTGACGGGACACATCGGGTGAAGTGGGTTCGCGAGAGGGGTTCGGTGTGGTCACCATCGCGGACGTCGCTCGGCACGCCGGTGTCGCCCCGAGCACTGTGTCCTACGTGCTCACCGGCAAGCGGTCGATCTCGGCGGACACGAAGTCGAAGGTCCGGGAGAGCATCAGGGCACTCGGCTACCACCCGCACGCGGGGGACCGGGCGCTGGCCGCCGGCCGGGTGAACGTGATCGGACTGGTGCTGCCGCTGCGCGCGGGCCTGCACCTGCCGGCGATGATGCGTTTCGTCGCGGCTGTCGTCACGAGCGCGCGCCGGCACGGCATGGACGTGTTGCTGATGACCGCGGAGAACAGCGCACCGGGGCTGCGGCGGATCGGTGACGGCGGCCAGGTCGACGGCTTCCTCGTGATGGACGTGGAGATGGACGACGATCGGGTGCCGCTGCTGCGGGAGCTGGCGCGGCCGTCCGTCCTCATCGGACACCCGTCGGCGACGAAGGGGCTCACCTGCGTGGACCTCGACTTCGAAGCCGCGGGCGCCCGGTGCGTCGACCACCTCGCGGACCTCGGCCACCGCTCCATCGGGTTCCTCGGCGCTCCGAGCGCGGTGTACCGCCGCAACACCGGCTTCGCCCACCGGGCGATGGCCGGGTTCAGCGCGGCGGCGATGCGCCGGGGCATCGCCGCGACGGCCATGCCGGCCGAGGAGGACCAGGAGCCGGTGCTCAGGTCCGTTCAGGCGCTGCTGCGCGCACATCCGTCGATGACCGCGCTGGTGGTGCACAACGACGCGGCGCTCGGCTGGGTCGCGGGAAGCCTGCGTGCGCTGGGGCGAAAGGTTCCCGCTGACGTCGCCGTGGTAGCGATCTGCCCCGACGAGCTCGCCGAGCAGATGTCGCCGCCGCTCACCTCGGTGCGGTTGCCGGTCGAGGAGCTTGGGAGGCACGCGGTGGACCTGCTGGTCGCCAAGCTCGAGGGGCGGCCTTCTGCGCCGCTGTTGTTGTTGCCGCCGCGATTGTCGCGGCGCGCTAGTGCGCCGGAGTTGGTGGCGGTTCGGCGTGGGACGGCGTCTTCGGGCTGACCGGGCCTGTCCAGTGGCGTTGGAGGGGCCGGGGTGGAGCTGGCGGATGCGGTACGGCGTCTTCGGGCTGACCAGGCCTCTCCAATGGCGCTGGTCGGGGTCGAGCTGGCGGATGCGTTGGCGCGCGGTAGGGGTGCTGGTCGCGGCGCGGCGTCTTCCGGCTGACCCAGCCCCTCCAGCGCCGCTGGCCGTAGAGTGCCCAGAGTGGACCTGTCGGATGCCTTGGCGCGCAAAGTGGTGGTGCTCGACGGCGGCATGTCGACGGCACTTGAGCAAGCCGGGCACGACCTGTCCGACGCCCTGTGGTCGGCGAGGCTGCTCCTCACCGACCCGGAAGCCGTGCGAGCCGCGCACCTCGCCTACTACCGGGCAGGCGCCGAGGTCGCCATCACCGCCAGCTACCAGGTGACCTTCGACGGGTTCGCCCGCCACGGCGTCAGCCCCGCGGAGACCGCGCGCCTGTTGCGCACCAGCGTGGCGCTGGCCAGGTCCGCCGCGTCCGATGTGGAGGGACGGCGCTGGGTCGCCGCCTCGGTCGGGCCGTACGGCGCGATGCTCGCCGACGGGTCGGAGTACCGCGGCCGTTACGGGCTGAGCAGGCAGGCGCTCGTGGACTTCCACCGGCGTCGCACCGAGGAGCTCTGCGCGGCGGAACCGGATGTGCTCGCGGTCGAGACCATCCCCGACACCGACGAGGCCGAGGCGGTGCTGGAGGTGATCCGGGGCAGCGGGATGCCGGCCTGGCTCTCCTACAGCATCCGCGGCGACCGAACGTGCGCCGGCCAGCCGCTCGCGGAGGCGTTCGCCGTCGCGGCCGGCATCGACGAGGTCATCGCCGTCGGCGTGAACTGCTGCCCTCCCAAGGATGTCGCGGCGGCGGTCACCACCGCCCGCGTCGTGACCGGACTGCCTGTCGTGGTCTACCCGAACAGCGGTGAGGTGTGGGACGCGGGGGAGCGGACGTGGACCGGGGACGGGGTCGGGTTCGCCCCATTGGTGAGTGACTGGACCGGCCGCGGCGCCAGGCTGGTCGGCGGGTGTTGCCGCACCGGCCCGGACGCCATCGCGGCGCTTGCTGCCGAGTCAGCCGAGTGAGCAGGATTTGCCGTTCAGTTCGAAGGCCGTGGGGGCGGCAGTCGGACCTGCGGCGTTGAACCGCAGCGACACCTGACCGCCCGCGCTGATGGAGCCGTTGCCGTCCGGGCTCATCGCGATGACGTCGGCACCGTACTGGCGCGCGGTCATGCCCCACGTCTCCCCGATCCGCTGACCGCTCGGGAACTTCCAGTGCACCGTCCACCGCGTGGCGGGCGTCCGTGTGTTGTTGCGGACGATCAGCTCGACGTGGAAACCGCCGGCCCATTCCTTGGCCACGCGGTACGTGACGGCGCAGTCCTTCGCGGCGGCCGGCGGTGGGGTGGAGGTGACCGGCGGCGGGGCGGGAGCGGGGTGCGTGGGCGTGGTGTCGTGGCCCTGGCACGGCGGTCCCCAGAGGCCGAGACCGGCCTGTGCGGCGGACTTCTCCACTTCGGTGAGGACCGGGTCGTCCTTCTCCGCGCGCAGTGCGCCCTTGCTCACCGCGAGCGCGGCGTAGTCGTCGTTGTTCGGCAGGCGCAGGGAGATGAGCGACTCCGATGCCCTGCTGTAGTGCACCTGCTTGCCCAGCAGGGTGTCCCTCGCGAACTTCACCGCAGCCCCGGAGTAGCACTCTCCCGGCGCCGCGAGGCCGAGGACCCGAGCCCTCGTTCCCGTTGACAGCACCACGGTCCGGGCATCCACGACCTCCTCCACCTTGTCCGGCGGAGGAGGAAGCAGGGTGATCGGCGGTAGCTGCGGCGTGGAGTCCGCGGCCCCGGTGGGAGCGGTATCCGCGGAACCGGTCGCACAGGCGGCCACGATGAGCACCGCGGCCGGTGTGTACAGAATCGGGCGGTGGCGATCGAACAGTCTCAAGAGATTCCCCGCGTTGTGCTGATTGCGCCATTCTTCAGCGACGACTGGCGGTGAAGCGTACGGCCTTTCAGGGGAACGCGGACAGGTCTTCTCTGCTGGTGGAAGTGATTTGTGTCATCGAACGCGCAATTCGACTCCATTTTCGTCGAATGGAGTCGAATTGCGCAGCGCACTGGTTGTGGCGGCAATCAGTGCGGGTAATTGCCGAGGTTCCGGCAGTGCGATCCGATCCGCTGGGGAGCCACGCTTTCCAGGGTCGGCACGACCGGTGCGATGCTGCCGTCGCGGTTGAACACCAGCCGGTCGATCGTGGTTTCACGATGCATTCCGTCGCCGCCGGGAAGGGCGAACCGGTGGTAGGCGAGATACCAGTCGTCGGTGCCGGGCACCTGCACCATCGAACTGTGGCCGGTGCCGAGCACCCCGAGCTTCGGGTTCTTGCTCAGGATCAGGCCGCGGTTCGTGAACGGGCCGAGCGGGCTCGACGCGGTCGCGTACGCGACGCGGTAGTCCTCGCTGCGGGTGTCGTCGATCGACCAGCTCAGGTAGTAGGTGCCCTTCCGCTCCACCATGAACAGGCCCTCGCGGAACCCGTCGAGGCCGGTGAGCCGCGAGATCTTGGCCGGGTCGTAGGAGATCATGTCGTTGTTCAACGGCACGACGTAGGCCTCGCCGTTGCCCCAGTACAGGTACGGCTGACCGGACCGGTCGACGAACACCGCCGGGTCGATCGCCTGACCGCCGCCGGGATTGCGGGCGATCAAAGGCCGGCCGGAGTCGACGAACGGCCCGGTCGGCGAGTCGCTCACCGCGACGCCGATCTTGGCCTCGGCGCAGAAGTAGAAGTAGTACTTGCCGTTGCGTTCGGTGATCGTCGGCGCCCAGGCGTTCCGGTCGGCCCAGCTCACGTCCGGCCCGAGGTCGAGGATGACGCCCTCGTCCTTCCAGTCGACGAGGTTCTTCGACGACCACGCGGAGAACTTGGTGCCGCTCCAGCCGTCGAAGCCGTCGGCGGTCGGGTACATGTAGTAGGTGTCACCGAACGCGACGATGTTCGGGTCGGCGTTGAACCCCGGCAGGACCGGACTGCGCATCTCGCGGGCCTCGACCGTCCACTCACGACGGTCGCCGGCCGCGTTGGTGACGGTGAACTTCCTGGGGTTCCGCAGGTCCACCGTGCCGCCGGGCTTGATGGTCGACCCGGTGGCGAGGCCGAACCGCGGTGCGAGCCGGCGCAGGTCGGTGCCGGGCTTGACGGGCAGCACGACGGTGTTCGCCGCGGAGTCGATCACCGCGGGCACCTTGAGCGAGGCGAGTTCGACCGAGCTGATCACGGTGCTGTTCGACGGCAGTGCGGCGACCTCACTGCCCGACAGGGCCCGGTTGTAGAGCCGGACGTCCTTCATCTTGCCGGTGAGGGTCTTGTCGGAGGAGTAGACAGACCGGCCCAGGTAGTTCGCCGCGGTGATGCCACCGCCGATATCGGACGGCTTGGTGGTCGCGTTGGTGTTGCGGCCTACCTCGACGCCGTCGAGGTAGAGGACCTCCACGCCGTTGCCGACGGTCAGCGTCACGTTCTTCCAGACACCGCGCGGCAACGCTCTGCCGGAGTCGACGCCCTGCTCGGTGCTCCAGTTCCCGGTGGCGATGGCGCCGCGGTAGTTGTTGCCGGTGCTGAAGAGGTAGCCGTTGCCGACGCCGTTCGACGCGGTGTTGCCGAAGCCGTACAGGAAGTACGGCGTCTGCTGACCGGGATCGACCAGGACGTCCGCGGACACCGTGGCCGCCGCGGCGCCGGTCAGCATGTTGTTGGGCAGCTGGACGTGCCCGGTGCGGCCGCCGAACTGCAGCGCGCCGCCGGACCAGCTGACGTCACCTGCGAGTGCGCCGTCGTACCCGTGGCCGGTGGCGTCCGCGGCGACCTGTCCGGACGTGGCGTTGAGCGGCCAGTGCGCGACGAGACCCTTGCTGTCAGCGCGAACCGGAGCCGGGGGAGCCGTCAACCGGGACAGTTCCGCCTGCGTCACCGGGAGCACCGTGCCGTGGCGCGGAGAGGCGGGCAGGCGGGCGCCGGTCGACATGGTCCACTTGCCGGACGCGAGATCGGTGGTCTCGAACGGGACGTAGCCGCGGCCGCCGTATTCGTCGATGAACAGGTACCACTTGTTCTCGGTGTTGGACTTGAACCCGGTCGGGCCCTCGCCCGCGTTCAGCCCGGGGCTGGTCGGCGTGGCCTTGCCGATGCACTCGGCGACGAAGTCGTAGCTCAGGTCGAGCAGGTCGGTCGACTTCTCGGCCGTGATGTACTTGCTGCACGGCGAGGTCGACGAGTTGTTGCGCTCGTCTTTGGTGTACCGGTAGTAGGTGCCGTTGTCCTCGATGACCGTCGAGTCGATCACCGAGTAGCCGGGGTCGATCCACACCTTCGCCGGGCTGAACGTGACGAAGTCGCGCGTGGTCGCGTACATCATCCGGTTGTAGCTGTTGCCGGTGTGGCCGGGATCGTTGTCCGCGTACAGCTTCGAGGCCCAGTAGACGACGTAGGTGTTCCGCTTGGCGTCCCAGAACGCTTCCGGGGCCCAGGTGTTGCCCGCGGTCGGCGGGGAGACCTGGATGCTGCGCTGGCGTGACCAGTTCTTGAGGTCGGCCGACTCCCACACCATGATCGACCGGCTGCCGCTGCGCTGGGCGGCGTCCCACCCGCGTCCGCCGTTGATCTTCAGATCTGTGGCCAGCAGGTAGAACCTGTCGCCGTCGGGGGAGCGGAGGATGAACGGGTCGCGCACGCCGAGCTCGCCGAGGCTCGACTTGAGGATCGGCTGGCCGTTGTTGAGCTCGGTCCAGTCGAGCGCGTTGTTGCCCTTGCTGGCGGCGGCGTAGATCTGCTCGCCGTTCGGGCTGCCCTCACCGGTGAAGTAGAAGAAGCCGTAGCCCGCCAACGGTTCCTTGGCCGGCAGAGGCGCGACCGTGGCGGTGAGCAGGCGGGTGGTGCTCTGGCGGCCACGGCTGACCTTCGCGGTCAGCACGACCTTGGCCGGCTTGGCGCCGGTGGCCGGCCGGGTGACCTCGCCGGTCGGGGTGATCACCTTCCGGTTCGACGACGTCCACGTCACCGTGGTGTCGTCGAGACCGGTGGTGGGCAAGGTGAGGTGCCCGCGGACGTCGTCGATGTTCGGCACGGACAGGGCGTTCGCCGCGTCACGCACCGACGACTCCGCCGCGGTGGCCGAAGGGATCGGGATCAGAGCGGCCGTCACGGCCACGACAACGCCGAAACGGCGCAGGGATAACAACATCGTTGTTGTCTGCCTTCCGGTAGTGGATCTCAGGCTCGCCGCTTGGTCCAGACGTCGTAGGCGACGGCTGCGAGGAGGACCAGGCCCTTGACGAGCATCACGCGTTCACTGGGCGCGCCGATGAGCGACATCCCGTTGTTGATCACACCCATGATCAGGCCGCCGGTGATGGCGCCGACCACCTTGCCGACGCCGCCCTGCACGGCGGCGCCGCCGATGAACGCCGCCGCGATGGCGTCCAGCTCGAACGCCGTGCCCGCGGTCGGGCCCGCCTGGTTGAGCCGGCCCGCGAAGATCACGCCCGCGAGCGCGGCCAGCGCGCCCATGTTGACGAACACCCAGAACGTGACGGCCTTGACCTTCACCCCGGACAGCGTGGCGGCCTGCAGGTTGCCGCCGATCGAGTAGATGTGCCGCCCGAACACGGAGTTGCCGGCCATCAGCGAGTAGCCGAGCGCCAGCGCCGCGAGCAGCACCAGCACCCACGGCAGGTTGCGGAACCGGGCCAGCTGCACCACGACGGCCAGCACGACGACCGCGAGGCCCACGATCCTGAGCACGAACACCGGCATCGGGTCGACGGTCTGCCCGTAGCCGAGCCGGGCCGTGCGCTTGCGCCACTGCGACAACGCGAACCCGGCCACGCACGCGACGCCCGCCAGCAGGCTCACCACGTCGGCGCCGCCGAGCGGGCCGAGGCCGACGTTGCCCAGGTAGCCGCCGGTGAAACCGTTGGCGAGCGACCGGATCTCGTCCGGGAACGGCCCGATGCCCTGGTTTCCCAGCGTGGTCAGGGTCAGTGCGCGGAACACGAGCATGCCGGCCAGCGTCACGATGAACGCCGGGATGCCGAAGTAGGCGATCCAGTAGCCCTGCGCCGCACCGAGGAGCGCACCAGCGCCGAGCGTCAGCAGGACGGCGAGCGGCCAGGGCAGTCCCCAGTGGACGGTCAGCACCGCGCAGATCGCGCCGGTCAGCGCCACGGTCGAGCCGACCGAGAGGTCGATGTGCCCGCCGATGATCACCAGGATCATGCCGATCGCGAGGATCAGCACGTACGAGTTCTGCACGATGATGTTGGAGATGTTCTGCGGCTGCAACAGTGCGCCGTCGGTCAGGAACGCGAAGAGCACGACGATCAGCGCGAACGCCACGTAGATGCCGGACTGCCGCAGGTTGATCGTCATGAACCCTGTCCTCGTGTCATGTACTGCATCAGGCGTTCCTGGGTCGCGTCGGCGCGATCCAGTTCGCCGGTGATCCGTCCTTCGGACAGCGCGTAGATCCGGTCGCACAGGCCGAGCAGCTCGGGCAGTTCCGAAGAGATCACCAGCACCGCGCGGCCCTGCGCGGCCAGGTCGTTGATGATCGAGTAGATCTCGTACTTCGCGCCGACGTCGATGCCGCGCGTGGGTTCGTCGAGGATCAGCACATCCGGGTCGGTGAACATCCACTTCGCCAGCACGACCTTCTGCTGGTTGCCGCCGGACAACGTGCCGGTGGGCGTCGACACGGCGGGCGTCCGGATGCCCATCGAGCGCCGGAACCGTTCCGCGACCGAGAACTCCTCGCCCTCGTTCACCCACCCGCGGCGCGCGAGCTTGCCCAGCGCGGCGGCGGAGACGTTGCGCTGCACGCCCTCGATCAGGTTCAACCCGTACCGCTTGCGGTCCTCGCTGACGTACGCGAGACGGTGACGGATCGCGCCCTGCACGGTCCGGGTGTCGATCTCCACGCCGTCCTTGACGACACGACCGGAGACGCCGGCCCCGTAGGAACGGCCGAACACGCTCATCGCGAGCTCGGTGCGGCCGGCACCCATCAACCCGGCCAGCCCGACGATCTCCCCGCGCCGCAACGACACCGTGGCGCGGTCGACGACCACCCGGTCCGGCTGGGCCGGGCTGTGCACCGTCCAGTCCTCGATGCGCAGCACCTCGTCGCCGATGTCGGGGGTGCGCGGCGGGAACCGGTGCTCCAGGTCCCGGCCGACCATGCCGGCGATGATCCGTTCCTCGCTGAGCCCTGCCGCGGGCAGCGTCTCGATGGTCCGGCCGTCGCGCAGCACGGTGACGGTGTCCGCGATCCTGGTGACCTCGTTCAGCTTGTGCGAGATGATCACCGAGGTGATGCCGTCCTCGCGCAGGCCGTCGAGCAGGTCGAGCAGGTGCTGCGAGTCGTCGTCGTTCAACGCGGCCGTCGGCTCGTCGAGGATCAGCAGACCGACCTCTTTGGACAGTGCCTTGGCGATCTCGACCAGCTGCTGCTTGCCGACGCCGAGGTCGTTCACCGGCGTGGTGGGGTTCTCGCGCAGGCCGACGCGATCGAGCAGCGCCTGCGCCTCGTGGTTGGTGCGGTTCCAGTCGATGAACCCGCGCCGCGCCCTCTCGTTGCCCAGGAACAGGTTCTCCGCCACGGACAGCTGCCCGCACAGCGCCAGCTCCTGGTGGATGATCACGATGCCGCGCCGCTCGCTGTCGCGCACGCCGTGGAACGCGCACGGCTCGCCGGCGAAGACGATCTCGCCGTCGTAGGTGCCGTGCGGGTGGACGCCGGACAGCACCTTCATCAGCGTGGACTTGCCCGCGCCGTTCTCGCCGCAGATCGCGTGGATCTCACCGCGCCGCACGGTCAGCGAGACCTCGTGCAGCGCAGTGACACCCGCGAACCTCTTGGTGATGCCGCGCATCACCAGGATCTCGTCGGACACCGGACCTACCTGAGCTGGTCGGCGGTGTAGTAGCCGGAGTCGACCAGTTCCTTCTGGTAGTTCGCCTTGTCGATGGTGACCGGCTGGAGCAGGAACGACGGCACGACCTTGACGCCGTTGTCGTAGTCCTTGTCGTTGTTGATCTCGGGCTTGCCGCCCTTGAGCACGGCGTCGGCCATCTTCACGGTGACGTCGGCGAGTTGGCGGGTGTCCTTGTGGATCGTCGAGTACTGCTCACCGGCGATGATCGACTTGACCGAGGCGACCTCGGCGTCCTGCCCGGTCACGATCGGGTAGGGCTGACCGGCCGTGCCGTAGCCGCTGCTCTTCAGCGCGGACAGGATGCCGATCGACAGGCCGTCGTACGGGGAGAGCACGCCGCCGACCTTGGCGCCGCCGTAGGTCGAGGTGAGCAGGTCCTCCATGCGCTTCTGCGCGGTGGCCGGGTCCCAGCGCAGGATCGCGACGGTCTTGAAGTCCTTCTGGCCGGACTTGACCACGAGCTTGCCCTGGTCGACCAACGGCTGGAGCACGGACATGGCGCCGTTGAAGAAGAACGTGGCGTTGTTGTCGTCCGGCGAGCCCGCGAACAGCTCGACGTTGAACGGGCCCTCGCCGCGGGTCTTCAGTCCGGCGAGCAGCGAGTTCGCCTGCTCCACGCCGACCTTGAAGTTGTCGAACGTCGCGTAGTAGTCGACGTTCGGGCTCTGGCGGATCAACCGGTCGTAGGCGACCACCGGGATCTTGGCGTCCGCGGCCTGCTGCAGCTGCGAGGTGATCGCGGTGCCGTCGATCGACGCCACGATGAGCAGCTTGGCGCCCTTGGTGATCTGGTTCTCGATCTGGTTGGCCTGCGTGGGGATGTCGTTCTCCGCGTACTGCAGGTCGACCTTGTAGCCCTTCGCCTCGAGGGCCTTCTTGATGTTGTCGCCGTCGTGGATCCAGCGTTCCGACGACCGGGTCGGCATGGTGACGCCCACCAGCGCGCCCTCGCTCGACCCGCTCTGCTGGTCGACGGTCTTCTGCGCCGAGCCGCACGCGGAGAGGGTGAGGACGAGGGCGGCGGCCGCGACTGTGGGGAGCCTCATAGGCGGCGAGTGTTATCGCTAACATCACGCCCGTCAAGTACCTTCCCGCACCGAGACCAAATCGGTGTTAGCGCTCACAGACTCTGGGTGAACTGCTAGTTCGGGTGTGACGAGGCATGCAGAGGCGGCCCTGGGGGTGGGTCCCTCGTGTCTAAAGTGGACCATGAATCTCGCGAACAGTGCCATCGCATCCGAGTCCGCACCTGCCAGGCGCGCTGTGCTGCGCGGCCTCGCTCTGAGCGGACTGTCGGTCGCCGTCGCCGCGTGCGGTTCCGCCGCCGGCCAGTCGACGAACACGCCGGACTCCGGCGTGCTGGTGCCGCCGGATCTGCCGAAGACACCGGACGGGGCGTTGCAGCGCCTCATGGCGGGCAACGAGCGGTTGCTCGCCAGCAAGACGTTGCACACGCAGAACCTGGACAGCATCCGTCAGCACGCCACGGGGCAGGCTCCCTACGCCCAGGTGTTCGGTTGCGCGGACTCGCGGGTGCCCGTCGAAGCGGTGTTCGACGAGGACTTCGGTGACGTGTTCGTCACGCGCACCGCCGGAAACGTGCTGTCAGAGCCCACCGTGGGCACGATCGAGTACGGCGTGGTCGCGCTGAACACGCCACTGATCATGGTGCTGGGGCACCAGAACTGCGGTGCGGTGAAGGCGGCCGTGGAGGCGATGAAGGATCCGGGCAAGACCCCCGCAGGCGCTTTGGGGGCACTGGTGTCCGCACTCGTGCCGGCCGCGCGTGAGGTCAAGGACCGGGGTGGTGACATCTACGCGGCCGCGCTCGAAGCGCACATCCGCAGGACTGTCGCGACCCTCGAGGCCACCCCGGTCCTCAAAGAGTCGATCGCCGCGGGCCGGTTGCGCGTCGTGGGCGCGTCGTACGACCTCGCCACCGCCAAGGTCACGCTCTACCGCTGACCGCCGCTTCGACGGCGCGATCGGCAACGATCACGATGTCGGGCGTGACACGACGGTCTTACGGCACGCCCAGCATCCGTGATGTCGCGGCGGCCGCGGGCGTCTCGTACCAGACCGTGTCGCGGGTCCTGAACGACTCGCCGAGGGTCAATCCCGGCACCCGCCGGCAGGTGCTCGACGCCATCGAGCGGCTCGGCTACCGGCCCGACCGCGCGGCTCGCGCGCTCGGCTCCGGGCAGTCGAGCGCGGTGACGGTCGTGGTCGCCAACACCACCCTCTACGGCTACGCCGCGACCCTGCAGGGCATCGAGGAGGCCGCGCGGGCAGCGGGTCTCGCCGTCGGGGTGCGGGTGGTGGAGTCGGAGGATCCGGCGGACGTGCGGTCCGCCGTCGAACATGTGAGCGATCACAACGCGGGTGCGACGGTGGCCTCCCGCCCCTGGGCGTCGGGCGGTTCCTACGTCGGCTACGTGGGCAACGGCGGCACGCTGACGGTGCCGCGCACGGGACTGGCCGCAGGTCAGTACAACCTGACCGTCGCCTACGCCCAGGCCGAGAAGAACACAGGCCACCCGTACAACACCGACACGATCACCCGGACGCTGGTCGCGACCGAAGCCGGTGGCAACGCGACGAGTGCGCCGTACCTGCGCAACTACACGTGGGACGGCTTCTGGGAGGCGACGTCACCGCTCGACCTCACCACGCGAGGGGGTGCGCTGACGTTCGGCAACCCTGCGGCGTGAGGCCCGAACGTCGACTGGGTCCAGCTCGCCCCGCTCGTCGTGGCGAACACCGTTACGCGCCGGTCTTGAGTCCCCGGCGTAGCGCGTCCAGCTCGTCGGCGAACATCCGGCGGGAGATCTCCGCGCTCTCGACCAGCGCGGAACCGTGGAACGTGCCGGGGTAAAGCCGCAGTTCGGCCTGCACACCTGCGTGCGAGAGGCGCCGGGCGTACTCGATGCCCTCGTCGCGCAGCGGGTCGAACTGGCAGACCGCGACGAACGTGGGCGGCAACCCCGTCAGGTCCTCGGCGCGTGCGGGGGCGGCGTACGGCGACACGTCGGCGCCGCCCGGCTCGGTGCCGAGGTAGCTGGTCCAGCTGAAGATCGCGTTGGGCCGGTTCCAGAGCGGAGTGTCGACGTAGTCCTGCATCGACGGCGTGTCCAGGCGGTCGTCGAGCTCGGGGATGCCGAGGTACTGGAAGGACAGCGAGGGCCCGCCGCGGTCGCGGGCCAGCAAGGCGACGCCCGCCGCAAGTCCGCCGCCGGCGCTCTCACCGGCCACGCCGAGGCGTTCCGGGTCGATGCCGAGCTCGTCCGCCTTGGCAGCGGCCCACTGCAGGGCCGCGTAGCAGTCCTCGACCGGCGCCGGGAACGGGTGCTCGGGCGCGAGCCGGTAGTCGACCGACACGATGACGATGCCGAGCTCGTCGACCAGCCGCAGCAGGTGCGCGTGGAACATGTCCAGGTCGCCCAGGATGAACCCGCCGCCGTGGATGTACACCAGGCCGGGCAGGGCCGCGGTCCGGTTAGCCGGGGCGTAGATCCGCACGGGCACGTCGGGGGCGTCGGCGGGGCCGGGGACAGTCGTGTTGCGGACGTCGACGGGGTTCGCCGGCTCGTAGGTCGGCAGGGCGCCGAGCATCTCGGCCTGGCTGGCGCGGGTGGCCACCAGTGCGTCGTAGTCGGGCAGGCTGACCGCGGGGATCATGTCGAGCCAGGGGAGCAGCTCGGGGTCGATGGAGTAGCTCATGTGTCGATCCTCTGCTCGGGGCTGCGGTGCAAGCATCCGACACGTGGCGGGCAATGGTGGGGTAGGGCTCGCCAACTGGCGGGCGGTGGGGTCGGACTCGCCTTCGAGCTGGCGCCTGGTGGGGGCGCCGGATCGCGGGTGGCGGACTCGCCGCCGGATCGCGCGCCTGGTGGGTGATCGGGGTGCACGGCTCGCTATCTGGCGGGCGATGGGGGTCGGACTCGCTACCGAGCTGCCGCTTGGTGGGTGATGGTGGCGCCGGTCCGTGTGTGGCGGGTGTGGCGGAGCCGCTGCCGGGTCGCGCGCTTGGTGGGTGATGGTGGCGCCAGACCGCGCGTGGCGCGCGCCGGACTCGCTGCCGGATCGCGCACCCGGCGGGTGACGGTGGCGCCGGACCGCGCGCCAGGTGCCGGAGCCGCCGCCGCACCGCGCACCTGACAGACCGCCCCGCCGACGTCCCCAGGGCTATCGTTGCGTCATGAAGGGCCTGCTGATGCGCCTGTCCGCCCTGGACGCCGACGCCGAGAACGCGGTGCGCGTGATCGGGTTCTTCGACCGCCTGATCACCGACCGCGCCGGCCTCGACGCCCTGGTGCGCAGCACGTCCGAGCTCGCCGGGTGCCCGGTCGGCCTGCACGTTCCCGGCCAGGGGCTGTCGTTGCGCGCCGACTCCGGCGCCCCTGTCGCGGTCGGGCAGGTGCCCGCGCGTGCCGTGGTCCGCTCGCTCGAAGGTGGCGTCGAGGTGTGGGTCGCCCGCGAGGGCACGCCCGCTCCGCTGGACGACATGCTGCTGGAACGGTTCGCGATCGCCGCGGCCATCCTGCTCGACCACTCCAGCGTGCCGTTGCCCGAGCTCGGCGATCCCGCGCTGGTGGAACTCGTGCTCTCCGAAGGCGTTGGCACGGCGGAACGGTCCCGCGCGCTGCACCTGCTCGGCATCGGCGCCGCGACCCCGCTGCGCGTCTTGGCGACGACCGGCGAAATCGCAGGACGGTCGGTCCTGCTCGGCAGCGTGCGGGCCGTGCTCACCACGGAAGTGCCGACTGGTCTCAACACCCGTGTCGGCGTCGGCCCGCTGCTGCCCGCGATCGACGCGGCGCGGTCGTGGCAGGGCGCGCGTACGGCCTTGCGGTACACATCGGACAGTGAGCCGGTGGTGTGGTGGGAGCGGCTGGGCAGCCTCTCCCTGCTCGCCGAACAGCTCGATCACGCGGACCTCGCCGCGCTGCCCGATGTGCTCGCGCTGGACCGGCTCGCAGATCCGGACCTGATCACGGCGCTCGACGCGTTGCGCGCTACCGGATCGGTTCGCAAGGCCGCGGCGGTGTTGCACCGGCACCACAGCACGATGACGGCCCGACTCGCCCGTGCCGAGTCGGTGCTCGGGTTCGAGCTCGACTCGGCGACCGGGCGGTTCCGGCTGCACCTGGCGTTGATGCTGCGGCGGTTGCGCGACAACGCGGACTAGCACCTGCTTGGGCATGTTCCAGCCCAGCACACCGATCAGCTCGCCGTCCCGGTGATAGCGCGCCACGTAACGACGTTCGGCGATGCTTCCCTCCACAACGGACACTTCGGCGTCCGGGTGGAGGGTGCCGTGCACGTGGATCTTGGCGTCGAACTGGTCGGTCCAGAAGTACGGCACCGGCGTGTTGGGCTGGTCGGCGCCGAGGATGTTGCCCGCGACGGCGATGGCCTGACGTCCGGCTGGATCTGATCGCCGCCGAGCGGTGATCAGATGTCCCACCCTCAGCCGAAGAACTCGGTGATCTCGCGCGCCACCACGTCCGGCTGCTCCTCGGCGAGCCAGTGCCCGGACCCGTCGACCCGCACGACCTCGAACTGGTTCGCCACGTTCGGCAGCGCCGCGAGGAACTGGTCGTAGGACGAGACCGACGCCAGCCCCAGCACCGGGGGCGTCAGCTTGGCGTACGTCTTGCCGTCCACGATGTCCTGGTGGAACGCCTGGTACCACCCGTTCGACGCGCGAATGGCGTCGGGCGAGTTGTACGACCGGGCGTAGATCTGGCGGGACCGCTCGTCGATCGCGGCCGGGTTGAACGCGGTGTTGGCGAACAGCCAATCGATCAGGTACCGGAACCGCCCGGCCAGCAACTGCTCGGGCAGCGCCTGGACCTGGTTGAACGCGAACCACCACAGGCTGAATCCGCCCGGCGGCGGCAGCAGCGGGATGTGGTAGAAGCCCTCGTCGGGGTGCAGCACGTCCATGAACGCGACCTTGCGCGTCGCCTCGGGGAAGTTGGCCGCGAAGGCGAACGCCACCATCGAACCCAGATCGTGCCCGACGACGTTGACCTTCTCGTACCCGAGCTTCTTGACGAGCTCGTGGATGTCGGTCGCCATCGTCTTCTTGTCGAACCCGCCCTGCGGCTTGTCCGACCCGCCCATGCCGCGCAGATCGACCGCGATCACGCGGAACCTCGTGGCCAGCGCGGGCATGATCTTGTTGTACAGCCACCAGGTCTGCGGCCAGCCCGGCAACAGCACGAGCGGCTCGCCTCTGCCGCCGGTGACGTAGTGCAGGCGAACCCCGTTCACCTGGGCGTAGTTGTGCCGGAAGCCGGGAAGATCGGCTTCGGTGGCCTTGGCCTCCGCAGTCCCCGTGCTCGCGGCGAGTGCGGCGCCGGCCCCCAGCGCGAACACCTTGCGCCTGTTCAACTCCATGTCCCTGCCCCCATCCGTAGCTCGGCGCGGACATCCGAACAAGCGCCGCTCGAGCACGGGTGGAGATCAGGGAACGAGGTGGTAGGCGACCGTCGGCCAGATCGAGCCTTTGATCTCCCGGTCCTGGTCGCGTTCCGGGTCCCGGACGAACCCGGCACGCTCGGCCACCTTGCGCGACCCGACGTTGTCGCGGTGCGTCCACAACCGCAGCTCGGTCACCGCGTGGTGAGCGAGGATCCACGCCACGAACTCGGTGAGCGCAGCGCCCGCGAGACCGCGGCCCCGAGCGTGAGCGGCCACGAGGTAGGACAGGTGACCGATGCCGTCCTCGAAGTCGACGGCGACGTTGCCGCACCGCTCACCGTCGTCCTCGATGCAGAACGACGCGGCGGCCGGGTTGCCGGGCAGCGCCTCGATCGCGGCCGCGACCTGCTCGGTGGTGATGGTCGGCGGGTCGGTGGTGTAGCGCTGGACCTCGGGATCACGGGTCGTTTCGGCGTACCAGGCCGCGTCGGCGACGGTCCACGGGCGGAGTTTCACGACAGCTCGGCCGAGTCGGTGAGCTGGAGCTTGCGGCGGGCCCGCTGGTAGAAGGTCGTCATGCCCAACCTCACCACGCGAGCGGCGCCGGGGCGGCCCCGCAGCGAGATGCGCGTGCCGGGTTCCAGGTAGCCCGCGACCATGCCGTCCACCTCGACGGCGAGGCGGCCGCTGGACGGGAGCAGGTCCAGGTCGACCTCGTCGTGCACGGACAGGACGACGCCGCGGCTGTACGCGGAGTGCGGTGCGGCCGGGGTGACCAGGAGGGCCTCGACGGACGGGCTGGTGATCGGGCCGCCCGCGGAGAAGCTGTACGCGGTGGAACCGGTCGGGGTGGCGACGATGACGGCGTCGGCCGCGTAGCTGACGAACGGCTGGCCGGCCACCCGGACGGCTACTCGGGCGCTGCCGTCGCCGGGGACTCGGACCACGGCGATGTCGTTGAACGCGGTGACCTTCTGGTCGTTGAAGACGGCGTCGACGGCCAGGCGGGGTTCGACGGTGAAGTCGTGGGCGTCGATCGCGGAGAGGGCGGCGGGCAGGTCGGGGACGTCCACCTCGGCCAGGAAGCCGAGTTTGCCCAGGTTGACGCCGAGGACCGGGGCGCGTTCGCCGTCGGCCAGGCGCATGGCTCGCAGCATCGTGCCGTCGCCGCCGAGGCTCACGACCAGGTCGGCGCGGCGGCCCAGTTCCTCCGCGGTGACCGGGGTGGCCTCGCAGCGGAGTCGCTCGATCTCGTTGGCGATGCCGAGGATCTGCACGCCGCGGTTGGCCGCCCAGCCGAGGACGGCCTCGACGGCGGCGGCGGAGTCTCGTTGCGGGTGCAGCACCAGGCCGGCGGCGTGCACGTCAGATCGTCCTCAATGGGGTCACGACGCCAGTTTCCACGGGGCGTGCCGGGGTCCGCCACTGTGGACCGTGTCTCACCACGGCGTTCTGCCCGGCTGCCTGAGCTTCTCAGCCGATCGGCCGATGTTCAGGGCCGCGAACCGGCCGATCGGCCGTCGTCGTCGACCTTAAGGACGGGTTCGGCGGAGTCGCGCGTTCATAGCGTGTCCGCATGACAATCCTGCTAGCTGATCCGGTGGTGCGCGCCGTTCGCGTGCTCGAGAACGGTGATCCACTGGTACCGCTGGATTTCGCTTCTCACGTGCTGGTGCGGGAAGGGCTCGCGCAGCGCCTGATCGAGGCGCGTGCCGCGCTGCCGTCCGGTGTGGACCTGCGGGTGATCGAGGGGCACCGCAGCATCGCCGACCAGAGCGCGATCATCGAGCGCTACACCGACGAGCTGCGGGAACTGCACCCCCTCGCGGACAAGGCCGAGCTGGACCGGTTGTCCAGCCGGTTCGTCGCGCCGCTGGCCGTCGCCCCGCACGTCGCGGGCGCGGCCGTGGACCTGACGCTGGTCGACGCGGCGGGGGACGAGCTGTGGATGGGCACCGTGGTGGATGCCACGCCCGAGCAGAGCGACGGCGCGTGCTTCTTCAACGCCGAGGTGGACGCGGAGGCACGGCGCAACCGCACCGTGCTGGCTGACGCGTTGAGCGGCGCGGGCCTGGTCAACTACCCGACCGAGTGGTGGCACTGGTCCTACGGCGACCGCTACTGGGCGCTGCTCACCCAGGCCGACCACGCCGTCTACGGAGCAGTGGAGGTGCCGGCGTGGGCGCGCTCGTGACGAGCCTTCGCCAGGTCGCCACAGGTCCGGCGCTGGAGATCGACCTGGCCGCGGTGGCCGAGAACACGCGCCGGTTCGTCGAGCTCGCCCGCGGTGAGGTCATGGCGGTGGTGAAGGCGGACGGATTCGGGCACGGGCTCGGGGACGTCGCGCGCACGGCGGTCGCCGCGGGGGCGACCTGGATCGGCGTCACGTCGATCGCCGAGGCGGTGGCGGTGCGGGAGTCCGGTGTGGACGTTCCGGTGCTGAGCTGGCTCAACCCGGTCGACGCCGACGTGCGGACGGCGGTGCGGTACGGGATCGACCTCAGCGTGCCGAGCCTGCACCACCTCGCGGTGATCGAGAAGGCCGGTCCCGTGCGGGTGCACCTGCAGCTCGACACCGGCATGGCGCGCGACGGCGCCTCCGCGCACTCGTGGCTCTCGTTGATGTCCGCCGCGAGGAGCGCCGAGCTCGCCGGCAAGATCGAGGTCGTCGGGGTGATGGGGCACCTGGCCTGCGCGGACGTGCCGGGGCATCCGGCCAACGCGGCGGGCAAGCGGGCGTTCTCGCGTGGCGTCGAGATGGCGCGGCAGGCGGGGTTGAGGCCGTCAGTGCGGCACCTGGGGGCCACGAGCTCAGCGCTCACGGACCGCAGCGCACATTTGGACGTGGTGCGGATCGGTGCCGGGTTGGTGGGGATCGATCCGTCGGGCACGACGAAGCTGCGTTCGGCGCTGCGACTGACGGCGCCGGTGGTCCAGCTGCGGCGAGTGGACGCGGGTACCGGGGTCGGGTACGGCCATGCGTACGTCACCGAGCGCGCGACAACGCTGGCGTTGCTGCCGATCGGGTACGCGGACGGGGTGCCGCGGGCGGCGTCCGGGCGGGCCGAGGTGTGGCTCGGGGGCCGGCGGCGGCCGGTGGCCGGGGTGATCTCGATGGACCAGATCGTGGTGGACGTCGGTGACGACCCGGTGGTGCCGGGGGACGAGGCCGTGGTGTTCGGGGCAGGGGATCAGGGCGAGCCGACGGCGGCGGACTGGGCTTCGTGGGCGGGGACGATCCCGCACGAGATCGTGACGGGCATCGGGGCGCGGGTGCGCCGGAGCGTGCGGTGAGCGGGGGAGAGCGGGCGCCGGGACAACGGAGCTTTGCCGAAGCGACAGAGGCGATGTGTGGACCTATCGCGGGTGGGCGGCAAGGCGCTGACGCGGTGGTGAACGGGCAGAACTGGGGACAGGTGGTCGATGCGGTGGTGGATGCGTTGAGCAAGGGCACGTCGAGGGGTATCAGGGTCGCCGTGATCGGGGGCGGCCAGAACTGCGAGCACGACGTGTCCGTCGCCTCGGCGGCGAGCGTGCGTGCGGCACTCGACCCCGACAAGTACGAGGCCGTCTCGCTGACGATCGGCCGCGACGGCAGGTGGTACGGCCAAAGCGGGCAGGTACTCGACACCACGACGTCCGGCAGCCTCGCCTCCGCACTCGACGTGCTGGCTACGTGCGACGTCGTGCTGCCGCTGGTGCACGGGCCGCTCGGTGAGGACGGTACGCTGGCCGCTTTGTGTGAGCTGGCAGGCATTCCCTACGTCGGGTCCCCGCTGCGGGCGGGTGCGCTCGCGATGGACAAGTGGGCCACCAAGCTGGTCGCCGAGGCCGTCGGAGTGCGCACGGCCAAAGCCACGCTGGTCACCAACGCGTCCACTGTGGAGTTCACCGGTCCGGTCGTGGTGAAGCCCGTCGCGGCCGGCTCCAGCTTCGGCGTCGCGCTGGTCCACCGCGAGGAGGACCTCGAACCCGCCGTCCGCAAGGCACTGGAGCTGGACGACCGGGTGCTGGTGGAAGAGGTGCTCGAGGGCCGGGAGATCGACATCGCGGTGCTCGACGACCCCGACGAAGGCCGCCGGACCGGGCCACCACTGGAGATCCAGGTGCCGGGCCTGTTCGACACGACCGTGAAGTACGACGGCAGTGCCAAGTTCGTGATCCCTGCGCCGCTGGCGGACACCGAGCTCAAGGCGCTGGAGGACGCGGCTCTCAAGGTCTACGAAGCGCTCGGCTGTCGCGGCCTGGCCAGGGTCGACTTCTTCCTGACCGCGGACGGCCTGGTGCTCAACGAGGTCAACACGATGCCGGGCATGACGGCGGAATCCCAGGTGCCCAAGATGTTCGCGGCGGCCGGTCTGTCCTATTCGGACCTGCTGGACAAGCTCGTGCGCGGAGCGATGCGGTGAAGCGGATCGCCGGACTGGACGTGTTGCGCGGCATCGCGATTCTCCTGGTGATGCTGCGCCACGCGTTCCCAGACGTGTTCCCCAGTGCGGGCGTGGTCGGTGTTGTCGTGTTCTTCACGCTCAGCGGCTACCTGATCACCGGCGTCCTGAGCAGGGAGCTGGAGACCAGGGGAAAGGTCGACTTCAAGCGGTTCTACGCGCGACGCGCCCGCAGGCTGTTGCCCGCGCTCATCGCGCTGGTCGTGATCTTCGTGATCGTCACGCTCGTGTTCGACCCGCTGGGCGAACGCGACAAGCTGCCGATCACGGCGGCCGTGCTGCTGACGTTCACCGGTAACCTGCCGATCGGCGGCGTCAGCCCCGCGGCGTTCCACGGCTGGACGCTCGCCACCGAAGAGCAGTTCTACCTGCTGTGGCCCGCGATCCTGGCGTTCGCGTGGGTGCGCGGCAAGGTCGGCGCGGCACTCGTCGTCGTTGGCCTCGGGGCACTCGCGGCCTGCACCGCCACGCTGATCTGGCTGTGGCCGCACGCGGACAACGCCTACGCGCTGCCGACGTCGTGGTTCGTGTGCTTCGTGATCGGCGCCGCGGTCCGGCTCAAGGGCTCGTCGGTCAAGCGCTGGGCCGTACCGGTCGCGCTGACCGGACTGGCGATCCTGTCCGTCGTCCCGCTGCGGGGCCACCCGCTGACCTACCTGGTGGCGGGCCCGGCGATCGCGGGATGCACGGCCGTGTTGCTGCTGGCCTGGTCGAAGTGGGAGCAGGTGGCCACACCGATCAAACCGCTGGTAGCGCTCGGGGTCGTGTCGTACGGCGCCTACCTGTGGAACTACCCGCTGACCCTGTGGTTGCGGCCGGAGCTGGGCGCCGCCGCCGGACCGATCGCGGCGGTGCTCACGATCGCGGCGGCGGCGCTCAGCTGGCGTTACATCGAAGAACCCGTTATGCGGCGAGGAAGCCGTTCACGAGAGCGAGCCAGCCTGGCTTGAGGATCCAGCCGTTGGGATCGGCCGGGTCGCGGTAGTAGATGCCGTGGGTGTCGGGGTTGGTGCCGTTGAGCCGGTACGTCCACCACGCCCAGCCGATGCCGTTGTCGTCGAAGGCCTGCAACACGCTGCGGGCCTTCGACTTCGCGTCCACGTCACCGGACTCGACGCCGACCTGGTTGATCCACACCGGCACGTCGTGCGCGGAACGGAAGTCGGTGATCAGCCCGATCCGGTTCAGCGGCTTGTCGAAGATGAAGTAGTTGCAGGTGTAGATGACCTTCGGATCGACCGTCGTGTAGGCACCTTCGAGGTGGCTGCAGCTGTAGTTGTCGTTGGGGCCCACCACGACCGGCGTGCGGCGGTCGATTCCCCTGATCACGCCGATCATCTCGTCGTAGAACGCCCGCACGCCGTCGTCGTTCACCCCGGCCGGCTTCGGCTCAGGCAGGATCTCGAACGCACCCATGTACGGCGTCGACTTGTAACGCCGCACCAGGAACTGCCAGACCTCCTTGAACTCCTGCTTCATCTCCGGTTTGGTCCAGAAGTTGTCAGGATGCCCGCCCGCGCCCTGCCCGTAGTCGGAGTCGACGAACAGCGTGATCCACAGGCGGTTCGCACTGGCCTGGGAGATCATCTGGTCGAGCACCGCCAGGTGCGACGGCGAGATGTGGCCGGGCGCGGTGGTGTCGCGGCTGTCCACGCCGTCCTTCCACACACCCCACCAGCGCAGCGGGATGCGCACCGAGTTCGCGCCCGCCACGACGTGGTCGCCGGGGTCCTGCGGCTGGACAGTGCCCCAGTGGCCCCAGTTGTACCCCTTCAGCACGATCGGCTGCCCGGACGGATCCAGGACGTGGGCCCCCGACACGGACAGACGTGCCGGAAGGGCCGTCGCCGGGTCAGCCGATGCCGGGACGCTGCTCCCCAGCAGCATCGCCGCGGCTAACCCGAAGATCACCGGTCTGAGCTTCATGTTGTCCCCTCAACTAGGAAAACCGTTCGGGGCGATACGGTGCCGGGCCCGCGATCGGTCCTGGTTCGGGGCATGTTCGAGGAACATCAAGATCTCCGGATAGCCTCGACGGGTGCCGAGACGAGAACGGCCGCTGGGCCCGGAGGACACGCCTCTGATCAGGTTCGCGGCGGACCTGCGCCGACTGCGCCAGGAAGCGGGCAGCCCCACCTACCGCGAACTCGGCAAGCTCGCGCACTACAGCGTCACCACGCTGTCCGAGGCCGCGGCCGGACGTGAGCTGCCCTCCCTCGCCGTCACGCTGGCCTACGTCACGGCGTGCGGCGGTGACGTCGACGAGTGGCGCTCCCGCTGGGAGGAGCTGGCCAAGACCCCGGTCGCCGACGAGGAGGACCCGCCGTACGCGGGACTCAAGGCGTTCCAGCCGGACGATGCAGACCTGTTCTTCGGCCGGGAGAAGCTCGTCGACGACCTGCTCGCGACCGTCCACGAACGACAGTTCACCGGCGTCTTCGGGGCGTCCGGCGCGGGCAAGTCGTCGGTCCTGCGCGCCGGTCTGGTCGCACGTCTCGGCCAGCCGGTCGCGCTGATCACACCGGGCGAGCACCCGCTGCGGCAGCTCGACGGCGTCGAGGCCGAGGTGATCGTGGTCGACCAGTTCGAGGAGGTCTTCACGCTCACGAGGGAGACCGAGCGGACCGAGTTCATCAAGGCGCTCGTGGCACACCCGGCGAAGGTCGTGATCGGGGTGCGGGCCGACTTCTACGCCCACTGCGGCCGTCACCCCGAACTCGTCGAGGCCCTCAACGGCGGTCAGGTCATGGTCGGCGCGATGACCACGGAGGAACTGCACGCCGCGATCACCCGCCCGGCCGCCAGGACCGGCCTGATCGTGGAGACCGCCCTGATCACGAGGGTGATCGCGGATGCCAACGGGCAGGCGGGCGTGCTCCCGCTCGTGTCGCACGCGATGCTGGAGACGTGGCGGCGGCGCCGCGGCACGAAGCTGACGCTGACCGGGTACGAGGAAGCGGGCGGTATCCGCGACGCGATCGCGTGCAGTGCCGAGAACGCCTACACCGCACTGAGTCCGGCCCGGCAACGCACCGCGAAGCAGGTCTTCCTGCGGCTCACCGTCCTGGGCGCGCACACGGAGGACACGAAGCGCCGCATCAGCCGCCGCGAGCTGGACGACGACGCGGGCGAGGTGCTGGAAGAACTCGCGAAAGCCCGCCTGCTCACCCTCGACCGCGACGACGTCGAGATCACCCACGAGGCGCTGATCCGCTGCTGGCCCCGGCTGCGCGAGTGGCTCACCGAGGACCGCGACGGGCTGCGAGTCCATCGCGCGCTGACCATCGCCACGGACGAGTGGGACGGCCGCGATCCCAGCACGCTCTACCGCGGTACCCGCCTCGACGCGGCAGTCGACTGGGCCGCTCGCAACGATGACGCCCTCACAGGCCGCGAACGCACGTTCCTCAAGGCGAGCCGCAAGGTGCAAGCCCGCCGTACCCGCCGTCTGCGCCAACTCGTGGCGGTGCTGACCGTGCTGCTTCTGCTCACGACCACCGCCGTGGTCGTCGCGGTGCAGGCCCAGCGCTCGGCCGCCGCCCAGCGCGACATCGCACTCGTGCGGAAGGTGCTGGCGGAAGCTGATTCGTTGCGCAGTGCCAACCCGGCCCTGTCGCTGCAGCTCGGCCTGGCCGCCCACCGCCTCGCCCCGTCCCCCGACACGCGTGATCACCTGCTGAGCTCGTTCGCCACGCCGTACGCGACCAGGCTCGCCGGCCACACCGACGCCGTCGCGGCGGCGGCGTTCAGCCCGGACGGCAAGACCCTCGCCACCGGCGGCCACGATCGCACGGTCCGCCTGTGGGACATGGGGGAGCAGCCACACGAGAAGGCCGTGCTCTCCGACCACACCGGCAACGTCCGCGCCGTGGCGTTCGGACCGGACGGCACGCTCGCCACCGCGAGCTCGGACCGGACCGTCCGCCTGCGCAAACCCGGCGGCGTCACGGTCCTGCAGCACCCGGACGCGGTGGAGGCGGTCGCGTTCAGCCGCGACGGCAAGCTGCTCGCCACCGGCGGCTACGACGGCGCGGTCCGGCTGTGGGACCCGGCCACCGGCGCACTCATCGCGACCCTGACCGGCCACACCGACGTCGTGGCGGCCGTGGCGTTCGGACCCGACGGCACCCTCGCCACCGCGAGCTGGGACAACACCGTCCGCCTGTGGCGCGACGGCAAGGAGATCGCGGTGCTGACCGGTCACACCGGGGACGCCGTCGCGCTCGCGTTCAGCGAAGACGGCCTGCTGGCCTCAGCCGACGCCGACCGCACCACCATCCTGTGGCGCGGCAGCACGAAGGTCGCCACGCTGGACGCGGGCGCGGTCAACGCCCTGGCGTTCGGGAAGGGCGGCACCCTCGTCACCGGCGGCGTCAACCGTGGCGTGCGCCTGTGGGACGTCCGCGCCACGCCGACCGAGATCGGCCAGGTCCCCGGCCACACCGGCGACGTGCTGGCGGTGGCGTTCAGCCCCGACGGCCTACGGCTCGTCACGACCAGCCGGGACCGGACCGCCCGCGTCGAGGACATGGCCGAACTCGACTTCGCCGGCCACACCGGCTTCGCCTACCAGGCCACGTTCTCCCCGGACGGCCGGCGCGTGGCGACCGCGACCGGCAAGGACACGATCCCCACGCTGTGGGACGCCAAGACCATGCAGAAGATCACGCTGTTCCCCGGCGATCTCGGCAGCGTGACCGCGGTGGCGTTCAGCCCCGACAACCGCTGGATCGCCATAGCGGGCGATGGCGAGCGCATTCTCGTCCGCGACATGACCGAACCGTCTGGCCGGCTGATCGAGCTGCCCGGCCACGCCGCCGGGGTCTCTGCGGTCGTGTTCGACGGCCGCACCCTGCACAGCGCCGGACGTGACCGCACCTGGAAGGAGTGGGACGTCGAGAGCGGCACCCTCACCGCCACCTACCCGGCGCCTGACGAGGTCAGCGAGTTTCTGTCGTTCAGCCAGGACGGCCGGATCGCGACGATGGGTCCGGACCGCCAGATCTCGCTGTGGAACCGGGGCTTCACAGGGAGGCAGACGTTGCCCGGCGCGGCTGAGGCAGTGGCGTTCGGTCCGAACGGCATGGTGGCCACGGCCGGCGCCGATCTCACGCTGAGGCTCTGGGACGCGACCGGCACCGAGCTGTCGTCGATGCGTGGTCACACGGAAAGCGTCTACGCGCTGGCGTTCAGCCCGGATGGCCGCACCCTCGCCAGTGCCGGCGCGGACATGACCGTTCGGCTGTGGCACATCTCCGACCCCCGTCAGCCGCAGCAGGAAGCCATGCTCACCGGCCACACCAACACTGTGTGGTCGGTGGCGTTCCGGCCGGACGGGCGTCAGCTGGTGACGGCGGGCATGGATCGGACTACCCGGTTGTGGGATGTCGACGAGGGGCGGGTGGCTGACCGGATCTGCTCGCTCGCGTTGCCTCGTATCACCGAAGTCGAGTGGAACCACTACTTGCCTGGGGTGGCGTTCCAGCCGCCCTGTGCCTGACCGGTTCTTCAGCCTTTCTTTCTTCAGTTCGCGTTGGTCGATCGTGAAGAACCGCATTCCGATAGACCTGGGTTGTGGTTAGCGGAGTGGGGTTGAGGTTTGCCGGGGTGGATCTACCGCGCTCGTCGTGTTGATCCAGGGCAGCTACTTGATCACGTGGAAATTCGGGTGGGCGTACCACGCTGCCATCGCCGGTGCGTCGAGGTAGACGTAGTCGTCGACCCGGATGCAGCGGCCCGCGTTCTCCAGGTACCCGAGCAAGTCCGCGGACGGCGGAGTCCGGAACTCGACCAGGACCCAGCCCTCGGTCCGCTCCGCGACGCGCTGCGCCAGCCTGCCCAGGACAGGCCGACCTTCGAGGTTGCTGACGAAGATGTGCAACCCGATGTCGCAACGCATCGCCTTGCCGGCGACCCGCTCGATGAGATCCAGTTCCGCCGGATCGGTCTCACTGTCCGGTCGATCGAGGGAGTAGCCGTAGGGCCGTCCATCAGCGGAGTACCAGTTCTCCGGGCTGGCGGCATCCCGCTCGATGCCTTCGGCCGTCATCTCCGCCACCACGACCGGCTCGACACGATCAGCGGTGTACGGGGTCAGGACGCTCAACGTTGTTCCACCCACGGCGAGGATTAGACAACGCCGAACCTGTCGCCGCTCAAGCAGGGCAGATCGGGACGCGGCCGACATCGGGGAAGTACCGGTTCCAGTCCTGTTCGGACAGTGCAGGAAACGCCGTCGAGCAAACCCGTTCAGCAGCATGCTCGGCATCGGCCTCCCACACCCGAACCGTCCGATCACCACCAGCACTGAGCAACGTGCGGCCGTCCGAGGAGAACGCCAGCGCATAAACCCGCTCGCCGTGCCCGGCCAGCGTGGCAAGCGGAGTGTGGTCGGCAAGGCGCCACAGCCGCACCTCCTGATCGGCGCTCGCGCTGGCGAGTGTGCGGCTGTCCGGAGAGAACGCGACGGCGTGCACGGTGTCGGTGTGCCCGGTCAGTTCGGTCGTGCGGGTGCCGGTGGTGAGGTCCCAGACGCGCACGACGTAGTCGGTGCTCCCGGTGGCGAGCAGCTTGCCGTCCGGACTGAAAGCGACCGACTTGATGGCGTGGGTGTGGCCGGTCAGGTGGGTCACGACCTGGCGCGATCCGACGTCCCAGATCCTGGCGCTGAAGTCGCCGGACCCGCTGGCCAGGCGGCGGCCGTCCGGGCTGAAGGCGAGGGTCTGCACCGAGTCCGCGTGACCGGACAGGGTGCCGAGGGAGGCACCGGTCTTCGCGTCCCACAGGATGATCGCGCGGTCGGTGCTGCCGGTGGCGATCGTGGTGCCGTCCGGGCTGACGGCCATGGCGTTCACCGCGTCGGTGTGGCCGGCTAGCGCGGGCAGTGGCCGCGGGGTCGCGGGATCGATGATGTCCCAGCGGTGCACGCGGTGGTCGGCGCTCGCGGCCAGCAGGACCTTGCCGTCCGGGCTGAACGCGACGGAGTTCACGGCGTCACCAGGTCCGGTGAGCACGGTGAGCAGCCTGCCGTCCTGCCACAGCCGGACTTCGCGGTCGTAGCTGCCGGTGGCGACGAGCTTCCCGGACGTGGCGACGGCGTAGACGGAGTCGCTGTGCGCCTGCAGGAGGCCACCGGGCAGGTCCCACAGCCGGACGGTGTGATCGTCGCTCGCGGTCGCCAGCGCGCCGCCGGCGAACGTGGCCGCGACGACCGGCGCGGTGTGGCCGGTGAGCACCAGCGGGTCGGCGGGCTTGGCTAGGTCCCACACGCGGACGGTGCGGTCGACACCAGTGCTCGCGAGCCGGCCGTCCGCGCTGAACGCCAGCCCGCGCACGGCATCCGTGTGCCCGGACAGCACGCGCGGTTCGCCACCGCCGACGGGTGACAGCCGCACCACGCGGTCCTGGCCTGCCGTGGCCACCGTCTGGCCGTCTGGGCTGAACGCGACGGCCTGCACCGCGCCGGTGTGGCCGGGCAGCGGGCGGGCATTGCCGTTGAGGTCCCACAGTCGTGCGGTGCCGTCCCAGGAGCCCGTGACGAGCTGGTCGGCGGCCGGGTTGAAGGCCAGCGAGACAACGGCGTCGCTGTGCGGCAGGACCGCTACCTCGCGCATGTCGGTGAGATCCCACAGGCGGACGGTCCGGTCCTTGCCCGCGGTGGCGAGGAGCTTGCTGTTCCGGTCGAAAGCCACGGCGTTGACGAGATCGGCGTGGGTCAGCGTCGCGAGCACGTTGCCGGTGGTGGTGTCCCACAATCGGGCCGTGCGGTCCCATCCGGCGGTCGCGAGCACCGTGCCGTCGGAGTTGAACGCGACGTGCACGACGCTCTCGGTGTGGGCGGTGAGGGTGGACAGCTCACGCGGGTGGTGCGGGTCGGCGATGTCGATCAGCCGCACCGTGCGGTCGTGGCTGGCGCTGGCGATCAGCTGCCGTGCGGAGGAGTACGCGACGGCGTTGACGTGGCCGCGGTGGCCCGTCAGCCGGGTGGCGTAGAACGGCGTGAACGAGCTGAGCAGCTGGCTGCGCGCCTCGGGCGTGGGGGAGAGCCGGTACGCCGCGAGCGCGAGCTGAGCCGCCAGGGCCGGGTCGGCGCCACGCAGCCGTTGGACGTCCTGGGCGACCTTCTGCGAGAGCGCGGTGTTGCGTTGCCGGGTCGCCTCGGAACTGGCCTGCAGAGCGGTGATGCCGACCGCGGTCGTCGCCACGAGCAGCACGCTCAGGAGTGCGACGCCGACCCGGAGTCTTCGCCGGTCCTTGCGAGTCGCGGCGAGCTCCGCCGACTCCATCGTGAGGCTCGCGGTGAGGAACTCGCTTTCGCGGACGGTGAGCGGGTTGGGCGGGCGCCAGTCGCGGAACGACGCAAGGCGCGCACCCCGGATGAGCGCGCCGGGATCGCGGTCCAGCGACTCCCACACGGCCGCTGACTCGGCCAGGTCGCGGTGGGCGCGCAGGCCGTCCCGGTCGGCCGCCAGCCACTCGCGCAGCCGTGGCCAGCAGCGGATCAGCGCCTCGTGGGTGATCTCGACGCGCTCCTGGTCGACGGTCACCAGCCGGTGCGTGGTCAACGCTTCCAGCACCAGCACGGCGTCCGGGTCGTCGTCCAGCTCGTTGCGGCAGATCCGCCGTTTGGTGTCCTCCGTGCCGTCACCGACCGCGGTGAGCCGGATGAACAACGAGCGGACGAGCTCCTGCTGCCGTTCGGTGAACCGGGCGAACACCGACTCGGCCGTTCGGGTCAGCGCGCCCTCGAACCCGCCTGCGGCCCGGAAACCCTGCAGCGTCAACGTGTTGCCCTTGCGCCGGTGCCACGTTTCCAACAGCGCGTGCGAGAGCAACGGCAGCGCACCGGCTTGTTCGGCGCAGTTCGCCACCAACTCGGCGACCAGCGCGGTCTCGACCGCGTGCCCGGTCCGGCGGGCGGGCTGGATGATCGCGGCCCGCAGTTCGTCGGTGGACATCGGGCCGACGGTGACCTGGGCGTCGCCCATGGCCTCGACGAGCGCGGGGAAGTCCGTGCAGTGCCCGTAGAAGTCGGCCCGCACCCCGAGCACGACCTTGCGCCCGGTCAGCAGATCGACGAAGCGCCGCCGCACGTCGCGGTCCTCGCAGAGCGTGAAGATCTCCTCGAACTGGTCGACCACGAACACCGTGTCGGACTTGGCGTTCGCGATGACCCTGGCGCACTCGTCAAGCGGGCGCGGGCCCGGCGTGAACAGCACCGCGCGGTTTCCCAGCCGCGGCATGAGTCCGGCTCTGAGCAACGACGACTTGCCCGCACCGGAGGCGCCGACGACCACGACGACGCGGTGCTGGGAGACCCGCTCGGCCAGGTCGCCGACGAGCCGGTCGCGGCCGAAGAACCGGTCGGCGTCCTCCGGCTGGAACGCGGCGAGCCCGGTGTACGGCGAGCCGGTTTCCGGTTCCTGCTCCGGTTCTTCCGCCGCGGACGTCGCGTACCAGCGGCGTTCCCACTCCTCCTCGGATCCGCCGCACGCGCGCACGTAGGCCAGAGTGACCTGCAACGTCGGCAGTTTGCGCCCGCCGGCGGCCTGTGACAGGGCCGCCTCCGAGTAGTGCGTCAGTGAGCTCAGCTCGCGGTAGGTGGGCCTGCCCGCTTTCTCCCGCAACGATCTGAGCTCACGCGCGAACGTCAGCACCGCTGTGTCGCCCGAGTCGAGCGGGCGTTCCTTGCGTGGCATCCCTCTGGTCCCCCTGCGATCGAACTGCCAGCGGGGCAAAGGTAGCCGGGCGCGGTCTCGTCCGGCTGTCTCGGTTCTCTCAGCCGCAGAAACCGGTGATCGTCCTCGTCAGGACGTCGGTGAGCCGGTCGAGGGAGGCGAGGTCGACGTACTCGGTGGCGGCGTGGGCGCCAGCGCCGTCGACGCCGAACAGCACGCCCGGGATGCCGGCCGCGTCGAGCAGGGCGCAGTCGGTCCAGAACGGCTCGGCCCTGATGATCGGTGGTGCGCCGAGGTTCTCGATGAGCGTGCGGACGATCTCGGACTGCGGATCGGCTTCGAATGGTTCCCGGGACAGGCCTCGGGTGAGCGTGGCGCGGAAGTCAGGGACGGTGGCGGTGAGGTGGTCGAGCACGGCGGCGAGTTCTGCTTCGACGCTCTCGGGGGTCTCGCCGGGGACCGTGCGGCGTTCGAGCGTGATGCGGCAGCTCGACGGGTAGGTGGAGGCCTCCTCGCCGCCGCTGATCAGCGAGGCGTGGACGGTGCCGGTGCCCAGGAGGTGGTGCTCGTGCTTGAGGCGCTGGCCGAGTTGTTCCAGTGCCACCAGGAAGTGGCCGGCCTTGGCGATCGCGTCGACACCCAGCTCGGGGCGTGAGCCGTGTGCCGCTTTTCCTTCGATCTCCACGTCGAACCAGACGAAACCCTTGTGCGCCAGCGTGACTTCGAGGTGGCTGGGCTCGGTGACGATCGCCGCGTCGGCGGTGAACCTCGTCAGCACCTCCTCGGTGCCGAAGCTGCCGTGCTCCTCGTCGGCGACGCACGCGACGATCACGTCACCGCGCAGCGGTCGTTGGGTGGCTTTCGCCGCGGCGACCATCATGGCCGCGACGCCGCCTTTCATGTCGAACGTGCCGCGGCCGAACATCTTGCCGTCGCGGATCTCCGGCGCGAGCGGATCGCCGTCGTAGCCCGCGGTGCCGACCGTGTCGATGTGTCCGTTGAGCATCAACGATTTTCCGCCGCCGGTGCCTTTTGCGACCGCGACCAGCGAGGGTCTGCCCGGCCGTTGCTCCAGGCGGTGGACCTCGAAGCCGTTGGCGCTGAACCATTCGGCGCAGAAGGCGACGATGGCGGACTCGCCGTTGCCGCCGGGCACGAGGTCGGGATTGACCGAGTCGATCGCGATCAGCTCGGCCAGCAGGTCACGCGGGTTCATCAGGCTCCCTGAGGGTTGGCGGCCTGTCCTTCGGTGCTGATCAGCACGACGGTGCCGAGCGGGCCGAGCTCGTTCTTGATCGCGCGCAGGCCTGCGAGCGGAGCGGCGCCACACGGTCCGGAGTGGACACCCTCGGCGTGGAGATCTCTGATGGCCTGGCCACATTCGGCGTCGGTGATGGCGACCGCGGCGTCCAGGCCGTTGTGCAGGAACGGCCACGCGGTGGCGGACGGGGTGCCGCAGTTCAGTCCCGCCATGATCGTGCTGCCCGTGGGTGTGGTCCTGAGTTCTCCGGCTTCCAGGCTGTGCAGGACGCAGGCGGCGGTGTCGGGTTCGACCGCGAGGAGCCTCGTGCGGGAGTCGCGGCAGCGGTAGTGGGTGATCACTGCCTGGGCGAACGAGCCGACGCCGACCGGGATGACGACGAGGTCCGGTTCTTCCGGCAGCTGCTCGTCGATCTCGGCGCAGAGCGTGCCGTAGCCCTCGACGATCCAGTTCGGAATCTCCTCGTAGCCCGGCCAGCCCATGTCCTGGACGAGGATTCCGTCCGCCTCGTCGGCTCGGCGCACCGCGTCGTCGTACGTGCCGTCGACCACGGTCACCTCGGCCTGCTCGGCTTTGATGGCCTCGATCGCTTGCGGGTGCACGTTGCGTGGAACGAACACGTGCGCCCGTTGCCCGAACATTCGCGCGAAGCGGGCCACCGCGCGGCCGTGATTTCCGTCTGTCGCGGTGGTGATCGTGACCGGTCCTGTCTGGCCGTCGAGGACCCGGTGCACCGCCCAGGACGCGCCGAGAGCCTTGAACGCGGGCAGGCCGAGCCGTTGCGACTCGTCCTTGACGAACAGTCGCTCGACGCCGGTTTCCGTTGCGAGCGCTGGGAGTTCGGTCAACGGGGTGGGCGCGTAGGCGGGGAGTCCCGCGTGGAAGTCCCGCACCTCGCCGGATGCGGGCGGGCATCGCCAGTCGCGGGCGGCCGGTCGCAGGAACGTCATGGGCACAGCGTGATAGTGGCTCCGATCTGCGGTCCAGCGCATGTTTTCGATCTGTATCGGTGGGAGAATTCGACCGATCGCCCGCGAGGAGGTGCCGGTGACCGATGAAGAGCTGATCGTCGAGTTCGCGCTGACGCGCCTCGACAACCCCGGCCTCGACCTCGAGGAGATCGCCGCGCTGGTGGTCCGCCGGGTCGGTCCGGAGCACATGGTCGAGTTCGCGGGCCACACCCTGGCTCATCGTGACGAGCTGCGCGGGGCGTTGTTCCCGGCCGCGGTGGAGCACGTCCTGCGCGTGGTGCTGACCTTGCGGGGGCCGCGCGACGAGCCTTGACGGGCGCTGAACGTTTGTTCAATACTCTGAACATGCGTTCAGACCTGACGGCACGTGCCCGGATCCGGGACGCGGCGCTGGCCCGGTTCGGTGCGGACGGCGTCGCGGGCACGTCGGTGCGTGCGGTCGCGGCCGATGCCGGGGTGTCGGCTGCGTTGGTGCTGCACCACTTCGGTTCCAAGGAAGGGCTGCGGCAGGCGTGCGACGAGTACGTGCTCAGCGCTGATTCGGGCGATCTCGGGGCGTTGGCAGAGCTGCTGGAGGCAGCCACGCCGGTCCGCCGGTATCTCGCGCGGGCGTTGCTGGACGGGACGGAGAGTGCGTCGGCGCTGTTCGACTCGATCGTGGCGCGCACCGAGGAATGGCTCGCCGGGGGAGAGGCCGAGGGGTGGGTGCGGCCGTGTTCGGACGCGCGCGCTCGTGCCGTGACATATGTGTCGTGGTTGTTGGCGCCGTTGGTGCTCGGGCAGCAGGTCGGGCGGTTGCTCGGTGGTGATCCGGCGGAGACCGCTGTGGCCGTGCGGGGTGCACGGGCCGGGCTGGAGATGCTCACGCACGGGCTGTTCGCCGATGACCGGTTCTTGTCCGCTTTCACTGCCGTGGGAGACCAAAATGGACGTTGAGGTGGTGGCCAAGGCGTTCCGGATGGACGACGAGGCCTGGCGCCGGCACGCGAACCCGTGGAGCGTGTGGACCCGGTTCGCGGCGATCCCGGCGATGTTGCTGGCGATCTGGAGCCGCACGTGGATCGGCTGGTGGTGCCTGCTGCCGATCGCGCTGGTGGTGGTGTGGCTGGTGCTGAACGTGAAGGTGTTCCCGCCGGTCGACGAGCCGCGCAGCTGGACGGAGCGGGGCATCTACGGCGAACGGGCGTGGTTGAAGGACCGGGCCGCGGTGCCGCCGGACCACCGCGCCGTGCTGCGGCTCCTGGTGGCGGCGGGTTCCGTCGGGTTCGCGTTGACCATCTGGGGCCTGGTGGCGCTGCAGCTGTGGCCGACCGTGTTCGGTGCGACGCTGGTCGTGGGCGCGCAGCTGTGGCGGATCGACCGGTTCGGGTGGCTCTGGGAGCGCGTGAGCGCGGCTTGAGCGGCGCTCGATCGCGACTGCCCCGGAATTGTCGGTGCCGCCCGGTACCGTCCATCCCATGAGTGCTGGGGACCGGATTCAGGAGCTGGCGGCGCGGATCGTGGAGCTGCGCGACGCGTACTACCAGGGCGCGCCGCTGGTGGCCGACGCGGAGTACGACGTGGTGGAGGACGAACTGCGGTCGTTGATCGCGGCGCACCCCGAGCTGACGCCTGACCCGAACCCGCTCGACTCGGTGGGCGCCCCCGCGGTGCTGCACGCCCCGGTCCGGCACTCCCGGCCGATGCTGTCGCTGGAGAAGGCGAACAAGCCCGAGCAGGTGGAGACCTTCTTCGGCCGGTTCCCCGGCCAGCCCGTGGTGGTCATGCCGAAGCTGGACGGCCTCTCGCTCGCGCTGGTCTACGAGAACGGCCGGCTGGCCCGCGCGGTCACCCGTGGCGACGGCACGACGGGCGACGACGTCACGTTCCTGACGCGCGCGCTGACCGATGGCGTGCCGGACAAGGTGGACGCGCCGGGCCGCGTCGAGGTGCGCGGCGAGTGCGTGATGCTGCGCTCGACCTTCGACGCGTACAACAAGGCGCACCCGGACAAGCCGCTGATCAACCCCCGCAACGCCGCCGCAGGCACGCTGCGCGCCAAGGACCCGAAGGCCGTCGAGGGCAGGCGCATGCAGTTCTTCGCCTTCGACCTCACCACCGAGCCGGAGAGCGCCGACTCCGATCTGGACGCGGGCCTGCGCAAACTGGGCTTCAGCGTCGCCGAGATGCGGCACTGCGACACCGCCGCCGAAGCCCAGGAGGTCATCGGCGAGATCGAACGGCAGCGCAACGACATCGACTACGACCTGGACGGCGCCGTCCTGCGCCTGGCCAACCGCGACGCGTTCGCCGCCGCCGGCACCCGCTCCAGCTCACCGCGCGGCGCCATCGCCTACAAGTTCGCCGCCGAGGAGAAGACGACGGTGCTCCAGGACGTCGTCTGGGACGTCGGCAAGACCGGCAAGATCGCCCCGGTCGCCTGGCTGGAGCCGGTCTTCGTCGGTGGCACCACCGTGACTCGCGCGACCCTGGCCAACCAGGAGGTGATCCGCGCCCGCGGCATCAAGATCGGCGACACCGTCCTGGTCCGCCGAGCCGGCGACGTGATCCCGTTCGTGGCGGGCGTCCTCGACGCCGCCAAGCGCACCGGCGCCGAGCGCGAGATCATCCCGCCCACCGAATGCCCGTCGTGCGCCCAGCCGCTGACCGAACAGGGCAACAGCCGCGAACTGTTCTGCACCAACGCGGTCTGCCCCGCCCAGACCGTGCGCCGCCTCATCCACTGGTCTTCGCGCGCGGCCGCGGACATCGACGCCATCGGCCAGGTGTGGATCGAACGCCTCGCCGAGACCGGCGACCTCGTGAACCCGTCGGACTTCTACACCCTCACCAAGGAACGCCTGCTGGAGTTCGACCGCGTGGGCGAGATCTCCGCGACCCGCATGATCGAGTCGATCGACCGCAGCCGCTCCGTGGGCCTGCGCCGAGCCATGATCGGCCTCTCGATCCCGATGGCCTCCGAAGGCACCGCCGCCCGCCTCTGCCGAGCAGGCTTCGGTTCCCTGGAAGAGGTCGCCGACGCCGGCGTCGAAAAGCTGGTGGCCGTGGAGGACATCGGCCAGAAGGTGGCCGAGTCGATCAACTTCCACCTGTCCCGCCTGCGCCCGGAGATCGACCGCCTCCGCTCACGCGGCGTCTCCCTGGAGGTCCGCGAGGAGGACCTGCCGCCGAAGGTCGTCGCCGGCGCCCCGCTGGAGGGCAAGACCGTCGTGATCACCGGCTCGATCAGCGACCCGCGCTCCGGCGAAAAGGTGACCCGCCCTACTTTCCAGAAGATGTGCGAACGTGCTGGCGCTGCTGCTGCGTCCTCGGTTTCGGCGACTACGGATCTGCTCATCACGGGGGCTGGGGTGGGCGCTAGCAAGCTGACTAAGGCGGAGAAGCTCGGTGTCGAGGTGGTGGATCAGGGGGAGATCTGGAGCAAGCTGATCGCTGCCGGGATCGCGTGAGTTGTTCGTGGGTCAGGGATATCCCATGAGCTGTTTGAAGTTCTCGTAGTTCTTTGCGGCGGCCCCGCCTTGAGATCGCCTGCGGATGCCGGTTCGCGTTGACCTGACGCATCGGTGATGGGAGGGCACGCCTGCGGCGAGCCGGCACATGCCCTCCTTCGTCGGGCGTGTGCCGGAACGAATTTCTGTGGTTGCGTTTCGTGGGTGGTTGCGGGGCGTGGTGTTGTTTCTTTGTTTGGGTTCCGGTTGCGTAGGTGGTTGCTAGTGGTTGCGTGTCGAGAGAGAAGAGCGCGCACGGTGCTTATGGGGTCTGACCTGCTAGTTCGCTCGTGTGGGTGACACCTTCTGGTCTAGTGATCTTGGGCGGGCTAATAGAATTGCGGCATGGAAGTCGTCTCGTTTCTGGACGCTCTCGCGTATCACGACAAACAGATCGCCTATCATCAAGCGCAGCTCATGCGGACCCTCGCCGATTACGCCATTGCGTGTGAGGGTGAGGAATTCTTCGATGCTGAGATCGCCGCTGCGATGCGGTGGACCTCGCGGTGGACCAGTGACCAGGTAGCGATGGCACTCGACCTCGCCAGCAAGCTTCCCTCGACGTTGGATGCCTTGGAGAAGGGCGAGATCGACCTCTACAAGGCGCGCGTGCTCTACGACAAGACCATGCCACTCACGGCCGACTTGGCAGCGCAGGTTGAGGAACGGGTGCTGGTGAAGGCACCGGACCTGACCAGTGCGCAGATGCGGCAGCTCACCAACCGGGTCGTGATGCGGGTTGATCCCGAAGGTCAGAGGGAGCGGGCCGAGCAGCGCAAAGCCCAGCGCTGCATGGGAATCGACGCGCTCGAGGATGACGTGGCGCGGGTGTGGGCGTTCCTGCCCGCGCACCTGGCGACCGCTTGCTATGCCCGTGTCGACGCGATCGCCCGCCAGGTGAAGACGCCGGCCGATCCTCGGACGCTGGACCAGATCCGGGCCGATGTGTTCGCCGACCTGCTGCTGGCGACGCCGGACGGGGCCAGCGCGGTGAAGGTCGAGCTGTACGTCGCCATCTCGGCGGCGACGGTGATGGGCCTGTCCGAGCAGCCCGGTGAACTCGCCGGATATGGCCCGATCACCGCTGATCTGGCGCGTGAGTTGGCTGGGGATTCGACGTGGCGACGGCTGCTGACTGAGCCGGTGACCGGTGCGGCGTTGGAGTTCGGCACCAGCACCTACCGGCCACCGGCCGCGCTGCGCAGGTTCATCTGGGCGCGCGACCGCACCTGCCGCCACCCAGGCTGCATGCGCCCGGCCCAGAAGTCCGAGCTGGACCACACCGAACCGTTCCCACTCGGCGATACGTCCGAGGCCAACATGGGGCCGTTCTGCAAGAGACACCACCGGGTCAAACACCGCACCGCCTGGGAAGTCACCCAGCCGACACCCGGCACGTTCTGCTTCCGCAGCCCAGCAGGAAGGACCTACCGACGCGACCCCGAACCAGTCCTCGGCGACCCGCCGCCGTTCTGAGTGAGTCATCGCACCGCGCGCAGAAGAACTTGATCCGCACCGGCAGGCCAGGCGAGAAGGACGCCCTCAGGCCGGTCGTCGGGGGAGAGTCCGGCCTGAGGGCGAGTGTGAAGGTCGGCGCGGCGGTCGCCTCTCGGCGGTGGGCACAACGCGGCTCCAGCCGAACGGTCTTCCGCGAAGGCGATTCTGGGTGAGCCCGGGGGACACGGACCGCACCGACCGTTCTGTACAACGGCAACAACGGTCCCGGTGTTTCCCGATGATCTGTGGGGTCGCTCACCGCCACACCACTCGAGGCTCAAGGAGGAAACCTGCTCTCCGCAGATTGGACGCACTCACCGATCCCGGACGAGCGGTCGCGACCGCCAGCACGCAGCCGGCTTCAGCCGCAGCGCGGAGTCGGTGGTGCAGCAACCCCGACTGCGCACCCCGTCCCCGATGCGCACGCAAGGTCGAGGCACCCCCGAGTACAGCGACGTCGTCGTGGATCGTCATGGCCGCAGCGCCAAAAGGAGTACCTCGCTGCACGGCCAAGAACCGGTGCATCATCGGGAGCTGGTGCTCCGCGCGGATGAACGCGGCGACCGCTCCGTCCACCTCGTACCCGGCCAGCAACGTGTCCACGAACCTGCCGTCCGAATCGGCGTCGACGATGGTCAGGCCAGGCACCACGGGCGAGGCTTCCAGTCGTTTGACCGCCAGGAGCCGATCTTCTGCCTGCGCGAGCCCGGCCGCCCGCAACGGCCTCATCGCTGCCTCACTGAGCGAGGCCGGTACCACCACCGTCGGCCGGACGTCGCCCCAGATCGGCATGTTCGCCAGGTCGATCGCCGCGCGCACGGTCTCCGCTGTCACCCCGGAGACCGTGGACAGGAAGCTCAACGCTGGGTCCGTGGCCAGCACTGCCAGCACGCCCGCTTGCTCCCACGCGCGGAAGTTGCCTGGCACACCGGCCTCGACCGCCGCCGAGCACGCCCAAGCGGCTCTGCGGTGGAGCGCCCGCTCCGCACGGCTCACGTCCGACGACACCACCTCAGCATGACTGGTCATGCACCGAGGTCGTAGACGGTCTGCCCACCGACGACCGTGGCCGTGAACTCGGACGCGACCCATTCGCCGATCGAGCTGTTGCCGCCACGCCCACCAGCGACGAAGTAGCGCACCTTCCCTTCCGCGACAAGGGCTTTGAACTCCTCCAGCGTGGGCGCGGGATCACTGCCGTTCCAGCCGCCGATCGCGATGACCGGCCGGCCCGACGCGAGCTGGAGCGATGCGGCGCTCTGGGCGCCGACCGTTGCGGCGGCCCACGACGTGTCGGCGCCCTTCAGCAGCTGCACTACCTCGCTGGTCGCCTCGCCGCCTTCCCGCATGCCGCCCTGCGAGGTGCGCGGGCCGGACAACGGGATCGAACCGCTGTGGGTGGTGGCCGCCGTCGCCAGCGAGTAGCCGGAGGTGCCGAGCAGCGCTGCCGCCACCAGCACGCCCGCCAGCCAGCGGCGCGCGCTCAGGCCCAGCAGCAGTGCGAAGACGGCGATGGCGGTCGCGGCCAGCACGGTCCAGCGCAGCCACGGCAACCAGGTCGGCGTGCGGTCCAGCAGGATGAAGCTCCACACGCCGGTCGCCGCGACCATCGCCACCAGCGACATCCGCACCGGGAAGTGGGCACGGCCTTGCCAGAGGCCGCGGCCGGCGACGCCGACCAGTGCGGCGATTCCTGGTGCCAGTGCGACGGTGTAGTAGGGGTGGGTGATACCGCTCATGAAGCTGAACACCAGGCCGCTCACCAGCACCCAGCCGCCCCACAGCACCAGCGCCGCGCGGGTGCGGTCGGTTCGCGGGGCCCGGCGGGTGAACCACAGTCCGGCGACCAGGCCGATCAGGGCCGCGGGCAGCAGCCAGGAGATCTCCGGGCCCATGCTGGCGCCGAACAACCGGCCGATGCCCGTCTCGCCACCGAAACCGATGTTGCCGCCCGTGCCGCCTCCGCCCCGCCCGCCGCCCTCGTTGCCGAAGATGCGGCCCAGGCCGTTGTAGCCGATCGCCAGCTCCCACAACGAGTTGTTGGTCGACCCGCCGATGTACGGGCGGCTGTCCGCCGGCCACAGCTCGACCAGCGCGATGTACCACCCGGCCGAGACGACCAGGCTGACGCCGGCGCCGAGCAGGTGCAAAAGCCGCTTCGGCAACGAGGTTGGTGCGGCGAGCAGGTATGCCAGCGCTAGTGCGGGCAGCACCAGGAATGCCTGCAGCATCTTGGTGAGGAACGCGAAACCGATGGCCGAACCGGCTAGCGCCAGCCACCAGGCGTTCGCGGACTCGATCGCGCGGACCGTGGCGTAGGCGGCCGCGACCATCAGCAGCACCAGCAGCGCGTCCGGCAGGTTGAAGCGGAACATCAGGGTGGCCACCGGCGTCAGCGCGAGGGCCGCGCCGGCGACCAGGCCCGCGCCGGGGCCGGACGTGCGCTTCACCGTTGCGTACAGCAAACCTACGGCTGCCACGCCCTCCAGCGCCTGCGGGGCGAGCACCGACCAGCTGGAGAACCCGAAAGCTTTGGCGAAGAGTCCGCTGACCCAGAGGAAGGCAGGGGGTTTGTCCACGGTGATCACGTTGCCGGGATCGAGGGAGCCGAAGAGCAACGCCTTCCAGCTCTGCGACGCCGCCTGGGTCGCCGCGGCGTAGAACTCGTTGCCGTAGCCGGACGCGGTGAGATTCCACAGGTACAGCACGGCGGTGCCCGCCAGCAGGCCGAGGAATGCGATGCGGTGCAACGCGTTCGGGCTGATCTTCCGGTCGTTGAGTGGCGGTGCCGCGACGGGCGACGGGGTGAGGGTGGCGGTCATGCCGGGACCTTTCGGAGTTCGGTGACCGGCAGAGCCGGCAGCGTGCGGCGCAACCTGGCGATGCCGCGCAGATCAGCCAGGGCGGTGGCGAGGATGTCGACGCTCGAGTCGGGGTCGTCCACCCAGTCGACGGGCACCTCGTGGATGCGCAGGCCCGCGCGTTCGGCGAGCACGAGCAGTTCGGTGTCGAAGAACCAGCCTTCGTCCGCGACGAACGGCAGCAACGCGCGTGCGGTGCGCCTGTGGATCGCCTTGAATCCGCACTGCGCGTCGGTGAAGTGGGTGGCGAGCGTTGCGTGCAGCAGCACGTTGTAGCAGCGGGAGATCACCTCGCGCTTGAGGCCGCGGGTGACCCGCGCGCCGTGGGCGAGCCTGGTGCCGATGGCCAGGTCGGAGTGACCGGACAGCAGCGGCGCGACCAGTGGTGCCAACGCTTTCAGGTCCGTCGACAGGTCGACGTCCATGTAGGCCAGCACCTCCGCGTCCGAGATCGACCAGACCTCCTTCAACGCACCGCCGCGGCCCTTGCGCGGGAGGTACACGTTGCGCACCTGGTCGTGTGTGCGTGCCAGCTCTTCCGCGATCACCGGTGTGCGGTCGGTGCTCGCGTTGTCCGCGATGGTGATGCGGAACGAGTGCGGGAAGAGCGACGGCAGTTCGGCGAGCAGCCGGTCGACGCACCTCGGCAGGTCGCGTTCCTCGTTGTGGACCGGGATCACCACGTCGAGAGTCGTCATGACGCATCCAGTTCGTAGAGAGTGGCACCGCCGACAGTGGTCGCGATGTAGTTCTGGGTGACCCACTCGGCGATCTCGTACGCGGCGTCGCTGCCGCTCTCACCGCGCATCATCTGGGCGGCGGCGTAGTAGTGGATCTGTCCATTTCGGACCATTTCCTGGAACTGGGCCAGAGTCGGCGCTGGGTCCGTGCCGTTGAACCCGCCGAGCGCCATCACCGGCTGCCCGCTCGCGAGTTGCAGCCCGGCCGCGTTGTTGGAGCCGATCGTCGCCGCGACCCACTTGTAACTGCTCGCGTTGTCCTGCAAGAGAGACACGACTTCGGCGGTCGGCGTTGAAGCGCTGAGCAGCCCACCGCCACCGCCGCCCATCCGCCCGCTTGACGGACCGGCGACGGGCAACGCGCCGGTGTGCGGCGTGTTGACGGTGGCGAACGAGTACGTGGTGGGGCCGAGCAACGCGGCGACGAGGGCGATGGGGATGGCGGCGCGCATCGACAGCACCAGCCCCACGGCCGCGATCAGCCCGCCGACCAGCACGATCACCGCCACGGCCGGGGAGAACCCGTTGATCAGCAGGTAGCACTGCAGTGCGCTGACCGCGACCGAGCCGGAAAGCACTGCCGCTGCGATAGGTTCGTCTCTGCGTTCCCAGAGCGCGGTGGCGCCGATGCCGACGATGGCGGCGATCGCGGGCGCGAGTGCCACGGTGTAGTAGGAGTGGATGATCCCGTTCATGAAGCTGAAGACCCCGCCAGTGACGACGAGCCAGCCACCCCACAGCGCGAGCGCCGTGCGGGTGCGGCCGCGCGTCAGCCAGAGGCCGGCGATCAGCAGCACCACGGCGGTCGGCAGCAGCCACGCGATCTGACTGCCCATCTCCGCGCTCAGCAGGCGGCTCCAGCCGGTGCTGTCCCTGCCGCGGCCACCGCCGACGCTGCCGACCTCGTCACCGGTGAGGCGGCCGAGCCCGTTGTAGCCGAGGGCGAGCTCCAGCACGCTGTTCGTCTGCGATCCGCCGATGTACGGCCGGTCGGGCGTCAGCTCGACGGCGACGATCCACCAGCCACCCGCCACGACCATCGCGCCCAGCGCGCCGAACAGGTGCAGGACGCGCTTGCCGACCGAGGCCGGCGCCATGATCAGGTAGACCAGCGCGAACGCGGGCAGCACGAGGAACGCCTGCAGCATCTTGGTGAGGAACCCGAACCCGACGGCCGCCCCGGCCAGCGCCAGCCAGGCCGGGCTCGCGTGCTCGACCGCTCTGGTCACGCAGTAGGCGCCCGCGACCAGCAGCAACACCAGCAGTGCGTCCGGGTTGTTGAAGCGGAACATCAGCACCGCGACCGGGGTCAGTGCCAGCACGGCGCCGGAGATCAGCGCGGCGGCGGGGGAGAACCAGCGGCGCACCGTCGCGTACAGCAGCCACACACTGCCGACGCCCATCAACGCCTGCGGTACCAGGATGCTCCACGCGTTGACGCCGAACAGCCGCGCGGACAGGCCCATCACCCACAGCGAGGCGGGCGTCTTGTCGACGGTGATCGAGTTCGACGCGTCGGTGGAGCCGAAGAACCAGGCCTTCCAGCTCGTCGCACCGGCCTGCGCGGCGGCGGAGTAGTAGGCGTTTGCCCAGCCCGAGTCACCCAGCCGCCACAGGTAAAGCACCGCCGTCGCACCCAGAAGAGCGGCCAGAACCAGGCGTTCTCGTCTCATGCGGACGAGACTGGCGGCCTAGCCTGGGTCGGTCGTGTGCGTCCGCTGTGAACGAGCTGTGTGCAGCGAGACGGTGAACGTCGTGCGCCCCGTCTGGCTCGCCACGGACACCTCACCATCGTGCGCACCCACCACGGCGGCCACGATCGACAGGCCGAGGCCCGTGCTGCCGGCCGCCCGCGAGCGCGAGCCGTCCCCGCGCGCGAACCGCTCGAAGACCTCCAGACCAGCGGGGATGCCGGGGCCGTCGTCCGTGACGGTCAGGTCGACCCGTCCGTTGTGGACGGACAGCCCGGTGGTGACGGAGGTACCTGGCGGGGTGTGCGTGCGGGCGTTGGACAGCAGGTTGCCGATCACCTGGTGCAGCCGTTGCGCGTCTCCGGTGATCACCACGGGGTCTGCGGGCAACGCGATCCGCCAGCTGTGGCCGGCGCCCGCGATCCTGGCGTCACCGACCACGTCCAGGACCAGCCGGGACAGATCGACGGGCTCGCGTTCCAGCGGACGACCGGCATCGAGCCTGGCCAGCAGCAGCAAGTCCTCCACCAGGAACGTCATCCGGCGCGCCTCGGACTCCACGCGGCCCATCGCGTGGGCGATCTGCGGTGGCACGTCCTCGCCGGAGCGCCGGGTGAGCTCGGCGTACCCGCGGATCGCGGCGAGCGGCGTCCTCAGCTCGTGCGAGGCGTCCGCGACGAACTGCCGCACCCGCTTTTCGGTGTCGTGCCTGGCCTTCAGCGCGTCACCGACGTGCCCGAGCATCCGGTTCAGCGCCAGGCCGACCTTGCCGACCTCGGTGCGCGGATCGGTGTCCTCCTCCTGCACGCGTTCGGCGAGCGCTACTTCTCCTTCGTGCAGCGGAAGTTCGGACACGCGGGTCGCGGTCTCGACCACCCGGTCCAGCGGGACCAGCGCCCGCCGGACGATCACCCTGCCCACCACGGCCGCGGTGCCGGCACCGGCGACGATCAGGACCAGCAGCAACCAGATCATGTTCCACATGACGTCGTTCACCGGCGCCGTCGGCAGGCCCTTGATCCGCATCCGGTCGGTGACCACGCGGAACTCGCCGGCGTCCCCGAGGTCGACGGTCTGCAGGCCGCCCGGCAGGCTCTCCAGCGCGCTGATCTCGGCCGCGGTGAGCAGACGCGGCGAGTCGTCGCTCTGCAGCTCGATCGTGCCGGCGATCGATCCGTTGGGGAGGATCAGGGCGTTGATACCGCGGCCTGGTCCGGACGATCCGGGCGGCGGCTGCTTGAGCATGGTGACCTCGCGGTCGAGGTTGTCGTCGAGAACCTTGTGTAGTGCCAACGCACCGATCCCGCCGATCACCAGGCACAACGCGGTGAGCAGCGCGATCTGGCCGGAGATGAGCTTGGCGCGCAGCGTTCTAGGCAGAAGGCCTGAGGACATGGCTCGTATCGTGGCCGGTGTTCCTGTGCGCCAGCTGTGGGACGCTCACAGCTCGTGCCCACACAGCACACAGGCTGAGCACAGACAGCATCTGCACGGTGGCTGGCATGACCGAACAACAGCCCCCGGAGTGGGGCGCAGCCGAGCCTCAACCCGCGCCGCGCACGCCGTGGAACGCGAAGAAGACCATCGCCGCCGCGGCCATCGCGCTAGGCGTCACCGCCGCGGGCGGCGTCGCGATCTACGCAGCCAGCGGCACCAACCAGCAGACCACAGGGATGGGCGGTCCCGGCGGCATGGGCGGACCACCGGACGGTGGCGGCATGCGCATGAACGGCTCCGCTTTCGGCTCCCTCACGCACGGCGAGTTCCAGAGCGGTCAGGTCACGTCGATCAGCGACTCGTCGTTGGAGGTGAAGTCGACCGACGGCTACACGAAGACCTACGTGATCGACGCCGAGACCGTGATCGAAGGAGTCCAGCAGGGCGACACCGTCACCGTCACGGCCACCACCGAGGACGGCAAGACGGTGGCGTCGAGCGTCGTCGAACCCGGCCAGCGCGGCCAGGGCCAGCAGCAGGCGCCACCGACCAGGTAGCTCCACGGCTGAGGTCAGGTGCATGCCTGACCTCAGCCGAGCCGCCTGGTAGAACGTGACCATGGACGACCAGGCCCCGCTGATCGAACGGGTGGAACAGCCCGCGGGCACGCCACCACGGCTCGCCGCGCAGATCGCGTTCATCGTCGAGGTCGACCGGCTCAAGTCCGTGCTGCGGCGCAGCCCCCTGATCGCCGAGCAGCGCAGGGAGAACGACGCCGAGCACTCCTGGCACCTCGCGCTCATGGTCCCGGTGCTCGCTGAGCACGCCGACGAGCCGATCGACGTCGGGCACACGATCAAGCTGGTGCTGGTGCACGACCTTGTCGAGATCTACGCGGGGGACACGTTCCTCTACGACACCGTCGCGGAGAACGACCAGGAGGAACGCGAGCAGGCCGCCGCCGATCGGCTGTTCGCGATGTTGCCGGAGGGTCAGGCCGCCGAGTTCCGCGCGCTGTGGGACGAGTTCGAGGCCCGGCAGACCCCGGAAGCCCGCTTCGCGAAGGCGATGGACCGGCTCCAGCCGCTGTTGCTGAACTTCAACAACAAGGGCGGGACCTGGCAGACGCCCGGCGTCACCGACGAGGACGTGCGCGCCAGGAAGTCCGTGATCGGTGACGCGTCGGCTGAGCTGTGGACTTATGCAAAACAGCTGATCGATCTGGGGGCCGAACGCGGCTGGGTAGCGCGAGCGGAGTAGTCCGCGAATCGTGCTGAACAGCGTTTGCAGTTACTCGCTGTTCAGTCGCATCACAATCGGTGAGATTGTCGAACAGCTATGTGAGTCTTTCGATAGCGAATTCATCTGTGGACGCGCCGGTCTGTCGAGTGCGATGTAGCGCAGATCACTTTTTTGGCAAAACCGCAGGCGGGGACCCTGCTTCGAGCGCTCGTTCTTGATCAAGATGATCTTGCGATGATACCTTTCCGGCACCAATTCGGGCCGACGTGGAGCGCTGTGAAGCTGAAGAACGTGCCGGACACGAATTACAAGACGATTCGGTCTCGGCTCACTGGTGTCGTGGTGGTTCCCAGCATCGTGCTTCTGGTGATGTGGGCCCTGTTCTCGTCGTACACGGTGTTCGACGGTCTCTATCTTCGCCTGGTCGCCTCCGGCGTGAGAGACGCGTCGATTCCAGCTGTGAAGTCGTTCGCCGCGCTGCAGAAGGAGCGCGAGCTGAGCATGACGAGCCTGAGTCAGCCGGGATCGGGCACGGCGGCACTGCTGAAGCAGCGCCAGGCCACGGACGAGTCGCTGGCGACGATGAAGACGGCGTTCGGTGTGCTCGCCGCCCAGGCGCCCCCGGAGATCGTCAGCGGGATCAACTCGCTCAACGGGTTGCTCGACCAGCTTTCGCGCCACCGGGCGTTGCTCGAGTCGGGCGAGAAGGCCAGGGCCGAGATCTACAACTACTACAACAGCGTGCTGGACTCCGGTGCCGCGCTGTTCAACACGCAGGCCCGCATCGTGCCCGACGTCGAGACGGTGCAGGGCGCGCTGGCCGCGGTCCAGTACTTCCAGGCCGCGGACTCCATGTCACGGGCGGGTTCGGTCGCCGCCGGCGCGGTGGCGGCCGGGAAGTTCACGCCGGAGACGCACCGCGAGTTCGTCACCCTCGTCGGCGCGTACCGCTCCTCGCTCAACTCGATCGAGCCCTACGCCCTGCCGGACGTGCGCGAGCACTACAAGCGCCTCACCAGCGGTCAGGCGTGGCAGCAGCTGGCCGAACTCGAGAACCGCCTGGTGCAGAACGCGGAACGGCCCATCCGCGACACCGTCCGGCTGGCGGACTGGCAGCAGGCGGGCGACTCGGTGAACGCCGAGCTGATCGAGCTGGTCGACGAGCAGTCCACCGGCGCGGTGAACGTCGCGCTGGGCAACGGTGAGGACAAGCTGACCACCGTCCTCATCGGCAGCGTGGTCGCGCTGATCGCGGTGCTCATCGGCATCGCGGTCGCCGTGCGCATCTCCCGCCGCCTGGTGAACAAGGCGTTGATCACGCGACTGGCCAGGCTGCGCAGCGACTCGCTCCAGCTCGCGCACGAACGGCTGCCGGACATCGTCGGCCGGTTGCGCGAGGGCAAGCACGTCGACGTGGCAGCCGAGGTGCCCGCGCTGGACTACGGCAACGACGAGATCGGTCAGGTGGCCGACGCGTTCAACGCCGCGCAGTACACCGCGGTCGCCGCGGCGGTGAAGGAGAGCCAGGCCCGCGAAGGCGTGAACCGGGTCTTCCTCGACATCGCGCACCGCAACCAGGGGCTCGTGCACCGGCAGCTGAAGATCCTCGACAAGCTGCAGCACGAGGAGGAGAACCCCGACCAGCTCGACGCGTTCTTCCAGCTCGACCACCTCGCCACCAGGGCCAGGCGCAACGCCGAGAACCTGATCATCCTGGCGGGCGAGCAGCCGGGACGCCGGTGGCGCAAGCCGGTGCGGATGCTCGACGTGGTGCGCGCCGGTGTCGCGGAGACCGAGCAGTACGCGCGGGTGCTGGTGAAGCCGATGCCCGAGATGGCACTGGCCGGCGCCGCCGTCGCGGACACGATCCACCTGATCGCCGAGCTCGTCGACAACGCGACCTCGTTCTCCCCGCCGCGCTCGCAGGTCCAGGTGCACTGCAGCGAGGTGCCACAGGGCGTCGTCGTGGAGATCGAGGACCACGGCCTCGGCATCAAGCCGGAAGACCGCGAGCAGCACAACAAGATGCTGGCCTCACCGCCCGACTTCGAGGCGATGAGGTTGCGCGGCGAGTCGCGCCTCGGCCTGTTCGTCGTCGCCCGGCTCGCCGCCCGCCGCGGCATCCGGGTCGAACTGCGCGATTGTTCTTATGGCGGAACGATCGCGCTGGTCCTCATCCCATCGGATCTGATCGTCGGCGACGCGACCGCGATCGACGGCGCGGAGACCGCGCAGATGCACCAGAACTCGTTCCGCACGAATCACCAGCAGCAGAGCGGCTTCCCGAACCAGGAAGGCTTCGTGCTGGAGGCCAGGCCCGCCGACTCCTCGTTCCCGGCAAGGGATTCGATGAGCGGTGTCGTCGAGCAGGACGACCGGCCGCAACTGCCACGCCGGCGGCGCCAGGAACACCTCGCGCCGCAGCTGGCGAACGACGACTTCCATTCCGTGCACGACATGGCCGTGCACGACTCCGACCAGCAGGCCGAACGATCCCGCAGTGGACTGTCCGCCTTCCAGCAGGGCACCCACGACGCCCGCCGGGCACCTGATGCCCTGGAACCGTGACTCGTGGGCTGACGACTGGAACCGAAAGGGGCGATTTCCCATGGACAACATGACCAACCAGCCCAACGAGCTCAACTGGCTGCTGGACGACCTGGTCGGCCGCGTGACCGGTGCGCGGCACGCGGTGGTGCTCTCCGCGGACGGGCTGCTGCTCGCGCGATCCTCTGAACTGTCCAAAGACGACTCCGACCACCTCTCGGCGATGGCGTCGGCGTTCCAGAGCCTCGCTCGTGGCACGGGACGGCACTTCGGCGGCGGGCAGGTCCGGCAGACCATCGTCGAGATGGAGCACGCGCACCTCTTCGTCACCGCCGCCGGGCAGGGTGCGTGCCTCGCCGTGGTCGGTGAGGAGGAAGCCGACCTGGGCGTGATCGCCTACGAGATGAACATGCTGGTGAAGCGAGTCGGCGCCTACCTGTCGTCGGCGCCACGAGTGGCCACGGCGCCGGTGTTGCCCATCGCGCGTGGTTCGCTGTGACGCCCCACGCGGGGGACGCGTGGTACGACGAGGCGGCGGGCCCTCTGGTCCGTCCCTACGCGATGGTGAGCGGCCGCACCCGGCCGGCGAGGTTCGAACTGGACGTCGCGACGCAGGTGCGGTCGATCCGCACGTCGTCCGACACCGATTCGCTGTCGGTGGAGCACCTTGAGATCATGAAGCTGTGCCGCCGGGCGTTGTCGGTCGCGGAGGTCGCCGCGTATCTGGGCGCACCGCTGATCGTGGTGAAGGTGCTGCTGAGCGACCTGATCCAGCGCGGCGACGTCATCACCCGCGACCCGTCGCGGACGGTGGAAGTACCTGACCGAAACCTACTGCAGATGGTGCTCGAAGGTGTCCGTGGACTCTAAGCAACAGGGCGACGAGCTGCTCGTCCCCACGTCGGTCAAGATCGTGATCGCGGGCGGGTTCGGTGCCGGCAAGACCACGATGGTCGGCTCGGTCAGCGAGATCATCCCGCTGCGGACCGAGGAACTGCTCACCGAGGCCGGTGCCCAGGTCGACGACTTGGTCGGTATCGAGGCCAAGACCACGACGACGGTCGCGCTGGACTTCGGGCGCATCACGATCAACCCCCAGGTCGTCCTCTACCTGTTCGGCACGCCCGGCCAGGACCGCTTCTGGTTCATGTGGGACGAGCTGGCCTACGGTGCCATCGGCGCCGTCGTCCTGGTCGACACCCGCCGGCTCGACGGGAGCTTCGCGGCGATCGACTTCTTCGAACGCCGGAAGATCCCGTTCATCATCGCCGTGAACTGCTTCGACGGCAGCCACTCCTACACCGCGGACGAGGTCCGGCACGCGCTCGACGTCGGCCCGGCGGTGCCGCTGATGCTGTGCGACGCTCGTGACCGCGAATCGTGCAAGTCGGTGCTGGTCGGCGTGATCGAGCACGCGATGAAGCGACTCGACCCCGTGGGGGCCTGAGCGGCACTAGGTGGGGCACCTGATGCGGACGTTCGGGAGGCGCGCCTAGGTTCCGTTCCCTCGTAGGAGGGAAGAGCAGATGACCACGACAAGACCCGAGGTCGACACCGACAAGCTCATGCAGTTCGTGTTCCGCGCCGTCGACGAGGTGGGTGCGACGCTGAACGCCGCGCTCGTCGTCATGGGCGACAAGCTCGGCTACTACCGGATCATGGCGTCCGGTGACCCGATCAGCCCCACCGAGCTCGCCGATCGCAGCGGCACCGCGGAGCCCTACGCGCGGGAGTGGCTCAACGCCCAGGCCGCCGGTGGTTACGTCACCTACGACCCCGCCACCGGGCGGTACGTCCTCCCGATCGAGCACGCGGTGGCGCTGACGGTCGAGGACAGCCCCGCGTTCCTGCCGGGGATGTTCCAGATCGCGCTGGGCACGGTGCACGACGCCGGGCGGGTGCTGGACGCTGCCCGCAGCGGCTCCGGTGTCGGCTGGCACGAGCACAACTCCGACGTGCACCTCGGTTGTGAGCGGTTCTTCCGGCCGAACTACGAGGCGAACCTGATCGAGAGCTGGTTGCCGGCGCTCGACGGCGTGGCCGCGAAGCTCGGCGCCGGTGCCAAGGTCGCCGACGTCGGTTGCGGTCACGGCGCGTCGACGATCCTGATGGCGCGGGCGTTCCCGAACTCGACGTTCACCGGTTCCGACTACCACCCCGAGTCGATCGAGATCGCACGCGAACGGGCGGCCGCCGCCGGTGTGGGTGACCGCGTGACGTTCGAAGTGGCCTCCGCCAAGGACTTCAGCGGCACGGACTACGACCTGGTGACCATGTTCGACTGCCTGCACGACATGGGTGACCCGGTCGGGGCAGCGCGTCACGTGCGGGACGCGGTGGCGGCCGACGGCACGTGGATGATCGTCGAACCGATGTCGGGCGACCACGTGGAGGACAACCTCAACCCGGTCGGCCGCGCCTATTACGGCTTCTCCACCCTGCTGTGCACGCCGGCCTCCCTGTCGCAGGACGTCGGGCTCGCACTCGGCACCCAGGCCGGGCCCGCGCGCATCCGCGACGTGACGGTCGCCGGCGGGTTCACCCGGTTCGCCGGGGTGGCCCAGACGCCGTTCAACCAGGTCCTCGAAGTCCGGCCGTGAAAGCCGAGCCGCGCCCGGTCCGCGAGGCGGACCAGACCGGGTTCGCCGAGCGCGCCGGTGTGCGGCTCGCGTTCCGGGTCTACGACAATCCCGGCAGGCCGACGGTTCTGCTGATGCCGACCTGGTCGATCGTGCCGTCGACGTTCTGGAAGCCGCAGGTGCCCTACCTGGCGAGGCACTTCCGGGTGGTCACCTTCGACGGCCGTGGTTCCGGCGACTCGGACCGCCCGGTCGGCGGTGAGTCCTATGTGGACATCGAGTGCGCTGCCGACGCGATCGCGGTCATGGACGCCACGTCGACCGATCGCGCCGTGCTGGTCGCGTTGTCCCGCGGGGACGCCTGGTCGGTGCTCGTGGCCGCGCACCACCCGGATCGCGTCACCGGCATCGTGGCCATCGGCCCCGCCAGCGGATCGCTCATCGGCGAGGGCGTCCCGGAGAAGCTCGCCTGGGAGTCGGCCGAAGGCGGGGGGAAGTACAACCGGCGCCACTGGCTGGAGGGCGGGTACGACGACTTCGTCGACTGGTTCTTCGCCAGGATGTTCCCCGAACCGCACTCCACCAAGCAGATCGAGGACGCCGTGCGCTGGGCTCACCAGATCGAGCCCGCCACGCTGGTGGACACCACCGCCGGTCGCCTCGGTTCTGAGTCCATTGAGGACAGTTGCCGCGCGGTGCGGTGCCCGGTGCTGGTGATCCACGGAACCGACGACCGGATCCGCCCGCACGCGATCGGCGAACGGCTCGCCGAGCTGACCGGCGGGTCGCTGGTGCTGCTGGACGGCTCCGGGCACGGGGTGCACGCGCGGGACCCGGTGCGGATCAACCTGCTGATCAAGGAGTTCGTCGACCGGGTGCATCCCGTGGTGCGGAAGACCAGGGCGTCCAGGGCGATCACCCGGCCGCCGCGGGCGCTGTACCTGAGCTCACCGATCGGGCTCGGGCACGCCAGGCGCGACCTGGCCATCGCCTCCGAGCTGCGCAAGCTGCGCCCGGACCTGCAGATCGACTGGCTCGCACAGCACCCGGTCACCGAGGTGCTCGGCCCGGCGGGGGAGCGGATCCACCCGGCGTCCGCGTGGCTCGCCACCGAGTCGGCCCACGTCGAGGACGACGCGGGAGAGCACGACCTGCACGTGTTCGAGACGTTCCGCCGGCTGGACGCGCTGCTGGTGAACAACTTCATGGTGTTCAACGACGTCCTCGACGCCGAGCCGTACGACCTCGTCATCGGTGACGAGGCGTGGGAGGTCGACTACTTCCTGCACGAGAACCCGCGGTTGAAGCGGAGTGCCTTCGCCTGGCTGACCGACTTCGTCGGCTGGCTCCCGATGCCCGGCGGCGGCGCCCGCGAGGAGCGCCTGACCGCCGACTACAACCTGGAGATGATCGAGCAGCGAGCACGCCTGCGCCGCGTCCGCGACCGGTCGGTGTTCGTCGGCAACCCGGACGACGTGGTCCCGCTGCACTTCGGCGAGGGCCTGCCCGCCATCCGCGAGTGGACTGAGGAGAACTTCGACTTCTCCGGCTACGTCACCGGGTTCGACCCGCCGGACGACAGCGAGCGCGCGGCGTTGCGCCGGAAACTCGGCATCCGCCAGGACGAGAAGCTGTGCGTGGTCACGGTGGGCGGTTCCGGGGTGGGGGAGGCCCTGCTCCGCCGAGTGCTCGACGCGGTGCCCGCCGCACGCAGGCTGGTGCCAGGTCTGAGGGTCCTCGTCGTCACCGGACCACGCATCGATCCCGCTTCCCTTCCAAGACACGACGACGTGTCGATCCTCGGCTACCTGCCGGACCTGCACCGCGTGCTCGCCGCCTGCGATCTGGCAGTGGTGCAGGGCGGCCTGACCACCTGCATGGAGCTGACTGCTTCCAGGCGCCCGTTCATCTTCGTGCCGCTGCGCCACCACTTCGAGCAGAACTTCCACGTCCGGCACCGGCTCGAGCGGTACGGAGCAGGCCGGTGCATGACCTACGACGACGTCGTCGAGCCCGAAGTCCTGGCCACCGCCATGGCCGAGGAGATCGGGCGCGAGGTCGGCTACCGGCCGGTCGAGACCGACGGTGCGTCCCGCGCCGCCGCGTTGCTCGCCGACCTGCTCTGACGGCGGTACCCGAGCCCGTCGTTCTCCGATAGCCATCACTTCAGTCGAACTGGAGGAGGCGGCGGGCGTGTTCGGGGAATGGTCGACAGCCGAGGGACTTCCCGCGTTCGTCTACCGGGCCGGTCCGGTGACGTGGGATCCGATCATCGATCCGCCGAGTTCCCGGCACTGGTCGCACGTTGGCAACCGGCGGATCACCCTGGTGGCCGACAGCGACGGGCTGACCGGGCTCTGGGACGAGCACCTCGGGTGCCGGTGGATCGCCGAACGCACCGGCGTGAGCCGGCTTGGCGGGCTGTCGACCGACTCCGCGGCCACGAAGGTGTTCGGGCCGACGTTCTTCCGGGTCGCGGTGGCCGGTGAGGGTATTGAGGTCGAGCGGACGGTGCTGTGCCCGGAAGGGGAGGCGCCGTGGGTGCTGATCCGGGTCGACGTCGTGAACCGGGGCGATGTGGCGTTGCGGGGGGCGTTGACCGAGGAGTGGGAGGTACGGCCGCGCCTGGTGAATCTTGAGTTCGGTCCTTCGCGGGAGGAAGTCCCGGCGGACGCCCCTGTCGTCGTCCTGGAAGTGTTCGGCGGTGAGCGGGTGGCGACTACTGCGGGCCAGCTCAGGGTCGCGGTCCCGCTCGAGCTGCCGCCGGGCGATCGCACGAGGATCTGGTTCCGGTTCGGGCTTGAGGCCACGGTTTCCGAAGACCCCGCGGCGCTGTACGAGGGCAGCCTGGCCGGGCTCCGGGAACGGTTGCCATCCGCGCGGGCGGCGAGAGCGCCCGAGGCCGCCACCGAGATTCCCTGGCACGCCGCCCTGCTCACGGGAGGTGCCTGCGCAGACGGCGTGTTAGGTGGCCACACCCTCGACCAGGGGTCGGCCTACTCGTTCCGGCACGGTTTCAACGGCGCCGCAAGGGATCCACTGCAACACGCGCTGCCGCTGGTGTACCTGGAACCGGACCTGGCGCTGTCAGTGCTGCGCAACACCTGCGCGTGGGGGAGCCCGGACGGTGACCTGCCGTACGCGCTCGACGGCCAGAAACAGCCGTGGACCCAGCTGTTCCGGCCGTCCGACCAGAACCTGTGGGCGCTGTGGCTCGCCGCCGAGTACGCCGCGGCCACCGGTGATCTCGCCGCGTTCGCCGAGCCGGTGCCGTACCACCCGTGCCACGGCGCCGATCCGGTGCCGTTGGCCGAGAACCTCAGGCGGCAGTTCAGGTTCTTCGTCGACGAGGTCGGCGTCGGCGAGCACGGGCACGTGCGCATTCTCAACGCCGACTGGAACGACCTCGCCGTCAAAGAGTCCGGAGTGGACCGTGAGCTGATGATCGAGCGCGGTGAGTCCGTGCTCAACTCGGCGATGGCCGCGTGGGTGCTGCCGATGTACGCGGGTCTCGCCGAACGGCTCGGAGATCAGGCCACCGCGGCGCAGGCCCGGGAACGCGCGGCGGACCTGCGCGCTCGCGTCGCGGCCGAGTGGAACGGACGGTGGTTTCGCCGCGCCCACGCACCCGGCGCCGATCCCGTGGGCGAGAACGATCTGTGGCTGGAAGTGCAGCCGTGGGCGATCCTCTGCGGTGCGGCGACATCTGAACAGGCGCGGGCGCTGCTGGCCACGATCGACGAAACGTGCCGCGCCGGATCACCGCTCGGTGCGCGGATCAGGTGGCCCGGCGCGCCCGGACAGGTGTGGCCGTCGATCAACATGACGCTGGTCTGGGCGGCCGCCTGGCACGACCCGGACCTGGCGTGGGACGAGTGGCGGCGGATGACCCTGCACGCGCACACAGCCGCCTACCCCGGCACGTGGACGGGCACGTTGTCCGGCCCGGACTGCTACCTCGCGCCGGACAGCGACCGGCCGGGTGAGACCTGGGCACTGCCCGACCTCGGCGTGGCGATGCAGGCTTATCCCGTCGCCAACCTGCACAGCCATGCCCAACCGTTGCTCGGCTACCTGCGGTTGCTCGGCGTGGAACCCGCCGCCGGCGGACAGCTGCGCTGCGTGGGTGGTGGGCACTTCGAGAGCCGGACGCTCACCGTGCGAGCCGATGGCTCCGGCAGGCTGAAGTCCGCCGGGGCCGTCGAGGTGCTGGGCCCGGATGGCCTTCGCGTCCGCGGTACGGGCGAGCTCAGCTGGGACGGTGCGCGGTCGTCATGACGCACTTCGTTCTGCGGCCGGGGTGAGGGGAAGTCGTGCCGCGGTGCCGAGCACGGGTGAGCGCGCCGTCCGTCCTGAGTGGACCGACCGGCTGCTGAGCTCCTCAGGTCGGCGACGTCGCTGCGGAAGGCGAGCGTGAGTTCTTCGACCGACTCCGGTTGCCGCTCCGCCGGTACCGCGAGCGCGCTGAGGAAACGGAGCAGGACGGTCGCCGTGCCGACGGATCTGGCCGGCCCGGCGCCGGTGCTGATCCTGTCGGCTTTCTATTGGTCCGGCGTTGGACGGGCCGTGCAGAACATCAACATCGGTACGGTGTCCGCCATGATCGTCCCCGACGAACTGCGGTCCCGCGCCAGAGGTGCGTTTCAGGCGGTCAGCGCGGGTGCGCGCAGTGCCGGTGCGCTGCTTGGGGGCGTCGTCGGTACCGGGATCGGCCTGCGACCTGCGATCGGGGTGGCCGCGCTCGGCGGCAGCCTCGCGTGCCTGTGGGTGCTCCGGCCGGACCTGATCGAGCGGCGGCTCACCGGAGCCGGGCGGAGCAACGGAGGATGAGGCGGGACATGCGTGGTCTGCTGGCGATCGCGGCGGCTGCCGGACTGGTGGTGCTGTCACAGGTGCCCACCGCGGCGACGACGCAGGACGCGCGGTACTCGGCTGTCGTGCGGTGGACGGAGTTCGGGATTCCGCACGTCCTCGCTGCCGACTTCGGCGGACTCGGCTACGGCTATGGGCACGCTTTCGCGCGTGACAACCTGTGCTCGCTGGAGCAGAGCCTGCTCACCGTGTCCGGCGGGCGGTCGGCGGTGTTCGGACCGGACGCGGACGCCGGTGACGCGCTGTCGCCGATGCCCGTGAAGAACCTCGACAGCGACATCTACCACCGGGCGATCGCGGACGACCAGCGCATCACGCAACTCATCGCGCAGCCCGCGCCGCTGGGGCCGACGCAGGACGTCCGGCAGCTCGTGAGCGGGTACGTCGCCGGTGTGAACCGGTTCCTGCACGACACCGGTGTGGCGAACCTCAGCGATCCGGCGTGCCGGGCGAAGCCGTGGGTGCGCCCGATCACCGAGCTCGACGTGTACCGCCTCGCCTACGCGTTCGTCCAGTTCGGCGGCACGGGTGCGGTGAAGCCGTTGATCGCGAACGCGGCGCCAGGTACGACCGCGCCGCCGCCGGCACTGCCGGAATCCGCGAGCGCCGGGAGCAACGCGATCGCCGTGGGCAGTGCCGGCACCAAGGCGGGCAACGGTGTGCTGCTCGCCAACCCGCACTTCCCGTGGGCCGGCGACGCCCGGTTCTACCAGGTGCAGCTGACCATCCCCGGCAAGATGGACGTCAGCGGCGGGAGCCTCTACGGCTCGCCGCTGGTCGGCATGGGTCACACGCGCCACCTCGCCTGGTCGCACACCGTCTCGACGGCGCAGCGGTTCACGATGTTCCAGCTCTCGCTCACGCCGGGGGACCCGACCACCTACCTGGTCGACGGCAAGCCGGAAGCCATGACGCGCAAGGAGATCACGGTGCCCGTGGGCGGGCAGTCGACCGTGACCCGAGTGCTGTACTCGTCGCGGTACGGCCCGCTCGTCGCCTCGAACTGGACGGCGACGAGCGCGCTCGCGTTCAAGGGCGCCAACACCGGCAACGTCCGCGCGCTCAACGAATGGCTCGAGATGGGCCAGGCGAACAGCGTGGCCCAGCTGCGGTCGGCGCAGGAGCGGTACCAGGGTGTGCCGTTCCTGAACACGGTCGCGGTGGACTCGGCCGGCGTCGCCTACACCGCTGACGCGTCGGTCGTCCCGCACGTGACCGACGAGCACGCCGCCCGGTGCGTCAACTCACCGCTGGGGAAAGCCCTGTACCCGGCCCAGACCGTGCTCGACGGCTCGGCGTCGGCCTGCGCCTGGGGGAGCGATCCTGACGCGATCGAGCCGGGGATCTTCGGCCCGCGCGCGACTCCCTCGCTCACGCGCAGGGACTTCACCACGAACAGCAACGACAGCCTGTGGCTGACGAACCCGGCCGCGCCGCTGACCTACCCCCGCATCTACGGCGACGTCGCCACCGCGCGAACCCTGCGGACCCGTCTGGGCCTCGACCAGATCACCGGCCGCCTCCAGGGCACGGACGGGCTCGGCCCCGCGAAGTTCGATCTCAACAGCATGCAGCGGCTCTTTTACGGCGACCGCAACCACAGCGCTGAGCAGGCGCGGGACGCGGTCGTGGCGCTGTGCCGGACGGAGCCCTTGCCTGCCTCGGCCTGTGCGGCGCTCGCCGGCTGGGATCTGCGCGCCGACCCGGACAGCCGTGGTGCCGTGCTGTGGCGGGAGTTCTGGCTTCGCGCGGTGAAGACACCCGGCCTGTGGACGGTGCCGTTCGATCCCGCGCGTCCGGCCACCACACCGAACACCCTGAACACCGCCGGCGTCCGGCAGGCCCTCGTGGCATCGGTGCAGCGCATGACGGACCTCGGCCTGCCTTTCGATGCACCGCTGTCCGCCGCGCAACGGACGGAGATCGGCGGGACGCCGCTGCCCGTGCCGGGCTGCACGGGCGAGGAGGGCTGCTACAACGTCGTCGGGAGCCTGCCGACCGGCCCGTTGGGCGCGGACGGCCGCTTCCCGCCGGTGACGTTCGGGGCGAGTTTCGTGATGGCGACCGAACTGACCGCGACCGGCCCTCGCACCGCGACGCTGCTCACCTACTCGCAGTCCACCGACCCGACCTCGCCGCACCACAACGACCAGACGCGGCTGTTCGCCCGCAAGCAGTGGGTGTCCGAGCGCTACACGCCGGGCGAGATCAGCAGCTCGCGACAGCTGCGCGTCGACGTCATCACCGGTGGCTGACCGGTCGATCGCTCCATCCACGAGAGGGTTCTGTCACGATGATCAACCGTCGTAGTGTGCTGAAGGCGGTCGCCGGCTTGAGTCCCTTGCTCCTGCCCGCGACAGCGTCGGCCGGACCCGTGTTGCGGCCCGGTGAGCGGTTCGTCGACGTCCCCGGCGGCCGGGTCTGGACCAACGTCGTCGGTGGCGGCAGCCGGACCCCGTTGCTGGTGCTGCACGGCGGACCGGGTGCCGGGCACGACTACCTCGAGTCCCTGGGCGACCTGGCCGCCGACCGACCCGTGGTGTTCTTCGACCAGCTGGGCTGCGGCCGTTCGGACAAGCCCGACAACCCCTCGTTGTGGCGGGTCGACCGGTTCGTCACCGAGGTCGAGACGGTCCGGCGCGCTCTCGGCTTGCGGAACTTCCACCTGTACGGGCACTCGTGGGGCGGCTGGCTCGCGATCGAGTACCTGCTGCGCCACCCGCGTGCGGCGAGCGCCGTCGTGCTGGCCAGCACCTCGGCCGGCGCACCGCAGTTCGTCGCGGGCACCCGGCAGCTGCGCTCGCTGCTGCCGGCCGAGGTGCAGCGCGTCCTGGACTACTACGAGGCGCGGGGCGAGTACACGGCGCCGGAGTACCTGGAGGCGGTGGGAGTGTTCTACATGAACTACTTCTGCCGGTTGGACCCGTACCCGGAGGCGCTGTTGCGCAGTGCCGCCAACGTCGAGGGCAACCAGGTGTACGCCACGATGAACGGGCCCAACGAGTTCGTGATGACCGGGAACCTGAAGTCGTGGGACCGCACGGCGCAGGTGTGTCAGATCCGCAACCCGGTGCTGTTGACCCGCGGCCGCTACGACGAGTTCACTGTGGACTGCACGGACACGTTGCAGCAGCACCTTCCCCGCGCCGAGAGGGCCGAATTCCCCAACAGTGCGCACATGTCGATGTGGGAGGACCGGCAGGACTACATGCGCACGATCGCGTCGTTCCTGGCGAAGTGGGACTGACCGTCACCAGGTGACCGGCAGCCGGTGCAGGCCGTACACCATCCCGCCGTCCTTGAACGGCAACTCGTCGACAGCACAGGCGAGCGCGAGCCCGGGAACCCGGCGGAACAGCGTGTCGAACACGACCTGCAGTTCCAGCCGGGCCAGGCTGGAGCCGAGGCACTGGTGCGGCCCGTAGCCGAACGCGAGGTGGGTGAGCTTGCCGCGGCCGATGTCCAACGCGTCCGGGTCGTCGAAGACACGTGGATCGCGGTTGGCCGCATAGGTCAGCGGAAGCACGCCCTCCCCGGCCCGGATCAGCTGCCCGCCGAGGGTGACGTCCTCGACGCACAACCGCTGGATCGACAGGTCGCTGATCGTGAAGTACCGCAACAGTTCTTCGACGGCACCGGGCGTGCGGCTCGGATCGGCCGCCAGCGCGGCGAGCTGCTCCGGGTTGCGCAGCAGGGCGAGCGCGCCCAGCGAGATCATGTTCGCGGTCGTCCCGTATCCCGCGAAGAGCAGCAGAACAGCAAGCGCGGCAAGTGCTTCCCGCCGATAGGTTCCCTCGTCCCGCAGCCGGATGATCTGCCGCCCGAGCAGATCATCCGGTGGGTTCGCCTCCTTGTCCGCGATGAGACCGCTCAGGTACGCGCAGACCGCCTCGTTCGCCGCGCGCCGTTCCTCCAGCGGAGTGGACATCCGGGCGAGTTTCCCGGGGTCCGCCTGGAAGACGTCGCGGTCGGCGTACGGGACCCCGAGAATCTCGCAGATCACCAGTGACGCCACCGGAACCGACACCGTCTCGACGAGGTCGCCGGGCCGTGGCCCGGCGAGCAGCGCGTCGATCCGGGCGTCCACGATCTCCTGGATCGACGGCCGCAACGCCTCCATCCGGCGGAAGCCGAACTCGCTCAGCACCGACCTGCGTGCCTGCCCGTGCTCGGCCCCGTCCATCGAGACCATCGACGGCTCCGCGTCCTCCTCCGGCAGCACCTGGCCTCCCGGCATCAGGTGCGGGAACCCCGGCTGCCGCCGGTCGGCGCTGAACCGCGGATCGCTGAGCACCACCCGCACGTCCTCGTGCCGGCTCACCACCCACGCCTGCCCGCCGCCCGGCAACCGCACCGGGGCGATCGGACGTTGCTCCCTGATCTCGGCGTAGGAGGCGGGCGGCGCGAACGGGCACGTGCGGGCCATGGGGAACTCGTGGACCTGTTCGCCGGCGGTCGTCATGGTTGCTCCCTGCTCGCCTGGTCACGACGTGTCCGCGACACAGCACGCCTTGCACCTCGAAGACTCAGCAGCAGTCGCTGAACCCGCTGGTGCCCAGTCGCTCAGGGGTGTGTCAGTGGCGGAATCCCGGCCGCACCACCACGTCCACGAGCTGCTGCTCGCTGAGCGGAACGCTGTCCCGCGTAGTCACACTGCCGGTGGCCGCATCGACCTCGGCCCGCACGTTGGCCGTCACGACCGTGCCGTCGGCGAGCTTCGCCTGGGCGGCCAGCAACGTGACCTTGCCGTTCGCGCTGACGCCGCGCGTCACCAGGACCTCGGTTCCGTCAGCAGCACGCACGGTCGAGTCGGAGGACGTGGCTCCGTCCCCGTGGGGCACCGGAGTTCCCATGACGCAGTTGTTCGCCGGCGTGCACTCGATCGGCTTGGTGGCGGACCGCACGTACACCGACAGCGTGGCCCGTCCCGCGCCGTCGGCGAGGACGGTGGTCGCCTTGTAGCCCTCGGCGCTGTTCTCTCCGATGGGGTAGAACTCCAGCGGTCCCGCCTGCCGCCCTTCCTTGCCGGTCATCACGGCGGGTGTGAGCTGGTAGGCGGCGAGAACGTCCTTCACCTTGGCGAGCTGCTGGGTGAGCTCGGCGGCGTGCCCGACTGTCGCGGGCACGGGCGGTACGTCGGCGGGCACCGGGGTGGAGCTCGACGTGACGGTCCGCGGGCTCGCGTTCGAGGCCGGGTCGTCCGCCGAGAACGCCGGGCCGGCGAGCAGTGCGGCTCCGGTGAGCACGAGTGCGGCTCCGGCCGACGACAGCGTTGCCGTCCTGTTCATCGTTGTCCTCTCGATTCCGTGAAATGGGGCTTGATCGCATGCTGCCCAATTTCGTGGCGATCGGAGTGAAGGTGCGATGAAGGGGCGATCGGCTATACGAGAAGAATGCGCCGAGGCGATCAGGAGGGCTGTTCGAGCGGCAGCTTCACGGTGAACGTGGTGCCGGCGCCGACGGTGCTGGCGACCGTGATGGTGCCGTGGTGCGCGGCGATGATCTCGCGTGCGATGGCGAGCCCGAGGCCGCGCCCGCCGGTGTGCCGGCCGCGAGCGCCGTCGGCGCGCCAGAACCGGTCGAAGACGTGCTCCAGGTCGTCGCCCGCGATGCCGCAGCCGGTGTCGGAGACCTCGATGACGGCGCCGCCTGCCGTGTAGGCACGCAGGGTGATCACGCCACCGGCCGGGGTGGCGCGCAGGGCGTTCGTCATCAGGTTGGTGATCACCTGCCTGAGGCGGTCGGCGTCGACTACGGCGGGCACCGGGGCCGGGGCGTCGAGTTCCAGGCTGACCTCGCGCTCGGCGGCCGCGGAGCTGTGGGCGGTGCGGACGGCCCGCAGGAGGTCGGTGAGGTCGGCGACGTCGTGGTGGTAGACCAGGTCGCCCGCCTCGGCCAGCGCGAGGTCCTGCAGGTCGTTGATCAGGCGTTCCTGCAGCACCGCCTCCTCGCACAGCGAGCGGAACAGCTCCTGGTCCGGCGGGAACACACCGTCCTGCAGCGCTTCCAGGTAGCCGCGGATGGTGGTGGTCGGGGTGCGCAGCTCGTGGGTGATGTCCGCGATGAGGTTGTGCTGCTGCTCCTTGCTGCGCTGCAACGACTCCGCCATGCGGTTGAACGTGCGGCTGAGGTCGGTCAGCTCGTCGCGGCCCCGCTCCGGCACGCGACCGGAGAGATCGCCGCGGCCGAGTTGCTGTGACGCGGTGGCGAGTGCGCGGATGGGACGCAGCACCCGGCGGCTGATCAGCAGCGACGCCGCCACGACGATGAGCGCGACCACCCCGGCGGCGATCAGTGCGGGTGTCAGCTCCACTCCCGCGGGTGGCGCGGGCTCCGCGGCGATGCCGACGAGCAGGACGGCCGGAGGTGGCGTGAGGGCGATGAACCGCTGGGTGAAGGCGTTCTGCACGCAGCCGCTGTCCGTCGCGGTGGCGCAGAGCTGCGCGATCCCGTTGACCTCGTCGGCCAGGACTCGGCCGTCCAACGCCTCTGCGACGCAGGTGTCCGCGGGCTGCGGGGTGGGGGACAACAGCCGGATGCCGAGGGGTGTGGTGGTGACGTTCAGCGTGGCGCCGCGGCTCTGCCAGCAGCCCGCGAGCCGCAGGTTGTCGCGGTAGGCCCACAGCGCCTCGACCGCCGCGCCGGGGTACTGGCTCTGGGGGATGCCCTCGAGCCGCAGGGCCGGGCGGGTCTCGATCACCGCGGTCTGCTGGGCCGGGACGTCACCAGCGGTGGGCTCGCTGTCCCCGAGCGTCCGGTCGGCCGACTGGAGACGGATCCGCTGGCCGGTCTCGGCCGCCAGCTCCTGGACGAGGCCGGCCGTGTCGTCCCAGTTCCGGTGCACCATGCCGTGCACGGTGACCTTCTGCGTGACCCGATCGAGGTCCTCTGAGGTCAGCAACGGGGCGGTGGGGCTGGTGGCCGCGCTGGTCGCCAGCACCACGATGAGGAACGCGGTCGCGACCGCCGTGGTCGCCGCGACCGCGACCACGAGCAGGAACACCCTGGCGCGAAAGCCGACCAGGGGCGAGGCACGTCGCTGCACCGCGCGCATCTTGCCGCATCGCCGACCGATTCTCGAATCGACGGCCGGTTTCGGTTCCACGGGTTTCGCACGGCTTCTTCGTCGTTCCTTCACAGGCCTGCTTCTAGCTTCAGCGTGAAATTCCGGAACAAGGGATCAGCGGTGGTGAGTCCGATCGGGGAAAACGCTTCAGCGGCACTTCACGTCGTGTTGCACGCAGCGGATCCGCTCACCTACGCCGGCCTGACCAGCCTGCTTGGCGCCCTCGACGGCATCGAGATCGTGCAGGAGGACGCCGACGTGCGGGTGGTCGTGGCCGACGCGGTGACCCCGGACCTGCTGTCCCTGCTGCGCCGCGCCGCGGTGACCAAGCGGGTGCCGGTGGTCCTGGTGGTGCAGCGGCTGCACGAGGCTCAGCTGCTGGCCGCCATCGAGTCCAGCGTGGTCGCGGTCCTGCCGAGGGCGGTCGCGACGGTCGACGTCCTGCTGGACACGATCCGCACGGCCGCCGCTGGTGGCGGCGTGCTGCCCGCGGCGATGCTCGGCGAGGTGCTGCTGCACGTGGAGCGCCTCCAGTACGACCAGCCCGCCCGCAAGGCGATGAACGCGGCCGGGATGAGCACCCGCGAGGTGGACGTCCTGCGCCTGATAGCAGACGGGCGGGGGACGGCGGAGGTCGCGGCCGAGCTCTGCTACTCCGAGCGCACGGTGAAGAACGTGATCACGGTTCTCCTGCAGCGGCTGAAGCTCCGCAACCGGCCGCACGCGGTGGCGTACGCACTGCGCGCCGGCGTCATCTGACAACGGCACGCGCGGCGTCGTCCGAAGTGGACTGATCCAGGGGCAGGCGTACGGTGAACACCGTGCCGGTCCCCGGGGTGCTGGTCACGCTGATCGTGCCCCGGTGGGCGGCGATGATCTCGCGCGCGATCGCCAGGCCGAGACCCCGGCCCCCGGTTTCCCGGCCACGTGCGGTGTCGGCGCGCCAGAACCGGTCGAAGACGTGCGGCAGGTCGTCTGCCGCGATGCCGCTGCCGGTGTCGGCCACCTCGATCACCGCGAACCCGCGCTCCGCGCGCAGGCTCAGCGTGATCCGGCCGCCCACCGGGGTGGCACGCAGCGCGTTGGTGACGAGGTTGCCGAGCACCTGCCGGATCCGTTCGGGGTCGATGACCGCGACGACCGTGCTGGGAGCGCTCACATCGATCACGACCTCGCGCACGGCCGCCGAGGACGCGTGCGCGGTGCGGCAGGCCTGCAGGAGTTCGGTCAGATCGGTGCGGCTCGGGTGGTAGACGAGCGAGCCCGACTCGGCGAGCGCGAGCTCCTGCAGGTCGTCGAGGAGGCGTTGCTGCAGCATGGCCTCCTCGTACAGGGACGCGAGGGACTCCGGATCGGGCGGGAACACGCCGTCCTTGAACGCCTCCAGGTAACCGCGGATGTTCGCGAGTGGTGTGCGCAGTTCGTGGGCGATGTCGGCGATCATGTTGTGCTGCTGGTCCTTGCTGCGCTGCAAGGACTCCGCCATGCGGTTGAACGACCGGGTGAGCTGGGTGAGCTCGTCGCGGCCCCGTTCCGGCACGCGTTCGGTCAGATCGCCTTCGCCGAGCCGGCGGGACGCCGACGCGAGTGCGCCGATGGGCCGCAGCACCCGCCGGCTGATCAGCAACGAGACCGCCATGACGATCAACGCGACGAACGCGGCGGCGGCCAGCGCGGGCCTGAGCGGGATCTCGGCGGGTTTCGGCTGGTCGAGCGCTCCGATCAGGACGAGTACGGGCGGCGGCGTGATCGTGGAGACCTGCTCGACGTACGCGTCGCGCAGGCACGCGATCTCTTGATCGGGTCCACACGCGGTGGCGAACACTTCTTCGAAGTCCGTGGGCGTGATCAACGCCTCCGTCGTGCACGCCTCCCCGGTGCTCACCTGCGGTGGCTGGACGAAGTCGTAGGAGCCATCGGGGTCTGGCACCGCCACGACCTCGAACCCGTGCCGCTGCCAGCACCTCGCGTAGTCCAAAATGGACCTGTAGCGGCTCAGTGCGTAGGCAGCGGCGAGTGAGCGGTTCTCGGGATGAAAGCCGGTGAGCGGGGGAGCCCGGTGCGTGTCGATCGTGACGGTCTGATGGGGCGGTGTGGCGCTGGCTGACGGGTCGCTGTCCGCGAGCTGCTCGCCGTCGGTCGTCATCAGCCGCACGCGCTCGCCGATGCGTGCCGCCTGCTCACGGACCAATGTGTCCGCGTTGTGCCAGCTTCCCTGCAACAACCCGAAGGTGGTGATCTCGGAGACGACGCGGTCGACGTCCTTGTGCGCGATCGTGCTCGCCCGCGTGAGCTGCTGGGAGGCCTGCCAGACGGTCAGCCACGCCGTGGCGCCCGCCGCCACCGCGGCGACCACGATCACGAGCAGGAACACCCGTGCGCGAAAGCTCGTCCTGGTCACGTTCCGGGCTCGGGCTCGGCGAACCGGTAGCCGCGACCGGGCACGGTGAGCACGTAGCCCGGCCGGGCGGGATCCGGTTCGATCTTGCGCCGCAGGTTCATGATGTGCGCGTCGACCGTGCGTTCCTGCACGTGGTTGTCGAAGCCGAACACCTGCTCGATCAGCTGCGCCCTGGTGAACACCCGGCCCGGTGCCGCCGCGAGCACCCTGAGCAGGTCGAACTCCTTGACGGTCAGCGCGACCTGCTGCCCGGCGATACGCGCTTCGTACCGGACGGTGTCGATCTCGACGTCGAGCACGCGGATGGGGCCGGACGGCGTGTGGCTCGTCCCCGCCCGCCGCAGCAGCACGCGAACCCTGGCTGTCAGCTCCCGCGGGCTGTAGGGCTTGGTGACGTAGTCGTCGGCACCGAGGTCGAGGCCGAGCAGGAGATCCGCCTCGGTGGACCGCGCCGTGAGCAGCAGGATCGGCACGGACGACTCCGCGCGCAGCACGCGGCACACGTCGAGGCCGTCGACCTCGGGCATCATCACGTCCAGCACGATGAGGTCGGGCCGGCGCGCCCGCGCGAGTTCCAGCGCCGCGCGACCGTTGTCGGTCGCCAGCACGCTGTGTCCCTCACGTTCCAGATACGCCTGGAGCAGTTTGGACTGCTTCGGGTCGTCCTCGGCCACCAGGATGCGCGCTGTCACGGCACGGATTGTGCCTGACCACCGGGCCGTGAGCTGTGAAGGAACGATGAAGTTGCCTTTGAATCCCGGCTAGGCCGTCGATCCTGAGTGGACATCACTCGGACGTGTGGCCGGTTCGTCTCCGGGCTCGTCCGGCCACTTGCTGGTGGTGGCCGTGGTCAGCGTCTCGGAGGGATTGGCCGTGTCGACCAGTCTCGCCTTCGGTGTGCGTGCTCGCTGTTCGTCTCGCATGGCGGTCATCGTCAGACACGGAGAACGCGGACACCAGCAGGAGCCGCCGAGGTTGTCCCCAGCGGCCACCGCTATGTCCGATTTGTCACGTCCACTGAGGACTGCTCAGTACTTCAGCACCTCAGGGCTGCCTGCGCCCAGTCGGCGTGGTCGTAGTTGCGGCCATCGCCACCGTCGGTCACCCGCAGGCTGAGCATGCGCACGCCCGTGGTGTCCGCGGAGATCGCCCTGGCGGGCTCGCCACCGCGCACGACACCGCTGTCGTACAACGACCTGCCGTCACCGAACACCTGGAAGACGACCGAGCCGGGTGCGATCGTCTCGTCGTCCAGGCCGATCGACGCCGTGAAGGCGCGGCAATTGCGGCCGAGGTAGATCGTGACCTCCGAGGGTGCGTGCGTCCCGATCCCCTTGGCGTAGGCGACACCGCCGATGCGCAACGGCGCGCCGTCACCCGAGGAGGTCTCACCGTTGGCCCGGTCCCGTTCGATCGGCCCCCAGCCGTTCGTCTCGCTGATGAACGGCAGGTCGCTCGCGAACGGTGTGCCGGTCGGGACGGGCGGCGGTACGAACGCCTGCACCGCGCGTTCGACGTGCACGACCTGGTGGGCGCGGAACTCGGCGAACACCGGCACGTCCACGACTCCGGCGGGGCTGGTGCTGCTCACCCGTACCTGCCACCGGCCGGTGATCGTCTCGCCGGCCCGGAGCGTCGTGCGCCGGACGGGGGCGCCGGTCACCGTCCAGCCCGCGGGCGGTGCCACTGTCAGCACGACGTCGGAGACGTCCGCGCTGCTGCTGAACGTGCCGCTGACCTCGAACGACGTGCCCTTCGCCGCGTCGAGCCCGGCAGGCGTGACGTTGAGGGTGGTCGCCGGCACCTTGGGGATCGGCTGGTCGCAGGTCGTCCTGGGCCGGCAGATGATCGCGGCGAAACCACCGTCGCGCGGCACGGCCACCGACAGCGTCTGCGACGTGGAGAGAGTCTGGGCGTCTCGCTTCACGTCCGCGCGTGCCTGCGAGAGATCGTCGCGGACGGTCTCGACGAGCCACTGACCGGTGCCCAGGAAGCTCAGCGGCACCTGGATGGTGCGTGCCTGCCCCGTGGCGATCGCACCGAGGAACCACCGGTCGCCGCTGCGGCGCGCCACCACGGCGTGCGCGTCGGGATCACCGCTCAGCAGGCGGGTTTCGTCCCACGTCGTCGGCACCTGGTTCAGATAGCGCAACGCCTGCGGATGCCGTTCATAGGCCTCGGGTTTGTCGGCGAAGTGGGTCCAGCCGGACTCGTAGACCACCGGCAGCGCGACCTCGTGGCCGATCGACGCCTGCTTCGGCCCGACCTCCAGCGACACCGGGGTGTAGTCCATCGACCCGGCGACGTTGCGGGTGAAGAACTGCACGGGGTTGTTCGCGGCGGGCGGGGAGTTCTCCGCGCCGCGCACGCCCTCCATGGTCATGACGTGCGGCCACGTGCGGGCGAGGCCGTGCGGAATCGTCGAGCCGTGGAAGTTGACCATCAGCTTCAGCTCGGCCGTCCTGGCGAGCACCGCGTCGTACCACTGGTAACGCGCCTGGGAGTCGGACTCCATGAAGTCGATCTTCACGCCCTTGGCGCCCCACTGCTTGATCCTCGGCAGCAGCGCGTCCCGTTCGGCCGGCGTGTCGAGGTTGTTCCAGTGCACCCACAGCAGGATCTCCACGCCCTTCGCGCGGGCGTACCGGATCAGCTCCGGCACCCAGGCCGAGCTCCAGCCCTCGTCGACCAGCGAGTACGACCACCCGTTGCGGGCGGCGAAGTCGACGTACTGCTTCTGCCGCTCGAAGTCGCTCGGGCTCGAGTGCTCGCTCAACCACGACCACGCGACCTTGCCGGGCTTGATCCACGACGTGTCCGTCAGCCGCGAGGGAGTGGCGAGGTCGTCCACGAGCGTCGAGGTGCTGACGGTGGCGAGATCGCCGATGATCGCCGTGCGCCACGACGTCCTGGTCACGGCCCCGACCTGCGCGTCGGCCAGCACGACCTGGTAGTCGCCGGTGGAGTGCCGCAGCCTGCTGCCCGAGTACCGTCCATCTACATCGGACTCGGTGAGCAGTGCGTAGTCCGTGCCGACGCGGAACAGCGACGGGTAACCGAACTCGCCGTTGGCCGCGCCCGCCGTTGTGCGCACCCGATTCGCCTCGTACCAGGCGTTGTAGGGCAACAGCCAGGCCGGTGCGTCGGCGGGCAGCCGGAACGACGACGCCTCACCGGTCACCGTCGCCGGAGCGCGCAGCACGTAGCGGAAGGCGACACCGTCCGGCGCGACGCGCACGACCACGTCGAACCGCACGCTGTTCGCGCCCTCGAACGTGAACGTGCTCTCGGTCATCACCGCGGACCGCTGCAGCCGTTTGCCCGTGGTCATCGAGTAGTTCTCGGTGACCACGCGGTCGGATCGGCCGATCGCGCGCAACCCTCGCGTGAGGTCGGCGGCGGTCGTGCGGATCCCGATCGGCGCGGGCGCGAGCACGACCCGGCCGCCGCGTGAGGCGGAGAAGGTCGGTGTGCCGTTGTCCAGCTGGACCGTCGCGGTGACCGATGACGGACCGAAGACCGTCCATCTGTCCGGCGCGGCATGCGCTGGTGCAGGCAGCAGGGGGAGGAGGAATACCAGGACAGCCAACAACTTCGACATCGTTGTCATCTCCACAGGGCAGGCTGTGAGAACGCTCTCATACTGCGGGCTCCAGAGGCCCCGGTCAACGCTTCGCCTTGGCGCGATGCGAGCTCAATGATCACTTGACGCCATCTTCAAGGTTCCTTCATCGGCCGACCACTACCTTTCCACCTCGTGGACCACCGGCAGGGCGTGATCGAGTGCCGCGTCGTCAACCGTCAACGCGCCGCGATCCGGCAGGTGCTGGACGGACAGGACCACCGCCTCTTGGTGGTCATAGATCCTGGCGTGGCCCAGGACATGAACGCCGCGCTCGACCACGCCGAAGAACTCGCGAGCCTGGCGGCGGGTTACCGCAACCAGTTGCTGATCGCCTTGTACACCAGGCTCGGCGCTGTACACGTCGGCCTGCCCCTGGTCGCGCGCCTGGCCGATGCGCCGATCCCCTTGGACGCGCTCGCGTACGGCTTGTCGAGTCCCTGCGGGCGAACCGCGTCGCGGCCGCGACTGCCGATCGGCTGCGAGAGCCGCTGCCCGCACGACCTCGCGGAGACGATCGGCGCGATCGGGTATGCCGCGGCCAGGTGGAGACCAGAACTCGGCGACCGCGTGGTCAACCACGACGCGCACCTCGTCGTGCGGTGGAACGGTTTCGATCGATGCGCCACCACGGATGCCTTGGCACGACTCGACATCGCCGGACTGCCGCGCCGACTCGTGGTCGACAGCCGGGCCGGCGAACCGCGACACCTCGCCGCGGCCGTGGCCGGGCAGGTGTCGGAAGGAGAGCCGGGGATCGTCGGCGTCGTCGTGGGCACGCGCGGACCCGGCGACGCTCTGTCCACATTGGATGAGCTGGCGACCGCCGTGGGCAGCAGGCTCTGCACGAGCATCGGTGTGGCACCTTGACGGTGGCCGATCAGGCGTCACCGTACTGGACCACCGGTTCTTCGACGTGCGCATCGAGCGTGATGCCGAGTTGGTCGAACGTCCGCAGTGGACTTCCCTCGATGACGACGTCTCGCAGCACGACGTCGCTGATGGCGCCCTCGGCGTTGCCCGCGGCGACGAGTGGCTTCATCGTGCCCTGACGGCGGACGTTGACGCGGCTGATCCGCACGCCGGACACCGGCCCGATGCCGAGGCCGCGTTCGCGGGTGTGGATCAGCAGCCAGTTCTGGTTGCCGCGGTCGTGGTCGAGCGACTCGATGTCGATGTCCTCGTAGCGGATGTCCGTGCAGGGTTCGCTGCCGTAACAGGGGTCGACGGCGATCGCGCGGGTGGCGTTGTAGACGTAGCCGTTGCGGTAGGTGATGTCGCGCTGGTGCGAGTAGTGGCCGTTGCCGACTTTGAAGGCGGCGCAGTGGGTCCAGGCGACCACGTCGTCGAAGAGCACCCGCTCGACCGGTTGCCGCGGACGGGGCCAGCTCAGCGCGATGTTGGCGTCCTCGGCCCACGCCTTGGTGGAGTACGGGTCGTCCTCGCAGATCGCGATGGTGTGCCGGACCGTCACGTCCTGGCACTCGTTGATGTCGATGACGTCGTTCTCGAACTGGAGCTGGGTCTGGAACCCCTTGTAGTGCGTGATGGTCACGTCGGAGCAGCGGCTCGGCAGGAAGGCCCACGAGCCGGAGTCGCGGCCGATCACGCCGTTGACGGTGAAACCCCTGGTCCCCACGGGAACCAGCAGGTGGTTCAGGTAGCGGCTCTCCTTGCGCATCCTGGCGCCCTGGCCGTCGATGGTGCCGCGGCCGGAGATGGTGATGCCGGAGGACCCCGGCGCGGTCGAGATCAACCAGGTGCCGTCCATGCCCAGGCTGTCGTGGTGGAACTTCGTCAGGTAGTCGGCCGGATCGGCCGTGGCCCGCAGCACGGACCCACCGGCAAGGTAGAGGTGCACCCGTGACCGCAGCACGATGCTGCCGATGCTGAACACGCCCTCCGGCACGTAGACGACGCCACCGCCGGCCGTGTACGCCGCGTCGATCGCCGCCTGCACGGCCTCGGTGGCCAGGATCGTGCCGGTCGGGTCCGCGCCGAAGTCCGCGGCGACGTTGAAGATCCAGGGCCCCTGCGCCGCCGGCGCGGCTCGCTCCTCCGGGTCGGCCAGGATCACGAGCTCCCGCAGATCGTCGATCTTCACGATCAGGTAGCGGCTGCGGTCGAGTTCGAACGTGAGCCTGTTCCCGCGCACCCAGGCCGGGATCTCGAACGCAAGCGGGCTGACGGAGTAGGTGGAGATCCGGTTCCTGGTGTCGATCTCGACGGTCACCTTGCCGACAAAGGAGAAGTGCGCGTAGTGGTACTCGACTCCGCTGCCCGGCTCCGGCGCGAACGCGGTGACCGGCACCGGCTGCCCGTCGACGGTGACGGTGAAGTCCTCCGACGTGGGGTAGATCGAGGGCAGGGGATAGGTCCGCACGAGCGTGGTCTTCAACTTTCTCAGCCCTTCATCGCGCCGGAGGTGATGCCGCGGATCATCGACTTCTGCATCACCAGGTAGACGATCAGGCTCGGCAGCAGCGCGATCAACGCGCCGGCGAGCAGGACACCGGGTCCGACGTCGCCGTCGGACCGCAGGAACGACAGCGCCACGGTCAGGGTGTAGTCGCTGGGTTCGTTCGCCGCGATCAACGGCAGCAGGTACTGGTTCCAGATCATCATGAACCCGAAGATGGTGATGACGCCGAGCACCGGCTTGCACAACGGCAGCACGATCGTCCACAGCATCCTGATCTCGCCGACTCCGTCGATCCGGGCAGCCTCCTCGATCTCCGCCGGGATCTCCTTCATGAACTCCGCCATGACCAGGATCGAGAACCCCCAGACCGCCACCGGCAGGATCACGCCGAACACGCTGCCCTTCAGGCTGACGCCGAGCAGCGGCAGGTTCGCGATGACCTGCGCGAGCGGGATCGCGATCACCTCCTCCGGCAGCATCATCGTCAGCAGGAAGAGCATCAGCACGGCCGTCCGGCCGCGGAACCGCAGCCGTGCCAACGCGTACGCCGCGAGCACGGACATCGCGACCTGCAACAGCAGCCCGCCACCGACGATCAGCAGCGAGTTGAGGAAGTAGCCCCAGATCCCCAGGTCCGTGGCGATCTTGAACCCGAGCAGCGTCGGGTCGGACGGGATGACGCTCACCTGCGTGGAGTCGGTCGTCGCGTTGAAGGCGCCGGAGATGATGATCAGGAACGGCGCGGCGAAGACGAACAACACCACTGCGCACAACACGAGCCGCAGCGCCATCGCCGGACCGAACCGCGGTGCCCAGGCGAGTGCGGTGTCGAAACGCGTGGTCCGGTCGCTCATCGTGCCTCCCGGCTCTTGGTGGCCAGCCGCACGCCGAGCGTGAGGATCACGGTGACGAACAGCAGCAGCATCGACGCGGCCGAGGCGACGCCCAGGTCGTTGCGCTCGAAGCCGAGCGAGTAGACCCTGGTCATCCAGACCTCGGTCGATCCGGCGGGACCGCCGCCGGTGAGCACGTAGACCTCGGTGAAGATCCGCAGACCCCTGATCGCCGCCAGCGTCAGCACGACGGTGAGCGCGGGCCGCAAACCTGGCAGCACGATGTGGCGCAACCGTTGCCAGCGGCTCACACCGTCCATTGTGGCTGCTTCGTAGAGCGTCCTGTCGATCCCGGCCAGCCCCGCGAGGATGATCACCATGTCGTAGGGCGCGCCGGTCCAGATGCCGACCGCCATCACCGACCACAGCGACGAGTCCGGATCGCTCAGGTAGCCGAACGGCCCGATCCCGACCGCGCCGAGGACCTCGTTGACGAACCCGGTCTCGGTGGGGAAGTAGAGGATCCGCCAGACCTCGCCGATCACGGCGACCGCGGTGACCACCGGCAGGAACACCGCGGTCCGCAGCACCCACAGCGAGCGGGCCTGCCCCTCCAGCAGCAGCGCGAGCCCGGACCCGACGACCAGCGCACCCGCGGTCTGGCCGACGCCCAGCAGGAGGGTGTGCCCGAGCGCGTCGAGGAACCGCTGGTCGGTGAGGACCTTGGTGTAGTTGCCCAGCCCGACCCATTCGTCGCCGAGCAACGGCTGGACGCGGTACAGGCTCATCCGGACGCCTTCCAGCATCGGGAAGAACTTGAACGTCACGGCGAACAACAGCGGCAGCGCGAGGAACGCCCACGGCAGCAGGGACGACCCGCGTCGCCCGGACGTCACTTGGCGAGGTCCTGGGACTTGAGCTCGGCGTTGATCGCGTCGTCGAGCGACTTCAGGCCCGCGTTCAGGTCGCTGTCGCAGCTCGACATCATCTTGTTGACGCCCTCGCCGAGCGCCTGGCGGATCGGCTGGAAGTTGATCGACCAGACGAACGCCTTGGAGTCTCCGTTGTAGGCGTCCTGGAAGACCTTCCACCGCGGGTCGTTGCGTGCGGTGCCGGCGTCGAGCGCCTTGTTGACCGGCAGCCGGACGACCGGGGTGGTCCCGTTCACGGCCAGGCCGATCTGCTGTGCCTCCGCCGAGATCATGAACTCGGCCAGCGCCTTCTGCTGGGCGGCCTTCTTCGAGCCCGCGCCGAAGTAGATGTTCTCGCCCTCGGCCAGCGCCGTCGCGCCCGCCGGGCCCTTCGGCATCGGGATGACCTCGTACTTGTCCTTGCCGAGCTGGTTGTCGTACCCGGCCATGGTGTGGGGCAGGGTCAGGTAGATGCCGGCTGTGCCCTCGCCGAAGAACGGAGTGTCGCTCGTGGTCATGTTCAGGGAACCCGGGACCACGTTGCCCGGCGTGCAGAACTGGGTGCGGATCCACTCCAGCGCGGTCCTGGTCTGCGGGGAGTTGATCACCGACCGGTAGGCGGCGTCACCGGACTTCGTGATGATGTCGCCGCCGGCCTGCCAGATGTAGGACGAGGCCCACCAGCCGATGTAGCCGCGCTTGCTCGAGCCGGGAACCACCATGCCGTAGGTGTCGGCCTTGCCGTTGCCGTCTGGATCCTTCGTCGCGAACGCGTTCGCGAGCGCGGCGAGCTCGTCCCAGGTCTTCGGTTGCGGCAGCCCGAGCTTCTTCCGCCAATCCGACCGGACCAGGGTGGCGAACGCCTGGCGGGAGAACGGCACCCCGTAGGTCGCGCCGTCGAGGCCCTGGTTCTGCGCCCAGGTCTCGTCGGAGATCTGGTCACCGCCGGCGATGTCGGCCTTCTCCACCTTCGTCACGTAGCCCTGCGACTGGTAGTAGCCCAGCTGGCCCGCGTCGTTGATCAGGACGTCCGGCATGTCCTTCGACGAGGCACGTGCCTGGAGCTGGGTGTCGAACTCGATGACACCCTTGTAGTCGACCTGGATCCCGGTCTTCTTGGTGAAGGCCGTCATGATCTCCTGGTAGGTCTTCGCGGGATCGGGCGCACTGCGCGACCAGACCTCCAGCGGTGTGCCGTCGTCGGCGCCGCTGTCCTTGCCCGCGCAGGCGCTCACCGTTCCGGCCAGGAGCAGCACGGAAAGGGCGGTTGCCGCCTTCTTGGCCGACGAGATCCTCATTGGAGCACTTCCTTTGCTGACAACGATGTCAGGCGTCATCCCGTGGTGACGCTCGGGCCCAGGCCGATGATTAGAACGTTTTAGGGCGAGCGTCAACCAGGAAATGTGCCCGTTCGACTTCGCGGTGTGCCCGAAAGTACCTGCTCGGGTCGAATGGTCAAGAACGGAGTTACGGTCTAGCGGACCGAATGGCTTGAGACGTTTCAACTATTGACAACCCGCCGGAAGTCCACTCAGGATGAGAGCGCTCTCACACCCCCTGCTTGTGAGAGCACACCCTGCACATTCCAACCCTGCGTCAGGCGTCAGGGCTCAACGAGGAGCCGCCAGTGCGTAAGAAGTTGCTGTCTTGGCTTGCCGCGATCGTGGCAGCCGTTCCCGTCATCCTGATCCCGGCGGCCGCTGCTCCGGCCGAGGCCGCCGGCCCGGCAATGCTGCCGTTGACGGTCACGAACAACTCCGGTCGCGGCGAACAGGTCCACCTGTACGTCCTCGGCCAGTACAACGGCCGGATGGGCTACCTCAACGCCTCCGGGCAGTTCGCCGCGTGGCCCGGCGGGGGCAATCCGCCGACTCCCGCACCGGACGTGTCCATCCCGGGGCCCGGCGGAGGTGCCTCCCGGCAGCTCAACATCCCGATCGGGTTCGGCAGCGGACGGCTGTACATGTCGTTCGGGGAGAAGCTGAAGTTCTTCCTCACGCCCAACGGGCTCGTGCAGCCCGCGCCGTGGAACCCCAGCGACCCGAACCGCAACATCCTGTTCGACTGGAGCGAGTTCTCCTACAACAGCCTCGGTATCTGGCTGAACTCCTCGCAGGTCGACATGTTCAGCGTGCCGCACGCCGTCGAGGTCACCACCAGCGGTGGCTCGACCAAGCGGACCGGTGAGCTGAAGTCCAACGGGCGCAACAACTTCTTCAACGCGTTGCGCAACCAGCCCGGCGACTGGGCGAAGCTGATCAACACCCGCTCCGACGGGACGGTGCTGCGGGCCTTCGCGCCCCGGCTGGGCATCGAGTCGGGTTCGTTCAGCAACACCTACTTCGACGGCTACACGACGCAGGTGTGGAACACGTACAAGAACACCACGCTGACCGTCGTGCCGATCCGGGACGAGCCGAACAAGAAGTACACCGGCCGGGTCGACGGCTCGGGAGTCATGCGGTTCACCAACTCCTCCGGTGCCCAGGTCGCGTCGTTCCAGCGGCCGTCGACCAGGGACGTCTTCGGCTGTGACGGCCGGCTGGCGGCCCCGGACGGTGTGGTCGGTGAGATCGCGCGGTCGCTGTGTGCCGCGTTGCACCGGTCCACGCTGGGCTACATCCACACCGCGCCGACCTACAACCCTGCCGAGTTCTACACCAGGGGGATCACCGACCACTACTCGCGCAAGATCCACGCGCAAATGGTGGACGGCAAGGCGTACGGCTTCGCATTCGACGACGTCGGTGGCTTCGAGTCGCTCGTGTACGACCCGAACCCGCGTTCCGCGCGAGTCATCCTCACTCCGTTCTAAACCCTGTTGGCACAACGGGCCGCACAGTCTCTGCAACTGCTGTGCGGCCCGTTCGCCGTGGAGGAACGCGATGTCCAGAGCTGCTCTGTCAACGTTGACAAAGGCGCTGACCCTGGTCTGTGCACTCCTGACCGTCTTCGGCGTCGCGACGCCGGTCGTGGCCGCGAGCGCCGCACCGGCTCCGGGCGACGTCACGGCCTATCCCGTGCCGGCCTTCTATCCGCGCTCCACCGACTTCGCGCTCCGGGTGGAGACCGTCGACGTGCCGGTCGTCCGCTACACCGGCTACGACTACGCGAACCTCGCCGTCGCGGCGGGCACGCGGACGGTCGAGGTGACCGCGCTCGGTCAGTCGGCGATCACGGCCTACCAGGTCAGCCCCAGAAAGCTCGGCATCACCGGCACGGTCTCCGGCAACCGGCTCACCTTCCAGATCCAGCGCGACGAGTACCTGATCGTCAAGGTGGACCAGAAGAAGGAGCTAGTGATCGCCGCCGACCCGCCGGAGACCGACCGCCCCGCCTCGTCCGGCACCGGGATCTTCAACGTCCTCTCCGAGGAGTACCGCGCGGACAACACCGGCGCGTCCCTGGCCACCACCGCGTTGCAGCGCGCGATCGACGACGCGGCGGCGTTCGGCACAGCGTCGCGGCGAGGCACCGTCTACGTTCCCGCGGGGTTGTACCTGATGGGCAATCTCGAACTGAAGAGCAACGTGGCGCTGTACCTCGAACCCGGCGCGGTGTTCCGGTTCACCGGCAGGAAAGCCGACTACCTCACCCACTGGCACAAGAACTCCATCAACCTCGACGTCACCTGGTGGGTGCGGACCGCCTTCGGTTCCACCAACGTCAAGTTCTTCGGCCGGGGCGTGCTGGACGGCTACGGCCACGAGTCGACCAGCGTCGGCAAGATCGCGAACAACCTGATCGTGCCGATCGCCACGAGCGGGTTCGTGCTCGACGGGCTCACCGTGCGCGACTCCGGCTCCTGGGCGATCACGCCGATCCGCTCCCAGGACGCGACCCTGACCAACCTCAAGATCTTCAACCGGTTCGACACCGGCGAGGACGACGGCATCGACGTCATGGAGTCGCAACGGGTGAACGTGCGCAACGCCATCGGCATCGCGCTCGACGACCCGTTCTCGACGAAGACCTGGGCGGCCGACACCGACATCGCGCGCAGCTGGCCCGGCCAGCCGCAGCCGCTCGACACCGTGACCTTCGACGACCTCGTCTCATGGACGGTGTGCTACGGATTCAAGGTGGGGCAAGGGGTTCTGCAGGACCAGTCGAACGTGACCTTCCGCAACGGCGTGGTCTACGACGCGGCCGTCGGGCTCGGTGTGCATCACCGCTACGGCCGCGCCACGGCGCGCAACATCCGGTTCGAGAACATCGACATCGAGCGCATCTCGCACAACCTGGTCGGCGACCAGACCTGGCTCCGCCTGATCGCGGAGGATCCGCAGCAGTCCGGCGGTGGCACGGTCGACGGGGTCACGGTCAAGAACATCACCGTGCGGGACAAGGGAAAGAGCTACGCGGTCATGCGTGGCCTCAAGCCCGAGCAGCCCATGCGCAACGTCACCTTCGACAACGTCCGCATGCCCGGCCTCGCCCAGCCCGCGTCGACGCTCGTCGAGCTGAACGTCATCGACCGGGCGAACCACACCCCCGTCCGCATCCTGCCGGTGCAGCGCCCGGAACCCGAGCAACGGCCCAACCTCGCGCTGGGCAAGAGCGGTTCGGCCTCGACCGCGGCCGGCCCGGTGGCCAACGCCTTCGACGGCAAGCTGAACACCCGCTGGGGATCCGCGCGGACCGACAACGAATGGCTCCAGGTCGACCTCGGCGCCGTCCGTGCGGTCAACGGGGTCAAGATCTACTGGGAAGTGGCCTACGCCAAGGCTTTCAAGATGCAGGTGTCGGCCGACGGCACGTCGTGGCGTGACGTCTACGGCACCTCGACCGGGGACGGCGGGATCGACGAGATCGACTTCAGCACGGTGGCCGCCCGGTACGTGCGGATGACGGCCACCCAACGCGGCACGAAGTACGGCTACTCGATCTGGGAGTTCGAGGTCTACGAGTCGGCCGATCTCGCGGCGGGCCGTCCCGGCTCGGCCTCCAGCGGGACGGCGTCCGGGGCGTTCGACGGCGACGATGCCACCGCGTGGACCTCGAACGCGAGCGACGCCCAATGGCTGCAGGCCGATCTCGGGACGAGCCGAGCCGTGAACGGGATCCGGATCGACTGGGGCGCCGGGTTCGGCCGCGCCTACCAGGTGCGCCTGTCCGACAACGGCACCGACTGGCGCACGGTCCACTCGGCCACGACCGGTGACGGCGGCCGTGACGAGGCCAACTTCGACACCGTCAGCGGGCGCTACATCCGTCTCGCCGCGAGCGGCCGCGAAACCGCCGGCGGGTACGAGGTCGTGGGCTTGCACGTCTACGGTTCGGCGAACCTGGCCCTGCGCAAGCCCGGATCGGCCTCCACCGAGCCCCGCCCGGTGGCCAACGCGTTCGACGGAAGGCCGGACACCCGCTGGGGATCCGAGCGCACCGAACGCGAGTGGCTCCAGGTCGATCTCGGTTATCGCCGGGTGGTGTACGGCGCGAAGATCGGCTGGGAGGCCGCGTACGGCAGGTCCTACGAGATCCTCCTGTCCGACAACGGAACCGACTGGCGAACGGCGTTCTCGACGACCGCGGGCGACGGCGGTACCGACCAGATCAACTTTCCGCGCGCGAGTGCCAGGTACGTCCGCATGAACGGTCTGCAGCGGGGGACCGGCTACGGCTACTCGATCTGGGAGTTCGAGGTGTTCGGCCCGTCGGGCCCGGCCGACTACGCGACGAAGGGTGGATGTTGAAGCGTTTCGAAGGGGTGCTCTTCTTCCCGGTCACTCCGTTCGCCGCGGACGGCTCGCTCGACGAGGGCGTCCTCGCGGAGCACATCGCGCGGGGCGTCGCGGCGGGTGCGGGCGGGGTCTTCGCGGGCTGCGGCACGGGCGAGTTCCACGCGTTGTCCGTGGCTGAGGTGGGTAGCTGCGCGCAGGTGGCGGTGAAGGCCGCCGCCGGACGGGTGCCGGTGTTCGGGGCGGCGGGCGGACCGTTGCCGCTCGCGCTCGAACAGGCGCACGTGATCGCGGAGGCCGGTGCCGACGGCCTGCTCCTGCTGCCGCCGTACCTCGTCGGCGCCGCGCAGGCCGGGTTGCTCTCCTACGTCCGCGCGATCACCGACGCGGTGGACCTGCCGGTGATCTTCTACCAGCGCGGGAACGCCGTGCTCACCCCGGAAACGGCCGGGGTGCTGGCGACGATCCCCGGTGTCGCCGGGCTCAAGGACGGTGTCGGCGACCTCGAGCGGCTGCACCGGATCGTGCGGCGGATCCGTGCCGTCCGGCCGGACTTCGAGTTCTTCAACGGCCTGCCGACCGCCGAGCTCACCGCGCACGCGTACCGGGGCATCGGCATCCCGCTGTACTCGTCGGCGGTGTTCGCGTTCGCGCCGGAGATCTCCCAGCGCTTCCACCGCGCGCTCGACGAGGGGGACACCGCGACGACCGGCGTGCTGCTCGACGAGTTCTTCATACCGCTGGTCGAACTGCGGGACATCAGCCCCGGATTCGCCGTGTCGCTGATCAAGGCCGGCGTCCGGCTGCGCGGCCTCGCCGTCGGCGGGGTCCGCGCACCCCTGCTGGACCCGGCGCCGGAGCACGTGGCACGGCTGGAGAAGCTCCTCGAACGCGGTCTGGACCTGGCCGCCAGGTGACCGGTCTCGAAGCCTGTCTCTGGCTCACGCCGAAGATCTTCGACGATCTCGCCGACCCCGTGCCCGCGGTGGAAGCGTTCCTCGACCACCACCGCGAGTGGTGCGAGGGGCGCCCGTTGACCCTGGTCTTCGCCGCGTCCAACGGTGACCACGTGCTGAACTACGCGGGCCGGGCACACCGCGCGGACCGCTTCGACTGGGCGCGCTACAACTGCTTCGCGCTCGGCGACGGCGGCCCGGACGCGCTGGCCCGCCGGCACAACCTCGACTGGCTGAGCCGGGTCCGCGAAGGCGGCGAGCGCTCGTACAACCCGTACTCGGCGGGCCCGATGTTCGTGCTCAGCGAGCAGGAGATGGACTACGACCTGCTCGCTGGGATCTACGCGGCGCTGAGGTCCGTGGCCGAGGCGCGCGGGATTGCGTTGACCCTGCTGGAATATCTCGAACCCGGCCCCGAGTTCTGCCGCAGCGACTGGAAGACCACCCGCCATCCCGAGGTCTCCGCGGCCGCGGCCGACGCGGGCGGCCACGTCGTGCCCGGCGTCATCGACGTGACGCTGCCGCTGGCCGGCGACCCGCACCGGTACGCGGCGTATCCCAGCGGCATCCCAGCCGGACTTGCCGCCGGTGACTTCGTGGCCAGGCAGGCCGCCGCGTTCGTGGCCGACTTCGAGCTCGACGGCATCTTCCTGGGCAACCAGTTCGGGCTCGTGGGCTTCTGGCATCCCGACAACGCCCCGCCACCCACTCCATCGCGTGCCGCCGGGGTCGAGCGGTTCTTCACCCAGCTGCGCTCGGCCATGGGGGAGGGGCTGGTGTACTGGATGGACACCTATTGGCGCGCGGACGTCGAACGCGACCGGTGGGCCATGTCCGACGCCTGCTACGCCACCCTGGACGCGATTCTGATCTCGACCTTCGCCGTCCTCGTGGAACGCACCGAGATCGAGCCGAACGTGCGCGGCAAGGCCGGGCTGGACCCGAAGTTGTTGTTCGGGCTGGATTTCGTGGACCCCTGGTACTGGTACCGCACGCACCTCGACGATCGGCGGACCTACCTGTACCAGCGGGAGATCCTGCCCGGGCTGGCGGCGTTCGTCGACGGGGTGTCCTTCTTCGCCAACGACACCTTCGGCCACTTCGTGCCGGCCGGGCCGTTGGCGGAGACCCTCGTGACGGTTTGCGACGCCGAGCGGCACAAGCCCGGTGAGAGCGCTCTCAAACCTTCAACCCCTGTGCAGTGACTGTTCAACATCGAGCCCGCCCGGATTCGGCATGCTGGCGCAGGTCGTCGGGCAGCGGGAGGCAGGACGAGATGGCAGAGGACTTCGAGGCAGCCGGGCTGGGGCGCCGCACGTTGCTGCAGGCGGCGTTCGCGGCACCTGCCGCGGCCGCGTTGCTCGGCACACCGGAGGCCGCGGCCGGGGCTTCCGCGGACACGGGCAGTCCCCGCTTCACGATCGCGGTGCTGCCCGACACGCAGTACCTGCTCGACGAAGGCGGTTCGGACCCGGAGCCGGTGCGGGAAGCGTTGCGCGCACTCGCGAAACGCCGCGCTGAGGCGAACATCGTGTTCATGGCGCACCTGGGTGACGTGACGGAGCACGGCACCGAGCGGGAGATGAGCCTCGCCGGCTCGGTCTTCGGTGCTCTCGGGAACGCTCTGCCCTACAGCGTGCTGGCGGGCAACCACGACATCCCGTCCAGGACCGACGACCAGCGCGGTCCCACGCCGTACTCGCGGACGTTCGGGCCGGACCGGTTCGCCAGGATGAAGACGTTCGGCGGCTTCGCGCCCGAGGGCTACAACAGCTTTCACGTCATCACCGCGGGTGGCCGGCGATGGCTGCTGCTCGCGCTGGACTGGCGGGTGTCGGACAAGGGAATCCAGTGGGCACAACGGGTTCTCGACGACCATCGGACCCTGCCGGCGATCCTCACCACGCACGACCTGGTCGGCGGCTCTCCGCAGGCAGCGCTGTCGGAGCACGGGAAGCGCCTGTGGGACAGGCTGATCCGGCGAAACGACCAGATCTTCCTCACGCTCAACGGCCACTACTGGCCGGCCGGGCGCACGACGCTCACCAACGACCACGGCAACGACGTGCACCTGCACATCACCAACTACCAGGAGCGCTACTACGGTGGCGCGGGCATGGTCCGGTTCTACTCGTTCGACCTGGTGCGCGGCGTGATCGACGTGGAGACCTTCTCACCGTGGCTGCTGACCCGCCGCGGCACGGTGCCGGAGGCGGAAACGGCCCAGCTGAGCGGGGAGATCGACAGGTTCACCGTTGAGATCGACTTTCGCCGCCGGTTCGCCGGGTTCGCGCCGCCGGTCCTGCCCGCACCACGGCCCGCGAGTGCCGTGCTGGTCAGGGACACGGTGGCGTACTGGCGTTTCGACGCCGAAGGGCTGCCGGCCGCGGGTGGGGGAGCGGTGCCGGCCGGTACCGTCGCCCGCGACCTCAGCGGCCGTGGCAACGACCTCACCGTGCAGCACCTGAACAACAGCGCGCCCGACGTGCTGACCTGGTCGCGCGAGCACCACGACGCGGCACCCGCACACGCCAGCCTGTCGTTCGCCGGTGGCAAGGGGCCCGACCGCGGGGCGATCCTGCGCACGTCCGCCAACGCGCCGATCAACGCCATGAAGTTCGAGTCCGGCTACACCATCGAGACGTTCCTCCGGCTGCCCGACCCGTTCGTCGGCGACCACGCCTTCATGGGTGTGCTGAGCTGGGAGGGCCGCAGCGGGGACGCGGGCAAGAAGAGCGGCTGGTCGCCGGAGGAACCGACGTGCAGCCTGAACGTCTCGGGGGAGCGGTTCCTGCAGTTCGTCGTCTACCCCGTACCGGTCGACGCCGACCCGACGTCGTGGAGCCACGCGATCCCGATCGGCCGGTGGACCCACGTCGCCGTGGTGAACGACGGGCGCCGCACGATCATGTACGTCGACGGCGCGAAGATCGCGCGCAACGCCGCCGAGGAGTCCAGGGGCATCACGACGCTCGGCAGGCCGTTCGTGATCGGTGCTACTCAGTTCGCTCTGCGGTACGGGCAGGGCTTCTACGGCGGGATCGGTGACACCCGCATCGTCGCCCGCCCGTTGAGGCCTGATCAGTTCCTGACCGGTTCCTGACCGCGATGGTGCCGCCCCGAGGGACGGCACCACTCACCCAACAACTAGTAGATGCGGACGTTGTAAGCGTTCAGCGCCTCGACGACGGGCTGGAAGAAGGTCTGCCCGCCGCTGGAGCAGTTGCCGCTGCCACCCGACGTGAGCCCGAGTGCGGTGTTGCCGGAGAACAGCGAGCCGCCGCTGTCGCCGCCCTCGGCGCACACGTTGGTGCCGATCATGCCGCGGACCGTCGTGCCGTCGCTGTAGTTCACGGTGACGTTGAGCGCGGTCACCCTGCCGGTGCGCCACCCGGTGGTGCTACCGCTGCGATTCACGTTCTGGCCGACGAAAGCGTTGCCGGAGTTGGCGATGTCGCGCGTGGTGCCGTTGTAGAGGTTCACCGCACCGGGGCGCGCGATGGACGAGGTGTAGCGGATCAGCGCGTAGTCGTTGTCGGGGAAGCTGCTGCCGACGCGGGAGCCGATGACCTGCCCGCCGCCCGCGGACCAGGTTGCGGCCGCGTTCGCGCAGTGGCCCGCGGTCAGGAAGAAGGCTTCGCTGGTGCCGGGGCGGTTGACGTTGAAGCCGAGCGAGCACCGGTACGGGCCACCGTAGATCGCGTCGCCACCGGTGATCGTCGTGCTCAGCGTGCCGGACAGGCGCTCGAGCCTGGCGGCGTCGCCGAGCTTCGTCACGACGCCCTGGATCTGCGCGAGTTTCGCACCGGTCACCGTGCTGTCGGCGGAGACCTTGACCTGGTTGGTGACCGGGTCGACCGACCAGGTGGTGCCGGGGATGGTCGCCTCGCGGCTCAGTTCGTCGGTCGCGGCCTGCAGGACGGCCGCGCTGCGGGCGACGAACCGAGGCGTGCCGCCGGCCTCGCGCACTTCGCGGGCGGTGGCTGCATCGGTCACGTTGACGATGAACTTGCCCGTTGTGGCGTCCTGATAAGCACCCGCGGTGCGGTCGCCCAACTGGTCACTGAGCGTCGAGGCGAGCTGGGCGGTGTCGGTCGCGGTGTCCGAGGCCAGTGCGGGCATCGGTGCGACCGCGGCGCCGAGCAGGGCGGCGGCGATTATCGAGGAGAGCCGAGTGGTTGGTGTCATCACGTTTTCTCCTTGGTGCAGGGGAACACGCCGGTCCGGCGTGCCAAGGAACTTCGTGCTGGACGGGTCGCTGTGAGAGCGCGACCACGGCGGAGTTTACGGCAGCAGAACGATGACACGCTCTGACAATTTTCCCTGTCCAGTGTGGAATGTTCGAAGGGGCAGCCGGCCGTGACGAGTCGGGCATGACCGGTTCAGCGAACCGACCCCGCGGGAGAACTCCAGGACGCGAGCATCGGCAGCACCTGCGCGGTGTGGGAACCCGGCTCGACCGTGTAGATCACCAGACGTTGGTGCGGAGCCTGCGGGACGGTGACCGCCTCGATGTGGAATCGCAGTGGGCCCGCCACCGGGTGGGCGATCTGCTTGAGCAGGGACGTGCGGTCCGCCACGCCCTGCTCGTCCCACCACCGCGTCACCTGGGGATCGGCCGCCCGCAGTTCGCCGACGAGGGCGGTCAGCAGCCTGTCGTCGGGATTCCTGCCCAGTTCCAGGCGCAGGCCGCCGACCGCCGCCGCGGCGAAGTCGTGCCAGTTCGTGATGCGTTCGCGGGCATCGGGGTCGGTGAACAGGTATCTCGGGAACGACGTGCCCGCGGGCATGTCGTGGCCCAGCACCTCGACGAGCAGGGCGTTGCGGGCCAGCACTTCCGACCGTCTGCCGAGCAGGAGTGCGGGCAGGTGGTCCAGGCTCGTCATCACCCGCAGCAGACCCGGTTCCGGGCGTTGGGCCGACGACCAGGCGCCCGTGGTCCTGCGCGACGTCGGCGCGGCCAGGTCACGCAGGTGCTCGTGCTCGACCTCGGTGAGACGCAGAGCCCTGGCCAGCGCGTCGACCACGTCCTCGGAGACGCGGGACTGGCGGCCCTGTTCCAGGCGGCTGTAGTGGTCCGTGCTCAGGCCCGCGAGCAGCGCCGCCTCCTCCTTGCGCAGCCCCGGCACCCGGCGCCGGCCAGGAAAGGCGGCGATGCCCGCCTCGGCCGGGGTCAGGCGGTCGCGGCAGGCGCGCAGGAACGCTCCCAGCGCGGCACGGTCTCGGCTCACGTCGTCAGCGTAAGGGCGCGGGCGCCGGACAACCTGGTCATGCCGTGCCCAGGGTGGACGTGCACTGGTTGTGGTGCCGGCGGACCGGTGAGCTGAAGGCATGGCAACACACGCACTCATCACCGGTTCCACCTCGGGGATCGGCGCGGCCACCGCACGAGCGCTCGCCGCGTCCGGTGCCCGCCTGGTGATCACCGGCCGCGACGGGACCAGGGGGACCGCGCTGGCCGAGGAGATCGGCGCCGTCTTCCTGCCCTGCGACCTCACCGCACCGCCCGCCGACCTGCGGGCGTTCGCCGGCCGCGCCCACGACGCGCTCGACGGGCGCATCGACCTGCTGGTCAACAACGCGGCCATCTGCCCGCCGACCACGACTCCCGATCTGTCCGACGAGGCGCTGGACGCGACGCTGGCGGTCAACGTCCGTGCCCCGCATGTCCTTGTGGCCGCGACGGTTCCCGGCATGATCGAGCGAGGGTCGGGCACGGTGATCACCATCGGGTCGTGGATGGCCTCGACCGGCACCCCGTTCGCCGGGCTCTACAGCGCGTCGAAAGCGGCCGAGGAGCAGTTGACGCGCAGCTGGGCGGCCGAGTTCGGGCCGCACGGCGTCCGCGTGGCCGGCATCGCGCCCGGTGTCACCCGTGACGACGACAGCGACGGGGTCGCCGCCCGCATCACCGCCGGAACGCCCGCGGGCCGCCCGGCCACCACCGACGCCATCGCCAACGCGGTCGTGTGGCTCGCTTCCCCCGCCGCGGCGTTCGTCCACGGCACCACCATCGCCGTCGACGGCGGCATCGGCACGACCCGTCTGGAGTGGAACCGATGATGCGCCAATGGGTGATTCCCGCCGACGCGGGCACCGCGGAAGCCATGGAACTGCGCGAGGTTCCGGTGCCGGAACCCGGTCCGGGCCAGGTGCGTGTCCGCGTGCACGCCGTATCGCTCAACGGCCGCGACCAGATGGTGCTGCGCGGGCCGTTCGGCCGGATCCCCGGCCGCGAGCTCGTGCCGCTGTCGGACGTGGCCGGGGTCGTGGACGCCGTCGGCCCCGGCGTGGACGCGTTCGCACCGGGTGCGGCCGTGACCAACCTGCACTGGCAGGACGCCCCCGTGCCCACCCCGCCGCTGGGGCTCGGCGCGCTGGACGCACCCGGAGTGCTCAGCACGCACGTCGTCCTGCCGGTGAACCAGGTCGTCCGCGCGCCCGCACACCTGGACCACGCCGAGTCCGCGACGCTGCCGGTCGCCGGGGTGACGGCCTGGAACGCCCTGTTCGGTGATCACGAGGTGGTGGCGGGCCAGAAGGTGGCCTCCCTGGGCACGGGCGGCGTGGCCATGTACGCGATGCAGCTCGCCGTGGCGGCGGGTGCCGAGTACATCGGGATCGTGCGCCGTCCCTCGTCCGCACAGCGACTTCTCGGCGCCGGGGCGGCCGGAGTGGTCAACAGCGCGGACTTCCCGCAGTGGGGTGCGACGGTGCGGGAGCAGACCGGCGGGGTGCACAAGGTGGTCGACACCGTCGGTTCGGCCACGATCAACGAGTCGCTGAAGTCCTTGGCGTGGCAGGGAGAAGTCGCCCTGGTCGGCCTGTTCACGCAGGAGCCGCAACCACTCGACCCGATGCCACTGTTCCTCTCCGGTGGCTCGCTGCGCGGCGTGGCGGTCGGCACCGCGGCGCACCACCGCGACCTGGTGGCGTACCTGGAGCGGCACGACATCCACCCGATCCTGGACAGCGTCCACGACTTCGATGACGCGCCCAAGGCGTTCGCTCACCACCAGCGCCACGGCGTGGTCGGCAAGGTCGTCATCACCGTGCCGTGAAAGCGGAATTCCCCTGATTGTCATTAAATTGGCGTCTCGAATTGATTTTGGAACGCCTTTGGAGATTTGTTGGAGGGCGCGGGCAGACTCTCCGGTGTTGGTATCGCACTAGGGAGGAGGATCAATCATGGAGAAGACGACCCCGAAGATGAAGAAGATCACGATTCGCAAGGTGGGCCCGGTTCGCCTCACGGCGGCCGCGTGTTCGCAGTACAACGTCAAGCCGGTCTAAGACGCGGCGGCGGGATGCGCTGGGCTTCGGAGCCCAGCGCATCTGGCCTCAGTCCCGGGGGAGGAGCGTTGTGACCGGGTTCGATCTCGACCAGACGGTGCCACTGCATCCGCTGGTGTTCCTGGAGGACGGCGACGAGGTGACGATCGGCCGGCCCGACGTCGACTCGTACGGCATTTTCCCCGGTGAGGGCGCCGAGCTCGTGCGCAGACTGGTCGCGGGCGACACGCCGCGCCAGGCGGCCGCGTGGTTCGAGCGGACCTACGGGGAGGACGTCGACATCGAGGACGTCCTCGCGGGACTGGAGGAGCTCGACCTCGTTCGCAAGTCCGGCGAGTCCGTCTCCGCGAAGGCACCGGTGCGTTTCGCCAAGCTCGGTGCTGCCCTGTTCTCGCCGATGGCCTGGGTCGTGTACGCGGGCCTGGCCGGCTGGGCGCTGTTCCTGATGGCATTCGACCGGGATCTGCGGCCGAGTTATCACAACATCTTCTTCTCCGACTATTACATGGTCATCCAGGTCGGACTGTTCCTCGCCGCGATTCCCCTCCTGTTCCTGCACGAGTCGTTTCACGCGCTGGCCGGGCGCAGGCTCGGTGTCCGGTCGCGGCTGAGAATCGGGCGACGGCTCTACTTCATCGTGCTCGAGACATCGCTCGACGGGCTGGTGGCGGTGCCGCGGCGGCAGCGGTACCTGCCGATCGTGGCCGGACTGCTGGCCGACGTCATCGGGATCGCCGCGTGCACCATCGCCGCCGACCTGACGCGGCACGCGGACGGCTCGCTGTCGGGTGCGGGGCGTTTCCTGCTCGCCGTCGCGTTCGCCGCGCTGCTCAGGGTCATCTGGCAGTTCTTCCTGTACCTGCGCACGGACATCTACGTGCTCGTGAGCACGGTGCTCGGCTGCGTCGACCTGCACGGGGCCGCGCGCCAGATGGTCCGCAACCGGTTCAGGCGGCTGTTCGGTCGTTCCGAGACGGACGAGTCGGTGCTGCATCCGGTCGACCGCCGGGTGGCGCGCTGGTACTCGTGGCTGGTCGTGGTCGGGTACACGGCGAGCCTGACGACGTTCGTGCTCGCCGGCGCTCCCGTGCTCTACCGGTTCGCCTCCGGCGTGGTCGGCCGGCTCACGGGTGACGCGGTGTCGACCACCCAGCTGCTCGACTCGATCGTCTTCGGCGGCGTGGCCATCGCGCAGTGCGCAGTGCTCGGCTGGCTCATGGTCCGGGAGCGCGTGCGGGCGCGCCGGGACCGTCGTCTGCACCACGTCATCGTATGAAGGGACGCACCATGGACAGCCGCTACTGGATCCGCGCCGACCGCCGGCGCGACCGGACGCACGCGCTCGCGGCACTGGACCTGCCGCCGATCTGGGTGGTGGTCGACGCCCACCGGCGGCTGCGCGGGCCGTACACCGCGGCGGGATCACTGCTGCGGACGATCGCCGACGACCTGCTCGACAGATGTCCAGAACTGGGGGAGCGGCACAACATCGAGCTCCTCACGAGCACGCCCGAGCTGGCGGGCCGGGTGCCCAGCGCGTGGCACACCCTCGAATGGGCCGTGCAGGACAGCGAACGCACCCGGTACTACTCGCGGCTGCACACCCGCAACATCGCGAACGGCCTGGCCGAACTGCTGCGCGACTACCTGGCCGCCCTGGGTGGCGGGCCGCGCACCATCGTGATCGAGAACGCCCACCAGGCCGACCCGTCGGACCAGGAGTTCATCGCGATCCTGTTGCGCCGCCAGGACATCCCGGACCTCACCGTGGTGGTGGGCACGAACAGGGAGCCGCTGGCCGACCCGCGCGGCGAGATCGACGTGTCACTGGCGCAGACCATCGCCGTGCACGCACGGGTGGTCGAAGCCGAGCCGGTTGCGGAACAACCGCTGCCCGACCGTCCCGCACAGGCCTATGTGGACAGTGACTGCACCCACGACGACCCGCGCCTGCTCGCCGCCTACCTCGATCTGCCGGCCGAGGCCAGGGCCGCGTTGCACGACGCTCGTGCTGAGCAGCTCGCACAGTCGGAAGAGTTCTCGCTGCGGCTCGGCGCGATCCCCTACCACCTGGAGCACGGCAGCGACTCGGCCGGAGCCGGCGCGAGGGCTCTGCGCGACGCCCTGGACCACTGCCACAAGACCGGGCTCTACCAGGCAGCCGCGGACCTCGGGCTGCGCGGCCGCACGGCCGCGAACCGGGAGACCGATGCCGAACTGTGGTGGCACCTCACGTTCCAGACCGGGATCGTGCTGGCGGCGGTCGGCCGTGCGGCCGAGGCGGAGACGCTCTACGTCGAGGGTCGCGCCGCGTCCACGGATCCCGCGGTACACCTGGAAATGGCGTATGCGACGGCGATGTTGCACGCGAGGCACTACTCGGAAGCCGAGCGGGACTACGTTCGCGCGCGGGCCTGGATGAACCAGGCGATCGCGATCGCGTCACTGCTGACCGATCCGAAGAAGGAAGCGTTCCAGTCCGTGTTCACCCGCAACGGGCTCGCACTCGTGGAGGTGCGCGAGCAGAAGCCCGAGGTGGCGCTCGCGCTGGTGAACGAGGGCATGGCCAGGCTGGACCGGGAGCTGGAGCCGCACGAGCACGTGCTGCACCGGTTGGTGCTGCGGTACAACCGGGCACAGGTCTACGGCGCGATGGGTCGCCTGGAGGACGCGCTTACCGACTACAGCTACGTCCTCGAACGGGATCCGAACTTCCCCGAGCACCACTTCAACGTCGGCAACGTCCTGCGCAGGCTCGGCCGCGACGAGGAGGCGATCGCCTGCTACCGCGAGGCACTGCGGCTCTCGCCGCCGTTCCCGGAGGCGTACTACAACATCGGCGACGCACGCCTCGCACTCGGCGACATCGAGGGTGCCATGGCCGACTTCGGCTACGTCATCGAACTGGACCCGCGGCACGTCGACGCCAGGATCAACCGCGCCGGGTTCCTGCTCGCCAACGGTGACACCGAGGCGGCATGGCGCGATGTCACCGCCGGTCTCGAGGTAGCACCGGACAACGCACACCTGTTGTGCCTCAAGGGACAGCTGCTCGTCGAGCAGGACCAGTACGCCGCGGCGTCCGAGGCCCTGGCGCAGGCGGTGCAGCGGAACGAGAGGTTCGCCGAGGCCTGGGCGATTCGCGGCACGATCGCGGTGGCGTCCGGCGACCTCACCGACGCGATCAGCTACCTGAGCCGGGCCATCAAACTCGACGACAACCCGGAGTCCAGGTTCAACCGCGCGGTCGCGTACGAGGAGTCCGGCGATCTGAGCTCGGCGATCGACGACTACGACGCGGTGCTCGCCGTCACCGACGACGAGGATGCGCGCCACCGCAGGGAACTCTGCGCCGCGGCGACGGCCAGGTAGGAGGAAAGCCGTGACAGCAACGGAGAACGTGGCCGCCGGCCTGCAGGTGGCCACGTTCACCGACGCCATGAGCAGGCTGGTCTCCGGCCTGGCCGTGGTCACCACGCGACAGGCGACCGGGCAGCCGTGCGGGTTGCTGGTCTCGTCGATCTGTTCGTACAGCGTGCATCCGCCGTCGGTGCTCGTGGTCGTCGACCACGCCTCGCGATGCCGCGATTCCTTGACGCACAGCGCGGAGTTCGGCGTGCACCTGCTCGGCCGTGCCGAGGAACGTACCGCCCGGACGTTCGCGAGCCGTGGCGCGGACAAGTTCGCCGACGTCGGCTGGGAGTGGGACGGAGCGGTGCCCCGGCTGTGCGAGGCACCGATCTACTTGCGCTGCAACACGACCGTCGTGTTCGACCACGGCGACCACACCATCCTGATCGGCGAGGTCGCCTACACGGCGGCGGTGTCGGAAGCCGAGCCGCTCGTCTTCTACCGGCGGCTGTTCGACTGGCGGCTAGGGAGAAACGGTGTGCGCCAGCCGTAGCCCGGCGAGCCCGCGGTCGTGCCGGTGCCCGCGGTCGAACGGGTCGTCGCCGCTGAGGATGACCTGGTGCATGGCCCGCAGTCGTGGCCCCGGCTCGATGCCGGCGTGGCTGGACAACGCCCGGTACGCCCTGGCGTAGGCCGTCAACGCGTCGGCGCGGCGTTCTGCCTGGCACAGCGCGAGCATCAGCTGCTCGTGGAACCGCTCCCACATCGGGTAACTCCGGCAGAGCTCTTCGAGATCGCACACGGCCAGGTGACCGTCACCGTTGCAGAGCATGACGTCGAACCGGTCGCGCAACAACTCCAGGTACTCCTTCTCGAGCCGGGAGATGTCGTGCTCGAACATGCCGGTCTCGCGCAGATCCGCGAGCGGGGAACCGCGCCACAGCCCGAGCGCCGAGGCGAACATCTCCTCTGCCCGCACGCAGTCGCCCGCGGCGACCGCGACCTGTCCCTGCCTCGCCAGCCGGCGGAACCTGGTCAGGTCGAGCTGATGTGGCTCCAGGGAGAGGATGTAGCCGGAGGGCCGGGTGTTCAGGAAGGGGTGGGACGTCCCGGCGCTCGTCCAGCCCGGGGTGAGCACCCGCCGCACCGCGGTCACGTACCCGTGCAGCGCGGCGATGGCCGACCGTGGCGCCGAACGCGACCACAACTCGTCCACGATGCGGCTGGTCGGCACGAACTCGTTGGCGTGCAAGGCGAGCAGCGCGAGCAACGCCCGCTGCTTCGACGCCGTCGGCGTGCACCGGCGATTGCCTCGCGTGACTTCGAACGTTCCCAGAACACGGAAGTGGAGCGGTTCGTCTCCCGTTGCCAAGTGATCGTCACCTCTAGTCCGGGATCGGAAGGACGCAACCCTGTCTGACCCGGACAGTGTCCGACAGCCGACGGTCCTGAGGTAGTGGTCGACCCGAAACTGCCGGTTGAAGATGATCTCCGCGAACCGGTCGGCTCGGCGTCTCAGTAGGTCGAGGCTTGGGCGGTAGCAGAAATACGCCTGGAGGCGAATGGACTCCCTGTGTTGCCGGGGACCACTCTCAGATCGCAAGGGAACCAAGGAAACGACAAGAGGGTGAATCCGATGAACCTGCCGATCAAGAAGATCGAGCTGAAGCTCTGGACGTCGCTCAGGGAGGGCTCGAGCACGGACGGTCGTGTGTACCTCGGTCTCGCGGGACGCGAGTACGCCGTCAACGCGCAAGGCAACTTCAACGACTTCCAGCCCGACGCCGATGCCGTCACGTACGTCTTCGGTGATGGGGCGAACGTCGACAGGCGGGAGGACAACGACCCGCGAACGCCGTGGCAGACGGACGCGGCCGACATCACTCGATGCCCGAAGTACCTTCGTTTCGCTCCCTTGGGAAACGACGACAACTGGGATGTCGAGCGAGCCGACCTGACCGTATGGTTCAAGGGGACGGGACCCGGCGCGGTGGACCAGCAGATCCACTTCACCCGTCTCGGCTCAGGTCCTCATCTGTGGCTGGGCGTGCAGCGAGGCCAGTTCCTGTACTTCTGAGGCTGACCGCCCAGCAGGAGGCCGTGATGACAGAACTCCTTTCGGACAGGGATCTTCGCTCACTCGTGACGTTCGTCGAGGAAGGGCGGCGCGACCAACCGAACGGCGTGATGCCCTGGGCGGTGCTCGACGCGTTGAGCAGGTTGATTCCAGCCGACTCCGTCGGTTTCGTGGAGTTCGACGCGTCGCGGAAGGTCTTTCTCACAGACCAGTGGGTGCGGGTCGGCGAGCGCGAGCTCGGTCAGGACGTCGAGGATGCCCAGAGTCCGTACTGGGCGCTGTGGCGCGATTTTCTGCCATGCGGCTACGCCGACCGCACCGGTGACACGAGAAGCGTCGTCATGTACTCGGACTTCTACACCCGGCCACAACTGGCGGCCACGCCGTACGTCATCGACATGCACTCGCCCCAGGTGCACCGGATGCTGGTGCGGCTGCCCACCGCGCCCGGCCGGAAGCGGTGCGTCCTGATCGACCGTGTCGACGGCGCCGACTTCACCGAGCGAGACCGCCTGGTGCTCCAACTCCTCCGGCCGCACCTGTACGAGATCTATCTGGACGCACAACGAAAGTGGCGAGGTGTGCCCCGGCTGAGCCGGCGGGAGCTCGACGTCCTGTTGCTGGCCGCGCAAGGACAAAGCAACGCGTCCATCGCGCGGGAGTTGTTCATCTCGGTGGCGACGGTGCGCAAGCATCTGGAACACGTCTTCGACCGCACCGGTGTGCGTTCCCGGACGGAGGCCGCGGCGCTCGTCGTGCCGCACCTCAGCGTCGTTGATCCCTACTAGGGGAACCACCGGACTTGCATTTGCTCCGCATACAGGTCATTGGGCTCTAGCTTTCAAGTGGCATTCCCGCTGAGGCTGATCCCCGCGCGAACAAAGTCCGTGATCCCGCGACGGGGACATTGGGACGAACGGAGATACAAATGCCCAGTGCCCTGCGGGATTTGCTGCACGATCTGGGCCACGACCTGGCGACGCTCTCCTGCCTGGTCGAAGGGTTGCGGGATGATCCGAGACTGCCTGCGCAGACCCTTCGGAAGGTCGAGCTGATCGATCAGGAGATGATCCGGCTCCGTGACCACGTCGGCCAGGTCTTCGAACGGTCGTCGGCGCCGGGAGTCGTGTCGGTGCGGTCGATGGCGCAACGGATCGTGGTGCTCATCGACGAGGCCGCCGACACCCGTGTGGTGATGCGTCCCGGCGACGACGTGTCGTTGCGGATCACCGAATCCGTGCTCTGGCGCATCCTGAAGAACGTCGTCGACAACGCGGTGCGCGCGGCCGGGCCTGGCGGTCGGGTCGAGGTGGACGCGGCGCTGTCCGGGAATGGTCAGGTGGTCCTGGAGGTGGCCGACGACGGGCCCGGCTTCCCGACCGGCTCGCCGGAGCGGGCTTCGCGGGGACTGAGCATCGTCACCGGGCTGGTCGCGGCCTGCGGTGGGAGTTTCGACGTGCGTGCGCGGCTGCCGCGGGGAACCTGCGTCCGGATCGTTCTGCAGGGTGATACCTGATCAACCTGGCGATCCGCCGGGTCGCGCTCGGCGAGGTCGTCGTGGACCTTACCCGCCGGGCGCGGCCCGAAGCGGTCTCCCGCAGCCGTCGGCTCGCTCGCGCCGTGGGTTACCCGGCGTCGCGGCCAGGCGGCGGCCACAGCGCGTCGGAGTCCATGTGGTTGAGAATGCGGTTGCTGAGGTCGCGCAGGTGGCGCAGGTCGGCGGGGCTCAGCGCGTCGAGGACCAGTGCGCGCACGGCGTTGACGTGACCCGGCGCGGCGGAGGCCACCTTGGCCTGACCCTCCTCGGTGAGGATGGCGTTGGTGGAGCGACCGTCCTCCTGGCTGGGTTCGCGGCGCATCCAGCCGTTCCGCTCCATGCGCTTGACCAGGTGCGACAGCCTCGACAGTGATCCGCCGGTCAGCTCGGAGAGTGCGCTCATCCGCAGCGTCCGGTTCGGCCGGGCGGACAGCTGGGTCAGCACGGTGTACTCGAAGTGGCTGATCCCCGAGTCGGTCTGCAGCTGCTTGTCCAGTGCGACCGGGACCTTCGACATGAGGACCGCGAGCGGCAGCCAGGCCTCCTGTTCCGGGCCTGTCAGCCAGCGTGGCTCGGCGGCGCCCGGCTGGGATGCGTCAGCCTCGCTCATGCGGGATAGCCTACATGGCTTGAACATTCAAGTTGTTCCGGCGGTAGGGCTCTTGATCTCTCACGCGTTCTTCGGCACATCGCTGCATCGTAATCGCAGCTAGGGCGCCCGCAATCTTCTAAGCAATCACTTGAACATTCAAGTGACCCATGTCACAGTAGATTGAACGTTCAAGTGATCATGGCTAGGTTTGAGTTGAACGTTCAACTGATCAACCGTGAAGGACGGGCTTCGATGAGCGGCTTCCTGAACAGGCGGCGAGTGCTCGCCGGCGGCGCTGCGGCGCTCGGTGCGGCGATGCTCGGACCAGCAGTGCCGGCCGGGGCAGCAGCGGCCGCGGCACCTCTCGGCGCCGGCAAAGGCGTTCCGGAGGAGACCAGAACGCTGGAAGAGCTCTATCGGGACGCCAAGGCACAGGGCGGCAAGCTCGTCGTCTACTCAGGCGGCGACCGAGCGATCGGGGCCGAGGCCACCCGCGCGGCGTTTCGCGCGGCCTTTCCCGACATCGCGCTGACGCTGGTCGTGGACTACAGCAAGTTCCACGACGTCCGGGTCGATTACCAGCTGGCGACCGGGACGCTGGTGCCCGACGTGGTGCAGCTGCAGACGTTGCAGAACTTCCCCCGCTGGGCCGAGCAGGACAGGCTCCTGCGGTACAAGCCGGCCGGATTCTCGAAGATCTACGACGCGTTCAAGGATCCCGGTGGCGCCTGGATGGCGGCGTTCGTCGTCGGGTTCAGCTACATGTACGACGCCGCGACCGCCGGTTCGGCGGCGCCCCGGTCGCCCCTGGATCTGGTCGATCCACAGTGGAAGGGACGGGTCGCGTCCTCCTATCCCCATGACGACGACGCGGTTCTCTATCTCTACAAGCGTTACGTGGAGACCTACGGCTGGAGCTGGCTGGACCGGCTGGTCGCACAGGACCCGCAGTTCGCCCGTGGCAGCTTCACGCCCGCCGCCGCGGTCAGCGCCAGGCAGAAGGTCATCGGAATCGGCGGATCCGGTTCGCTGATCGCGCCGGCGACGACACCGGCCACGTGGGCCGTGGCCGACGGACATCCGTTCATGGCCTGGGGCCAGCGGATGGCGATTTTCAAGGACGCCAAGAACACCGCCGCCGCCAAGCTCTACACGAACTGGACGCTGTCGGTCGAACGTCAGCTGACCGCTGCGAACGGCTGGTCGGTGCGGACCGACGTCAAGCATCCCGGTGGCCTCGAACCGGTGTGGCGCTACCCCAACGCGAACGTCGACGGGTTCCCGCGCTTCATGGCGGACCGCGCCGAAGCCGAGCGCTGGCGGCAGCAGTTCGCGATCTACTTCGGCGAGGTCCAGGGCGAGCCGACGCCAGGCCGGCTCGGGCTGCACCCCGGCAGGTAACGGCCTTTCCCTTTCCCACAGCGGTATCCATTGGAGGAACTTCATGCGTACCACCACAGTGTTAAGGCGCGTGCTCGCGGCGCCGCTGCTGATCATGACGCTCGTGACGGCGGGCGCCGCGCCCGCCTCCGCAGCCCGCTCCCAGGTGATCGTGCTCCCCGGCGCCGTGTCGGCCGAGGGCATCGCCGTCGGCCGCGGCTCCACGTTCTTCGCCGGGGACCTCATTCGCGGCGACATCTTCCGGGGCGACCTGCGTCGCGGCAAGGCGGAGATGTTCGTCGACAACCCCGACGGGCGCATGGCCGTGGGCATGGCGGTGCTGGCTTCGCACAACCTGCTCTTCGTCGCGGGCGGCGGGACCGGCCAGGCTTACGTGTACGACACGGAGACGGGCGCGACGCTCGCCACCTACCAGTTCGGCGCACCGTCCACGTCCGTCATCAACGACGTGGCCGTCACTTCGCGCGGTGCGTGGTTCACCGACTCGGTGCAGGCGAAGCTCTACTTCGTGCCGGTCGGCCCGGCCGGTGCGCTCGGGGAGTTCCGGACGCTGACCGTCACCGGTCCCGCGGCGGTCACTCCGCATTCGTTCAACCTCAACGGTATTCAGGCCGCGCCGGGCGGACGGTCGCTCGTCGTGGCGCACTCCGGCACGGGCAGCGTGTACACGGTCGACGCGGTCACCGGCGCCAGTGCCCTCATCGCCGGGGTGAGCGTGCCCGGCGTCGACGGCCTCGTGCTCTCGGGCCGGTCGTTGTGGGCCGTGCAGGCCTCGAACCAGATCAGCCTGATCCGCCTGAGCCCGGGCCTCGACTCCGGTGCGGTGCAGAAGGTGATCACCAGCGACCTGCTTCAGTCGCCGGCGACCGCGGCGCTGCACGGCGACCGGCTCGCGGTGATCAACGGGAAGTTCGACACCGGCTTCCCTCCCACCGCCGACCGGTACGAGGCGGTCGTCCTCCCGGCGCGGTGAGCCGCGGCCCTTCCGGGCCTGATGTCAACGCTGTCATTCGCTGACCATCAGCCGCCCGGCGCACTTCTACCAGTTCGAGGTGACCTGTGGAGTTTCAGCACATTCACGCACTGGCGGCGGAATCAGCCGGTGCGGACCCGGTCGCACATTTCCTGCTGGCCCTCGCGGTCATCGTCGTCGTGTGCAATCTGCTCGCCTGGGTTTTCCGCAAACTGGGACAGCCACCCGTGGTCGGTGAGATCGTCGGCGGCTTGCTGCTCGGACCCACCGTGCTGGCGCAGTTGTGGCCGGCGGGCTCGGCGTGGCTGCTGACGCCGTCCGTGGTCGGCACGCTGTCCGTGGTCGCCCAGCTGGGGCTGGTCACGTTCATGTTCCTGCTCGGCAGCGAGCTTCGGTTCGGTGCGGCGGGCGCGGATCGCAAGATCGTCACGGCGGTGGTGGCGGGCAGCATCGGCCTGCCGTTCGCCGGCGGAATGCTGCTCGCGCTGGCCGGGCGTCCGATGATCGCGGGCGAGGCCGGAGACGGCTTCGCCTACCTGGTGGTCTTCGGTCTCGCGGTGTCGATCACGGCGCTGCCTGTGCTGGCCAGGATCCTCGTGGACGCCCGGATGGACACCACGCGGGTGGGCCGGGTCGCGCTCGCCTGTGCGGCGGTCGGTGACGGTGCCGCGTGGATGGTGCTCACGGTCGTTCTCGCCGTGTCCGGCTTGGCGGCGTCGGGCAGTGCTGTCGTCACGGTCGGCTTGGTCGGCGTGCTGGTCCTGGTCACCGCGCTGGTGGTGCGCCCGGCGCTCGCCTGGCTGGTGGAGCGGGCCGGCGGCGGACCGCTGTTGCTGCCGATGCTGGTGGCCGGCGCGGTCTCGTACGCGGCTGTGACCCAGCTGATCGGCCTGCACGCCGCAGTCGGCGCGTTCCTGTTCGGCGCCGTGATTCCTCGTGACGACACCATCATGCTGAAGGTCCGCCAGCAGTTGCACGGGTTCGCCGAGGTGGTGTTGCTGCCGCTGTTCTTCGCGAGCGTGGGGTTGAGCACCGCGGTCACCGCGGTCGGCGGTTCGCTGGCGAACTGGCTGCTGCTCATCGCGGTGGTCGTGGTCGCGACAGCGACGAAGTTCGTCGGCGCGGGTGGCGCGGCATACCTGGCCGGGATGCCGGTGCGCGAGTCGTTGCAGATCGGCGCCCTGATGAACTGCCGGGGCGTGACCGAGCTGATCGTCGCCACCATCTGCCTGCAGTACGGCGTGGTGAACACGCTCGGATTCACCGTTCTCGTGCTGATGGCCCTGTGCACCACCGCCGTGACCGGGCCGTTGTTGAAGCTCTTCACCTCGGCCGGCCGAGAAGTCGTCCTCCAGCGGCGCTGAGCTCGTTCTGCCGCGCGGACAACCATTCGGAGATTCTGATGTTTCACGCACATGAGTTCAGCCTGAGCAATCCCGATCTCTTTATCGATCCATATCCTGCCTACGCGCACATGCGGGAAAATGATCCTGTTCACCATTCGCGCATGTACGGCGGTTCCTGGGTTCTGTTCTCCTACGAGGACGCCGCCGCGCTGCTGCGCGATCCGAGGCTGACCAACAACCGGGCGAGCCTGCCGTTGCTGGCCCTGCCCGAGCACGAACGCGGACAGTTCGACGACTTCGTCGCGTTCCTCCGCACGTGGACCGCGTTCTACGAAGGTGACCACCACCTGTTGCGCCGCAAGAGGATGGACGAGGTCTTCCGGGTGCTGACCCCGGCCAGGATCACCGCTGTCGTCCAGGAGGTGGTTCACCGCCTGATCGACGGCTGGGGCCGGCGGCACGCGGTGGACGTCGTGCAGGAGTTCGCGCGGCCGTTGCCGGCGATGGTGTTCACCCGGCTCATGGGCGCGCCGGAGAGCGACTACGAACAGCTCGACCACTGGGCGGACGACATCGCCTACCTGTTCGGTGCCAGCGACCTGACCGTCGACGACGTGCGCCGCGGCTGGGACAGCGCGCAACTGCTCATGGCGTACCTGCGCGACCTGGCCGCCGACATGGCGAGGGCGCCGCACGACAGTCTTCTGGGCGGACTGATGGCCCAGGACAACCCCGGCTTCAGCTTCACCGAGGCGGAAGCGTGCGCGCAGGTCGTGCTGCTGATGTTCGCCGGGCTCGAACCCTCACGCCACCTGATCGGCAGCGCGGTGCTCGGACTGCACCAGTTCCCCGAGCAACGCGCGCTGCTGGCGGAGCAGCCGCGCCTGTGGCCGGCGGCGGTCGAGGAGTTCCAGCGGTTCGACCCGCCGGTGCAGTACATCGGCCGGATGGCCGCGGAGTCCTTCACCTACCGGGGACATCGGATCGAGAAGGGACAGCTGGTGCTGCCCCACGTCGGGTCGGCCAACCGCGACCCGAAGCAGTTCGCTGACCCGGACGTGCTCGACGTGCGCAGGCGGGCACGGCACCTCGCGCTGGGCGAGGGCGTGCACCGCTGCGTCGGCGCGAGCCTGGTCCGCGTCCAGACCAGCGTGGCGGTGCGCACGTTGCTCGAGCGGTGCCCCGGCCTGCGCGTGTGCGACCAGGTGCCGCCGCAATGGCATTCGTACGTGGGATTTCACGGCCTGAGCTCGCTCGTGGCCTGGCTCTGAACTCTGCATTGGACGACGTTCACACATCTCTTCAGGAGGAAGTTCCCCATGGGCAAGGAAATCAGCTCCGAGTACGACGTCGTCATCATGGGCGGCGGACCGGCGGGCTCGACGCTCGGCGCGATCCTCGCGCGCCGCACGGACCTGCGCGTCGCGATCTTCGAGAAGGAGCTCTTCCCGCGCGAGCACATCGGCGAGTCGTTCGCCCACACCATGATCCCGGCGCTGGAACAGAGCGGTGCGCTGGAGAAGGTGCTCGCGAGCGAGTGCTGGATCAAGAAGTTCGGCGGTGGCGTGTTCAACTGGGGTGACACGCCGATGGTCGCGTTCTTCGACCAGCCCAACTACCTCAAGGACGGCGTGCACCGCTTCGCGATCCACGTCAACCGCTCGGAGTTCGACGACATCCTCCTCAAACACGCCGGCGAGGTCGGCGTCGAAGTCTTCGAGGAGACCTCGGTCAGCGGGTTCTCCTCCGACGCCGACGGCTGCACGGTGACGCTCAAGAACGGCACCGAGGTCCGGGCGAAGTACTTCGTCGACGCGTCGGGACGGCGCAACAGCATCGCCGCCAAGCAGAAGCGCGAGTGGCTCTCCGGCTACCGGAACATCGCGATCTGGCAGCACTTCCTCGGCGGCAAGAACGTGCAGGACCTGCCGGGCGACTGGAACATCTTCGCGCCGGACAACCTGTCGCCCATCGGCTGCTTCGCCTTCCGCGACGGCTGGTGCTGGTACATCCCGGTGCCGAAGGTCATCAACGGCGAGCGCAAGGTGACCCACTCGATCGGCATCGTCACGATCCCGGAGATCCTCAAGCAGGACGGCTACGACTTCACCGACCAGAAGACGTTCCTCGAAACGGTGAAGGAGGTGCCGTACCTGAAGGATCTCATCGCCGACGTCGAGCCCGTCTCGGAGAAGATGCTCACCGCCACGAACTACTCGATGATCAACGGGAAGTTCTCCGACTTCGACGAGCGGTGGCTGCTCGCGGGTGACGCCTCCTACTTCGTCGACCCGCTGTTCTCCTCGGGAGCGGGGTTCGCCGTGAACATGGCCGCGAACGCCGCGATGGTGATCGAGCAGACGTTGTCCGGCAACCTCGACGAGCAGTCGATGCGTGACCTGTGGAGCGACTACGACGACGGCTGGCACGGCATGGCGGAGAACTTCGCGCTGTCGATCGACCAGTGGTACCACGCGCTGGGCAACGCGAGCCCGGACAGCATCTACTGGACCAATCGCGGCACCAGCCCCGACCTCGACATCCAGGAACGCACCTTCGACGTGCTGATCAACACCGCCGTCACCGCACACGTGCTGCAGAACATCGTCGACGGCCCGGTGGAGGGCATGGCCCCGGCGCCGGTCCAGGTCACCGGGCGCCACGCCCGTGTCAGCGAGCTGTTCCCCCAGCACGCCGTGCTGCGCCTGCATCCCGACGTGACGCTGCGGGAGTCCATCGCGCTGGATGTGCCGGGATTCAAGGGGTTCCTGCCGGCGCCGCCGTTCGACGGGGACGTCGACGACGAGACCAGGGACGCGATGGCACGGTACTGGTCCGATCCTGTCGCGAACGGCGACTCGCTCCCGTCACCGGTCGCCCATCCCGTGCCCGCGTACCGGTTCGCCCTCGGCGACACCGAGATCAGGGGACTCGACCGCGAGGGCACGTCCGAGCTGCTGGCCCTGCTGTCCTCCGAGGTGTCCATGGGAGTGCTGCGGCACAAGCTCAGCGGCATCCAGCACCACCTGTTCGAGCGCCTTGTGCGTGCTGGGATGGTCGTCGCGGCGTGACGAACGTGTTGTTGTTGCACGTGAAGCAGAACGTGCTGCCCGCGCAGTTGCTGGACGCTCCGGAGATCGGCCATCTCACGGTGATCACCGAGCCCGGCCACCTGCAGCAGTACGGCTCCGAGGTCGACGTGCGCCTGGTGGACAGCGTCAGGGACACCGAGCAGGTACGTCGCGCCGCGCTCGAAGTTCTCCGGGAGCGGGAGATCGACCGGGTGCTGGCGCCGTTCGAGCTCGGGCTGCCGGTGGCGGGCTATCTCCGGTCCTACTTCGGCTTGCCGGGGATGGGCTACGAGACCGCGAACGCGTTCGCCAACAAGTACGTGATGAAGCAGCGGATGGCCGCGGCAGGCCTGCCGACCGCGTCGTTCCGGATCGCCTACGGTCTCGGCGGTGTGGCGGCGAAGGCGGAGGAGATCGGCTGGCCGGTCGTGGTCAAGCCGGTCATCGGCGGAGGATCCATCGACGTGGTGGTCCTCTCCGACGCCGAGCACCTGGCTCGGTTCGCCCGGTCACCGGAGGCCGGCACGGTGAGGGCACTCGACGTTCCGCTGATCGTCGAGGAGTACGTCGAGATGGACGGCGAGTACCACTGCGACGGGATCGTTCAGGACGGTGAGATCCGATTCGTGTCACCGTCGCTGTACTTCACGCCGGTGCTCGACCGGGTGGGGAACCTCGGATCCTTTTGCCTGCAGGAGGACCACGAGGACCGGGCGGAGATCGTGGCGCTGCACGCCCGTGCCGTCCGCGCTCTCGGCCTCGAGTCCGGAGTGACCCACATGGAGATCTTCCGGACGCCCCGAGGCCTGATCGTCGGGGAGATCGCGTGCCGTCCCGGCGGTGGCGGCGTGGTGGGCGCAATCGAGCTGCAGCACGGGGTCGACCTCTGGCGCGCGCTGTTGCTGACTTCGCTGGGGCTCGATCCGGAGATCGAGGTGCGGCGGCGGCCCGGGATCGTCGGGCACTACTACCTCCCGGTGACACCGGGAAGCATCACGGGACTGAACCCGGTGGAGGAGTTCGAGTCCCTGCCGTCGGTGCTGCGGGTCGAGATGACCCGCAGGCTCGGCGACGTGATCTCTCCGGTGCTGAACTCGACCTCGTCGGCAGGCCACGTCCACTTCACGCTGGAACACGAGCGTGACATCCCGGCGCGGATTCAGGAGATCCTGGAGCGCTACGTCCTCGAGATCGACGGAGAACGGGCCGAGATCGAGGTGCGGATGCCGGCGATGACCTGACGCGGGCTTGTCACCAGGGGGACGGTTGGGTGGTGTCCGCCAGTTTGTTCGCATGCTGAAGCACACCGAGCTCGCGCAACATCCGGTCGCGCTGCGCGGGGTCGTGGGCGACGTGCGAGGTGTGCAGGGCTTTGCGCAGACGCGACGTCCGCCGCGGCGTCCACCGGCTGGCCAGGGCCAGCTTGGCGGCCCGCAACGCCGCCCGGTCGCGGGTGCGTGCCAGGGCGTCGCGGTGGTCGTCGCCCAGTCCCAGCAGCGACAGCACGCGTTCGCGCAGCTCACGGCCCACCCGTGCCCAGGTCGTGGTGCGCTGGCGCGCGGCGCGGATCTCGATGCCGAGAGCTAGGTGCAGCATCACCAGTCCCAGGACCGGTCCGAGCAGGACTCGGGCGCTACCTGCTACCGGGCCGGACAGGGTGAGGGCTGCGAACGCGGCGAACGCTGTTAGCGCCCATGCCACCAGGCGGGCTGGGCCGGGGCGGCCGTCTTGGCGCACTCCGGCGCGCATGGCCCAGCCGCAGGCGATCAGTGCTGCCTCCATTACGGAGAACAGGATGATGCGTTCGACGCTGTCGGTGATGCCTAGGCGCTGCTCGAAGAACCTCCATGAGGTGTCGACGCTTACGCCGATGCTCATCAGGGCTACTGCGTAGAAGCCCTTGGCGCCTGCTGGTTTCGACGGTGCTGGGGAAGGGGACGGCGCTGGGTGTGCGGTGGGTGCAGGGTGTGCGGTGGCCGCGGGGTGTGCGGAGGGCGCGGGGTGCACGGAGACCGCAGGGTGTGCGGAAGGCGCGGGCTGCGCTGGAAGCGCGGAGACCGCGGGGTGTGTGGAGGGCGCGACGTGCGCTGGGTGTGCGGAAACCGCTGATGGCGCGGAAACCGCTGGGTGCGCGGACGGCGCGGGGTGTGTGGAGGGCGCGGTGAGTGCGGAAGCCCCAGGACCGCCGCCACCCTCGGCCTCATCCAGCTTCGCGATCAGCTCCGGAGTCAGCGGAATGTGGCCGCTCGTGTCGGTCACCCCGTTGCGGGCGCGCCACTCGTTCACGATCGGCGTGGCGTACGGCCTGCTGGGCACCACCTGGCCCTGCTTGCTCAGCCAGCGGCGAACATCCTCCACCGAGCATCCGCGCGGCATGTGTTCCAGCGCGTACAGGATCTGGGCCTTCTTGGTCTTCAGCCGGCTCAACGCGGCTTCGTGCTCCGTTGTGTGGCCGACCTCGTCCGTGCGCACTCGTCCTCTCCATCCTCCGCTGGGTTGTTCGCGTCGACACGAATCTCCACGTTGTGATTCGCGACGCGCGGCACCCTACCGCGCCACTGCCGTCGATCGGCAGTGGCGCGGCGTTGGTCACAGCGACGGGCGCAGTTGGCGAGGTGGTTGCTTGTCGGTGAACGCCGGTGGCATCACCTTGTCCGTGAAGGTGTAGATGTCGAAGACGGTTTGTTGTTGCTGGGTAAAGGTTGCGGCCTGGGCGTTGAGCTTGCCGGTGCGCAGGTCAGGCCACCGGCCTGTTTCGACCTTCGTGGACAACCCTTGCAGCGCAAGGATCTCGTCGGCCGCGCTGAACGCGCCGTGGTCGCCGCGATCGACGTACAGCTGGCGCAGCCGGTCCGGGTGGCCGTGCTTGCGGACCTGCTCGCCGTACCAGCGGGCGTCGGAGGTGATGATCCCCTCGGCGATGCCGTGCAGCGTGACGACCGGCGTCGGAGTGGTCCCCGCCGACACGCCGTGCCGGTACATCCACGCCACCGCAGCGTGATCCGGTGCGATCCGCGGTGCGTGGGCAAGTTGGCGCAGGTCGGCACCCAGGTCCGTGCCTGCCACGCGGTACGCCTGCTCGACGAAGTCACGCAGCCCTGAGCGGTCTAGCTGCCGGGCGTAGTCGACGCCGATGTTGTGCGACGGGTTCCCGCCCGCGCGGCGTTCGACGTCGACTCTGCCGATGGGGCCCAGGCCGGCCACGTACGCCGCCTCGGTCCACCACGCCTGCTGGCGGATGGCCTCGACGGGGTCGGCGGGCGGTCGCTGGTGGGCGGTCGCCCACAGCGGCAGGCCACCGATCGCGCCGATCAGCGCCAGTTTCGCCCTGCCCTCCGGCGTGGTCAAAGCCTGCTGGACGCCGCGTTGCAGCACCTGCACGCTGTGCGCCGGGTCGCGTGCCTTGACCAGTTCGAGTCGCTGGTCGTCGGTCAGCAGGGTGCGGACGGCGAACGTGACGTCCAGCCCGCGGTTCAGGGTCGCGGGGACGTCCTGGTTGCTGCCGAGCGCCAGCACGCCGTCGAACCGCTCTGGGTGGCGCTCCGCCAGCCGGGTCGCGATGCCGCCGCCCATAGAGAACCCCGACGAGATCGTGTGCCGGGGCTGCGCGACGTTGTCGCGGAACCAGTCCAGCAGCGCGATCTGGTCGTTGAGCGCCTGGTCGATCACCATGCCGAACCGGCCCTTGTACTCGGAACCGGCCAGCGCGTAGCCGTGGTCGAGCAGCCACTGCTCGGTCTCCACCCGGTTGGCGAGCGGGATCCCCTGCGGCCACGGGGAACCTTCCGGGATGTAACCGTGGCTGAACAGGATCAGCGTGCCGTTCCACCGCTCCGGCGTCTCGACCCGGTAGCCGGCGCCGTCGATGGTGCCTGTGTAGGTGTGCCTTCCCGGCACGGTCGCTGTCGTCGCGTAGGAGGTGCCCGTCACGCTGATCAGGAGCAGCAGGACGAGCGCCAGCACTCGGCGTCTCATGTGTTTCCTTCCGTTCGGACTCGGTCACAGATACGTCGAACGAGCCGAGCGGAAAAAGACACAGGACGCCGAGTTGGTCGACTCCGGCTGCGGTCAGGCGGTTTCCGGCAGGTGGATGTCGCTGACGTGGACGTCCACCGCCGCGACGTCGTAGCCGAGGAACTGCTCGACGGCCTCGATCACGTCGGTCCGGACCTGCTCGGCCAGTGCCTTGATCGCGTGCCCGAACTCGATCACCAGCGAGACCTTGATCGTGGCGACGTCGCCGTCCACCTCGACGGAGATGCCGTCCGCGGCAAGGCTGTGCACGCCGTCGATCTTGCCGGCGACGATGGTCACGACCTTCGCGACGACGGCGTCGTCCACGGTGATGTTGCCGCGGGTGCCGGCGGCGGCGCGGGCCGGTGCGGCCACGGTGGCGTCAGCCTCAACGGCGCCTGCCTCAGGTGCGTCAGCCTCAACCGTGTCAGCCTCAACCGCTTCTGGCTCGACTGCGTCAGCCTCAACCGCTTCTGGCTCGACTGCGTCAGCTTCGACTGCTTCGGGCTCGGCCGCGTCGACGTCCGTGTCCTCGGTTTCGACAGCGACGGGCTCGTCGTCCGCCGCGCTCTCCTCGTCCTCGTCAGCGGTCTCGTCAGTGATCTCGTCGGCGGCTTCCGGCGCGACGTCTTCGTCCGCAGTGGCCTCGTCGGTGTCATCCGAGTCCGGCGTGCTGTCGTCCTCAGCAGCGTCGTCCTCGGTGGCCTCGGCCTCGATCGCTTCGGTGTCAACGGTTTCGTCGGTGTCGGCCGGCGCGGTGGTGGGGGCCGCGCTGTCCTCGGGGGAGTCGGTGGCGTCGTTCTTGGGGCGGCCGAAGAGGGTGCTCATGATCTCGGACATGGGTGTGTCGTTCCCGTCTCGCGAGCGAAGGATGCAGGGGAGGAGTGAGTAGACGGCGCCATGATAGGCAGGACGCGGGTGCTCCTGATCAACAGCTCCACATCGAGATTTCCCTGTGTCCTAAGCATGTTCAGCTCGTGACGAGCCACCCCGGAAGCCGCCGGAACGTCAGCAGCGCGAGGGCGTGCTCCCGAGGACGGCCGTCGGCGTGCCCGTCGCCAGCCCGGACAACGTGACCGGGATCCGGACGCAGTTGTTGCCGTCGGAGGCCTCGCGCAGCTTGTCGGTCGGGTCGACGCGGGTCACCAGCACGTAGGTGCCGTCGGTCAACGAGCTGACCTCGATCATCTGGTCGGGCAGCGCCCACCAGTACTCGTCGGCCCACCCGCGCGAGATGCCGTTCTTGAACGCGTCGACACCCGGCGGCGACGACGGTTCGGGGTCCAGGCAGCGTGGCGCCGGGTAGCTCTGCGGTGCGTTGCCCTTGCGTGCCCACCAGGGCATCTCGGTGTCCGCCATGCAGAAGCCGTTCTTCTTCCCGGTGGCGACCACGGCACCGGCGGAGTTCTCGAGGGTGGAGATCGAGAAGTCCTCGAAGTGGTAGTGGCTGTGGATCGGGTGGTAGTGCATGACGCCCACGGACGGCACGTCGCGGAACGTCCCGTCGGCGCGGTAGATGCGTTGCGAGCCGGGCACCTCGTGCGGGCGCTGGCCGGCCGGGGTCGAGTACCGCACGTCGACCGGGCCTTCGCCGACGTTCGCCATCGCCTGGCCGAAGCGCAGGCACTTGCGTGCGTTCTGCTCCTCCACCTCGCTGCGGAAGCACGACGAGCCCGGTGCCGCCACGTCGTCGAAGAACGGCGGCGGGGTCTCGAAGGTCGCGTACCGCTGCGGCAGCACCTCGAGATCCGGCAAGAGCTCGCGTGAGGACGCTCGAGGTGAGTTCTCGTTCTCCAGCAAGCCTTCGTACCGGACGACGTCGGACCCCAGCTCGGGCACGAACGGGTTGTAGAAGACGTAGACGGTGTAGCGCGCGGAGGTCTTCGGCAGCCACACCGACCGGGCGGGGCCGATTTGCGCGTCGACGAGAGCGATGCGCCGGGACCCCTCGTAGACGACGAACCCCAGGCTGTCGTCGGGAGTGGCGCCGACCGCGCGGATCGCCAGTTCGACGCCACCGGGTTTCGCGCGCAGACCGGCGGGCAGCCGGACGGAGACGAACGCCCGGTCGCACCCGTTCGTCCGGCATTCGGGCACGTCCCGCAGGCGCGGGTCGGTCTTGCGGACTTCGCCCTTCCAGAAGTCAGGGCGGTCGGAGTTCGCGACGACCGATCCGGTACCGGCGGTCGCGGGGTGAGTGAGCAGCAGCAACAGCGCTGCCAGCAGTGCCAGGCCCTTCATTCCATGCCCCCGGAGCAGGTTTGGTCACGCTCGGCACCCAGCACGCTACTCCTGGAGGCAACATTGACACTGTCACGGTTGCAGTGTCAGTATCGCGGTGTGTGGACGCTCGACGAGTTGCTGGAACGTGTCTCCGCCGCGCTCACGGCGGAGTACTCGGGCTCGCCCAACGGTCGTGTGCGGGACGTTCCCGACCGGCGGGCGGTTCGCTGGTACGCGACGACGGGGCTGGTCGACCGGCCGTCGGCGATGCGGGGCCGCACCGCGTTGTACGAGAAGCGCCACCTGCTCCAGCTCGTGGCACTGAAGAGGTTGCAGTCAGAGGGGAGGACGCTGGCCGACATCCAGGCGAAGCTCGCGGGCGCCACCGACAGGACGTTGGCTGCCATCGCCCGCGTTCCCGAACCGCTGCTCACTTCCAGCGCAGCGACACCGCCGGAAGCTGTCCGCCCGAGGTTCTGGGCGGAACCTGCCGCAGTGCCAGCGGAAACGCCACCGGCACCCGCGCCCGCGGTTCCGCTGAACGGTGTCGCGCTCGGCGGAGGTGCCGTCGTGCTGGTGCCGGGGACGCCGACCGCCGCCGACCTCGCGGACATCGCCGCCGCGGCCCGGCCGTTGCTCGACCTGCTCGCCGCCCGTGGTCTGCTCACGAACGAAAGGGACTCGTCATGACCTTCTCCGTCGCCCCGATGCTCTCCGCTGAGCTGGACCGGATCGGCCGGACGACCGAGGACGCGGGTGTCGGTGTGCTGCGCACCGAACGCGGCAACCTGCCGCTGGAGCGGCTCGACGTGCGGGCGACGATCACCGGGCTGGTCGGCCGCGTCGTGCTGACGACCGGTTTCGTGAACTCCCACGACACCGCCCTCGAGGCGACGTACGTGTTCCCGTTGCCGGACCGCGCCGCCGTCACCGGCATGAAGATGACCGCCGGCGACCGCATCGTCGAGGCCGAACTGCGCGAACGCGCCGAGGCGCGCCAGGCCTACGACGAGGCGATCGCGGCGGGCAGGAGAGCGTCCATCGTCGAGGAGGAACGGCCCGACGTCTTCACCATGCGGGTGGGGAACATCCCGGCAGGTGAACGGGTCACCGTCGAGCTGACCATGGTCGGGCCGCTGGTGTTCGAGGACGGCGCGGCGACGTTCCGGTTCCCGCTCGTGGTGGCACCGCGGTACGTGCCGGGCACCCCGCTGCCGGGACCGTCCGTCGGCGACGGGTACGCGGAGGACACGGACCTGGTGCCGGACGCCTCCCGGATCACGCCGCCGGTGCTGCTGCCGGGCTTCCCGAACCCGGTGCGGCTCTCGATCGGCGTGGAGATCGACCCGGCCGGTCTCGAGCTAGGCGAGGTGCGGTCGAGCCTGCACACCGTGACGGGGGAGGGCAACACCGTGACGGTCGTGCCGGGGGAGCGCGCCGACCGCGACTTCGTGCTGCGCCTGGCGTACGCGGGAAGCAGTTCGGCGGTCGTTTGTGTGTCCGATGTGGACGATTCCGGCGAGGGCACCTACCAGCTGACGGTCCTGCCACCGGACTCCGCGGCGCCGGTCCGTCCACGCGACGTCGTGCTGCTGCTCGACCGCTCCGGCAGCATGTCGGGCTGGAAGATGGTCGCGGCCAGGCGCGCGGCGGCCCGCATCGTCGACACGCTGACCGCGGCCGACACGTTCGCCGTGATCACCTTCGACGACAGCCTGGAGCGCCCCGCCGAGCTCGGCACCGGACTCGTCGCGGCCACCGACCGCCATCGTTTCCGCGCCGTCGAGCACCTGGCGGCGGTCCAGGCGCGCGGTGGTACCGAGCTGTTCGAACCGCTGCGGGAGGGGCTGACCCTGCTCACCCGCGCGAGCGAGGAACGTGACCCGGTCCTGGTGCTGGTCACCGACGGACAGGTCGGCAACGAGGACCAGCTCCTGCGCGACATCGCCCCGGTGATCAACCGGACGAGGGTGCACGCCGTCGGCATCGACACGGCCGTCAACGCGGGCTTCCTCGGCAGACTTGCCACCGCGGGCGCCGGCCGGTGCGAGCTCGTCGAGAGCGAGGACCGTTTGGACGACGCGATGGCGCACATCCAGCGCCGAATCGGCGCGCCGGTGATCACCGACGTGGTGGTGTCGCCCGGCTCCGAACTGCCCAGGCAGCCCTCTGCGATCTATCCCGGCGTGCCTTTCGTTGCGCTGGGCCGGTATCGCGGATCGGCGCCGGCCTCGTTCACCGTGACCGGCAGGTCCCGGGACGGCGCGGCCTGGCAGGAGACGGTGTCCGTGCGGCACCTCGACGAACCCGCGGTCCGAGCGCAGTGGGCCCGCGCCGCACTGCGCGATCTCGAGGACCGGTACGCGACCGGCGACCGGGCGGTGGAGCAGGAGATCGTGCGGACCTCACTGCGGTTCGGCGTGTTGTGCCGCTTCACCGCGTTCGTCGCGGTGGACGAGCGAATCGTGTCCGACGGCACGGTGCACCGGGTGGTGCAGCCGGTCGAGCAGCCCTCGGGATGGGATCTCGGGATTGCGCCGATGGCCGTGGCGGCAGGGGGTTACGGCGGGGGAGCGATGAGCTTCGCCGGGCCGCCGCCTGCCCCTGCCGCCGCACCGCAGGCTGCTGGTCGGATGCGAGCTCCGGGCCTGTTCCGACCGGCGGCGCCGAAGCAGGTGGCCGAGTCGCCGTCCGGCGGTCCGGGGGAACTGCGGGAGATCGCCGCGGTGGAGGTGCGACGGCTGGAGAAGGACGCGGGACGGCCGGCCTGGGAACGCCGGGAGCTGCTCGCGGATCTGGCCAGCAGGCTCGGGACCCTGCTCTCGACCAGGCAGGGCCCGGCTTACGAGCCGTTGCGCCGCCTGGTCGCGGAGCTCAACGCGGGCAGGCTGTCGGACGGCGAGGTGGGCGAGCTGTGGGCGCGGGCTCAGCAGGTGCTGCGGGAGTTCGCTGAGGGGGAGGTCGCGGGGGAGCGTCGCCGGACGTTCTGGCGCTGACCGATCTGCGGGCGTCCGCAGGCCGCGATGACCACGTGCGACCACGTGCCGGGTGATGCGGGAGGTCGCCGGGGAACGCCGCCGCCCGCGGACGCCTTCAGGCCGCAACGATCACGTGCGACCACGTGCCGATCCGCCGACGCCTTCAGGCCGCAACGATCACGTGCGACCATGTGCCGGTGATGCCGGAGGTCACGGCCGCGACCTGGGCGGAGCAGCAGGTCACCAAGGTCCGCGACGACCCCGCCGGTCGGCTGGCGTTGATGGAGCGCTGCTACCACGGCCCGTTCGGCCATGCGCCCCAGCACCTGCCGTTCCGGCGGGCGGCGATGTCGTTCATGCGCTGGCAGTTGCGACGTGGGGTCCTGCAACCGACCTCGAACGGCCGCCCCGGCAGTCCGTGGTGGCGCGCGGTCAACGAACGCATCCTCCGCGACGGCTGCGAAGCGGTGGGTCTGAGCGGCGGGCTCGGCGGCCCGGCTTCGTCGGCAACGGCGGCGCACTGGCTTTCGTTCGCGCGACGGCCCACCGCTCAGGCCTGGTACCGCGCGCACAACGGGAGTGTGGTCGCCGCCTACCTGGAGCATCGCGCGCTCGCGGAGGCGGAGAACGAGCCCGAACGGTTCTTCATGAACGTCGTCCTGTGCCGGGTGCTCTACACCCATGCCCTGGTCGCGGCGCCCCGGATCTCGCTGAGCCGGCTGCATCCGCTCGCACCGCTGCTCGGCGACCCCCGGCTGGGGATGGCCGGAATCTTTCTTCAGCTCTCCCGCGTGCTCCCCGGCGAATACCCGCTCCGCGGGAGCGCGCGGTACTACCTCGGCAGGGAACACGGGTTCGGTCGCCTCGTCGACTTCGGGATGATCCTGCCGAGGTTGCAGCAGCTCTACGAGTGGTCAGCGCACGAACTCGAGGCACCGGGTTTGCTCGACTGCGTCCGCGACGGTGCCCTGGTCTACGCGTGGCCGTTCGAGGATCGGCACGTCTGGCAGCAGCCGCGATCCCGGGTGATCCCGGTGATCCACCGGTTCCTCCCGCCTACCGGGAGCGTCTCATCTGGTGGTTGACGGTTGACAGTCAGGCCAACGGTGGAATATTCCAAGCCCGACAGAGTGTCCGGTGCGCCGGCGCGGTCGGGTGGGCGGGGCCACCTGACCGACGTCGATGAGCTCGAGGTGGCGAATGACAGAGTTACCGGAGATCCCCGGGATCCGGTACGTCCGACCGCTCGGCAAGAACGTCCACCTGTACCGCGGTGCGGACGGTGAGGTCGCGGTGAAGCTGCTCGTCGATCCGCCGCGCGTGGCCGAGATCAGGACGGTGGCGGGGCTCGGACATCCCGGCATCGTCACCGTGCACCGCGCCGGGCGGACCCGCGGTGGGCTGCCATACCTGGTCATGAGGTGCTATCCGGGTGGTGACCTGGCCGCCGCTGCACCGCTGCCGTTCGGGCGGGTGCTGGAGATCGGCATCGGCGTCGCGGACGCGTTGCACGCCGCGCACCAGGCCGGTGTGGTGCACCGCGACGTCAAGCCGGCGAACGTCCTGCTCGACGAGCGCGGACAGGTGTACCTCACGGACTTCGGCACCACCGGCAGGGATCGGCTGCCGTGGACGGCTCCCGAGGTGATCAGCGCTGGTGCCCACGGTGTCCGCGCGGACGTCTTCTCGCTCGGCGCGACGTTGTGGCACCTCCTCGTCGGCCACTCGCCGTTCGTGGTGCCGCGCGGCGACAACTCCCGTGTGGCGATCGAGCAGCGCATCCTGCTCAGCCGCCCGCAGCACGCGGGGCGGGCACCGCAGCCGCTGGAAGTGCTGCTGCGCCAGGCGATGGCAGCCGATCCGGCCGCGCGTCCCGGGTCGGCCGCGGAGTTCGGGCGGCGCCTTCAGCAGATCTACGACGAGTCGACGCCGACCACCGGCTTGCACGCCCTCGTCGTCCCCGCGCCGGACCCGCCCGCGCGCCGCAAGCCGCGCTGGCCGCTGTACGCCGGTGCCGCGGGAGCCGTCGCCGCGGTGGTCGGCGCCAGCGCGCTTCTCCTGCCGGACAAGGGCACGCTGCCGGCTCCGGTCGCGGCGCAGCCGCAGAGCACGGCGGGCGCCCAGGCCGGGCCGTCGGCCAAGGCCGTGGTCACCGCGAGCCGCATCAACGCGGAAACGCTCCGGTTCACGTGGACCTACCCGTCGCCAGAGCCCGGCGACACGTTCGTCTGGCGCACCAACGACGAGCTGAAGACGGGCACGGTCGACGTGCCCTCGGTCGAGCTGCTCGCTTCGGGCGCGCTGTGCGTCGAGGTGCGGGTCGTGCGCAGCGACGGCAGCAATGCGAGCGACCGCGCCTTCTCGCCGGAGGGCTGCGGTTTCTGACGCTTCCTAGCCGGGACCGTGGATCACGGCCAGGGCGTGCTCGCGTGCCGGTGCGCTCAGCGTGTTGTTGAGCTGCTCGAACAGCGTTTCCGCGGTTACGCCGTTCCATCCGGGCGGAAGGAGCGACAGGGGGAGTCCGGGATCGCTGTAGGGCAGGCGCCGCCACTGGGTCAGCATCGGCACGTACGTCTGGAAGGCCTGCTCCGGGGTCGTGAGTCCGGCTGGGACGGTGTCGAGGACCGAGCGGTGGCGCCGCACGAAGTCCGCGTACAGGTCGGCCAGCTCGTCGAGGTCCCACCAGGCGCGCACCTTCGACCGGAGGTCGCCGAACGCGAAGTGCTGCCCGGTGAAGATGTCGACGTACTCGGACAGCCCGCGGCGTTCGAGGGTCCGCCGTGTCTCCGTGGCCAGGTTGCCCGGCGCGACCCACACGCCGGGCGCCGTGGTGCCGAAGCCGAGCTGGGTCAGGCTGGTGCGCAACGCGTGGCGCTTCTCGCGTTCGGACTCGGGCACGGAGAACACGACCACGAGCCAGCCGTCCTCGACCGTCGCCCGCCTGCGCTCGAAGATCCGCGCGTCGCCTTCCGCGAGCGTCTCCAAGGTCGGTTCGGAGAGGGCGTATCCGGCGGCGCCGTCGCGGCGGTCGCTGCGGACCACGCCACGGCGCTTCAGGCGGGAGATCGAGGACCGCACGGCCTGGCCCTCCACGCCGAGCTCCGCCATGAGCTGCACGACGGACGCCACGGAGAGCCAGTTGTCCTCGCCGCGCGCGTACAGGCCGAAGATCGTGATGATGAGCGGGCCGAGCCGGTCGCGCCCGGCAGGAGCCGCTGGTTCTGTGGTCAGCGCGACGTTCAGCGCACTCTCCTCGTCAGCCGAGTTCCGTCAGGGTGACAGTGTTGCGCAGCTCGCCCAGGCCGCTGACCCGAGTCACCACGAGGTCGCCGTCGCGCAGGAAGATCTGCGGCTCACGGGCGCTCCCGATGCCGCTGGGCGTGCCGGTGAGGATCACGTCCCCGGCGCGCAGCGTCATGCCGTGGCTCAGCTCGGCGATGATCCGCGCGAACGAGAACGCCATCTGCGCGCTGGAGGCGTTCTGCAGCAGCTGTCCGTTGACCTCGCATTGCACCTGCATGCTGGCGAGATCCTCCACGGAATCTGTTGTCGTCAGCCACGGGCCGAGCGGCATCGTGGCGTCGAGGCTCTTGCCCTTGAGCCACTGTCCGCCGTGCGCCCGCTGGAGGTCGCGCTGGGAGACGTCGTTGGCGACGAGGAAGCCGAAGACGTGGTCCAGGGCCTTCTCCTCCGGGATCGACCGGCCGTCACGGCCGATGACCATGGCGATTTCGGCCTCGTAGTCCCACTTCTGCGACAGCTCCGGGTCGTAGGCGATGGCGTCGGCCGGTCCGATGACCGTGTCCGGGCCCTTGGTGAAGAAGGTCGGGCGCTCCGGAACGGCCACGGGATCCTGTCCCTCGCGCTTGCCCTTCGACTCCTCGAAGTGGTCGAGGTAGTTCCAGCCGGTGCACAGGATGTCGCGGTTGAAGCGGTGCAGCGGCGACTCCAGGCGAACCTCGGCCAGCGGCAGAACCTCGCCGCGGACACCTGGTGAACCGCCGCGGACGATGTCGTCGACGGTGGTGGGCAGCAGCGCGATCGACTGCTCCGCCTCGTCCACGACACCGGCACGGCGCACGCCGTCCACGGTCAGAGAAGCAAGTTTCACTATCGCGTCTCCATTTCGCTGATCATGAAAACGCTACTTCTTGATCAGGCGGTGCTCCGGGATCACGGCCACGCCGAGGATCTCGATCAGCGCTTCCGGTTGCCACAGCGCGGTGCAGCCGATGCCCGCCATGGCCGGGTAGACGGGGCCGGCGAGCTCGCGCCACACCTTGCCGATCTCCTTGCCGTGCGCCTGGTAGTCCGGGATGTCGGTGAGGTAGATCGTGATGCTGACCAGGTCCTCCGGCTCGCCACCCGCCTCGCGCAGCGTGGTCAGGACGTTGCCGAACGCCTGGCGGAACTGCTCGACGATGCCGCCGGGAACGATCTTCATGTCGGCGTCGAGCGCCGTCTGTCCGCCCAGGTGGAGCGTGTTTCCGGCGAGCGTGCCGTGCGAGTAGCCGCTCGGTGCGGGAAGGCTGGCCGGGTTCACTGCAACAGGCCTCATGAGTATTGACATTATCTGACGGCGGTGAAGAATGCGATATATGGAGCCCGACCTGAGTAGGTACCAGCTCGAAGGCGACAACTCGATGTACCGGCTGCCCAGCGGACTCGTCGCCCCGGTGGTGACGCGCGGAGGCGCCGAGAACCCCGACACCGCGAACTCCGGTGGCGCGATCCGGATCTCGGGCGTGAGCATCCAGCACACCCCGGCGACGAAGCTGTGGTTCGGGAAGGTGACCAACGAACCCGGCTACCGCTCGGTCACCCACCACCACGGCGAGGCCGAGACCGGCGGCTACGTGCTGTCCGGCCGCGCGCGGATCTACTTCGGCGAGAGGTTCGAGGACTACGTCGACATGGCGGAGGGCGACTGGGTGTTCGTGCCGCCGTTCATGCCGCACATCGAGTGCAACCTCGACCGGAACAAGCCGCTCACCTGGATGACGACGCGGACCCCGGAGAACATCGTCGTCAACCTGGCCGACGTCCCGGACGAGGATCTCCGCGACTGGCTGAGCCGATGACCGCCGGGACCCTCGCGACCTCCGCGATCTTCACGTCGGCCATCGCGCTGGAGAAGGCCGAGCCGGAGCACTTCGACCTCGCCTTCACCGCCGTCACCCAGCCCTGCCCGTGGCCCAAGGCGTACGGCGGCGACCTGGTCGCCGCAGCGGCGGCCGCGGCCATGCGCTCGGTGACCGACGGCAAGTCGTTGCACTCGATGCACAGCTATTTCCTGCGTCCCGCCGACATCGGCGCGCAGGTGCGCTACGAGGTCGAACTGCTCCGCGACGGCCGGGGCTACAGCACCCGGCAGGTGCGCGGCTACCAGAACGGCAAGCCCCTCTACGTCTGCCTGGCGAACTTCGCCGCCGGTGAGCCGAGCGGCAGCTTCCAGGCCGAGTTCACCGAGGCTCTGCCCGGCCCCGACGACCTGCCCAGTTCGGCGGAGTACCTCGCCGGCCGCAGCGGGGGCACGATGACCGAGGTGTCGAAGGCCTACTGGGCCGGCGGCCGCAGTTTCGACATGCGGCACGTGCCCGGCCCCGTCTACCTCGCGGTCGAGGGTGAACGGGTCCCGCACCAGGCGGTGTGGATCAAGCCGTTCGACCCGCTGCGCCCGGTCGAGGGGCTGACCGACGCCCAACGAGACCTGGCCGCGCTGGCCTACATGTGCGATTACACGATCCTGGAGCCGATCCTGCGGGTGCTCGACCTGCCGTGGGCCGAGCCGGGACTGGTCACCGCGAGCCTCGACCACGCCATGTGGTTCCACCGCCCGGCCCCGATCGACGACTGGCTGCTGTACGTGCAGGAGGCGGTCGCCGCCGACGCGGGCCGCGGCCTCGGCTCCGGCCGCTTCTTCACCCGCGATCACCTGCACCTCGCCACCGTTGCCCAGGAGGGCATGATCCGCGCTTCCTGACCCGCCGCCCGCGGAAGGACTGACCATGTCGGACACGTTCGCTCGCGATCACCTGCCTCCCACCCGGCTGTGGCCGACGATCGAGTTCACGACGCCGGAGCTGAACTACCCGGCGCGCCTCAACGCCGCCACGGAACTCATCGACGTGCCCATGTCGACGTTCGGACCCGGCCGCCCTGCGCTGCGCACCCCGGACGGGGAGATCTGGTCCTACGGCAAGCTGTGGACCCGTGCCAACCAGGTCGCGCAGGTGCTGACCGAGGACCTCGGCCTCCTGCCCGGCCACCGGGTCCTGCTGCGCTCACCCAACAACCCGTGGACCGTCGCCGCCTGGCTCGGCGTGCTCAAGGCGGGCGGCGTCGTCGTGACCACCATGGCGGCCCTGCGCACCCGCGAGCTCACGCCCATCGTGGAGCGGACCTGTCCCTCGATCGCGCTGGTGGACCAGCGGTTCACCGAGGACGTGCGCGCCTTCCAGTCGCTGACGGTCGTCGACTACGACGATCTCGCGGCGCGCTGCGCGACCAAGCCGGGGGAGTTCACCGCCGTGGACACCGCCGCCGACGACGTGGCGCTGCTGGCGCCCACGTCCGGGAGCACCGGCGCCCCCAAGATCACCGCGCATTTCCACCGCGACGTTCTCTCCATCGACAACACCTTCGGCCGGCACGTGCTGCGGCTGACGCAGGACGACCTCGTCGCCTGCACGGCTCCGTTCGCCTTCACCTTCGGCCTGGGCATGCTCGTCGTCTTTCCGTTACGAGCAGGGGCTTGTGCCCTGCTGACCGAGGCCGCCACCCCAGCCCAGCTCGCGGATCTGGTGCAGCAGCACGGAGTCACGGTCCTCGCGACCGCGCCGACGGCGTACAAGGCGATCCTGCGCGACGGTGCGGAAGGGAAGCTCGCCGGGTTGAGGACCGCGGTGTCGGCCGGTGAGCACATCCCCCAGCAGACCTGGGAGCGGCTGCGGGACCGGCTCGGGCTCAGGGTGATCGACGGCATCGGCGCCACGGAGTTGTTGCACATCTTCATCTCCGCCGCCGGTGACGACATCCGGCCCGGCTCCACCGGCAAGCCGGTACCGGGCTACCGCGCCACCGTTCTCGACCTCGACGGCAGGGAACTCGGCCCCGGCAAGCCGGGGCGGCTGGGCGTCATCGGCCCGGTCGGCTGCCGCTACCTCGACGACGCGCGCCAGCAGGACTACGTGGTGAACGGCTGGAACGTCACCGGAGACATCTTCCACCGCGACGAGGACGGCTACTTCCACTACCACGCCCGCAGCGACCACATGATCGTCTCCTCCGGGTACAACATCGGCGGGCCGGAGGTCGAGGAGGCCATCGACACCCACCCCGACGTGCTGGAGTCCGCCGTCGTCGCAAAGCCCGACGACGAACGCGGCTCGGTCGTGTGCGCCTTCGTGGTGCTGCGCGACGGCGTGCTCGGTGACGCCGAGAAGGCCAGGGAGATCCAGGACCACGTCAAGCGGACCATCGCCCCCTACAAGTACCCGCGCGACGTGCGGTTCCGGACCTCGTTGCCGCGCAACGCCAGCGGCAAGCTGCAGCGCTTCGCGTTGCGCAAGCTCGTCGAGGACGAGGTGCCGGTGTGAAGATCGCGATCGTGGGTGGTGGCCCGGGCGGCCTGTACTTCGCCGCGTTGATGAAGCAACTGGACCCGGCACACGACATCACCATCTGGGAACGCGACGCCGCCGATGTGACCTTCGGCTTCGGTGTGGTGTTCTCCGACGAGACGCTGGGCGGCATCGAGAACGCGGATCCGGAGTTCGCCGACACGATGGCACGTCGGTTCGCCCGGTGGACCGACATCGACATCCACTACCGCGGCGAGAGCCACACCGTTGGTGGACAAGGGTTCGCCGCGATGAGCCGCAAGGAGCTGCTCGGCCTGCTGCAGCAGCGGTGCCGCGATCTCGGCGTGGTGGTGCACTACTCGACGCCCGCCCCGGACGCCGATCTTCTTCGTGCTTCCCACGATCTCGTGGTCGGTGCGGACGGCGTCAACTCCGTGGTTCGACAGTCCTTTTCGGATGTTTTTCGGCCTGTCCTCGATCGGCGCCACAACAAGTACATGTGGCTCGGCACTGATCTGGTCTTCGAGGCGTTCCAGTTCTTCATCAAGGACACCGAGTGGGGCACCATGCAGGTGCACGGCTACCCCTACTCCGACAGCGGTTCCACGTTCATCGTCGAGATGCACGAGGACGTCTGGCGCCGGGCCGGTTTCGACGACGGTCAGGAGTTTCCGCCGGGGGTGTCCGACGACGCCGCCGTCGAACGGATCCGCGAGCTGTTCGCCGGGGAGCTGGCCGGCCACCAGGTGTTCGCCAACAACTCGAAGTGGCTCAGCTTCACCACCGTGCGCAACGAGCGGTGGCACCACGGCAATCTCGTCCTCGTCGGGGATGCCGCGCACACCGCGCACTTCTCGATCGGGTCGGGAACCAAGCTGGCGATGGAGGACTCGCTCGCCCTTGCCGCGTGTCTGCACGAGCACCGCGACGTCGAGACCGCGTTGACGGCCTACGAGGCCGAGCGGCGCCCCGTGGTGGAGTCGACGCAGCGAGCCGCCCAGGCGTCCCTGGAGTGGTTCGAGAACATCGGCATGTACGCGAACCAGGAGGCGACCCGGTTCTGCTTCAACCTGCTGACCCGGTCCCGCCGCATCACCTACGACAACCTCCGCACCCGCGACTCGGAGTTCGCCGATCGGGTCGACGCTGCTTTCGCTGCCTCCCAAGGACTTTCCGGTACGGCCCCGGCGATGTTCCAGCCGTTCCGGCTGGGGCGGCTGGAGCTGAAGAACCGGGTGATCGTCTCGCCGATGGACATGTACTCCGCCGTCGACGGCGTGCCGGGTGACTTCCACCTGGTCCACCTGGGATCCAAGGCCATGGGCGGGCCGGGGCTGGTGATGACCGAGATGGTGTGCGTCTCGCCCGAGGGCCGGATCACGCCCGGTTGCACCGGTCTGTGGACCGACGAGCAGCGCGACTCCTGGGCGCGGATCGTGTCGTTCGTCCACTCGCGGAGCACCGCTCGCATCGGTCTGCAGCTGGGCCACTCCGGCCGCAAGGGCTCGACCCGCCTGATGTGGGAGGGCATGGACGAACCGCTGCTCGACGGCAACTGGGAGACCGTCGGCCCGTCCCCGCTGCCGTACGGCCCCGGATCGCCCGTCCCGCGTGAGCTCACCCGTGACGACATGGACCGCATCACCGCCGAGTTCGTGGCCGCCGCCCAACGCGGTGCCGTCGCCGGTTTCGACCTGCTCGAACTGCACTGCGCGCACGGCTACCTGCTGTCGTCCTTCCTCTCGCCGATCGCCAACCAGCGCACCGACTCGTACGGCGGGTCGCTGGACAATCGGCTGCGGTTCCCCTTGGAGGTGTTCGACGCCGTCCGCGCCGTGTGGCCCGCCGAGCGACCGATGATCGTGCGCATCTCCGCGACCGACTGGGCTGACGGCGGCAACACCGAGCACGACGCCGTCGAGATCGCCCGCGCGTTCATCGCTCACGGCGCGGACGCGATCGACGTCTCCTCCGGCCAGGTGACGGCGGACGAGCGCCCCGCGTACGGCCGCTCCTACCAAACGCCGCTGGCGGACCGGATCCGCCACGAGGTCGCCGCCGCCACCGGCACGGCGGTCATCGCGGTCGGCGCCATCGCCTCGTACGACGACGTCAACTCGATCCTGCTGGCGGGCCGCGCCGACCTGTGCGCGCTCGGCCGCACGCACCTGTACGACCCGCACTGGACCCTGCACGCGGCGGCCGAACAGGAACATCGCGGTGCCGAGTGGCCCGTCCAGTACCGGGCCGGCAGCCGCAAGCCGCCGACCGCGCGCACCGACGCCGTCCGACCGCGCCTGTCGCTGTTGCGAGCGGAACCGGCGGACCGGAACGTCCACCTGCGCTGGACCCCGCACCGCGCGCTCGCGAGCCGTCCAGGTTGATCTATTCCGGCCAGCCGGTAACGTGCCCGCCAACGACCCGGCGGGCATCGATCAAGGTGGGCAGGCATGACCGATGAAGCAGGCACCGTCGATCTGACTCGCCCGAGCGCGGCGCGGGTCTACGACTACTACCTGGGCGGCGCCCACAACTTCGCCGTCGACCGGGAGATGGCCGAGCGGGCGATCGGGATGTGGCCGGACCTGCCGTTGATCATGCAGGCGAACCGGGCGTTCCTGCGCCGCGCCGTGCGGTTCTGCGCCGACGCCGGCGTCCGGCAGTTCCTCGACCTCGGCTCGGGCATCCCGACGGTGGGCAACGTGCACGAGATCGCCCAGGACGCGGCACCCGGCGCGCGGGTCGTGTACGTGGACAACGACCCCATCGCCACCGCGTACAGCGAGAACATCCTGCGCGGGAACCAGGACACCGCCGCCCTCCAGGCCGACCTGCGCAAGCCGGAACAGGTCCTGGACAGCCCTCAGGTGCGCAAACTGCTGAACTTCGACGAGCCGATCGCGGTCATGATGGTCGCGGTGCTGCACTTCGTGCCGGACAACGACGATCCGGCAGCCGTCATCGCCAGGTATCGCGAGGCGATGGCACCCGGCAGTTTCCTGGTTCTCTCGCACGCGAGTCAGGACGGCCAGCCGGGGCAGGCGGACTCGCACCAGAACCTCTACAACCGCACCGCGACCCCGATGACCATGCGCTCCAAGTCGCAGGTCGCCGAGCTGCTCACGGGCTTCGACCTCGTCGAACCGGGAGTGGTGTTCCTGCCGCAGTGGAGGCCGGTCGCGCCCGAGGACGTCGACGAGCACCCGGAGCGGTTCAGCGGGCTCGCGGCTGTCGGCCGCAGGAGCTGATCCCGGCGCGCGAACGGCCGCAGTCCACCTGCGCTGGACCCCGCATCACCGACCGGCGCCGCTCCCGTGAGTCGACGGGTCAGAGGGTGAGGAGGACCTTGCCCTGCGTGTGGCCGCCCTGGACGTGTGCGTGTGCGTCGGTGGCCTTGTCCAGCGGGTAGGTGGCCTGCACGCGCGGGGTGTAGGCCCCGGCGGTTCCGAGCTGGGACGCCTCGGCGAGGTTCGCGGCGGCATGCGCGTTCCCCGCTATGAGCGTGACGCCGAGAGCGCCGGCACCGAAGTCGGCCACGGTGGCGACGCGCGAGGGGTCACCGACGAGGGCCACGATGTCGGCCAACGAGCCTGAGCCCGCGGTGTCCAGCGCGGCGTCGACCCCGCCAGGGGCGACCGCGCCGACCCGCTCGGCCAGACCCTCGCCGTACGTGATGGGGGTGGCGCCGAGCTCGCGGAGGAAGGCGTGGTTGGCCTCGCTCGCGGTGCCGATCACCGTGGCGCCGCGGGCGACGGCGATCTGCACGGCGGCGGAACCGACGCCTCCCGCGGCGCCCTCGATCAGCAGGGTCTTGCCGGAGAGGTCACCGAGGGCGTTGAGACTCTCGATGGCAGTGGCGGAAACGAGGCCTGCCGCGGCGGCCTGCTCCACCGTCCAGGCGCTGGGCACGGTCGCCCAGTCGGTGAGCACCGCGTACTCGGCGGCGGTGCCGTGCGCCAGGCCGAACACCCGGTCACCTGGCTTGACGCCCGCCACACCGTCACCGATCTCGTCGACGACACCGGTCGCGTCGCTGCCGGTGATCGCGGGGAACGTGGTCGGCATGTACTCGGCCATGTAGCCGGCACGGATCTTCCAGTCGACCGGGTTCACGCTGGCGGCCTGGACCTTGATCCTGATCTGGCTGGATTCAGCGTGCGGTTCGGGGGCGTCCTCGACGGTGAGGACGTGCGGGTCGCCGAACTCGTGGAAACGAACTGCGCGCATGGCGGTGCGCCTTTCAGCGGGGCCGAAGCGGCTCCACGCCCCGGCGGTGGCGAAGACGATCGCGGCACCGCTCGTCACCGGGGTGACGCCGAGGGCACCAGGATCGTGAGGACATCCAGCACGGGGGACAGGATCAGTGTGACCCCGGCCGCGAGTTCCGGCTCGCCGATGAGCTGTGCTCTGACGCGCCGGACCGAAACGTCCAACGGCAGGGAACCGGTCGCGTGGAAGGGTGGACAACCTTTGTCGGATGCGGTCTGATGATGATGCTCTGTGATGGTCATTGTTTGATTCTGTTGGGCGTTCAACGGTGAGGTCCGATGATTGAACATCTACGCAGGTCCATCGCGGTGGTCGTGGCGGGAGCGCTGCTCACCGCGGGCATCGGTGCCGCCCTACCCGGCACCGCCGCCACCTCGGCCGCTGCGACTCCAGGAGACGGGCTCGCGCTCACGCCGCCCATGGGGTTCAACAACTGGAATTCCACGCACTGCCGAGCCGAGTTCAACGAGGCGATGGTCAAGGGCATCGCCGACATCTTCGTCGAGAAAGGACTGAAGGACGCGGGCTACCAGTACGTCAATCTCGACGACTGCTGGGCGTTGCCCCAGCGCGGTCCGGACGGCAACCTCGTCCCCGACCCGGTCCGCTTCCCGAACGGCATCAAGGCCGTCGCGGACTACGTCCACTCGAAGGGCCTGAAGTTCGGCATCTACACGAGTGCGGGCACGAGGACCTGCGACACCAACGGTTTTCCCGGTGGGCTCGGCCACGAGCAGCAAGACGCCGACCTGTTCGCTTCCTACGGGGTCGACTACCTGAAGTACGACAACTGCAACAACCAGGGCGTCGATGCCAGGCTGCGCTACACGACGATGCGGGATGCGTTGCGCCGCACCGGAAGGCCGATCGTGTACTCGCTCTGCGAGTGGGGTGAGAACAAGCCTTGGGAGTGGGCGAAGGACGTCGGCCAGCTGTGGCGCACCACCGGTGACATCACCGACAGCTACCACAGCATGCTCGGCATCGCGAAGACGAACTGGGCGCTCGCGGACCACGCCGGGCCTGGCCACTGGAACGACCCGGACATGCTCGAGGTCGGCAACGGCGGTATGACCGACACCGAGTACCGGTCGCACTTCAACCTGTGGGCGATCATGGCCGCGCCCCTGCTGATCGGTTCGGACCTGCGCAAGGCCACTCCGGAGACGTTCGAGATCCTGAGCAACCGCGAGGTCATCGCGGTCGACCAGGACCCGCTGGGGCAGCAGGGCCGGCCGATTCGTTCGGTGAACGGGACGCACGTCTTCGTGAAGCCGTTGAAGAACGGCGACAAGGCGGTGTTGCTGTTCAACGAGGGGGAGAAGACCGAGCGCGTCACGACGACGGCCGCGGAGATCGGGCTGCGGCAGTCGCCTGGCTACAAGGTGCGCGACCTGTGGGCCCGCACCGACCGGCACAGCGCGGGCACGATCGCCGCGACCCTCCCGCCGCACGGCAGCGCGATGTTCCGGGTGAACGCCGACCGCGGCTGGGCGAAGTACCCGCCGGCGGTCGACGCCGGCGCGGCGCTGCAGTCCGCCTACCCGTTCGCCGAGCCCGGCCGCAACGCGTCGGTGACCACGACCGCGACCAACAGCGGCAAGGTGCCCGCCCTCGGGGTGAAGTCGGTGCTGTCCGGGCCGGCGGGATGGGAGGCACGACCGCAGTCCGCTGACCACAAGGGAGTGCTGCGCCCCGGCGAGTCGACGAGTACAAAATGGACGGTCAAGGTTCCGGCCGACGCCAAACCGGGGCAGTACCGCCTGGCCGTCCGGACGACCTTCTGGCCGGGAGCGGAGACGCGGTTCCACTTCGACGTCAGGGTGCCGCCACCGGCGCCGGTGGCGAACGCCTACGTCAGCGACCTGGCCTGGCTGGGTTCCGACAACGGCTGGGGCCCGATCGAACGTGACACCAGCAACGGCGAGTACGAGGCGGGCGACGGAACCCCGATCACCATCAACGGAGTCACCTACGCCAAGGGCATCGGCGCCCACGCACCGAGCAGCGTGGAGTTCTACGTCGGCGGGCACTGCACGTCGCTGGCCGCGGACGTGGGCGTGGACGACGAGGAAGAAGCGAACGGCTCGGTCGGGTTCGAGGTCTGGGCCAACGGCACCAAGGTCGCTGACAGCGGCGTGATGACCACCGAGATGCCGGCGAAACCGATCACCGCCGACATCACCGGAGCGACGGTGGTCCGGCTCGTGGTCAACGACGGCGGCAACGGAATCAGCAGTGACCACGGCGATTGGGCCGGCGTCAGGGTGATCTGCTCGTAATCGGCAGCAGCCCGCTGGGAGCATTGCTCCCGGCGGGCTGCCGGCTGACTTCAGGAGGACTCACATGACCGCGGCGAGCGCTCCGACGTGGCTGCTGTCCGGTTTCGGTGATGAGATCGACCCGGATCCCGTCGTCCAGCTCTCGGTGCTGGAAGCCTTGGGGGCGCGGCATCTCGAGTTGCGCGGTGCGTGGGGCACGGGTGTGCTCGACCTCGATTCCCGGCAGCGCGGCGAACTGCGGAGGCTGCTCGACGAGCGCGGTTTCGGGGTGTCCGCGATCGCCTCTCCGCTGGGCAAGGTCTCGCTCGAGCTGCCGGTGGAGGCCGAGCTGGCGCGCCTGGCCATAGCGATCGATCTCGCGCACACGTTCTCGACCCGCTACATCCGGATGTTCTCCTTCTACCAGGAGGGGCGCGATCCCGCGGGCATGCGGGACGAGGTGCTGGTGCGCCTGCGGGCCATGACCGCGCTGGCCGAGCGCGCGGACATCGTTCTGCTGCACGAGAACGAGAAGGACATCTACGGCGACACCCCGGAGCGGGTTCTCGACCTGATCGAGGCGACAGGTTCCGACCACCTGCGGGTTGCCTGGGACAGTGCGAACTTCGTGCAGGTGGGCAGCCGGCCGTTCACCGACGCCTACGCCGATCTGCGTCCACACCTGGAATACGTGCAGATCAAGGACGCGATCGCGGCGGACGGCAGGGTCGTCGCGGCAGGGGAGGGCGACGGCGAACTGGTGGAGACCCTTACCGCGCTGCGTGACGACGGCTATCAGGGTTTCGTGTCGCTCGAACCGCATCTGTCGGCGGCGCACGCGTTGGGCGGCTTCTCCGGACCGGCGGCCTTCGGCCAGGCGGCCCGTGCGCTACGGCGGATCACCGACGAGCTGGGAGTGACCCTGTCATGATCCGTGTCGCCATCATCGGTTGTGGCGTGATCGGCCGCATACACGCACGTGCGATCGCAGAGCACCCGGAGTTCGAAGTGGTCGCGGCGGTGGACGCGGTGCCGGCGAACTCGTTGCCCGGTCTCGAGACGTATCCCACGCTGCCGGATGCGCTGCGGGCACGCGAGATCGACCTGGTGGTGATCTGCACGCCCAGCGGCACACATCTGGACCTCGCGCGGCAGGCGGTCGCCGCGGGCAAGCACGTCGTGATCGAGAAGCCGCTGGACGTCGACGTCGCGAGGGCCGCCGAGTTCGCCGGACTCGCCGCGCAGGCCGCCGGTGCCGGGCAGATGATCACCGTGATCAGCCAGCACCGGTTCGACCCGGCGAGCGCGGCGGTGGCACGGGCCGTGCACGGCGGCCGGTTCGGCAAGCCGACCTCAGCGGTTGCGTCGGTCGCCTGGTGGCGCGACCAGGACTACTACGACAGCGGGGACTGGCGTGGCACCTGGCAGCTCGACGGCGGTGGCGCGTTGATGAACCAGGGCGTCCACACCGCCGACCTGCTGTGCTGGTTCCTCGGTCGCCCGGTCGAGGTGCAGGCATCGGCGCGGCTGCTGGCCCACGAACGTGTGGAGGTGGAGGACACGGTGGCCGCGACCGTCGTGTTCGAGTCCGGGGCCATAGCGGTCCTGCTGGCCACCACCGCCGCCTATCCCGGGCTGACCGCGCGCATCCAGGTCCACGGCACCGAGGGGTCGGCGATCATCGACAACGATCGCCTCGAGTACTTCCACGCCAAGCACTCGGCCGAGGATCACCGGCCGGGCGGTGTCACCGGCGGCGCTGTCACGGGCAATCAGGCGGAGGCCGAGGTCGGGCTCGCGCACACCCCGGCTGGCCCGCGCGGTGACGACGACTTCGTACTCGGCCACCGCCGCCAGTACGACGACGTCGCGCACGCTGTCTCCACCGGCGCCCGGCCCGGCGTGACGATCGGCGATGCGTTGCTGTCGCTGGCTTTCGTGCGCGCGGTCTACGTCTCCGCGGCGCTCGGGGAACGGATCCTGGTGGCGGATGTCCTGGAGGGGAAGTACCGGGACGTTCGCCTGGACGTACGCGCCGAGTGACAGATAGGGAAGTACGTACTAAAGTACTGCTTCACAATGAAGCACGTAGATGACGAGTTCGATCGAGATCCGGACGACCTGCTGTTCAACCCCCAGGTCAGGGCCGCGGTGACCCAGTTCGCCCTCGACGGTGACACCAGCGCGCTGGAAGCGGCGGCGGCGGTCCGCGCGGCCGCCAGGGGCCTGGAACGACTGCAGTCCAAAGGAACGGACAGCCGCGGGCTGAGTCCGGGTGCGCTCGACATCCTGATCCGCCTCGCCGAGCGCGAGGACGGCATCCGCATCAAGGACCTGGCCCACTCAGCCGGGGTGAGTTCGCGCAACGTGACAGGGCTGGTCGACACCCTCGAACGCGGCGGACTCGCCGTGCGGGTCCCCGACCCCGAGGACCGGCGTGCCGTGCTCGCCCGGATCACCCCGTCCGGGCGGACCTGGCTCGAGGAGTTCCGCCGGCCCACCCAGCGCGCCATGGACGCTTTCTTCCGCGGCTTCACCCCTGCCGAGAAAGCACTAGTGCGTCACCTCTGCCTGCGTCTTGTGGAGAACCAGCACCGACTCGCCCCGTACCTGGAGGAACAGCAGTGACGACCGCCGCGACCACGCAGACCGTGCAGGCGTACCACCAGGCGAGGTTCGCCGGTGACGTGCCCGCCGCAGCCGCCCAGCTCGCCGGGACGTTCACCTTCGAGAGCCCGCTGATGACCTCTGACGCCGGCGGCCACCTGGCTGGGCTCGCCGGATTCCTTCAGGTGGTCACGGGTGTGGACATGATCAGCGAGCTGTACGGGGAGTCGGAGGCCACGCTCGTCTACGACGTGCACACCGCCACGCCGGTCGGCACCCAGCGCACCGCCGAGCACTTCCGGTTGCGGGACGGCCGGATCGAGTCGATCACGCTGATCTTCGACGCCACCCGGTGGCATCCGATCATGGCGGCAGCCGGACAGCCCGCACCCTGATCGCGCCCTCAGTGGCGCTGCTCGAGTGGCAGGCGCACGGTGAACGTCGTGCCGGTGCCGACGGTGCTGGTGACGGTGATGGTGCCCGCGTGAGCGGCGATGATCTCGCGCGCGATCGCGAGCCCGAGACCCCGTCCACCGGTGTGCCGGCCGCGGGCGCTGTCGGCACGCCAGAACCTGTCGAACACGTGCGCCAGGTCCTCGCTCGCGATGCCGCAGCCGGTGTCGGCGACCTCGATGACGGCGGTTCCGCCCTCGGTGCGGGCGCGCAGGGTGATCACACCGCCGGGTGAGGTGGCGTTCAGCGCGTTGGTCATGAGGTTGCCGATCACCTGACGGATCCGGTCGGGGTCGACGACGACGGGCACCGGGCCGGGGCCGTCGAGCTCGATGCGGATGTCCCTGGTGGCGGCGGTGGTGCTGTGGGCGGTGCGCACGGCGCGCAGCAGTTCGGTGAGCTCGGCCGGACTCCGGTGGTAGACCAGCGTGCCGGACTCGGCCAGCGCCAGGTCCTGCAGATCGTTGATCAGGCGCTCCTGCAGGACCGCCTCCTCGTGCAAGGAGCGGAAGAGCTCCTCGTCCGCCGGGAAGACGCCGTCCTGCATCGCCTCGACGTAGCCGCGGATGTTGGTGGTCGGGGTGCGCAGCTCGTGCGCGATGTCGGCGATCATGTTCCGCTGCTGTTCCTTGCTGCGCTGCAACGACTCCGCCATGCGGTTGAACCAGCGGGTGAGGTCCGCGAGCTCGTCGCGGCCCCGTTCCGGCACGCGCCCGGACAGGTCGCCGCTGCTGAGCTGCCGTGACGCGGTGGCGAGGGCGCGGATGGGGTGCAGCACCCTGCGGCTGATCAACAGGGACACCGCCACCACGATGAGCGTGACGATTCCCGCGGAGACCAGTGCCGGCACGATCCCCACCCCCGCGGGCGGTTGTGGCTGCTCGACTGTCCCGACCATCAGCACCAGGGAGGGCGGCGCGAGTGCGGTGATCGCCTGGGCGAACGCCGTCCGCACGCAGAGGCTGTCCGTCGCCGCGCCGCAGCGCTTGTCGAGTTCGGCGATCTCCTCTGCCGCGAGCGGGCCGTCCGGGGCGTCGGCGACGCAGTGGTCGGCGGGGACGGGCCGCGGGTCCGGGGCCAGCATGTTGACGCCCAGCGGCGTTCTGGTGAGCTTCAGAGCGATGCCGTTGCCGCGCCAGCACTTCGCGAGCTGCAGGTTGTGGCGGTAGGACCGGATCGCCATGACCGCGGCCGAGGCGTGGTGCTCCACCTGCCCGACGACGTCCAGGAGCAGTGCTGGACGGGTCTCGACCACGGCGCTCTGCTGGGGCGGGAGATCGTCGCCGGACGGATCGCTGTCGCCGAGGATCGTCCCGTAGGCGGATCTGATGCGGATGCGCCTGTCGGTACCCGCCGCGAGCTCTCGCGCGAGATCGCCCGCGTCGTTCCAGTTGTTGTGCAGCATCCCGTGCGTGGCGATCTTCTCCACGACCCGGTCGAGGTCCTCGTTGGGCAGTGCGGGGGAAGTCGCGGGCGTCGCCTGGTTCGCACTCAGCACCACGAGCAGCCACGCCGTCGCGCCCGCGGTGCTGGCCGCGACGGCGACGACGAGCAGGAACACCCTGGTCCTGAAGCTGATTCGGTGCCCGATGCGGGTTCGTGGCTCCGGCTCCGACTCCATCCCGCGCATCTTGCCGTACGGGTGGCGGGACTGTCCCGGAGCTCAGGCACCGTCGCGGGGAGGCGCGGTGGTGGCGCGGATGATCAGTTCCGGGTCGAAGAGCAGTTCACCGGTGGGGACCTCGCGGTTGCTCATCAGGGCGAGCACGGTGTGGCCGACCTGGCCCGCGAGCCGGTCGGACGGCTGTCGCACGGTGGTGAGCGGTGGGTCGACGAACTCCGTGATCATGGTGCCGTCGTAGCCGACGACGGACAGGTCGTCCGGCACGGTGAGGCCGTGCCGGCGGGCGCCGCGGATGATGCCGAGCGCCATGAAGTCGCTGGCCGCGACGACGGAGGTGGCGCCCGCGTTGATGAGCTGGGCGCTCGCGGCCTGGCCGCCTTCGACGGTGTAGGCCTGGCGGATCACCCAGTCTCCAGCGTCGGGGATGCCGCGTTTCTCCATCGCCGTGACGAAGCCGCGGACCCGGCGATCGGCCGGCCCGTTGCCCTTGGGGCCCGAGACCATGGCGATGCGCCGGTGGCCGAGGCGGAACAGGTGGTCGACCGCGATCTCGGCGGCGAGGTCGTCGTCGGTGGAGAACACCGGGGCGTCGTGGCCGGGCACGCCGCCGTTGACCGCCACGAACGGGATGCGGCGGGTGCGCAGGATCTCGAACGTCTCGGGGTCGGCGTTGTCCAGGGTGTTGCTGGCGGAGAGGAAGACGACCGCGCCGATGCCGCGGTCGGCCAGCTCGGCGATGAACTCGCGTTCCTGCACCCCGCCGGGGAACGCGGGGCAGAGGATCATCTTGAGCCCGTGCGGCGCGAGGGTGGCTTCGATGCGCTCGGCCAGGTCGGCGAAGAACGGGTTCGAGACGCGCTCGGTGATGACGGCGACCAGCTGGCCCGGCGCGGTGCGCTCGTAGCCGAGCTCGTCCATCGCGCGCTCGACGACGTCACGGGTGGCCTTGGCGACCCCCTTGCGCCGGTTGATCACCCGGCTGACGGTCGCTTCGCTCACGCCCGCGTGCGCGGCGATCTCGGTGATCCCGATCCTCATGCGGTCACGCTAACAACGCGGTTGCCGTGCTTGCAATGATTGCATGAAAACTTGCAGGCCGTTTCCGGCTGATTCTTGCTGGATGCTCGGGTCGAGCGGTACTGTCCGGCTCCACTCCGCCCCCTGCCCGGAGGAGCCACATGCGTCGCTCTCGCAAGTCGTCGTTGTGCGCCGCCGTCGTGGCGGCGGTGGTCGCATCGCTGCTGACCGCGTCTCCGTCGGGCGCGGCGGTGCCCTCCCTGCTCACCCTCGTGAACCGCGGGTTCGAGAACGGGCCGGCCGGCTGGCAGTTCAGCGCGGGCACCGGGACCGCGACGAACTACCCGCACACCGGGTCCGGGCTGGCTTATCTGAACGGCGGGGAGGGCATGCAGATCAGCCAGTCCGTCACCGCACCCGCCGCGGGTTCGTACGCGGTCTCGGCCTGGATCGCCGCCCTGCTGCCGGAGGGCAGGTTCGTCGTCCGGGTGAACGGTGCCGAAGCGGCGTCGATCCCGATCGCGGCGCAGACCGCCTACACCCGGTACCGGACGCCCGCGATCGCCGTCGTGGCGAACGACGTCATCGAGGTGGCCATCGAGTCCGGCCAGTCGTGGGTGAACGTCGACGACGTCGCCATCGTGCCCGCGGTCGCCCCGCCGCCGCTGCCGTTCGTCAACCCGGGGTTCGAGGGCGGCGCGACCGGCTGGCGGTTCGGCGCGGGAACCGGGACCGCCACCAACAACCCGCACGGAGGCACCCAGCTCGCGTACCTCGACGCCGGTGCCGACAAGTCGATCAGCCAGCTGACCACCGCGACCGCGCCCGGACGGCACGTGCTCTCGGCGTGGATCGCCACCGGAGGTCCCGGCGGCACGCTGGCGGTCAAGGTCAACGGGAAGGTCAAGGGCACCGCGAGTCTGCCCGGCCGCGACTACTACGCGCGGTACTCCGTCGGCCCGATCGCCGCGGCACGGGGTGACCAGGTGGAGGTCGTCGTCAGCTCCGGCACGTCCTGGGTCAACGTCGACGATCTGATGGTGTCACCGGCCGCCCCGGCCTCACCCACGATCAGCTCGTCCGACCCGGCGGTCGTGGAGATGTTCGACTGGGCCAAGCGCAAGGCGAACAGCTGGGTGATCCAGCCGGGCACCGTGGGACCGGTCGACGTCGACGAGGGCAGGCTCTCCGGCACCGGCACGAACACCTACCAGCCGTCGTACTGGGCGGGCTATGCCCACCGCACCGCGTACTACTCGCGCGACATGGTCCACCAGTTCGCCGGAGCGCAGGTCCTCGGTCTCAACGACGAGAACCTGTCGATGACACACGCGTTCGCCGCGTCGTCCACGCCCGAGCACAAGTACTACCCGGTGTGGGCGATCAACTTCGACAACGACACCTATCTCCGCATCGACTACAACCACCCGAACTCCTTCGTCCGCGAGGTCCCGGCGACCTTCGAACTGGTGGAGAAGGCCAACCAGGCCTACCGGTGGAGCGGCGACGCCCGGTACGTGCAGGATCCGGCGCTCTGGGAGTTCTACCGCAAGGCGACCGACGAGTTCATCGCGCTGCACGACGGCGCGAAGCCCAACGGCGTCGCGGAAGGCACCGGCAAGGGCATCTTCGCGGGCGCCGCGAGCTACAACGAGCACAGCGACGAACCGCTCGCCGAGGCAGGCGACTCGATCGCCTCGCAGTACCAGGCGTTCCGCGCGATGGCGTCACTGGCGAGTGGACGTGGTGACACCGCACTGGCTGCGAAGTACGAGCAGGCGGCAACGGATCTGAAGGCCTACTTCAACTCCACCTGGACCGGCACCGGCTCCGGAGAGGCGATGGTCCGCGGCTACACCGTCGACGGAGAGGCGCTGACCGGCTGGGGCAAGGAGAACAGCTGGTTCATGCCGATGAAGCAGATCCTCGACCCCGGCCCGCGCCGGCAGGCCTACCTCGACTACATCGACCAGCAGGCCAGGGGATCGGGCAAGCCGGGCAACATCGAGGCCATCACCTACCTGCCAGACACGTTCTTCAACAACAACCGGCCCGACACGGCCTGGTACTGGATGAACTACGTCTACAACGCGCGTGACACCAGGCACTCGGCTGCCAGGCAGGGGCCCAACGGCGACTACCCCGAGGTGTCGTTCACCTTGCTGTCGCAGGTGGTCGAGGGATTGCTCGGGGTCGCGCCGAACGCGCCGCGGCACCAACTCGCGACCCAGTCGCGCCTGCCGTCGGGCATGGACTGGATCCAGGTCGCAGACATCCCCGTGGGCAAGGGGAAGTTCAAGGTGCGCCACGACGGTGCGAGGAAGTCGACCGTGACCAACCAGGGCGGCGACGGTGACTACGTCTGGGAGGCGCGCTTCCCCGGCAGCTATTCGAAGGTGAAGGTCAACGGCGCGAAGCGGCCGGCCCAGACCCGCACCGAGAACGGCGTCACCTACTCCTACGCCGCGGTGACGCTCGGGCCCGGCCGGACCGCGGTGGTGGAGGCGGTCCGCTGACGCCTGGTGATCACGCCGTACGCTGCCGGTGTGACGATCGAAAGGACGCCCATGGGAATCCGTGACCTCCCGCTCACCACGCTCTCCGGCGACAGCACGACGCTCGGAGCGGGCGGGCCGTTCGCCGGCAAGGCGCTGCTCGTCGTGAACGTGGCTTCGAAGTGCGGCCTCACGCCGCAGTACTCGGGCCTCGAGCGACTGCAGGAACGCTACGGCGACAAGGGTTTCTCCGTGGTCGGGTTCCCCTGCAACCAGTTCGGCGGCCAGGAGCCGGGTACGCGGGAGGAGATCCAGACGTTCTGCTCCACCACGTACGGGGTGTCCTTCCCGCTGTTCGAGAAGATCGAGGTCAACGGCGAAGGCCGGCATCCGCTGTACAGCGCCCTGACCGAAGCGTCGGACATCGACGGCGGCGCCGGCGACGTGCAGTGGAACTTCGAGAAGTTCCTGATCAGCCCCGACGGCGAGGTCGTGGGCAGGTTCCGCCCGGCGACCGACCCCGAGGACGAGGCGCTGCTGAAGGCGATCGAGGCCACGCTGCCCGCCTGACACGCCTGGAAGGGCAGGCCGCCGTACACTCGGCGGATGCCTGGCCTGCAGCACACCGTCACCATCGCGGCCCCGCCCGAGCAGGTCTGGGCGGTGGTCGTCGACGTGGAGCGCTGGCCGGAGCGGATCCCAACGGTCGAGTCCGTGGAGCGGCTCGACGCCGGACCGCTGGCCCTCGGCACCCGCACCCGGTTGCGGCAGCCCAAGCTGCCAGAAGGGGTGTGGACGGTCACCGAGTTCGTTGACGGGTCGTCGTACACCTGGGAGTCGCGCTCGTCCGGTGTCACCGTCGTCGCCACGCACGTCGTCGAGCCGGACCCCGCCGGGAGCCGGCTCACCCTCGCCATCACCGTGTCCGGACTGCTGTCCGGCATCGGCTGGCTGATGTCCCGGTCGCTGACCAAGCGCTACGTCGAGGCCGAGGCCGCTTCGATCAAGAAGGCCGCCGAGGCCTCGTAGCCCTCTTGGGCCGTACGGGTGTACGGCGATCGGGTGGGTTTCTCGTCCCTGGGTTCGGTGCTAGTTTGCGACCGGGGATGGGGGTCACTATGGGTATTCCAACCGAACCTATTGGCAGCATTCCGCGGTCGCCTGAGCTGATCCAGGCGGTGGAAGCTCACGCACAGGGCCGCGTTGACGACGCTGAACTCCAAGCAGCACAAGAGAAAGCTCTCAAAGAGACCATCGCTCGGTTTGAGGAGACGGGGTCGCCCGTCATCACCGACGGCGAGCAGCTGAAGCCGAGTTTCGCCACGTATCCGATCGCAGGGCTCACCACATTGGTACCGGAAGGTGTGGTGATCCCGTTCGCGGACGGGCACACCCGCACGCTGCCGGCACTGGCGGAGGGCCCGTTCCGCTACGCCACCTTCACGGAAAGCTATGTGCGGCAGGCGAAACAGCACACCGACCTGCCGGTGAAGCAGCCGGTGATCGCGCCGTCGGCCCTGAGCCTGCTGTACCCGGCGGCCGGGATCGACGGCTATCCGCGAGAGCAGTTCCTCGCCGATCTGGCGGACCAGGCCGAGGTCGACATCCGGACGAGCTTCGAGGCAGGCGCGGCGTCGGTGCAGCTCGACTTCACCGAGGGCCGGCTGTCCATCAAGCTCGATCCGTCCAAAGGGGTGCTCGAGCAGTTCGTCGCGCTGAACAACGAGGTGCTGGACCGGTTCTCCGACGCGGAGCGCGCCAGGATCGGCGTGCACACCTGTCCCGGTGGTGACCAGGACTCGACGCACAGCCTCGACGTGGACTACGCCGAGTTGCTGCCGGAGTTGTTCCGGCTGCACGTGGGAGCGGTCTACCTGCAGCTCGCGAGCGAGGCCGATCCCGGCCGGGTGCTCGAGGTCGTGCGGGACCACGTCCAGCCAGGGCAACGGGTCTTCGTCGGCGTGATCGATCCGATCGACCCCGTCGTCGAGACGCCGGAGCAGGTGCGCGACCGGGTGCTGCTGGCGGCGCGGTACATCCCGGCAGACCAGCTGGGCACCTGTGACGACTGCGGTTTCGCGCCGTTCGCGGACGACACGTCCACGTCGAGGGAGGTCGCGTTCGCCAAGATCGCGGCACGGGTCGAGGGGACTCGGCTCGCGGCAGAAGCCCTCGGGGTGTAGCCGTGTTCGCCACGCTGAACGGCAAGTGGCACGGCAAAGCGTTGTGGGCCTTCATGGTGGTGGTGATCGCCCACTGGGCCGAGCACCTGGCCCAGGCCTTCCAGATCTACGTGCTGGGCTGGCCGGCGCACCACGCGCGGGGCGCGCTGGGCGTGCCGTTTCCCTGGCTGGTGCACTCGGAGTGGCTGCACTACGGGTACGCGCTGGTGATGCTGGCCGGCCTCATCGCGCTGCGGCCGGGGATGGTGGGGCGGGCGCGGACCTGGTGGACCATCGCGCTGTGGATCCAGGTGTGGCACCACTGCGAGCACCTGTTGCTCCTGATTCAGGCACTGACCGGGGAGAACCTCGGCGGGCGCCCCGCACCGACGAGCATCGTGCAGCTGCTCGTGCCGCGGGTGGAGCTGCACCTGTTCTACAACGCGATCGTGTTCGCGCCGATGGTCGTCGCGATGATCCTGCGGGCGAGACAACAGGTGAGGCAGCCCGTGAACGCGTGATCGGATCCCGCCGCGGCCGAATGTTACTGTAGATGTCGGAAGTCAAACGTCCGGCGTCGACGAGGTGACATGGCGGTCAGGCGGGATTACGGCCAGTTCTGCGGACTCGCGGGCGGACTCAACGTCGTCGGCGAGCGCTGGACGCTGCTCATCGTCCGCGAGCTGCTGATCGGGCCTGCCCGGTTCAACGACATGATCGAGAACCTGGTGGGCATCGGGCCGAACCTGCTGGCCGACCGGCTGCGCACGCTGGTGTCGCACGGGGTCGTCGAGCAGGTGCCCGTGCCCGGTGACGGCCGCGGCAGGCTGTACCAGCTGACCGCGCTCGGCGAGGAGCTTCGTGCGCCCGTGCTCGGGCTCGCCAAGTGGGGCATGGGTTTCCTGGAGCCGTCCGACTCGGCGGTCGTGCGCGCGGAGTGGGGATTCCTCGCGGTGCAGGCGATGATCGTGCCCGACCAGATCCCCGCGGTGGACGAGACCTACGAGTTCGACGTCGGTCAGGACGTCTTCACCATCGACGTCCGCGCGGGTGCGGTCACGTTCTCACGGACCGCGGCGGTGACGCCCACGCTGCGCATCACCTGCGAGCCCGACGTCTTCATCCGCATCGGCGCGCGCATGCTCACGCCGTTCGACGCGATCGCCGGCGGCGACGTGAAGATCGAGGGGCCGGCCGACGCGATCCACCGCTGCACCCGCATGCTCGGCCTCGTGAGCTAGCCACGCCAGTGGCGTGGCTCAGAACGGGTTCCGAGCCACGCCCCAGCGAGGCCGAGTGCAGGCGCGAGTCAGCCGCCGAGCCGCACCGTGAGGTTCGAGATGAGGCCGTCGGCGACCTGCATGTCCATCGTGCCCGCCTGCTTCTGCGGCTCGGCGTTCCACGCGAAGGCCACGGTCACCGAGTCGCCGTCCACGTTCGTCGACAGCACGTTGATCGTGTCGTCCGGCGGCGCTGAGCGGTAGCCGGCGACGATCGCGTCCTGGCCCACCATGGGCGGCACGGGCACGCCGTCGAACGCGACCGTGGCGTCCGGTGCGAAACCCTGGCCGTACGTCTGCCAGTCGCCCTCGCGCACAGCCTTGTTGAACCGCTGCACGTGCGCGTCCACGAACTCCTGCGCTCGCATGAGTCCCTCCCAAATCGCTTATGTGCCGTAGAGCGACCTGAGTCTCTCGACTGGCCCGCACACCGTCAACGTCTCGAAAGGGGTTTCTTTGCGCGGGCCGCGAGGCTAGTCTGCTATATGTTCTTGTAGTGAATGGGGGGCTAGGTGTCGACCTTCGGGCTGGGGGAGCTCTTCTTCGTCCTCGTTGTCGGACTGATCGTGGTGGGGCCGGAGCACCTGCCGGGACTCGTCAGGAGTGCCGCCAGGGTGGTCACCAAGCTCAAGGGTGTCTTCAGCGGTATCTCGCGGGACATCCAGCGGGAGATCGACCCGGAGTCCGTGCTGCCCACCCGCGAGGAGCTGGGTCTGCTCGGCCACCGTCCTGGTCCGTACATCGTCGGTGAGCTGCCGCCGGACTGGCGCTCGGCGCAGGCGCCGAACCCCGCGGTCCGCAGGGAGGTCGAGTCGTGAGCGATTGGTTGATCCCGGCACTGGTGATCCTCGTGCTGCTGCTGTTCGGTTCCCGCCGGCTGCCCGAGATGGCGCGGTCGTTCGGGCAGTCGTTGAAGATCTTCCGGAGTGAGACGAAGGGCGCGTCCGCCCCGGAAATTCCTGCGCCACAACAGGTTCAGCCGCCCTCGCCGGACGGCGCGGCGACACCGAAACCCGAGCCGGGACAGCTGCGGTGAGGATCCCGCTGCGCCAGCCGCGGCCGACCGGGCCTGGCCACACCATGTCGCTGCTCGACCACCTGGCCGAGCTGCGGGTGCGGATTCTGCGGTCGCTGGCGGTCGTGCTGGTCGGGAGCATCATCGCGTTCGTGCTGTTCGAGCCTATCTTCCGCTGGCTCGCCGACCCGTTCTGCTCGCTGCCGCTCGACGTGCGGCAGACGTTGTCCGAACAGGAGTGTTTCACCGCCAAGGGGATCGACGGCGCCTTCACCTTCCGGCTGCGCACCTCGCTGCTGGTCGGTGTGGTGGCCGCCAGCCCGTTCTGGCTGTTTCAGCTGTGGGCGTTCCTCGCCCCGGCGTTGCACCGCAGGGAACGTCGCTGGTCGTACGCCTTCGCCGCGGTCGGGGGACCGCTGTTCCTCGTCGGCGCGTGGACTGCGTACCTGGTGCTGGAGAAGGCTTTCGTGTTCCTGCTCGGCTTCACGCCGGGCGTGGCGACCAACATGGTCGACCTCAACGACTACATCACCTGGGTGACCGCGCTGACCATGATCTTCGGCGTGTCCTTCGAGGCTCCGCTGCTGATCGTCATGCTCAACGCGGTCGACGTCCTGCGCGCATCGGCACTCGTGCGCGGGAGGCGGATCACCTACGTCCTGCTGTCGCTCTACGCGGCGGTGGTGACGCCGGGGCAGGACCTGGTGTCCGCGCTGGCGCTCTTCGTGCCGCTGGTGGTCCTGTTCGAACTGTCCGTGCTCTGGTGCAAGGTCGCCGACCGCCGGCGTGGCGTGGCGAACCAGCCCGTCTGACGTGATCCATCCCCTTGACCGTGCACACGTGTGTCCACAGATAGATATCAGAAGATATAGCGATATGGAGGATTACTGTGAGTGGCGTAAGCCGACGAACATTCGTCACCGGTACCGCGGCGGGTGCCGCGGTGGCCGCTTCGCACGCGATGCTGCCGGCCGCGGCGGCCGACCCCGTCGCCGCCGCGGCGGCCAGGCAGGACCCGACCCTCATTCCGGGCAGCAAGCACTTCGCGACCATGCTCGCCTTCGGTGACTTCGACGTCACCGCGGAGGGGCAGATCGTGTTCTCGAAGCCTCACCTGGAGGCGCCGACGAGCCCCGGAGGGCCGATCACCATCGCGTGCGCGGGCATCCAGGGCCTCAGCGGCGTGATCACCGAGCGGGAGATCACCCACACCGAAAGCGGGCAGCCTCGGGTCAGGCTGAGCCGCATCCTCACCCACTTCCAGTGGGAGGACCCGCCGGTGGAGATCGAGCAGAACCCGTACAAGCTGAGCTGGGGCGAGCTGATCGGAGACAACCCCGGCGGTGTGGAGGCACTGCTGCCCGGCAAGGCCACCTTCTACCAGTACCTCATCCTCACCGCCTACGGGCGGCCGACGGTGAACCTCGATCCGCTCATCATGACGTCCGACAGCGTCACGCAGTGGCCGCCGGTGGGCTCGCAGTTCATCACCCCGCGGCCCACGGACTTCTACGAGCTGTCCGCGCTGCAGAACCCGGAGGCCATGGCGGGGGAGGGACCACCGCCGAACCTGCCCAAGGTCGCGACGCTGGCCGCCTGCGCCTCGCAGGTGATGAGCCAGGTGTTCATGCCGAAGGTCTGACCGTTCGCCGCGGGGCCGGTGCCCGTGACCGGCCCCGCGGTCCCTTCGAGGACGAGTGAGGAGGCACCGACATGCGCCGCCGCCTGCTGATCGCTCTGGGCGCGAGCGTCATCCTGGTCGCCGCCGGTCTGGTTGTTCCGGCGTCGGCGCACACCGGCGTGCTCGGTGAGCACGTCATCCGGCACCTGCGGCACCTGGAGGCGGCCGCCGGTCCCGGTGGCCGCGAGCCGGGTTCGCCCGGTTTCGCGAAGAGCCAGGACTACGTTCGCGCGCGCCTGACCGCCGCCGGGTACACCGTGCGCGAGCAGCAGTTCACCTTCACCTACACCGAGACGCTGGCGGCCGACTGGACCGGGCCGGACGGTGTCCGGGTGGACGCCATGGTGATCAACTACACCGTGTCCACGCCACCGGGCGGGATCAGGGCGAAGATCGTGGCGTTGCCGCCGGCACCGGCGGTGGGCTGCGCGCCGGCGGACTATCCGTCCACTGTGGCCGGAAAGATCGTGGTGGTCGTCCGCGGCGGCTGCTCGTTCACGCAGAAGCAGGCCACGGCGGGTGCGGCGGGTGCGGTCGCGGTCCTCATCTACAACAACGAGCCCGGTCTGCTCTACGGCACGCTGCTCGGACCGGGCCAGGGCGTGGTGCCCACCGGCGCGCTGACGGCCGAGCAGGGCGCCAAGCTGGCCGAGTTGTCGGCGGGCGGTGACTACGAGATCACCCTCAACCTGCGTCAGCTCGTCGAACAGCGCCAGACCAGCAACCTGTTCGTCGACACGCCGGGTCCCGCGGACCGCGTGCTGGTCGTGGGCGCGCACCTGGACTCTTGGCCGGGCGCACCGGGCATCAACGACAACGGCAGCGGTGCCGCGGCGGTGCTCGAGCTCGCGCTCATCGCCAAGCGGATGAACCTGCCGACCCGGTTGCGGTTCGCGTGGTGGAGCGCGGAGGAGTGGGGCCAGATCGGGTCCGAGAGCTACCTGAAGTCGCTGCCGCAGCCGGAGCTCGCGGCGATCCGCGGCTACGTCGACCTGTCGAAGCTGGGCTCGCCCAACTACATCCGCGGTGTGCTCGACGGCGCGCCGGACATCGCCCGCGCGCTGGAGCTCGGGTTCGACGTGCAGCGCAAGAACCACAAGCGGGTGGACCTCGCGGGCAAGGCGCACGCGGACTGGGTGCCGTTCCACGACCGCGGCATCGCCGTCGGCGGGTTGTTTTCCGGTTCGGAGCTGCTCAAGACGCCGGAGGAGGCTGCGATGTTCGGCGGGACGGCGGGGCAGCCGTACGACCCGTGCCAGCACAAGCGGTGCGACACGGTGGACAGCCTCGACCACCCGTTGATCGGGCAGAACACCACGGCGGCGCTCGTCGCGATGATCGAGCTGGCGAGGAGGCCGTGATGCGGATCCCGTTGCTGGTGGTCGCGTTGGTCGCCTGGTCCGTGCCGGCGGCCTTCGCGGCACCGCCCGCAGTGGACGCCCCGGTGGCGGAGGCCAAGCTGCGCAACCCGATGGCGGAGCAACGGGCGGCGTTGCGCAAGCAGGCGCTGGAGCAGGTGGTGCGCGGGCCGGCCGCCGCGAACACCTCCCGGCGCACCATCCCGAAGACCGTGCAGGTGGGCATGTCGACCCAGCGGTCCGACGAGCTCACGCAGACCACCTACGCCGAGACCACCATGCAGGACGTGGACCAGGTGTTCGTGCTGCTCGTCGACTTCGGCGACCGGCGGCACCAGGACTACCCGGACCGCGACACCAGCCCGCTGTTCGCCGGACCGCAGAAGTTCGCGGGCCCGGCGGCCGGCGACATCCCGAAACCGAATCGGCTCGTGGACAACACCACGATCTGGCAGAACAACTACGACCGCGCCTACTACGAGCGCCTCTACTTCGACCGGACGCAGGGCCAGGACTCGCTGGCGAACTACCTCACGACGCAGAGCGGGGGCCGTTACTCCATCGAGGGCTACGTCTCACCGTGGACGAAGGTGCCGCACAACCAGGCGCGGTACGGCCGCAGCAACGGCTACCCGTGCGGCGGCAACATCTGCACGAACATGTGGGCGTTGATCGACGACGGCATGAAGGCCTGGTACGACGCCGAAGTCGCCGCGGGCAAGACCCCCGCGCAGATCAAGGAGTTCCTCGCCCGTTTCGACCGCTGGGACCGCTACGACATCGACGGTGACGGGAACTTCGACGAGCCCGACGGGTACGTCGACCACCTGCAGCTCGTGCACGCGGGAGCGGACCAGACCACCCTCGACGCCCGGTACGGCGAGGACGCGATCTGGTCGCACCGCTGGTACTCCCACGTCGACCAGCTCGGCCTGATCGGCCCGCCCGGCGCACCGCTCGGCGGCGCACCCGTGGGGGACACCGGTATCTGGACGGCGGACTACACCGTGCAGTCCGAGAACGGCGGGCTGGGCACGTTCGCCCACGAGTACCTGCACGACCTGGGCCTGCCGGACCTGTACGACACGTCCGGCGTGGGCGAGGGCCCGGTCGGCTACTGGTCGGTCATGGCCGCGGGCAACTACCTCGGGCCTGGCCGGGAGGACATCGGTACCAGGCCGGGCAACCTGTCGGCGTGGGACCGGCTGCAGCTGGGCTGGATCGACTTCGACGTCGTCTACGAGCAGGAACAAGCTACGCACGAACTGGGCCCGCTCGCCAACGCGGGCGACCGCTCCGAAGCCGTCGTGGCGATCCTGCCGGAGAAGAAGCGGACACACCGGCTCGGCGTGCCACCGCAGGGCGAGCGCGCGTGGTGGTCCGGCCTGCACTACGGAGCCGACCGCGGCACGATGCTGACCATCCTGGACCTGCCGTTCGAAGGTCCGCTGACACTGGAGTTCTCCGCCTGGTACCAGTCGGAGAAGGGCTACGACCAGGCGTTCGTGGAGATCAACGACGGGACCGGCTGGAAGGTGCTCACCGGCTCGATCGGCGACCCCAAGACCGGTGCGATCGACGGCGACTCGAAGGGGTGGAAGCAGGCGAAGTACGACCTCGGTCCGTACGCGGGATCGCTGTCGTTCCTCAGGTTCCGCTACGTCAGCGACGCGACGATCGTGTCGAAGGGGTTCATGGCGGACTCGATCCGGGTGACCGCGGCGGGCAAGGAGGTGTTCTTCGACGGCGCCGAGGCCGAGCAGAACCCGTGGGTGGTCAGCGGGTTCAGCCGCACCGCGGGTCTGGAAGACACCTACCACCCCGGCTATTACGTCGCCGAGTACCGCGCGTACACCGGCTGGGACGCCGGACTGCGCACCGGCCCGTACAACCACGGGTTCCAGCGCACCCGGCCGAAGTGGGTGGAGCACTTCCCGTACCAGGACGGCCTGCTCGTCTGGTACTGGGACACCTCCAACACCGACAACAACGTCGGCATGCACCCGTGCGAAGGGCTGGCGCTGCCGGTCGACGCGCACCCGCAGGTGCTCCGGTTCGGCACCACCGGGCCGTGGCGCAGCAAGGTGCAGGTGTACGACGCGACGTTCGGGCTGCAGCCGACCGACCCGATCACGTTGCACCACCTCAGCGTCGAGCAGCGGATCCCGTCCGCGGCGGCGGCTCCGGTGTTCGACGACCGCGCTCAGCACTGTGATCCCGGGTATCGCGACAGCGGGGTGACGCTGCCGGCGACGGGGACGACGTTGCGGGTGGTGGAGCAGACCCCGGAGAAGTTGGTGATACGGGCCAACTAGTTGCTCGGACCGCGCGTGGCCCTGATGGCGTCTGCAAGTACCGCCAACTCAACATCATCAAGCACTTCTCCACTACCAACAGGGCCACCGCGGCTCACCGCGCGCGACGTCACCGCCGCGGTTGGACAGGACCGTCCTGCACCTCGACCCCGGCCTGGTGCAGGACGGTCCGGATCCCGTCGGCCGTCCGGTAGTCGTGCGCGGCACGAGCCCTGGCCCGCACCGCCTGGATGCCGTCGACCAGGCGGGCGAGCCGGACGGGCTGCTCCACCATCCCCTGGCGCGCGTGGTCGCCGAGCCGCACGATCATCCGGCGCAGCACGTCGCTCGCGTGCTCGACGTCGTCGTCGAGGTTGGTGTCTGCGGCCCACTCGCGCAGCGTGCGCTCCAGGTCGAGGGCGATGTCGACCGCGACACCCACCTCCCGCGCCGAGAGAGCGTCGTCGAACCGAACGGCGGCGGTGGACGCGAGTGACGCCACGGTCTCCGGGCTCGCCGCGGTGACGTCGAACGGCGGCAGGCTGGACGGAGTGCCACCGCACGCGACGAGATCCGCCACGCTGATCGACGTGCCGACGCCGAACACCTGCCGGCCGAGCGACCCGAGCACGGTGACCACGCCTTTGCCGAGCACGGTCGCGGTGCCGTTGGCCAGCACGAGCGCGGTGTGCTCGTCGACGCCGATCGTGACGGCGTCGCGGGGGAGTTCGGCGAGCAACGCGGACAGTCTGCGCGCACCCAGGTAGCAGAAGCGGGTGTCGTGCGTGCCGCCCTCGGCGTTGTCGAAGTGCGGCACCACTGACGTCGGCACGCCGGTCAGTTCGCTCAGCAGGTCGAGCCCGCCGGCCCAGTGCGGTTCGGCGCCGCACTTGTAGACCTCGTACACCGGCACGGTGTACCGGCCGATGGTCGCGGCCGCGGCGGACGCGAACGACACGGTGCCACCGGCGCGCAGCACGTCGCGCAACGCGCCGGTGAGATCGCTGCCCGCCCAGCGGCGCAACGCGTACGTGGGGCTGCCCGGTCCGGCGAACACGGCGCCGGCCGAGCGGACCGCGGCCAGCGCGCGGTCGGGCGGGTCGGTCCACGGCACCGGCCTGACCGTGCGGCCGGCGTTGCGGGCAAAGTACCGCACGGACTTCTCGGTCACCTCGTCGGCGTTCTCCTGGAACGCGTACGGGGTGTCGAGCAGCACGGTGCCGTGGCGGGGGAGGGTCCGGCGGTGGATCTCCACCATCGTCGGGGACGTCTCGCCGGAGCCGATGATGACGAGCACGTCACCATCCCACCGTCGGGTACCAGAACAGGCCGGCGCGGCCGAGGACGCGCAGATCCCAGTACAGCAGGGTGAACGTGCCCGCGACGATCAGCGAGACCGCGGTGACCCGTGCCGCGCGGCCCGGTTTCGCGAGCAGCCACGACCGCACCCGGCCGCCGAAGCCCTTGGCCAGCAGCAGGAACAACACCGCCATGACGAGGATGTTGGCCAGCGACTGCAGGGTGAACGCGAGCGCTCCATAAAGGACGTTGTGGCTCTCGGCGATGTCGCGGAACATCATGCGGAACAGAGCGAACGGCCGGCCGATCAGGAATCCGCCGATCAGCGCGCCCATCACCACGAACGGCGCGGCCGGGAACCTGCGGCTGACCCGTGCGAGCGGATCGCGCACCAGGCCCAGTGCGGCGAGCCCGAGGTAGATGAACGCGACGCCGATGACCCCGTAGACGATCATCGACTGGATGTTGCGCGGGCTCAGCCCGCCGGTCGACGCGGCGGTCGCGAACTGCGGCATCCTGGTGCCCACCAGTGCGGCCACGACTCCGTAGGTGGCCGACACCGCCACGATTCCGGCCGCCATCCAGCCGACCGGGCGCAGCGTCGCGCGCCAGCCACGAGGTTCCTCCTGCAACAGCGGTCCGACGGTGCCGAACGCGGCGATGTTGCACGCGGTGAACGTGCCGGCCAGCCCCGAGACGAGCGCGAACACGACACCCGCGAAGGTGCCCGCGATCGGGGTCTCCCTGGCGTCGTGGCCGAGCAGCGTGCCGGCCACGTTGTCACCGATGACGCGGTCCACGAAGGACGCGGACCACAGCACGGTGAGTGCGAACCCGGCGAGCACGCTGACCAGCACGGTGGTGCCGCGGCGGGCGATCGGCGGTGCTTCGGCGGAGGTGACGGTCATGATCAGCTCCTTTGGAGAGCGGTGATGAGCACGGGGATCGCCTCCGCCTGGAAGTCGATGTCCGCGTGGAGCTCGTTGATGCGGCCTTCGAGCACCAGCAGGGCGAGCAGCGGGAACACGAACTCGGGCGCGGCGAAGAGGCCGTGCCGGCGTTGCAGGTCGAACAGGGTGGCGGCGAAGCGGACGAGGCTGAACTCGCTCGCCGGGCGGCCGGTCGTGTCGTCGACCAGCGCGGTGACGCCGGAGCGGAACGCGGCGAGGTCGGCCTCCGGTGCCACCTCGGCGGCGCTGGCGTGCACGATGTCCGCGCACCGCGGCCCGTCGCCGCGGGCCATGGCGAGGAAGAACTCGGCGAACAACGCGCGGACCTTCGGTTCGAGCCGCACGACGAAGCCCGCGTCCAGCAGCACGATCGTGCCGTCGGGACGCAGGTAGAGGTTGCCGGGGTGCATGTCGCAGTGCACCAGTCCGTCGATGAACAGCATGCGGTACACCAGGTGCAGGACCCGCCGTGCTGCCTCGGGTGCCGGGTCCGCGTCGTCCAGGCCGTCGACGTGCTCCATGACGAGCACCCGGTCGGTGCACAGCTCGGGCAGCGGCCGGGGGATGCGCAGGTGGTCGAGATCGGCCAGCGTCGCCCGCAACGCCTGGATCGTCCGCAGCTCCTGGCCGAAGTCGGTCTGCCGGGACACGGCCGCGCCGATCTGCTCGACCATGAGCCTGGCCGGCAGCCGCCGCATCGGCGGCAACAACTGCATCACGCGCGCGCCGGCGGCCATCACCGCGAAATCTGTGCGGATCTTGCGCTCCACGCCCGGCCTGCGCACCTTCAGCGCGACGGTACCGCCGTCCGGCGCCAGTCCTTTGTAGACGCACGCGATGCTGCCGCTCGCCACCGGTTCGGCGTCGACCGGCAGACCGGCCTCAGCGAGCACCCGGCGCGCCTGCCTGGCGGGCATCGGCGGCACCCGGTCGTGCAGCTGCGCGAGGCTGTGGCACCAGGCCGGTGGCAGCAGGTCGCGCCGGGTGGCGAGGATCTGCGCTCCCTTGACGAAGCTCGGACCGAGCCGCACCAACAGGCCGCGGACCAGCTTCTGCGAGGCGCTCTGCAGGCCCCGTCGCCCTTGCGGTGCCGCCACCAGCAACACCGGCACCGCGATCACCAGGTGTATCAGCACGACGAACCCCAGCACCACCGCGCGCAACGCCACGTGGTGCGATCGCACTCCGGACATCGTTCCCCCTCAGTCGGCGTACACCGCGAGCGCATCGGCCAGCTCGGCCGGGATCCGGGTCGGTTGCGGCCTGCCGACCGTCGGGTTCATGCAGGCGACCACCTGGCCGCCGGTGGCGACGTGGTCGTGGCCGCGCCGGTACACGAAGTCCATCTCGATCCGGTTGCCCGAGCTGCCGCGCAACGACATCTCGACGTCCACGACGTCGAACGCGAAGCACTCCGCGTGGAAGTCCATGTGGCACGACACGGTGACCAGGGCGAGCTCGCCGGTGCGCACGGCCAGGAGCACGCCGGGCGCCCGTTCGGCCAGGAACAGCTCGCGGCAATGTCCTTGCCAGTGCAGGTAATGCGCGAAGTAGACGTTGCCGACGACGTTCGTCTCGTCGAACGTGACGACGTGCCGGTAGGTGTAGTGCCGGGTCATGGCCGTGTTCCCGCCACGCTGACCGCAACCCCGTCCACGCGGGCGCTGAGCACGTACGTCTCGCCGTCGCCGAACACGACCAGTCCGTCGGGCGTGACATCGGTGAGTTCGGGTTCGGTGATCCCGGCCTTGCGCACCGCCTCGCCGATGGTCCACACCCGGTACATCGCGTGGAGGTCCGGTTCACCGGTGCGTGCCGCGATGTCGAGTGCCAGCCGGTGTTCTCGCGAGCCCAGCGGCACGGCCCCGTCGCCGATCGCCTGCCAGTCGACCCCGACCGGCCGCGACGACAGCGCGAGCAGCACGTGGTCGCGGGTGTAGCTGGCGCTGAGCTCGACACCGTCGGCGACGAGCGCGTTGCTCGCGTTGTGCCGGACTTCGCGGCCCAGCCACCGCGTCGCCAGCTCCTTCGCCGCTCCCGCCGCGCGGGTGCCCGGCCGTGCCACCAGCTCTATGTCGTCGGCCAGGCCCAGTTCGATGAGCCTGCGGGTGAGCAGCGGGCCCACCAGTGTCATCGGCAGCCGCCGGGCCGGGGCGGCCGTGGCGCGCAGCCGCAAGCCTTCCCAGCGCGCCACCGCCTGGCCGGCGGGATCGTGCACGTCGACGTCGAACAGGTACTCGTCCACGGTGTGTTCCCGTTCGCGTGCCGTGACGAGCACCGGTCCCTCGGGGCGCCGCCAGCAGGTGAACCGCTCGACCGCGACGGGCAGTGCGCGTCGATGCGGCACGCACGGCAGCAACGCGTGAATGCACGCGTCGTGCACGCCCGGATCACCGAGGACGAGTTCGGAGGAGTGGAACTCGCCGAACCAGTCGTCCTCGCCGGCGTTCACCCAGGCGCGCACCCGGAACGCCGACAGCTCGTCGTACCCGAGCACACGCCGGAACCGTCCACTGTGGAACAACACGGAGTCGTAGAAGGGGTTTGGTGTACGCACTGCTGGTGGCGTCGCGGGCATCGCGGGCTGCGCGGCGGGGGCAGGCGTGACCCGCATGCGGGACCGATCCGAACCGAACCCGTCGAGATCGTCGGTCACCCGCACGTCGATCGCGTTGCCGTCGGTCAACGCGGCCACGCGGATGGTCCGGCGGGACTCGACGGTGACCGGTGCCCGCAGGACCACTTCGGACAGCGACCACGCATCGCGATCCCCGGTGAGCGAGGAGGCGGTCTGCGCCGCGGCCTCCAGGCACATCACCGCGGGCAGCACCGGCACGCCGTCGATGACGTGGTCGGCGAGATACGGGTCGGACCCCGCCGCCAGCGTCGCCTCCACCACGAGCTCGACGCCCGGCGTCGACGACCGGACGGACTCGCCGAACCGCGTCAACCGCGACTCCTGCCCGGAGATCTGGACCGTGGGGGACGCGGGCATCCGGCCGGTGAGCAGCACCGTCACCGGAGCCGACGAGGACTCCAGCACGGCCATCAACGCGGCGACACCTTCGTCCGGCGTGATCGGCCGCACCCCGCGGGCCGTCAGGCTCGCCACCACCTCCATGCGTTCGGCCATGCCCAGACCGGACCACGCTGACCACTCCAGCACGTGGGTGCGGCAGGCCGGGTGCTTGGCCGCCCAGTCCTCCAGTTCGGCGCGCATCCAGTCGTTGGCGACGCCGTACTCCGCCTGTCCGGCGAGCCCGAACGCGCCGATCACGGAACCGAACCCGAGCACGAGCGTGGGATCGGAGGTGGCACGCAGCAACGTCCGCATGCCGTCGACCTTCGGCCGCAACGCTTTGCGTAGGGACTCGGCGGTCACGCGCTCCAGCGGCAGCGGCTCGTTCACCGCCGCGCCGTGCACGAGCCCGCGGACCGGCCCGAGGGCGGAGGCCTGGGCCACGGCCGCGGCGACGGCGTCGGGATCAGTGACGTCGCAGGTGATGTAGTGGCCGTCGAACGTGACCTCGGATCGGCCGAGCACGACCGGGATGCACCCGGTGCGGCGGGCGATCTCCTCGGCGCACAGGGCCGTGATGCCCGCGACGCCGCCGGTGACGAGCAGGACATCGCCCTCGGCCAAGGGGATCGGCCGATCGGCGTCGAGCGGGAGCGCTCCGAGCGCGGCCCGTTCGCCGTGCCGGTCGAGTTCGAGGTAACCGCCGGCGGTGGCTAGCGCAGTGTCGAAGTCGTCGGCGGCCTCCGGCAGTTCCGCGACCGTGGTCGCGCAGCCCAGCTCCACGGCGGCGGCACGGGCAGCGGCAGCGGCGGCGGGATGCCGGTGGTGCAACAGAAGAAGTCGTTCCGGCCGCCGGGTGCCGATCTCCCGGAGCAGGCCGGCGACGTCTTCCGGGGTGGCGGACAGCGGCAGATAGCCGATCATGCCGGGCGTGCCCGTGTCGGTGGCGAGGGTGTGCACCCAGCTGCCCGGAGGTGCGTGGACGTGCCACCGCGTCGGCGTGGGTTGCTTGCGGCTGTGAGGTTCGGACACGTGCGTGAACGCCCGCACCCACGGCCGCACTCCGTCCACATCGGACTTACCGGTGCTCCGCGGGAGCTCGTCGAGCATCCTCGCGAGCTCGCCGACGGTCGCCTCCGCCAGCGCGGGCAACGGATCCGGCGGGGTGCGGTTCAGCTCGGCCGCGACGGCGGTGAACACCTGAGCCACCTGCAGCGAGTTGAGGTGAAGGTCGGCGAGCAACGACGTGTGCGCGGTGATCCCGTGCACCGTCAGTTCTAGGCGTCTGCTGAGGTGTTCCCGCAGCGCGGGCAGGGATTCGCGGACCGAGGTGACCACCGGTTCGGTGGGTGCGCCGGCGGTTTCTGCGGGCCGTTCGCACGGTCCGGTCAGCAGGGTGATCGGTGCGTTGATCGGCAACGTCCGGTGCGCTCGCCCGGTGAACCACGGCGCCACGTCCGCGGCACCGGCGGCCACGAGCGCGGCCGTCGCCACGGCGTGCCTGCGCGGGCTGCCACCGCAGTCCAGGCTGACGCACGGCACCTGGCCGCGGGCCAGTGTGCTGAGGATGTCGCCAGGTCCCACCTCGACCAGCAGATCGCAGCGCTCCCGCAGCTCTGTGACCGCCTCCAGGAATCGGACGGGGCTCGTGAGCTGGTCTTCGAGCAGTGTGGCGAGGTCTGCGTCGGGGTTGAGCTGGGCACCGGTGACGGTGGAGATCACCGGCCGGGTGGGCGGCTGGGTGGGGAATTCCTTGAGCAGGTCGCGGAACGGCTCGCGCACTGGGAGCATTGCGGCGCTGTGGAAGCCGTGTGACACGGGCAGTGGGGTTGCGGTGATCCCGGCTGCCCGGCAGCGTTGTACGACCGTGCGGATTTCGTCGGCTGGGCCGGATACGGCGGTCTGGTCGGGGGCGTTGAGACCGGCGATCTCCACGGTCGTGCCTGCTACCAGGTCTGTCGCTCTTTGTGCGGAGCAGGCTAGGCCTGCCATTCCGGTGCCGCTTGTGCCCAGGTCGGCCATGAGGCGGCCGCGAGCCCCTGCCAGGCGTAGTGCGGTGGTGGGCGGTAGTGCTTCCGCCCACGCCAGTGCGCTGATCTCGCCGAGGCTGTGGCCGGTGGCTGCGGTCGGGCGGCAGCCGAGGGCGGCCAGCCAGGCGAGTCCGGCCAGGGACTGCCGGACCACCAGGGGCTGGGCCAGCTCGGTTCCTGCCGCGGCGGCCTCGGCCGTGTTGTGGGCGGCCGACGGTTGTGCCGACTCGGTACCTGCCGCCGCATCGCGCACCACCAGCGGTCGTGCCGACCTGGTTCCCGCAGCCCCCTCAGCCACGTCGCGCCCGGCAGGCGCCTCCGGCACCGCGACCCGATCCGACCACCAACTCAACCCGGCCCGCACCGGCGCAGCCTGCCCGGGAAACATCAGCCCGACCCGGCCCGCCCGCCCGCGCCCAAGCGCGAACCCGGCCGCGTGATCCACCACGACCCCGGGCCCGTCCAACGACGAGCCGCGCAAACACTCCACCGCAGCCAGAGCCGCCGTCTCCAGCTCCTCCGGACGCCCAGCGACCAGCACCACCCGAACCGCCGCAGCCGGATCGAATTCCAGGTGAGCAGTAGCGGCGACGTCCAGCAGCTCGGCCCGGCTCCACCGGGAAGCCTGCCCGGCCACGAAGCCCAGAGTCGCGGCCAAGGAATCCGGACTCCCGGCCGACAACGCGAGCAACTCGTGGCCGGGGGAGTTGAGCGGCGGCGGCGGTCCAGCCGAGGGCCGAACAGCATCCGCGGCCAGCACGATGTGTGCGTTGATCCCGCCAAAGCCCATCGACGACACTCCGGCCAGCGGCCGGTCGGACGGCCAGCGGCGAGCATCCGCCAGAAGGTGCACCGGGGAACCGGCGAGCAACTCGTGCGGTTCGTCGCATCCTGTCGTCGGCGGCAGGATCTGGTGGTGCGCGGCCAATGCGGCCTTGATGAAGCCCGCCGCACCCGCGGCTGCCTTGGTGTGGCCGATGTTCGCCTTGACGCTGCCCAGCGCGACCGGGCCGGAGCCGCCGAACACCTGGCGCAGCACCTCCAGCTCCACCCGGTCGCCGACCGCGGTGCCGGTGCCGTGCCCCTCGACCAGCGCGACCTCACCGGTGGACCGGCCGGACATCGCGTACGCCCTGTGCAGGGCCAGCACCTGGCCCGGCACGCCTGGGCGGGTGAGTCCGCCCGCGCCGTCGCTCGACATTCCCCAGCCGAGCACGGTGGCGTAGCTGCGCAGGCCCTGGCGCGCGGCGTCGGAAGCGCGCATCAGCGCGACGATTCCGCAGCCCTCGCCCGGCAGGAATCCGGTGGGACTTGCGTCGTACACACGCATGCGGTCGACCGCTAGGGCGCCGAGGCGGGCGAAGCCCACGAGTTCGAACGGGTCGAGGCTGACGTCGACGCCGCCTGCGAGCACGAAGTCGAGTTCGCCGTCGCGCAGGGCCCGGCAGGCGGTCATGATCGCGATGAGGCTCGACGCGCAGGCGCCGTCGACGGTGTATCCGGTGCCGTGGAAGTCGAAGTGGTTGCAGACACGGCCCGCGATGGTGTTCGCGAGCGCGCCGGACAGCGTTTCGTCGTCCGGCTCGGGGAACGGCGCGCGAACCCGTTGGCCGAAGGACTCCAGCACCCGCTCGGCCACCTCGGGGTCGACGCCGGCCTCCTGCAGTGCGGCCGAGGCGGCGCCGCGCAGGAACGGCAGGCGCAGCCGGACGGTCGACGCCCTGGTCAGCTCGCCGGTGAGCGAGTTGCCGATGACCACACCGCTGCGATCGCGGTCGAGGCCTTCGCCGCCGGGGAAACCGGCGTCCGCCAGCGCTTTGGCGGCGGTGTCGAGCGCGAGCCAGTGCGTCGTGTCGGCGGCGCGGTGGAGGCGGCCGGGGATGTGGAACGCGTCCCGGTCGAACGTCCACCCGTTGAGCAGGCCCGCGTGGGTGACGTACGTCGAGTCCGGGCCATCACCGAGGTACTCCGCCGGGAGCCGGTCCGGTGGCAGCCTGCGGAACGCCTGCCGCTTCCCGAGCACGGTGTGCCACAGCTCGGCGGGGTTCGCGGCGTCCGGGTAGCGGCAGCCGATCCCCACTACGGCAACGGGTTCGTTCATGTGCGGCGCACCGCCAGCACGACACCGCGCAGCACGCAGGTGATCGCCAGCGCGAAGAACAGCCCGAACGACACGCCGCTCACGACCAGCACTCCGTAGATGAGCCCCGCGGTCACGCCGAACACCATCTGCCTGCGTTTGTCGACCGGCGTCGTGCCCGGATCAGTGATCATGTAGTTGGTGAACAGGAAGAACGCGAGGCCCGTCATCGGCAGCAGTGCGCCGATCAACGCGTGGCCGAGCAGCAGCCAGCGCAGCACGGCCTGCGCGGCGAACCCGGCGACCCAGCCCGCGATCAGCGGGATCTTCCCGGTCAGCTTGGCGTTCAGCATCGTGCCCGCCATGAGCAGACCCAGCGGGATGATCCAGTCCAGCGCGCCGGAGACGTTGTTCGTGAAGTGGTACGGCGGCGCGATTCCCACCCACGGGAACAACAGCAGCACCACGACGATGCCCGCGTTCGACGGGTTGAGCACGTGCTTCAGCTTGCCGCGGACCCGCAGCCGCACGACGTACTTGGTGGCGTTCGAGACCACCACCGCGAAGATGTAGGGCCAGAGGGACGCGTTGCCCCACAACAACATCGCGCACGCCAGCGCGGTGATGTGCGGCGGCAGCAGGAACGTGACGAGCCCGGTCGCGTACTCCGGTTTCCGGTCGAACGCCCAGGCGTCGAGGAACTCGAAGAGCAACGCGGTCGCGTAGCTCACCAGCACCGTCGTGATCGGCACGATCGGCGCCTGCTCGAAGCCGAGGAACAGGTGGCCGACCAGGTTGAAGACCGTGATGGAGATGGCGAACCGGCGCAGCGCCCGCACCCGGTTGTCCGGCTTCGGCCGGACCACCGCGGTGGTCTTCTCCGGCTGCGGTGGCGCATCGGGTTCTTGGATCGTGTCGAGCTTCTGGGGCGTCTCGGTGCTCATCGCGCCACCACCGTTCCGTCGGGCCGCAGCAGCAGGGATTGCCTGCCTGCCTTGATGTCCACCTCGGCGTGGTGCAGGCCGGTGCGGTCGCGCCACGTCACCTCCGCGCGCTCGGACTGGTCGCCCAGCGCGACGTGCACTTCGGCCGCCGACACGCCGACGTGTCCGTTGGCCGGGTACAGCTGTGCCTTGGCCGAACCGGTGCGGATCTGCGCGCCGATCGCGGGCCGGGTGCCGTTCGCCGCGGGCACCTCGAGCCGCACCGACGCCGCCGCTCGGGTGTCAGGACTCTTGTTGCGCAGCAACACGGAGTCTTCCCACTGGTTCGAGACCAGCGCGTCGAGCCTGCCGTCACCGTCGACGTCGCCCAGTGCGATGCCGCGCGAGTTCCACGTCTCGCCGATGCCGATCCGGCCCGCGAGGTCGCTGTAGCGCTTGTCCGGGCCGCGCACCCAGAACGGGTTGTTCTCGTGGCCGGACAGGTCGTCGCCCGGCCGGAAGTTCGGCCACGCCTGGGGGAACCGCAACAGGTCGTCGTTGCCGAGCGCGAGCTCCTGCAGCTGCGGCCACTTGTTGCGCTCACCTTTGAGGAAGCCCGTTGCCTGCAGCAGTTCGTCCACGCCGTCGTTGTCGAAGTCGCCTGCCTTGACGTCCCACGACCAGCCGCTGCGCGCCAGCCCGAGCGCCTCGCTGCGATCGGTGAACGGCACCTTCCCGCGCAGCAGATCTGCCCCGGTGCCGGTCGGCGTGAAGGCGAAGTTGCTCTCGTGCAACGCGAACGGCGTGGTGATGTTGCTGACCACCATCGTCGGCAGGTCGGTGTTGTCGGGATAGGTGAACGCGACGCCCATGCCCTTGAAGGAGTCCCGGCCGAGCACCTCGGACTTCGGCGTCACGAGGTCGCGGTCGCCCACGACCTCCTCGAGCCGCACGTTGCCCGGCGTGGACCTGTTGACGAGAAGGTGGTCTGGGCCGAAGTCGTTGGCGAGGTAGATCTCCGGCAGCCCGTCGCCGGTCATGTCCTGCATGCCGATCGCGAGCGTCCACGACCGGGCGACCTCGTCGGTCATCGCCGTCGACGCGTCCTTCAGCTTCGGCATCGTGTCAGGGGAGCCGGTCGGGCTGGTGAGCAGCAGGCGGTTCACCCCGCTGTTGTTCGCGAGTGCCATGGAGTGCTGCATGAACATCCGGCTGTCGGTCGTCGCGTTCGGGTCGAGCACCCTGGCGCCGTCCGGGAAGTAGTTGGCCACCATCAGGTCGAGGTGCCCGTCACCGTCCACGTCGGCCGCGTTGAGACCGGTCGAGTTCCACACCGCGACCGGCTCGACGAGTTCGGTGGCGCGGAACCGGGGTTTGCCGGTTTCCCCCGTGTTGAAGAAGATGACGGGGGAGCGGCCCCAGTAGTAGACGGCGAAGTCGACGTCGCCGTCCTCGTCGACGTCCGCGGGCGTGCAGCCCATCGGAGCCATCGTCGAGTCGTACGGCAGACCGTCCGGCACGAGCTTGATCGGCTCGTAGCCGGGGCCTCCCACTCCCGGCACCGGCAGCAGTCGCACCGAGTCGTCTCTGGGATCGACCAGGCAGGCGTCCGCGGATCGGCCGAGCCCGCGCAGGTCGGTGAGTGCGACGGCGGCTCCGACCGCGGAGATCCAGCCGTTGATGGCGTTCAGGCCCGGCGCGACCGTGCGGACGTACTTGGCGTCGGCCGGAGCGCTGTTCAACTTGGTGACCTCGAAAGCGAACCTCGCGGCCGTGCCGGTCGCTTCCTGCTCGCTGAGGCTGGGCCGTGCGACGAAGAACCCGGTGGTGACGCTGAGCCCGACCGCGACTCCTGCAGCCAGCAGCCGGCGTGCGAGGTGTGGCATTGCTCCCCCAAACAACAGATCAACGTTGTGCGGCGATCTCCTTCAGACGTGTCTTCCACTCGAGGTAGGCGTGGATGTCGGTCCGCGTCTCCAGGTGGCGCGCGGCCAGGTCCGTCCACTCGGCCACAACGGCGGGTTCCGCGCCGCACAACTCCAGTGCGGCGTCACGGGTGTGGCCGGGCACGATGCCTGCCCGCTGGCGTGCGGCGACACCGAACGCCACGCCCTGCCTGAGCCAGGAGGCGTGCGGTCCACTGGCGTCCAGCAGCGCAGTGCGTCCGGCGGTGTCGGTCGCGCCCGCGTAGGCACACGCGAGCCCGACACCGCACCACAGCTGGGAATGAGCGACTGCGGGCTGCGCGGTGATGAACCGATGCAGTCCCTGGACGTCAGCGCTCTCCACGAACCACAACGCCCTGCCGTGCCCCGCGATCCGGGCCTGCCAGGCGGGACCTGGCCGCGCGCCGCACCGGCGGCTGATCACGCGATGCCCGCCGAAATACGCCTCGGCGAACCCGGCACCGTCCTCGGACAACCAGCACAGCAACCCGGCGCCCGTGGCGCGCGGCGCGAACCTGGACCGGATCATGCCCCGCCACCAGCCGGTGCCGACCCGGATCAGGTGCGGGTAGCCCTCCCCGCGCCCGCTGAGCAGCCGGTTCACCGCACGGCCACGGCCCACCGTCACCACGTCGCGGATGCGCGCGTACATGGCGGCGCCCTCGTAGGCGAAGCCGCGTTCGGCGTCCTCGAAAGCGGCGAGGCGGTCGTGCACTTCCCGCCAGTGCGCGAGAGCCTCGTTGAACCCGGTGAGAAAACTGCGGGCGTGCCGCTCGAGCACGGCGCGCGCCTCCGGCCGATCGGTGCGGAAACCACGCCGCCCGAAGTCGGCCATCGCCATCGGTAATGCCACTGTTCTGCGGGATTCGCCTAAATCGGCGTCCTGGTCGTGCACAGCTACCCCCAGAGATCACACCGGCGCTCAGAAGCCTTGGAGCGCAAGGTGATGTGCCCGCGTCGAACGCGGGTGCACGTGGTGCGGAGTGGTGAGATCAGGCCGGATCGGCACATCGGCCGCGCCTGTCATCATCCATACGGTCCTCCCCCGAGATCCGTTTGGAAGTTGTTCCAAGGGCTAAGTTACTACCAGCTCCAATAGTGACCAGTCAACCGGTCCGCGCCCGATCAGCAGGCCTCTCCCTGGATCATGCGCAGCGCTCACGTCCTGCCAAGACGATCTTCGTCGCGCCGTCGGGTTCCGGTTTGCGACATTAGTGTGACGAGCCGCCGGTGCGGTTGGGTTCGCCGCGCGGAAGTGGTTAGGTGGGGTTCTCCGGCTAGCTACTAATTCCGATAGCGATACGGCTCGCCGTCGATGGTTCCGGCCTCGGCGACGTGTACTTCGGCGACGCCCGTGCGGTGCTCTGACAAGCCGGACCGCGCATCCGGTGCTCCTGTGGGCGTCGTCGAAGTCATCAGCAGAACGCCGGGTTGCGGCGTTCCCACGACGGCAGAGACAGGGAGTGTCCCGTGTCCGAACCCTCGAGCCAGTCGTTCCCCCCGGCCGGGATCGACGGCTTCCTCAGCCACTTCGTCTTCACCGTGCGAGTCAACAAGGGCGACCTCGCCGGCCAGGTCTTCTCCTACACGTGGCCCGCCGCGGTGCAGACCGTCGTGCGGTCGGAACCGTTCATCTACGAGGGGCCAGAGGCCAATCACCGGGTCGAGTTCGCCCTGCCGAAGGGCGCCGACCTGCCGACGACACTGTCCGAAGAGGACTTCATCGCGATCCCGCCCGGCTTCTTCGAGGCGGGCAAGGAGACGATCTGGCTGCAGATCCTCAACCTGGACGCCAGGGGAGAGACCGAGTACGGCCCCATGCGCTGCATCCTCGGCGCCACCTTCAAACGGGAGTACCCGGACATCTTCCAGGCCTCCTTCGGCGCCGCCCAGTCGCTCGGCGACAGCGGCCTGCCCGCCCGGCTCTTCTTCAACCCCAACGGAATCTTCGAGACCCCGTTCGGCAACCTGCACACCCGCCCGAAGGCGTTGCTCGGCACGCGGGTCGACAAGGTGCCACCGGTGGGGTCGAACCCGGAGCTGCTCGGCCCGATCGCCCTGGACTCGGTGGACGACCTGCGTGCGGCGGCGAAGGACGGCACGGCGCTGCCGGAGACGCCGGCCGCGAGCCTGCTCGCACTGGCGCACCCGATCGACGCGCAGCTGCAAGCCGACGAGGGTGAGCTTTTCGATCTCGTGGAAAGGGCCATCTCCCGCACGGCGTGATCACGTCATGATCCCGGTGGAACCGGTGCTTCCGGTCGACGACGTCCAGGGCGACGTGCTCGCCGGCTTTCGCAAGCCCCATCAGACGTTCCTCTTCCTGAAGACGGTGGATGCCGCCGCGGCGAAGAGATCACTCGGCGACCTGGTACCGCTGATCTCCTCGCTGCGCGACGTCGCGGCGTTCAACGCGGCCTTTCGCTCCGCCCGTTCACGGCGGGGCGAAGCGGCCGGCCTGGTGGCCACCTGGGTCGGCATCGCGTTCACGGCGACCGGCCTCACCCGGCTCACGAACCTCAACGACGTCGGGCGTTTCGCCGATCGTTCCTTCAAGCTCGGCCTCGCGCGCCGGTCGGCGTTCCTCGGGGACCCGGTGGTGGCGACCGACGACGGTCATCCGAGCGGGTGGTTGTTCGGCGGCACCACCACCCTGGTGGACGCCGTGGTCCTGGTGGCGAGCGAGTCTCCGGACGCGCTCGCCACGCGAGAAGCCGAGTGCGCCGCGCTGCTCGCGCCGGGCTACGAGATCGTCTGGCGGGAACGGTGCGATGCGATCGCCGATCGGCCTGGCCACGAACACTTCGGATTCCGCGACGGCATCTCGCATCCCGGTGTGCGCGGGCGGCTCGACGAGACCACGTTCCTCACGCCGAGAGAGATCGAGATCGACGAGTCCGACCCCGTCACCCTCCTGTTCGCGCGCCGCGGCCAGCCGTTGGTCTGGCCGGGCCAGTTCGTGCTGGGCCTGCCCCGGCAACGGGCGTCGGCGACCGATCCGGCGCCGCTACCCCCGCTGCCGGTCTTCCCGCACTGGGCGCGGCACGGTTCCCTCGTGGTGATTCGCCGGCTTCGCCAGGACGTCGACACACTGCGGCGTTTCCTGGAGGAGTCAGCGGGGGAGTTGGCAGTCCGGCCGGGCTTTGCGGGCATCACCCCGGACCGCCTCGCGGCGCTGCTCGTCGGCAGGTGGCCGAGCGGTGCCCCACTCGTGCGGTCACCGCGGGCCGACGACGAGCTCTTAGGCGCCGCGAGAGGACCGGCCAACGCGTTCGGCTACCTCAACGCGAGACCACCACTGCCGGTCGTGCCAGGGGTTTCGCCGGATGACTTTCCTCCCGCGCTGCCGGACCCAGGCGGTGCGTTGTGCCCGCACGGCGGGCACATCCGCAAGATGAACCCACGCGACCAGCCGGGTGCCTCAGACAGCCTCACGCACCTGATCCTGCGCCGTGGCATACCGTTCGACCACGGTCCTGGCGATCGGGGTCTCATGTTCGTCTGCTATCAGGCATCCCTGCGCCAGGGTTTTGAGTTCCTGTCGACGATCTGGGCCAACACCCGGTCCCAGCCACTCGCCGAACCAGGTGGAATGGACCTGCTCATCGGGCGGCGGGGCTCGTCGTTGAGCGGTCGCACCCGATCCCTCGTCCTCGTCGGGAGCAACGGCGAGCGGGCGACGCTGACAACGACACTGGACTGGGTCGTGCCCACGGGTGGAGGCTACTTCTTCGCTCCTTCCCTTACCGCGCTTCGAGATGTGCTTTCCCGATGAAGGGGTGACCGGTCGTGGATCTGGAAGTCCATCACGTCGAGCTGCACGTGCAGTCCGTCGCGCGGGCCCGCGAGTTCTACGTGGACAAGCTCGGTCTGGCGGTGCTGGACGACATGCCCCAGCTCGGCCTGCTCGCCCTGCGGGCAGGCCCGGTCCGCATCTCGATCTTCGGCGGGTACGAACCGAGGAGCGGCGCGGACGACCGCAAATGCGGCGCCCACCTGATCTTCCGGACCGCCGACCTCGACCGGACCATCCAGGAGCTGACGGCTCGCGGGATCGCCTTCACCGGCGAGATCGTCGAGGCCGGTGGGTTCATCAGGGACATCGCCACCACCGATCCCGACGGCAACACGGTCGAGTTCGCCGAGTACCTCCGGGATCCGTTGACCGGGCTTCAGTAGGACGGGCCCCAGTTGACGGGGCTGGTGGCGAACATGCCGGGCGGTGCGAGCGGCAGCGTGATGGAGGAAGCCGCTCCCGGTGCCCGGCTGATGCGGTACTGGCCGAGCTCGAGGTTGGCGCGCTGCTGGGGCGTCGGCGCCAGCTGGAGGTGGAAATCGGGAGCCTGGCTGGAAAGCACGACCTGCAGCCGGTGACCCGCCGGGATCAGCGTGAAGTTCGCCAGCACGGAGATGTCCATCCGGACGGCCTCGCCGGGAGTGAGCAATCGTTGGCTGGACTGGGTGAACGGGTGCGCGGCCTTGATGAGGGAGTGGCCCGTGCCGTACCAGCTCTGCCGGGTGTCGAGTTCGCGCATGCCGGCCAGGAGCACGCCACCGCCCTGCTTGGTGACCGAGCCGTCCGGTGCGACGAGGTTGACCGTCGCGGTCACCTGGGCGTCCGGCGTGGTCGAGGTGAGGTGGACGCTCACGTTGATCGGCCCGTCGAGCACCTTGGCCGTGGGCAGGGGAGCGGTGGTGTAGGTCAGCGGGGACGGGGTCGACCAGCTCAGGGCGTCCGTGCCGGGCGTGGCCGGTTTCGTGGTCGTCAACGCGCTGTTGTCGTTGAGGTAGAAGGTTTCCGTGCGCGGCGACGGCGGCCACGCGGCGGTGTCGACCCAGCGGCTCGCTCCGTTCTGGAACACGTGCAGCGGTTTCGCGGTCTTCGCCATGCCGGTGGGCCTGCGCTTGAGCCAGGTGTCGAACCACTCCTTGCGGATGTTCGCGAGGACGTCACCGGTGACGTGCTGGCCGTGCGTCCACGGCCCGACGATGGCCTGGTAGCGGCCGGTGACCGGTTGCCCAGTCCTGATCGGCGCGTGCAGCGGCCTGCCGTAGTACGCGTTCTGCGCGGCCACGTAGGCGCCGAGGTTGCCGCCGGGGAACAGGTCGTTCCAGCCGGACTGCGACAGCGCGGGCACGCCGTTCGCGACGATCTTCGGCAGGAGCTCCTGGACGTTGAGCGCGTGCCAGTACTCGTTGTTGTACGAACGCGGCCCGCCGTTGCGGAGATCGTTGACCGTCACGGACAGCGGATCGGTCAGCGGGTCGTCCTGCGGCCCGCGCGGGATCGCTCGCCCGATCCCCGGCACGAAGGTGGTGGGAATGCCGCCTGCCGCGGCGAGGTCGTTGTAGAAGTCCGAGTCCGTGCAGAACGGGGCGATGGCCTTCAGCGGAGAGTGCTTGCCGACGGCGGCGGCGGTGAACCACTGGTTCACGCCGAGGTAGGAACAGCCGTCCAGGCCGACGTTGCCGTCCGAACCGGTGAGGCTGCGCGCGGCCCAGTTCACCAGCGCTGCACCGTCTTTGCCCTGCCGGGCGCCGAACCAGTCCAGCTGACCGCCGGAGGCTCCGCTGCCGCGTACCGCTGAAACGACGTAGATGTAGCCGCGCTTGACGAGATAGTCGGCGCCGCCGAACGGATCCCTCGGCCCTGCGCCGTAAGGGTTCTGGCTGATCAGCACGGGGAACTCGCCCGGTGCTCGCTCGCCGGTGACGGGATCGGTCGGATACGCGACCTGGGCGGCCAGCACCACGCCGTCGTCCATCGTGACGGACACCGCCACGGGCTGGCTGCGGCCGTAGCTGGCAGGTTCCGGCTGCGGCACCCACGAGGAGTGCGCCGCGGCAGGAGCGGCGACTGACGCCAGCACCAGCAGCAGTGCGCCGAGCAGGTGAGCGAGCCCTCGGAACGGCGCCTTGCGTTCTCTCATCCGAAATCCCTCACCGTGGGGTGTCCGTGTCGGAGGGAAGGAGAGCGCAGAGACGTCCGGAAGGACAATCTGCACATGGAGACGTGAACCGACGAATGAATATAGGGAGGAAATCGACTTCAGGTGACGGGGTTCGCGCGTGTCCAGTCGTCGACGTGGAAGGGCGACACGCTCGGCACGACGGTCGACGCGTGCGCGACCACCTCCGCCGGCAACGGCCCGTCGGTCATGTCGAGCCGGCCGCGGTAGTCCGCCGCGAAGGCCGCGGCGACCTCGTCCGAGGTCAGCGCGGGCGCGTAGTCGGCCAGGCCCGCGATGGAGCTCGGCCGGAGGTCGTAGCCGAGCGCCTCCGACACGTCCTCGATCACCGCGCGCACCCGGTCGGAGACGGTCACCTGCACGACCGTGCTGAACAGGGAGCCGGTGGCGGTCACGCGTTGCGCCGAGCCGATGACCTTCACCTTGCCGCCGACGTTGACGCTGAACTCGCCGGGGCAGTACTCGCCGTCCACCTCGCCGACGCGGGCGTCGACGTCACCGAGCCCGCGCAGCACCCGAGCGTGACACTCGGCGTTCTCGGCGAAGGTCGCGCTGCCCGCATGACGCAGGTCGGAGGTGCTGTTGAGGTGGTCGATCACGACCGCGCCGCTGTCGTAGGCGACCATCCGCCCGCCCGGCGACCGCACCACCGCCTCGAATCCGGCCGACAGGGCGACCTCGGTGGCCGCGGCGATGCCGGGCGAGCGGAGGTCCCGGCCGCTGAAGGCGACCACGGGACCGCGGGGCACGTAGATGTGGACGAGCTGGGACCACCGCGCGTCGGGCGTGCGCAGCAACAGTGCCGGGATCACCAGGTCGGTGACCGCGGACACGGCGCTCCCGGACACGAGCAGCCGGGGGTGGTTCTTCGCGGCAGTGGTCACGCGGTGATTGTCGGCTATTGCCGAGCCGTTCTGAAATCGGCGGCCAGCAAGCCGAACAGGAGGTCGTCCGTCCACTCGCCCTTGATCCACGTGTGCTCGACCCGGTGGCCCTCCTGGCGGAAACCCAGCCGTGCCAACAACTTCGCGGACCGTTCGTTGCGGCCGTCGCACTCGGCGGACACGCGGTGCAGGCCGCGGTCGGTGAACAGGTGCTCCAGCATCCGTTGCACGGCCTCGGTGGCGTAGCCGTGGCCCTGGTGCGCCGGGGCGAGCGCGTAGCCGATGTCGGCCTGCATGAGGTTCTCGTGCGTGTTGACGCCGACGTCGCCGATCACGGTGCCGTCCCGGTCGATCGCGTACTGGAACCAGCCCGGCTCGGCGGGATCGGTCATCTCCGCGATCATCCGCGCGGCGGTCTCGACCGGGAACGGCGTGCCCCAGTCCTGGTAGCGCGCCACGTCCGGGTCCGACCGGTAGTCCGCGAGCGACTGTGCGTCCTCGGCGCGGAACGGCCGGATCGTGAGGCGGGCGCTGGTGAGGATCACGCCCGACAGGCTAGTGGTTTCTGTTTGCCACGCAGGGGTATTCGGCGGTTCCAGGCGCGCAACGACGCCATGAGCAGGATGGTGAGACGTGGAAGAGGCGCCATCCGAACAGACGTGGAGTCCGACGGTCGGCGTGGAGGAGGAGTTCCTCCTCGTGGATCCGGTGACCGGCATCCCGGCGAACCGGGCGGACGAGGTCGTCACCGTCGCGCGCGAGCAGCTCGGTCTCGAGCTGCAGCACGAACTGACCGGTGCCCAGGTGGAGATCAACACGTCGGTGTGCCGCGACGCGGAGCAGGTTCGTCGTGAGCTGCTCGACACGCGCCGCGTGGTCGCGCGGGCCGCGCGGATGGCCGGTTGCCGGGCCATCGCCGTCGGGGCGCCACCGTTGGGGCATGCCACGGGGGAGATCACGGACAGCCTGCGGTACCGCCGGATCGCCCGCGAGTTCGGTGCGCTGGCCGAGCAACAGCTGATCTGCGGATGCCACGTCCACGTCGCCGTGCCCGACCGCGAGACCGCCGTTCAGGTGTGCAACCACCTGCGGCCGTGGCTGCCGGTGCTGGCCGCGGTGACCGCCAACTCGCCGTTCTCGGATGGTGCGGACACCGGCTTCGCGAGCTGGCGTTCGACGGTGTGGTCGCGCTGGCCGGTGTCGGGTCCGCCGCCGGTCTTCACCTCGTGGCAGCACTACGAGGAGGTCTGCGACACCATGATCGAGGCGGGCACCGCGCTGGACAGGGCGATGGTCTACTGGGACGTCCGGCCCGCCACCGACCTGCCGACCGTCGAGGTGCGGATCGCGGACGTCGCGGCGAGCGTGGACGACGCGGTGCTGCTCGCGGCGCTCGTGCGCGCCCTCGTCGCACAGGCGGTTGTCGACGTCGAAAACGGTGTGCAGGCTGAGCCGGTGCCGCAGCAGACGTTGCGGCAGGCGTGCTGGGGCGCGGCCAACGAAGGGCTGCGGGGCAGTACGCTGGACGTGGTGTCCGGCGGGCTGCGGCCGGTGCGGCTGCAACTGGACGACCTGGTCCGGCGGCTCGCCCCCGTGTTCGAGGCAAACGGTGATCTGGCCGCGGTGCGACGGGGCCTGCGTCTGCTGGACGGTCACGGTGGCGGTGCGGACCGTCAACGCCGCGTGTTCCGCCAGGGCCAGCCGGAACCGCTGCTGAGCCTGCTCGACGTCGATCGCGCGGACCGGGCCGACCCTCGCGAGACCACCGCGAGCTGACCGCAGCCGGCACCCAGGACGCCTGACGAGCTCCGGGTATGAGGGGACTATGAGGCCGCTATGAGCGGCCTGTGACCAGGCACGTTCATCTTCGCTCCATGCCTGCAAGGTCATCGGAGTGAGAGGTCCCCGGCCATGATGCGTTGGATCGTCGGGTCGAGTCAGAGGTACCGCCGTCTCGTCCTGGCGGTCGCGGTCGCCCTCATCGCGCTCGGCTTCGTGCAGCTGCGCAAGAGCAACGTCGAGGCGCTGCCGGAGTTCGGGCCGGTGCGCGTGGACGTTCAGGTGGAGGCGCTGGGGCTCTCCGCCGAGGAGGTCGAGAACCTCATCACGAACCCGATGGAGAACGAGTTCTTCAACGGCATCCCGTGGCTGCAGAAGCTCGAGTCGCGCACCATCCCCGGCCTCAGCTCGATGGAGATGACGTTCGAGCCCGGCACGGACCCGATCAAGGCGCGCCAGGTCGTGCAGGAGCGCCTCACGATGGTGCCCGCACTGCCCGCCGCGAGCTCCAAGCCGCCGCTGGTGATCCAGCCGCTGAGCAGCACCGGCCGGCTGATGATGATCGGGCTCTCGTCGAGCGACAAGTCGCTGATCGACATGTCGCTGCTGAGCAGGTGGACGATCGTGCCGCGGCTGCTGGGCGTGCAGGGGGTCGCCAACGTGGCGATCTGGGGGTTCCGCGACCGGCAGCTGCAGGTGCAGGTCGACCCGTCGAAGCTCGCGCAGCAGTCGGTCACGCTGGACCAGGTCCTCCGGACGTCGGCGAACGCGCTGTGGGTGTCGCCGCTGACGTTCGTCGAGGCGTCCACACCGGGACTCGGCGGCTTCGTGGACACCGCGAACCAGCGCATCGAGATCCAGCACAACCAGCCGATCAAGAGCGCCGCCCAGCTCGGCCAGGTGACCGTGCAGGGCGCCGAGGACCGCGGTCTCAAGCTGGCCGACGTCGCGACCATCGCCGAGGACCACCAGATCATGATCGGTGACGCGGTCGTCAACGACTCGCCGAGCCTGATGCTGGTCGTGGAACGCTTCCCCGGCTCGAGCCTCTCCGAGGTCACGGCCAACGTCGAGGCCGCGCTGAACGATCTGCGCCCGGCGCTGCCCGGTGTGCGGATGGACACCACGGTGTACCGGCCCGCGTCGTTCATCGACACGATGAAGGAGAACCTCGTCACCACGTTGCTGGTCGGCGCACTGCTGCTCCTGCTGGTGGTGTTCGCGTTCCTGTTCCAGTGGCGCGCAGCGCTCACCGTGCTGCTGACGATCGCGTCGTCGGTCGCGGTGACGGTCCTCGTGCTCGGCTGGTTCGGCGCACCGCTGAACATGATGACCATCGCGGGGCTGGTGATGGCGCTCGCGGTGGTGGTCGACGACGCGGTGGTCGCGGTCGACAACGTGCGGCAACGCCTGAGGGATGCGGAACACACCACAGGGGAGGCGATCGGCGAGGCCGTGCTGGAGATGCGCGGGCCGCTGTTCGTGGCGACGTGTGTCACCGTCGTCTCCGCGATTCCCCTGTTGCTGCTGGACGGGGTGCGGGGCGCGTTCCTCGCGCCGGTGGCCGTCGGGTTCCTGGTCGCGGTCGGCGTGTCGATGCTGGTGGCGTTGACGGTCGCGCCGGTGCTGGCGACGGTGCTGCTCACGAAGGGCGGGCACCGGGCCTCCCCGTTCGCGCTGTTGCTGGAGAAGGGCTACGCCGGAGTACTGGCGTTCTTCCTCAAGGTGCGCCCGGCGTCGTGGGTGCTCGCCGCCGTGCTGCTGATCGTCGGTCTGGCCGTGACACCGCTGCTGGGCGGCCGTCCGCTCTCGCCGACGCTGCAGGAACGCGACGTGCTGGTCACGTGGGAAGCCTCGCCCGGCACCTCGCGCCCGGAGATGAACCGGATCACCGGGACGCTCACCAAGGAGCTGCGGGGCCTCGCGGGCGTCCGCAACGTCGGTGCCCACACCGGCCGTGCGCTCGCCGGCGACCAGATCGTCAACATCAACGTGGGCGAGGTGTGGCTGAGCATCGACGCTTCCGCCGCCTACGAGAGCACGCTGAACTCGGTGCGGCAGGTCGTCGACGGCTATCCGGGCATCCGCAGTGACGTGATCACCTACTCGGACCGGCAGCTCCGCGACGCGATCAGCCGCGGCACGACGTCCGACCTGGTCGTGCGGATCTACGGCCACGAGTACGACGTGCTGAGCGACAAGGCCGGCGAGGTGCTGGACATCGTCAAGGGCGTCGACGGCGTCACCGACCCGAGGATCAACTCCACCCAGGTCCAGCCGACGCTGGAGATCGAGGTCTCCGTGGAGAAGGCCGCGAAGTACGGCCTGAAGCCCGGTGACGTGCGCAGGCAGTCCGCGACCCTGGTCGCGGCGACCGTGGCCGGCAACCTCTTCGAGGAGCAGAAGGTCTTCGAGGTCGTGGTCTGGGGCAGGCCGGAGCTGCGGCAGAACCCCGCCACGATCAGGGACATCCTGATCGACGCGCCCACCGGTGGTGCCGAAGGCGGACCGACGCAGGTGAAGCTGAGCGACGTCGCCGACGTCCGGATCTCACCGAAGCCCGCGATGATCACGCACGACCGCGTGTCGCGCAGCATCGACGTCGTCGCGAACGTGCGCGGCCGCGCGCTGGACGACGTCATGCAGGACGTGTCAAGCCGCGTCAAGGGCGTCTCGTTCCCGCGGGAACACCACCTCGAGGTGCTCGGTGAGAGCCAGGCACGCGCGTCCACCGATCTGCGGATGTGGTTCTACATCGGCGGTGCCGCGATCCTGGTCTTCTTCCTGCTCCAGGCAGGGCTGCGCAGCTGGCGGCGGGCAACGGTCGTGACCCTGTTGCTGCCGGCCGCACTGTCGGGCGGTCTGCTGGTGGCCGCGCTGCAACGCGCCGATGTCTCGGTGGCGGCACTGCTCGGTCTGCTCGCGGTGCTGGCGGTGGCCGTGCGCGGCGCGCTGGTGCAGCTCAACCATTACGACCTGGTGGACGACGACGCCGCGCGAGGTGCGCGCGAGCGGTTCACGCCCACCGTGACCGCGATGCTCGCGACCGGGCTCGCGCTCGTCCCGATGGTCGTCTGGGGCTCGGTCTCCGGACTGGAAGTCGTCGCCCCGCTCGCCCTGATCGTCCTGGGCGGTCTGGTCACCACCGCATTGGTGAACCTGTTCGTCCTCCCCGCGCTCTACCCGCGCCTCGCGCCGAAGGAGAAGGCAGATGCGTAGCCGACTGATCGCAACGGTCCTGTTCGTGCTGGTTGCGGCGGGGTGTTCGGCCGCGGTGTCCGCGAAGGACGGTGCCACGGAACGCCCTGCCCTGGTCGAGGCGATCGCGGGCAAGAGCGTCAAGAGCGTCACGCTGACCGAGCTGGCGGTGAAGCGGGTCGGGGTGGAGACGACCACCATCGCCGCGGCGCCGGGCGGGACGGTCGTGCCGTACCAGGCCGTGCTCTACACGCCGGACGGCAACACCTGGGTCTACACGGCCACCGGGCCGCGCCAGTACGCGCGGGAGCAGGTCACGGTCGCGACGGTGGGGGGCAACGCGGGCACCGACGCGTTCCTGTCCGCCGGACCCGCGGCGGGCACCACGATCGTGAAGATAGGTGTCATCGAACTGTACGGAGCCGAACTCGGCGTCGGGAAGTAGCCGGCCATGATGCGCTGGATCATCGGTACGAGCCTGAAGCTCAAGTTCCTCGTGGTCGTCGGGGCGTCGATGCTGATGTTCTTCGGCATCCTCCAGGTCAAGGACATGGCCATCGACGCCTTCCCGGAGTTCGCGCCGCCGCGCGTGGAAATCCAGACGATCTGCATCGGACTGTCCGCGAAGGACGTGGAAGAACTCGTCTCGGTGCCGATGGAACAGGGGCTCAACGGCATCGAGGGGCTGACCGCGATGCGGTCGAAGTCCGTGTCCCAGCTGTCGTCGATCGTGATGATCTTCGAACCGGGCGTGGACCTGATGAAGTCCCGGCTGCTGATCCAGGAGCGGCTCAACTCGATCAGTCAGCGGCTGCCGAGGTGGGCGAACTCGCCGTTCATGCTCCAGCCGCTGTCGTCGACCAGCCGCGCGATGAAGATCGGTATCTCGCAGGCGGACAAGTCCGACCAGGCGCACATCGACATGGCGCTGCTGACGTACTGGACGCTGCGGCCGCGGCTGATGCGGGTGCCTGGCGTCGCGAACGCGGCGATCTGGGGCGACCGCTGGCACGTGAAGCAGGCGCTGGTCGACCCGGACAAGATGAAGCAGCACAACGTCACCATGCAGCAGGTCCTCGAGTCCGCCGGTGACGCGGTGGACGTCGGGCAGCTGAAGTTCAAGGGCGGCTTCGAGATCGGCACCGGCGGCTTCGTCGACACCGCGAACCACCGGTTCCCTGTCCAGCACCAGCTACCCGCGCTGTCCGGGCAGCAGCTGGCCGACATCCCCATCAGCACCGAGCCCGGCGCGCCGCAGGTCTACCTGCGCGACGTCGCCGAGATCCGCGACGACGTCATGCCGCCGTCGTTGCTCACCGGTGACGCGGTCATCAACGACGGCCCCGGCATCATGATCATCGTCGAGAAGCTGCCGTGGGCGAACACGTTGGAGGTCACCCGAGGCGTCGAGGAGGCCATCAGGGACTTCCAGCCCGGCATGCAGGGGCTGCAGGTCGACACGGAGATCTTCCGGCCGGCGACGTTCATCGAGAACTCGGTGAACAACCTGGGCCGCGCCATGCTGATCGGTTTCGGCCTGGTGGTGCTGATCCTGATCTTCTTCCTGTTCGAGTGGCGCGTCGCGTTGATCAGCGCCATCACGATCCCGTTGTCCCTCGTCGCCGCGGGGCTCGTGCTGAACGCCACGGGCGCGACGATCAACGTGATGATCCTGGCAGGCCTGGTCATCGCGCTCGGCGTACTGGTCGATGACGCGATCATCGACATCGAGAACATCGTGCGCCGAATACGCCAGCATCGGCGGGAAGGCAGCGACAGGTCGACCGCGTCGATCATCCTGGAGGCCTCGGTCGAGGTCCGCGGCCCGATCGTGCACGCGACGCTGATCATCCTGGCGTCGACGGCACCGGTGTTCTTCCTGACCGGACTGACGGGCTCGTTCTTCCGCCCGCTGGCGTTCTCCTACGGGTTGTCGATCCTGGCGTCACTGCTGGTGGCGTTGACCGTGATCCCGGCGCTGGCGCTGATCATGCTGCGCAACGCGCCGATCGAACGCCGCGAGTCGCCGCTGGTGCTCTGGCTGCAACGGGGCTACACGGCGATGCTGGCGCGGATCGTGCCGCGGCCGGGCGTGGCGTACTCGGCGGTGGCCGTGGTGATGGTCGCGGGTATCGCGATCGTGCCGTTCCTCGGGCAGAACCTGTTCCCCGCCTTCAAAGAACGCGACTTCCTGATGCACTGGGTCGCCCAGCCGGGCACGTCGCGCACGGAGATGGTGCGCATCACGCAGCAAGCCAGCAAGGAACTGCGTGCGATTCCGGGTGTGCGCAATTTCGGCGCGCACATCGGCCAGGGCACGCTCGCCGACGAGGTCGTCGGCATGAACTTCACCGAGAACTGGATCAGCATCGACCCGAACGTCGACTACGACAAGACACTCGCCGCCGTGCAACAGGTCGTGGACGGCTATCCGGGCCTGCAACGAGACGTGCAGACCTACCTCAAGGAACGCACGAAGGAGGTGCTGACCGGGTCCAGTGACGCGATCACGGTCCGCATCTACGGCGACGACCTCGACGGCATCCGCGCGAAGGCCAACGAGATCAAGGAACTGATCGCCGGAGTCGACGGCATCATCGAGGAACACGTGACGCTGCAGACGAACATCCCCCAGGTCGCCGTCGAGGTGGACCTGCAGAAGGCGTCGACGTACGGCATCTCGCCAGGGGAGGTCCGCCGGACCGCGGCCTCGTTCATCTCGTCTGAGGAAGCCGGCGACATCTGGCGCAACGGCAAGAACACCGAGGTGCACGTCTGGTCGCACCCCAAGGCCCGGTACAGCGTGGAGTCGGTGCGCCAGTTGCTGATGGACGCCCCGGACGGCCGCAAGGTGCCGATCGGTGACCTCGCGTCGGTGAAGATCGTGTCCACGCCGAACCAGATCCTGCGCGAGGACGGCTCCCGCCGCATCGACGTCGGCGCGAACGTGGGCGCGGGCTTCGCGTTGGGCGCCGTGGCCGGCGAGGTGGAGCGACGGCTGGCCCAGGTGGAGATGCCCGCCGGGTTCCACGCCGAACTGCTGGGCGAGTACAAGGAGGCCACCTCGGCACAGGACCGGTTGCTGCTCCTCGCGGGCGCGGCGTTGATCCTGATCCTGCTGATCCTGGTGACCGCGTTCAACAGCTGGCGGCTCGCGGTGCTGGTGCTGCTGACCCTGCCGATGGCGTTGGCCGGCGGCGTGTTCGGAGCGTGGCTGACCGGAGGAATCCTTTCGCTGGGATCGCTCGTCGGGTTCTTCACGGTGCTGGGCATCGCGGCGCGCAACGGCATCCTGATGATCAACCACTTCCAGCACCTGGAACGGGAGGAGGGCGAGGAGTTCGGCCGGGATCTCGTCCTCCGGGGAGCCAAGGAGCGGCTCGCACCGATCCTGATGACGTCCCTGGCCGCCGGGCTCGCGTTGGTGCCGTTGGTGGTCGCCGGAAGCATCCCGGGGCACGAGATCGAGCACCCGATGGCGATCGTCATCATCGGTGGCCTGTTCACGTCGACGTTGCTGAACCTCTTCGTGACACCGTCGCTGTACCTGCGGTTCGCCGGATCACGGCAACCGAAGCCCGACCCGGCACCTGACCCCGTCCCCGCCTAGGCGGAAACGGTGTGGGGCACCTCCGCGGAGGTGCCCCACATTCGTGTTCAGGCGGTGTTGCGAAGGCGGCGGCGGACTGCGTAGACCGCGAAGCCCAGCAGAATCGGCACGATCAGCGCGATCGGAAGGGCACCGCCCGCGCTGAGGGTGCGCCGGCCGGCGACCTCGACGTGGATGGGCGGGCTGACGGCCAGCGACTCCGAACCGGTGGGGAGCACGACGGCGTACACGTTGAACGTCCCGGCGTTCACCGCCTGGATGTCCCACGAGACCTCGGCGCTTTCTCCTGGCCCGAGCGGAGGCAGCGGCTGCGTGGGCGCCGCCGTCCAGTCCTCCAGGTCGACGTAGACGTCGTTCAACGACGCCACGTTCAGGTGCGCGATCAGCTTCCCGGTCGGCGACGACCCGGTGTTCCTGACCGTGGACCTGATGTTCAGGTACTGACCGACAGTGCTGTCGATGCGGGACTCCGCCACCGCCACCTCGACGGTCGCTGACGCCGTGGCGGGGAACAGTGCCAGCACCAGGGCGGCGAGTAGCAGCTTCATCCCGAACCAACCCCTCCTGTGAGCCGGACGATGCGCGGCCCCGCCACGGCCAGCGCCACGACGGTGGCCACCACGGCCACCACCGGTGAGATCAGGTACGACAGGTCCTGCGTCCACGGGTGACCCTTGAGCATGACGAGCCCGATGTAGTTCATCCCGGCTGTCACCGGGTTGATCCGCACGAGCAGGTCGCCCACCGACGACGTCGGCATCGCGGGCAGTTGCGTGGGCGCGAACAACGCGAGCAACAAGAACAGGCACACGGCCAGGCTCACCTTGTTGGTGGTGGACCGGGCGCTGATCAGCAGGCCGATCGCCGCCATCGACAGCGCCAGCACGGTCCCGATGACGAGGCCGAGCAGCACCGCCTCTCCCACCACGGCGACGCCCTTGCCGAGCACCCACAGGTAGGGCAACGCGACCACGAAAGCCGCGCCCCACAACGACATCGCGGCCACCAGCTTGCCCGCCACGATCGAGCCGCGGGACACCGGCGTCAGCAGCAGGCTTTCCAGCGTGCCGCGTTCGCGTTCGCCGCTGATGCCGTCCGCCGCGACCACCATCGTGAGCAGCACCCCCACCGCGACGGCGATCTGGAGCACCAGGTTCACCGACTCCCGCTGTTCCAGGAAGTTCAGGACCTGGTTGGTGGCGGCGAGGTAGGTCACCGCGCTGAGCAGCACGGCGTAGGCGAACGTGAGGACCGGGCCGCGGCCGCTCATCCACAGGTCGCGGATTTCCTGGCCGGCGATGATCCGGGCGTTCACGATGCACCTCCCCGCGTCATCGCGAGGAACGCGTCGCTCAGCCGGGCGCCGTCGACCTCGAACGACAGCACGGTGATCCCGGCGTCGAGCACGGCCGACAGCGCCTCGTTCATGCTGTCCGCCGACGCGACCGTCACGACGTCCTTCGACACCTCGACCGAGATGCCGGGAACGCGGCGCAGCACCTCCGACGCCCGCGACACCTCGTCCGGCGGGACGCGCAGGTGGCCGGACTGGCGGCTCGCGGCCTCGGTGCTCGTCACCTCGGCGACGCTGCCCGACACCAGAACCCTGCCCTTGTCGAGGATCAGCACCGACGAGCACACCTGCTCGACCTCGGGCAGCGTGTGCGTCGACAGCACCACGGTCGTGCCGCGTGCTTCGGCGATCGCGCGCACCACAGCGAGAATCTCGCGTTGTCCCGCGGGATCCAGGCCCAGTGTCGGTTCGTCGAGGAACACGACAGACGGGTTGTTGACCAACGCGCGGGCGATGCCGAGGCGCTGCCGCATACCCCGGCTGTAGGTGGCGATCCGTGACTGGGCACGGTCCGCCAGGCCGACCTGGCCGATCAACCGCACCGCGGTCTGCCGGGCCTCGTCCCTGGACAGCCCGAAAAGCCGCCCGTGGTACATCAGGTATTCCAATCCCGTCTGGTACCCGGGGTAGCCGGCACTCTCCGGCAGCACGCCGATCCTGGCGCGGATCTCGGCGGGCCGGGAGGACGAGACACCCGCGACGGAGAACGAGCCTCCCGTCGGTTCGAGCACCGTGGAAAGCATCCGGATCGTCGTGGTCTTGCCTGCACCGTTGGGGCCCAGCAGACCGATTACCTCTCCCTCGTGCGCGGTGAAGCTCACCGAGTCGACAGCCGTGCGGGAACCGAACCACTTCGACAACTCGCGGGCCTCGAGCGTGACACCCGGCATGGCATCCCCTCCTCATTCGGGGCAAGTGCCCATAAGTCGAGTTGATGGAGATAAGAGAACGATGAGAACACGACTCGAATTAGGGCCGAAGTGCCTTCTACCTGCAGCGATGATTCGAACACTGGCAGTGACTCACACGAATGACCGGAAACGGAATGCGCGGTTCGACCGATTCAGGGGCATGGGGCAACCGCCGGGAGGGGGGCGCCGTGGAGTTCCAGCTGCTGGGCGCCGTGGAGGCATGGGAACAAAAGCTGCAACTTGATCTCGGACCGCGACAACAGCGTTTCGCTTTCGCAATACTCGCGTTACACGCGAACCAGCTCGTACCTGTGGACAGGCTGGTCGACCTGACCTGGCCGGCGCGGCCGCCACGCACCGCGCAGCACGCGATTCACGTCAGCGTCTCGCGGCTGCGCCGGGCGATCGGCGAAGCGAGGTCCGGTCACCACGACGCGGACATCGTCACGCGCGGCTCGGCCTACATGCTGAAGGTCAACCCGCTGTCGATCGACGTGCACCGGTTCCGCGCGGTCGTCACGGGGGCCAGGCAGGAAACCGACGACGCCGTGAAGGTGTCGCTGCTGCGGCACGCGCTGGCGATGTGGCACGGCCCGCCGCTGGCCGACGTGACCACTCCGGACGCCGCCGCCGTGTTGTGCCAGGGACTCGAAGAGGCGCGGCTGGCCGCGCTGGAGGAGTGCCTGGACACCGAGCTCCGCCTCGGCAGGCACGCGGCGGTGGTCAGCGAACTGACCGACCTCCTCGCCCAACACCCGAACCGGCAACGCCTGCAGGCGCTGCTGATGCTCGCGTTGTACCGGTGCGGCCGGGTTACCGACGCGCTCGACGCCTACCGCGCCGCACGCGCCCGGCTCGCCGACGAGCAGGCGCTCGAACCCGAGTCGCGGCTGAGCGACCTGCAACGCGCGATTCTGTGCGCCGACCCTGCCCTCGACGCGCCGGTCGCTCGATCGCCAGCGCGAACCCAGCTGCCACACGAGATCTGGGCTTTCACCCACACCGACCGGATGGCGGGCGACGTCGTCGTGGAGGTGCACGACCTGTCGAAGTGCTACGGGACCCGGTCGGCGGTGGACGGCATCAGCTTCATCGCGCGCCAGGGCGAGGTGCTCGGCCTGCTCGGCCCCAACGGCGCGGGCAAGACGACGACCCTGCGCATGCTGTCCACTGTGGTCACACCGACCGGTGGCCGGTTCTCGGTCGCGGGCGTGCCGGGCACGCGGCCCGGCGAGATCCGCAAGCTGATCGGCGTGCTGCCCGAGGATGCCGGATATCCCGGCCACCGAACGGGTGTGGAGTTCCTGACCTACCACGGGCGCCTCTACGGTCTGTCGCGCGACGAGGCACGTGAGCGGGCGGTCCGGCTGCTCGGCCAGGTCGGGCTGGGCGACTGCGTCGGCGTGCGCATCGCCACCTACAGCCGGGGCATGCGGCAACGCCTCGGCCTCGCACGGGCGCTGGTGAACGAGCCGGCCGTCGTGCTGCTCGACGAGCCCACGATCGGGCTGGATCCGGCCGGTCAGCTGGACGTCCTCACCCTCGTTCGCACGGTGGCCGAGGCACGGGGCATCACGGTGCTGTTGTCCACGCACGCGTTGCCCGAGGTTGAGCGGATCTGCACCGGAGTGCTGATACTGGAGCGAGGCAGGCTCGTGTCCAGTCAGGTGACGACATGACCCGAACGGGTCGGGTGCTGGTGATCGAGGACGAGGCGTCGTTCGCCGACGCGCTCGCCGATGGGCTGCGCCAGGACGGGTTCGAGGTGGAGACCGCGAACGACGGCCTGCTCGGCCTGGACGCCGGGCTCACCCGCCCGTTCGACGCGATCGTGCTCGATCTGATGCTCCCGAGCCTGCCCGGTCTCGACCTGTGCGCGCAGCTGCGCCGCGCGGGGATCAGGGTGCCGGTGCTCGTGCTGACCGCCCGCAACGGCGAGCTCGACCAGCTGCGCGCACTGCGCATCGGCGCGGACGACTTCCTCACCAAACCGTTCTCGTACCGGGTCTTGCTCGCCCGGCTGCACGCGTTGCTCAGGCGGACCGGTCTGCAACTGGCGGACGTGCTGATCGCCGGGGACCTCGCGCTGGATCGAGTGACCCGGCGCTGCCGCCGCGGCGAGACGGCGATCGAGCTGACGCCGCGCGAGTTCGCGTTGCTGGAGCTGCTCATGTCGCGGCCGGGGCAGGTGGTGACGAAGCGGTTCGCGCTGGACGAGGTGTGGGACTCGGCCATCCCGACCCAGTCGAACGTGCTGGAGGTCTACGTCGCGTACCTGCGCCGGAAGATCGACCTGCCGTTCGGCAGGCACTCCGTCGAGACGGTCCGGGGGACCGGCTACCGGTTGGCGGCCGATGGCGGGTAGGCGGCGGGCCGGTGTCCGCGTCCGGCTGACCGCGCTGGCGGTGCTGGTCGTGGGACTCGGGCTGGTCGCGGGTGGCACGGCGGCGCTGATCCTGGTCCGCGACCAGCTGACCGGCAACGCCGAGGAGGACGTGCGCCGTCAGGCCGAGTCGTTCGCCTCGATGATCACCGGCGGCCTCCCGGCGACGCTGCCCCCGCTCGTTCAGGTCGTCGAGAAGGACGGCACCGTGCTCGCCGCCGGGAGCGAGGTGACGCACACCCGGTTGCTCGCGCTGTGGCCGGAAAGCGGTGCGGTGACAGGGACTACGCGGTTGCCGGACGGCGAGCACCACACCGTCGCGGGCGTGGCGGCGACGGTGAACGGGCAGCCCGTGGCGGTGTACGCGGCCGCGCCGCTGGAACGCGTCGATGAAGGCGTCGAGGCCGCCGCGACGGCGTTGGCGATCATCGTGCCGATCCTGCTGGTCGCGGTCTGCGGCACCGCGTGGCTGGTGGTTGGCCGCGCGTTGCGCCCGGTGGAGGCGATTCGGGAGCGGGTCACCGAGATCACCGCGAGCCAGCTCGACCGCCGGGTGCCGGAGCCACCGGCCGACGACGAGGTGGGCAGGCTGGCCAGGACGATGAACGAGATGCTGAGCCGTCTCGAAGAGGTGCACGAACGTCAGCGCCGCTTCGCCGCCGACGCCGCGCACGAGCTGCGCAGCCCGCTGGCGAGTCTGCGCACCCGGCTGGAGATCGGTCTCGCGCACCCGGACCGCACGGACTGGGTGCGCGTCGCGGGCGACCTGCACCGCGAGGCGGTCCGGCTGGGCGACCTGACCGACGAGCTGATCGTGCTGGCGCTGGCGGACGGGGTCTCGGAGCCGGTGGAGTGGGTGGACCTGGACGAGGTGGTGCTGGCCGAGATCGACGCGGTCCACAGCCGCGGTGTCGTGGACGTCGAACTGTCCCCGTTCTCCGCGGCCAGGCTGCGCGGCCGGACGGGCGAGCTGAGCCGCGTGGTGCGCAACCTGCTGGACAACGCCGAACACCACGCCCGGCACCGGATCACGGTCGGCCTGTGGGTGCGGGAACGGTTCGCGGAACTGGTCGTCGCCGACGACGGTCCCGGCATCCCGGACTCGGACCGGACGAAGGTGTTCGAACGGTTCTTCCGCTCGCAACGCGCCCGTGAACGCGACACCGGCGGCGTCGGCCTGGGTCTGGCGATCGTGCGCGAGGTGACCGAGCGGCACGGCGGCTCGGTGTGGCTGGCCGACTCCACCGAGGGCGCGTCCTTCCACGTGCGCCTTCCCCTGGCGGTCAACGCGGGAGGTCCGCCTGCGGCGTCCGGTTGATGATCTTCACGATCCTCTAATCAACCCGCTGCACAGTCGTGAGCGTGAGATTCCGCGCGTCGCCCGACACCAGGTTCGGCGTCCGATCGGCGCTGGCGATGACGGCGCTGGCGATCGCGGCCGTCCCGTTCTGCCTGCTCCTGTTCCTGGTGCTGGCCAGGTGGACGCCGCTGCTGTCGGTGGACGACGGTGTGCGGGACGACCTGCACCTCTACACCGTCGCGCACCCTGCCTTCGCCGCGGCCATGCAGACGCTGAGCCTGGTCGGTTCCGCACGGGTCTACGCCCCGGTGATCGCCCTCGTGGCAGCGTGGCTGCTGTACCGCCGCCGCCCGAGGACGGCGGCGTTCGTCGTGGTGACCGTGACGGGCGGCGCCGTGCTCAACGCGGTGGTCAAGGCGGCGGTCCGGCGAGCGCGCCCGGTGGTGGCCGACCCGGTGACCACCGCGACCGGTCTGAGCTTTCCCAGCGGCCATGCTCAGTCCGCCGTGGTCACCTACGCGACGCTGTTGCTGATCTTCTGGTCTGCCATGCGGTCGTTGTGGCGCCGCGTCGCGGTGGCCGTCGCGGTGGCGATGGTGCTGGGCATCGGCTTGTCCCGAGTGGCGTTGTCGGTGCACTACGTCTCCGATGTGCTCGCGGGCTACTTCCTCGGCGCGGCCTGGGTCGTCGCGATGTGCGCGGTGTTCCACGCCTGGAGGCAGGAGCGCACCAGGCCGTGACGGCCTGGTGCGCTGCGACCTTCTAGGAACCGGCGTAGACCTCGAACTCGTAGATCCGCGCGGCGGTGTTGCCGTTGTTCGCCGGCGTGGTGACGTTCAGCCGGACGTACCGCGCCTGCCGTTGCGTGATCGGGTGGTACGAACGGCTCGATCGCACCGAGGACACGGTCACGGCCGTGGTCCAGTTCGTTCCGTCGATCGAGGTCTGGACCGTGTAGGCACCCGTGTTGAATCCGGTGCTCTCACCTCCGAGCCCGGCGTGCTTCAGGACGAACGATCCGACGTTCTGCGCCGAACCGAGATCCACCTGGAGGAACTTCGTGCCGGCGGCCAGCGAGCACCACTTGCCGGACAGGCTGCCGTCGAACGCCTTGGCCGCCGCCTCGTTCGCGTTGCAGGGCGTTGACGCCGTGGCGGGCTTGCCCTGCGCGAGGTTCGTGCCGAGGCTCGGTGCGGCCGGCGGGGGAGTGAAGCCGTCGTTGAACGACGGCGGCACGTCGGCGGCGTTCGTTCCCCAGGCGCTGGGCGAAGCGCCCATGCTGAAGTTCAGCGTCGCGTTGCCGGAGATGTCCCCGTAGCGCAGCCAGGATCGCGTCGAGGAGACCCCGTTGCGGTTGAAGCTCTGCACGTACTGGGCACCTGCGCCCGAGGTGTTGATCTGCACGACACCGCTGGGCCTGGTGATCGTGACGGACGGGAACAGCGGCCCGTGCAACGCGACCACGTCCGCACCCGGCGTGGGCGGGTACAGGCCCATCGCGGACCAGACGTACCACGCGGAGGTCGCGCCGAGGTCGTCGTTGCCGGGCAGCCCGCCGGCGGCCGTGGTGAACGACTCGGTCATCACCCGCCGCACCGCCGCGCTCGTGCCCTGCGGGTAGGCGGCGTAGTGGTAGGCCCACGGCACGCCGTGCTCCGGCTCGTTGCCGATGTAGAAGTACGGCTGGCTCAGCCCGCCGTTGAGCTGGGTGAAGTGGTGGTCGAGGCGCTGGACCGCCGTCTTGGGGCCGCCCATCAGGTTGATCAGGCTGCCGAAGTTGTACGGCACCATCCACGTGTACTGCGACGCGTTGCCCTCGGTGTAGCCGCTCGGGCTCGCCGGGCTGATCGGCCACAGCCAGGAGCCGTCGGCGTTGCGCTTCTGCACGTAGCCGGACTCCGGGTTGTACACGTTGGCCCACCACTGGGCGCGGGTCATGTAGGTGTTGTACTTCGCCGTGTCACCCACCGCCCTGGCGAACTGGGCGACGGCGAAGTCGGACGCCGAGTACTCCAGCGAGTCCGACGGATCCTCGGTGACGTAGTGCCTGCTGAGGTAGCCGGGCTGCCGGCTGCGGATCGCCTGGCCCTGCGCGGTACCGCCGTTGGAGCTCTTGTCCATCAACGCCAGCGCGGCGGCGGTGTCGAAGCCGCGCACGCCGAACGCGTACAGGCTGGACACGACGATCGGCCCCGGGTCGCCGGTCATCACGAAGTGCTCGTTGCTGTTGTGCGACCACTTCGGCAACAGCCCGCCGTGCTGGCCGTCGAGAACCATGGATTTGGCTATGTCACTGGATTCCGCCGGTGCGAGGAAGCCGATCAGCGAGGCCCACGAGCGGTAGATGTCCCAGCCGGAGTAGTCCTGGTAGACGGTGTGGGACGCGGTGCGCACCGCCTGGTCGAAGCCCCGGTACTGGCCGTTGACGTCGCTGGCGATGTTGGGGTTCTGGAACACGTGGTACAGCGCTGTGTAGAACTTCTGCAGGTCCGCGGCGGACCCGCCCGTCGCCTGCACCCTGTTCAGCACGTCGTTCCACGCGGTGTCGGCGGCCGTCCTGATACCGGGGAAGTCGAACCCGGCGTTCTCGGCGGCGAGGTTCGCCTGCGCGCCCGCGATGCTGACGTACGAGATGCCGACCTTCAGTTGCACCACGGGGTTCGCGGACGTGTCGAACGTGACGTAGCCGCCGGAGTTCACGCCGCTGGTGTTCGCGGACCCGGCGTTCACCGTGCCGCCGAGCCACGTGCCGAAGCCGGTCGGCGCCCGGTCGAACTGGATGGCGTAGAAGAGCTGGTAGGTCTTGGACGAGCCGCAGAAGCCACCGCCGGTGAACGTTCCGGTGAGCTGGCTGCCGTTGATCGCGATCGACCCGTTGCGGTTGCCCGTGGCACTGCGGCTGCTGTTGATCAGCACCCGTGCCGTGGTGGTGCTCGGGTAGGTCAGCCGCATGAAGCCGGTGCGCTTGGTGGCGCTCAGTTCCACGCCGGTGTTGTAGGTGTCGAGCCGGTTCTTGTAGTAGCCGGGCGCGGCCGACTCGTTGGCTTTCGTGTAGCCGCCCGCGTAGCCGGTCCAGTTCGTGCCGGGGGAGGTGCCGAGGTTGCCGGTGATCGGCAGGATCCCGAGGTCCTCGTTGTTGGGACAGCCCGCGCCGTTGAAGTGGGTGAGGCTGAACTCCTGGATGCTCGTGTCGCTGTAGCGGTAGCCGGACGGTGAGGCGGTCGGCGTGTCCGGGCTGAACTGCACCATGCCGAACGGCACGGAAGCGCCGGGATAGGTGCTGCCGCCCGCGCCGCCGGGAACCGGGTTGGGCGAGTTGCTGTTGTCGGTGCCGATGAACGGGTTCACGTGCTGGGTCAGGGCGAGCGGCGCGGCCGTGGCGGGTGTGGCGGTGACGAGGCCGGCGGCCAGCAGACCGGCGACCATCAGGGGGAACGAGCGTCTGGCATGTCGGTGCAGGGAGCCGAACATGAACCTTCCTCTCTCAACAGGGCGGGAAGACAACGTTGTCATCACCCAGGCGGGCACGGGATCGTGCCCACGCGGAACTCGGTGGCGGCGAGTGCCTGGTCCTCGATTCAGCAGGGGGAGAAGAGCTTCCTGGTGCCATCTGTGGCGTGCTGGTCGGTGAAACGGCAGCCGTACCGCGGATCGTCCGTCCGGCGCACGTCGTCACCGGCCGGCCGCTTGCCCCGGTCCACCCACGCGGTCAGGTCGCGCCACGCGTCCCCAACCTCGGCGGGGGAGAACTCGCAGTGGTCGATCGTGCGGATGGCGCGCTGCACCAGCAGGTGGGTGCGGCCGAAGCGCGCGGCGTCGTCGCGGTAGTCCTGCTCCATCGAGAACGGCACGAAGAGGTCGCCGATCCCGTGCAGCGACACGACGGGAGCGCTCGGCAGACCCTGTACGGCGGGGATCTGGGTGAGCGCCCAGGTGTGGCGTGCGACGGGGTTCGCGGCACGGACCCGTTGCACGGTCTTGTTGAGGTCGACCGGCGCGTTCGGCCGGTAGCGGGTGGTCAAGTTGGTGGCGAGCTGCAACGGGTTGGAGGCGAGGGTGTCGCCGGGAGGGGTGGCGACGAGGTTGAACAGGAAGTTCTGCCAGTAGGCGAAGGCCGCGTCGGTGCCGGGCCTGGCGCCGCCGGACAGGGTGGTGACGACGGCGGGGAACTGGCCGTTGCCTGCCAGCGCCTGCTGGATGCGCGGCACCACGACCGTGGCGTAATCCGGTGGCAGCGGATAGGCGCGGATACCGGTCAGGGCCTGCGCGACGAGGTGGTAGTTCAGGAAGTAGTCGAACAGCTCGTGATCGCCCAGCACGCCGCACATCGGCAGCGCGCCCGCGTAGAACCCCGGATACTGCTCCAGCGAACGGGCGATGACGTGCCCGCCCATGGACACGCCCGCGAGGAAGACCTTCTTCGGCCGCTGGACCTTCTGGCCGAACAGCGTCGCGAGCTCACGAGTGGTCGTGACGCCTGCCCGGACGTCGTAGCTGTTGCTGTAGTAGGACGACGCGGCCCAGGCGTAGCCCTCGTCGAGCCACCGCTGCCGGAGCCCGTACGGCGGCGCGTCGACGGTGAGGACCTTGCCCTCGCCGCGATACCCGTGTGCCCACAGCGCGAGCCGGCCGTTCCAGCGTGGCGGCACCTCGATGATGTAGCCCGCGTGGCTGTGCACGCCCTGCAGGACCTTCGTGGGCACGCCGCCGACCAGCACCGGGGCGAGCGGCGGGTTGACGATCGTGTAGCCGGGCAACGGCTTGTCGCCACCGCCGGCGACCGCGGGCTGCGCGACCGCGAACACCAGGGCGAACGACAGCGCGACGCTGAGCAGTCGTCTCATGTCCCGGGACGCTACTAGTGACCAGGCCTCGGCAACAGGAACCCGTTCGGCCGCAAGCCGGGACCGCGGTCAGCCTCTCCGGACGGTCAGGCTGTCCAGATTGGGACCGTTGGCTCCGGTGGCGGCGGCGCGGATCCGCACGGCGCTGCCCGCCGGGAGTGTCGCCGTGAGGCTGGTGTTTCGCCAGTCCTTCCAGCTGCCGGTGGGCAGGAAGGGCAGGCCGCCGTTGACGACCGCGCCGTTGACGGAGATCGCGAGGGGCCGGTCGGCGGTGCCGCCGTTGGCATAGCGGAAGGTGAGGGTGTACCTGCCGGCGGTCGCGACGGTGATCGTCCACTCGACGTAGTCACCGGAGGCGTTGATGAAATCGGCGAACCCGTTGCCCGTGTAGCCGGCGTGCTCCGAGCCGATGGCCGGGCCGCTGAGCGCGGAGTCTTCGGCCTCGTACACCATTGCGCCGCTCACGCCGGGGAATGCGGCGCCGCTGGGTTCGATCGTCGCCGCGACACCGCCGCCGGTGGCGACGTTGATCATCGGGGTCACCACGGACAGGATCTTCCTGGCCGGATCCCAGACCTCACCGGCCCCGGCGAGAATCGCCGCGGACTCGCTGCTGAACGCCGGCAGCGTCGTACCGCCGTTGAGCCGCATGCCGATCGGTGCGGCCAGGCCGTGGAAGCGGACGACGTAACGGCGTGCCGCAGGAGCGCCGGTGTAGGTGCCGGCGGGATGCCTCACGGTCACCCTGGTGGCCGAGTCGGTGAAGGCGAGCCGGGTGGTGCTGCTGGCTGACTTCGACCGGAAATCCTCGGTCACGCCGTCGTCCTCGTAGACCGCGAACGAGCCGTCCTTACCCGTGTAAACGTCCATTTCCAGCTGCGTCTTGTCCAGGAAGGCGGCGCTCTGCGTGTACTTGTACTTCGGCAGGATCGCCCCTGCCTTCACGAACATGACGACCTCGCCCGTCCGGGTCACGTGCGGCTTGTCGGCGGTGTCGGACCCGGCGGTCCTGGCGTCGGACCAGAAGTCGTACCAGGTGTCGCCGGCCGGGAGCCAGACGTTCTGCACGGCCCCGTTCGTGTCGGTCGTCACGGGCATCACGAGGACGGATGGTCCCCACATGTACTGCAGGTCGTGGGAGTACGCGTTGCTGTTGTGCTGATGGTCGATCACCATCGCCCTGGCCATCGGCATGCCGGTCCGATGCGCTTCGTGCGCGATCGTGTAGATGTAGGGCAGCAAGGTGTAGCGAATCCGGCTGTACTTCAGGAAGTCGGCCTGTTCGGCGGCGCTCTTGTCGATGGGCCAACGGGAAGCGGCCGCACCGAGGGACCCGGTGTCGGCACCGGAGTGAGGTCGCCAGATCGGCGACACGCTCGACCAGCCGGCCACCCAGTTCCGGTAGAACGCACCCGAGACGATGCCACCGCGGAAGCCGCCGCCGTCGACGTTGGAGTAGGGGAACCCGCCCAGTCCCGAGGCCTGCATGCCGCGAATCTGCTGCTGCATCTCCGTGTAGTCCGAGGCGATGTCGCCCGTCCAGAGGTGGCCGTAGCGCTGCATGCCGGCGGTCGCACCGCGCGAGAAGATCCAGGGCCGCTTGGCGTTGCCGATGCGCGGGTCCCATCCTTCCTGGGCAACGCCCTTCTGGAGGTAGAGGTAGTAGGCGTTGCGGAGTTCGGACCAGCGCTGGCCGTTGGCCGCGAGCGCGCCGTACAGGATCGCGCCCAGCTCGTCGGTCTCGTCCAGCCACAGGGCATCGCCGGGAAAGCCCAGCGCGGGGTCCAAAGCCTTGGTCCAGAAGACGTTCCAGACCCACCTGCGGGTGGCGGGATTGCTCCAGTCCGGCGCGGCGTCGTTGTCCCGGACGTTGACCAGGTCCGCCGGCTGGAAGCTGTAGCCGGGCGGCGGACCGCCGACCCATCCGGCCATCTCGTTGGAGTTGTTGCGGTTGTAGTCGAGCGAGGTCAGCACGCCGTTGGCCTTCGCCCACGTCTTGAAGCCGGCCGGATCCGGCCACCGGTCCTTGCTGAACTCGAACCAGGAGCCGGACCAACCGCCGCTGCCCGCCCGCCAGCGGTTGTCGTTGACCTGCAGGTCGAGCGGGAATCCGGCGCGCCGCAGCGCGGTGATCCTGGTGACCCACCAGATCTGATCGCTGACCGAGGGGTAGTTCTTGTCCGACAGCTGCAACCCGAAGACGGCGAGCTGCGGGAAGCGCGGCCGGCCGGTCAGCCGGGTGTAGCGGTCCAGCAGCTTCCCGAACTCCGGGCCCACGATGACGAAGTAGTCGAGCTGGGGCCTGGCGCCGGGGGTGTTGTGCTCATCGGCCCAGAACTCGTACGTGCCACCGTTGCCGAAGTTGAAGGTGGTGTCGAAGGTGGTGTTGAAGAAGACCGCGTACCCCTTGGAGGACAGGTAGAGCGGCACGATCGCGGGTGCCTGGTCCATGACGCCCAGACCGTAGTTGTGGGAGACGATGTCTCCGGTCCGGTCGATCCTGGGCGCACGCCCCAGAATGCCGTGGCCGCCCTTGAAGAAGTGCTCGTCGCTCGCAGCCGGGGTAAAGGTCTGCTTGACGATGCTGTTGTTGTCGCCGCTCCAGCTCATGCTGCGCGCCGGGTCTTCCTTCGCCAGCAGGGCGTCGTCGTTCCTGCGGTAGAACTCGAGGCGCAGCGGGTTCTTCTGCAGGACGACCTTGACGCCGTCGGCCGCGCCGGTGGTGATCGTGAAGCTGGTGCCGTTGTCCACAACGGACAGTGCACCGTCCAGACCGGTGTGACTTGCCGGATCGACCATCTCGTAACGGTTGTCCGGAAAGAAGGTCTCGCCGCCGCGCACGCTGTGCACCCTGACCATGTGGTCGCCGTAGGCGGTGATCCGCAGCTGCTGCCCGGTCGTGCTCGTCACCGTCACCTGGCGAGGCCCGGTGATGTGGCTGCCGTAGTCCGACAACGTCTCTGCCGCGAACGAGGACGCGTACGCCGGCGCGCCCCGCAGACCGACGCCTGTCACACCAACGGTGATGCCCGCCGCCCGGAGGAAGTCGCGACGCGATGGCCTTTTCTCCGACATGGCTCTCGTTCTACCGCGCGGGTGATGGGCAGGCACGCGGCCGACTCGTTTGTGACCGATCGACGGTGCGAACCTGCCCGTTCACACCCCGGCACTCGCTGCGGTGTAGCGATGTCCGGGGGATCCCCTGTATGTACCGGGCCGCTACGGGCAGCGCGTCCAGGCGAAGTCGTAGGTCTGGCCGAGGCTCCCGTCGACGGAGTCCATGGCGACGAAGCTCGTCTTCTTCGGATCCGAGGTGCCGAGGCTGACCTTCAGGTCGACCCCAAGAGTGAGGGTCTGGGAGCCGCCGCACGCCGACCGGGCGGGTTGGTCGTCGACGAACGACCAGTCATCACTGAACGGGCCGGTGAAGTTCTTCGTCTTGTCCCCGATCGGAAGTATTCCGGGGAAGCTGTAACGCAATCGCAAGCTCGCGGACGCACCGCTTTCCAGATGGGCGAATCCGCGGTACTCCGCCCGCGCGATTCCCGCCGCATATCCGGCGGCGTTCACCCGCAGGGTCGCGGTGCAGAACCTGCGTGCGTCGGTGGGCTTGCTGGTGCCGCCGACCTGCGCGATCAGGTTGGCGTAGATGAGCGAGAACTTGGTGTTGTCAGGGGAGACCGCCACGGCGACGGTGCCCGCGGGACAACCTGTCCCGTTGATGGTGACGACGTCGATGGTGACGCGGGAGGGCGGTGGATCGCCAGTTGGAACAACTATCGCGGCCAATGCAATTGCTATTGCTGCCAGCATGTTTCGGAGCGTATCGCTGTGCAGCTCCACAAGAACAGCGCGCGGGGTTATTTGCGGGCGGTTCTCGCCAGCGAATCGGCCGAGATGGGTCGTGCCGCAGCGATGCGTTATCTCGCCGATCTGATCATCGGTCGACAGGAAGCCGTTCGGCCGCAAGCCGGACTGGTGATCCGGTACCGCCGAATGCGTGTCGTGGACAATCTCACAGGGTCTTCGCGGCCGTGATCGACGCCGTGACACTGGCCAGATGGAATCGGGACTACTCGACCAGGTCGTGAACACGACGGACTATCCGCTGACCGAACCGGGCAGCGCGGCGTGGCGGGAAGTCGTCGAGAGAACCCATCACGACCTGCACACCGTCGGCTGCAGCGTCCTGCCTGATTTCATCCGGCCCGCCCTGCACGACGATCTGCGGCGGGAGTGCGCGCAGATCGCACCGCAGGCGTACTACGACGTCGAGACCGTGAACGCGTACAACATCGCCGTCGACACACCGCTTCCGCCGGACCACCCCGGCCGGGTCACGATGGAACGCGGCAACGCGTTCGTGGCGCGGGATCACATTCCGCGCGAGGCGATCATCCACCAGCTCTACGCCAGCGAGGTGTTCCAGCGGTTCGTCGCGGGCTGCTTCGAGCTGCCGCGGCTGCACGAGCTGGCCGATCCGCTGTCCGGCCTGGTGCTGAACGTGATCCCGCCTGGCCGCGCGCACCCGTGGCACTTCGACACCAACGAGTTCACCGTCAGCATGCTGACCCAGCTGCCGGACGAGGGCGGTGAGTTCCAGTACTGCCCGAACATCCGGTCGGCGGACGAGGAGAACTTCGACGACGTGCGGGCGGTGCTGGCAGGCTCGGGCGAGCACCTCATCCGCAGGCTCACGCTCCGCGTCGGCGATCTCCAGCTGTTCAAGGGACGCTATTCACTGCACCAGGTGAGCACCGTGCGCGGCGAGCGGCAGCGGCACACGGCGATCTTCGCCTACAGTCTGCGGCCGGGGGTCGTGGGAAGCGTGGCCAGAACGCGGCAGCTGTTCGGCAGGGTGCTGCCGGAACACCTCGCGGCCGAAGCAGTCGGCGTGCGAGTGGACGAGCGACTGGCCTGAAGGAGACACGTGCGATTCGACGCGACCGGCAAAGTCGAGTTCGACCAGATCTACACCCAGCCCGATCCGCGTGCCTACTTCTCGTCGTTGCGCGGGCTCGAATACCAGATCCCGCAGCTGGCCAAGCCGCACTTCACCGCGCTGATCGAGGATTACCGCGCGGCGCGGGGGATCGACATCCCGACGGTGCTCGACATCGGCAGCTCCTACGGCATCAACGCGGCACTGCTGCGCTGCGACCTGACGATGGACGACCTGTACGACCGGTACTGCGGCATCGGCGAGCGTGATCGCGCCGAACTGCTGACGAGCGACCAGGAACTCGTTCGTGAGCGGGGAAAGGCGATTCCGGCCCGGTTCGTCGGCCTCGACATCTCGGAACCCGCCCTGTCCTACGCGACGGAGGCCGGGTTCCTCGACGACGGAGTGCGCGCGGACCTGGAGCGGTCCGACCCCACACCCGGACAGCTGCGCCAGCTGGCGGACATCGACCTGGTCATCTCGACCGGCAGCCTGGGCTACGTCGGCGCCAGCACCCTCAGCCGAGTCGTGGCCGCCAGCGGAGCGCCCTGGATGGCGCACTTCGTGCTGAGGATGTTCCCGTTCGACGAGATCGAGGCGAGTCTCGGGGCGCTCGGCTACGAGACGGTGCGGCTCGACGAGGTGTTCCGGCAGCGGCGGTTCATCTCGCCGGAGGAGCAGTCGCGGGTGCTCGACACGCTGTCCGGCGTGGGAGTCGATCCGAGTGGCCTGGAGACCGACGGCTGGTTCTACGCTCAGCTCTACCTTTCGAAGCGGCCAATCCACACAACCCCGAGGTGACAGTGAGCGACGGCAAGACGTTCAGCTACGAGGACCAGCTGCCGCGGGTACCCCTGCCCACGCTGGAGGAGAGCTGCACGCGGTTCCTCGAGTGGTGCGCGCCGCTGCTGACCGCCGCCGAGCTGGCGACCACCGAGGCCGCGGTCGAGGAGTTCCTGGCTCCCGACAGCCCTGCTCGCTCCCTGCACGCCGCGCTCGAGGACTTCGACGGCCGCGAGGGCGTGCGCAGCTGGCTCGACCTCTTCTGGCCGACCCGCTACCTCGGCCGCCGCGACCGGATCGCGCTGAACGCGAACTTCTTCTTCCTGTTCCAGGACGTTGCCGAGACTCAGGAGCAACGGGCGGCGGCACTGATCTCCGCCGCCGTCGCGTACAAGGTGCGGCTCGACGCCGGGCTCATCGCGCCGATCGTGTTGCGGGGTGAGCCGCAGTCCATGGTGCAGAACAAGTTCCTGTTCTCGGCCACCCGGATTCCGCACGTCCAGCAGGACACGGCGCGCACGTCGTTCCCGTCGACCGCCCGGCACATCGTGGTCTTCTTCCGCGGCAACGCGTTCCGGATGGACGTGTTCGGTCAGGACGGCGTGCCGCACGACGCGGGTGACCTCACCGGCGGCCTGCAGGCGATCATGAAGGCGGACCGCGCGGAGTTCTCGGCGGGTCCCCTCACCACCAAGGCGCGGGCGGAGTGGGCGCGAACCCGTGAGGCTCTTCTGGCCGACAACGCCGACGCGCTGGAGACGATCGAGACAGCGTTGTTCTGCGTGGCGCTGGAGGACTTCGCACCGGCGGACACACTGGCGGCCTGCGACCAGCTGCTGCACGGCGACAGCGCGAACCGGTGGTTCGACAAGGCCCTGACGTTCATCGTCTTCGCCGACGGCCGCGCGGGCATCAACGTCGAGCACTGCGAACTGGACGGCACCACGATCCTCGCGTTCACCGACGCGATGCTCAGCACGCCGACCGAGGAGCACCTGCGGGCCTCCGGCGCGACGTCGCAGGGCCTGCCCACGACCGAGCCGATCGAGTTCGTGCTGACCGACTCGGTGCGCGAGGACGCTTCGGCGGCCGCGGCGTCGTTCGCCCAGTACGGCGCGGACACCGCGACCGTGACGCTCTCGTTCGGGGACTTCGGCAAGCAACGCGCGAAGGAGCTGCGGATCTCGCCGGACGCGTTCGTGCAGATGGCTTACCAGCTCGCGCACCAGCGGTCGAAGGGCCTCCTGGGCGCCACCTACGAGTCGATCGGCACCAGGCAGTTCCAGAACGGCCGCACCGAGGCGATGCGCGTGGTGACAACGGAAGCCGTGCGGTTCGTGTCCACCATGGAGGATCCGGCCGCCTCCCGCGCCACTCGCCGGGCGGCGCTGCGGGCGGCGGCGGACAAACACGTCCAGCGAGCCAAGGAATGCCAGGTCGGCTCGGCCCCCGAACAGCACCTGTGGGAACTGCAGTTGATCCAGAAGCGCCGCGGCGGCACCGAGCCGCTCGCGCTGTACGACACTCCGGGCTGGACGATCATGCGGGACGACTACCTGAGCACCAGCTCGGCGCCGTCGGTCCACATCCAGTACTTCGGCTTCGGTTCGACCAGCGCTAAGTGCATCGGTGTCGCCTACGTGCTGCTGCCCGACCGGTTCAACCTCTACCTGAGCACGCCCCGCCCGGTCGCGGACGAGATGCACACGTTCGCTGCCCGGCTCGGCGAGGCGATCCACGAACTGCAGGACCTGCTCGCGACGGAGGACTGATCGTCCGGCTTGCCCCGGTCCGGTGGCCGGGGCAAACCGTTGTACGCCCTGACTACCCGCTCATCGGGTCGTCACTTGTCCCGTGGTGGGCGTGACCGAGGTGTTCCCCGGAGAGCTGGGCACTCCGCTGGGAGTGGTTCGCACACCGCTGGTCGTCGTCTCGGTGGGCACCTGCAGGGACGGACCGGGCACCACAGGAGTGCTCGGAGTGCCGGGCAGGAAGATGAGTGCCAGGGCCGCGACTCCGGCCGTGGCCACAGCGCTGCCCACCACGGCGGCGGTGCGGCGCCGGCTTCGCACGGCTCGGCCGCGCATGATCACGTCAGCGGCGGAGTTGGAGTTCGGCGGCGCCACTTCCCCGCCCAGTACGGAGAAGGTCGTTCGCAGGGTGTCCTCGTGATCCATCACGCCTCCAGCCTCGACTGGTCGAACCCCGGTCCGAGCTTGCGCCGCAACGTCTCCAGCCCCTTGCTGCTCTGCGACTTCACGGTGCCTGTCGAGCAACCGAGCGCGGCGGCGACGCCCTCCACGCTCATGTCGTTCCAGTAGCGCAGCACCAAGACCGCGCGCTGACGCGCGGGCATGGACGACAACGCGTCCCACACCACGAGCCCGTCCTCCGCGCCGGGCGTGACGATCAGGCTCTCAGGTGGTGCGTCGGTCAGCTTCTCCCTTCGCCAGCGCACGCGTCTGCGCTCGGCGATGAAGGTGCGGACGACGATCTGCTGCAGGTACGCCTCGATCCCGTTCCGGTCGGCGATGTTCGGCCCGGCCAGGTAGAGCTTCAGGAACGCCGACTGCAGCACGTCCTCGGCCTCGTGCCAGTTGCCGCACATCAGAAAGGCCGTGAAGCGCATCGACTCGGTGCACCGGTCGTACAGCTGGGTGAACTCGGTTTCCCAGTCCAGCGTCATCACCTGTCCGGCCGGCGCGGGTTCGAGGACGGCACGGATGGCGGCGTCTTCTGCCAGGTCATGTCGTCGGTTCGGACCACTGTCGGTCGTTGCTCAGGAGGCCGCTCGGCATCGACGAGCGTGAGCGCGGGAACCGCGATGCCCGCGAGCGCGAGTACGAACACCCCCACCGCGATCACCTGTCCTCTGCGCACTGTGAATCTCTCCGCTGGGTCATGGCACACGTCAGGTGCCCTCACCCCTACCCATGCGATTGGGCACCGTTTTGGTTGCCCTTGTGTTCTGGATCACGCGCTGGGCGAACGGGTGGAGCTTGGCCTAAACCGAACGGTGGCGCCGTACGTAACCCCAGACAGAAGCACAGAGAGTGATCCGCCGTTCACGCTGTCGCCGCCTCACGAGAGGGCACACATGGGCAAACACCACGACGACAACCGCCGGGCCAAGGCCATCGCCGCCGCCATCGGCCTGCTGGCGGTGACGATCACCGCCACGACCTTCACGGCGAGCCAGGCCGCACCGGACGAGCGGCTGAGCCCTGAGCAGGCCACCGCCATGTTGCGTCAGAAGGCCGCCACCACCGGCACCGCGTGGGCAGTGGACCCGACCTCGAACAAGGTCATCGTCACCGCCGACAGCACCGTCACCGGGGCGCGATGGGACAACCTCGTGTCCACCGTGCAGGCCATGGGCGACGGCGCGACCCTGCGCCGCACCGCAGGCACCTTCCGCCTGTTCGCCGAGGGCGGCGACGCCATCTTCGCTGGTGGGAGCCGTTGCTCGCTGGGATTCAACGTGGTCACGGACGACAATCGACCCGCCATCCTCACCGCGGGCCACTGCACGGCCGCGGGACGCCAGTTCTCCCTCGCCGCCAACGGACGTCCAGCCGCCACCGTCGCCGAGTCGACGTTCCCCGGCAACGGCGACTTCGCCCTGCTCACCTACAACAACCGCAACGCCAACGCCCCCAGTGAGGTCGACACCGGCAACGGCAGGACCGTCCAGATCCGCCGCGCCGCGGAGGCCCAGGTGGGCAGGCAGGTGCAGCGCATGGGCAGCACGACCGGCCTGCGCTCCGGCCGCGTCACCGGCCTCAACGCCACGGTCAACTACCCGGAAGGCGCCGTCACGGGCCTGATCCAGACCAGCGTGTGCGCGGAAGGCGGGGACAGCGGTGGCCCGATGTTCGCCCGCAACGGTGACGCGATCGGCCTGACCTCGGGCGGCAGCGGCGACTGCCGGTCGGGCGGTGTGACGTTCTTCCAGCCGGTCACCAAGGCGCTGGCCGCGGTCGGCGCACGCATAGGCAACTGAGGCAACTGACCGAGCAGCCGTCCGCAGCGGGCACGTGAGCGTCCGCTGTGGACGGCGTCGAGCAGGAATGCCGGTGGGCGCGATCGCGTTCTCCCGAGTGTGAAGAAGATCGGTTTTCTGTCGTTCGGGCACTGGTCGGACAGCCCGCACTCGCAGACGAGGTCGGCGTCGGACACCCTGCTGCAGTCAATCGACCTGGCGGTGGCGGCGGAGGAGCTGGGCGCGGACGGCGCCTACTTCCGGGTGCACCACTTCGCCAGGCAGCTCTCGTCGCCGTTCCCGTTGCTTGCGGCGATCGGTGCCAAGACCGAGCGCATCGAGATCGGCACCGGTGTGATCGACATGCGGTACGAGAACCCGATGTACATGGTCGAGGACGCCGGGGCCGCCGACCTCATCGCCGGCGGGAGGCTGCAGCTCGGCATCTCGCGGGGATCGCCGGAGCAGGTCGTCGACGGGTGGCGGCACTTCGGCTACCAGCCCGCCGAGGGCGAGACCGAGGCCGACATGGCCCGCAGGCACACCGGGGTGTTCCTGAAGGTGCTGGAGGGCGAGGGCTTCGCGCGGCCCAACCCGCGGCCGATGTTCCCGAACCCGCCCGGCCTGCTGCGCCTCGAGCCGCACGCGCCGGGTCTGCGCGAACGGATCTGGTGGGGCGCGGGTTCCAACGGCACCGCCGCGTGGGCGGCGGAGCAGGGCATGAACCTGATGAGCTCGACCCTGAAGTACGACGAGGGCGGGGCGCCGTTCCACGTTCAGCAGGCCGAGCAGATCCGGGCGTTCCGCAAGGCCTGGACCGAGGCCGGCTGGCAGCGCGAACCGCGCGTTTCGGTGTCGCGCAGCATCTTCGCGATCACGACCGATCTGGACGACATGTACTTCGGTGGTGACGGCGAGAGCTCCGATCAGGTCGGGTTCATCGACGGGCCGAACAAGGCGATCTTCGGGCGCTCGTACGCCGCCGAGCCCGAGGTGCTGATCAAGCAGCTCGCTGAGGACGAGGCGATCGCCGAAGCCGACACGTTGTTGCTGACCGTGCCCAACCAGCTCGGCGCCGACTACAGCGCGCACGTCGTCGAGAACATCCTCGTGCACGTCGCGCCGGCGCTCGGCTGGCGCTGACGCGCTACCGGGTCGGTGTGATGTTCATGTTGCGGTGGAAGACGTTGCCGGGGTCGTACGCCGCCTTGATCCGGGCTAGCCGGTCGTACTTGGCGGGGCCGTACGCGGCGCGCACGCGGTCCTCCTCGTACTCGTTCATGAAGTTGACGTAGACGCCGGTGTCGCCCGCGCACGGCCGCAGCGCGTCGTAGAACCCGCGCGCCCACGCCCGGTCCAGCTCCAGCAGGTCGGGTGTGGGTGCGACGGCGGCCATGTTGAGGACGTACATCGGGGTGCGGCGGCCACCGAACGCCGTGTCGTCCTCACCGGGATCGGTGTACCCGCCGCCCAGGTGGAACATCGGCATGAGCGACATCGGCGAGTTCTTCAGCGGAACGTGCTCGGTGATCACCGAGATGACGTCGTCGGTGAGGTCGTCCACGTTCAACGCCTTCTCGTAGGCGTGGGATCCCCACGGCGCACCGTCGTCGAGCATGGACTGCAACGCCACGTACGGCATCGGCGTGACGAATTCGAACAGCGGCCCGGCATCCCGCAGCGGAGCGACCAGCCGCTCGTGTTCCTCCTGACTGCCGAACCCCGCGATGATGAACGTGTAGCCGGGCGCGAAGTGGTGCTGCTCCGGCACGAACGGCGCGGGCGGCGCGTTGAGCGCGGCGATGAGCGCACCTGCCGACCGCGGCAACGCGGGCGCGATCTCCCTGGCCAGCCGCAGCATGTCGCCGCCGTGGTCGAGATCCCAGAAGAACATCCCGAGGTTGACCATCGGCCCGACCTCGTGCAGGCGGTACTCGAACGACGTGACGACACCGAAGTTGCCGCCACCGCCACGAATCGCCCAGAACAGGTCCTGGTTCTCCTGCGCGGAAGCGCGCATCAGCCGTCCGTCGGCCAGCACCACGTCCGCGCCGACGAGGTTGTCGAGCGTCAGCCCGTGCCCGTTGGTCAGCCAGCCGAAGCCGCCGCCGAGCGTGAGCCCCGCGATCCCGGTGTGACTGATCGTCCCGCCGGGGACGGCGAGCCCGTGTTCCTGGGTGGCGGCATCGACGTCGGCCAGCGTGCAGCCGGGCCCGCAGGTGGCCGTCCTCGCGATCGGGTCCACGACGACCGAGTTCATCCGGCTGAGGTCGATCATCAGTCCGTCGTCCACACAGGACGCGCCGCTGAAACTGTGCCCACCGCCCCTGATCGCGAGTTCGAGGCCGCTGTCGACCCCGAACCGCACGGCCGCCGCGACGTCCGCCGCCGACTCGCAGCGGGTGATGAGCCGCGGGCGGCGGTCGATCATGCCGTTCCACAGTGATCTTGCGTCGTCGTAGTCGATGTCGTCCGGTGTGCTGACGGTTCCGGTGAACCCGGTGCGCAGCGTGGCGAGATCGGAGTCGATGGACATCTGGGCCTCCCGGCGGTGAGGAGAGGAGCGGACCGCTCTCACCCACTGGTGTAGGGCCCAGGGACGCCGGTGTTGCCCCATCCGGCCCTTTTGGACCGCCCAGAGGAACTCCTCGTGCGTGGTGTCACGGACCGTGAGCACCCCGCCACGGCCAGAGGCCGGGTTCTTGCGAGATCTGCTCCTGACGAACCACTTCATCGGGTAGAAACTCGCTGATCGCTTCGACCAAGGGGGAAACCGCATGTCCAGACCCGTGCTGGCCGGAGGGCTCGCCGCGCTCGTCGTGCTCGGCTGCGTCGCCCCGGCACACGCCGCGACCGCCACCACGTTGCTGCCGGTCGCACCCGGCTCCACCTGGGACCACGTGAAGGGCATCAACGACGCCGGGGTGGTCGTCGGCCACTCGGAGACCTCGCGTGACGCCGTGCGCTGGGCCGCTGACGGCACGGTCACCAGTCTCGGCAAACTGCCCGGCGACTTCTCCGGCATCGCACACGCCGTGAACAACGCCGGCGTCACGGTCGGCACGTCGCTCGGCGAGGCCAACGGCATGGCCGGCGTGAAGTGGGACGCGGCCGGCCAGATCAGCGCGTTGCCGGACTTCCCCGGCCTGCACCGCGGCACCACCGCGAGCGCGATCAACGACAACGGCGTGATCGTGGGCTCCGGAACGGAACAGTCCTCCGGCCTGAGCACCGCCCTGCGCTGGAGCGCCGACGGCACCGTCACGGCACTGAGCCACCTGGCCGGCCACGACCAGTCCTGGGCGTCGGACATCAGCGCCGGCGGCACCATCGTCGGCGCCTCCGACAAGCTCAACACCTTCGACCGCACCCACGCGACGATGTGGCAGCTCGACGGCACCGTCATCGAGCTCCCGCCGCTGCCGGGCGGAGGGAACAGCTCCGCCAGGGCCATCAACGACGCGGGCACCATCGTCGTCGGCTCGTCCGAGACCGCCGGCGGCCACCAGCACGCCGTGATGTGGACACTCAGCGGCCCCCTCGTCGCCACCGACCTCGGCACGGTCGGCGGCCTCTTCTCGTTGGCCACCTCGGTGAACGACGCCGGCGTGGCAGTCGGCGAGTCGACGGCCACGCCCGGTGGCGCGTATTACGCGGTGCGCTGGCAGCCGCAGGCCGCCGCCGAACTGCTGCCCGGCACCGGCACGATCACCAAGTGCATCGCGGCCCGCGCGATCAACGACAACGGCTCGATCGGTGGTGGCTGCCGGCGCAGCGCCGCCCGGTGGGACGAGAGCTGACCGGCTGCCCCTTCTCGTTTCAGTTGTCCAACCCGGACCGCCGGCCGCTGCACAGGTAGCCGTCATTGCTTGATGTAGGGCGGCGCCTCACCCCAGCCCCACTTCGGCACGGGCGCCCCGTGATAGGGCGTGGCGTCCCGTGCGGAGTTCTGCACCGCCAGCCGGGTGCCCCACTCCAGATAGGACACGAACGCGGCACGGAACTCGGGATCGTCCGGCAGCGCCACCTCGTCCGCCGCATCCATGATCAGGTTCAGCCAGCGACGGCGCTGCTCCTCGGTGATGGCCCGGCCGAGGTGTTTGGACAGCATGAACTCGTAGCCGCCCCGCTCGGCGGTGTAGGCGGCAGGTCCGCCGAACACCTCGCCCAGCCACAGCGCCACGTAGCGGGCATGACCGGGGTCCATCCCGGCGAACACCGGCGCGAGCACCGCGTCGTCGGCGACCCGCCGGTAGAACGCCTCGGTCAGCCGCAGCAACGCTTCCGCGCCACCGGCCCACGTATAAAGAGAAGGTGTTGCCTGGTCGTTGATCACGATGCCGACTTCAGCATCAAGCGGAAGGTCCGGCAAGTACGCACTTTTTGGTGAGGAGTGCCCGGTGTACCACTGTCCTGTCGAGCTGGCTCTCGACGTCATCGGCGGCAAGTGGCGCGCGGTCATCCTGGCTCACCTCAAGGAACGCCCGCACCACTACGGCGAACTGCGCCGCAAGGTGACCGGCATCAGCGAGAAGATGTTCGTGCAGCGGCTCCGCGAACTGCAGGACGCGGGGCTCGTGGCACGGGTCGAGGTGCCTCCGCACGTCGAGTACTCGCTCACCGAGGAGGGCCGGAGCCTGGGACCCGCTCTCCAGGCTCTCTACGACTGGGGTGTTCAGCGGGCTGCTCGCACGGGTGCGGTCATCGCGCCGGCCTAGATTCCCCGCATCCAGTCGTCGATCAGCGCCGCGGTGTGCGGGGCGTGTTCCTCCAGCATCGTGAAGTGGTTGCCTCGGGTGACGACTCCCGTGTGCTCGAAGGGCCAGATCGGTTCCCAGTCCGAGGGCCATTCCTCCAGCGGGTCGGCCGCGCGCACGAACAGCACCGGGACGGGCAGCGGGGCCGGTGTCCAGTCGTAGCTCTGGTAGTGCAGGGTGGCGGTGATGGAACCGTCGTTGCTGGGCAGCGCGAAGTCCGGGTCGTCCATCCGGTGGTGCATCTCCTCGCTGAGACCGGGCAGCAGGCGGGCCAGCCGCTCGTACTCGCTCGGGACGTAGCTGTCGAGCACCGCCACCCCGGCGGGCGGTGTGCCCAGCTCGTGCAGGTGTTGCGCGAGCAGGTAGGCGACCAGGCCGCCTGAGGACAACCCGGTCAGCACGAAGGGCTGGTCGCCCAGTGCGGCGTGGAGGCCGGCGCTGAGGGTCTCCAGCAGCAGTTTTCGAGTTCTGGGCAGCGCCTCGTCGCTGCGGAATCCCGGATTGCGCAGCGACCAGACGTCCCGTGTGCCCTGAAACGGCCTGGCCAGGCGCGCGTACTGCACCGGATCGGACATGCCCATCACCGCTGGGACGCACACGAGCACCGGTCGGCCGGGGCCGTCAGCCAGCCGGACCGCTCGAGGCGGATGCGGCAGCTCCTCCACCGAGGTGAAGAAGGTGCGGGTCTTCTCCCAGTCCGAGGCCCTGGTGCGGAGGAACTGCTGGTGGAAGTCTTCCCGGCGTTCGTCGGGGTCCACCTGGTCCTCGCCCCTGATCAGGAGGTCTGCCAGGTGCCTCGCCAGCAGCGCCGGGGTCGGGTGGCCGAAGGTGACGGTCGCCGGCAGCCGCAGTTCCAGCGCCTGCGCGAGGTGGTTGCGGATGCGGACCGCGGCCAGCGAGTCCACCCCCATCTCCAGGAACCCGGCGTGCTGGCTCAGCTCGGCGGTGCCGGCGTGGCCGAGAGCCACCGCGACCTTGTCCAGCACCAGGTCGACCAGTGCCCGCTCGCGGTCCGGCCCGCTGAGCTCGTCGAGGAGCGGGCGCAGGCAGTCCGAGGTGGCCGGCCGGTCCACCAGCTCGCGCAGCAGGGGCCGGTCCTGGCCGCGGTCCAGGGGGAACCGGGCGGGCACCAGCACTGGGTCGGGGAGGGAGACGGCGTGATCGAATAGCGCCAGCGCCTCCTTTGTGGACAGTGTGTCGGGCGACGACCTCAGGTGGCGGGTCATGTCGCTGCGTTCCGCCCACAGGCCCCAGGCCAGTGAGATCGCGGGAAGGCCGAGGCCCCGGCGGTGGTGAGCCAGCGCGTCGAGCACGGCGTTGGCGGCGGCGTAGTTCGACTGGCCCGCGCTGCCCGCGGTGGCGGCGGCCGAGGAGAACAGCACGAAAGCCTTGAGCGGCAGGTCCTTCGTCAACTCGTGCAGGGTGATGGCTCCCTGCACCTTCGGCCGCATCACCGCGTCCAGGCGGTCCCCGGTCATGGTCATCACCACGCCGTCGTCCAGTGCCCCGGCCGCGTGCACCACGATCGTCGGCCGGTGGTCCGCGAGCACCTCGGCCATCTGCGTCCGGTCCGCCACGTCGCAGGCGAGAACGGTGGCGGTGGCACCCAGCTCGGCGAGGTCGGCCGCCAGCTCCGGCGCGCGGCCGGTGCGGCTGAGCAGCACGAGCCGTCGCACCCCGTGCGCTGTAACCAGATGGCGGGCCAGCAACCCGCCGAGCGTGCCGGTGCCGCCGGTGATCAGCACGACGTCCTCAGCCTCGGCCCAGCGAGTCGGGACCGGTGGGACGACTCGCACCAGGCGGCGTGCCAGCAACCGGCCGCCGCGCAGGGCGAGCTCGGGCTCGTCTGCGGCCAGTGCGGCGGCGATCGTCAACGGGGTGATCTCCTCGGCGTCCAGCAGCACGAACCGGCCGGGTTCCTCAGCCTGGGCGGAACGCACCAGTCCGTGGACGCCCGCCCCTGCCAGGTCGCCGACCTCGTCGCCGGTCTCCGCCGCCACCGCGCCCGAGGTGAGGAACACCAGCCTGGACGCGGCGAACTGCGGGCGGCTGATCCACCACTTGACCAGCGCCAGCGCGCGGTGTGCCGACTCGAGAACCGAACCAATGGAACCGGCGATGAGCACCGCACCCGGCACCGGCAGACCGGCCGCGACCGCGGTCTCCAGTGCGTCCAGGTCCGAGCAGGTCGGGAACTGGCCGGTCTCGATCCCCACGGCCGCAACGACTTCCGAGGCGGTACTTGTAGCTCGCACCTCGACCCACTTGCTGCGGAACAGGGTGTCCCGTGGGGCGTCACTGCGCGCGGCGGCCGGTCGCAGCACCAGTGACTCCACTGAGAGCACCGGCGCGTCCGCTCCATCGGTCACAGTGAGCCGGACGGAGTCCACCGAGCCCTGGAGTCGTACTCGCAGCACCTCGGGTTCCGTTGCGTGCGCGGTCACCCCGGTCCAGACGAACGGCAGCACCGGTCCGGTCGTCGCTGTGGGCCCACCGAACCCGATGGCGTGCAGGGCAGAGTCCAACAAGGCCGGGTGTACCACGAAACCGCGCGTATTCACCGGGCACGCCACCTCGGCGAAGACCTCATCGCCGCGCCGCCACACCGCACGCAACCCCTGGAACGTGGGGCCGTAGCGCAGCCCGCGCTCGACCAGTGCGGAGTAGAGACCTTGATGCGCAACCGGTTCCGCGCCCGCGGGTGGCCACTGGCCGATCGGCTCAGGCTGGATCTGTTCTGGGCTCAGCATCCCGCCGCCGTGGCGCACCCAGTTCGCGCCGTCCACCTTGGCGTGCAGGTGCAGGCTGCGCCGACCGGTGCCATCCGGTTCGCCCACGCGCAGCTGGACGGTGGCCGCCGCGTCGTCCGGCACCACCAGCGGCCGTTCCAGGGTGAGCTCCTCGACCACCGGGCAGTTCGCGGCCATTCCGGCACGCAAAGCGAGCTCCAGCCACGCCGTGCCGGGCAGGATCACCTCGTCCAGCACCCGGTGATCGGCCAGCCACGGCAACGACGTCACCGACAGACGCCCGGTCAGCACCAGTTCGTCGCTGTCAGCCAGTTCGACCGGCGCGTCGAGGACGGGGTGCCCGCTGGTGCGGGTCTGCTGAGCGGTCGGCCAGAACCTCTTGCGTTCGAAGGGATAGGTCGGCAGCTCGGTGAACCCCGGCGCGTCCGGACCCGCCCAGGCGGTCCACTTCGGACACTGGCCGCGCACGTGGAGTTCGGCGAGCGCGGCGAGGAACGTGCCACGGCCGCTCTCACCCCGGCGCAGTGTCCCGGTGACCACGGCCTGGTCGCCGACGGTCCCCAGCACCGAGTGGACGAGCACGGGGTGCGGGCTGACCTCCACGAAGAAGGAGTACTCGGCCGCCGCGAGCCCGGCCACGGTCTCGTCGAACCGCACCGGCATCCGCAGATTGCGGTACCAGTACTCGGCGTCCAGCTCCGTTCCGGCGAGCACGGTCGCGGTCACCGCGGAGTGGAACGGGATCTTGGTGGCCATGGGCCGGATCGGGGCCAGCTCGGCGAGGATCCGGTCGCGGACCGACTCGACCTGGGGGGAGTGGGAGGCGTAGTCCACCGCCAGCCGTCGCACCTGGACGCCTGATCCGGCCAGCTCCGCCAGCAGGTGGTCGAGCGCGTCGACGTCCCCCGCGACCACCGACGACTCCGGCCCGTTGACCGTGGCGATGGCCAGTCGTTCGGTCAGTCGGGGCCGCAGCTGGTCGGCGGACAGCTCGACCGAGGCCATCCCGCCGCGACCGGACAACGTGGTCAACGCCTTGGCGCGCAGGGCCACCACCAGCGCGGCGTCCTCCAGCGACAGCGCGCCCGCGACGCAGGCGGCGGCGATCTCGCCCTGGCTGTGCCCCACGACGGCGTCCGGTTCGATGCCGCTGGCCCGCCAGAGCGCGGCCAGCGAGACCATCACCGCGAACAACGCGGGCTGCACCACGTCGACTCGATCGAGCGATGGTGCGTCCGGCTGCTGCCGCAGCACCGCGAGCAGATCCCAGTCGACGTGCGGTGCGAGGGCGCGAGCGCAGCGTTCGACGTGCTCCCGGAACACCGGCGAGCTCTCCAGCAGGTCACCGGCCATCCCAGCCCATTGACCGCCTTGGCCGGGGAAGACGAACACGACCTTGCCGGTCAGATCGGCCGTGCCCGTCACGAGGCCCGGCGCGGTGGTGCCCCGGTTCAGCGCGGCCAACGCCGGCCGTGGATCGGCGTCGAGCACCACGGCGCGCCGCTCGAACGTGCTGCGTGAGGTGATCAGCGCGTGCGCCACGGCCGCCGGGTCTCGACCGTCTACATGCGACAGAAGTTGTCCTGCCCTTGCCCGCAAAGCGGATTCGGTGCGTGCTGAGAGCACCCACGGCAATTGTTCCGCGGTGGCAGCCTCGGCCGCCGCGAGCTGCGGAGCCTCCTCGATGATCACGTGGGCGTTGGTGCCGCTGATGCCGAAGGAGGACACCCCGGCGCGCCGGGGGCGTCCGTCGACCTCGGGCCACGGATGAGGTTCGGTGAGCAGGTCGACCCCGCCGCCGTTCCAGTCGACCTGGGACGTCGGGCGATCCACGTGCAGCGTCTTGGGCAGGATCCGGTTGTGCAGCGCGAGCACGACCTTCAGCACCCCGGCGACACCGGCGGCGGCCTGGGTGTGCCCGATGTTGGACTTGATCGAACCGAGCGCGAGCGGGGTGTCCCGGTCGCGGCCGTACACGGTCTGCAGCGCCGATGCCTCGATCGGGTCGCCGAGCGTGGTGCCGGTGCCGTGCGCCTCGACGGCGTCCACGTCCTGGCCGCGCAGTCCCGCGTTGGCCAGCGCATCCCTGATCACCCGTTGCTGGGCGAGCCCGTTCGGTGCGCTCAGCCCGTTGGAGGCGCCGTCGGAGTTGACCGCGCTGCCCCGCACGATCGCCAGCACCGGGTGGCCGTGCGCGACCGCGTCGCTGAGCCGCTCCACCACCACGACCCCGGCACCCTCACCCCAGCTGATCCCGTCGGCGGCCTCGGCGAACGCCTTGCACCGGCCGTCCGCCGCGAGCGCGTTCTGGTGCTGGAAGGCACTGAACAGACCGTGCGTGGACATCACCGTCACTCCGCCTGCCAGCGCGAGGTCGCACTCACCCGCGCGCAGTGACCGCACCGCCAAGTGCAGCGCCACCAACGACGAGGAGCACGCGGTGTCGATGGAGACCGATGGGCCTTCCAGCCCGAGCAGGTAGGCGACCCGGCCGGACAGCACGCTCGCCGCGGTGGCGGTCGCCAGGTGGTCGGCGTGCTCGTCGAAGTTCAGCAGCCAGCGGTAGTCCTGATCGCTGGTCCCGGTGAACACCCCGGTGCGGGAGCCGCGCAGACCCGCCGGGTCGATGCCGGCCCGCTCCAACGCCTCCCAGGAGACCTCCAGCATCACCCGCTGCTGCGGGTCCATGGCCACGGCCTCGCGGGGACCGATGCCGAAGAAGCCGGCGTCGAACCAGGCGGGGTCGGACAGGAACCCGCCGGCCGCGGTGAGCCCGCGCGGCCAGCCGCGGTCGGCGGGGTACGGGGTGATGACGTCGCGACCCTCGGCGACCAGCCGCCACAGCGCGTCCGGGTCACCGGTCCCGCCACCGAACCGGCAGCCCATCCCGACGATGGCGATCGGTTCGCGGGTACCGGCCTCGACCTCGCGCAGGCGTTGCCTGGTGTCCCGCAGCGTCGTGGTCAGGCGATGCAGTGTCTCGAGTGTCTTGCTGTTGTCAGCCATTGAGGAGGTCCTCCGCTGCCAGGAAGATTTCCCGTTCGGCCTGGGCGAGGACGTCGTCGAGGTCCACGGCATCGGCGAGGGGTTCGGTGTCCAGACCCACGGTGCTGGCGAGAGGTTCGGGTCCGGCCGGGGCGAGTTCGGCGTCCAGGTACCTGGCGAGCGCGGTGGGCGTCGGGTGGTCGAACAGGGCGCCGGCCGAGACCCGCAGCCCGGTTCCCGCGCTCAGCTGGTTGCGCAGTTCCACCACACCCAGCGAGCTGAGTCCCTGTTCGTGGAAGGGTTTGCCGGGCTGAACCTGTGCCGCCGACTCGTGCCCGAGGATCAGGGCGGTCTGCCGGCACACCAGCTCGCGCAGTGCCCGGACACGTTCGGCCTGCGACAGCGCGGTCAGCTCCGCCCTGAGCGCGGACGGCTCGGCCTGCGGTTCGGTGTCCTGGTGCCGCTGGGCTTGTGGCAGTTCCGAGAGGAGGGGACTGGTGGTGGAGGTCGCCGACAGGAACCGGTCCCAGTCCACGTCGGCGATCACCAGACCGGACTCGTCCCGCGCGAAGGCGGTGGCCAGCGCGGCGATGCCCAGGCCGGGGTCGAGCACGGTCATGCCGTTGCGGCGCAACCTGGTGCCGATGGCCTGTGCCTCCACGCCTTCCACGGCCATACCGCCGGCACCCCACGGTCCCCAGGCCAGTGAAGTGGCCGCGAGCCCGTCGGCGCGTCGTTGCTCGGCCAATGCGTCGAGGTACGTGTTGGCCGCGGCGTAGTTGGCCTGGCCGGCGTTGCCCACCGCGCCGGTGGCGGAGGAGAACAGCACGAAAGCCTTGAGCCCGCTGGTCAGTTCGTGGAGGTTGCGGGCACCCTCGGCCTTGGCGTGCAGGGCCAGGGCCAGCCGCCGCGGGTCCAGCGCCGCGATCACGCCGTCGTCGAGCACCCCCGCCGCGTGCGCGATGCCCGTCAACGGGCGGTCCGCCGGGATCGCGGCGAGCAGGTCCGCCACGGCCTGCCGGTCGCTCACATCGCAGGCGACCGCGTCGACCTCGGCCCCGAGCGCGGTCAGTTCGGCGAGCAACTCCGGGTCGTCGACGTTCCTTCCGGTCAGCAGCAGTCGTTCCACGCCTGCCGAGGCCAGCCAGCGGGCCACGTGCCGGCCCAGCGCTCCGAACGCGCCCGTGATGAGGGTGGTGCCGCGCAACGGCCAGCCGCGCGGGTTCTCACTGGGGCTCGCGGGTGCGGGCAGCAGCCGCCGGGCGAACACCCCCGAGGCGCGCACGGCGACCTGGTCCTCCTTCGTGGAGAGCACTCCGGCCAGCCGTTCGGCGACGGCTGAGTCCACTGTGGATGGCAGGTCGACCAGTCCGCCCCACCGCTGCGGGTGTTCCAGGGCCGCCACCCGGCCGAGGCCCCACACCATGGCCTGCACCGGCGAGTCGACGCGATCGCTCTGCCCGGTGGACACCGCTGTCTGGGTCGCGCACCACAACGGCACGTCGAGTTCGATGTCTCCCATGGCCTGGATGAGCGCCGTGGTGAGCGCGAGCCCGGCGGGCACCTCCGGGTGAGGTCGTTCGTCCAGCGCCAGCAGGGACAGGACTCCGTCGACCGAGTCGTCGGACAGGAAGGGCCGGAGCACCTCTGAGATCTCCTCGCGGCCGGCGTTGGCGCTGACGCACAGCACCGTGGGGCCAAGTGCCGCGCGGATGGCTTGCGGCACGGGCAGGCCCGCGGAGCGCACGATGATCCAGTTCCGCTTGCGTGCGACCTGGTCGGCCACGGGGTGCCAGCTGATCCGGTACCGCACCCGGTCCACCGCGGTGTTCTGGTCTTGGTCGCGCCACCACCGCGCCATCGCGGGCAGCAGTTCGGTGGCGTTCAGGTCGGTGCCCAGCAGCTCGCCGAGGCGGTGGAGGTCCTCGCTCGCCACGGCCTCCCAGAACGCCGAATCCGGCTGTGCGGAACGGGATTCCTGTTCCGGCATCAACCAGAACCGCTTGCGCTGGAAGGCGTAGGTGGGCAGATCGACCCGCCGCGCCCCGCTGCCCGAGTACCACTTCGACCAGTCTGGCCCGTGTCCCCGTACGTGCAGCGCCGCCACGGCGGCGAGCACGTCGTCGTCGCGCAGACCGGGGAGCACGGCCGCGTCGACGGCTTCGCTGAGGCAGTCCGCGGCCATCTCGGTCAGCGTGGTTCGCGGCCCCAGCTCCAGGAACGTGCTGACGCCACGGTCGTGCAGAGTCCGCACCCCGCCGAGGAACCTGACCGTGCCGCGGACGTGGTCGACCCAGTACTCCGGGGAGCACAGCTGTTCGTCTGTGGCGACCTGGCCGGTCAGGTCGGACACGATCGGGATCCGGGGCGGCCGGTAGTCGAGACTCCGTGCCACGGAACGGAACTCGTCGAGCATGGGCTCCATCAGCTCGGAGTGGAACGCGTGGCTGACCCGCAGACGCGTGGTCTTGCGCCCTCGCGCGCGGAAGCCCTCGGCCACCGCGGCAACGGCGTCCTCGGTTCCCGAGAGCACCACCGAGTGCGGGCCGTTGACCGCGGCCAGCGAGACCCCTGGCGGCAGCAGGCCGACCTCGTCCGCCGAGGCGGCCACCGCGTACATCGCACCCAGCGGTGGCAACGACTGCATCAGCGAGCCGCGCGCCGCGACCAGCCGGCACGCGTCCGGCAGTGACAGCACGCCGGCCACGTGCGCGGCGGCCAGTTCGCCGACGGAGTGCCCCAGCAGGAGGTCCGGCCGGACACCCCAGCTCTCGAACAGACGGAACAGCGCGACCTCGAACGCGAACAGTCCGGTCTGCGCGAACTCCGTCCGGTCCAGGGCTTCCTGGTCCGTGCCGAACACGACCGCCCGCACCGACAGCCCCAGCCCCTCGCACACCTCGTCGAAGGCCTGGGCGAACACCGGATACCGGTCGTGCAGCAGGCGACCCATGCCCACGTGCTGACTGCCCTGCCCGGCGAACAGGAAGGCCAGGCCGCCCTCGGCCACCGCGCCCGTGGTGAGACCGGGATCGGTCCGGCCGGCCGCCAACGCGGTCAGCGCGCGCCTGAGCCCTCCGGTCAGCACGGCCCGGTGTGCCAGCGCGGAACGAGTGGTGGCCAACGAGAAACCCAGATCGTGGTCGCTGAACTCGGGGTGAGCGGCGCAGTGCGCGACCAGCCGGGCGGCCTGCGCGCGGAGTGCGGCCTCCGAACCGCCCGACACGGTCCACAGTGGAGGGAGATCGCTCTGAGCCGCCGGGGTGTCCGGCTCGGCCGGGGGCTGTTGCAGGATCACGTGGGCGTTCGTGCCGCCGATGCCGAACGCGGAGACGCCGGCTCGCCGGACCGTTCCCCGGTCCGGCCACGGGGTTGATTCGGTGACCAGGTGCAACCCGGAGTCCCAGTCCACGTGCGAGCTGGGCTTGTCGACGTTGATGGTGGCCGGGACCGTGCCGTGCCGCATGGCCAGCACCATCTTGATCACGCCGGCGGCCCCGGCGGCCGCCTGGGTGTGCCCCAGATTGGACTTCAGCGAGCCGACCAGAAGTGGCCGATCCGGTGGCCGGTGCGCGCCGTAGGCCGCCACCAGCGCCCCGGCCTCGATCGGGTCGCCCAGTTTCGTCCCGGTGCCGTGCGCCTCCACGACGTCCACATCGGACGGTTGGAGCCTCGCGTCCGCGAGCGCGGTGGACAGCAGCCGCTGCTGGGCGGCGCCGTTGGGCGCGGTGAGTCCGTTGCTGGCGCCGTCGGAGTTGACCGCGGAACCGGTGATCAGCGCGAGCACCGGATGGCCGTTGCGGCGCGCGTCGGAGTACCGCTCCAGCACGAACATGCCGCCGCCCTCGGCCCAGGAGGTGCCGTCGGCGCCCTCGGCGAACGGTTTGGCCCGCGCATCCGGCGCCAGCCCGCCCTGCCTGCTGAACTCCACGAACAACATCGGTGACGCCAGCACCGTCACCGCTCCGGCCAGCGCCAGCGAGCACTCGCCCCGGCGCAGCGCCGCAACGGCCAGGTGCACGCCGACCAGGGAGGACGAGCACGCCGTGTCGATGGACAGATTGGGGCCCTGCAGGCCGAAGGTGAACGAGATGCGGCCGGAAGCCACGCTGGACGTGGTTCCGATCCCCAGATCCGGCCGGTCGGCGGTGCCGACCTGACCCAGCCCGTAGTCGCCGTGGGACAGCCCCGCGTAGACGGCGGTGTCGCTGCCCCTCAACGTGGCCGGGTCGATGCCCGCCCGTTCGAAGGCCTCCCAGGACAGTTCGAGCAGCAACCGCTGCTGCGGATCCATCTCCAGGGCCTCGCGGCCGCCGATGCCGAAGAACGCGGGATCGAACTCGGCCACCCCGTGCAGGAACCCGCCCTCGCGCACGTAGCTGGTGCCCGGCCGTTGCCGCTGCGGGTCGTACAGGGCGTCGATGTCCCAGCCGCGGTCGTCAGGCATCGGCACGACGACGTCGCGGCCGTCGGCGATCAGCTTCCAGAGATCCTCGGGGGACTGCACACCACCGGGGAAGCGGCAGCTCATCGCGACGATGGCGATCGGCTCGTCCGACCCGGTCCGGCGGGGGAGAACGGCCGGTGCTGTTGGTGCGCTGCCGTCGAGGTGCGCGGCCAGCCGGGCCGGCGTCGGGTGGTCGAACAGCGCGGTCGTGGCGATCTTCAGTCCGGTCCGCCTGCGCAGCCGGTTGACGAGCTCCACCGCCGCCACCGAGCCCATCCCGAGTTCGAGGAAAGTCTTGTCCGGCCGGTAGTCGCCGGTGATCAGCGACTCCGCCTCGGCCCGGATCAGCAGCGGCAGGTCGGTGATCCGGGAGTCGGTTTCGGTGAGCTCGGCGACCTCGGCCGGGAGGTGCACGCGGCGGCCACCCCACCCGGCGAACACCTCCGGCCAGGCGACCGGCACCCCGTGCCCGTGCAGTTCCCCCAGGGTGTTCAGCACCGAGCGCAGGTCGGACTCACCGCCGCGCAGCGCGGCGGTGACGAGCACGTCCCCGGCGGCCGCTTCGGGCAGGGTCTCCTCGACCAGGGCCGCCAGCACACCGTTGGCGCTCATGTCCACAAAGGTGTCCACGCCGGCGGCGGCCAGAGTGGTGACGCAGTTGAGGAAGTGCCCGGTGCCACGTGCCTGGGCGCTCCAGTACTCAGGCAGGCACACGACACCGGGATCGGCGCCGAGCCCGGGGTGCACCGGGACGATCGGGATGCGCGGCGGGTGTGCCGTCAGGCCACGCGCGAACTGTTCGAAGTCTCCGGCCATCGCGGCCATGTGCGGCGAGTGGAAGGCCCTGTCCACCGGCAGTTGCTTGATCTTGCGCCCGCGATCGGCCCACAGCCCGGCCACGCGCAGCACGATGTCGCGGTCGCCGGAGATCACCACGGAGTTGGGCGCGTTGACCGCGGAGATCGCGGCCAGGTGCTCCAGTCCGGCCAAGGACTCCCGCGCCTCGTCCTCGTTGACGCGCATCGCGACCATCGCGCCGCCGACCGGTGTGCGCTCCCGGAACAACCGGATCCGTTCGGCCAGCAGCGCGCACACGTCGGGCAGCGAGTAGACCCCGGCGGCCGTGGCCGCAGCCAGCTCTCCCACCGAGTGGCCGACCACGAAGTCGGGACGCACGCCCCAGTGCTCGAACTGCCGGAACAGCGCCACCTGCAAGGCGAACAACGCGTCCTGGGTGTACAGCACCTCGTCGGCGGGTGCCACGTCGGAGCGGCCGTCACCCAGCAGCAGGTCGCGCACCGACCAGGTGGACACCGCGTCCAGGTGGTCGCACACCTCGTCGAGGGCGTCGGCGAACACGTCGAACAGCGGGTACAGCTCGCGCCCCATGCCCGGCCGTTGCCCACCTTCACCGGGGAACATCAGCGCCACCTTGCGCCCGGCCACCGACCGCGTCGCGCCACCCCGGCCGGCGGCCAGTTCGGCGAGGCCCGCGGCGAGTTCCGCCCGGTCCTCGCACAGGACGACGCCCCGGTACTGCTGATGCGACCTGGCCAGTGCCAGGGTGTGCGCGGCGTCGAGCAGGTCCTGAGCGTCCGGTCCGCTCAGGTGGGCACGCAGCGTCTCGGCCTTGCCGCGCAAGCCTTCCGCGCTGTCGGCCGACACCATCAGCGGCAGCACCGGTACCGAGGGGCGCTCGGGACGCGACGGGCGTGCGGGCGGTCCGGACAGGACCAGCGCACCGTCGGCTGAGCTGAGCACGGCACGTTCCGGCGCGTGAGCGAGCAGCTCGAACAGCGTGGACATCGTGTCGACTGAGCGCTGGACGTGGATCTCGTCCTGGCCGATTCCGGCGCGCTCGCAGGCCACCTTTACGACCTGTCCTTTGCCCAGCGCACTGCCATCCAGCACGCAGTGGCACGGGTCGTCGTCCGCGAGTGCGGCGGTAAGCGGTTTCAGCACCAGGAACGCACACTCGTCGGCGGACACGACCCCGGCGAGCACGAGCTCGGACTCACCCAGGTGAAGGCTCTGGGCCGCCAGGTGCAGCACGGCCACGGGCTGGACGTCCGCCGTCACCGCGGGCCCGAGCACGCCGAGCTCGGCCGCGATCAGATCGGCCTGCGCCGTGGCGACCACGCCGGCGTTCACCCCGGCCAGCGACTCGGGGGTGAGTCCGGCGTTCTCCAGCGCCTGTCGCGCGACCTCGGCGGGAAGCGCGGTCAGCGGGCCGCGTGACAGGCCGATCAGTGCGATCGAAGTGGGATTCGTGCCGCTGCCGAACCGCATGAAAAGAACCTTTCCAATCGCCGTTCAAAGGCTTTCATGTTTCATCAGTGGAGGTCAGCTTGAGAGCGCTTTCAATGTAGCCGCGCCAACAGAGTTGGAGACCTAGGGAAGTACCTGGTGTTGGCGCCTGGAACCTTGAGTCGGCGCTGGTTGCCGTGACAGGCTTCGATCAATTCGCTGACAGTGCCTGACCCGCGCGAATCGGCTTATTTCAAGTCTGCTCAGGCTCATAATAAATTATTATCGGAACTCACGCGTCACCGATTGCGGAGGGGTAATCAGCATGCGACGAACCATGCGACCGGCGCTGCTGGACGGGAACACATTGGGTGATGGTCTCGCGCGACTGAAGAAAGCCGCACCAGGTGCAATGGCCAGATTCCCCACCGCCGGCGACGAGATCACCGCGGCCGAGCTGGACCAGGCCGCCACCGCTGCCGCGCACGAGTTCCTGCGCGCCGGGGTGCGCCCGGGAGACGTGGTGGGTGTGCTGGTGCCGACCGCGGCCCGGTTCCTCGTCACGATCTACGGGCTCTGGCGCGCCGGGGCCGCCGTCAGCGTGCTGCCGGTCCAGGCCGGGTTCGGGGACGTGCACGGCACCGCGCGCCGGTTGGCCCGAATCACCTCCGCCGCGGGCATGCGGCACATCGTGCTCGACCCCGACCACGCCGACCTCGGCCGCGCACTCGGCGAACTGGGCACCGGCGTGAGCCTGGTGCCTCCGCCGGTCCCGAGCGGCACCGGCGACCCGCACACCCTGCCCACCGTCGACCCCGACGCGCTGGCGATCGTGCAGTTCACGTCGGGCAGCACGAGTCAACCGAAGGGCGTGATGCTGCCGCACAGGACGACGATGGCCGGGTTGCAGGCCTGCGTCGTCTCGGGCGGGTTCAGCCCTGACGACGTGTTCGCCCAGTGGGTACCGACCTTCCACGACATGGGCCTGATCGGCCTGCAGTCGCACCTGCTCAACGGCGCCGACGTCCACGTCTTCGCGCCGACCACCTTCCTGCGCCGGCCGGGCGCGGTGCTGGCGCACTTCGCCGAGCACGGCGGCACGGTGATGACCGGTCCCAACTTCTCCTACGACTACGTGCTGGACAACGTGCCGGCCGACCAGCTGGCGGCGCTGGACCTCTCCAGCTGGCGACTGGCGTTCAACGGCGCCGAACCGGTCAGCGCGGCCACCGTGCGGCGGTTCACCGAGGTGCTCGCGCCGAGCGGGGTGGACGCGTCGGTGATGTACCCGGTGTACGGCATGGCCGAGGCCACCCTGTCGATCAGCTACCCCGATCCCGGTGCCACCGCACAGATCCGCGCCGTCGACCGCACCGAGCTGGCCACGACCGGAGATGTGCGTGCGGTGGCCGAGAACGCGCCGGCCGCCAAGCCGGTGGTGTCGGTAGGCCGCCCGGTGCACGGCATCGAGCTGCGCATCGTGCGTGATGACGGCTCTGTGGTCACCGATGGCGCGCTCGGCGAGATCCAGATCAAGGGCGAGCCGGTGACCACCGGGTACTTCCGCAACCCCGAGGCGACCGCGGCCGCGTTCGACCGGGGCTGGCTGCGCACCGGGGACCTCGGGTTCCAGCTCGACGGCGAGCTGTACGTCACCGGGCGGCGCAAGGAAATGGTCGTCGTGCACGGCCAGAACTTCTTCCCCGACGACGTCGAGGACGTCGCCCGCACCGTGCCGGGCGTCTACCGCCGTCGCTGCGTGGCCTTCTCCGACACCGACGCCGATGGCGGCGAACGGATCGGGGTGATCGTCGAGACCAGCGGGGACCCCGCCGCCGTGCGCGAGGAGGTGCGCAGGCGGGTGGCCTCCGAACTCGATCTGTCCAAAGTAGAGGTCTACGCGGTCCAGCCGAGGTGGATCCCGCGCACCACCAGTGGGAAGTGGCAGCGCGTGCTCGCTGCTCAGCGCGTCACCTCGGGTGAGGCCGAAGGCGTCCTTCCCGCCAGCGCAACTGCCGACCAAGGAGAACGGGTGTGAACAGCAAGACGACCAGGTCCCCTGCCGGGGTGCCCCTGCTGGCCGACGAGCGGATGCACAGCGCCAGGATCTTCGCCGGCTACCAGCACGCGACCTGGGAGATGCACCACATCCCGTGGGACGACTTCCGGCCGGATCTCGTGCTGCCCGAACACATCGTGTTCGCCAAGGGCGCGATCATCGGCGAGTCCAACGTGGTCGCCGCGACCCACGGGCTGCTCAACGAGTTCGGCATGGACTACGACTTCTCCCAGTTCACCTGCATCTGGGGCTACCAGGAGATCCAGCACCACCTGGCTTTCCAGACCTGGCTGCAACTGGCAGGACACAGCATCGACCACAGCACGATCGCCTCGATGCGCGAGGCGTACCCGCCGGGAGTGACCAGGGCGGCCACGTTGGCCACCAACGTCATCTGCGAGGTGCTCGCCACGCACGCCTACAAGTGCGTCGCCCGCAGCATGAAGGAGCCGGTGCTCGCCGAGATCCTGCGCAAGGCCAGCGGTGACGAGGCAAGGCACGCCCGCGAGTTCGTCTACTACACCGCCCAGCAGCTGGCCGAACGGCCGGAGGAGTGCGCGTCGGTGGTGGAGACCCTGTACATCTACATGGGCACCACCCGCGACATGTACCGCCACCCGGTCAGCCGGTTCAAGGGCGACCTGCCCGAGCTGGCCGGCCACGAGACCATCGACGAGATGTTCGCCTACTTCGCCGAGGTCGACGAGGACGGCACCGAGTGGGCCAAGTGCTGCGAGCAGCTGTTCAAGTACTTCTCCTCGATCACCGGCTACAAGCTGACCAAGATGGCGGACGTGCGGCGGGCGATCGCCGAGGAGTCGCTCAAGGCCGAGGTCGCGGTGTGAGCCCCGGTGTGGAGATCGAGCTGCCTTGGCACGCCGAACCGTCGTTCAACTGCTTCGGCTGCTCGCCGCACAACCCGATCGGCCTCAAGCTTCGGTTGCGGCGCCTGGACAACGGGGACTACGCGACCGAGACGGTGTTCTCCGCGGACTACGCCTCGTACCCGGGGATCGTCCACGGCGGCATCGTGCACGTGCTGCTGGACGAGGTCATGGGCGACACCTTGGCGTTGGTGCACGGGATGCTCGCATTCTCGGTGACCCTGCGCAGCAAGATGCTGCTGCCGTTGCGGGTCGGCCTGCCCTACCTGACGACCGCGCGGATCACCGGGCAGGGCAACGGGGTCGTGCACACCGAGGCCGAGATCACCGGTCCTGACGGCGAGGTGCACGTCATGGCCGGCGGCACCTTCCAGCCGATCCGCTCCGAGCAGGCCAAGAACCTGATGGAACTGGACGAGGCCGCGTTCGGCCGCGTCCAGCACTACTTCGACCACCGAACGGGAGAATCATGAACACCGAGTCCACCACCCGCGACCAGATCGCCTCGGTCACCGCCGGCTACCTCGCCGCCGAGCTGAAGATCTCCGCCGCCGGGATCAGCGGCACCGACGTGCTCAGGGACATGCCCGGCGCCGACTCGATGAAGATGTTGCGGGTTGTGTCCAAACTGGAGCGTGAGTGGAAGGTCGAGTTCGACGACGAGGAGATCTTCGCGGCGACGACCGTCGACGAGCTGATCACGCTGGTGGAGAAGAACGTCAACAGGGACCTGGCCATCTCATGACCACGGTCACCCCGGGGGAGGCCCGCGAGGCCACCAACCAGCACTACGAGCTGCCGCCCGAGCTGTTCGGCATCTACCTCGACCAGCGGCTGAAGTACAGCGCCGGGCTCTACACCGACGAGCACACCGACCTCGACCAGGCGCAGACGAACAAGCTGCACTTCGTCGCACGACAGCTCGGCCTGCGCGGCGGTGAGCAACTGCTCGACATCGGGTGCGGCTGGGGCAGCCTGATCCTGTTCATGGCCAAGGAGTACGGCTGCCACGCCACCGGCGTGACCCCGTCAGGACCGCAGGCGGACTTCATCATGACGCGGGCCGAGCAGATGGGCGTCGCCGGCCTGATCACGCTGCGGTCCGGCTCGTTCAGCGAGATCGACGTGCCCGGCAGGTTCGACGCGGTGACGATGCTCGGTTCGATCGTGCACATGCCCGACCGCGCGGACGTGCTGCGCAAGGTGCACGGTCTGTTGCGGCGCAACGGATCGCTGTACGTGTCCGAGAGCTGCTTCCGCGACCACGCCACCTACCGCGAGTTCTCCCGGCGGCCGGGCACGGTGCACGTCACCGAGTCCATCTTCGGGTTCGCCGACATGGTGCCGGTCTCGGTGCTGGTGGAGGCCGTCGAGTCGGCCGGGTTCAGCCTCACCGGGCTCACCGACCTCACCGCGCACTACCACCGCACCATCGAGCAGTGGGAAGAGCGCGCGCAGGACGGGCTGGACCGCATCGAGGAAGTGGCGCCCGGCATGGGCGAACCGCTGATCCGGTACCTCCAGACGGCCAACGCGGGCTGGGGCTACACCACCAAGCACTACGCGCTGAACGCGCGGAAATCCCGGATGGGCCCGGCGGAGGCACCGTGAACGACCCGCTGAGGATCGACCCCGCGGAGATGCGCGAGCTGACGAAGAAGGCCGTCAGCCGCGCCGGAACCAAGCAGTGGTCGGTCGACGACCTGCCGTGGACCTCGCTGCGGCCGGAGGAGCTCACCGACAACGACCGTTCGGTGGTCCGGTTCATCACCTTCATCGAGGACCACATCCCGGGCTACCTGACGTACTTCCTGCAGGCGTTCCCTGTCTCCGGCGAAGACCAGGCCATCGAGGACTTCTGCTTCAACCGGGAGTACTTCCGGTTCCTGATCTCCTGGGCCAACGACGAGGAACGGCACGCGTCGGTGCTGACCAGGTACCAGATCGAGGCAGGCATCAGCGATCCGGACAAGCTGATGTGGGAACTGGCGGAGGAGGGCCGCAAGAAGTTCGCGTTGCCCTACGAGACCCCGATTCAGGCGTTCACGTACACCCTGGTGCAGGAGAAGGCGACGCAGCTGTTCTACCAGCGGTTCAAGGCCGTAGCCACCGAACCGGTGCTGCGCGACCTGCTGCACCGGCTGGCCAGGGACGAGGCACGGCACTTCGCGTTCTACAGCGAACTGGTCGGCGCCTACGTCCGCCGGCACGGGCTGGAGTCGACGGTGCACAACCTCAAGGACGTGCTGGGCACCTTCCGAATGCCGTTGGCCGACACCCTCAACGGGTACTGGCGTTGGTCGATGAAGGTCACCGACGCCACCTCGTACGACCACACCGAGGCATACGACTCGTTGGTACGGCTGGTCAACGACTTCGCCACGTCGGGCGGCAGGGCCGCGGCGGCGGACCTGACCGAGTTCGTGCACCGGATCCGCGCGATCTGAGTTCCGGTTCTCGCGCGGCCACACCGATACGACAGGACGGACATGACCGCACTCTTCGACCCGCGCGATCCCGCGGTGCGGACGGACCCGTACCCCATCTACCGCCGCCTGCGGGAGACAGATCCCGTGCACTGGTCCCACTTCGGCTACTGGGTGCTCTCCCGCCACGCCGACGTGGACGCGGTACTGCGCGCGCCGGGAGTGTCCAGCGAGTTCTACCGCAACGAGGTCTGGGCCGAGCGCAGGGGAGGGCTGGACAGCCCGCTCGTGAGCAGTGTGCGGCGCTGGATGCTCATGCTCGACGGCCCGGCCCACCGCCGGATCCGCGGCGTGATCAGCAAGGTGTTCACCCGCGGCGCGGTAGAACGGTTGCAACCACGCGTCGCCGCCGAGGCCAACCGCCTGCTCGACGCCATGGGCGAAGGCGAGATCGACCTGATCGACAGCCTCGCCCTGCCGCTGCCGGTCACCGTGACGTGTGAACTTCTCGGCCTGCCCACCGACAACCGGGTCCAGTGCCGACAGTGGACAGAGCAGATCAGCCGGGTGATCGACCCGTCCATCACGCCGGACGACGTCGCCGAGATGAACCGAGCGGAGACCGAGTTCCGCTCGTACGTCGCCGGCGAGCTGGACCGGCGGAGGTCGGCTTCGCAGGACGACATCCTGTCGCTGCTGGTGCACGCCGATGTCGACGGTGTGCGTCTGACCGACGAGGAGATCATCGCTAACGTGCTGTTCCTGTTCGTTGCTGGGCACGAGACCACGGTCAACCTGGTTGGCAACGGGATGCTCGCCTTGCTGCGCCACCCTGCGCAGTTGGAGCTGTTGCGCTCTAACCCCGCGCTGATTCCTGGTGCCATCGACGAGATCACCCGCTTTGACGCGCCCGTGCAGATCGTTTCCAGGCTGCTCGACGAAGAGGTCGTGCTCGACGATGCCGTCCTTCCGGCCGGGGCCAAGGTGATGCTGCTGTTCGGGGCGGCTGGGCGTGACCCTTCGCGGTATGCCGAGCCGGAGAGTCTGGACGTCACGCGGACTGGGATCAAGACGCTGGCGTTCAGCGGTGGGCCGCACTACTGCCTCGGTGCTGCGCTCGGCAAGATGGAGAGTGCTGTTGTGCTGGGGGAGTTGCTGGGGCGGTACAGCAAGATCGAGCTGACCGGCGATGAGCTGGTGTGGCGGCCCAATGTCAGTTTTCGGGGGCTTGAGCGGCTTCCGTTGCGGCTTTTCCGGTGAGCTCAGCCTCGCCAAATCGTGACGATCACTCTGTTTTTGCTGGTCAGAACCGTGTTGCGCTAGGCCGTTCGAGTGGTCTTGACATGTGAAGGCTGTGGTCCATTCGCGCCGTGTGCTTCGCTCCGTCTGCCGTAGAGCTAGGGGGAATGCTCTACCGACTTCGGGGGAGTCGTCGTGGCTTCAGCACGTCTGCGCATCAGCACGTTCGCCGTGATCACCGCCTTCGCAAGCTCGCTTCTCGTTGCGCCCGCCCAAGCGGAGCCAACGTCAGCACCACCATCTGTGCCACCATCTGCGCCACCCACCGCACCGCCGGTCACACAGCCGCCCCAGAACCCCGCGGCGACCGAGAACAGACTCGGGGCGCAGGCGACGGCGACGCCTCCGGTGGCACCGGGCCAGCTCGGCCCGATCGATCCCGGCCCGGACGGCTCGCCGAACATCGAGAACGAGGCGTCGAAGGCACAGCCCATCGCGCCGTTGCCCGCGCTGGACCCCGGACCCGACGGCCGCGTGCCGATCGACCGCGTGCCGATCACGCCGAACCCTCCGGTCACACCGTCCAAACTGGACCTTCCGCAGCGGCCGGGGCAGGAGCTCGTGGACGCCACCAGTGCCGAGGCGCTGGCCACGCTGGACAAGGCGGGGCGCACCAAGGACGGCAAGCCCGCGCTCGACGCGAACGCGTTGCAGCCGCAGGTCCGCTCCGCCCAGGTCGTCGACCCCAGCAGGCCGGCCACGCTGCAGGAGCTGATCGACGCGCTGACCTCCGGCAACCTGCCGCCACCACTGCCCGTCGACCCGCTCGCGTTGTTGCAGCAGCTGCCCGACGGCATCCCGAGGATCACCTACCGCGTCTGCTCGGAGTCGCAGACCAAGGCCGTCTCCTGCTCGCTCACCCTCCCGCTCGGCGTGCCCGCGATCGTCGACGTCACCGGCGACCGCACGCCGGACGTGCTGACCGACCTCGTGCCGGTCGCCGCGCCCGGTGACATCGCCGGGGTGGTCAGGGAGATCACGAACCTCGACCGCGAGATCGCGCTCGCCACCGACCGGCTCAACGTCGTCACCGAGCTGCTGAAGGATCCGCTCAACGTCATCCTGCACCCCGAGCTGCTCATCGAGAAGCTGAACCTCGAGAAGTTGCTGCAGGACCTGGGGAACACGCTCAAGGCCAAGACCGAGGCGCTGCTCAACCTCATTCACCTCGGCCTCGGCGTGGTGAACCTGCGCCTGCCCACCAGCGAGTTCGCCGGGCGCGATCTGCCCGCGCACGTGTGGGCCGTCTACGATCTGCCGACGCACAAACGGATTTCCGTCGGCTTCGACGGTTTCCGCCGCGGCGCGGGCCTGCCCACGGCCGCGATCGGCCTCTACACCTTCGCGCCGCTGCAGGCGTTGCGCGGGATCTTCGACATCAAGGCGAGCGTGCTGCAGGTCGGCGCGGCGAACTCCCTCGCGGTCACCGCGGGCCTGGCGAACGTCACCGACGACAACCAGGGCCTGGCCTACGACCCGACCGTGGCGAGCGCGCGGTTCGAGCCCGTGCCGAACGTCTTCACCGCCCACGCGTTCATCGATCCCGGCTCGAGCGACCGCGACCAGAAAGCGACCGTCGACGCTCAGGTCACCAAGCGCACCAAGCTCGATGTGCAGGTGCTGTCGAACTCCGGCACCACCAACCGGTTCGACCAGCTCGTCGTCGACCAGCTGCCGAACACGGTGTCGGCCGCGCTGATTCGCCCGCGGGACGGCGGTGACGACATCGTCGACTACACCGCGAGCGACGCGATCAACGACGTGCTGTTCGCCGACTTCGTCTACGCGGGGGAGCGGCTCGATGCTTCCGTTCGTGCCGCGGCCAAGAACCTCCCGACGCAGTGGCGTGGTGCGCTCAACTCGGCGAACGACCGGGTGACGCTCGACTACGACGCCGCCGGTGCACTGTCCAGTTTGGACCTCTCGTTCTTCGACCGGGAACCCGCCATCGTGCTGCGCGGTGCGATGCGCGAGCTGCCGACGGTCATCAACGTGGACGCGAACCTGCCCGGCAGGCACGTGTTGTTCGACGCCAACACCCCGCTCGGCTCGGCGGAAGTGTTCGTGTCGAAGGAACTCGGGGACTACGCGCCGCTGGCCGGCGACCACGCGACGGCGGTGCTGAGCGGGACCAAGCTCGGCGCCAGCGCCCGCGTCACCGGCCTGCGCAAGATCGACGTGTACTTCGACCAGCATCCGCGTGGCGGCACCGAGTTCACGCCGGGCGGCCAGCCGTTCGTCGCCGCCGGTGTGGTCGACGGCAAGCAGAAGACCCGTCTCGACGTGTCGAACCTCCCGGCCACGCTCGGATTCGACCTCGACACGTTCGCGCGGCGGGTGCAGTTCAACGCGAGCTCCGTGGTGCAACGGGTGAAGGCCGCGTACGTCGACACGGCCGCCGGGCCGAGCGCGGTCGCCGCCATCAACGGGCTGCCGCAGACCGTGGACGTGCGTTACGACCTCGGTGACAAACCCAAGGTGAGCTACCGGGCGTCGAGCGCGGTGCCGAGGGCCGAGCTGTTCGTGAGCCCGCAGGGAGTCGAGCAGCTCGATCCGACTGGCCACCACTACCTCTCCACGGCGCTCAGCGACCTGCCGACCGAGGCCGACGTGCTGGTCGACCTGCCGGCACGGCACCTGGACGGCACGTCGTCCGCGCCGATCGGCAGCATCGCCGCGGTCGCGCGGGTGCCGTTCTCCGGCCGCGACTTCCTCGCGATCGGTGAGCTCACCGGTGTTCCCGCCCGGTTCGACGCCAACTTCGGCGACGGCCTCATGAGGTTCCGCGGCCTGTCCGGCGCGCTGGGGGCGGCACGGTTCTCCGTCACGAACCACAGCGGTGCGACCATGCCGGCCGGGCAGCACGTCTCGGCGCACTACCGCCAGGTCACGGGCGACTTCGACGGCAGCGTCAGCATTCGCAACCTCACGCTCGCCGAGTACGCCCGCGGCCCGGCGAAGCAGGTGGCGAACCTGCAGCTCAACACCGACGGCCAGCCGGTGTTCGTCGACGCGGACGTGGTTCTTGCCGCGAACGGCGCCGACGACACCCGTCTCGCGGTGACGTCGCGCATCGACCACCTGCCGACGAACCTGACGCTCACGATCGACCTCGCCGACGGGAAGCTCACCTACACCGGCGACAAGTCGATCGCCCTGGCCGCGGATGTGCACGTCGGCAAGATCGCGGCGCTCAACGGTCTCGGCGCGCCGCTGTTCGACAACGGCGTGGCGGTGCGGGCACGCGGCTGTACCGAGGGTGCGGGCTGTGTGAAGGACAACTCGCCGATCTGCACGCTGTTCGGCAAATGTCTCGGGCTCGTCGGTACCATCCGGCTGCCCGGCCTGCCGACCACGCTCGCGGTCGACCTGGTGAACAAGGAGATCGAGCTCACCGGGTACTCCGCCACCGCGCCGCTGACGGCGTACGTGGAGATCAGCGGCCTGCTGCCGAACCTGCCGAGGCTCGAAGGCCAGGTCACCCTGGACGGGCTGCCGTCCAACGTGGACCTCACGGTCGGCCCGATCACGGTCGACGGCAACCCGGCCCGCGTCGACGTCGGTTACCGCGCGTCGGCACCGCTCGGGGTGCTTCGGATCGCCGCCGAAGCTGACACGCAGACCTCGTTCGGCACGCTGAGGGCGCGGGCATCGGTCGACAAGCTGCCGGCCACCGTGCACGTCGTCGGCACGTTCGACGCCCGCACGAGGCTGGGTGTGCACAACTCGGCCGCCATCAACGAGATCACGGCCGCACTGTCCGGAGTGGACGCAGGTTACCTCTCCGCGTCCGCAACCGGCGTGCCCGCCGACCTCGACGTGGTGGTCGACGCACCGGCGAAGCACTTCGAGTCATCGGCGTCCTCCGCGCTCGGTGGCATCACGTTCCGCGCGGCGAAGGTGCCGTTCGCCGGACGTGAGTACCAGGCGTTCGCGCAGGCGCTGAACATCCCCGCGAAGATGACGGCGGACTGGGCGGACGGGAACTTCAAGTTCCAGAGCGCATCAGGCGCGATCGGGTCGGCCGCGTTCGCGGTCACCAACCGCGCCGGCGCGACCGCACCCCGTGGTCAGCACGTCGCCGCGCACTACAACCAGGGCAACGGTGATCTCGACGCCAGCGCTGCGGTCGGCTCGCTGTCGCTGGTCGCGGTGGCCCCCAAGCCCGATGGTGTCGGGTTCGACATGCGAAGCGGTGACGGCACGTTCGCGTTCGACGGCGACTTCCTGCTCGCCGCGGACAACCGGTACACGGCGTTCGGCAAGGTCAGCCTGCCCAGTTCGCTGGACGTCCGCTACGGCGACGGGAAGCTGAGCTACCGCACCGACCGCCCGGTGGGCCTGCTCGCCGAGGCCAGGGTCGGCAAGGTGGCGGCGCTCAACGCGATCGGGCAGGTCCCGTTGTACGAGCACGGCATCGCCGCCGAGGCCAGGTCGTGCACGGGCGCGGGCTGCGCTCGCGACGACTCGCCGATCTGCTCGTTGCTGGGCAAGTGCTTCGGCCTGGTGAGCACGGTGTCGTTGCCGGGGCTGCCCACGGTGGTCGAGGTCGACATGGCGGCCAAGAAGATCGACATCGTCGGCTACCGGGCACCGGCCGGCGTGCCGCTCAACGCCTACGTGCGCCTCGACGGCCTGTTGGACGTCGCGCCGTACGCCGCGGCTAAGGCCACCCTGCGTGGCCTGCCATCGCCCTTCGACCTGCACATCGGCCCGTTCGGGTTCGACCAGACCGATCCGAAGCGGGCACACGACCTGCAGGTGCAGTACACCGCGTCCGGCGGCATCGACGTGCTGGAGCTGCGAGCCGAGGCCAACACGACGACGAAGTACGGAAACCTGCGTGGAGCGGCGGACGTGCACGGCGTGCCGGCCAGCCTGCAGGTGACGGGGAAGTTCGGCGACAACAGCCACGTGCGGGTCGCCGCGAGCAGTCCGATCAGCATGGTCAACGCCCATGTGACCGGCGTGTATGCAGGCGCGCCCGCTTCCGCGCGAGCCCGGCTGACGGACATCCCCGCCTGTGACGCCGGGCCGAACGCGCCCTGCGTCGACGTCGACATCAAGGGCACCGACGACCAGGGCAACGCGCTCAAGGTGCCCGTGGTCACGGTCACGTCCGCGGCACCGGGACTCGACGCCGAGGCCTTCGTGCAGGGCAAGTTCGCCCAGAAGAACGACGAGGACACGAACGAAGGCGAGCAGGGGCTTCAGATCAACGACGTGTTCGCGAAGCTCCTCGACCTCGGCGAGAGGGTCACCGTCACCGTCGCGCAGAACGACCTCGGCACGTTCAGCACACGGTTGCAGTCCGCACCCGGCCCCACCGGCTCGGTGCTGGTCGGCGGAGCGTTCGAGCTCGAGGCGGAACAGGGAGGCGACATCACGGAGTTCGAACAGGACATCGTGGCCTGCGGCCCCATCCCGATCCTCACGCTCCACGTGAACGACGGCCACATCAGGGCCAGGAACCTGCGCATCGACGGCGTGTACGTGGTCGTTGACGGGGTGCGGGACATGACGATCCGGCCGGGCACCTTCTACGTCGGGATCGGCATCGAGGGCTCCTACGACAGGTTCAGCATGGTCGCGCCGAAGGTGCACGCCCAGCTCGACATGGACCTGAGTCTGCGCATCGAGAAGTTCGACCAGCCGCTCTTCCCGTTGTACAAGTGGGCGTTCAAGACGAACCGCGACGACGTCTACAGTGGACTGCGCTTCCACGTGTTCGACATGAAGAAGCGGACGAACGCCGAGTTCCAGGTGCAGATCGGCCCGATCCCGGTCGGGGTGTACGCGGACGAGTCGAGCCCAGGCAAGCTGGGCCGCCAGATCCCGGCCGATCCGGGCGTCTCCGGCATCACGGTGCTCCCGCCGCCGGACATGGGCGACCCGAACACGAGGAAGTTCGTGTTCAGCATGATGGATCCGGGCAAGGTGGTGAACGGCCAGATGCAGTACCTGGACGGCGAGTCCGCCCAGTTGCTCGACATCGCGGTGTCGCGGGCGTTCAGCCCGTTCCCGCCAGAGGGCGAAAGTGGAGGCGGTCCTTGCTGAGGAAGACCCGGATGGCGGCGCTGGCACTCGTGCTGGCGTCGCCCGCCGCCGTCACCGCGTGCGGCGGCTGCGGCTACCGCCTGAGCGTCGATCCCGTGACGGCCAGCGGATCAGACCTGAACCTGACTGCCCGGCTGACCGGTGACGGCCCGCTCGGCGGCGTGAAGATCGAGTTCTCGGCACTGGGACCTGACGGCGTCGTGCTCGGTCTGGTGCCGGCGGGCGACGACGGAGTGGCGAAGCTGGAGTCGCGCGGCTCGATCGGCCCGGACTCGATCAACGGACGTGCCGTGCACGGTTGGACCGAGTACCGGGCCAAGGTGTGGTACCTGCAGGACACGGCCCGGGCGGCCGATGCGGTCTGCGCCGAGCCCGCTACCGCGTCGTTCCGTTACAAAACCGGGTAGGTCGATCACAGCGCAGGACGGCAAACCGATTCATACTGTCTCGGCTTCACGTAGCCGTGAGAGGTGGTCTCGGGTGACGACGAACGCGCAAATCCGGCGCAGCGGCCTGGCTCCGGTCGTCCAGGCGCGGTTGGCGCTGTGGACGTTCGTGATCGTCAACCTGGCGATCATCGAGTACCTGTTCCTGACCGCGGGCAAAGGCAAGAACGAGGTCCTCACCGTCGCCAAGTTCTTCGGTCTGCACGCCGCCCTGATCATGATGTGTCAGCTGCTGCTGGTGGCCCGGCTGCCGTGGCTGGACCGGCGCATCGGCATGGACCGCTTGACGGTGTGGCACCGGTGGAACGGCTTTCTGCTGCTGTGGACGGTGCTCACGCACGCCACGATCGTCGTGCTCGGGTACGCGACCCTCGACAACGCGTCGATGGGGAAGACGTTCCTCGCGCTCGCCGGCGTTCCCGCTTCGCTGCTCGGCATGCTCGCGGCCACCATCATCGTGGTGGTCGGATCCGTCTCGACGCGGTACGTCCGGCGGCGCCTGCAGTACGAGACCTGGCACGGCCTGCACCTGATGCTGTACGTGGCACTGGGCCTGGCGTTCGTGCACCAGTTCATCGAGACCACGACGTTCAAATCCTCGCCGTTCGCGATGGCCTACTGGTGGGCGCTGTGGCTGTTCGCCTTCGGGTCGTTGGTCGTCGGCCGGATCGTACGGCCGCTGATCCTCAACGCCCGCCACCGGTTCCAGGTCGCGGCCGTGGTGCCGGAGTCACCCGACACGGTGTCGGTGTACGTGACGGGCCGCGGCCTCGACCGGCTGCCGGCGAAGGCCGGTCAGTTCTGCATCTGGCGGTTCCCCGGTCACCGCCACTGGTGGCTCGCGAACCCGTTTTCGCTGTCCGCCGAGCCCGACGGACGCTCACTGCGGCTGACCGCCAAGGCGGTCGGCAAAGGCAGCGCGGGCCTGCGCAACCTGCAGGTGGGCACGCGCGTGTTCGTGGAAGGTCCGTACGGGGCGTTCACCTCCCTGCACCGAACCCGGCCGGGCGTGCTGCTGATCGCCGGCGGCGTCGGGGTCACCCCCATCCGATCCCTGCTGCAGGAGCACACGCCCGGCGACTTCGTCGTGCTCTACCGGGTGCGCGACGAGCGCGACGCCGTGCTGTTGCACGAGTTGCGCCAGCTCATCGGTGCCCGCCGCGGACGACTGCACCTGCTCACCGGCCGGACCGGCCAGGGAGCCCGGCCGTTCGAGCCGGGCGCCTTGCACCGGTTGGTACCCGACATCGCGGAACGCGACGTGTACGTCTGCGGTCCGCCCGCGATGACCGCCGCGGTGCTGAGTGGACTGCGCCAGCTGAACGTGCCGCGCCGTCAGGTGCACGCGGAGAAGTTCGGCCTGGCCTGACCTGCGGTTTCATCGAACGCTGTCCACGTAGGACAGTCACGCTTCGACGGCGGTCACCTCGATCTCGATCATGAGGCCGGGCGCGAAGAGCTTCTGCACCTCGACGGTGGTGGACGTCGGGAACGGGCCGTCGCCGTACATGCCCTTGCGGTACGCCATGTGCGGCAGCAGTTCGTCGATCGAGGTGACGTACATGTTCTCGCGCACGACGTGGCGGAAGTCCAGGCCCCAGTGCGCGAGCGACTCCGCGATGCGCTCGTACACGTAGCGCATCTGGGCGCCGAGATCGCCGGGCGCGACCGTCTGGAACTTCTCGTCGAGGGCGGCCGTGCCGGACAGGTAGACGGTCGGGCCGGCCTTGATGCCTTGGGTGTAGCCGAGCGCGTGCTGAGTCTCGCTCCACATGTTGAAGTGGTCCTCGCGGTCCATGACGGCCTCCTTTTGCGAGCGCTGGTCATTCGGGTCGTGCGGTGACGTGCTCGCGCCCCACGTCGTCGAGCCTCGGCACGCCGAGGAGCTGGAGCGTTCGTGTCATCTCGGCGGTGAGCAGCTCGAACATCCGGTCCACGCCGCGTTCTCCGCCCGCCATCAGTCCGTAGAGGTAGGCCCGGCCCAGGAAGACACCCGTGGCGCCCAGACCGATGGCGGCGACGACGTCCGCCCCAGTGAGCACCCCGGTGTCGAGGTACACCTCGGCCCGGCTCCCGACCGCGTCGACGATCTCGGGCAGCAGGTGGAGCGGCGTCGGTGCGCGGTCGAGTTGCCGGCCGCCGTGATTGGAGACGACGACGGCATCGGCTCCCGCCTCGACGACGTCGCGTGCGTCCTGCACGTGCTGGATCCCCTTGACCACAAGCGATCCGTCCCACGTGCGGCGCAACCACTCGAGGTCGTCGAGCCCGGCCGACGGATCGAACATGATCCCGACGAGTTCCGCCACGGTGCCACGCCAGTGGGTCAGCGAGGCGAACGCCAGTGGCTCCGTGGTGAGCACGTCCGCCCACCAGCGCGGGTGGCGGGACATGTCCGCGATCGTGCGCAACCCGAGCATGGGCGGGATGGTCATCCCGTTGCGGTGGTCGCGCAACCGGGCGCCCGCCACGGGGGTGTCCACGGTGAGCACGAGCGTGTCGTAGCCAGCGTCCCGCGCGCGGGCCACGAGCTCCGCGCTGGCCTCGCGGTCGCGCCAGAGGTAGAGCTGGAACCAGTTCCTGCCGTGCGGGGCCGCGCCGGCGACGTCCTCGATCGACGTCGTGCCCATAGTGGAGAGCGTGTAGGGAACGCCTGCCCGGGCCGCGGCCCGCGCCACCGCACGCTCGCCCTCGTGGTGCATCATCCGGGTGAAGCCGGTCGGGCCGAGGACCAACGGGAGCGCCGCGTCACGGCCGAGCAGCCGCCTGCCTAGGTCGACCGACGAGACGTCGCGAAGAATTCGCGGGTGGAACACGACGTGGCGGAACGCATCTCTCGCGCGCGCCAGGCTGATCTCCTCCTCGGCTGCCCCGTCGACGTAGTCGAACACCGCCCGCGGCACCCGCCGCCGTGCGAGCTCCCGCAGATCACCGACGGCGCTCGCCCGTCGCAGGCGCGTGCCGAGGCGGTCCAGTGAGGGACGCCGGAGGTTGAGCAGGGGCCGGATCTCCGACCACCGGGGCAGGCGCCGGGCAGGGGTCGCGGACATGAGCATCGACTCCCTCCCGGCGCGTCGCGGAGCTCGGTCTTACAGCGCGCGGACCGCGTTCTCGAAGCGGTCGAACAGGTCGAGCACGGCGTGGTCGCCGAACGGCAGGATCTGGGTGAACAGGACGCCGGCATCGCCCCTGTCCCGGTCGACCCAGAAGTAGGCGTTCGGCAGCCCGGCCCAGAAGAGGCTGCCCGCCGACCGCCCACCTAGCGTCTCCTCGACGTTGAGCATGCCGAGCAGACTCCACTTCTTCGTGGTGCCCGGCAGGAACTCGACGTCGTTCGAACTGCCGGGATCGACCGTGGTGATCTTCCCGATGGTCAGGTCGCCGATCTGGTTGGACATGGCCTCGTTCACCGTGTCCTCGCGCAGGACCCGGACCCCGTCGACCTCGCCGCCGCCGAGGAGCATCCGCAGGAGGGTCAGGTAGTCGGCGGGGGAGCCGTACATCGCGCCGCCCGCCATCAGGAACTCCGGTTCCTGAGTCATCTCGAACTCGATCCCGACCAGGCCGTCGGGCGTGCGGAAGTTCATCGTGGCCAGCTCGTCGCGCATCGCCGGGCCGAGCCGGAAGCTGGTGGACGACATCCCCAGCGGATCGAGCAGCGATCCGCGCAGGTACTGCTCGAGGTCCTGGCCGGTGACCGCCTCGATCGCCTTCCCGACCCAGTCGATGTTCATCCCGTACTCCCAGGCCGTGCCGGGGTCGAACAGCAGGGGAGTGGTCAGGGTGGCGTCGCGGCACTCGATGATGCCGGGCAGGCCTGCCACCTCCTGGTAGCGCAGGACGTCCGCGTTCCAGAAGTGGTAGCCGTTGCCCGCCGTGTGGGACAGCAGCCGGCGGAGCGTGACCGCGCCGACGGCGGGCCGGACCTGTGGGCGGCCCGCGTCGTCGAAGCCCGTCAGCACCTTCGGTTCAGCCAGCGCGGGCAGCACCGCCGCGAGGTCGGCGTCGAGGTCGAGCCTGCCCTGTTCGACCAGCTGCAACGCGCCGATCGCGACGATCATCTTGGTCATCGAGCCCAGCCAGGCGACCGTGTCCACGCTCCACGGTGCGCCGTCGGCACGCTCGCCGAACGAGCCGATGTAGCGGGCGCGGCCTCTGGTGAAGGCCAGCGCGCAGACGCCGGGGATCTCGCCCGCTTCGACGGCGGCGGCGAGGAACCGGTCGATGTCCTGAGTGCCCATGGTGGGTGCGGTCATGCCGATCCTCCACGTTGAAGCAACAAGAGCGGCCAGTATTGTGTAACAATCCTGGCCGGTCAAGAGGTGGAGGGCAGTCGACTCAGGTCAGCGCGACAGTGCGCGGGCGACGGTCTCCGCTCGGTGCAGCGCCACCAGCAGAGCGGCCCGGCCGCCGAGTTCCAGGTCGTCGGCGAGGGCCTGGACCGCGACCTCGCCGCCGATGAGCAGCTTGTCCATGAGTTCCCGGTGCAGCACGGCCAGGCGGCGGGCGTCGAAGTCCGGCTGCAGGACGGCGAGCAGGATCCGGGTCTCGTCCTCGCAGGGTCCGTACGCCGCCAGCAGGTGGGAGTTGTCCGCGGCCACGACGATCGCGCGGTGAATGCGGCCGTGCACCTCGGTCAACTCGCGCCACGACGGCGCGGGATCGCTGTCGACGAGCCCTTCGAGCTCCTCGACCACCGCGTTCACCGGTGAGAGATCGGCACCGTTCGCGAGCGCCATGCGCAGCGCGCCGATCTCGAGCACCATGCGGAAGCCGCAGATCTCGTCGATCCGCTGCTGTGTCAGCGGCGGCACGATGGCGCCCCGGTTGCGTTCGTGGATGATCAGGCCGCGCTCCACCAGCAAGCGGATCGCGGCACGCACCGTGTGCCGGCCGACCTCGAAGCGCTCCGAGAGCTCTTCCTCGCGCAGCCGGGTACCCGCCGCGTACTGCCCGTTCAGCAGTTCGTCGCGCAGTTGCGCCGCTACCCGCTCCGGGGCGGTGGACGCGGGTTCGGTGGTTGGTGATTTTCCGGTCACGATGCCCAGTATCCCCGATTGTGGACCACTTTGTTCCCCCGGTTGTATCGCGAAGCGCATTCAGATCATCCGCCAAGAAGACCAGATCTTGCGCTACAACCGGCCCAGGCGACTAGGCGGGACGCGACCCGGGACTCCCCAAGATTGTTGCACAATCTCTTGACATCGGCAGGATTGTGCCACAATACTACTGATGGTTGTTGCACGAACTGTCAAGCAACCTGCCTGTCGATCAGGAGTCAGCGTCATGATCAATCGACGTGTGTTGACCTGTCAGACCGCGACCGCAACGCCGTTAGCTGCGGTTTTCGAGAGCGAGAACAGGGCTGAGCAGGTCGGCCTGTCCCCGTTCGACCGGATCACCTGCAGGTTCCACCGCCGCTGGATCCACGACTGCGTCGTCTCGCCGGCGCACGTGGTCGCCGTGGCGGGCTATCGCTGGTGCGGTGACTGTGCTGCCGCCGCCACCGTGATGGTCGATCACCTGGGTTGCGAGGTCGTCGTCTGGTGCGAGCGGTGCGACCGCCGGCTGCACGACGGCCCGAACGAACAGCTGCGGCAGGTGTGTCTGCGAAGTCTGGAAGTCAGCCGCGGCAGGCGCGCCTTCTCTCCCGAGTACGGCGTGCGTCGCAGCGCATAGAAGTCGATCCAGCGTGAGTGAAATTCGGTCCGGCGCGCCAGGCGGAGGAGTAATGGCCGAACAACAGGACCTTTCGAGGTCCATCGACAAGGCTTTTGCGTTGTTGGTCGAACTGCGGGACATGCAACGGGGTGCCCGGCTGTCCGAGTTGACCACCCGGACCGGGTTGGCGAAGTCGACGACGCACCGGTTGCTCGGTGCGCTGGTCAGCTTCGGCCTGGTGTCCCGGGTCGGGAACGTCTACCTCGCGGCCACGCCCTGTCAGGGTGGTTGTGCCGGGGTGGATTCCGAACGGCGGACGTTCCTCAACGTTCTCGCCCCGTTCCTCGGGGATCTGATGGTGCGGACCGGTCTCACGGCCAGCCTCGCCGTCCTGCACGGGACGGACGTGATCTTCACGCATCGGGTGTACGGCCACCGGGGTATGTACACATCGGTGGACAACACCGGGCGCGAGGCCGCGCACCGCACGGCGGCCGGGCGGTTGCTGCTGGCGTACGACGGGCAAACGGCCCGCCATCTCACCGAGACGTGGGCGCCGGATCCGGTGGAGGAAGCGCGACTGACCCGGGAGCTGCTGGCGATCAGGCGGCAACACTTCGCGGTGAACACGACCAGCAGCGGTGTCCGCTGCATCGCCGTGCCGCTGCACCGTCGTGCGGACATGCCGAACGTCGCGTTCACGCTCAAGGGCAAGGTCGAGAAGGCCGACGCCGTCCTCGAACACATGCGTTCGGTGGTGTGGCGAGCTGCGAGCAAGGTCATGGCCCCGCGGCAGGAAATTGCCTGAGGTGAGGTCTATTCCATCCTCACTGGAATAGACATATCCCACCTGCGACCCGCCGCGATCTGCTGCAATGGCGTCAGGGGCGGCGCACCGCCCCTGACGCTGCTTGAGTCCGCAGGCCGGGTTCGGGGGAGCGGCGCAGGCGCAACGGGGGTGTGGTGACGGTCGAGTTCCGGGTGCTCGGAGAAGTCGAGGCGATCGTCGACGGACGCGCGGTCGACCTGGGGCCGTCGCGCCAGCGGTGCGTGCTGGTCGCGTTGCTGGTCGACGCGAACAGGGTCGTGTCCCCGGACCAGTTGATGGACCGGGTCTGGGGTGACCGTGTGCCGCACAGCGGCAACAACGTCCTGTACAGCTACCTGTCGCGGCTGCGGAAGGCGCTGGGGATCGCCATCTCCAAGCAGTCGGGCGGCTACGTCCTCCAGGTCGACCCGGAGACGGTGGACATGCACCGGTACCGCAGGCTGACCGAGCAGGCGCGCGGTTCCGATGACGTCGCCTTGCTGGACGAGGCGCTGGCGTTGTGGCGTGGTGTGGCCCTGCGGGGCATGGAGACGCCGTGGGCGGACAAGATCAGGACCGCGCTGCACCGCGACCGGTTGGAGACCGTGCTCGACCGCAACGAGCTCGCCCTCGGCCGAGGGCGTCACGCGGAGCTGGTTCCCGAGTTGCAGGCGTTCGCCGCGGAAGAGCCGTTGGACGAACGTCTCGCGGCGCAGCTGATGCGCGCGCTCTACCTGGGTGGGCGGCCGGCCCACGCGCTGGAGCACTACGAGCAGGTCCGGCGCCGGTTGTGCGAGGAACTCGGTGTGGATCCCAGTCCTGTGCTCCAGCAGGTGCACCAGCAGATCCTCACTGAGGCTCCCGTGCTCGTGCCCGAGCAGACAGGTCCCGTGCACGCCCTGCCGCACGACGTCCTGGACTTCACCGGACGCGACGAGGAGCTCGCGCGCCTGCTCGGCAGCGTCGGCGACCCGTCCGGCTCCACGATGGTGATCGCCGCGATCGACGGCATGGCCGGTGTGGGCAAGACCGCGTTGGCCGTGCACGCCGCTCACCGCCTCGCCGCACGCTATCCGGACGTGCAGCTCTTCATCGACCTGCACGCGCACACCGCCGATCGGCAACCTACGGACACTGCTGCGGCTCTCAGCACGTTGCTGCGTTCGGTGGGAGTGGCGAGCGAACGCATCCCGCCAGGGCTGGACGAACGCGCCGGGCTGTGGCGTTCCACGCTCGCGGGCCGCAAAGCCCTCGTGGTGTTCGACAACGTCGCCAGCGCGGCCCAGGTCCGCCCGTTGCTGCCCGGCGGTACCGGCTGCCTGGCGCTGATCACCAGCAGACGCAGGCTGACCGACCTCGAATCGGCCCGCACGCTGTCGTTGGACGTGCTGCCGCATCTCCAGGCGGTGGCCCTGTTCACCAGGGTTCTCGGCGACGAACGGCACGACCCGGAGGCCGTCGGCGAGGTGGTCGGCCTGTGCGGGCACCTCCCGCTGGCGATCAGGATCGCGGCGGCGCGGCTGCGGTCCCGTCCGGTGTGGACGGTCGCGCACCTGGCCGGCCGCCTGCGCGCCGGGCTGAGCGAGCTGGCGACCGGCGACCGCAGCGTGGCTACCGCCCTGCAACTGTCGTACCGGCAGCTCACCGAGGCGCAGCAACGGTTGTTCCGGCTGCTGGGCCTGCATCCCGGTGCCGATTTCGACGGGTGGTCGGCCGCGGCTCTCACGGCCGCCGGCGTGGCAGAGACGGAAAGAACCCTGGAGGAACTGGTCGACCTGCACCTCCTGCACCAACCGGAACCGGGCCGGTACCGGATGCACGACCTCCTGCGCATGTTCGCCGTCGAGCTCGCCGCCGAGAACGACAGCACCGACTGCAGGCAGGACGCCCAGACCCGGCTGCACGACCGATACCTCTCCACCGCTGCCAGGGCGGTGGACATCGTCGCGCCGGGCGACGACCACGTGCGCACCCCCGCCGACCTCCCCGGTCCGGTCCTGTCCGGCTACCCCGAGGCGATGGCGTGGCTGGAACGCGAACGGGAGAACCTCGTGGCCACCGCGACTTCGGGGTCGCACACGGGTGAGCTGTCCACGACCCTGCTGCGCTACCTGGACCTGCGCGGCTACCACGACGACGCGCTCGCGTTGCACAGCCACGCCTACGCCACCGTCCGCGGTAGTGGTGCCGTCGAGGCGGAGTGCCAGGCGTTGGGCAACCTCGGCACCGCGTACGAGCGGCTGGGCCGGTACGACGAGGCGGAAAAGCGCCACCGCAACGCCCTGGACCTGGCCAGGGCGGCAGGCGCACTGCCGCTGGAAGGCCGCACTCACAACAACCTCGCCAACGTGTACCTGTTCGTGGCGGACCACCACAACGCGCTCACGCACTACCGGCAGGCGCTCGACATCGCCGTGCGGACCGGAAACCGCATCGGCCAGTGCCGCTCGGCCAACAACCTCGGCATCGTCCACGAACGGCTGGGCCAGTACGAGGAAGCCATCGTCCAGCACACCGAGGCGCTGACCGTCGCCGAGCAGATCGACGACGTGGCCGGTCGCGGCTATGCGTTGCACAGCCTGGGATTCGTCTACCGCCGGCTGGGTCGCGCGGACGAGGCGCTCAGCCACTTCCAGCAGGCCGTCGACATCGCCGCGAAGACCGGCAACCGGAGCCTGGAGGGCTACACGACGCTGGGCCTGGGGCTGCTCCTGGCCGACCTGGGCCGGTTCGCGGAGTCGTCCACCAACCTGCACAACGCGCTCTTCGTCGGACTCGGCACCGGAAACCAAGGCCTGCACACCGAAGCGCTCAACGCCCTCGGCGAACTGGCCCGGCTCGCCGGTGACTCGGCGCGCGCACTCGTCCACCACCGCGAAGCTCTCGCGATGGCCGAGGACACCGGTGATCGATACCAGCAGGCCTGCGCCCACGACGGCCTGGCTCACGCGCACCACGCGCTGGACCAGCAGGCCGAGGCCCGGCAGCACTGGCGCAGCGCACTGACCCTCTACGTCGGGACCGGCGTTCCAGAAGCCGATGCCGTCCGCCTTCGACTGTCCACTGCAGATGTTCGTCCCGCAGGAGCTGATCTGTGAAACTGTTCTCCGCCTTGGCGGCCGTGGTGTTGTTCGCCGCGATCCCTGTTCCCTCCGCGCAGGCCGCCATCATGGGAACCTCGCCGGGCACCCAGATCTACTACGTGGGATCCGTGCAGGAAGCCTCCGGAACGCACCTCTGCGGAAGTGTGCTCACTCAAGAGGCCTGGGTCATCACCGCGAAGCAGTGCGTCCAGGGCAGAACGCCCGAGTCGATCAACATCCGACTCGGATCCCGCTACCACGCGAGCAAGGGTGATGTCCTGCCCGTTGTCCGCATCATTCCGCATCCCACCAGCGATGTGGCGCTGATCGGGCTGGGCAAGCCGTCCAGCGTCGTTCCGGTGCACGTCGCCGAGCGCCCGGAGCCGGCCGGTGAGAAGGGCAAGGTGCTGGGCTGGGGCCAGACCTGCCCGACCGCCGGGTGCGGCGGCCCGACCGCGGAGCTGCAGGCCGTGCAGGCCCGCGCCGAGTCGCGGTCGGCCTGTGGTGCTGAGGGGGATCGACTCTGCACGTCGTATCCGAACGGCGGCGGCCCCTGCTTCGGTGACGAGGGCGGTCCACTGGTCTCGGCAGACGGCATCTCGTTGTTCGGACTCGTTCCCAGCCGGGTTCCCGGCGCGAGGAACTGCGCCGAGGATCGGCCGCCGCTGATCGACCTGACCGTGCTGCGCGGCTGGATCGACCAGCACACCGGCTGACTCGGTTCGTGGCCCGTCAGGCCGGGGGATCGGTGATGGTCAGGGTCAGGGCCGAGTCGGCGACCGTGACGACGACGTGCTGTCCGCCGCGCAACTCGCCCGCGAGCAGCGCGCGGGACAGCCGCCGGTCGAGTTCCCTGCCGATGGTGCGGCGCAGCGGCCGGGCGCCGTACTCGGGGATGTAGCCGCGGGCCGCGAGCCAGTCGACGGCCTGTTCGTCGACGTCCAGCGTGATGTTCTGCTGGCGCAGCCGTTGGCGGGTGCGTTCGAGCAGCAGCGCGGTGATCTGCCGCAGCTGGTTCGCGTCCAGTCCGCGGAACAGGATGATCTCGTCGATGCGGTTGAGGAACTCCGGGCGGAAACAACGGCGAACCGTGGCCATCAACGGCTCCCGCAGCTGCTCGACCGGGACACCCGAGGTGGCCGCGGCGAGAAGCTGGTCGGCGCCGATGTTGCTGGTCATGATGATCACGGTGTTGGCGAAGTCGGCGGTTCGTCCCTGGGCGTCGGTGAGCCTGCCCGCGTCGAGCACTTGCAGCAGCATGTTGAAGACGTCGGTGTGCGCTTTTTCGATCTCGTCCAGCAGCAGGACCGAGTACGGAACGCGCCGGACGGCACCGGTGAGTTGACCGGCGTCCTCGTAGCCGACGTACCCCGGTGGCGCGCCGACCAGCCGCGCGACCGTGTGCTGCTGCGAGAACTCGCTCATGTCGAACCGGATCAGCCGATCCTGCGAGCCGAAGAGAGCCTCGGCCAGCGCTCGTGCGACTTCGGTCTTGCCCACCCCCGTCGGGCCGAGGAACAGGAAGGAGCCGACGGGCTGGTGCGGGTGCTTGAGGCCCGCACGGCCCTGGCGGACCGCGTCGGCGACTGCCTCCACCGCCTCGTCCTGCCCGACGATCCGCTTGTGCAGCTGGTCCTCCAGGTGCAGCAACCGATGCCGTTCGGCCTCGGTGAGCTGGGCGACCGGGATGCCCGTGCTGCGGGACACGACCTCGGCGACGTCGTTCGCTCCGACCTCGGGCGCGTTGGCCAGCGCGGTGCGAGCAGCCTCCAGGTCGGCGATCGCCCGGTCGAGCTCGTTGTCGAGGAACAGCGGGTCCTCGCCCTGTGCGGCGGCCCGTTCCCGCTCCAGCCGTCTCACCCGCTGCTCGAGCCGCACCGGATCCGGTGGCATCGCGGACTTTTCTCGCAACCGGACTCGCGCGCCCGCGCGGTCCACGACGTCAACGGCCTTGTCCGGCAGGAACCGATCGGTGACGTAGCGGGCAGAGAGCTCCACGGCGGCCACGATCGCCTCATCCGTGATCCGCACCCCGTGGTGCATCTCGTAACGGGTGCGCAGGCCGCGGAGGATGGCGATCGCCTCGTCGACCGATGGTTCGGCGACCAGGATCGGCTGGAACCGCCGTTCCAACGCGGCGTCCTTCGCGATGTGCCGCCGGTACTCTTCGGCCGTGGTGGCCCCGATGACCTGGAGCCTTCCGGTCGTCAGCGCGGGTTTGAGCATGTTCGCGGCGTCCAGCGGCGCGCCTTCGGCACTGCCCGCGCCCACCACGGTGTGCAGCTCGTCGATGAACAGGACCACCATCCGGTTCGTCGCGGCCACCTCTTCGATGACGCCCTTCAGCCGTTCCTCGAACTCGCCCCGGTACTTCGCTCCGGCGACCATGCCCGCCAGGTCCAGCGAGATCACCCGCCTGCCCCTCAGCGTGGCGGGCACCTCGCCGCTCGCGATCCGTGCCGCGATGCCTTCGACGATGGCGGTCTTGCCCACTCCCGGATCCCCGATCAGGACGGGGTTGTTCTTGGTGCGCCGCGACAACACCTCGAGCACCTCGTCGATCACCTCCTCCCGGCCGACCACGGGATCGAGCTGGCCATCCCGTGCCGCGGCGGTGAGGTCGCGTCCGAAGTGGTCTGTTCGCCGCGTCGCGGACAGGGGCTGCCCCAGCCCGCTGAACAGCTTTCCGACCAGGTCCTCCCACGAGCTGGACCCGAAGCCGAACACCCAGTCCTCACCCACCGCGGCCACCTCCACCCGATCGAAGGGTGTACGTCTCAGATCCTCCGCCTCGTGGCCCATGAACACAGGCCAGACCGTCTGGTGGCTTGGTTCTGCACGGCTCGTCAGCCGGCGTCCTCAGGGGTGCCGTACTCGTCGTGGCGACGCCACCACTGGTACGGCGCCTCCTGCGGGTAACCCTCCGGCGAGTCCTCCCACTCCTCCTGGCGGCCGAGCGGGGTGAGGTCGAGCAGGCTCCAGACGTTGCCGGTCTGCTCTGCCGCGCGCCCGTTGGTGAAGTAGGTGCGGTAGATCCCGGTGCTGTCGCGGATGAAGACGTTGAGGCCGAAGTACTCGTCGACGCCGAAGTCCTTCGAGAAGTCGTCCCGCGTCGTGTACCAGGGCACGCCGTCCCAGCCCATGCGGGCGCGGTAGCGCCTGATGTCGGCCTGCGGAGCGGGGGAGACCAGCACGAACGTGACGTCGCGGGCGTTCAGGTGTGCGAGGTGGCCGAGGTTGTCGGTGAACATCGCGCAGCCGCTGCACCCGCCTTTGGGCCAGTCGGCGACGCCAGGCTCGAAGAAGTGCCGGTAGACGATCAGCTGGCGCCGCCCGTCGAACAGGCCGGGCAGGCCCACCTCTCCCTCCGGCCCCTCGAAGGAGTACTGCTTCTCGACCTGGATCCACGGCAGGCGGCGGCGTTCCGCTGCCAGCGCGTCCTTCGCGCGAGTGTGCTCCTTCTCCTTGCGCAGAAGCTCTTCGCGGGCCGCGTTCCACTCCTCGGCTGACACGACAGATGGCATCTTCATGGATTCGCCGTTCCCGTGCTGCCGGGTCCGCAAACTCGCGACCGACGTTTGGCGGTGGGCGGTGACCGGCTCGGGTGCCAAGCTGGTCGGCGAGAGACTCGCGCACGATGACAACGTTGTCACGAACCGCCGCCGCAGTGAGGAGCGGGGAAACCATGCGTTTGAGGACGCTGTTCGTGCTGAGTGCGACGGTCGCGGCGACCATGACCGCGCCGCCGGCCGTGGCACAACAGAATCTGACTTCTTTCGTGAACCCCTTCATCGGCACCACCAACGCGGGCAACGTCTACCCCGGTGCGGTGCGGCCGTTCGGGATGCTCTCCTGGAGCCCGACGACCACCAGGGGTGACCAGACCGGCGCCGGTGCGGCCGGCGGCTACCAGTACACCGTCACCCGGATCCGTGGCTTCGGGTTGACGCACCTCAACGGAACCGGGTGCACCCCAGGCGCGTCGGGGGACATCCCGATCATGCCGCACGCCGGAGACGTGACGTCGTCTCCTTCGGCGGACAACACGGACCAGATCTACGCGAGCAACTTCTCGCACGCCAACGAAAGTGCTGAGCCCGGCTACTACCGCGTGGGGCTGGACTCCGGCGTGAACGCCGAGTTGACCACCACCCTGCGCACCGGCACCGGCCGGTTCACGTTCCCGGCCGGCCGACCGGCGAACCTGCTGTTCCGCACCTCGAACTCGTTGTCCGGCAGCGGAAACGCGTCGGTGCGGATCGACCCGTCCGGGCGCCGGGTGAGCGGATCGGTCGACGGCGGCGGATTCTGCGGGCGCACCTCGGGCGGTGTGGCGAACCAGCGCGTCTACTACCGGTTGTTCTTCACCGCCGAGTTCGACCGGCCGATCACCTCGCACGGCACCTGGCGCGACGGAACCCTGTCCCCGGGAAGCACTTCCGGTTCCGGCGGCGAGGGATTCGGGACCACGCAACGGGTCGGCAAGGGATCGGGTGGCTACGTCGGCTTCGACCCCGGCGCGGACCGCACCGTCACCGCGCGGGTCGGCATCTCGTACGTCAGCCTGGCGAACGCGGAAGCGAACCTGGCCGCGGAGAACCAGCCGGGGACGCCCTTCTCCGCCGTGCGGGCGGCGGCGCGGGCGCACTGGGAACAGACGTTGAGCCGGATCCAGGTGGGCGGTGGGACCACCGCGCAGCGAACGACCTTCTACACCGCCCTGTATCACGCGCTGCTGCAGCCGAGCGTTGCCAACGACGTCAACGGCGAGTACTCGGGATCGGACCTGCGCACGTACCGGCTGAGTCCTGGCCAAGGCGCGCAGTACAGCACCTTCTCCGGCTGGGACGTCTACCGATCGCAGGTGCAGATGCTCGCTCTGCTGGAGCCACGGGTCGCCGGCGACTACGCCCAATCGCTGCTGAACTACGCCGATCAGCGCGGTGGCGAGTGGGATCGCTGGCTGCACAACAACGGGAAGACGGCGGTGATGTCGGGCGACCCGTCGGCGCCGACCGTCGCGGGCATGTACGCCTTCGGCGCCGAGAACTTCGACGTCTGGCGTGCCTTCTCGTCGTTGGTCACGGCCGCCACCGTGCCGACGGCGAACGACCTGTCGAACAACGGCTGCCCGGTCCAGTGTCCTGGGCAGCGCCCGTCGCTCGACCGATACATGAGCCTTCACTACGTGCCATCGGACAACTGCCACTGCTGGGGCGCGGCCGCGGAAACCCTGGAGGACGCCACGGCTGACTACGCGCTGGCCCAGCTCGCCGCACGGCTCGGAGACACTCAGCGGCGGCAGCAGTTCGAGCAGCGCTCCGCGTACTGGCGCAACGTCTTCGACCCGGCCGTCAGGTACATGCGCAACCGGGCGTCGAACGGCACCTGGGCGCCGGGGTTCACGCCGGGCACCGGCACCGGCTTCGTCGAGGGGACCAGCGCCCAGTACACGTGGATGGTCTACCACGACGTGGTGGGGCTGGCCGCGGCGATGGGCGGCAAGGCGGCAGCGGCGGCCAGGCTGGACGGCTTCTTCCACGACCAGAACGGCAACTGGGACCTCAGCGGCACGACCCCGACGCGGTACAACGCGGGCAACGAGCCCAGCATCCAGACACCGTGGCAGTACATCTACCTCGGCCGCCCCCACCAGACCCAGGAGACGCTGCGGCAGATCCTGAACACGCTGTGGACCACCGGAACCGGCGGCATCCCCGGCAACGACGACCTCGGCACGATGTCGTCGTGGTACCTGTTCGCCGCGATGGGCATCTACCCGCAGGTGCCCAGCCGCGCCGAACTCGTGCTGTCCGCGCCGTTGTTCACCAGGGTGGAGATCCGGCGCGAGAACGGCAGGACGATCGTCATCGAGGCACCGCAGGCGTCCGCGCAGAACAAGTACGTCCAGACCCTGTCGGTCAACGGCGTGTCCTCGAACCGGGCCTGGGTGCCGGAATCGCTGGTGCGTGAGGGCGGAAGGCTGACCTACACCCTCGGTCCGACGCCGAACACGGCGTGGGGTGCGGCCCCGGCCGATGCCCCGCCCCAACTCGGGACCGGCTGACGACTGACGAGCCGCCCCGGTTTGCCGGGGCGGCTCCCAGGCAGGCTAGTTTGCCCAGGTGAGTCTTCTAGATGACGTGGCCGAGCGCGACGGCTGGCGATGCTGGGTGTGCGACGAACCGGTCGACCCCGACATGTCGGTGAACGACGCGCGAGGGCCCAGCGTCGACAGCCGGACCGCCGACCGGAAGGCCAAGGTCGCCGAGCGGCTCGCGCACCGCGGGTGCAACACCCGCAAGGGCGCGGTCAAGGTGGTCATCGCCTGGCCGGACCGGCTGCACGTGGCCGAACCCGCGCCGCTGATCACCGTTGCCGGGAGGCTCGAGCGCAAGGGCGGCCGCGAGATGGTCGCCCGTTGCCCAACCAGGCAGGACGCCCAAGAGGCGGCGGACTGGCTGGTGGACCGGTTCTCCCGGCTGGTGCCAGGGCTGCCGGTGACCGCCGGCATCGAGGCGGGCGGCGGCCAGTTCCTAGTCGTCCTGGCCGCCGGACGCCGCTGACGTCACTTCCGCCAGAACAGGTGGTGGGTCACCCCGCTCGAGCTGGGCACGACGTCGAGGTGGAACCGGTCGAGCAGCTCGTCGGGCGACTTCCACAGCGGCACCCCGTAACCGAGCTCGACGGGTGACACCGCGACGTGCAGCGTGTCGATGAGGTCGGCGTCGAGGAACGACCTGATGGTCGTGGCGCCGCCGCCGATCCGGACGTCCTTGCCCTGCGCGGCCTCTTTAGCGAGCCGGAGGGCCTCGGCCGGCTCGCCGTTCACGAAGTGGAACGTCGTGTCGGAGAGGGTGAACGACGGCCGTTCGTGGTGGGTCAGGACGAAGACCGGGGTGTGGAACGGCGGTTCGTCGCCCCACCAGCCCTGCCAGTCGTGGTTCTGCCAGGGGCCGCGGTGCGGGCTGAACTTGTGGGCGCCCATGATCTCCGCGCCGATGTTGTGCGCGAAGTCGCGGGTGAAGTAGTCGTCGAGGCCGCGGCTTCCACCGGGGTCGGTGCGGTTGGGCCAACTCGCTGTCGCACCTGCCCACGCGAACATGGCGCCGGGATCGGCGTGGCCGAACGGCCTCTCGAAGGTCTGGTCCTCACCGGCGCCGAACCCGTCCCGCGACACGACGAAGTTCTGGACCTTCACCAGCTGGGTCATGGGGCTTCCTTCCGCTCTTGGTCGATGATTGGACCGCGGCAGCCGCCTGAACTCATCGGTCCTGGCTGAAAGAACTCGCTACGCAGTCGGTACGGGGTGACCTTCCGAGGCCTGCACGACGACGATGCCCTGACCCGAGAGCGCGAGCTGGTAGGCCTCGCCCGAGCCGCGTCCGATGACCGCGCCGAGCTTGGCCGTCTTGCGGATCGAGGACTTCAGCGAGGTGGACCAGAGGACGGCGGACTGCATGTCGACGAACGTCGGCACGTCCACGTTCAGCACGACCGGCGTCCCGTAGGCGGTGACGGCCAGCGCTCCGGTGCCCGTGAACGTGGTGTTGAACAGGCCGCCGCTGATCATCGACGCGCCTTCGGTGCGGTTGATGTCCCACTTGAGCGAGCTGTCGAAGGCGAGCACGTTCCTGCCGTTGACGGTGACGCCCTCGTTCTCCAGGTACAGCACGAAGATCTCGTCGGCGTCCTGGGCGAGGAACACGTCTCCGCTGCCCGACACCTTCATCAGCGACATGCCTTCGCCGGTGAAGGCCTTCTTGAACATCTTGCCGAGGCCGCCGCTGCCCTCGTAGGCGAAGTCGACGTCACCCTGGTAGGCGACCATCGATCCCTGCTTGGCGAAGAAGAACCCGCCGCTGCCGGTGAGGTCCACCTTGAGCATGCGTTCGTTCTGCAGTTGGAAGCTTCCCGGCTCGACGGACCGTTCCTGGTGGTTGAACAGTGAGCTGCGCATGCCCAGATCATGCACGGTGGCGACCACGGCTGCGGGCCCAGGCTGATCATGTGTAGGATACCTAACAGCGCTATGCATCGAGCAGTTAGGGTTAGGGGGTCTCATGAAGGTCGCCAAGGACCTCGTCGCCGCCTCGGCCACCCCGATGGTGCTGGGCATCCTGGCCGAGGAGGACAGCTACGGCTACGCGATCCTCAAACGGATCAACGAGCTGTCCGGGGGAGAGCTGGACTGGACCGAGGGGCTGCTGTACCCGTTGCTGCACAGGCTCGAGCGGCTCGGGCACGTGGAGTCCTACTGGCAGTCGGTCGCGGGGGAGCGGCGGCGCAAGTACTACCGGGTCACCCCCGGTGGGATGGCCGAGCTCGCCGAGCAGCGCCGTCAGTGGGACACCGTCGTCGACACGCTCAAGGGCCTGTGGCGCGACTCCAATCCGTTCGTCCTGATCCCGTTGGGGGTGCGCGCATGAGCGACGACCTGGAAGCCCAGTTCGCCGAGTGGCGGCGGTACGTGCAGAGCCGCCCGGAGCTGCGGCAGGCCGACGCCGACGAGCTCGAGGACCACCTCCGCGGTTCCGTCGACGAACTCGTCGCCGCCGGCCTGCACACCGACGAGGCGTTCCTGGTCGCGGTCAAGCGCATGGGCAGCCTGGACGACCTGTCCCGCGAGTTCGCCAGGGAACACTCGGAACGGCTGTGGAAACAGCTCGTGCTGACCGGCGAACCCGACAGCCCGGTGGCCGTCACCCGGTCGCGCCGCGACCTGCTGGTCATGATCGTCTGCGCCCTTGGCGCAGCCGCGTCGATCAAGCTGCCGGAGCTGTTCGGCCAGCGGTTCGAGCAGGACGGCGGGTTCTACGCGCCCAACATGGGCCTGTTCGCGCTGCCCTGGCTGGCGGCTTTCCTCGCGTGGCGCAGGCAGACGCCGCCCCTGGTGATCGGTGCGCTGGTGGCGTTGTTCGCCCTCGGCGCCGTGGGGGCCAACGTCTACTCGCTCGGCGACGAGTCCCAGTCGCTGGTGCTCACCACGATCCACCTCGTCATCGCACTGTGGTTCGTGGTCGGCGTGGCGTACGTGTCCGACGACCTGCGCTCGTCCCGCCGTCGCATGGACTTCATCCGGTTCACCGGTGAGTGGTTCGTCTACTACGTCCTCATCGCACTCGGCGGCGGCGTGCTGACCGGTCTCACGTTCGGCACCTTCGAAGCCATCGGGATCTCGCCGCAGAACTTCGTGGCGCACTGGCTCGTGCCGTGCGGCGCGATGGCGGCCGTGGTCGTGGCGGGCTGGCTCGTCGAGGCCAAGCAGAGCGTGGTCGAGAACATCGCCCCGGTGCTCACGCGGCTGTTCACGCCGTTGTTCACCTTGGCGCTGCTGGCTTTCCTCATCGCGTTCGGCTTCTCCGGCGGCGGCATCAACGTCGAGCGGGAGGCGTTGATCCTGTTCGACGTCCTGCTGGTCGTGGTGCTGGCGCTGCTGCTCTACTCGATCTCGGCCCGCGACCCGTTGGCCCCGGCCGGCGTTTTCGACAAGTTGCAACTCGGGCTCGTGATCAGCGCGCTGGCCATCGACGTGCTGGTGCTGCTGGAGATCACCGGTCGCATCAGCGAGTTCGGCACCACCCCGAACAAGGCGGCGGCACTCGGCGAGAACGTCCTGCTGCTGGCCAACCTCGCGTGGTCGGCGTGGCTGCTGTTCGGCCTCGTGCGCGGCCGCACCCCGTTCGCCGCGCTCGAACGCTGGCAGACCGCCTATCTCCCGGTGGTCGCCGTGTGGGCGTGGATAGTGGTCCTGGTGTTCCCACCAGTGTTCGGTTATCTCTGATCGGCTGGCGTGACAAACCGGTGAACCGGCGCCGAAGGGCGCGGGTTCACCGGTTTTCCTTTGTGAGCGGGTAGTTGTTCTTATCGCGCGGACTTCAGGGAGAACGACTTCAATCCGAGCCTGACCAATGCGTACGAGATGGCCGACAGCGTGACGTACGCGGGCAGGCCGGCGACGAGTTGGTGCGTCATCTTCTCCAGCGCCGTGTAGTGCATCGGCGGCTGCAGGACGATGGACGGGTCACCGAGCAGCTGCGTGATGACGTTCGCGATCGGGGTTCCGCGCGCGACGATCAGGTCATGCGCCAGTGGGCCCGGAGTGGTGATGATCGCGAACAGGAAACCCACGGCCAGCACGAAGGCCCACACCGGCATCCCGCGGCACAGCCGGATGGCGAAGGGAATCAGCACCGCCAGCACAGGAGTCAGCCCGAACCACCCGAACGTCGAGTCCAGCGCCCAGTGCACGTAGGGGCTGACCGCGGGCCCGCCTTCGCGGAAGTGGATGGAGTGCACGTAGAACATGGCCGCGCCGCCGCCGTAGCAGAGCAGCACGGAGGTGATCAGCAGCGCCACCCACGCGATCGGATCGGCGTAGTAGGCCTTGAAAGTCGACCAGAGTCCACTGTGGACGACGTTGTGGCCGAACGGGATGACCAGGTCGGGCCGTGTGCCCTCGTCCGGCCGGCCCGAGTTCGCCGGATCGTAGGTCGTGCGGGCGTCGACCGGTGGCCGGTGGGATCGGACGACGAAGCTGACGCCGGAGACGCCGGCGAGTTTGTCGGCCGCCGCCTGCGCGGCGGCGACACAGTGCTGGTCGTGTGCGGGCACGGTGAGCATGACGGTTGTCGTCATAAAAGCCGTCCTCGTGTTCTGCTGTGTACCCGCGGCGTTACGCAGTGTGCCCGTGCCGTCTTGCAGCGGACTTGCGAAGAACTTGCCCTGGCCGTGACCCATTAAGGCTTTCTTGCCATTTCGAAGATCCGCCGTGCTGCGGCACCATGAGCGGATCATGCAGTTCCGTGTGCTCGGTCCGCTCGAGGTCCGCATCGACGGCACCCTGGTGGAGTTCGGCGGGCCGAAGCCGCGCAGACTCCTCGTCGCGTTGCTCAGTCACGCCAACAACACGGTGTCGGTCACGCGGTTGCTGGACTGGTTGTGGCCGGACCGTTCGCCGCCACCGAGCGCGGTCGCGATCCTGCAGGCACATGTGTCGCGTCTGCGTCGTGTCCTCGAACCTGATCGCGCTTGCTGGGGCGCTCCCCGCCTGCTGCTGACCCGAGCGTCGGGCTACCTCCTCAGCGTCGGCGTCGACCAGTTGGACGTGCTGCACTTCGAGCGCGAAGTCGCCCACGGCCGGGAACTGTTGCTGCGCGGGGACTTCACCGCCGCGGCTACAACACTGTCCGGCGCGCTCGCGTTGTGGCGCGGCCCTGCTCTGATGGAACTGGACGGAGTGCCTGCCCTGCGCGCCTGCGTCGTCCGCTGGGAGGCGATGCGGCACTTCGCCATCATCATGCGCATCGAGGCGGACCTCGAGCTCGGGAATCACCTCGTGGTCATCCCTGAGCTCGAGTACCTGGCGGCCACGCACCCGTTCGACGAACGTGTCCACGGCCTGCTCATGGTGGCGCTGTACCGCTGCCATCGGCGCGCCGACACCCTGGCCGTCTATGAACGGCTCAGCGCCGACCTGCGCCGTGAACTCGACACCGAACCCACCACGGCGTTGCGCCGGTTGCGCTATGCGGTGCTCACGCATGAACCCGCGCTTGATTCGCTCTGCATTCGGCGATGGCTGTGACCCATTATTCACACATTTCTCGAGCGGGTTTCTGAGGGGTGAATCAGGCAAAGGTCAGGGGGAAACCCTGATGCCAGGGGTGCGCGACTGCGGGCATGCTGGAGGAGTCAAGGGGATGACCGCATTCAGGGAGAGTTATGAGCGAGTCCAAGTCCGAGCCCACCCGCAACGCCGTCGACTCCGTGGTCGACGCGGTTCGCGGGCTGGTCAGCGAAGGCATCAACCGCCGCGTGGTTGTGCGTGACAGCAAGGACGACGTGGTGCTCGAGGTGCCGGTGGCTCTCGGGTTGGTCGCGGCGCTGGCCGCTCCGGTGGCCACGACGATCGGTGCCGGGGTCGCGCTGGTCGGCAAGTGCGGTATCTCGCTGGAGGACCGCCGCCAGCCCGGTAACCAGCCCGCGACGACGGTCGAGGCTGAGCAGGCGTAAGTCAGCGCCCGCGGGGGAAGCAGGGGGCGGTGCCGTCGTCAGTGGGGGCGACGGCACCGCGCATTGCCCTAGCCGAGCGAGGCGTTCGGTTTACGGCCGGGCCGAGGGCCCGGAGTCCGGCAGCCCGCTGTAGTCCGGCAGTTCGACGCCGTTGAGCGCGCGGTCGACCAGCGCCATGAGCGCGTCCATGTCGGGCTCCGGGCTCGGCTCGGCGTCCGGCAGGCGGCTGTGGGCGTGCGCCCGGCCGATCTCCTGGTTGGCTTCGACGAACGAGCGCATCTTGTCCTCGTAGGCGGCGAACCCCGCCTCGGGGTCCCATTCGGCGGTGGCCAGTTCTCCGGCCAGCAGGTAGGCGCCGACCAGGGCCAGTCCGGTGCCCTGCCCGGACATCGGCGACGAGCTGAACGCCGCGTCGCCGATCAGTCCCACCCGTCCGTTGGACCAGCGGTCCATCACCACCTGGGCGACCTGGTCGAGGTAGAAGTCCGGGGTGTCGTCCAGGTGCGCGAGGATGCGCGGGGTCAGCCAGCCCAGGCCGGCCATCTGCTCACGCAGCAGGCTCTTCTGACCCGCGACGTCGCGGTGGTCGACGGTGAAATCGGCCGCGGGGAAGGAGAACATGGCCATCGCCCGCGTGGCGTCCTGGATGGGCCGCAGGGCGGCAGAGCGTCCGGTCTTCTGCTCCTGGTACTCGATGAACCAGCGATCCAGCTCGAATTCGTTGGGCACGCTGTAAAAGGCGAGTACGAGCCCGAGGTGGCGGAGGAACCGTTCGCGCGGCCCGAAGACCGTCGCGCGCAGCGCAGAGTGCAGCCCATCGGCCCCGACCACCAGGTCGAAGCGCCGCCGGTCACCGCTCGCGAGGGTCACGTCGACCCCGTCCGCGTCCTGGGTGAGCTCGGCGATCCGGTCGCCGAAGAGGTACTCGACACCGTCGCGGGTGTCGTCGTAGAGCACCTGGGACAGGTCTCCGCGCAGGATCTCGATGTCCGCGATGAACCCGTCGCCACCGTGATCGTCAGCGCTGTAGGTCTCCAGCACGTTCCCGTCGACGTCCACGGTGTACGCGCCGGCGGTGTCGGTGCGGGCCGCGCGCACCGCCGCGTCCAGCCCCATCCGCCGGATGACCTCCTTGGTCACCCCGCGGGCATCCACCGCCTGGCCGCCGGGACGCAACCCGGGAGCCCGCTCCACCACGGTCACCTCGGCTCCCCGCCGGCGCAACCAATGCGCCAGTGCCGGCCCCGCGATGCTCGCCCCCGCGATCAAAACCCTGGTGCTCACAGTGCCCCCTGCTCACCCGTCCGGATCGCAGTCTAGATCCTGTGGGGGAGCAGCAAGAGGTATAGACCAATACTGGCAACTGGCAAGTGATGGCAATCAGTCGCCGAGTCGGTAGATCTCTATGTGGCTGCCAGAAACTCCCTGGAGGGAGCGTATGAGCGACAAGTGGAGACGGTCCGTCGCGGTCGCTGTGGTCGTGGCGGCCGGTCTTACCGGGCCAGTGACACAGACGAACGCCGCGCCGGTTGCACCTACAGCGCAGGCACTGCCGAAGGTACCGGGCCAAGAGCGCACGATCACCCTGATCACCGGTGACCAGGTCGTGCTCACCGGATCCGGGCACGCCCAGGTGCGCGCTGCCAAGGACAGGGAGAAAATAGGCTTCCTGACCAGGACCGACGTCGACGGCGACGTCACCGTCACCCCGTTCGACGCCCTCGGCATGCTCCGGACAGGGCAACTCGATCCCCGGCTGTTCAACGTCACCGAACTGCTCGACAGCGGCTACGGCGACGCCGACCGCGTGGACATCCCGCTGATCGTCACCCAGGCCGGAAATCTCAACGCACGCACGGTGCGTGAACTGCCGAGCATCGGCGGCGCGGCCGTGGTCGCGGCCAAGGGCACGGCGTTCTGGAACACCCGCGGTGCCAACAAGATCTGGCTGGACGGTCCGGTGCACGCGTTGCTGGACAAGAGCGTTCCGCAGATCGGTGCACCGGCTGCCTGGCAGGCGGGCTACACCGGGAAGAACACCAAGGTCGCGGTGCTGGACACCGGGATCGAACCCACCCACCCCGACCTCGCCGACGCGGTGATCGAGGCCAGGGACTTCACCGGCAGCGCGAGCGGAACCGTGGACAGGCACGGTCACGGCACGCACGTGGCGTCCATCGTGACCGGCGACGACAACCCGTACATGGGCGTCGCGCCGGACACCGGGCTGCTGATCGGCAAGGTCCTCGGCGACCGCGGCAGCGGCACGGAGTCCGGGATCATCGCCGGGATGGAGTGGGCCGCGGCCAGTGGTGCCCAGGTGATCAACATGAGCCTGGGCAGCGCCGCCCCCAGTGATGGCACCGATCCGATGTCGTTGGCGGTCAACCGGATCACGGCCGAGACCGGCGCTCTGTTCGTGATCGCCTCGGGCAACAACGGGAGCACGCCGGGCTCACCGGCGGCAGCGGAGGCCGCGCTGACCGTCGGCGCGGTCGACCGGAACGACGCACTGGCCGACTTCTCCAGCCGAGGCCCCCGATTCCGCGACAACGGAATCAAACCGGACATCACCGCACCAGGTGTGGAGATCGTCGCCGCGTTGGCGAAGGACAGCGTGATCGGCGGGGTGCTGCCGCCGGTCGGTGAGGACCACGTCGCGCTGTCGGGGACGTCCATGGCCACGCCGCACGTGGCCGGGGCAGCCGCGATCCTGGCCGGCCAGCACCCGGACTGGAAGGCTCCCCAGCTCAAGGCCGCGCTGATGAGCGGCGCGAAGCCGAACCCCGCGCTGAGCGTGTTCGAGCAGGGCGCCGGGCGAGTCGATGTCGCCAAGGCGGTGACGGCGACCGTGCACGCTTCCGTGGGAAGCATCAACAACGGCGTCGTGCAGTGGCCGCACAACGACGACACGCCGATCGCCACCCCGTTGACCTACCGCAACTCCGGCACGTCGCCGGTGACCCTGCAGCTGGCCACGGACATCAAGGACCCCAACGGCAAGGCGGCGCGGGCCGGAATGTTCACCGTCTCCCCGGCGTCCCTGACGATCGCCCCCGGCGCGGACGCCAGTGCCACGGTCACCACAAACACGAAGATCGATGGCGCCGACGGGATCTACAGCGGTGTGGTCACCGCCGGGGACGTCCGCACGCCGATCGCCGTCACACGTGAGGTGGAGAGCTATGACCTCAACCTGAACTTCCTCGGCACCGACGGCAAGCCCACGCCGGACTACGCGTTCCGGCTGGTCGACCTGAGCAAGCCCGAAGTGCAGGTGCCGTACGACCCGTCCGGGTCGCTGTCGGTCCGGGCACCCAAGGGGCACTACTACTTCGAGTCCCAGGTGCTCACCTCGGACGGCCGGGTGTCGGTCGCCATCGAGCCCGACCTCGACCTCAGCGTGACGACCGCGATCACCGCCGACCCACGGCGGAGCAAGCCCGCGGGCCTCGTCCTCGATCGGCCGAGTGCCAAGGCGGGCGAGAGGTTCGTGGAGTTCGCCCGATCGACCTCGTACGGTGGCAAGGACTTCCTGCGCACCAGGATCAGCCCGCCGGAGTACGGCGACGTCATCGTCAGCTCGTCGAAGACCTCGGCGCCCGGCCAGTTCCGGTACTCGGTCGGCGGCCGGTTCGCCGAGCAGGACGGCGCCGGAAGCTTCGACGCCAGCCCGTATCTCTACAACGTGCGAGGTGACGTCAGCGGACGGATGCCGACCGAGCCTGTGCTTCGCGTGCGGGACAAGGACTTGGTCAAGGTCCGCACCACCCACGGCGCCGGTGCGCCTGATTCGGTCGGTACCCGCGAGGGCATGATCACCAAGCCGCTGCCGTTCACCCTCGACGAGCTCTACTCACCGGAAACTCCGTGGTCCAACTTCTTCAACGAGACCACCACCGCCGGTGAGTACGTGACGAACCTGTTCTCCAGCGCGCCCAGGAGCTTCCCTCGGGTGCGGACCGCGACCGACTCGTACAACCTCGCGGTGTTCGGCCCGGACCTGCCCTCGAACCCGGACAGGCCCTGGCGGTACACCGGCCGGATCGGCGACTCGATGCACTTCCAGGTCCCGCTGTTCTCCGATTCCCGCAACGACCGCGAGGGCTACTCCGTGCACACCGGGAGTTCCACCCTGTACCGGGACGGTGTCGAGATCGGCAAGGCGAACAGCGCCAGCGGGAACTTCACCGTGCCGCCGGGCCTCGCCACTTACCGGTTCCACCTGGAAGCGACGAGAAACCGCGCGATGACCAGCAAGATCGTCGCTGACTGGACCTTCGCGTCCGACACGCCCGACGAAGGCTCGATCGAGCCGTTGCCGTTGATGGCGGTGAAGTTCGCGCCCGCGGTGGACGGTCGCGGCCAGGTGAGCCGGGCGTCGTCGACGATCGTGCCGATGTCGGTCAACCACAACACCGACATCGACGCCCGGCCGACCAAGGTGGAGGTGTCCCACGACAAGGGTGCGACCTGGAGGGCCGCCCCGTTGTTGTGCCGCAACGGCAAGTGGTTCACCGTCCTGAGTCATCCGAAGGGCGCCACGTCGGTGTCGCTCAAGGCATCGGCTCGTGACACGGCCGGCAACTCCGTCACCGAGACCATCATCGACGCGTTCCTCTTGAAGTAACGACGCCAGTGGTGCCGCCTCCACCGTCTTGATTGGCACGTTCAGTGAGCGAAGCAACACGGATAGTTCCATTGGCTGTGGAACAATCCGGCGGCTTTGTGATCAAGACGAGGGAGTGGATGTGACGAACCTTCGACGTTCGTTCGCCGTGGCGGCGGCAGTGGTCGCAGGGCTGGCAGCCCAGGTGGCGCCGGCCTCGGCGATCGTCGGCGGCCAGCAGGCCGCCGTCGGACAGTTCCGGAGCGTGGTGAGCATCGTTGCCGCGGGCTGGCAGGGTGACGAGCACAAGTGCAGTGGCGTCCTGCTCGGCACGCGCTCGGTGCTCACCACGGCGGGATGCGTGGACGGCCACACCGCGGGTGACCTGAAGGTGAAGTACGACGGCACCGACCGGACCACCTTGAGGACGACGAACAACGTGACCAAAGTCGACCAGCACGCGGAGTACGACCCGAGCACCGGACGCCGCAACGTCGCTGTGCTCGTCCTCGCCGACCCCATCCTGACGTCGGACACGGTCGACACAGCGGAGCTGCCGTTGCCGGTGCTCAACGACCCGGCGCCGGGAAGCAGGGTCCACCTCGCCGGATGGGGCAAGACCCAACGTGGAAACGCCGGACTGCCCACGCAACTGCAGCACGCCGACCTGCCGGTGATCAGCCGCGCGGCCTGCAACACCGCCTACGGCGCGGGCAGCATCACCACCGGCATGTTCTGCGCCAAGGCACAGGTGGCGAAGTTCGCCTGCGAGGGCGACGCGGGCAGCCCCGTGCTCGTCGGCAACAGGGTGGTCGGCCTGGTCACCGCCAAGAACGGATGCACCCATCCCGGCAAACCGGACGTCTACGTCCGCACCGGCGCGTTCGAACTCTGGATCTTGAGCCACGTGCGGTAACGCGCACCGGCGCCGGTCAGGACGCCTGTCTGCCGCTGGGCGGGCGTCCTCCGGCGGAGCTCGTGAGGAACTGATCGATCAGCTCGGCGGTGTGGTCGGCGGCGTTCCACATGGGGTCGACGTGGGTGAGCGGTAGCCGGACCACCTCGATGTTGGGCTTCGCCGCCACGAGGTCGTTGAGCTCCAGCTCGAGACCGGCCGGCCAGTTCGCCTCCGTGCAGAAGAGGATCAGGGTCGGCCCGGTGCAGTCGTGGAACATGTGGACCATGCTGCGAGACATGTCGGCCAGTTGGTCGTCCAGCAGCCGCCGGGCCGGGTGCCGGCGGAAGGTGCCGTCCGGCAGCGCCAGAAAGTGCCTGCGGGCTTCGACTTCGGCGTGGGGCGAGCCGTAGTTCAAGCGGTCGAAGAACGTCAGAACCTTCTGCAGCTCCGCTTCCAGCCAGTCTTGGTCGCCGGACTCCGGCGGAGCGGTCATCGCCTCGAGGCCGGCGCGGGTACCAGCGGCCCACACGTCGAACGCGGCAGCGTCCTCCGGTGTCGCATGCCGGACGGTGCCCGCGGCGAAGCCGTCGATGCTGACGATCCGCGATTCCGGGTGTCTGCCGCCGTAGTGGCCGGCCACCACGCCTCCGAGCGAGGCTCCGGCCACGTCGACCTGCCCCGTTGCGAGCTCTGCCGCGATCGTCTCGATGTCGGCCACGGTGTCGGCGAAGCTGAACCGCTCGGCCTCGCCGGACTGTCCGCAGAACCGGATGTCGGCGGTGATGATCCGCCTGCCTGTGCCGAGTCGCCGGGCCAGGCCGTCCATCGATTCCAGGTTCCCGCCGACGCCGTGCAGCAGCACCAGCGCGCGACCACTGCCGCCGTAGTCGCGGTAGGCGATCGGCACTCCGTCATGCGCGGTGACTGTTCCGTCGGCGGCCACGGAGCCCATCGTGTCGTACATGGCAGCTCACGGCCACACGGACGGCTCGCACATCTTGCGTCTGTCCTAAACAGACGGTTGCTCCCGTGATGCAACGGCCCGGAACGCGGTGCTGCGGAGGTCAGCAATCGGTCGTGGCCATGTGGACGGCGGAGGTGCCGATACCGGTCGGTCCCCTCAGCAGGTGAACCGGTTGGCGTTGCTGCCCCTGCCGGAACCGGCCCGAGGCGTCGTGCCACTCGTAGGATCCGGCCAGCCAGGTCTGCATGGCGTCGCCGTACCGCAGCACCAGGCGTGAGGTCAGCTCGTCGGCGTCGAGGTCGATCATGGTTTGCGGCAGGTCGGCGCGCACTGTTTCCTCGAGCGTCTTGACCCTGCCGGTCAGCAGCTGGTTCACGGTGTCCACGGCTTGCTGCAGGGTGATGTCGAGCAGGTGCCGCACGGTGTGGATCACGTTGTTCACCAGGACGCCTTCGCGCTTGTCCTTCGCGTAGGACACGATGTCGTTGGACAGGTCCGCAGCGTCCCTGAGGGTGTCGATCAGCACCTCGAACGGCCGAGTTCTGCTGATGTGGTAAGGGATTTCGGTGCCGATCGCGCGTTCCAGCAAGGCGGCGCTGAAGCCCGCGGCGCCGAAGCGCCTGCGCATCTCCAGCTGCTCGATCGGATCGGGGAAGCGGTCGCGAGTCAGGTTGTCGGTCTCCCACAGGGATCCGGTCAGGAAGTCGCGGACGTGCATGGTGAAGCGCTCGCGCCACTGCGGGCTCATCGCGGGCGCGGTGCGGGTCCACAGATCGGCGACGGCGCGTTCCGCCGGGTCCTCGGGGATCGGCGTCGGTCCGGGCAGGATTGGCATGAACGCCATGAATCGCGCGATGCGGCGCAGGGCTTCGGCGCGGTCGCCGATCTCGCGGTAGCCGGACCCGAAGACGTCGTCGACGAACCAGATCCAGGCGTGCCAGTCGGTCACGATGCTCAGTTCGTGCGGCGGTGCGTCGGGGTAGGCCAGCGCGGTGAAGTGGGCGAAGTCGGCCTGGTCGAACGCCTCCTCGCTCCAGATGCCACCGGTCGACTCGGTGTACTGCGGGTCGAAGAAGCCGATCGCGTGTGCCCACGCCTTGGTGCGTTCGCGGGTCACCCCGAGGTGCGGGTTGATGCGGGCCTCGAACGGCATGTAGAGCGCCGGATGCTGGAAGTCCTCAGACATGGGGTGTCTCCGTGATGGTCATGTTCGGATCGGGAGAGGTCATGGCCATCAGCACGAAGATGTTGACCAGAAAGGGAATGCTGTAGCGCAGCGGCCGGCGTCGACCAGCTTCACGGGCAGGTCCCCGGCGAGGGAGCCCGGCAGGAGAGTGCCGTCCACGTCCAGGGCGGCGATCTTGAGCATGGGTGTATCGATCACCAAGACGACCGGCCGGCGCAATCTCGTTCACTCATTCATACCACTGTGATCTCAATTGGACGGCGTCCTCCCGCCGCCGGATCCGGCGGTGTGGGCGCGATGCGCTCACACCAGCCCACCTGACGCGATCAGACCGCGCAGAAAGTGCACCCACGTGGCGCGAGAGCCAGGTCCGCCCACCCGAGCGTGCCCGCGGGCACGTGCCGTGCCCGCCCGGTGAGCCGCTCGAAGATCGACTCCGCCGCCCGCACAGCCGATGCCGCGTCGGCGGATCCCCGGTGTCCCAGCACGAGCAGCGCCTCGGCCTGACCCAGCAGGTAGCCGGTCTCCCGCTGGATCGCCAGCGCCTGCCGCGCGCTGGTGAGCGCGCGGTCTCCGGTCCACAGCGAGGCCAGGGTGGTCAGCGCCATGCCCTGCTCTATCGCGAACTGGTGCTGGGGCGCCGCATCCAACGCCTCCTGTGCCAGCCACTCGGCTTCGTCGCGCCGGCCGACGGCGGCGAGCGCACGGGCGAGGCTGATCTTCAGCCGGACGGACTCGGTGACGTTGCCCGTGGCGCCGGCCTGTTCCACCGCCTCGCTCAGCACGGACACCGCCTCGTCGCACCTGCCGATGTGGTGCAGCAGCTGACCGACCGCGTGGCGTCCAGCCAGGACGTAATGCGTGTCCGCGGCCCGCGCCGCGTCCTCCAGCACCTCGCTCGCGACGGACATCGCCCACGTCGAGTCACCGCAGTCCTTGGCCAGGTACGCGGTCGCGCACCGCACCATGACCAGCCAGTAGCCGGCTCCCGACTCGGTGGCGAGCTGTTCCGCGTCGTGCAGCACGCGGCGTGCCTCGGTCATCTCTCCGAGCAGGCGAAGCGTGGTGCCGAGCCACGCGATCGTGTTGACGTCGTGGTGGCCGCTGCGCGACATCAGCGACACCGCTCGCTCGAAGTGCTTCCTGGCGGGTTTGATCCGGCCGGAGATGTACAGCGTGCTGCCGAGTTTGTTGGCCAGGGCTATCTCCTCGGCCTCGCTCGACGCGAACTCGAGTGCTGCCTCGATCGTCTCGCTCGCGGCGGCGAGGTCGGCGCGGATCATCTGGCCGAACGCGAGGTTCTGCAAAGCGTTGCACCGCAACGCCCGGTCGCCCAGTCGCACGCTGAGGTCCAGCCCGGTCTGGAAGTCGGCGAGCGCGCCGTCGACGTCCGCGTACGCCTTGAACGTGCCCAGCGCGCGGTGCATGATCACCTGCCCTGGCAGGTCGGCGTCGCGTTGTGCGGCGCGCAACGCGGCGTGCGCTGCCGCAGCACCGATCTCGTTGCGGCTCGTGAGCCAGATGTAGCCGCGCATCGCGTCCGTGAGCTGCCAGGCGGCGCCGCGAGGGCCCGTTTCCGTGTACCGCAACACGCTCGTCACGATGTTCTCGCACTCGTCGTTCAACCACTCGAGCGCCGCGTCGTCCGACTCGAACGTCAGCGCGGCGACACCCGACGGTTCGCGCGGGTGCCTCGCCACCAGCGGCACCAGCTGGTCGCAGGCCGCGTCCGCCGAGCCGAGGTAGAACTCGAACAGCGCGTGCAGAGCCGAGCCTCGTTCGCCCGTGTCGGCCAGACCGCCCGCGTAGACGTGCAGGAGATCATGCAGCCGGTAACGGCCGTGCCGGTGCGGCGTCACGAGACACGCCTGTTCCAGCTGGCCGACCGCGGCGACCACGACGTCGAAAGGCTCACCCAGCACGGCGGCCACGGTCTCCACCGCGAACTCGGGCGTCGGCAGCACCCCGAGCAGCCGGAACAGCCGCGCCGCGAACTCGGGCAGCGCCCGGTAGGACAGGTCGAACGCGGAGGTGACCACCTGGTCGCCGCCGATCCGCAGTCGCGCGAGCCGGTCGTCACCCGCGAGCTCGGCCGCGGCGTCCGAGATCGAGACCGTGCGTGCCGCCAGGTTCGCCGCCGCCACCCGCAGCGCGAGGGGCAGGTAGCCGCACAGGAACGCGAGCTCGTCGGCCGCGGCCCGTTCGGCGGATGCCCTCTGCTCGCCGAGCATCTGTGCCACGAGCAGGTACGCCTCGTCGGCGGTGAGGACGTCGAGCTTGAGGCACTGTGCGTCGTCCAGCGCGACCAGGCCGCGCAGGTCGTGGCGGCTCGTGACGACGACCGCGCAGCCGGGTTCCGACGGCAGCAGCTGACGTACCTGCTCCTCGTCGGCCGCGTTGTCGAGCACCACCAGCATCCGGCGCCCGGTGAGCATGCTGCGATACAGGTTCACCTTGTCCGCCAACGATTCCGGCAGTTGCCGGGTGTCGACGCCGAGAATGCGGAGAAACTGGTTCAACGCCTCGCCCGGCGTCGTCGGACGTGCGTCGAACGCGCCCAGGTTCACGTAGAGCTGGCCACCGGGGAACAGGCCGCGCCGCCGATGCGCCCACCGCACGGCCAGCGCGGTCTTGCCGACGCCGGCCGGTCCTGTCACCAACGCGATGGGCATCCCGTCGCCGCGTTCGTCCGGGTACAGCCAGGAATCCAGTGCCGCGGCCTCGTCGTCGCGCCCGACGAACCGCCTGATGTCCATCGGCAGCCCTGCGGGCACGACAGTCGTCCGGTCCGGTTCGTCGACCGGGGTCCCGGTCCTGCCGAGGATCGACCGGTAGTGCTGGGCCACGTACGAGGAGGGCTCGGTGTCCTTGGGAAGTGCCAGCCGAAGCCGGTCGTAGGCCTCCAGCGCCTCGGTCTGCTGCCCGCACCTGTGCAGCGCGAGCATCAACTGCCCGGCCAGCCGCTCCCGGCGCGGATACGTCTCCACCAGTGACGACAGCTCCGCCACCAGCTCCGCGTGCCTGCCGAGGCCGAGCTCGACCTCCAGGCACTCCTCGATCGCGCTGACCCTCAGCTCTCCGAGCTCCGCCCGGACCGCCATCGGCCAGTCGTGCTCGATACCGGCCAGGACCGGTCCCCGCCACAACGCCAGCGCATCCCGGAACTCCCTGGCGGAGTCCTCGCCGCGACCGGCGGCGCGGTGCGCCCGTGCCTGTGCGAGCCGCTCGCGGAACTCCTGCACATCCGTCCGGCAGACCGCGAGGTCGAGCTGGTAGCCGGCTCCGACGGTGGCGATCGACCGCTCACCCAGAACCTCCCGCAGCATGCAGATCCGCTTGTACACCTGGGCCCGATGCGCCGTGGGCAGCACTGTTCCCCAGGCCGCTGTGGCGAGTTCCTTGATCGACAGGGAGTCGCCGGCGTGCACCGCCAGCGCTGCCAGCAACACCTTCTGGATGGCGCCACCGGGTTGGACCGGGGTGCCGGTCACGGACGTCTCGAACGGTCCGAGGATCTTGACGAAGACGGTCTGCCCGGACGACTCTGCCACGCGAGAACCTTACCGCCCATCGGGCCTTTCGCTCGGCGTCGTCTCATTTGATCGTGTGCCCGAAAATACTTTCGGAATCACTGTGGAAGGTGCTTGGAAGAAGAATGGAAGAAGGTTGACGCCGATTGGCCCCGTGTCCTACGTTCTGCCTTTCCTGTCAGGTGCACCGGAGCGGAATCGATTGGGTTTATGGAAGACCAGATCCGTGCGGTCGTGTTCGACCGCGACGGGACTTTGCTGCGCTATGACGAGGAATGGCTGCTGGCCCAGCTCCAGCAGGCTTGGCCGCCGCTCACTCTCGAGGTCCTGAACAGCCATTGGGGTCGCCACGCGCACCTCATGCCCGCGACGCCCGAGGGTGAGCCCGAGTTCTGGTTGACGCTGTGGACACTTTTCGTCGCAGCTCACGGCGGCACGGCGGCCGACGCGGAGGAGCTCGCCAGGCTGGCCGGTGGCTACCACGGCGCGTTCCACCCCTACGCCGACACGCACGACTGCCTGAACTGGCTGCGGGGCCGTGGAATACGGCTGAGCGTGCTCACCAACCATCCGATGGTCAGCGTCGCCGCGACGTTGCGCAACGCGAACGTCGACCCCGGCTGGTTCGACGCCCTGATCAACGCCTACCCCCGGTCGAAGCCTGATCCCGCTGCCTACGCGAAGGTCCTGACCGCACTCGATCTGGCGCCGCAAGAGTGCCTGTTGATCGATGACGAACCGGCCAATGTGCGGGGCGCACTCGAGGTGGGTATGCGCGCCGTTCTGCTGGACCGCGACAATCGTCATGCCGACGATCACCTTCCAAAGATCTACCGGCTCGACGAAATCGGTTCAGCGACCACCCTGGAATTGTCTCAATAGCGCAAACCATTTCCAGGTAATGTTAGTGTCCCGGCCCGTGACGGCAAGTACCGACAACAAAGTGCAGGCCATTGTGGCCACCGCTCGCCGGGATATGACCGCGTGGGCGTCGAAAACGCCGAAGGAACGCGGCAGGCACCTGCTGCGTGTTCGCGACGCGGTCGCTACCGGTGGCGCCGCCCTGGTCGACCAGGTCGTCGCCGCGACCGGACAGTCGCGATCCGACGCGTGGTTCGAGGTGATGTCGGCCTGCACCAGCCTGACCTGGTCGGCCAAGGCGGGGCCGCGGCACCTCCGCCCGCGGACGCTCGCGACGCGTCCGTTCGTGCTGAAGAAGGCGACGCTGCACCACCAGCCGCTGGGCGTCGTAGGTGTGATCACGCCGTGGAACTACCCGGTGGCCGTGCCGATGCACTCGATCCCGAACGCGTTGGTCGCGGGCAACATCGTGGTGCTCAAGCCAGATCCACTGGTGGCCGACGTCGCCCGGCTGCTGGCCGGACTGATCAACTCGGCGGGCGTTGACCTCGTGCACGTGCTGCCCGGCGGCGCCGACGTCGGCGATGACCTCGTCCGGTCGGGGATCGACAAGATCGTGTTCACCGGACGGAGCGCGTCCGGCCGTCAGGTCATGGCTGCGGCGGCAGCCACGCTGACCCCGGTGCTGCTGGAACTCGGTGGCAACGACGCGATGGTCGTGCTGGACGACGCCGACGTGCGGCAGGCGGCCCGTGCCGCGGTCGGCGCGGCGTTCTTCAACGCCGGCCAGACGTGCATGGCCGTGCAGCGGGTCGTGGTCAGCGAGGCTCGGCACGACGAGTTCGTCGGCGAGGCGCTGGCGGCGACCCGAGCACTCGACCGGGAGTACCCGAGGCTGCGCGAAGAACAGGCGGCCCTGCTCACCCGCAGGCTGGCCGATGCGGTGGCGGCGGGCGCGCGGGTCATGGCGGGCGGGCCGGCTCCCGACGGGTCGTTCCTGCCCGCTGTCGTCACGGACGTGCCCGTCGACAGCGACTTGTTCCAGGCAGAGAACTTCGGGCCGGTGCTCACGATCGTGCGTGCGACCAGCGAGGAGCACGCCGTCACGCTCGCGAACTCGACCCCGTACGGACTCGCCGCGAGTGTGATCACCCGCAACGGAAAGCGCGGGCGCCGGGTCGCGGCGGCACTCGCGGCGGGCACGGTCGACATCAACGACGCGGTCTTCGGCGCCGGTGTGCCCGGTGTGCCGTTCGGCGGGACCGGAGCCAGTGGCTTCGGGCGGCAGAAAGGTGTCGCGGGCCTGCGGGAGTTCACCAGCACCAAGACGATCGTGCGCACCCGGTTGCCCGGCGCGCCCAGCTTCGCGGCCGTGCTCATGGCGGGCAAGGCGCCCGAGCCCGCGTTGCTCCAACGAATCGTCCGTCTCTATTGGACCAGTCTGTCCCACAAGGTGAAGAGGAAGATGCGATGAGCAAACCATGGCGCTGCGAGCGCATCCTGGTCACCGGTGCCGCCAGTGGCATCGGCCGGGCGTTCGCGGTACACCTCGTGGCCCAGGGTATCGAGGTTCTCGCGGTGGACACCAACGCCGCCGGACTCGACGCGCTGGCAGCCGAGAACTCTCGAGTGATCCCCGCGGTGATCGACGTGACCGACCACGAGGCGCTCGCGAAGGTGGTCGCCGACCATCCGTGCGACGGCGTCGTGACGTCGGCCGCGATCGGCACGGAGGGCATGATCACCGAGACCGACCCCGAGTTGTGGCTCGAGGTCGCGACGATCAACTACCTGGGCACGGTGTGGGCCGTCGCCGCGGCCATGCCGGAGATGCGCCGGCGAGGGCGCGGCACGATCGTGGTCCTGTCGTCCTCGTCGGGCGGGCTCCTGCCGACCTTCCACGAGGGGCCCTACTCGCCGACCAAGGCGGCGATCTCGGCGTACGCGCGGGCGTTGCGTCAGGAGGTCAAGAGCATGGGCATCCAGGTCGCCTGCGTCTACCCGCCCGCGGTGGACACCCCGTTGCTGGACCAGATGCAGGCGAGCCGTCAGCTGGCCAAGGGCATCTTCAAACCGATGCCCGCCGAAGGCGTCGTGCGGGCCACCGAGCGTGCCCTGCGCCGCGGCCGGTTCGCCGTCGTACCCGGTTTCTCCCGGCCACTGCGCTGGTTGATGCGGATCTCACCGGAGCTCGGCGACAAGCTTCCCGGCATCGTCTACCGACGCGAGTTCGGCTAGCACGGTCTCGGGCAGCGTGAGGGTCGGGCCCTGGACCTCGGCCGGCACCTCACGTTCGGTCGGGTGCACCCGGAAGCCAGGCGTGGCAAGCATGGTGGCCAACGCGATCCGCATCTCGTAGGCGGCGAACACCGCGCCGAGGCACCGCCGGGGGCCGATGCCGAAGGGCAGGTACTCGGTCGGCGAGAACCTGCCACCGAGGAACCGGTCGGGAGCGAAGCGGTCCGGGTCGGCGAACGCCTCGGGCCTGCGGTGCGCGGCGTGGATGCACGGCACGAGCTCGGTGTCCTCACCGGGCACGGTCCTGGCGATACCGGTGGGCACGATCGACGCGTACCGCAGCACCTCGTCGCACACCGCGTCCAGGTAACCGGGCTCGTTGATCCTCGCGAGCACCCCGGGGTGCTGGTGGACCAGGTAGGTCGCCCACGCGAGCGCCGATGAGGTCGACTCGTAGCCGGCGATCAACAGCGTGACCACGTGGACGCGAATCTGTTCAGCGGTAAGGGATTCTGCCCGAAGGAGGTGGCCGAGCACATCGGCGGAGTCGTGGTGGCCGACGGACTGGGCGGTGACGAAGTCGTCGAGCTCCGCCTGCAATCGCACCGGGTCGCCGCCCTTGCCGTGCACCGCGTCGACCAGGTCTGAGCACAGCCGCACCACGGCGTCCTCGGCCTCGATCGGACCGAAGACGAACCGGAGCATGAGCCGCAGGGTGATGTCCCTGGTCATCCCGATGACGGGCACCGGGGTGTCCTTCGGTACACGGGCCAGCACCGTGCGGGTGATCTCCTCGATCACCGGTCCGAACTCCCGCATGCGTGCGCCCAGAAAAGGTGGCCCGAGCAGTTTTCGTGCCTCCAGGTGCGGCTTACCGGAAAGAAAAATCAACGCCTGATCCCCGATGAGTGCCTTGAAGGTGCTCGACCCCGCCGTGCCGAACTCACGGGCCCGCGCGACAAATGTCTCGTGGAGCTCCTCGGGTTCGCTGACGTAGATCCGCTGCTCGTCCATGACCGTAGTATCACCTCACGAAGGGCACTTTTCGCAAATGCGGCATCGTTCGATAACGTCCTCCGCTCACGACACCGCTGTCCTCGCACTCGCCTGCCACGGAAAGCCCGAGTCACGCGATCTTGCCGACGGCGCGACAACCTGGCTGCTCGACCACCGGCGTGCGGACGGGTCCTGGGGAGGGGTGATATTCGAATACCACGATCGGCTGGTCAGTACCCTGGCCGCAGTGGTCGCTCTGCAGGTAACAACAGGTCAGACCCCGCGCGTAGACCGGCTCGTCGACCTGATGCGTACCTTCACCGAGCGTCGCAACCCCGGCCACGAAACCGTGGCGTTCGAATTGATCGTCCCGCACTGGCTTGCCCGTGCCCGCGAACTCGGCATCGATCTGCCCTACGCCGACCTTTCCTGGATCGAGGAGATCCGCGCACGCAAACTGGCCTTGGTGCCACACGGCATGGTGGCGGGAACAACGCTGGTGCACACGCTCGAAGCGCTCGGCCGGAATTTCACCGAAGCCGACCTGAGCGAGATGCAGTCACCCAGTGGCGCATTCGGTTGTTCACCCGCCGCGACCGCCTATGCCTACGGTGCCGGGCGGGTATCCGGAACACTGGAACTGCTTCGTGAGGCCACGAGCCAGACGGGTTCCGGAGGGTTGTCCCCGATCTATCCGTTCGACCATTTCGAGACCTGCTGGTCGCTTCATTTCCGCAAGCTGGGCGGCACGCCACCGGAGCAGCTGCGCGCGGAGGTCGCCGAGCTGGCGCGGCACGCCGTCGCGGGCAGGCTCGGCATGTCCGCCCACGGCGTACCGGTCGACAGCGACGACACCGCGGTGCTGACGACGTTGCTGCGCTACTGCGGTCTGCCGGAGCACCCGCACGCCATGGACCCGTTCGAACGTCCGGACGGCTACGCCACCTACGACTTCGAGCGCACCATCTCGATCAGCACGAACGTCCACGCGCTCCCTGTAGCCGACGCCGGATGCGCCGCTCGCATCGTCGAATCGTTGCGGCAGCACCGGATCGGCGGCGCGTACTGGCTGGACAAGTGGCACCTCTCGCCTTACTACCCGACCGCCGAGGCAGTGCACGTGCTCGCGGACATCGCGCCGGACCTGCATCGCGACGCCGTGCGCTGGATGCTCGACACTCAGCACCCGGACGGCTCGTGGGGCCACGGCTGCGAAGAGACCGCGTACGTGTTGCTGGCGTTGATGAACAGCGGCGTTGACGAAGGCGTCGAAGCCGGGATGGCGTACCTGCGGGCGCGCCGCGGCACGGAGGTGCTCCCGGAGCTCTGGATCGGCAAGACCCTGTACACGCCGTTCAACGTGGTGCGGTCGGCGATCGACGCGGCCCACCGCCTGTTCGCCGCACGGCGGAAGGTGGTCACGACATGACCCAGGCGCTGGAACTGAAGACGCTGGCGTCGGCACGGGAGATCGTGCTCCCCGCCCTGCGCCGGGCCGCGGGCAGGCTGGGCCAGGAGATGCGGCACGTGGTCGGCTACCACCAGGGCTGGCTGGACGTAGCCGGCCACGACGTGGATGCCGCCGCAGGCAAGGCGCTACGACCGGCGCTGGCCCTGTTGTCGGCACGGGCGGTGGGCGCGCCGGTCGAGTCCGGCATCCCCGCGGCGGTCGCCGTCGAGCTGGTGCACGACTTCTCGTTGCTGCACGACGACATCATGGACGGCGACACCGAGCGCAGGCACCGGCCGACGGCGTGGACCGTCTTCGGCCTCCCGTCCGCGATCCTCGCGGGCGACGGCCTGATGGCCACCGCGTTCCTGGTGCTGCTCGAGCATGACAGCGGCCACGGCCCGGCGGCCGCGAAGTCGGTCGCCGACACGCTGCAGTGCCTGATCGCCGGCCAGGTCGCCGACCTCGCGTTCGAACGGCGCCACGACGTCAGCCCGCACGAGTACCTGGAGATGGCGGCGGGCAAGACGGCGTCGCTGCTCGGCTGCGCCGCCTCCCTCGGCGCGGTGATCGCGGGCGGCGCCCCGGACGTCGTGGCAGGCCTGGGGGAGTACGGCCGGCAGCTGGGCATCGCGTTCCAGCTGGCCGACGACGTCCTCGGCATCTGGGGCGACTCCGACGTCCTGGGCAAGCCGGTCCTCGCGGACCTACGGGCCCGCAAGAAGTCGGCGCCGGTGGTGGCCGCACTGGCGGCGGACATTCCGGCGGCCGCCCGGCTCGCCGAGCTGTACCACGGCCAGGACGCGCTCGAGGAGTACCAGCTCGTGGAGGTGGCGGGTCTCATCGAGGAATGCGGCGGCCGGGCGTGGGCTGAACGGGAGTCCGCTCGCCGGCTCGCCACGTCCGACCGGCTCCTTTCCCGGTTGCCGATCGAGCCGGACGTCCGCGACGAACTCCGCGCCACCGCACGGTTCGTCGTCGAGCGCACGCACTGAACGTCCCGCTGCATTGTCATCGCGCCTGTTGACGTCCTGTTGCACAACGCGCACATTCCGCGCGCGGTCCGGGGACATCACTCGTGAAGTGTCGAAAGCGTCGGCTTTCGGTACTGCTCATGAGGAGAACAGACAGTGTCGGCAACGCGTGGCAAAGGATTCTGGGCGTTCCTCCTCGCTCTGCTGGTCCTCGCGACGGCGTGCACACCGTCGGGCGAAGCCCCGTCCACGGGCACGTCGGCGCGCGTGCAAGGGGACGGCAGTATCCCGGAGAACGAGAGCATCTCGCTCGACGACAGCGAGCACGCCGCGATCGCCAATCTCGATCCCACCCTGCTGGCAGCGGCACGGAAAGCCGCCGCGGACGCCCGGCTGCGCGGAGTGGAACTCAAAGTGACCTCAGGCTGGCGAAGCGCGGCGTACCAGCAGCGCCTGCTGGACGAGGCCATCGCCCGGTACCGCAGCGAGAAGGAGGCCCTGCGCTGGGTGCACCCGCCGGACAAGTCGAAGCACGTGACAGGCGAGGCGATCGACATCGGCCCGACCGCGGCCGCCGACTGGCTCATCCAGCACGGGGCGGACTACGGCCTGTGTCAGGCGTACGCCAACGAGATGTGGCACTTCGAACTCCTGACCTCACCTGGTGGCGAGTGCCCTCAGCCGATCAGCAACGCGATCGGCTGACCGCGGACTTGTTGCATTCGGGAGCGATGCGACGATGTCCTCGGCGAGGGAGGCGTGGTGGCGAAGTCGTTGAAGTCGAGTACCGGCCGGTTCGTGGCGGGACTCGTGCTGGTGGGCGCGGTCGGTGGCCTGATGCTGGTGATCCAGGCTTCCACCGAGCAGAAGTCCTGGGCCAGCACCGAGGGAACCGTGCAGGAACGGCTGAAGTCCGGCAAGAGCGTCTCGGTCAAGGTCGAGTTCCCGCTCGCCGACGGCACGAAGCAGACCGCGACCCTGTCCGAGAACGGCCCGGCCCGGCAGCCCGGCGAACGCGTGACGGTCCGCTACGACCTGGTGGACGGCCGGGTCGTCGAAGCCGCCCTCGCTGACAACGACCAGGCGCATTGGGTGGCTGGCGGGATGTTGGGCGTGCTGGCGGTCGGCGCGCTCTTCGCGAACTTCATCGCGTGGGCGCCCAGGCCACGACCTGAGTGACAACCGGCGGGTACGCCGACCTGCAGCACGCCGTCAACTGGTGAGCTGCCCCGGTTTGTGGGGAATTCCCAACCGTTTCGCCGCGAGACTGCACACATGGTGGTCTCAGCGCGTGACCAGGTAGGAAGCGTTCTCCCGGACTCCGGGCTGCCGAATAGCCCAGGCAGGCCGATCTCGACGCTGTGCGCGAGGACCATCCGTTCCGCGACCTCGGGTTCGACTCGCTCACGGTGGCTGAGCTGGGCAATCAGCTCAACGCCGCGACCTGACTGAGCCACGCCCAGCACCTGCTTGACCAGCCGGCTCCCGAGGGGCCGAAGCCGCGCGAGCACGGCGAGAGCGCTACCACCGAGCCGATGACGGTGGACGAGCCGGTGCAGGCCGCGCCCCAGCGGCCAGGAGAACGACGACCAGTCCGACCTTTCCTGGAAGTGAGTCTGACCATGAACGCGCCCAACGAAAAGGTCGTCGAAGCGCTTCGGGCCGCGATGAAGAACGCCGAACGGCTGCGCCAGCAGAATCGCGATCTGGTGGCCGCCGCTTCGGAGCCGATCGCGATCGTGGCGATGAGCTGCCGCTTCCCCGGTGGTGTCGATTCGCCGGAGGCGTTGTGGGACCTGGTCGCTTCTGGCCGGGACGCCATCTCCGGCTTCCCGGACGGTCGTGGCTGGGACACCGAGTCGTTGGAGTCCGCTGAGACCGACGACCGCGGCAACAGCATGAGCGTGCAGGGCGGGTTCCTGCCCGGCGCGGCCGACTTCGACACCGGCTTCTTCGGCATCTCGCCGCGGGAGGCGCTCACCATGGACCCCCAGCAGCGGCTGTTGCTGGAGACCGCCTGGGAGGCGATCGAGCGCGCCGGGATCGACCCGTCGAAGCTGCGCGGCAGCCGGACCGGGGTTTTCGTCGGCACGAACGGGCAGGACTACTCGCACCTGATGATCCGCTCGGTGGCCGACGCCACCGGTGACATCGGCACCGGCATCGCGGCCAGTGCCATCTCCGGCCGGATCTCTTACGAACTCGGGCTGGAAGGCCCGACCGTCACCGTCGACACCGCGTGCTCGTCCTCGCTGGTCGCACTGCACCAGGCGGTGCACGCGCTGCGCACCGGTGAGTGCTCGCTGGCGCTGGCCGGTGGCGTGAACATCATGGCCACGCCTGGGTCGCTGGTGGAGTTCAGCCGTCAGGGCGGGCTCGCGCGCGACGGGCGGTGCAAGGCGTTCTCCGACGACGCCGACGGCACCGGCTGGTCCGAGGGCGTTGGCCTGCTGTTGCTGGAAAAGCTCTCCGACGCGCAGCGCAACGGGCACGAGGTGCTCGCCGTGGTGCGCGGGTCCGCGGTCAACTCCGATGGTGCTTCCAACGGTTTCACGGCGCCGAACGGCCGTGCGCAGCAGCGCGTGATCCGGCAGGCGCTGGACCGCTGTGGGCTGACCCCGTCCGAAGTGGACGTCGTGGAGGCGCACGGCACCGGAACTCCGCTCGGGGACCCGATCGAGGCGCGGAGCCTGCTCGCCGCTTACGGCCAGGACCGTGAGCACCCGCTGCTGCTGGGGTCGATCAAGTCGAACCTGGGGCACACGCAGGCTGCCGCGGGTGTCGCGGGCGTGATCAAGATGGTCATGGCCATGCGGAACGACCTGGTGCCGCAGACCCTGCACGTGAGCAGGCCGTCCACGCACGTCGACTGGACGAGCGGCGCGGTGCGGCTGCTCACCGAGGCCACGCCGTGGCCGGAGACCGGCCGGGCTTACCGCGCGGCCGTGTCGTCGTTCGGGATCAGCGGCACCAACGCGCACGCGATCATCGAGCAGGCGCCGCCGATCATCGTGGAGGCGCTGCCGGAGGAGCCGGAACCCGCTGTGGTGCCGTGGGTGCTGGCCGGGCGGACCCCGGCCGCCCTGCGCGGCCAGGTAGCCGCATTGCTGTCCTTTGTGGACGACGAACGTCCGGTGGACCTGGCGCTGTCGCTGGCCACCACCCGGACGAGCTTCGAACACCGGCTGGCCGTGGTGGGTGGCAGCCGCGAAGAGCTCCGCAATTCGCTGTCCGCATGGGTGGAGAACGGGACCGCGCCCGGCGTGGTGACCGGTGAGGTCAACGGGCGCCCCAAGCTGGGTGTGCTGTTCTCCGGTCAGGGCGCGCAGCGGATCGGCATGGGCCGCGAGCTGCACGGCCGCTTCCCGGTCTTCACGACTGCCTTCGACGAAGCGGTGGACGCGCTGGACCGGCACCTCGACGGCTCGCTGCGGGACGTGGTCTGGGGTGACGACGCCGAGCTGCTGAACCAGACGGGCTGGACGCAGCCGGCGCTGTTCGCCATCGAGGTGGCGTTGTTCCGGCTCGCCGAATCCTGGGGTCTGACCCCGGATTTCGTGGCCGGGCACTCGATCGGCGAGATCGCCGCCGCGCACGTGGCGGGGGTGTTCTCGCTCGAGGACGCCGCCGGGCTGGTCGCCGCGCGGGCACGGCTGATGCAGGCCCTCCCTGCCGGTGGCGCGATGGTGGCGATCAAGGCCGCCGAGGGCGACGTGACCCCGCTGCTGACCGAGGGCGTGTCCATCGCCGCGATCAACGCGCCGGGTTCCGTGGTGATCGCCGGGGACGAAGCCGCGGTGCTGGCCATCGCCGGGAACTTCGAGAAGACCTCCCGCCTGAAGGTCAGCCACGCCTTCCACTCGCCGCTGATGGACCCGATGCTGGCCGAGTTCAGGCGGGTCGCCGAGGGCATCGCCTACGGCGAGCCGTCGATCCCGGTGGTCTCCAACCTCACCGGCGAACTGGCCACCGCGAACGAACTGCGCTCGGCGGACTACTGGGTGCGGCACGTGCGCGAGGCCGTCCGGTTCGCCGACGGGGTGCGGGCGCTGGCCGCCGCCGGGGCCGGCGTGCTGCTCGAACTCGGCCCGGACGGCACGTTGTCCGGGCTCGCGCAGCAGAGCGCCGACCTGCCGGTCGCCCCGGCGCTGCGCAAGGACCGCGGTGAGGAAGCCGCGATCCTCGGCGCGTTGGGCAAGCTGCACGTCCACGGCGTGGCGGTGGACTGGACCGCGGTGCTCGAGGGCACCGGTGCGCGTCGTGTCCCGCTGCCGACCTACGCATTCCAGCACGAGAAGTACTGGCCCGCGGTGTCCGTGCGTTCCGGGGACATCTCGGGGCTGGGCCTGAATTCCGCGGAACACCCGCTGCTCGGTGCGGCGACCACGGTGGCCGGTTCCGGCGAGCTGGTGATGACCGGCAGGCTGTCGCTGGAGAGCCACCCGTGGCTGGCCGACCACGCCGTCGGCGGCTCGGTTCTCTTCCCCGGCACCGGTTTCCTCGAACTAGCGATGCGCGCCGCCGACCAGGTCGGGTGCGACCGCGTGCAGGAGCTGACCCTCGTGGTGCCGCTCGTGCTCGCCGAGCGGACCGGGGTGACCGTCCAGGTGTGGGTCGGTGCGCCGGACGCCGGCGGCCGCCGCCCGGTCAGCGTGCACTCGCAGCAGGGCGGCTCCGAATCGTGGGTGCAACACGCCAGCGGCACGCTCGGCGACGGTGCCGCCGTCGCCGCGTTCGCCGCCTCAGAATGGCCGCCGGCCGGGGCCGAAGCGCTTGACCTGACCGGGTTCTACGAGCGGTTCGAGGAAACCGGTCTCACCTACGGCCCGGTGTTCCAGGGCGTCCGGGCGGTCTGGCGATCCGACGGCGAGATCTTCGCCGAGGTCGCGCTGCCGGACGACAACGAGGACGCCGGTGAGTTCGGCGTGCACCCCGCGTTGCTCGACTCCGCCTTGCACGCCAGCCTCTTCGTGCACCCCGACCGCGAGGGCAGCGGCCTCCTGCCGTTCTCGTGGAGCGGGGTGACGCTGCACGCCTCCGGTGCCTCGACGCTGCGGGTGCGCCTGGCCGCCACGGCCGACGACGCGATCTCGGTGACCGCCGTCGACGTCCAGGGCGAACCGGTGCTGTCCGTGGAATCGCTGGCACTGCGCTCGGCCACCGCGCAGGCGGCCACCCGCACGCAGAGCGAGCTGGACTCGCTGTTCCGCCTCGACTGGGTCACCCAGCCCGGCGCCAAGTCCACTGAGGACACTCGGTGGGCGGTCCTCGGTACCGGGGAGGCCGCACTGGGCGCGGCCGTCGCCGCGACCGGTGGCTCGCGGGTGGACTCGCTCGACGAACTCGCCGAGCTGACCGGCGGCGTGCCGGGCATGGTGCTCTGGCCGGTGGCCAGCGACGGCGAGAGCGCGCAGGCCGTGCACGAACTGAGCGCGCGCGTGCTCGGCACCGTGCAGAACTGGTTGTCGGACCAGCGGTTCGGCGACTCGTGCTTGGTCGTGGTCACCAGAGGCGCGGTCGCCGCCGGTGACGAGAACGTGCACGACCTGCCCGCTGCCGCGGTGTGGGGCTTGGTGCGCACGGCCCAGTCGGAGAACCCTGGCCGCCTGCTGCTCCTCGACCTCGACCAAACTGACGCTGACGTCCTCGGCGAGCTGCCTGCGTTGCGCGCCAACGGCGAAACGCAGATCGCCGCGCGCGAGGGCGAACTGCGCGTCGGCCGTCTCGCGCGACTGGCCTCCAGCAGTGCGCTCGTGCCGCCGGTCGGTGTGCCGTGGCGACTGGACTGCGTGCGCAAGGGCACCCTCGATGGACTCACCCTCGCACCGGTCCCGCAGTTGCTGGACCCGCTGGAAGGCCGCCAGGTCCGGATCGCCGTCCGCGCGGCCGGGCTGAACTTCCGCGACGTGCTGAACGCGCTGGGCATGTACCCCGGCGACGCGGGCCTGTTCGGTTCCGAGGCCGCCGGCGTGGTGGTCGAAACCGGGCCCGAGGTCACCGGACTGCGGCCGGGCGACCGCGTGATGGGCATGCTCTTCGGCGGCATGGGCCCGCTGGGCGAGGTCGACGAGCGCCTGCTGACCAAGCTGCCGGACGACTACTCCTTCGAGGTCGGCGCCTCGATTCCGCTGGTGTTCCTCACCGCGTACTACGCGCTGGTCGACCTGGCCGCGCTGCGGCCGGGGGAGAAGGTGCTGGTGCACGCCGGTGCCGGTGGCGTCGGCATGGCCGCGGTCCAACTGGCTCGGCACCTCGGTGCGGAGGTCTTCTCGACCGCCAGCGAGGGCAAGTGGGACACGCTGCGCGGGCTCGGCCTCGACGACGACCACATCGCCTCCTCGCGCTCACTCGATTTCGAGGCGAAGTTCCCGCAGGTCGACGTGGTGCTCAACGCGTTGGCCGGCGAGTTCGTCGACGCCTCGCTGCGCCTGCTCGCACCTGGCGGCCGGTTCCTGGAAATGGGCAAGACCGACGTGCGCGACCCGGCGAGCCTGCCCGAGGTCACGTACCAGTCCTTCGACCTCGGCTGGGTGCACCCGGACCGGATCGAGACCATGCTGGCGGAGCTGAAGGAGCTGTTCACCGCCGGCGCGATCGAGCCGCTGCCGATCCGCACCTGGGACGTGCGCCGCTCGCGCGACGCGTTCCGGTTCATGAGCCGCGCCCAGCACATCGGCAAGATCGTGCTCACCGTGCCGCCCGGCTGGGACCCCGACGGCACGGTCCTGATCACCGGCGGCACCGGTGGTCTCGCCGGGGTACTCGCCCGCCACCTGGTCACGCAGCGCGGCATGCGGAAGCTGTTGCTGGTCAGCCGAAGCGGTGAGAACGCACCCGGCGCGGCCGACCTGCGCGACGAGCTGACCGAGGCGGGCGCGGACGTCACCGTCGCCGCCTGCGACGTCGCCGACCGCGATGCGATGGCGGCCCTGCTCGACACCGTTCCCAATCTGACCGCCGTCGTGCACACCGCCGGTGTGCTCGACGACGGCATCGTCGGCTCGATGACGCCGGAGCGGCTCGACACCGTGCTGCGGCCGAAGGTCGACGCCGCCTGGCACCTGCACGAGCTCACAAGAAACCGCGACCTCGCCGGATTCGTGCTCTACTCCTCGGTTTCCGGCGTCATGGGCAGCGCCGGGCAGGCCAACTACGCGGCCGCGAACGTGTGGCTCGACGCGTTGGCCAGCCGCCGCCGGAGCCTCGGGCTCGCGGCGACCTCGGTGGCCTGGGGCGCGTGGACGCCGGAGATCGGCATGACCGCCTCGGTCAGCGACGCCGACATGAAGCGGATGAGCGAGTCCGCGAACCCGTTGTCGGTCGAGCAGGGCCTGGCGCTGTTCGACGCGGCGATCGGCTGCGACGAGCCGCTGCTGGTGGCGCTCAACGGTGGTGCAGGGCAGGCAGGTCCGGCAGGCGGGCACGTGCCCGCCTTGCTGCGCGGCCTGATGCGTACCGGCCGCCGCACCGCGGCCAGTGCGACCAGCGGTGGTGAGGGACTGGCTCAGCAGCTGCTCGGCCTGCCGGAGGACGAACGGCTCCGGCACGTCGTCGAGCTGATGCGCACCGAAGCGGCCGCCGTGCTCGGACACAGCTCGCCGGACGCGATCGGCGTCGACCGCGAGTTCCGGCAGCTCGGCTTCGACTCGCTGACGGCCGTCGAACTGCGCAACCGCCTCGGCTCGGCGACCGGGATGACCCTGCCCGCGACGTTGGTCTTCGACTACCCGACCCCGCGCGTGCTGGCCGAGTACCTGCTGGACGAACTTCTTGGCGCGGCTGAGGAACTGACCGCGATCGCGCCGCAGTCGGCGGGCACGTCCGACGACCCGGTGGTGATCGTCGGCATGAGCTGCCGGTTCCCCGGCGGCATCGCCTCGCCGGAGGACCTCTGGCAGTTCCTGCTCGACGGCGGTGACGCGATCACCGACTTCCCGCCGGACCGCGGCTGGGAGAACGACCCCACCGGCGGCACCGAAGGCGCGAAGGGCGGCTTCCTGGCCGACATGGCCGGGTTCGACACCGGCTTCTTCGGCATCTCCCCGCGCGAGGCCAAGGCGATGGACCCGCAGCAGCGGCTGGTGCTGGAGGTGTCCTGGGAAGCCATCGAGCGGGCCGGGATCGACGCCGCCGGGCTGCGCGGCACGCCGACCGGCGTGTTCATGGGCACCGGCGGGCAGGACTACACCAACGTGGTGCTGCGGGCAGCCGAGGACCTCGAAGGCCACGCCAGTACCGGCTTGGCCGCCGCGGTCATCTCCGGCCGCGTCTCCTACAGCTTCGGCCTCGTCGGCCCGTCGCTGACCATCGACACCGCCTGCTCCTCCTCGCTGACCGCACTGCACCTGGCCGCGCAGTCTTTGCGCACCGGGGAAAGCTCGCTGGCGCTGGCCGGTGGCGTGGCGGTGATGAGCACCCCGATGAGCTTCGCCGGGTTCAACGCACAGGGCGGGCTCGCGCCGGACGGCCGATGCCGCGCCTTCTCCGACGACGCCGGCGGAACCAGCTGGTCCGAGGGCGTCGGCGTGCTGGTGCTGGAACGGTTGTCCGACGCGCGCCGCAACGGGCATCAGGTGCTCGCGACGCTGCGCGGCAGCGCGGTGAACCAGGACGGGGCGTCGAACGGCCTGACCGCGCCCAACGGGCCGTCGCAGCGCCGGGTCATCCGTGCCGCGCTGGCCGGTGCCGGGCTCGCCGCGTCCGATGTGGACGTTGTCGAGGCGCACGGCACGGGCACCACGCTGGGCGACCCGATCGAGGCGCAGGCCCTGCTCGCCACCTACGGCCAGGACCGGGAACGGCCGCTGCTGCTGGGCTCGGTGAAGTCGAACCTCGGGCACACGCAGGCCGCGGCCGGGGTCGCCGGTGTGATCAAGGCCGTGCTCGCGATGCGGCACGGCGTGGTGCCGAAGACGTTGCACGTGGCCGAGCCGACGTCCCATGTGGACTGGACGACCGGTGCGGTGGACCTGGTCACCGAGGCCACGCCGTGGCCGGAGGTCGGCCGTGCCCGCCGGGCCGGAGTGTCCTCGTTCAGCCTCAGCGGCACCAACGCGCACGTGATCCTCGAGCACACCCCGGTGGCCGACGCCGAACCGGCCGAGCGGGCCGAACCGGAGATCATGCCGTTGCCGGTCTCGGCGAAGACGCCGGAAGCGGTCGACAGCCAGGTGGCCCGCATCCGCTCGTTCCTCGACGACCATTCCGCACTGGACACCGGCTACTCGCTGGTGACCACCCGCACCGAACTCGAGCACCGCGCGGTCCTGCTGTCCACATCGGACGGAGTGATCGAGGTCGCCCGCGGGACCGCGGTGGACCGCCCGCTGGCCGTGCTGTTCTCCGGCCAGGGCTCGCAGCGGCTCGGCATGGGCCGTGATCTGTACGAGCGGTACCCGGTGTTCGCCGAGGCGCTGGACAACGTGTTCGCCGGGCTGGACCCGGACGTACGCGAGGTGATGTGGGGTGCGTCCGCCGAGCGCCTGAACGAGACCGGCTACACCCAGCCCGCGTTGTTCGCCATCGAGGTGGCGCTCTACCGGCTGGTCGAATCGTGGGGCGTGAAGCCGCGTTTCCTGGCGGGACACTCGATCGGCGAGATCGCCGCCGCGCACGTCGCCGGGGTGCTGTCGCTGGCAGACGCGTGCACGCTGGTCAGTGCGCGGGCGCGGCTCATGCAGGCGTTGCCCGCCGGTGGCGCGATGGTGGCGATCCGCGCCACCGAGGAGCAGATCACCCCGCTGCTCACCGAGGGTGTGTCGATCGCGGCGGTGAACGGGCCGTCGTCGGTGGTCGTCGCGGGTGATGAGGCCGAGGTGCTGGCGATCGCCTCAGGCTTCGAGAAGACCTCGCGGCTGAAGGTTTCGCACGCGTTCCACTCGCCGTTGATGGACCCGATGCTGGACGAGTTCCGCGCAGTCGTCGAGGGCCTCACCTTCAACGAACCGCAGCTGCCGGTGATCACCTCGGGCGACGTGACCTCGGCGGAGTACTGGGTGCGCCACGTCCGCGACGCCGTGCGCTTCGCCGACCACGTGTCCACTTTGGTCGGTGAACGCGCCGGGGTGTTCCTCGAACTGGGCCCTGACGGCGTGCTGTCGGCGATGGTGGCGGAGACCGCGCCGGACGCGGTGGTCGTACCGGTGCTGCGCAAGGACAAGCCCGAAGAGACCACCGCGCTGACCGCGCTGGCGAAGCTGCACGTCCACGGCGTTCGCGTCGACTGGACGAGCTGGTTCGCCGGCACCGGCGCGCGCCGCATCGACCTGCCGACCTACGCGTTCCAGCACGAGAAGTACTGGCCGTCGATGGCCACCGGGGCGCGTGGCGGTGACGTGGCCGGGCTCGGCCTGTTCTCCACCAAGCACCCGCTGCTGACCGCCGCGATGGCGGTCGCCGGTTCGGACGAGATCGTGCTCACCGGGCGCCTCTCGCCGACCACCAACCCGTGGCTCGCCGATCAGGCCCTGTTCCCCGGCACCGGCTTCCTCGACCTCGTCATCCGCGCTGGTGACCTGGCCGGCTGCGGCCGCGTCGACGAGCTGGAACTGCTGGCACCGCTGGCGCTCGACGAGACCGGTGTCGCGGCGCAGGTCCACGTCGGTGGGCCGGACGCCAACGGCAGCCGTGAGGTCGGCGTGTACGCACAGCACGACGGCGACTGGACCCGGCACGCCGGCGGCACGCTGAGCATCGGCGCATCGGTGCCCGACGGCATCGGAGCATGGCCGCCCGCCGGGGCCGAACCGGTCGAGCTGGACGAGCACCTCACCGAGGAGGGCCTGAAAGCCGTCTACCGCACCGAATCCGCGGTCTACGCCGAGGCTGAACTGCCTGATCACGTGCCAGACGCGGCGGCGTTCGGGCTGCACCCGGCGCTGCTGGCCGCGGCACTGCGCGCGACGGAGTTCCTGGGAGAAGGCGTGCCGTCCGACTGGCACGGGGTGTCGCTGCACGCGGTCGGTGCTTCGGTGTTGCGCGTCCGGCTCGCTCGGACGGGCGACTCGATCTCGGTGACCGCGGTCGACGTCGAAGGCGCCCTGGTGCTCTCGGCCGAATCCCTGACACTGCGCGCTTCTTCGGCCGCTGCAGCGCCGAAGCCACGGGTCAGCGACTCGCTCTTCGTGGTCGACTGGACGCCCATCGAACTCGCTGCTGATCGGCCGGAAGCCGACGCCATCGTCGTCCAGCTCGCCGGTACCGAGGGCATCGAGTCCGTGCACGAGCTGACCGCCCGCGCGCAGGAACTGGTCCGCGACGCGCTGGCCGAGGAGTCCGGGAAGCCGCTGGTGCTGGTGACCCGCGGGGCAACCGCCGTCGGTGCTGAAGCGGTGCGTGACCTGGCTGCTGCGGCGGCCGCGGGCCTCGTGCGATCGGCACAGGCGGAGAACCCAGGTCGGTTCCTGTTGGTCGATCTCGACGACACCGCCGAATCGGCGGCCGCGCTGGACGACCTGACCGCGTTGCTGGAACTCGGCGAACCTCAGATCGCGCTGCGCGAGGGCCGTGCCCACATCGGCCGCCTCGCCCGGCTTTCGACCAGCCCCGCGCCTCGCGAGTGGGACCCCGAAGGAACCGTGCTGATCACCGGTGGCACCGGCGGGCTCGGCGCCGAACTGGCGCGGCACCTGGTCGGTACTCGCGGGGTCCGGCACCTGCTGCTGACCAGCCGCCGCGGTTCGGACGCGCCGGGCGCGGTGGAACTGCAGGCCGAGTTGATCGCTCACGGCGCCGATGTCAACGTGGTGGCGTGCGACGTGAGTGACCGCGAGTCGGTCGCGGAACTGCTCGGCACCGTTGCGAACCTGACCGCCGTGGTGCACACGGCCGGTGTGCTCGACGACGGCGTGGTCAGTTCGCTGACACCGGACCGGATCAGCAAGGTGTTGCGGCCCAAGGTGGACGCCGCCTGGCACCTGCACGAGCTCACGCGCGATCTCGACCTCGCCGATTTCGTGCTCTATTCCTCGATTTCCGGCGTGATGGGCGCTGTGGGGCAGGGCAACTACGCGGCGGCGAACAGCTACCTCGACGCGCTCGCCACGCAGCGACGGGCCGCCGGGCTGCCCGCGTCCTCGCTGGCCTGGGGTGCCTGGGCGGGGGCCGGCATGGCGAGCGGCATGGACGCCGCCGCACTGGAACGGATGGCACGCGCGGGAACTCCGGCGCTGTCGATGGAGCTCGGCCTGGCGCTGTTCGACGCGGCGATCACGGTGGACTTGCCGCTCGTGGTGCCTGCCAGCATCGTGACGGGCTCGGCTGTGGGGCCGGTGCCGCCGATGCTGCGCGGCCTGATGACCGCGGGCCGGCGCAGGGCTGCGAACGGCAGCGGCAAACTGCGGACGTTGGAAGGGCGGGGCCGTGAGGACCGGCTGAAGGCGCTGCTCGACCTGGTGCGCACCGAGGCGGCCACCGTGCTCGGCCACGACTCGACCGCCGCGGTGGACCCCGAGCGCGACTTCCGCCAGCTGGGCTTCGACTCGCTGACCGCGGTCGAACTGCGCAACCGGCTCGACCAGGTGATCGGGTTCAGCCTGCCTGCCACGCTGGTCTTCGACTACCCGACCCCGCAGGTGCTCGCGGACTTCCTGCACGCGGAGCTGTTCGGCGACGACTCGGTGGACGACGCGCTGCCGGTCGCGATGGTGGCCGACGAGCCGATCGTCATCGTCGGCCTGAGCTGCCGCTTCCCCGGCGGGATCAACTCGCCGGAGGACCTGTGGAACCTGCTGGTAGACGGGCGGGACGCGATCAGCGGCTTCCCGGACGACCGCGGCTGGGACCTGGACTGGCTCTCGGGCGGCGGCCCCGGCAGCAGCGTCACCGGGCAGGGCGGCTTCCTGCCCGGGGTCGCGGGCTTCGACCCCGGCTTCTTCGGGATCTCGCCGCGCGAAGCGGTGTCGATGGACCCGCAGCAGCGGCTCCTGCTGGAGACCTCGTGGGAAGCCATCGAACGCGCGGGCATCGACCCGAATTCGTTGCGCGGCAGCCGGACCGGCGTGTACGTCGGGACGAGCGGCCAGGATTACTCACAGCTCGTCATGGGCGCACAGGAGAAGATGGAGGGTCACGCCGGCACGGGCACTTCGGCCAGCGTGATCTCCGGCCGCTTGTCTTACACCTTCGGGCTGGAAGGCCCGGCGGTCACGGTCGACACCGCATGCTCGTCTTCGTTGGTGGCATTGCACTTCGCCGCGCAGGCGCTGCGAGGCGGTGAGTGCTCGCTGGCGCTGGTCGGCGGCGCGACGGTGATGGCCACGCCGGGCATGTTCATGGAGTTCTCCAGGCAGGGCGGTCTCGCGCACGACGGGCGCTGCAAGGCGTTCGCCGAAGGCGCGGACGGTACGGGCTGGTCCGAGGGCGTCGGTGTACTGGTGGTGGAGCGTCTGTCCGACGCGCAGCGCAACGGGCACCGAATCCTCGCGGTCGTGCGGGGTTCCGCGATCAACCAGGACGGTGCGTCGAACGGACTGACGGCGCCGAACGGGCCGTCGCAGCAGCGGGTGATCCGCCAGGCGCTCGCCTCCGCCGGTCTGTCCACTTCGGACGTCGACGTGGTGGAGGCGCACGGGACCGGTACCTCACTGGGCGACCCGATCGAGGCGCAGGCACTGCTGGCCACATACGGCCGCGACCGTGAAGAGCCGTTGTGGCTCGGTTCGGTGAAGTCGAACCTGGGGCACACGCAGGCCGCGGCCGGTGTCGCCGGCGTGATCAAGATGGTGCTGTCGTTGCAGAACCAGGTACTGCCACGCACTCTGCACGTCGAGCAGCCGTCGTCGCACGTGGACTGGACCGCCGGGAAGGTCTCCCTGCTGACTGAGCCGCGCGCGTGGCCGGCAGCAGACCGGCCGCTGCGCGGCGGCATCTCCGCGTTCGGCATCAGCGGCACGAACGCGCACATCATCCTGGAGCAGGCGCCCGCCACCGAGGACGCGGGCATGCCGGAACCGGTCGTCACCCCGGCCGTGGTGCCGTGGCTGGTCTCGGCGAAGACCGAGGCCGCGCTGGAAGCCCAGCTGGCCGGGCTGCCCGGGTCGGTGGCCGGCCGCTCGCCGGTGGACGTCGGCTACTCGCTGGCGGCCGGCCGTTCCCGCTTCGAGCACCGTGCGGTGTTGCTGTCCACGAAGGACGGTCTCGTCGAGGCGGCGCGGGGGACCGCGGGCCACCGCGAGCTGACCTTCCTGTTCGCCGGGCAGGGCAGCCAGCGGATCGGCATGGGCCGCGAGTTGTACGACCGGTTCCCGGTGTTCGCCGCCGCGCTCGACGAGGTCTTCGCGCACCTCGACGTCCGCGACGTCATGTGGGGCGATGATCAGGAAGCCCTGAACCAGACCGGGAACGCGCAGCCCGCGTTGTTCGCGCTCGAAGTGGCGCTGTACCGGCTGGTCGAGTCGTGGGGCATCAAGCCGGACCGGCTCGCCGGGCATTCGATCGGCGAGATCGCCGCCGCCCACGTTGCCGGGGTGTTGTCGTTGGCCGACGCCTGCACGCTCATCGAAGCCCGTGCGCGCCTGATGCAGGCGTTGCCGACCGGTGGGGCGATGGTGGCGATCAAGGCGGCCGAGTCCGAGATCACGCTGACTCGTGGCGTGTCGATCGCGGCCGTGAACGGTCCTTCGTCGGTGGTCATCGCGGGTGACGAGGCCGAGGTGCTGGCGATCGCTTCGGGCTTCGAGAAGACCTCGCGCCTGAAGGTGTCGCACGCCTTCCACTCGCCGTTGATGGACCCGATGCTGGACGACTTCCGTGCCGTGGTGGCTGGCCTGACCTTCCACGCACCGAGCATTCCGCTGCCGGGTGAAGTCACGTCGCCGGAGTACTGGGTGCGCCACGTCCGCGACACCGTGCGCTTCGCCGACCACCTGACCCCGGATGTCGCCTACCTGGAACTGGGCCCGGACAGCACGCTCTCGGCGATGGCCGCCGAGGTCGCCGACGTCGCCGTCCCGGTCCTGCGCAGGGACCGCCCGGAGGAGACCGCGCTGGTCACCGCGCTGGCTCGGTTGCACGTGACCGGCACGCGGATCGACTGGGCAGCCTACTTCGACGGCACCGGTGCGCAGTGGGTGGACCTGCCGACCTACGCCTTCCAGCACGAGCGCTACTGGATCGAGGGCGACGTGTTCGCCAGCCGGTTCCGCGGCGGGCAGGACGCGGTGGATCAGGCGTTCTGGGACGCCGTCGAGCGCGAGGACCTGGCTGCCCTTGCTGAGACGCTGGAACTCGACGATGAGACCGTGTCGGCCGTGGCGCCTGCGCTGTCGGCGTGGCGGGGGCGCAGGCATGCACAGTCCACTGTGGACTCGTGGCTGTTCGGCGAGCAGTGGCGGCAGCTCGACCTCGGCGGCGCCGGTGCGACCGGTGCCGCTGGTGCGACCGGTGCGGCTGGCGCGGTGGGTGCTGCCAGCATGGCCGGTGCCGCTGGTGCGACTGGTGCGGCCGGCGCGGTGGGTGCTGCCAGCATGGCCAGTGCTGCCGGTGCTGCCGGTGCTGCCGGTGCTGCCGGTGCTGCCGGTGCTGCCGGTGCTGCCGGTGCTGCCGGTGCTGCCGGTGCTGCCGGTGCTGCCGGTGCTGC